>NZ_FOUR01000007.1 GCF_900114925.1 Marinobacter pelagius | reverse complement strand
TAGAACGTCGTGAGACAGTTCGGTCCCTATCTGCCGTGGACGTTGGAGATTTGAGGAAAGCTGCTCCTAGTACGAGAGGACCGGAGTGGACGAACCTCTGGTGTTCGGGTTGTGTCGCCAGACGCACTGCCCGGTAGCTATGTTCGGACAGGATAACCGCTGAAAGCATCTAAGCGGGAAGCCCCTTCCAAGATGAGATCTCCCTGGACCCTCGAGGTCCCTGAAGAGCCGTTCAAGACCAGGACGTTGATAGGTCGGGTGTGTAAGCGCTGCGAGGCGTTGAGCTAACCGATACTAATTGCTCGTGCGGCTTGACTATATAACACCCAAGACAATTGCGGATAACGCAACAAAGAAATCGAATATCACTCAGAGTCACCTCTGAACGTTCCATCTCGTCCCCCAGTGATCAACCGTTTTGCCTGACGACCATAGCGGTCTGGAACCACCTGATCCCATCCCGAACTCAGAAGTGAAACAGACCAGCGCCGATGGTAGTGTGGCATGGCCCATGCGAGAGTAGGTCATCGTCAGGTTCCTAATACCAAAACCCCCAGCGGCTTCGCCGTTGGGGGTTTTTTATTTCCGGTCCGGGAGAAGTGATATACTCACTCCCAAAACCACACCAAAGTTTCTGACGGGAGCCCTGCCAATGGCCGCAACTGATCACCTGGTCATCTTTGATACCACCCTCCGTGACGGCGAACAGAGCCCGGGCGCGACCATGAACAAGGCGGAAAAGCTCCGCATTGCCAAGGCCCTGGAGAAACTGCGTGTGGACGTTATCGAGGCGGGCTTTGCCATTGCCAGTCAGGGCGACTTCGATGCCGTAAAGCAGATTGCCGAGAATATCAGGGAGTCCACGGTATGCAGCCTGGCCCGTGCGCTCGATAACGATATTGATCGCGCCGCCGAAGCCATCCGGCCGGCCGAGCGCGCTCGCATCCACACCTTCATTGCCACCTCTCCGATCCACATGAAGCACAAGCTGCAGATGGAGCCGGACGAGGTCGTGGAGCAGGCGGTGCGAGCGGTGAAGCGTGCCCGCAGCCACGTGGATGACGTCGAGTTCTCCTGCGAGGACGCCGGGCGTTCCGAGCTCGATTTCCTGTGCCGCATTATCGAGGCAGCTATTGATGCCGGTGCCCGTACCATCAATATTCCCGATACCGTGGGTTACGCGATCCCGGAACAGTTCGGTGAAACCATTTTCCAGATCATGAACCGGGTACCCAATGCCGACAAGGCGATTTTCTCGGTTCATTGCCATAACGACCTTGGCCTGGCCGTCGCCAATTCCCTGGCTGCGGTGACCCGTGGTGCCCGCCAGGTGGAATGCACCATCAACGGCCTGGGTGAGCGCGCCGGCAACGCCGCTCTAGAAGAGATCGTCATGGCGGTTCGTACCCGTCAGGACCTGTTCAATATCGATACCCGGATTGATACCCAGCACATCGTTCCCGCATCCCGACTGGTATCCACCATCACCGGTTTCCCGGTTCAGCCGAACAAGGCCATCGTGGGTGCGAATGCCTTCGCCCATGAGTCCGGTATTCACCAGGACGGGGTCCTCAAGCATCGGGAAACCTATGAAATCATGCGGGCCCAGGACGTCGGCTGGCACACCAATAGCCTGGTGCTGGGCAAGCACTCCGGTCGCAATGCGTTCCGCACCCGCCTGCTGGAGCTGGGTATCCAGTTCGAGACCGAGACTGAACTGAACGAAGCCTTTACCCGGTTCAAGGCCCTGGCCGACCTCAAACATGAAATCTTCGATGAAGATCTGCAGGCCATCGCCAGCGATACGCGGCAGAAGGAAGAGGAAGGTCCCTATGGACTGGCCTGTATGCAGGTCTGTTCCGAGACCGGTGTAGTGCCGAAAGCCAGCCTGACCCTCACGGTGGAAGGCAAGGAGCACAAGGTGGAAGCTGAGGGCAGTGGCCCGGTCGATGCCACCTTCAAGGCGATCGAATCCCTGGTGGATTCCGGTTGTAACCTCCAGCTGTATTCGGTCAACGCCATCACCAGTGGTACGGATGCCCAGGGCGAAGTGACCGTGCGCCTGGAGCGGGGCGGCCGCATCGTCAATGGCGTCGGTGCGGATACCGATATCATCATTGCCTCGGCCAAGGCCTACATCGAGGCGCTGAATCTGATCAGCCGGGGCGGAATCCGTCAGCATCCGCAAGTGGCGGATGTATAAGCCGCGGGTAGTGCGATGATCCATACCGAAGCCGAGCGTCAGTTCTACCTGGGAGTTGCCGGTGTACGTCTCTGGTACGCCCGGTCACCGCTGCCCGGTGCTGCCCCGAGCCCGGAGTTTGAGTTCCCGCAGGAAGTATCGCCTTCCCCTGAGGAACTCCCCGCTGGGACCGAGCCGAGAGCTCCAGTTGCCCCTGCGGTAACCAGGAAGCCTTCCGGGAAGAGTGCGAAGCCTGCCCGGGCAGTCAATCTCCAGTCGTTGATGGAGACGTCAGTCCCGGAGCCTTCCAGTGCCACGGCAACACCATCGTCCGCCGGGCCTGAACCAGAGGCCGAACCGGAAGCTGACGCCGCGGCGAATGAATCCCGCCGGTCCGTCGATGGATCCAAAGCGGCCCCGTTCCGGCAGAAGTTGAATCTCCGGTTGTGGATTGGCCGACGGTTTGTGCTGGTAACAGACCTGTCCGGAGAGGCAAGTCTGCGCCTGCAGGAGACTTTGGCGGGCAATATCCTGAAGAGCGTTGGTGATCAGGAGGCCCGGGAACTCGGACCGGTTCTGTGGCCGGTATTCAATAATCCGCTGATTCCGGGGAATCGTCTTGCGGATCTGATCGATGTACTCAGCGGCGTGCTTGAGCCGGTGGAAGCTCAGCAGATGATACTCCTGGGTGTTCCGGATTCCGGTGATCAATCCGGGGCAGAGCACTGGTTTGCCCAGGCCCTCGGGCGGAAACCGGAACTGGTTTTCCCCCATACTTTGGCGGAACTCGCCGGGAACCCCGAGCTGAAGAAAAAGCTCTGGCAGCTTCTCAAGCCGTTTGCCTGATGCCCATGAATAACCGACCAGCGTTCGCAAGTGCGGATGGGTCTGCCCTCGAGATTCGTGCCCTGTCCCATTCCGATCTTTCCCGGGTGCTGGAAATCGAACGCCAGGGCTATTCCCACCCCTGGAGCGAAGCGGTCTTCCTGGACTGCTTCAAGGACAACTATCGCCTGTGGGCACTTTGCAAAGAGGATTCCCTCATTGGATACGCGGTGGTTGCGTATCTGGTGGATGAGGCCCACTTGCTGAACCTGTGCGTGCACCCGGAGAGCCGGGGTTGTGGCGCGGGGCGCTCTCTGCTCGAACACCTGGTGGGCAAGGCCGGGGACGATGGCATGGTTCAGGTCCTGCTCGAGGTCCGGGTGACCAATCGTGCTGCCGAACAGCTCTATATCAGCGCCGGGTTCGAAGAGATTGGGCTCCGCCCCGGCTACTATCCGGCTGCCCACGGCCGGGAAGACGCCAGGGTCATGACTCTCCCGCTGGGTAGTAAGTGATCACCGCCGGTGCTGTTCACGGGGTGGGCCCTTACGGCTTATAATACCGGGTTTTCAAAATCCTCCGATTCCGAGCTCTAATTACACTATGTCGAATCTCTCCCAGGAAGTGGCCAAGCGCCGTACTTTCGCTATTATCTCCCACCCGGACGCCGGTAAGACCACCATCACCGAGAAGGTGCTGCTGTTCGGGCAGGCGCTCCAGAAGGCCGGTACGGTCAAGGGCAAGAAATCCGGTCAGCACGCCAAGTCAGACTGGATGGAAATGGAGAAGGAGCGGGGCATCTCGGTAACCACTTCCGTGATGCAGTTCCCGTATGGCGGCAAGCTGGTCAACCTTCTGGACACTCCGGGTCACGAGGATTTCTCGGAGGATACCTACCGTACCCTGACTGCCGTGGACTCCTGCCTGATGGTGATCGACAGCGCCAAGGGTGTCGAGGAGCGGACCATCAAGCTCATGGAGGTCACCCGGTTACGGGATACGCCGATCCTGACCTTCATGAACAAGCTCGATCGCGATACCCGGGATCCGGTGGAGCTGATGGACGAAGTGGAGGAGGTTCTCAAGATTGCCTGTGCGCCGGTGACCTGGCCGATCGGTATGGGCAAGAACTTCAAGGGTGTGTATCACCTGCTGCGTGACGAGGTGGTGCTGTACCAGTCCGGACAGGGCCATACCATCCAGGAGAAGCGCATCATCAAGGGCCTGGATAACCCGGAGCTGGATGAGGCGATCGGCGCCTATGCGTCCGATCTCCGGGACGAGATCGAACTGGTCAAGGGCGCTTCCCACGAATTCGACCAGGAGGCCTTCCTGGCCGGTGAGCTGACCCCGGTGTTCTTCGGTACCGCCCTGGGTAACTTCGGCGTCGATCACATGCTGGACGGTCTGGTGGAGTGGGCGCCGGAGCCCCAGCCGCGGGAGACGGACCAGCGCCTGGTCGAGCCCACCGAGGACGGCTTTTCCGGTTTTGTTTTCAAGATCCAGGCCAACATGGATCCCCAGCATCGTGACCGTATTGCCTTCCTGCGCATTGTCTCCGGCAAGTACGCCCAGGGGATGAAGGCCCGTCATGTCCGCATCGGCAAGGAAGTCCGCTTTTCCGATGCCCTGACCTTCATGGCCGGCGACCGGGAGCATGCCGAAGAGGCCTTTGCCGGGGATATCATCGGCCTGCATAACCACGGCACCATCCAGCTGGGTGATACCTTCACCGCCGGCGAGGACATGAAGTTTACCGGCATCCCGAACTTCGCCCCGGAGCTGTTCCGGCGCATCCGGCTCAAGGACCCCCTCAAGGCCAAGCAGTTGCAGAAGGGGCTGATTCAGTTGTCGGAAGAGGGCGCGGTCCAGGTATTCCGGCCGCTGAAGAACAACGACCTGATTGTGGGCGCGGTTGGTGTGCTCCAGTTCGATGTGGTGGTGGCTCGCCTGAAGAGCGAATACAAGGTGGATGCGGTCTACGAGCCCATCAACGTGGCCACAGCACGCTGGGTCGGTTGCGACGACGAGCGCAAACTGGACGAGTTCGAGCGCAAGAACAACGACTATCTTGCACTCGATGGCAGTGACCGCCTCGCTTACATCGCGCCGACCATGGTCAACCTGAACCTGGCGCAGGAGCGTTACCCGGATATCCGGTTCCAGAAGACCCGGGAACACTGAATCAGTGCCGGGCGGAGGTGAGCATGAGAATGATCGACGCCCATTGCCACTTTGATTTTCCCTGTTTCGACGGCCAGCGAGCGCAAGTGCTGGGCGAGGCCCGGGCGCTCGGCGTTCTGGGTGTCGTGATCCCCGGGGTTCGCAGGCCGGACTGGTCAAGGGTCCGGGAGGTTGCCGGCGCTCACCCGGGCCTGTGGTACTGCCTGGGGATCCATCCCTGGTTTGTGCAGGAGCATAGGGAAGAGGATCTTCAGGTCCTGGAGAATCAGTTATCGGAGCGGCCCGAACGGTGTGTCGGTCTCGGCGAATGCGGTCTGGATCGCCTGCACGGAGCGCTGGATGAGCAGCAGCCCTGGTTCGAGCGTCAGGTGGCCATTGCCGGGAGGCTGGATCTGCCCCTGATTATCCACTCAGTGAAGACCCATGATGAGGTCCATGCCACCCTCCGCAGGGCCAACTGGTCGGGGCGGGCGCTGATCCACGGCTTTTCGGGCAGCTACCAGCAGGCCGCCAAGCTGGTGGATCTGGGTTGTTACATCGGGATCGGCGGAGTGATCACCCATGATCGTGCCCGCAAGACCCGGGACACGGTTGCTCGGCTGCCGCTGGAGTGCCTGGTGCTGGAAACGGACGCGCCGGATATGGCGCCGGCGGGTGTGGAGGCCGGGCAGAACTCCCCGGTCTATCTGCCGCGGATACTGGAGACGCTGGCGACTCTCCGGGGCGTGAGTGCGTCGGACATTGCACCGGAATTGCTCGCCAATGCCTGTTCGCTCTATGGCTGGACCGGCGGCGATCTGCCAGAATAAGGGAATAGCGAAACAGGGCGGGTCGGGGTTGGTTTTCCCTGTGGGTTCGAGTATACTTCGCGCCCTGGCTTTTCAAGGCGATGTCACTATCTCAGCCCCGAATAGTGTCACTGCCAACATACAGGTATGAACCTCCTCCGGATGCCTTGCATTTACCGGTGGTGGTTTTTAACGTTTCTTTTATAGCGTTCAAGGCGGAATCAATGAAGACTCTGAGTGCGAAACCAGAAACAGTAAAACGTGACTGGTACGTTGTAGACGCAGCCGGCAAGACGCTGGGTCGTCTGTCAACCGAAATCGCCCGTCGTCTGCGGGGCAAGCATAAGCCTGAGTATACCCCTCACGTGGACACTGGCGACTACATCGTTGTAATCAATGCCAGCCAGGTGCAGGTTACCGGCAAAAAGGCATCTGCAAAGATGTACTACAGCCACACCGGCTTTCCGGGTGGAATCAAGTCCATCAATTTCGAGAAGCTGGTAGACAAGGCTCCCGAGCAAATCATCCAGAAGTCTGTCAAAGGCATGCTTCCGAAAGGCCCGCTCGGCCGTGCCATGTTCAAGAAGCTGAAAGTCTACGCCGGCGCTGAGCATCCCCATGCAGCCCAGCAGCCCAAAGAACTCGACATTTAACGGAAGGCGGATATGTCTGTAGCACAAAATTACGGTACTGGTCGCCGCAAGAACTCCACGGCTCGCGTCTTTATCAAGCCGGGTAGCGGTAACATCACTATCAACGGTCGCACCATCGAGCAGTTCTTCGGTCGTGAGACTCTGCGCATGATCGTTCGTCAGCCGCTGGTGGTTGCCGAGTCTACCGATCGTTTCGACATCAACATCACCGTCAAAGGTGGTGGTACCAGTGGCCAGGCCGGCGCTATTCGTCACGGTCTGACCCGTGCCCTGATGGATTACGACGAGACTCTGCGCCCGGCACTGCGCAAAGCGGGTTACGTTACCCGTGACGCACGTGAAGTCGAGCGTAAGAAGGTTGGTCTGCGCAAGGCGCGTAAGCGTCCGCAGTTCTCCAAGCGTTAATTCTGCTTTGCGGAATGCGAAAAAACCCGGTCCTTTCTGGCCGGGTTTTTTTGTGTCCGGGCGATTTGCTATCAAATTGATCTGGAACAGGGAAGCGCCGCGCACGGCGCCTTTCCGACTTGTAAGCCCATGGCAATTTCATTACCATTTGGGCGCTTATATTTTTGGGTTGTGAAGTCCTTTAAGATGCACATTGCCGGCTTTTGGGCGGGCTGTGACATCGCCTGATGGGAGAAAACCATAATGAGTAATGGCGACGTGAGCCAAGGCCGGCGCCGGTTCCTGATCGGCGCTACGTCCGTGGTGGGTGGAGTCGGCGTCGTCGGTGCAGCAGTTCCTTTCGTGGCATCCTGGAATCCCAGTGCCAAGGCGGAAGCAGCAGGTGCACCGGTAACCGTCAATATCAGCAAGATTGAACCAGGCCAGCAGGTCACCGTTGAGTGGCGCGGTAAGCCGGTCTGGATCATCCGCCGCACACCGGAAATGCTGGAGAACATCGAAAAGCTGAGCGAGCGGATGAAAGATCCGAACTCCGAAGCCCCGCAACAGCCTCCTTATATCGAGGGCACTGTTCGGGCTCTCAAGCCGGAGATCGGTGTCTATGTCGGCCTGTGCACCCACCTCGGGTGTGTGCCTTCCTACCGCCCTGAAATTGCCCCGGCGGATCTTGGCGAAAACTGGCTCGGTGGTCTCTTCTGTCCGTGTCACGGCTCCCGCTACGACCTGGCTGGCCGGGTTTATGATGCGCAGCCTGCTCCCCTGAACCTTGAGGTGCCGCCGTATCGTTTCGATGACGATGTGACCCTCACGATTGGTCTTGATCCGGAGGCAGCGTAATGCAGAAACTGATTCAGTGGGTAGACGACCGTCTCCCGATCGTTGACGCCTGGAACAAACACCTGGCCAAGTATTACGCGCCGAAAAACTTCAACGTGTGGTACTTCTTTGGCTCCCTGGCCATGCTTGTACTGGTCAACCAGCTGGTGACCGGTATCTGGCTGACCATGAGCTACAACCCCTCTGCCGAGGGCGCCTTTGCCTCCGTCGAGTACATCATGCGTGATGTGGAGTGGGGCTGGTTGCTCCGTTACCTGCACTCTACCGGTGCCTCCGCCTTCTTCGTGGTGGTGTATCTCCATATGTTCCGCGGCCTGATGTACGGCTCGTACCAGAAGCCCCGTGAGCTGATCTGGATTTTCGGCATGCTGATCTACCTGGTGCTGATGGCCGAAGCCTTCATGGGCTATCTGCTGCCGTGGGGTCAGATGTCCTACTGGGGTGCCCAGGTTATCGTTAACCTGTTCGGTGCCATTCCGGTTATCGGTGAAGACCTGTCCCTGTGGATCCGTGGTGACTACCTGATCTCCGGTATCACCCTGAACCGCTTCTTCGCCCTGCACGTGGTGGCACTGCCGATCGTTCTGCTGGGCCTGGTGGTGCTGCATATCCTGGCGCTGCACGAGGTTGGTTCCAACAACCCTGACGGTATCGATATCAAGAAGAACAAGGACGAGAACGGCATCCCGAAAGACGGCATTCCGTTCCACCCGTACTACACCGTGCACGACCTGCTGGGCGTGGCTGTGTTCTTCTTCATCTTCTTCATTGTGGTGTTTTTCTTCCCGGAAATGGGCGGTCTGTTCCTCGAGAAGCCGAACTTCGAGCCGGCGAACGCCCTCAAGACACCTGCGCATATTGCGCCGGTCTGGTACTTCACACCGTTCTACGCGATGCTGCGTGCGGTGACTGTGGATCTGTTCGGTCTGCCGGCGAAGTTCTGGGGTGTTGTCGTCATGGGTGGCGCTATCGCGATCCTGTTCGTACTGCCCTGGCTTGACCGCAGCCCGGTCCGCTCCATCCGTTACAAGGGCTGGCTGAGCAAGATTGCCCTGGTGATCTTTGCCATCAGCTTTGTGATCCTGGGCTACCTTGGCCTGGTTCCGGCAACAGAAGGTCGCACCATGGTCGCGCAGATCCTGACCGTGCTGTACTTCCTGTACTTCATTCTGATGCCGTTCTATACGCGCATGGAGAAAACCAAGCCAGTACCAGAGAGGGTGACAGGATAATGAGAAAGCTGATTTTTGGTCTCGTTTTCGCAGTCCTGCCAGCTCTCGGGCTGGCAGCCGGTGGCGCGATCCCGCTCGATCATATCGAGACGGACCACACCAACAAGGAGTCCCTGCAGCGGGGGGTGGCCCTGTTCACCAACTACTGCATGGGTTGCCACTCCATGGAGTACGCCCGCTACAAGCGAGTGGCGGACGATCTCGAGATTCCCGTGGACCTTTACGAGGAAAACCTGATCTTCACCGGTGCCAAGATTGGTGAGCTGATGAAGAACTCCATGAGCAAGGACATGGCCGCAGAGTGGTTTGGTGCACCGCCACCTGACCTGACGCTGGAGACCCGCTTGCGTGGTGAGTCTTGGGTTTATTCATACCTGCGTGGTTTCTACAAGGATGAAACCCGCCCGCTGGGTGTCAACAACGTGGTCTTCCCGAACGTGGGTATGCCGCACGTGATGGTTGACCTGCAGGGTCTGTGTTCCGTTCAGCCGAATGTGGGTGTGGAAGCCTCTGTTGAGCCGCTCAGCGGGAACATCAACAACGGTGAACTGTGCTCGCAGTATGAGAGTGAAGGTTCCATGAGTGAGGCCGAGTTCAGCCAGGCTATGTACGACCTGACGAACTTCATGTCGTACATGGCGGATCCGGTGCGCGTTGAGCGTGAGCGCCTTGGTATCTTCGTGCTGATCTTCGTGGCGATCTTCTTCGTCTTCGCGTATCTGCTCAATCGTGAGTACTGGAAGGACGTACACTGAGAAATAGGGTATAATCCCGTTTCCTGAATTCCAGCGGGCTCTTTGGGGCCCGCTGGATTTTTGCGTTTCTTCAGGGTTATTTCGGTTTGTTTACTCGTGAGGTAGTTCTATGGGCGTTGTGACCAAGCGGTCATCAATGACGTTTTTCTCTGATCCGGCCAGTCATTACAGTCACCGGGTGCGTATTGTCCTGGCAGAGAAGGGCGTTACCGTTGATATAGTGGATGTGGACCCGGACAATCCGCCGGCGGAACTGGCCGACCTGAATCCGTACAACGCCCTGCCGACGCTGGTGGATCGGGACCTGGTGCTCTACGAGCCCAATATCATGATGGAGTACCTGGACGAGCGCTTCCCGCACCCGCCTTTACTGCCGGTCTATCCGGTAGCGCGGGCCAATAGTCGTCTGATGATCCATCGGATCCAGAAAGACTGGTGTGGCCTGGTGGACCAGATCCTGGCTCAGCCCAATGCCAAGGCATCCGAGGTTGCCCGTAAGGAACTGCGTGAGAGCTTGCTGGCAACCGCGCCGCTGTTCGGCGAAATGCCGTTTTTCCTCTCCGAGGAGTTCACCATCGTCGATTGCTGTATTGCTCCGATTCTCTGGCGTCTGCCGGCGCTGGGTATCGAGCTGAATGAGAAGCAGGCGAAACCGATCCAGAAATACATGGACAGCATCTTCGCCCGTGAAGGCTTCAAGGCAAGCCTGTCTGATCTGGAAGAAGATATTCGCAGCTGATTTTCGGCAAACCCGGTTAACGGGGCAGGAGTAGGTAGTGCCTGACAACAAGATCGCCATGACATCCAGTCGGCCGTACCTGGTGCGGGCCTTTAACGAATGGATTCTGGACAATGACTGTACGCCCTATATTGTCGTGGACGCGGGTGTTCAGGGAGTCCAGGTGCCGACAGAGCATGTGGCCAATGGCCAGATTGTGCTGAATATCAGCCCCGGAGCAGTTCGGGGCCTGGTTATCGGTAATGGCGCACTGGAGTTCAGTGCCCGCTTCGGCGGCGTTCCCATGCAGGTATTTATTCCGCTTCAGGCAGTGATGGCTATCTATGCCAAGGAAAATGGCGAGGGTATGGTGTTCGGAAGTGAGCCGGGCACCCCGGATCCGGACGGCCCCGGTGACAAGGATGACGGGCGTTCACAAGGCGGCCCGGACGATCGGCCTTCGGGCAGGCCAACCCTGAAAGTGGTGAAGTAAAACCACTCTTCCGCTCTATCCGAAAAAGCCAGCGCAAGCTGGCTTTTTTTATCCTCCGAACAGCTTGGCGTCCACCAGACGGCATAGCGTGTTGATTATCATCAGTAGCAATGGCGTTGCGTCTGCCGGATCGAGGTTGTTCAGGGCGATCTCGTGGTCTTCCGGGTGAAGCAGGGACGTGATGTCGGATTTTTCCCGGGCACTGAGCACTACGACCTGCATTTCCCGGTCGTGGGCAGCCTGTATCGCCTGGATCAGGTTAGCCTTGTGGCCGTCATCCACCACCACGAACAGAAGGTCACCGGGTTTGCCGATGGCGCGCACCTGTCGAGAAAAGGTGTCATTGAAGCGATTGTCACGGCAAATAGCAGAGTAGGTGGTCGCATCCGCTCCGAGGTTGATCGCGGGCAATGCCGGCCGGTCCTGTTCCAGGCGGTTCAGCAGGGCGGTGCAGAAATACTGGGCCAGGATATTGGCATTGCCGTTGGCGCAGGTAATCAGTTTGCCATCTTGCAGGAGGGTGCTGACAAACGCGTCAGCAGCCGGCTCGATCTGGGGTGCCACCGTGGTTGCCGCCTGGGCCGTATGTTCCATGTGGGTGGCGAACCACTGGCTGATTTGCTGTTCAGTTGTGTCCATTGTGTTTCTTACTCTGCCTGGATGGCGTTCCTGATCCATTGTACCCGGTATTTGCTGGTGGTCCCCGGTACAATGCCGATTACATCAATCCTGCTGCAGGCGTTCCATAAGCCGTGTCGGTGCAGATAGAAGGAAACCGCCCTGAGCAGCTTGCGTTGTTTGCCATAGGTGATTGAGCCGGCCGGATCGGTCAGGCTGCCTTCGCCGCGGAAGCGGACTTCGAAAAACACCAGGGTGTCACCGTCCCGGCCGATCAGGTCGATTTCTCCGCCGCGGTTGTAGACATTCCTCTCGATGATGGTGACACCACGGCTTTGCAGATACCGTGCGGCGACACCCTCGTAGTGGTTTCCCAGTTCTCGTTTGCCATCCATGGCTAAGGTCTTCCCTGGTTCAGATTGTCCCGGGTTGACGCGCGTCCTCGCCGTCAGAGTTACGGGGCGGTGCCTGTTCATCTTCCGAAGAAGGCTGCAGCTCAGGCAGCAGTTCCGGTGAACCGTTGCTGAACCGGGCCCAGAGCTGGCTTCGGTGAATACTGCCCTGGCGGGTCATGGTCAGAACACCGGTCTGGCCGTCAATCGAGGCAGAATCGAGCTGGCGCAGCAGGGGCAGGCGTTTGCTCAGCTGCCAGGCGTCCGCGCCCATGGCAAACAGGCGGCCAAGCTGGCCCTGGGTGCCCTTCAGGTGTTCACGGGCCTGGTCCCGGAGCTCGTTATTCTCACCCAGTACCCAGGGGATGTCGGTGAAAATAACATCATTCAGGTCGCGATCCCGGGAGGGATTCGGGGTGCCGCCATATACAATCGAAGGCGAGTACACCGGCAGGTCGCCGCCGAAGTAGAAGGCAAACAGCGGCTTGAACTGGCGGGCGATGGTGGGCTCAGCCACCATTACGATGGCATCCGCATCCTGGCGCCGGCGTGCTTCGAATTCCACGTCGATGCCGATAGTGCGCTCAACCTGAATAGCCCGGTTGCGGGAAACGGTGATACCAAGCAGGTCGGCCGTTACCGTGCGCAGGTTGTCTTCCGGGAAGAACCGTTCGATATCAAGGGCGACGCCATTACGCTCCTGGAGGCGGTTAAGCAGTGCGCGCTCCACCCGGTCGCCCCACTCGCCTTGTGGAATCAGGACCAGTACGTGGTCAAGATCCTCATCGACCAGGCGATCGGCAATCTGCCGGGCCTCGTCCTCTGCGGAGAGGCCATACTGGTACAGGCCGTCCGGTGGCGCGGAGCCCTCGGGGAGATAGTTCAGGCCCAGCGCCGGAACCGGCAACGTGTTCATGGCGGCAAGTTCTGCAAGCGCTTCTTTCTCAAGGGGACCGACGATCAGGTCAAAGTTGCTGGACGAAAGCTCGTTGTACAGCTCGGCGAAGTCCTCACCGGAAGTATTGATGACGCGAATGTCGGTCTTGCTACGGTCTGCGGACTCGTCCAGGTAGTAGGCAGAGAGGAAACCATCCCGGATTGCTTTCCCGGCGCTGGCAAAGGGTCCCTCGAGCGGCAGAGCCAGGGCAATCTTTTCCGGCCGGCTGGTCGCCAGCGTGGCAATCAGCTGCAGTTCCGATGGCGGAACCTGGGCCGCAGGGTGCCCCGGCCAGTTGTTCTGCCAGCGACGAACGACGCGGCCTTGCTCATCGAGGCTGACGCCTGGCTCGCGGACCAGGGCGGCAAGTTCCAGCCAGCCCTGGTTCTCGTAGCCAATTGCCTTTGCGCTGGCATCGGCCAGTTCCTGCTCTGACAAAGTCTGGAGCAGTTGCCAGATTCGATCGTGCAGCTGTTGTACGTCCGCCTCGGGGTCGGTCTGCGCCAGCAGCATCAGTGTCATTGCCGCGCCCACGCGGTCGCCGGCAAGTTCGTAGGTCCGGGCCTGAAGGTCTGCCGCGCGGGCCATCTGATCCGGGGCGTACTCAATGAATGCGTCCGGAGTGAGTCCTGCGGTGATGGAGTCTGCCCAGTCACTGTCTTCGAGGGCTGTGGCGCTGGTCATTGCCAGCAGGCGCTTCTCGCCTTCCAGTCCCGGTGCCATCTGGTCCAGCTGGTTGCTTTCCAGTATGGTGCGTGCGTCTTCATGGTTGCCCTCATCCTGGAAGCGACTGGCAATCCTCAGCAGGTACTGCTGCGCCGTTGTCCGGTTATCTTCGCCGGCGGCAAGCTCGAGGGCTTCGTTGGGGGTCTGGGCAACGTGGGAGTCCAGGTTGACGCTGGCGCACCCGGACAACAGCAGGAACGCCGCCAGAAAACTGGCCGGAACAGACTGATTGATAGACTTCTTGATCATGACAAGCTTGGCTCACTCCGGATGATTGGGCTTGAGACGCCGCATTAACGGTGGCAAGTTTAACAGCTCCGGGGGCAATTCACATGACCACGCTGTCATGGTCCGACTCCAAAACAGGCATAGGGTGCAAAGATTGGCTAGAGAAATGGCAGACGCCATGAAAGAAACAAGGCAGGCAGGTAGCGGGCCGGGCACCCTGTATATTGTGGCAACGCCCATCGGCAACCTTGGGGATCTTTCGCCGCGGGCAGAGAAGGTGCTGTCATCGGTGGCGATTGTTGCCGCTGAGGATACCCGTCATAGCGGTCGACTGCTGCAGCATCTGGGGCTTAGCAAGCCGATGATCGCTCTGCACGAGCATAACGAGCGCGAGCGGTTCGATCGGGTACTTAAAGAGTTGCTGGCGGGCAAGGATCTTGCGTTGATCTCCGATGCCGGTACGCCGCTGATCTCCGATCCGGGATATGTGGTGGTTCGGGAGGCGAGGGCTGCGGGAATCCGGGTCAGCCCGATCCCTGGACCCTGCGCTCTTGTGACTGCGCTGAGCGCGGCCGGTCTCCCCACTGACCGTTTCCTTTTTGCCGGTTTCCTGCCGGCAAAGCGCACCGGCAGAAAGTCGGCGCTGGAAGCTCTGAAGCGCGAGCCGGCGACGTTGGTGTTTTACGAGTCACCCCACCGGATACTGGACACGCTGGCGGATCTCGTCTCGGTGCTGGGCGGCGAACGCGAGCTGGTGCTGGGGCGTGAGCTGACCAAAACCTTCGAGACTTTCTACAGTGGTTCCGCGGAGGATGTGCTGGCAGAGCTGCAGACGGACCCCCATGGCAGCAAGGGAGAATTCGTGGTGGTTGTGCGTGGCGCCGAGGCATCGGGCCGGGCTGAAGCGGGGTCCCAGCTGGATGTGGACAAGCTCCTTGGATTGCTTCTGGCCGAGCTGCCGGTAAAGAAAGTGGCAAAGATCGTTGCCGAACTGACCGGTGGCTCCAAGAACGAGTTGTATCAGCGGGCTCTGGAGCTCAAGGACCGCTGAGCGACCGGGCAGGTTTTCCTTGCATGCCCGGAACGGGCAGAGTATTGTCACGCCCGAGCTCGCCAGACAGTCGCCGCCGGTCCGCCGGGGGAGGAAAGTCCGGGCTCCGCAGGGCAAGGTGCCAGGTAACGCCTGGGCGGCGTGAGCCGACGGAAAGTGCAACAGAAAGTATACCGCCTAAGCGCCTCCGGGCGCCGGTAAGGGTGAAATGGTGCGGTAAGAGCGCACCGCGTGGCTGGCAACAGTCCACGGCGATGGTAAACCCCACCTGGAGCAAGACCAAATAGGAATCCAATGGCGTGGCCCGCGCTGGATTCGGGTAGGTTGCTTGAGGCCTGTGGTGACGCAGGCCCTAGATGAATGACTGTCCAAGACAGAACCCGGCTTATCGGCGAGCTCGCCTTTCCCTTCTGTGAAGTGTGCAATTCTCAAACCTGATTCTTTATAGCCAAAAAATCTTAAACCTAACTTGCCATCTTCAAAACTATTTGCAGGTGTTTGATTTCCTTTTGTTTCTTTTCCGTAATCTCTCCCTCCGAACAAATCTTCGCCCGTAACCTCTTGTCATAAAAGGAACTTTTACGAGACCGACGCCATTTGCGGCGCTTGCATTGTGTAATGCGTGTTCCTATAGTGTGCAGAAGTGGGAAAAAGTGGTTTCTAGTGGTTTTTTGTGGTTTTCAGCTACCCGAGACGGTGTAAATGAGCAATTTTCTGGGCAGTCATGCCATCAACATGGATGCGAAGGGTCGCCTGGCGATCCCCTCCAAGGTCCGCGAGGAGCTCTCGCAGATCTGTGGTGGCCGCATCGTGCTGACGGCCAATGCCGACGAAGAGCGCTGTCTGCTGGTGTATCCGGAGCCCGAGTGGGAGGTCCTGCGCCCCAAGATTGAAGCCCTACCCAACATGAACAAGGCCGCCAGGCGGCTGCAGCGTCTGTTACTCGGTAATGCTGCACCCATGGAGCTGGACTCTGCGGGTCGTATCCTGATTCCGCCCACACTTCGAAGCTACGCCCATCTGGAGAAGAAGCTCATGCTGATCGGTCAGGGCAAGAAGCTGGAGCTCTGGAGCGAGGAGCGCTGGTTCGCCTGGCTGGACGAGTCTTCAGGCGATGAGGACATGCCGCCGGAAATGGAGGCGCTTTCACTATGACTTCCGAACACAACCAGAAGGACGGAGCGGACTACGCCCACCGCTCGGTACTTCTGGATTCGGCGGTCGATTACCTGGTTGGCGACCCCGATGGCAGATACGTGGATGGCACTTTCGGTCGTGGCGGTCACAGTCGGCTCATTCTTGAGCGCCTGGGTCCGAACGGGCACCTCCTCGGTTTCGACAAGGATCCCGAAGCGATCCGGGTTGCCGAGGCTCTGACGGCTGAAGATCCCCGCTTCTCCTGGTTCCACGGTTCCTTCGCCGAACTGGCTCTGGCCATGGCTCGCCGTGACTGGGACGAAATTGACGGCCTTTTGCTGGATCTCGGGGTGTCGTCTCCACAGCTTGATGACCCGTCGCGGGGCTTCAGCTTCATGCGCGACGGACCGCTGGACATGCGCATGAATCCGCATCAGTCACCGAGTGCGGCCGAGTGGCTGGCCCGGGCGGAGGAGCAGGAAATTGCAAACGTTATCTGGCGATACGGAGAGGAAAGGTTTTCCCGCCGTATCGCCCGTCTCGTTGTGGATCGCCGTCAGGAGGCCCCTATCGAGACCACAAGGCAGTTGGCGGAGCTGGTCAGCGAGGCCGTTCCGAAGAAGGAAAAACACAAGCATCCGGCGACCCGGACCTTCCAGGCTATCCGCATCTATATCAATCGGGAGCTGGAGGATCTGGAGATCTGCCTGCAGGCCGCCGCGGAGCGCCTGGCGCCCGGTGGCAGGCTGGTGGTGATCAGTTTCCACTCCCTGGAAGACCGGCTGGTCAAGCGCTTCATGCGGGGCCTGGCGCGGGGACCGAAGTTGCCCCGAGGCATTCCGGTTACCGCCGATCAGGAGCAGTCGGCGTTCCGACTGGTGGGAAAAGCCGCCAAGGCCGGAGCAGAGGAAGTCAGTGATAACGTCCGGGCCCGCAGTGCAGTGATGCGGGTACTTGAGCGAATCGACAGAAGCGACAAAACGCAGGGGAGCGCGTGATCATGGGCGCGGTAGCCATAGAACAGCCGGTCAAGACGGCCAAACTGAACAGGCAAAGGGTCCGCGATGGTGTTGCCACCGCGGTTCGCATTTCACAGCAGGTATTCGATGCCACCCGCCAGAAGCGGGTGCTGGTGTCTCTGGGTCTGATGGCTGTGCTGGTGGCATCGTCCATCGGCGTGGTGGTCAGTGCCCACGAAAACCGGGAGTTGTTCAATACCCTGTCCCAGTTGCAGGCGCAGCGGGACCAGTACCAGAGGGAGTGGAGCCAGTTGCTGCTCGAGCAGAGCGCTCTCAGCGCCCACGGCCGTGTGGAGGCACTGGCTTCCGAGCGGCTTGGTATGGTCGTTCCGGGCCGTGAGGATATTGTCCTGGTACCGCTGATGTCGCCGGCATCGGTCCGGTAATCCGATAACAATAACATTTACAAAACGTCAGGGTGATCGATTTGTCCGGTCAGGGAACACAGACAACATGGGGCCAACGTATGGCTGCAGGGCTGAAAGCCTGGCGGTTCGGCACCGTGCTGGGTGTTTTCCTGCTGGTGGTTGCCGCCCTGGGCTGGCGGCTGGTGGACCTGCATGTGGTGGACAACGAGTTTCTGCGCAAACAGGGCGACGTCCGCACCATCCGGGTCGAGACCATCGACGCCCATCGAGGTGTCATCAGTGATCGTCATGGCGAACCGCTGGCGGTCAGTACCCCGGTCCAGACAATCTGGGCCAATCCCTCTGAAGCCAATCCCGACGAGCCCCGGCTGGCCAACCTGGCCCGCCTGCTGGGTATCAATGAAGCCCGTCTGCGGGAGCGGCTCCGGGACTATGCCGGCCGGGAATTCATCTACCTGCGCCGCAAGGTTCAGCCCTCCCTTGCCCGGGACGCGATGGCGTTGGACATCAATGGTGTCTACAGTCGTCAGGAATACCGTCGTTACTACCCTGCAGGCGAAGTGACCGCTCACGTCGTAGGCTTCACCGATATCGACGAGCGCGGCCAGGAAGGCATTGAACTGGCCTACAACGACTGGCTCTCCGGGGAGTCCGGGCGCAAGCGCGTGCTCAAGGACAATCGTGGCCGGGCCATCAAGGACCTGACCCTGATCCGGGATGCCCAGCCGGGACAGAAACTCGAACTCAGTCTCGATCTTCGCCTTCAGTACTTGGCCTACCGGGAGCTGAAAGCGGTGGTTAACGCCCACAAGGCTCGGGGCGGTACCCTGGTGATGCTGGACGTGGACACCGGAGAGGTTCTGGCGATGGTGAACCAGGGCTCCTACAACCCTAATGACCGGAGCCAGCTGGCGGCGGAGAACCTCAGAAACAAGGCCATCACCGACCTGTTCGAACCCGGCTCGACCATGAAGCCGATTACCGTGGCCGCAGCCCTGGAGTCCGGCCTTTATAAGTCTGGCGACACCATCGATACCTCCCCCGGCTATCGCCGGTTCGGTCGTTTTACTATCCGTGACCATCGCAATTACGGGGTCCTGGATCTCACCGGCATAATTGTGAAGTCCAGTAACGTGGGCATGAGCAAGATTGCTTCGGAAATCGGTGGTGACGTGATTCGGGATCTCTACAGCCGCCTGGGCCTGGGTCAGCCTACCGGCGTGGGGTTCCCGGGCGAGGCGGTTGGCATATTGCCGGCCCCGCCCAAATGGCGTCCCGTTGAGGAGGCCACACTTTCCTATGGCTATGGCATGAGCGTGAACGCCCTGCAACTGGCCCAGGCCTACATGGTTCTGGCCAATGGCGGTATCCGGTACCCGTTGAGCCTGCTCAAGGTCGATGAGCCGCCACGGGGCCAGCGGGTGCTTTCCGAGGGTGTGGCACACGAGGTCCGGCAAATGCTGGCAGAAGTAGTCGAGAAGGGTACCGGTACCCGTGCCCAGCCCGGCTTTTACTCTGCCGGCGGAAAGACAGGAACTGTTCACCTGGTTGGCGCTCAAGGTTATGAGGACAGCCAGTACAAGGCGATTTTTGCCGGAATGGCACCGATTGATAATCCGAGAATCGTTACCGTTGTGGCCGTTGATGCGCCGCAGTCCGGGGAATATTACGGCGGTGAGGTAGCCGCCCCGGTATTCGCCCGGGTGATGAGTGACGCACTGCGACTGCTGAATGTGAAGCCTGAACTGGAAGTCACCGGCTCGCCTGGCGAGTCGCCGACGACCGGGGAGCGAGGTTAACCCTATGTGCATCGCATCACTCAGCACTTTGTTGCATGGCATCGTCGAGGTGCCGTCGGTATTCGATGTCACCATTCACGGACTGAAGACCGACAGCCGCGAGGTCCGGTCCGGAGATGCCTTCGTGGCGCTGGCTGGCGCGCGAACGCCGGCGGATTTTTACGTCGACAAGGCCATCGAGGCTGGCGCGACGGTTGTGTTGCTGGAGTCCGTTACCGCGGGCGAATGTGCCGAACACCATGGTGCGCTCATCGTGCCGGTGGTCGGGTTGCGGGAGCAACTTGGTCGCCTGGCGGATCGTTTTTTCGAGCATCCCTCGCAACGACTGCGGCTGATTGGCGTCACCGGCACCAATGGCAAGACCTCGGTCTCCCAGTACATTGCGCGCCTGCTCAAGGATACCGGAACGCCCTGCGGCGTGATCGGCACACTCGGCTACGGTATGCCCGACGCCCTTCAGCCGGCGAGTCACACCACCCCGGATGTGGTGCAGGTAAACCGGGTGTTGTACCGGATCCTGGCACAGGGTGGCCGGGCCGCAGCCATGGAGGTGTCGTCCCATGCCCTCGATCAGGGCCGGGTGGACAATCTCACCATGACCGGGGCGGTCTTCACCAACCTGACCCGCGATCATCTGGATTACCACGGGTCGATGGAGGCCTATGGCGCGGCGAAGGCAAAGCTGTTCGAGCGCGAATCGCTGCACTTCGCGGTGATCAATTTCGATGACCCGTTCGGGCGCCAGCTGTATGGACAACTGGACGGGAAGTGTGACCGGGTCAGGTACAGCTTGCACGAAGCCCAGACCGAACTCTGGTTGAAGGAGTTCCGCCCGACCGACGAAGGGTTCGAGGCTGCGGTTGATGGCGAATGGGGGGCATTCGATATCCGCGTTCCCCTGATGGGCAGTTTCAATGCCAGCAATGTGCTGGCGGCCATGGCCGCGGTGTTGAGCCTTGGCGTACCCGTGGATCGGGTCCGGGAAGCCGTTGGCCGGCTGCTGCCGCCACCGGGGCGGCTGGAACGGTTTACCGGCAATAACGGCGTTCGGGTGGTGGTGGATTACGCCCACACACCGGACGCTCTCTCAAATGCCCTGTCAGCACTTCGGCCGCACGTGGCTGGCCGGCTGATCTGTGTATTCGGCTGCGGTGGTGACCGGGATTCCGGAAAGCGCCCGGAAATGGCGCGGGAAGCCGAGCAACTGGCGGACGCGGTCATTGTGACCGATGACAACCCCCGCAGTGAGGCGCCCGAGGCAATTGTCCGGGACATCCTGGCCGGCTTTGAACAAACCGGGCAGGTCACGGTGATCCATGACCGTGCCGAGGCCATCCAGAGCGCCATTGCCCAGGCCGGCCCGGACGATCTGGTGCTGGTTGCCGGCAAGGGGCACGAGGCCTACCAGGAAATTGCGGGTCAGAAGCTGCCATTCAGCGACACCGAGCAGGTCAGGCATTGCCTGAAGCTCAACGGAGGTGTGGCATGATGCGCGCCTTTTCGCTGGCGGAGGCCCGTGACTGGACTGGCGCCAGGTGCGCAGCGCGGTCATTGGAATCTGTCCGGTATGAAGGGGTATCAACCGACACCCGGACGCTGGCGCAAGGGGATCTGTTCGTCGCCCTGCGGGGTGAGAATTTTGATGGGCACCGGTTCCTGGCAAAGGCACAGGAGGCCGGTGCAGTGGCAGCGGTGGTGGACACCGAAGACAGCAGTATCACCATCCCGCAACTGGTGGTGACCGATACCGTCGAGGCCCTGGCCCGGCTGGCGGAGGGCAACCGGAAAGAAAGCCAGGTGCAACTGGTGGCTGTCACCGGAAGCAGTGGCAAGACCACAGTCCGGGAAATGACTGCGGCGGTGCTGTCGCGCATGGGGCCGACCCTGGCGACCGAGGGCAACCTGAACAATCACATCGGGGTGCCCCTGACGTTGTTCCGCCTGGCCCCTGAACACCGGTTTGCCGCTATCGAGCTGGGCGCCAGTGGTCTGGGCGAGATCGCCCATACCGTGGCGGTGGCCAGGCCACAGGTAGTGATCCTGACCAACGCCGGCCAGGCTCACCTGGAAGGGTTCGGGAGCTACGAAAACATTGTCCGGGCCAAGGGCGAGATCATCGAAGGCGTTGCCGAGGGTGGCCTGGTGGTTCTGAACCGGGACGATCCCGCTTTCGATCAGTGGCTGGCACGGGCGAGAGATCGCCGTGTGGTCAGTGTCAGCCGCTTTGGACATCCGGAAGCGGATTACCAGGTCACGGACGCCCGAGTGTCCGGCACCGGTCAACAACTGACAGTGACCGGCCCCGATGGCTGGTCCTGCACCCTGACGCTTTCGTTTCCGGGTGAGCACAACCGGAGTAATGCCCTGATGGCGATCGCCGCGACCCGGGAACTGGGCGCCACCGATCAGCAGCTGGAGGACGGCCTGGTGGGTATCCAGTCCGTCAAGGGCCGTCTTCAGATGCTGGAACTGGGTCGGGAATTGACCCTGATCGACGACAGTTACAACGCCAACCCTGCGTCCATGAAAGCGGCGGTGGCAGTGCTTGCAGAGCGCGCCGGCCAACGGGTGGCGGTCTTTGGTGCCATGGCCGAACTGGGCCCGGATGCCCGCGCCCTGCACGCCGAAGTGGGAGCCGCAGCGAAAGAAAGGGGCATCGACCGTTTGATGGTAGTGGGTCCCGGTTGTGAAGGTTATGTGGATGGATTCGGGCCGGAAGCCGAGCAGTTTCCGACCCATGAAGAGGCAGTGAATGCCATCGTCAGTACCCTTGGTTCTGAAATCACCGTGCTGGTGAAGGGTTCTCGCAGTTCCGCCATGGATCGCGTGGTGGAGGGAATTAAAGAAAAGGTGAATAACTAATGCTGCTCTGGCTGACAGAGGTTCTATCGCAATATTTTTCCGAACTGACGGTGTTTCAGTACCTGACGCTGCGCGCGATTCTGGGGATTCTGACGGCACTGCTGATCTCGCTCATTATCGGGCCGATGATGATCCGCAAGCTCAGCCAGTACCAGATCGGCCAGGCGGTTCGGGATGACGGTCCCCAGACCCACCTCAGCAAGGCGGGCACTCCGACCATGGGCGGCGCACTGATCCTGGTGGCCATTGCCGTCAGTACCCTGCTGTGGGCTGATCTGACCAACCGTTATGTGTGGATCACCCTGCTGGTCACCATGCTGTTCGGCGCCATTGGCTGGGTCGATGACTATCGCAAGGTGGTGGAGCGCAATCCCCGGGGGCTTCCGGCGAAATGGAAATACTTCTGGCAATCGGTGATCGGCGCCGGTGCGGCGATTTTCCTGTACTTCAGCTCCGCGCTGCCCCAGGAGACGTCCCTGTATCTGCCGTTCCTGAAGGATGTTTCCCTGACCCTGGGCCCGGTGCTGTTCATCCTGCTCAGTTATTTCGTGATCGTAGGCAGCAGCAACGCGGTCAACCTGACCGACGGCCTGGATGGACTCGCGATCATGCCTACGGTCATGGTCGCCGGCGCGCTGGCCATTTTCGCCTATGTGTCCGGACACGCGCAGTTTGCCAATTACCTGCTGATTCCCCATCTGCCGGGAACCGGTGAGCTCATTATCTTCTGCGGTTCCCTGGTGGGTGCCGGGCTCGGGTTTCTGTGGTTCAACACCTATCCGGCCCAGGTGTTCATGGGTGATGTTGGGGCGCTGGCCCTGGGGGCAGCCTTGGGCGTGGTGGCGGTCATCGTGCGCCAGGAAATCGTGCTGTTCATCATGGGCGGGATCTTCGTCATGGAGACCATCTCGGTGATCCTGCAGGTGGCGTCGTTCCGCCTGACCGGGCGCCGGATTTTCCGGATGGCGCCGCTGCACCATCACTTTGAATTGAAAGGCTGGCCGGAACCCCGCGTTATCGTGCGGTTCTGGGTGGTCACTGTGGTTCTGGTCCTGATTGGCCTGGCCAGTCTGAAGATACGATAGGGTAACGCTACGGCTATGAGTGTCATTGCTTCGGATCGTCGCACATTGGTGGTAGGGCTCGGTAAGACCGGGCTCTCCTGCGTGCGCTACCTGTCCGAACAGGGTCGGGAGGTTGCGGTGGCGGACAGCCGTTCCGCGCCGCCGGGCCTGGACGAACTGCGCTCGAGCTGGCCGGAAATACCGGTTCATCTGGGCGCGTTCGATACCGAGCTGTTCGCCGGGTTCAACGAGCTGGTGGTCAGCCCCGGCATCAGCATCGCCGAGCCGGCCATCGCGGGCGCGGCCGAGGGTGGTGCCCGGATCCGGGGCGATATCGATCTGTTCGCCGAGGCGGCGGATGCGCCGATCATTGCCATCACCGGCTCCAACGGCAAGACCACGGTCACCACCCTGGTGGGCGAGATGGCGAAAGCGGCCGGTCGCAAGGTGGAAGTCGGAGGCAATATCGGAACCCCGGCCCTGGATCTGCTCGGGCGCGGTGCCGATCTCTACGTGCTGGAGCTGTCCAGTTTCCAGCTGGAGACCACCGATGTACTGAATGCGCTGGCTGCCACGGTGCTGAATGTCAGCGATGACCACATGGACCGTTATCCGAACAAGATGGCCTACTTCCAGGCCAAACAGCGGATATTCCGGGGCGCGAAGAATGCTGTCGTCAACCTGGATGATGCCCTTAGCACACCCATGGCCCGGGACACCCTGCGGTTCCTGTGTTTCGGTTTTCACCGGGTGAACCCGGATACGTTCAGTACCCGGGACGACGATCAGGGTACCTGGATCACCTTCGGGTTCGACAACCTGCTGCTCACCAGCGAGCTCCGGCTCCTGGGCCGCCACAACGTCAGTAATGTCATGGCAGCACTGGCCCTTGGCCATGCGGCGGGGTTCCCGATGGACGTCATGTTGCAGGTAGCCCGGGAGTTCCGGGGCCTGCCGCACCGCTGTGAGTTTGTCCGCAGTTTCGAGGGCGTTGACTACATCAATGATTCCAAGGGCACCAACGTGGGGGCCACGGTGGCGGCCATCGAGAGCCTGGCCCCGGAGCAGGGCAAGGTGGTGCTGATTGCCGGCGGTGATGGCAAGGGCGCGGACTTCGCGCCCCTGGAGGCGCCGGTTGCGCTGTATTGCCGGGCGGTGGTGCTGATCGGCACGGACGCGGACCGGATAGCGGAGGCCATCGGCAGCTGCGTTCAGACCGTGCGGGCCGGCACCCTGAACGACGCAGTCTCGGCCGCCCGGAAGGCGGCCCGCCCGGGTGACCGGGTGCTGCTGTCGCCGGCGTGCGCCAGTTTTGACATGTTCCGCGACTATCTGGATCGCGGTGACCAGTTCCGAACACTCGTGGAGGCGCTGTGATGTCAGCCGGAATCAGCCTTCCGAACCGCAACAGCTGGCTGGGCGAGATCCAGCCTCTGCCGGTGCTGGTGCTCAGCGCGGCAGCGTTGCTAGTGGTCGGTGTGGTGATGATTTCATCCGCTTCCATGGACATGGCGGCGGAAACCATGGGCAACAGCTACCACTATGTGATCCGTCAGCTGCTGTTCGCCGCCATGGGTGGTGTCCTGGCCCTGGTGGCGGTGAATGTGCCGGTTGCCTGGTGGGAGCGCAGTGGCTGGCTGCTGCTGGGCATCGGTCTGCTGGTGCTGGTGCTGGTACTGACACCCATGGGGCGCACGGTCAATGGTTCCACCCGTTGGATCCCGTTCGGCCTGTTCAACGTGCAGGTGTCCGAGGTGGCAAAACTGTGCCTGATTGCCTATCTGGCCGGTTATGTGGTGCGCCGCCGGGACGAACTGCTCAATACCTGGCCCGGTTTTCTGAAGCCGCTGGTGGTGTTGGGTGTGGCCTCGGTCCTGCTGGTTATCCAGCCGGACTTCGGTGCCACGGTAGTGCTGGTGACGGCGGCGGCCGGCATGATTTTTCTCAGTGGCGTCCGGTTGACCCGGTTCCTGCCGCTGATCGCGATTCTGGTGGCCCTGGGGACTGTCCTGGTGCTCACCCAGCCTTACCGGCTGAAACGGGTGGTGAGCTACCTGGATCCCTGGAAAGACCAGTTCGATACCGGATACCAGCTGACCCAGTCGCTGATTGCCTTCGGCCGTGGCGAGTGGGCCGGTGTCGGCCTGGGCAATTCGATCCAGAAGCTGTTCTATCTGCCCGAGGCCCACACCGACTTTATCTTCGCGATCATCGCCGAGGAATTCGGTCTGCTCGGGTCGTTATTGGTACTGACCCTGTTCACGGTCCTGGTGATTTCAGGCTTCGTGATTGCCCGCCGGGCCGAGAAGGCTGAAATGCCTTTTGGCGCCTGTTTTGCCTATGGCCTGACGCTTCTGATCGGGCTGCAGGCCGGCATCAACATGGCGGTCAGCACCGGACTGCTGCCCACCAAGGGCCTGACCCTGCCACTGGTGAGTTATGGCGGGTCAAGCCTGATGATTACCTGCGTGTGTATCGGTGTTCTCGCACGCATTGAAATGGAACGGCTGGACAAGGTACGCGTGGCCAGTGAGAAGAACGGTTCAAAGAAACGGGGAGGGGCGGTGTATGACTGAATCCCGTCGCTTTCTGATGATGGCAGGCGGTACCGGGGGCCACGTGTTCCCGGCGCTGGCCACTGCCCGGGCCCTTGAGGCCAGGGGGCATGAGGTTTACTGGCTCGGCGCCACCGGTGGCATGGAGCAACGGCTGATCGGCGATACCGACATCCCGTTGTCGCTCATCCACATCTCGGGCCTGCGGGGCAAAGGCAAGCTGGCCCTGTTGCTGGCGCCGTTCCGCCTGATGCGGGCTCTGGGTGAAGCGTTTACGGTGGTGCGGCGAATCCGTCCCGACTGCGTCGTTGGCATGGGCGGATTCGTGACCGGACCGGGCGGAGTGGCCGCCTGGCTGACCCGGACACCTCTGGTGATCCATGAGCAGAATGCCATTGCCGGAATGACCAACCGAATTCTGGTGCGGTTCGCCAACACGGTGCTGGAAGCCTTCCCGGGTAGTTTCGGGGCAGACGTGGTGACCCGATGCACCGGTAACCCGGTGCGCCAGGATCTGGCCAGCCTGCCGGAGCCTCAAACCCGCATGGCGGGCCGGTCCGGCCAGCTGCGGGTCCTGGTGGTCGGCGGCAGCCTCGGCGCCCGGGTGTTCAATCAGCAGGTACCCGAGGCCCTGGCCCTGATTCCGGAGGCAGATCGACCGGAGGTGCGTCACCAGTGTGGTGAGAAGAACCTGGATGAGGCGAAAGCCGCCTACGAGGCACAGGGTGTAACGGCCAGTATCGAGCCGTTTATCAGGGATATGGCCGAAGCCTACAGCTGGGCTGATGTGGTCATCTGTCGCTCGGGAGCGCTGACGGTTTCCGAGCTCTGCACGGCAGGTATCGGTGCCGTACTGGTGCCATTCCCTCATGCCGTGGATGACCACCAGACGGCCAATGCGAAACAAATGGTGGAGGCGAAGGCGGCAGTGCTGATTCCACAGCCAAAACTGACACCGGCAACCCTGGCCGAAACCCTGCAAGACCTGGCAAAGGACCGGACCAGGGTCATGAATATGGCGAAGGCTGCACGAACGCTGGCCCGCCCGGATGCAACGGAGAGAGTCGTGAATTACTGTCTGGAGGCCGCCAATGGCTGATGCAACCAATCCGCCACTGGTCTATCAGGTGCCGGAAATGCGCCGGATCCGCCACATCCACTTTGTCGGGATCGGTGGTGCCGGCATGAGCGGCATTGCCGAGGTCCTGAAGAATCAGGGCTATGAAGTGTCCGGTTCCGACCTGAAGGAAGGGCCGGTAACTGACCGCTTGAAATCCCTCGGTGTCGAGGTCCAGATCGGACACCGGGAAGAGAACAGTGCCCGGGCGGACGTTGTCGTGGTGTCCACGGCAGTAAAGTCTGACAACCCGGAGGTGGTGGCGGCCCGGAGCCGCAGGGTTCCCATCGTGCCGCGGGCCGAGATGCTGGCGGAGATCATGCGCTATCGCCACGGGATCGCCGTGGCCGGCACCCATGGCAAGACCACCACCACCAGCCTGATTGCCTCGGTGCTGGGTGAGGCCGGTCTCGATCCCACGTTCGTGATTGGCGGCAAGCTGAACAGTGCCGGTACCAACGCCCAGCTGGGTGGCTCCCGTTACCTGGTGGCGGAAGCGGATGAGAGCGATGCCTCCTTCCTGCACCTGACCCCGGTGATTTCCGTGGTCACCAACATCGAAGCCGATCACATGGATACCTATGGCGGTGATGTTGAAAAGCTGAAGCAGACTTTTGTCGACTTTCTCCACAATCTGCCGTTCTACGGGGTGGCCGTGATGTGTGTGGACGACGGTTATGTGCAGGAAATCATTCCGAGGATCTCCCGGGCCATCGTCACCTACGGTATCGACAACCCCGAGGCGGATTATCGGGCCGAGGAAATCACCTCTGACGGCCTGAAAACCCGCTTTGTGGTCAAGCGTCCGGGTGGTCGCAGTGACCTGCCGGTGGAGTTGCGGATGCCGGGGCGGCATAACGTGCTCAATGCCCTGGCGGCCATTGCCGTTGCCACCGACGAAGGGGTCGCGGATGAGGCAATCTGCAAGGGACTGGCCGGATTCGCCGGCGTCGGCCGACGGTTCCAGGTGTACGGCGATTACCAGACTCCGAAAGGCTCCATCACCCTGGTGGACGATTACGGCCACCACCCGACCGAGGTGGAAGCAGTGATTCGTGCCGCCCATGATGCCTGGCCGGACCGCCGGTTGGTGATGTTGTACCAGCCGCACCGTTATACCCGCACCCGGGACCTGTACGAGGACTTCGTCCGGGTGCTGTCGGAAGTGGACGGTCTGCTGCTGATGGACGTGTATTCCGCCGGTGAGCCGGCGATTCCTGGCGCGGACGGCCGCTCCCTGTGCCGGAGCATTCGCCAGCGTGGCAAGGTGGAGCCGGTGTTTGTCGAGGACAACAGCGAAATCGAGAGCCTGCTGGCCAATGTGCTGCAGGATGGCGACCTGCTGATTACCCAGGGCGCCGGCGATATTGGTGGTGTGGCTGCCCGTCTGGCGGCAGCGGGAGTGATTTCTGGTGACTGATATGCACCACAACGAGATACAGGACTATCAGGCGGATCCGGAGCTGGTGAAGGCGCTGGGCCGGGTTGCCGTGTTCATGGGCGGTGATTCTGCCGAGCGCGAAGTCTCCCTGAAGAGCGGAAAGGCCGTGCTGGCCGCCCTGCAGTCCGCCGGCGTGGATGCCTTCGGGGTGGATGTCCGGGGTTGCCTGCTGAAAACCGTTGAGGACCCGGATTTCGACCGGGTATTCATTGCCCTTCATGGCCGGGGTGGTGAGGACGGAACGCTGCAGGCGATCCTGTCCCAGGCCGGTATTCCCTATACCGGCAGCGAGATGCTGGCTTCGGCCCTGGCCATGGACAAGCTCCGCACCAAGTATGTGTTCGAAGGCTGCGGCCTGCCGACGCCGAAATTCCGGGCCATGACCGCCGAGGACGAAGCCGGAAGGATCATGGCCGAGCTGCAGCCGCCCCTGAGCGTGAAGCCGGCGCACGAGGGTTCCAGTATCGGCATTCGCAAGGTGCGGACCGAGTCCGAGCTGGTAGAGGCCTACCGGGCTGCCGCGGCGATGGACGACCTGGTGCTGGTGGAAGAGTGGGTCGAGGGCCCGGAGTTTACCGTGAGCCTGCTGCAGGATCGGGCCCTTCCGGCCATTGGTCTGAGTGCCAGTACCGACCACGCGTTCTACGACTATGAGGCCAAGTACCTGGCCGATGACACCCATTACCGAATTCCCTGCGGGCTGGCCCCCGAGGATGAGCTCCGGCTCCAGCAGCTTGCCCTCGATGCGTTCCGGGTCGTGGGTTGCCGGACCTGGGGGCGGGTGGACGTGATGCAGGATGCCGATGGCCGTTTCTGGCTGCTGGAGGTCAATACGGTCCCCGGTATGACCGACCACAGCCTGGTGCCGATGGCGGCGCGGGCTGCAGGTATCGGCTTTGACGAACTGGTGGTGCGGATACTCCGCGACACCCTGGAGGATGCCAATGCTTGAGAACCTGCTGATCCGGAGTCGGGCGTTTCCGTCCGAGCCCCCGCGGCGCCGGGGGGCGACTTCCCTCGGTCCCGAGCGGGACCGGTTTGGCGTTCTCAGGGGCATCCTGGCAGCCGTGCCCTGGCTGCAGGTGGGGCTTGGGGCCCTGATTGTGCTGCTGGCGGCCCTGGTCCCCTGGGGTACCGGCAAGGTTCTGAGTGCCATGGATCAGCAGATCCTGGCAATCGACGTCAACGGCGACTTCGTCGGGGACAGCCGGGTCGCCATCGAGCGGGAGGCGGGTAACTGGATCGGGAAAAGCTACTTTGCCACCGACCTGTCCGAGATCAAGAACGAGCTGGAGCAGCGGCCCTGGGTGGCCTCTGCGGCGGTTCGCCGGGTCTGGCCGGATCGGCTGGTGATCGATATCCGGGAAAAGAAACCGCTGGCCTACTGGACCGACGGGCGCCTGGTGAGTCGGACCGGCGAGCTGTTCACACCGCCGAATCCCGAGGTAGCGGGCCGTCTGCCCCGGCTGGCAGGCCCGGATGATCGGGTGCGTGAGGTGATCCGGATGGCCCAGACCATGAACGACCGGCTGGTCAGCCACGAGCTCGGTTTTGCCGGCCTGTCACTGGAAGCCCGGGGCGCCTGGACCCTGACCCTGGCGAACGGCATCCAGGTGGTGCTCGGCAGGGACCAGGTGGACGAGCGTTTTGAGCGGTTCATGACAGTTTACGAGACCCGGCTGGCATCCCGGTCGGACGAAGTCAGCAGGGTGGATGCCCGCTACACCAACGGTGTTGCGGTGCAGTGGAAGCAGGCAGTCGCGGCTTCCGGGCCAAATTCATAGCAAATTAACGACAGACCAACGGTTTGGTGGAATACATGTCATCGGTTGAAACGGAAAACATGATTGTTGGCCTCGATATCGGAACCTCGAAAGTGGTTGCGATTGTCGGCAAGCGCAAGATGGACGGCACCATTGAAGTGGTGGGGATCGGTTCCCACCCGTCCCGGGGTCTCAAGCGTGGCGTGGTGGTCAATATCGAGACCACCGTGCAGGCCATCCAGCGTGCTGTCGAGGAGGCGGAGCTCATGGCCGGCTGCCGGATTCATTCGGTGTACGCCGGGATCGCGGGCAGCCACATCAAGAGCCTTAACTCCCATGGCATCGTGGCCATCCGGGACCGTGAGGTCACCCAGGCGGATATTGACCGGGTGATTGACGCCGCCCAGGCAGTTGCCATTCCGGCAGACCAGAAGATCCTGCATATCCTGCCGCAGGAGTTCGTGATTGACAGCCAGGAGGGCATCAAGGAGCCAATGGGCATGTCCGGTGTTCGCCTGGAAGCCAAGGTGCACCTGGTGACCTGTGCGGTAAATGCTGCCCAGAACATCGAGAAATGCGTGAAGCGCTGCGGCCTGGAGGTGGACGACATCATTCTGGAACAACTGGCCTCCAGTCACGCCATCCTGACTGAAGATGAAAAAGAGCTTGGGGTCTGCGTGGTGGATCTCGGTGGCGGGACGACGGATATCGCGGTCTTTACCGGCGGCGCCATCCGCCACACCGCGGTAATCCCGATTGCCGGGGACCAGGTCACCAACGACATTGCCATGGCGCTGCGGACTCCGACCCAGAATGCCGAAGAAATCAAGATCAAGTATGCCTGCGCGCTGACCCAGCTCGCAGGCGCCGATGAAACCATCAAGGTGCCGAGCGTCGGCGATCGTGCCCCTCGTGACCTTTCACGGCAGGCACTGGCCGAAGTGGTGGAGCCCCGTTATGAGGAGCTTTTCACCCTGGTGCAGTCGGAACTGCGCCGGTCCGGATTTGAGGACCTGATTCCCGCAGGCATCGTGATAACCGGCGGTTCCTCCACCATGGAAGGCGTGGTGGAACTGGCCGAGGAGATCTTCCACATGCCGGTCCGCCTGGCTTCTCCGCAGGCGGTGTCCGGTATGACGGAGGTGGTCAACAACCCGATCTACGCCACTGGCGTCGGGTTGCTGATCCATGGCTTCCGCCAGATGGATCTCGGGCGGGCGCCCGTGCTCAAGGGGGAAGAGGCCCCCTCGCTGTTTGAGCGCATGAAAGCCTGGTTTACCGGTCACTTCTGACCGGCCAGGACGAGCAGTACACGAAGGTATCTCGAAAACATAAATCTCGAAAAAACAGCCTGGATAGGCTGTCTACAGCACGAAGGAGTAGGGGAAATGTTCGAACTCGTCGATAATGTCCAGCAAAACGCTGTCATTAAAGTCGTCGGTGTTGGTGGTGGCGGTGGTAATGCCGTACGTCACATGCTCAACAGCGACGTTGAAGGTGTGGAATTTATCTGCGCCAACACCGATGCCCAGGCGCTGACTGATCTGGATGCCCGGCAGGTAATCCAGCTTGGTGGCAACATCACCAAGGGGCTGGGTGCCGGCGCCAATCCGGAAGTAGGTCGTCAGTCTGCCCTGGAAGACCGTGACCGTATCGCAGAGGCCCTGCAGGGCGCCGATATGGTGTTCATTACCGCCGGCATGGGCGGAGGTACCGGCACCGGAGCCGCTCCGGTTGTGGCCGAGGTGGCCCGTGAGCTGGGTATCCTGACCGTGGCCGTGGTTACCAAGCCCTTCATGTTCGAGGGCGGCAAGCGCATGAGCGTGGCCGAAGAGGGCCTGAAGGAGCTCGAGGAGAGCGTTGACTCCCTGATCACCATTCCCAACGAGAAGCTGCTGGCGGTCATGGGCAAGAAGACCAGCCTGCTGGATGCCTTTGCCTCAGCCAACGATGTGCTGCTGGGTGCTGTGCAGGGCATTGCCGACCTGATCACCCGCAACGGCATGATCAACGTCGACTTCGCGGACGTGAAGACGGTGATGTCGGAGATGGGTATGGCCATGATGGGTACCGCCCGTGCCACTGGCGAGAACCGTGCCCGGGAAGCTGCGGAGGCCGCCGTGCGCAGCCCGCTGCTCGAGGACATCAACCTCCAGGGCGCCAAGGGTATCCTGGTCAATATCACTGCCGGCATGGATCTCAACCTGGGCGAATTCTCCGAGGTTGGCGACATTGTGCGTGAGTTCGCGTCCGATTCCGCGACTGTTGTGGTCGGTACCGTGATCGATCCGGAAATGACCGACGAGCTCAAGGTGACTGTTGTCGCCACCGGCCTGGGCGGTGATCGCGAAAAGCCGACGAAGGTTGTCGACAACACCCGTACCCTGGACGGCAAGACCGACTACAACCAGCTGGATCGTCCAGCGGTTCTGCGTCGTCGCGCCGTGTCCAGCGGTAACGTGGCTATCGATCAGAACAAGGAAAGCGAAGAGCAGGGCGTGGACTATCTCGATATTCCCGCATTCCTTCGCCGTCAGGCTGATTGATAATCTGTCGCAACTGTGAGCCGGTTATGAGTACGGGGATCCAATTCGGCTTTTTTGCCGAATAAGGGAACCCGACTGCCGGAAATTACGTGCGCTGAGTGCCGAGTGTTGGCTTTGTGTAAATTTGAGGCAAAGCCCTCTTGGTCAAATGGTACTCAGTCTTAATTTCTGATATTCTCCGGGCAGTTTTTTGCCTAGAATATCGCCATTTTGTGACGGAATGATGAACCGATGATCAGACAACGGACACTCAAAAACACCATCCGGGCTACCGGTGTCGGCCTGCACTCAGGAGAGAAGGTTTACCTGACCCTGAAGCCGGCTCCGGTAGACTCGGGTATCATCTTCCGCCGGACGGATCTGGACCCGATGGTCGAGATTCGCGCCTGTGCGGAAAATGTGGGTGAGACCATGCTGTCCACGACGCTGGTAAAAAACGGTGTCCGTGTGGCAACAGTAGAGCACTTGCTGTCAGCCATGGCTGGTCTCGGTATTGATAACTGCTTCGTGGAGCTCAGCGCGTCTGAAGTGCCCATCATGGACGGCTCCGCCGGACCGTTCGTGTTCCTGCTGCAGTCTGCCGGCATCGCCGAGCAGGACGCGGCCAAGCGCTTCATCCGCATCAAGCGCGAAGTTACCGTGGAAGAAGGCGACAAGAAAGCGACCTTCCTGCCCTTCGAGGGTTTCAAGGTTTCCTTCGGTATCGACTTCGACCACCCGGTGTTCAAGGGCCGTGCCCAGACCGCGACCGTGGATTTCTCCAGTACTTCCTTCGTGAAGGAAGTGTCCCGCGCCCGGACCTTCGGGTTCATGCGTGACATCGAGAAGCTGCGGGCGATGAACCTGGCGCTGGGGGGCTCTGTCGATAACGCCATCGTGGTTGACGACTACAAGATCCTGAACGAAGACGGTCTTCGTTACGATGATGAGTTCGTCAAGCACAAGGTGCTGGATGCCATTGGCGACCTGTACCTGCTCGGTAACAGCCTGATCGGTGAGTTCCGCGGTGTGAAGTCCGGTCACGACCTGAACAACAAGCTGCTCCGTAAGCTCCGGGCTGAACAGGATGCGTGGGAAGTGGTTACCTTCGATGACGAAGCGACCGCACCCATCTCCTATATGAAGCCTGTGCTGGCAGCTCAGGGTTAAGGCAGGACGCCTTAATCGCGGGCGTGGCTTGCGAGTTTTTCGAGAACCTCGCGTAAAGCTTTATCCTTCGTGTGCCCGGCCTCCTCTGCGAGGAGCCGGGCATTTTCTTTGCTCAGGGACTGTTTTTCGGCGCGCTTTGTTTCCCTGAAGCGCGGCGGTGCCACCTTCACTTTCAGTTTCCACACGTAACGGAACAGCTCCTGCTCCCGGACGCTGGCCATGATTTCATGCTGGCGGAAACGGATCTGGCTGGCCCGCGTGGCGTTGACAGCGGACAGTACCAGTTCGCCTTCCTGGCAGCTGAGAAAGCGAACGCCACTGGCGAGCTCCTCGGGGAGCGCGCTCAGGACCTGCTCTTCCGCCTGCCGGTGCAGTTCGGCCTTGGCCACAAGATCACTCAGGGCGGGGTTGCCGCCGACCTTGTCGAAGCTCATTTTCTGTTCGCTTTTCCGCTTCATTGACGCGCTTTCACTCGACGGTTCCGTTTACGATTGGTTACACTTCGGCACTGTTTGAGGGTAGTGCCCGCTTCAGACTCGTTTTACATTGTTGCAAATACCTATGTCCAGCGGGCGCTGCGATTATTCAGTACGTAGTTGTTGCCAGGGAAAGGTCAGACCCATTCGGACATCCCGGGCTGCAACACGCAGGATCAGGCTTGCGGCCCCCCGATGAAATCAGAAGACGATATGAACATTATCCTCGTAGGCAAACACCACGGGAAGTCCCGGGTTGTCGCCCTGAACGGCAAGTTCCTGGCCGCTATGCTGGTGCTGATACTTGCTTTGATCAGCGCGGCGGTCTGGGGCGGCTACCAGGCGGCAGTCAGCAAGGCCAAAGCACAGGAGCCAAAGCCGTCGGAGCTGGTGGCGCACTGGAAAAGCAAGCTGGAGGCCCAGCAACAGGAACTGGCCGCCGTTGAAGAGCAGGTCCGTGAACAGGTCGATGCCCTGACCCTGCGCCTCGGCGAACTCCAGGGCCGCATGTTGCGCCTCGACGCCCTCGGGCAGCGGTTTGTGGAATCCGGGCTGGTGGCCAGTGAAGAGTTCAACTTTGATGAGCCGCCGGCCGTCGGTGGGCCTGAAGGACCTGAGACCAGGGAATCCTTTTCCGCACCGGCACTGACCGACATGATCGAACGTATGGAGGCGCAGCTGGCCGACCGGGAGCAGCAACTGCGCCTGCTGGACAAGCTCGCTTCCCGTCAGAAGCTGGAAGAAGAAATGTATGTTGAGGGTCGGCCGATCACTTGGGGCTGGCTGTCGTCCAAGTACGGCTATCGCTCCGATCCGTTTTCCGGCAAGCGAACGTGGCATGACGGTGTCGACCTGGCAGGCAAGGATGGTAGTGACATCATTGCCGTTGCCGGAGGTGTGGTTACCTGGGCCGGCGAGCGTTATGGCTATGGCAACCTGGTGGAAATCGACCACGGTGATGGTCTGGTGACCCGCTACGGTCACTGCAAGACCGTCAAGGTCAAGACCGGGGACGTGGTCCAGAAGGGGCAGGTGGTTGCCCTGATGGGTAGTACCGGTCGGTCAACAGGTCCTCACGTGCACTTTGAGGTCCTGCAGAATGGTCGCTCCAAGGATCCCGTGAAATACATTGCCCGGGCCAATCGTTAAGTCCCGGCGGTATCTTGTTAGGATTCCCGGTTTTCCCCTCCAGTTCCCTCCGGGTGCGAATCATTCGCCCCGGAGGACAAGTCGTTGGCATTCCGACACTTTCATTCCGGCACTTGTGAGGTGCGCCTTTTGTCCTGTCGGGAAATAAGGTTAGAATGCCGGCTTCCTTCGTTTAATTAAAGAAGCAGTGGTCTATGTTCACAAAGCTTGCAACCAAGATGTTCGGCAGTAAGAATGCCAGAGAAATCAAGAGGATGCGTAAACAAGTTGCGCGCATCAACGAACTTGAAGAGCAGTTTGGCAATTTTTCCGACACCGAGTTGCAGGGCAAGACCGCTGAGTTCCGTCGCCGTGTGGAAGAGGGCGAAAGCCTCGATGCCCTGTTGCCCGAGGCCTTTGCTACGGTTCGCGAAGCCAGCCGTCGGGTCATGGGCATGCGTCACTATGACGTCCAGCTGATTGGTGGTATCACCCTGCACGAAGGCCGGATTGCCGAGATGAAGACCGGTGAGGGTAAGACCCTGGTGGCGACAGCCGCGGTTTACCTCAACTCGCTGTCCGGCAAAGGTGTGCACGTGGTCACGGTGAACGACTACCTGGCCCGCCGGGACGCTGACTGGATGGGCAAACTCTATCGCTTCCTGGGCCTGCAGGTGGGCGTGGTTGTTGCCGGCCAGGCGCCCGATGAGAAGAAAGCGGCCTACCAGGCGGACATCACCTACGGTACCAACAACGAATTCGGTTTCGACTATCTCCGCGACAACATGGCATTCAGCACCGAGGACAAGGTCCAGCGCGGGCTGAACTTCGCCATCGTCGACGAGGTGGACTCCATCCTCATCGACGAAGCCCGGACGCCGCTGATCATCTCCGGCGCCGCCGAGGACAGCTCCAAGCTCTATCAGGCCATCAATGAGCTGGTGCCGAGTCTCGAGGAGGGGGAGGTGTCCGAAGAGGGCGAGCCTTCCGGCGACTTCACCATCGATGAGAAAGCACGCCAGGTGGAGCTGACCGAGGCTGGTCATGAGAAGGTCGAAGAACTGCTGCTCAGTCGCGGCCTGCTGAATGAAGGCGAGAGCCTGTATTCCGCCTCCAACCTGAGCCTGCTGCACCATGTGCACTCGGCCTTGCGCGCCCATCACCTGTTCCAGAAGGATGTTGATTACATCGTCCAGGGTGACCAGGTGGTCATCGTTGACGAGCATACCGGCCGGACCATGCCGGGCCGTCGCTGGAGCGAGGGCCTGCACCAGGCCATCGAGGCGAAGGAAGGCGTCAGGATCCAGGCCGAGAGTCAGACCCTGGCCTCGACCACCTTCCAGAACTACTTCCGTCTGTACGAGAAGCTGGCCGGCATGACCGGTACCGCCGATACCGAAGCCTTCGAATTCCGCCAGATCTACGGCCTGGATGTGGTGGTGATCCCGCCCAACAAGCCGATCCAGCGGATTGACTACAACGACCTGGTGTACCTCACCCAGGAAGAGAAATTCCACGCCATCATCGACGAGATCAAGGACGTCACTGCCGAGGGCCGACCTATTCTCGTGGGTACCGCATCCATCGAGGCCTCCGAGCTGCTGTCGATGCTGCTGAAAAAGGCCCGGATCGACCACAAGATCCTGAACGCCAAGCAGCACGAGTCCGAGGCCATGATCGTGGCCCAGGCCGGTCGCCCGGGCGCGGTCACCATTGCCACCAACATGGCCGGCCGGGGTACCGACATCGTCCTCGGTGGTAACTGGGAATACGAAGTCGCGGCGATGGAGAATCCCACCGAGGAAGCCGTCGCCAAGATGAAGGCCGAGTGGACCGAGCGTCATAACCAGGTGCTGGAGGCCGGTGGCCTGCACATCATCGGTACCGAGCGTCACGAGTCCCGGCGGATCGACAACCAGCTGCGTGGTCGTGCCGGTCGTCAGGGGGATCCGGGGTCATCCCGTTTCTTCCTGTCCCTGGAAGACAACCTGATGCGGATCTTCGCCCCGGACCGGGTGAAGAGCCTGATGCAGGCCATGGGCATGAAGAAGGGCGAGGCCATCGAGCACCGCATGGTCACCAACGCCATCGAGAAGTCCCAGCGCAAGGTGGAAGGCCGCAACTTCGACATGCGGAAGACCCTGCTGGAATACGATGACGTGGCCAACGACCAGCGTACCGTGATCTACGACCAGCGTAACGAGGTCATGTCCTCGGACGATATCTCGGACATGATCAAGACCATCCGCGAGGACGTGGTCAGCGAGCTGATCAACGAGTACATCCCGCCCCAGAGCATGCCGGAACAGTGGGATGTAGCGGGTCTCGAGTCCCAGCTTCAGTCCGAGATGGCCATTGATCTGCCGATCCAGCAGTGGCTTAAGGAAGACAGCAAACTCTACGAGGAAAGCCTGCGCGAGAAGATCCTCAGCGAGATTGTCGCCGCTTACGAGGCGAAGGAAGCCATTGCCGGCTCCGAAGCCATGCGCAAGTTCGAGAAGCAGGTGTTCCTGCAGGTGCTCGATACCCTCTGGAAAGAGCATCTGTCCAACATGGACCATCTGCGCCGGGGTATTCACCTGCGCGGTTATGCCCAGAAGAACCCGAAGCAGGAATACAAGCGCGAGGCGTTCAACCTGTTCGAGGAAATGCTGGAGACCATGAAGCGGGATATTGCCCGCATCCTGAGTCATGTCCGGGTGCAGACTCCCGAGGAAATGGAAGAGGTGGAGCGCCGCCGCAAGGCCGAGCTCGAGAGAGAGCTGGCCCGTGCCCGCATGCGCCATGACGAGACCAGCGCCACCGCACAGAGCCAGGCGGAAGGCGAGGGCGACGGTGAGCGGCAGTCCGCGACGCCGGAAACCTTTGTCCGCCAGGAGCGCAAGGTGGGACGAAACGAGCCCTGCCCCTGCGGGTCCGGCAAGAAGTACAAACAGTGCTGCGGCAAGGTCAGCTGACCCCGGCGCACTGAACCCGGTCAAAGACCCGCAACCTGACAAGCGCAGGCTGCGGGTTTTTGCGTTTTGAAAGTTACTGATTGGATTGAGTGAGAGGAGAGGCAGGATGGCGGTAGGTCCAGGCACCTTACCCGAGTTTTTCCCGGTAGCCGGCGTCAAGTTGGGCATTGCCAGTGCGGGCATCAAGAAGCCCGGCCGGAAGGATGTGGTGGTATTCGAGCTCGCCCCCGGCAGTAGGGTCGCGGGCATCTTTACCCGTAACCAGTTCTGCGCCGCGCCGGTCACCGTAAGCCGGCAACACCTGGCCCGAACCGCGCCACGGTATCTGCTGGTGAACACCGGGAATGCCAATGCCGGTACCGGCGAGCGGGGCATGAAGGATGCCGTCGCCTGTTGCCAGGCGCTGGCGGACAACGCCGGTGTCAGCGCCGACGAGGTTTTACCGTTTTCCACCGGGGTGATCGGCGAGCCGCTGCCGGTAGAAAAGATTGTCGGGGCTTTGCCCGAGGCGCTCGCCAGTACTGCGGAGAATCGCTGGGCCGAGGCGGCCAGCGGGATCATGACCACCGATACCCGGCCCAAGGGGGCCTCCTGCCAGGTGGACCTTGGCGGCCATACCGTGACCATTTCCGGGATCAGCAAGGGTGCCGGCATGATCCGCCCGAATATGGCGACCATGCTCGGTTTCATCGCCACGGACGCCCGGATTGCGCCGGAGGTACTCCAGACCCTGGCTTCGGAACTGGGGGAGAAGTCCTTCAACCGGATTACCATCGATGGCGATACCTCTACCAACGATGCCTGCATGCTGATGGCCTCCGGCCAGTACGGCGGTCCGGAGATTACCGCCGGCAGCCCGGAGCTTGCGACATTACGGGAGGCGTTGCAGCAGGTGTACCTGGATCTGGCTCATGCCATCGTCCGTGACGGCGAGGGCGCCACCAAGTTTGTCACCATCGATGTCAGCGGGGCGGCCAGCCAGCAGGAAGCCCTGGACGTGGCTTACACCGTGGCCCATTCACCACTGGTCAAGACCGCGCTGTTTGCCTCCGACCCGAACTGGGGGCGAATCCTGGCAGCGGTTGGCCGTGCCGGTGTTCCGGACCTGGATCTCAATGCCCTGGAAATCTACCTGGGCGATGTCTGCCTGGTGCGTCAGGGCGGCCGGGCCGAGGATTACTCCGAGGAGCGAGGCCAGGCGGTAATGGACCAGGAGGAAATCACCATCGCCATCGACCTGAAGCGCGGCGATATCCGGGAGACGGTCTGGACCTGTGATTTTTCCCACGACTACGTGACCATCAACGCGGAGTACCGGACCTGAGTATGACCGCAACGCAAAGCCCGGTCCCGGAGATCCATGTGGCGGTCGGTGTCATCGTCCGGGAGGGCCGGGTGCTGATCGCCCGTCGCCCCGACCACGTGCATCAGGGCGGGTTGCTGGAGTTCCCCGGTGGTAAGGTCGAGGCGGGTGAGACGGTCCAGCAGGCCCTGGTCCGGGAAATTGCCGAGGAAACCGGCCTGAGCCTGTCCGAGACGTCCCTGGAGCCGGTCATTGGTATTCGCCACGACTACGGCGACAAGCGGGTGTTCCTGGACGTCTGGCGCACCTCTGAGGCCTCTGGAGAGCCCGAGGGCCGGGAAGGGCAACCGGTGGACTGGCTGGAACCGGAACAGCTCCGGGACCAGGATTTTCCGGTCGCCAACCGCCCGGTGATTCGTGCCCTGCGGCTTCCCGGGGTATTAGCCATTACCGGTGCGATGACCTCTGCCGATGATGGGCTGGCCAGCCTCGAGGGCGGGCTGGGGCAGCTGGAAGCCTCCGGGGCCACCTGTGTGGTGCTGCGCGCTCCCGAGCTGTCGCCGGAGGACTACGTCCGCTTCGCCAGCAAAGCGGTGGCCTTATGCACAGGGCAGGGACTGACGCCGATCCTGCATGGCAGCCCGGAAATATTTGATGCAGTGCCGGGTGCCGGCGGTCTGCACCTGCCCTGGAGCGAGGCGCAGGCCCTGGCCAGCCGTCCGGTTCCCGAGTCGGTGTGGCTGGGCGTATCCTGCCACGATGCAGATCAGCTCGCCCATGCCGCAGCCCTGGGGGCCGATTACGCCACCCTGGGCCCGGTGCAACCGACCAGGAGTCATCCGGGGTGTCCGGCCATGGGCTGGGAGCAATTCGAAGCCCTGGTGGCGCAAGCGGTCATTCCCGTGTATGCCCTGGGTGGGGTTGGTCCGGGGGAAGCAGTTGCGGCGCGCCGGCTGGGTGGCCAGGGCGTTGCCGGCATCCGCTTCTGGTGGCGGTCGGACCGGTAGATATCAAGGCTGGCTTCCGCTGTGTCTGGTATGCTGGCGAGATCTGATCAATCCATTTCCAATCATGTTTCTGGAGAAACCGTGAGCAAGCTGACCCACCTGGACGAGAAGGGCGAAGCCCGCATGGTCGATGTCACCGATAAGGACGTGACCGAACGGGAAGCCCGCGCCGAAGCCACCATCCGCATGGCGCCGGAAACCCTGAAAATGATCATCGAGGGCGAGCATCCCAAGGGCGATGTGCTGGCCGTGGCCCGGATTGCGGGCATCATGGCAGCCAAGAAAACCCATGAGCTGATTCCCCTTTGTCACAGTCTGAACCTGACCTCGGTGAAGGTTGAGCTGAATCCGGGCGAGGATGACGCCTCGGTACATATCCTGACCCGCTGCAAGCTCTCGGGCCAGACCGGGGTCGAAATGGAGGCCCTGACCGCTGCCAGCGTGGCGGCGCTCACGCTGTATGACATGTGCAAGGCGGTGGATCGGGGCATGGTCGTGGACAACGTGCGCTTGCTCGAGAAGAAGGGCGGGCGCAGCGGCCACTGGGTTGCCGGGCAGGCCTGATCCGGCCCGCGGCAGGGAGCGTACTATCCGGTAACGATTCACCACCGGAGAGTCCACTGTGCCAAGACTACGCCAAGCCGGCGGCCACGTGATAGAATGCGCGCCCCGATTGATTGAACCACGAGGAAACACTGTGGCTGTTCGTTACATCCAGACCTGCCGGTTGCCAACCCCGTTCGGGGTGTTTGACATGCACGGTTTCGAAGAGCCGGATACCGGAAAGGAGCACATCGCCCTGACCCTGGGGGACCTGGATAGTGATGAGCCGATGCTGGCCCGGACCCACTCTGAATGCCTGACAGGCGATGCCCTGTACAGCATGCGCTGTGATTGTGGCTATCAGCTTGAGGAAGCCTTGCGCAGCATTGCCCGCGAAGGGCGGGGTATCCTTATGTACCTCCGCCAGGAGGGCCGGGGGATTGGTCTGCTGAACAAGATCCGCGCCTATCATCTGCAGGACCAGGGTGCCGATACGGTCGAGGCCAACGAGCAGCTCGGTTTTGCCGCAGATTTGCGGGATTACAGCATGTGCAAGGATATGCTGGAACACCTGGGGATCAATAGCCTGCGATTGATGACGAACAACCCGCGCAAGGTCAAGGCGCTGGAGTCCTATGGCATCGAAATTGCCGAGCGGGTACCGTTGCACGTGGGGCGCAATCCGCACAACGAGAACTACCTCAACACCAAGCAGAGCAAACTGGGACACTGGCTGGAAACGCACCAGGACGACGATCCCCAGTAATCGGCCTCCCCGCACTGAATCATACGAAAAAGCCCGCGTCTCCGAACGCGGGCTTTTTCGTTGGGATCAGCGGTTACTTGACTGCTTTGAGACTGGAGCGCTGGAGCCGTTCCAGGCGTTCGGCAATGGCCGAGCGGATGCCCTCGGCGTCCAGGCCGCAGTCGCTCAACAGTTCTCCGTGCTTGCCGTGGTCGATAAAGGTATCCGGCAGCCCGAGCTGAAGCACCGGCTGGGAGACTTCGCGGTGGTTCAGGAATTCGGTGACCGCGCTGCCGGCGCCGCCGGCCACCACATTCTCTTCCAGGGTCACCAGCAGGTCATGCTGCTCGGCCAGTTCCAGTACCAGCTCCTCGTCCAGTGGTTTGACGAAGCGCATGTCGGCAACGGTGGCGCCCAGTGCCTCGGCCGCCTCCAGCGCGGGTGCGAGCAGGGTACCGAAGTTCAGGATGGCAACGCCGCTGCCTTCCCGGATTCGGCGGCCCTTGCCCAGCTCCAGCGGTTTCAGCTCGGGCTCGATCTTCGCGCCCGGCCCGGTACCGCGGGGGTAGCGAACCGCCGCCGGACCGTTGAACAGCATGCCGGTCTGCAGCATCTGCCGGGTCTCGTTCTCGTCGGACGGAGTCATCACCACCATGTTGGGGATGCAGCGCAGGTAGCTGATATCGAACGCACCGGCGTGGGTCGGACCGTCTTCGCCCACCAGACCGGCCCGGTCGATGGCAAAGAGCACATCCAGGTTCTGGATGGCCACGTCATGGATCAGCTGATCATAGCCCCTTTGCAGGAAGGTGGAGTAGATCGCCACCACCGGTTTGGCGCCGTCGCAGGCCAGGCCGGCCGCCAGGGTCACGGAGTGCTGCTCGGCAATGGCAACGTCGAAATACCGATCCGGGAAGCGCTGGGAGAAGGCCAGCAGATCCGAGCCCTCACACATGGCCGGTGTGATGCCCACCACCCGTTCGTCCTGCTCGGCGGCATCGCACAGCCACTGGCCGAAGACATTGGCGTACTTCGGTTTGGCCGGCTTGGGGGTAACCGGTTCCGGCTTACTCGGTGGCACCGGCTCGATCTTGTTGATGGCATGGTAGCCGATCGGGTCGGCCTCCGCCGGGGCAAAGCCCTTGCCCTTGGTGGTCACCACGTGCAGGAATTGCGGGCCGTCCAGCTCGCGGATGTTCTCCAGGGTCTCCACCAGCAGCGGCAGGTCATGGCCATCGATAGGGCCGATGTAATTGAACCCGAGTTCCTCGAACAGGGTGCCCGGGGCAATCATGCCCTTGAAGTGTTCCTCGGTCTTCTTGGCCAGGGCCATCAGATGCGGCGCACCCTGCAACACCTTCTTGCTACTGTCCCGGACCTGGTTGTAGGTGCGGCTGGACAGCAGTTTGGCGAAATAGTTGGACAGGCCTCCCACGTTCCGTGAGATCGACATGTCGTTGTCGTTCAGGATGACCAGCATGTTGGCATGCAGGTGGCCGGCATGGTTCAGGGCCTCGAAGGCCATGCCCGCGGTCATGGCGCCATCGCCGATGACGGCAATGCTCTTGCGGCCGGTGTTCTGCATGCGGGCGGCGATAGCCATGCCCAAAGCGGCACTGATGGAGGTACTGGAGTGGCCCACTCCGAAGGTGTCGTACTCGCTTTCGGCCCGTTTCGGGAATCCGGCCAGACCGCCCTTGCGGCGAATGCTGCCCATCTGTTCCCGGCGGCCGGTGAGGATCTTGTGGGGATAGGCCTGATGGCCCACGTCCCAGACCAGGCGGTCCTCCGGGGTGTTGAACACATAGTGGAGGGCGACAGTCAGCTCCAGTACGCCCAGCCCGGCACCAAAATGCCCGCCGGTCTGGCCGACGGACCACAGCAGGAACGCCCGCAGTTCCCGGGCCAGCTGGGTCAGCTGTTCAGCCGGCAGCTCACGGAGCTGGGCCGGTACATCAATCCGGTCCAGCAGCGGGGTGTTGGGCCGCTGTGACGGGATTTCCTTGAAAGTGTAAGTATCCTGCATCTGCTCGGGTCTTTTGGGATGATCCAGTGTTTTCAAAATAAGTTACGACAAGTGTGCGCCTTTGGGGCAGGGTGGTTCAATGGGTTCGTGCCACCACGTAATCCGCCATCGCCCGCAGAGGGTCGGCTTCGGGGCCGAACCGTTCGAGACTCGCCTTGGCGGTCTGCAGCAGTTCTGCCAGGTGCTGCCGGGCACCGTCCAGGCCCAGCAGGGCCGGGTAGGTGGGCTTGGAGCGGGCGACATCCGATCCCTGGGGTTTGCCGATCACGTCGGTGCTGCCCTCGATATCCAAAAGGTCATCCTGCACCTGGAAGGCCAGCCCCAGCACCCGGGCGTAGGTCGTTAGTGCGTCCAGCTCACTGGAATCCACCTGCTCCGCGCTCAGGGCACCCATGCGGACACTGGCCTCGATCAGGGCGCCGGTCTTGTGCCGGTGCATGGTTTCCAGCTGGGTCAGGGTCAGGGTCTTGCCCACCGATTCCAGGTCAATGGCCTGGCCGCCTACCATGCCCTGGTGGCCGGCGGCCCTGGCCAGTTCCTGAACCATGGCGAGGCGCGACTCGGTGTCCAGTCCCGAACCGTTGGCCAGCAGCCCGAATGCCAGCGCCTGCAGCGCATCGCCCGCCAGAATGGCGGTAGCCTCGTCGAAGGCAATGTGGGTGGTGGGCCGGCCCCGGCGCAGCTCATCGTCATCCATCGCCGGCAGGTCATCGTGGATCAGCGAATAGGCATGGATCAGCTCCACGGCACAGGCGGGGGCGAGGGCGCTGTTGCTGGCCTGGCCCATGGCCCGCGCTGCCGCAAGGCACAGGGCGGGACGGATCCGCTTGCCGCCGCCCAGTACGCTGTAGCGCATGGCGTCCTGAAGGCGATCTGAGGCCGCGCTCTGATCAATGCAGCGGTCCAGTTCGGCGTCGACAAGGGTGCGGCAGGACTCCAGAAAATCCACTGCCGCCTTGGTCTGTTCGGTCATCAGTCGGCGTCATCCGGCGAGAAAGGGCGGGTTTCGAGGGTGCCATCGCTGTTCTGCACCAGCTGCTCGACCCGCTGCTCGGCACTCTTCAATGCCTGCTGGCATTCCCGGGTCAGCTTCACGCCCCGCTCGAACGCGGTCAGGGACTGTTCCAGCGACAGTTCGCCCTGCTCCAGGTCGCGAACCAGCTTTTCCAGCTCATCCAGTGACTTTTCAAAGTCGGCTATGGATGTGGTGTCTTTTTCACCGGCCATCGGGCCCTCCGGTCGGGTGACAGAATTTCGCGGATTATATCAGAGCCGGCGGGCTATCGCTGCCAGTCGAAGTGACGGCAATCGCCTTTTGAGGCCAAAGGCCCCCAGCTGTGTTCGGTAACCCGGACCTGGCCATCGTTGGTGACCGTCACAATCGTGGTGGCCCGGGTGCCATAGTCCTCGCCGACAATGAACGGAGACGACAGGAAGCGCTCCGTTGCCAGACCCACGCCGGTGTCCGGCAGCAGGTGGTCAGGAGCCGGTGTCGAATCCTGGAGCAGAGTGATCAGCCGCTCATGCAGGCCGTCGGCGTCAGCACCCGCCATCGAGACCGTCTCGCCTACGGACTCCCGCAGCCGGAGCAGTTTCGGCCATGGGGTTTGCAGCAAGTGATTACTGAGGCCATACACACCCCGGTGCACACCTCGGCCCGGATGGGCGTCACGATTGCTGTAATACCAACCGCCATCGGTTCCGAGTCGGATCAGGTTAAAGCCGGCATAACGATCCGGATCGTCGGTGAGATCACCGAACAGCTCTGCCCTTGGCTCCTCCAAGGCCCGCAACGGCAACTCTCCACGAGTGGTACGGCCGGCCTCGGGGGAGCCCTCCCGGACATTGGTCACGGCGCTGATGCGGCCATCCTCTGTGACCGCCAGCCAGGTACCGCCGGACTGGAGATCACGGCCGGCCAGTACCCGCTGGCCCGAGTCGGTGGCCCACCAGTCCATGGCTGCAGTGGGGCGACGGAAAAACTCGTCCCGGTTGGCGGCGACCACCAGCGGAAAATGGCGATTCTGGCCAAGGGCAAAGGCAATGAGGCACATGGTTGGTAATCAGTCTCCGGAAGGTGAATGGCGAGCCGTGAACTTGTCCCGTGCGGTGTGTATCATACCAGCCTTGTTTCTCATGGGCGTGAGCAGCTATGACCCTGGTAACCGTATTTGCATCGTATCTGGCACTGGGCGCACTGGCAGGGACCATGGCGGGCCTGTTCGGCATCGGTGGTGGCCTTGTCATTGTGCCGGTACTCATCTTCAGCTTCGAGATCCAGGGCATCAGCCCGGAAATCAGCGCTCACCTGGCGGTAGGGACCTCCCTGGCCACCATCGTGTTCACCTCACTGTCCTCCATCCGTTCCCATCACAAGCACCGGGCCGTGCGCTGGGACATTTTCCGGCCCATGACCGTGGGGATAGTTGGCGGAGCGGTACTGGGCGCCTGGACCGCGGCCTTCATGAGTGGCGATCTGCTGCAACTGGTGATTGGCGTGTTCGTGATGCTGGTAGCGATCAAAATGATACTGGAGGTCAACCCCAAGCCCGGTCGTGATGTTCCCGGCGATGCGGGTCTGGGAGTTGCCGGTGGCATCATCGGTTGGGCCTCGGCCATTTTCGGCATCGGCGGCGGCACGCTCACCGTGCCTTATCTCAGCTGGTGTAATGTCCGTATGCAGAACACCGTGGCCACCTCCGCGGCTATTGGTCTGCCAATCGCGCTGGCCGGTGCCATTGGCAACATCTGGACGGGCTGGGGCCATGCCGAGCTTCCGGAATTCAGTCTGGGCTTCATCTACCTGCCGGCACTGATCGGGATCATCCTGACCAGTGTTTTCTTCGCCAGAATTGGTGCCAACCTGGCCCACAAGCTGAACGCCAAGGTTCTGAAACGTATTTTTGCGATGATGCTCCTGGTAGTGGGGCTCCGTTTTCTTCTGAGCTGAGAGGTAACCGATGCTGCAGCATCCCCAGTTTGACCCGGTGGCCATTTCCCTGGGCCCCGTCAAGATTCACTGGTACGGCCTGACCTACCTGGTCGGCTTTGTCGCCGGCTGGTGGCTCGGCCGTCTGCGAGCCCGCAAGCCCTGGTCGCCGGTCACCGAAGAGCAGATGGGCGATCTCCTGTTCTACCTGGCCCTGGGCGTCATCCTTGGCGGCCGTTTCGGTTATGTGCTGTTCTACAACTTCGACACCTTCCTGGCCGACCCGCTGTGGCTCCTGCGAGTCTGGGAAGGGGGCATGTCCTTCCACGGCGGCCTGCTGGGCGTGATGTTTGCCATGTGGTGGTACGGCCGCAAACTCGGCTCCGGGTTCTGGCGTCTGGCCGACTTTGTCGCACCGCTGGTGCCGGTGGGCCTGGGTGCCGGACGGATCGGCAACTTCATCAACGGCGAGCTCTGGGGCAAACCCACTGACGTGCCCTGGGGCATGGTCTTCCCCCACGCCCCGGACAGCCTGGCCCGACACCCGTCCCAGCTGTACCAGTTTGCCCTGGAAGGCGTGGCCCTGTTCGCCATCCTGTGGTGGTTCTCCGCCAAACCCCGCCCGCGCATGGCGGTCTCCGGTCTGTTCCTGGTGTGCTACGGCCTGTTCCGTTTCCTGGTGGAGTTCGTACGCCAGCCGGATCCGCAACTGGGCTACCTGGCCTTTGACTGGCTCACCATGGGGCAGGTGCTGTCCACTCCCATGATCCTCGCCGGCGCCGCCCTGATGTTCATCGCTTACCGGAGAAATGCCGAATGAAAGCCTACCTCGACCTGATGCAAGATGTCGTCGACAACGGATTCGACAAGGGTGACCGTACCGGCGTCGGCACCCGCTCGGTATTCGGACGCCAGCTGCGGTTCAACCTGCAGGAAGGCTTCCCGCTGGTGACCACCAAGAAAGTTCACCTGCGCAGCATCATCTACGAATTACTCTGGTTCCTGCGCGGTTCCACCGACAACAACTGGCTGAAAGAACGCAAGGTCTCCATCTGGAACGAATGGGCCCTGGAAGACGGCGACCTCGGCCCTATCTACGGCAAACAGTGGCGCAGCTGGCAATGCCCGGACGGCCGGGTGGTGGACCAGATCAGCGAAGTCATCAACCAGATCCGCAACAAGCCCAACTCCCGGCGCCTGATCGTCTCCGCCTGGAACCCGGCGGAACTTCCGGACGAATCCATCAGCCCCCAGGACAACGTCCGCGAGGGCCGCATGGCGCTGGCCCCGTGCCACTGCCTGTTCCAGTTCTACGTGGCCGACGGCAAGCTCTCCTGCCAGCTGTACCAGCGCAGTGCGGACCTGTTCCTGGGCGTGCCGTTCAATATCGCCTCCTATGCGCTGCTGACCCATATGATTGCCCAGCAGTGTGATCTGGATGTGGGTGAGTTCGTGCATACGTTTGGTGACTGCCACCTGTATCAGAACCACCTGACCGACGACATCGTATTCGAGCAGCTGAAGCGGGAGCCTCGTTCTTTGCCCAGGCTGGTCATTAAGCGTAAGCCTTCAAGTATCTTCGAATATGAACTTGAGGACTTCGAGTTTGAGGGGTATGAGCCTTATCCGGTGATCAAGGCGCCTATTGCGATTTGACCGGTAGTTTCGGATCGCGGTCCGGTTGGTTTGGGGGAGGCATTGCAGCGGGTGGGGCTTTCCGAAAAACGCTGTGAATACGTCCGTGTACGCTTGGCTCCGCCATCCATGGCTCCGCACATTTTCGGAAAGCCCCACCCGCTGCAATGCGTTCAAGCCAAAGCGATCGAAGATCAGTAGCGGGAATCCCATTCACCAAAAAGCATACTGCCCTGAATTTATCGACGGATCGGGATCTAGTTCAGGATAAGCTGACTGACTGCTCGGATCGCCATCGGGCGGGGATGCCTCTCCAAAAATGTGCGGAGCCATGGATGGCGGAGCCCAAGCCGCGCAAGGATGCCTTGAGGCGTTTTTTGGAGAGGCATCCCCGCCCGATGGCAGCCCCAAGGCCGAGAGCTCCGGAACCAGAACTCCCAAACTTGAGGACAAGAAATGAGAAAAGCTTTGATAGTGGCCATGTCCCAAAACCGGGTCATCGGCCGGAACAACAAGCTGCCGTGGTATCTCCCGGGGGACCTGCGTTACTTCAAGCAGGCAACCATGGGTAAACCCATCATCATGGGGCGGAAAACCTGGGATTCCATCGGCCGGCCGCTGCCGGGACGGATGAACGTGGTTATTTCCCGGAACGACAGCTGGGAAGCGCCGGCGGGCACTGTGGCGGCGAAGTCACTGCAGGAGGCATTGGTCAAAGCCGAAGCCCAGGCTGAGCTGGAAGGCGGTGATGAGGTAATGATTATCGGTGGCGGCCAGATTTACGCCGAAGCGCTGCCGCTGGTGGATCGAATGTACATCACCCAGGTGCACGCGGAAGTGGAGGGGGATGCATTCTTTCCGGAAGTGAACTGGGATGAGTGGAAAGAAATCGGACGGGAGGATTTCTCCGCGTCCGACAACAATCCCTACGACTACAGCTTCGTGGTATACCAGCGCCGCGCCGATTAACGGGCGGGGCGCTTGCTCGGCGGCTTGCCGCCCTTGCCGGCGGGCTTGCCCTTCGGGCCGCCTTTGCGGTGGCCGGGCTTACCGTCCTTCTTGAAGCCCTTGCCAGGGCCCTTGCGGAAATTCTTCTTGCCGGGAGGCGGTCCCTTGCGGTCACGGCGGGGCGCTGCGGAAATCTCCGGCAGGGCTTCCGGCGCTTCCAGGGGCAGGGCGCCGGGCTGGGCCATTTCCATCCAGCACGCCATGGCACCGGCGACCATCGCCATATCCAGGTCATTGCGCTCGGCAATCTCATCCAGCAGTGCCATCGCCTTGGACAGTTTGCCGTCCTCGGCGAACGCCAGCAGCTGGGTCTCGAACTGCTCCACCCGCATCTTCTGCAGATCGGTAGGCGAGGGCAGCTGATAGGACTCCATCGGCGAATTGGTTGCCCGCTCCAGGGTACGCAGCCAGCTGCGCTCACGCGGAGTTACCAGCAGGATGGCCTTGCCGGTGCGGCCGGCACGACCGGTACGGCCGACGCGGTGGATATACGCCTCGGTGTCGTAAGGTACGTCATAGTTGATGACGTGGGTGATCCGGGGCACATCGAGGCCGCGGGCAGCGACGTCGGTGGCAATGATGATGTCCTTCTTGCCCCGCTTCAGGTCTTCAACCGTCTGCTCACGCTGACGCTGGTTCAGGTCACCGCTCAGGGGAGCCACGGCGTGGCCACGGGCTGAGAGCTTCTCGGCCAGCATCGTGGTTTCGGCCTTGGTGCGCACGAAGATGATCGAAGCGTCGAAAGGCTCCACCTCCAGGATGCGGGTCAGGGCGTCGAGCTTGCGCTCGGCGTAGACCGGCAGCACGAACTGGGAGATACGCTCGACAGTGCGGGTCTCGCTCTCGATCCGCACTTCGGTGGCGTCTTTCAGATAAGTCTGGGCCACCTTCTTGATCTGCGGCGGCATGGTGGCCGAGAACAGGGCGCGCTGGCAGGTGTCCGGCGTCTTCGCCAGGATGGCCTCAACGTCGTCAATGAAGCCCATGCGCAGCATCTCGTCGGCTTCATCCAGGACCAGGGCCTTGAGGCTGTCCAGCTTCAGGGTGCCCTTGCGCAGATGATCCAGCATGCGGCCAGGGGTGCCGACAATAACCTGGGCACCGCGACGCAGGCCGCGGATCTGGGGGCCGAAATCCTGGCCACCATAGATCGGCAGTACGTGGAAGTTGCGGAACTTGCTGGCATAGGTGGTGAACGCCTCGGCGACCTGGATGGCCAGTTCCCGGGTCGGGGCCAGCACCAGGATCTGCGGCTCGGCGATGCTGGCGTCGATACGACTCAGCAGCGGCAGCGCGAACGCAGCGGTCTTGCCGGTACCGGTCTGGGCGACACCCAGCAGGTGGTGGCCGGCCAGCAGTGCCGGGATGGATTTTGCCTGGATCGGCGAGGGTGTTTCATAGCCAACGGCGTTGACAGCTTCAAGTACGGCTGCATCCAGCCCCAGTTCGGCAAAGGACATTTCTGACATTGATTTACTCGGAATTCGGAGGGAGGGCATTGCCGGGCAATGCGTGATTTACCGGCATTATAGTCGGTTTGCACGCTGTTTGATACGCGCAATACCCTCTTACTCGTATGCATTTCCCCTGACCCGACAACCCGGCGCCATCATGACACAGGCAGGGTCAGGGTGTTCTTGATCTCCCTCAGGGCAAAGTTGGAGTTCACCTGGGCAATGCCCTTGAGGGTGAAGATCTTCTCGTTCAGGAACCGGTCATAGCTCGCCATGTCCGGCACCACGACCCGCAACACGAAATCCGCGTTACCGGTGACGGCAAAACATTGCAGCACTTCCGGATAGCTGCTGACCTCGCGCTCTATCTCGGCGGTGCTGTCGATGGTGTGGCGCTGCAGGGACAGATTGACCAGCACGCACAGGCCCTGGCCCATGGCTTCCGGGCACAGTTTTGCAGTATAGCCGGTAATCACGCCGGCTTCTTCCAGGGCCCGGACCCGGCGCCAGCAGGCCGCCGGCGAGAGCCCCACCTGCTCGGCCAGTAACTGGTTGCTGATGCGGCCATCCTGCTGGAGGGCATCGAGGATACGGCGGTCCAGTTTGTCCAGTTCGACCTGTTTCATTTGGTAACACCTGATTTTTATCAAAGGATATTTCGATATTTTTTCATTTATCAAAGAATGTTGCACATCGGCGCCGGTCGGCTAACCAAAAAGCAAGCACCTTTTGCGTCGATCCCTCTAGAATTTTGTTCATAAAATCAACAACTGGAGGGGCGACCATGACCGCCGATACACCTCAACTCGACAACTACAAACTCGAGGATCGCTACCTGCGCGACTCCGGGCGGGTATTCCTGACCGGAACCCAGGCCCTGGTACGGATCCCCCTGATGCAGGCAGCCCTGGACCGCAAACACGGCCTGAACACCGCCGGCATGGTCAGTGGCTACCGGGGTTCTCCGCTCGGCGCCTACGACCAGGCGCTCTGGCAGGCCAAGGATCTGCTCGACCAGAATCGCATCGATTTTGTCCCCGCCATCAACGAGGACCTTGCCGCCACCATCATGCTGGGTACCCAGCAGGTGGAAACCGACGAGGACCGCCAGGTCGATGGCGTGTTTGGCCTCTGGTATGGCAAGGGGCCTGGCGTCGACCGCGCCGGCGATGCCCTCAAGCATGGCACCACCTATGGCAGCTCACCCAACGGCGGCGTGCTGGTGGTGGCCGGTGACGACCACGGCTGTGTGTCGTCCTCCATGCCGCACCAGTCCGACGTGGCGTTCATGAGTTTCTTCATGCCCACCATTAACCCGGCCAACATCGCCGAGTACCTGGAATTCGGCCTCTGGGGTTACGCCCTGTCCCGTTACAGCGGCTGCTGGGTGGGCTTCAAGGCCATTTCCGAGACCGTGGAGAGCGCCGCTTCGGTGGAGCTGCCGCCGCTGCCCGAATTCAAGATGCCGGAAGATTTCACCCCGCCGGCGGATGGTCTCCACTACCGCTGGCCGGATCTGCCCGGACCGCAGCTGGAAACCCGGATCGAGCACAAGCTGGCGGCCGTGCAGGCCTTTGCCCGTGCCAATCCCATCGACCACTGCCTGTACAACAACCCGCAGGCCCGCTTCGGTATCGTCACCACCGGCAAGGGCTACCTGGACCTGCTGGAAGCGCTGGAGCTGCTGGGCATCGATGAAGCCCGTGCCGCCGAGCTGGGGCTGGATATCTACAAGGTGGGTATGGTCTGGCCCCTGGAGCGTCACGGCATCCTGAACTTTGTCCATGGCAAGCAGGAAGTGCTGGTGATCGAGGAGAAGCGGGGCATCATCGAGAGCCAGATCAAGGAATACATGTCCGAACCGGATCGTCCCGGCGAGGTGCTGATCACCGGCAAGCAGGACGAGAGCGGCAAGCCGCTGATGCCCTACGTCGGCGAGCTCAGCCCGAAACTGGTGGCCGGCTACCTGGCGGCCCGTCTGACCCGTTTCTTTGACGTGGACTTCAGCGAACAGCTCAGGGCCATCAACGAGATGACCAGCGCCAAGGACCCGGGCGGGGTCCGGCGCCTGCCGTATTTCTGCTCCGGCTGCCCCCACAATACCTCCACCAAGGTGCCGGAGGGCAGCAAGGCCCTGGCCGGTATCGGCTGCCATTTCATGGCGTCCTGGATGGGACGGAACACCGAGTCCCTGATCCAGATGGGTGGCGAAGGGGTCAACTGGATCGGCAAGAGCCGGTACACCGGTAACCCCCACGTTTTCCAGAACCTGGGCGAGGGTACCTACTTCCACTCCGGCTCGATGGCCATTCGCCAGGCGGTAGCTGCCGGGATCAACATCACCTACAAGATCCTGTTCAACGACGCGGTGGCCATGACCGGCGGTCAGCCGGTGGACGGGCAGATCACCGTACCGATGATCGCCCAGCAGGTTGCCTCCGAAGGCGTCAAGCGGGTGGTGGTGCTCAGCGATGAACCGGAGAAGTACAAGGGGCACGAAGGGCTGTTCCCGAGTGATGTGACCTTCCATGATCGCTCCGAGCTGGACCAGGTCCAGCGGGAACTGCGCGACATTCCCGGCTGCACCGTGCTGATCTACGACCAGACCTGTGCCGCGGAGAAGCGTCGCCGTCGCAAGCGTGGCCAGTTCCCGGACCCGGCCAAGCGGGCCTACATCAACCACCACGTGTGCGAGGGCTGTGGTGACTGCTCGGTGCAGTCCAACTGCCTCTCGGTGGTGCCACGCCAGACCGAGCTGGGCCGCAAGCGCAAGATCGACCAGTCCTCCTGTAACAAGGACTTTTCCTGTGTCACCGGCTTCTGTCCGAGCTTCGTCACCATCGAGGGTGGCCAGCTGCGCAAGTCCCGGGGTGTGGATACCGGCTCGGTGCTGACCAAGCGCCTTGAGGGCCTGCCGCAACCCTCCCTGCCGGCCCTGAATGGCTCGTTCGACCTGCTGGTCGGCGGCGTTGGTGGCACCGGCGTGGTGACCGTGGGCCAGCTGATCACCATGGCGGCTCACCTGGAATCCCGGGGTGCCTCGGTGCTGGACTTCATGGGCTTCGCCCAGAAGGGCGGCACGGTGTTGAGCTATGTGCGCATGGCACCGTCCCCGGACAAGCTGCACCAGGTGCGTATCAGCAACGGCCAGGCGGATGCCGTCATTGCCTGTGACATGGTGGTGGCGTCCTCCCAGAAAGCGCTGAGCGTGCTGCGTCCGGAACATACCCGGGTGGTGGCCAACAGGGCGGAGTTGCCGACGGCGGACTATGTCCTGTACCGGGATGCGGACATGCAGGCGGACAAGCGCCTGGGTCTGATCCGCGACGCGGTGGGTGACGACCGCTTCGACGCCCTGGATGCCAACGGCATTGCCGAGAAGCTGATGGGCGACACCGTGTTCTCCAACGTGATGATGCTCGGCTTCGCCTGGCAGAAAGGCCTGCTGCCGTTGTCCGAGGCGGCCCTGATGCGGGCCATCGAGCTCAATGGTGTCGCCATCGAGCGTAACAAGGAAGCTTTCGGCTGGGGCCGGGTTGCGGCGGTCGATCCGAAAGTGATTGATGACCTGCTGAATCCCGTCAGTGAGCCGGTGGAAGTGCACCCGGAGCCGACCCTGGATCAGCTGCTCGAGACCCGCTACCAGCACCTGGTGAAGTACCAGAGCCGGCGCTGGGCCGACAGCTACCGGGATCTGGTAGCGCGGGTGCGTCAGACCGAGCAGGGCATTGATCAGCAGGACCTGCTGCTGACCCGTACGGTTGCCGAGCAGCTGTACCGGTTCATGGCCTACAAGGACGAGTACGAAGTGGCTCGCCTGTTTGCCGAGACCGATTTCATGGAGGAAGTGGAAAAAACCTTCGAGGGTGACTTCAAGGTGCATTTCCATCTGGCGCCGCCGATCCTCAATCGCGGCACCGATGCCCGTGGCCGGCCGCAGAAACGGCAGTTCGGTCCCTGGATGTTCCGGGCCTTCAAGTTGCTGGCGAAACTGCGTGGCCTGCGCGGCACCGCTCTGGATCCGTTCCGTCATTCCGCGGACCGGAAGCTGGATCGGGCCCTGCTGGCGGACTATCGCCAACTGGCGGAGCGTATCGGTCGCGAGCTGAGCGCGGACAATCACGAAACCTTCCTGCAACTGGCGGAACTGCCGGCGGACGTGCGCGGCTTCGGCCCGGTCCGGGAGCAGGCGGTGGAGGCGATCCGGGAGCGTCAACAGCAATTGCTCAAGGCGCTGGAAACCGGCCGCCCGACCCTGATTCGCACCAAACCGGCCGGCGAGAAGGAGGAATCCCATGTTTGAGGCCCTGAAACCACTGCCACAGGACCCGATTCTCCAGCTGATGCAGACTTTCCGGGAAGATCCCCGGGAGCACAAGATTGACCTGGGCATCGGCGTCTACAAGGACGATGCCGGCAATACGCCGATCATGGCCGCCGTGCACCAGGCCGAACGCCGACTGTTGGAGAGCGAGTCCACCAAGAGCTACGTCGGTCCCGCCGGCTCGCCGGGTTTCGGTCGCGCCATGGCCGACCTGGTGATGGGTGAGGGCAGCTCCCTGGTGCGGGACGGCCGGGTAGCCGTGGTCCAGACCCCGGGTGGCTGCGGAGCCCTGCGGATGGCAGCGGAATTCCTGCGCCTGTGCCGTGACAATGCCACTGTCTGGGTCAGCACCCCCACCTGGGGTAACCATCTGCCCCTCCTGGGTGGGGCCGGCCTGAACATTCGGGAATATCCCTACCTCGATCCGGCAACCCTGCAGGTAGACTTCGCCGCCATGCTGGAAAGCCTGGCGCAGGCGGAGGCCGGTGACGTGGTGCTGCTGCACGGCTGCTGCCATAACCCTTCCGGCGCGGATCTGACCTTCGAGCAGTGGCAGCAGGTGACCGACCTGGTGCTGAAAAAGGGATTGCTGCCGTTTGTGGACATGGCCTACCAGGGCCTGGGTGACGGTCTGGAGGCGGATGCCGCGGGTCTGCGCCACATGGCCGGTCGGGTGCCGGAAATGATCGTGGCGGCCTCCTGTTCCAAGAATTTTGGCCTGTACCGGGAGCGTACCGGTGCCCTGATGCTGATGGGGGCCACCGACAGCGTCACCTCCGCGGCCAACAGCCAGCTGCTCAGTGTCATCCGTTCCCATTACTCCATGCCGCCGGCCCATGGCGCGGCGATCGTGGAAACCATTCTCGGGGATGAGGCCTTGCGCGCCGACTGGCAGCTGGAGCTGGCCGGTATGTGCGATCGCATTCTCGGGTTGCGCCGGGCCTTTGCCGAAGCGCTGGCGCCGGCCGGCGATTTCGGATTCATCGCACGCCAGCGGGGCATGTTCTCGTTCCTGGGCATTTCCCCCGCGCAGGTGCGCCGGCTCCGGGAGGAGTATGGCATCTACATGCTGGAGTCGAGTCGGGTCAACGTGGCCGGGCTGAACGACCGCACCTTGCCGGTCGTCGCCGAGGCAATCCGGACCATTCTCTGATTCTGTCCGTCCGACTTTCCGACAAAAACAACTATTTCGGAGTAGTACATGACTAACCAAACACAACCGCACCAGCAGGCTTCGAACCTCTGGTCTTCGCGTCTTGCTTTTATCCTGGCTGCCGCCGGTTCTGCCGTGGGGCTGGGCAATATCTGGAAGTTCCCGTACATCACCGGCGAGCACGGTGGCGGGGCTTTCGTCCTGGTCTACCTGGTGTGTATCGCCATCATCGGTGTGCCGGTGCTGATTGCCGAGACCATGATTGGCCGCCGTGGCGGGCAAAGCCCGGTTGCCACCATGCGATCGCTGACCGACAGCGAGGGCACCGCCCGGGGCTGGCGGATTATCGGCTGGAACGGCGTGATTGCCTCCTTCCTGGTGCTGTCCTTTTACTCGGTGATCGGTGGCTGGGCCCTGGTCTATATCGGCAAGGCTGCCGCCGGTCTGTTTACCGGCGCTGACGCGGAAACCATTGGCGGCCAGTTCGGTAACCTGCTGGCCAATCCCTGGGAATTGCTGCTCTGGCACAGCGTGTTCATGGCCATCGTGGTGCTTATCGTCGGCCGCGGTATCCGCTCAGGGCTGGAGCGGGCGGTCAACACCCTGATGCCGCTGCTGTTCATCCTGCTGGTGGTGATGGTGTTCTACGCCATGAATTCCGGCAGTTTCGGCCGGGCGGTGGACTTCATGTTCGCCCCGGACTTCAGCAAGCTCACCACCAAGGGCGTGCTTGTGGCGCTGGGGCATGCCGCCTTTACCCTGAGTATCGGTATCGGTGTGCTGATGGCGTACGGCTCCTACCTGCCGAAGAAGGTCAACATTGCCCGCACCGCAATGACCATCGCCGTGCTCGACACCAGTGTTGCCCTGCTGGCGGGGCTGGCGATCTTTCCGCTGGTGTTTGCCAACGGCCTGGAACCGGGCACCGGCCCGGGGCTGATCTTCGTGACCCTGCCGCTGGCCTTCGGGCAGATGACCGGCGGTGTGCTGTTCGGCGTGATCTTTTTCGCGCTGTTGCTGGTGGCCGCGGTCACCTCCGCGATATCCATGCTGGAGCCGGTGGTGGAGTGGCTTGAGGAGCACAAGGGCATCAACCGTTTCAAGAGCGCCCTGGCTGGCGGGCTGGCAATCTGGTTCGTGGGAATCGGGACGGTGTTGTCATTCAACGTCTGGTCCGATATTCACCCGCTGGGCTTCCTGGCTTTCTTCGAAGGCAAGACCGTGTTCGATCTGCTGGACTTCCTGGTGTCGAACCTGATGATGCCCCTGGGCGGGCTGGCGATTGCCCTGTTTGCCGGCTGGGCCATGCGCCGTGAGGGTCTGATGGAAGATATCGGCCTGCGGGGCGGTGTCTACCGGAGCTTCATGGTTGTGCTGCGGTACCTGACACCGGCCGGTATTCTGGTGGTGTTCCTCTACAACCTCATCTGATCCGAAAGATGGGGCGCCCTGACGGCGCCCCGGCTCACCGAAAGGCTCACACCGGTTCGCCGACCGCTGTGAGCCTTTCTTCGTTCTCGTCGCTGGTATCCTGCAGGCCACCGAACCGGCGGTAGAACTTCTCGTTCGGTCCAGGCAGCGGGCCGGAGGCGTTCTCCAGGGTCTCGTCCAGCCACTTTTCAGCGCGCGCGTAGATGTGACGGTAGAGGTTCCGGCACAGCTGCTTGGCGCTGCGCCCTTCCCAGTCCCCGGGTAGTAACTCCTCGGGCAGCAACGGATCCCGCAGCAGGATCTTCCGGTACTCGTGGATCAGCAGGATGCGCAGCGTAAGGCACTCCGCCGGGGTCAGGTCATCTTCGTTCTGCAGTTCGCGCCAGACCGGGCGGAATTGCGACAGGAAACGCCGGTAGCGCCCGCCCAGTTCGTCCAGGTTCCAGCTTTCACGCACCTGCAACCGCAGGGCCTTGGAGCTCTTCTGCTCCATGGGCACGGTTTCCATGACGATGGTGTCTTCAAGAGCGCCCCATTCCTGCAGCAGCGGCAGCAGTTCGTTGCGGGTAAAGCGCGGGTGCTCCATTACGCCCGGCGCCATACTGCCGAAACTCAGCCATTTCAGTTCTTCCCGGACTTTCTGCTTCAGGTCGGGCGCCAGCTGGTTGAGGTAGACCAGGCACCAGCTGCCACTCCATTCCCGGGTCGAGAGGCTGTAGACATGCTGGAACGCCTGCTCGAACCGGCGAAGACCGGGGCCGGTCAGGCTGTAGTAACTGCAGCGGCCGACCTTCTCTGTCTGCAACCAGGATTCCTGCACCAGTCGGTATACCGAGGTGCGAACCAGCCGCTGACTGATGCCCATGGGTTCCACCAGCTTCATCAGACTGCCCAGCCATACGGTCCCTCCCCGGGGAACGATGGCGTCACCATAGATGGTGATGATCAGCGAGCCGGCACGAAGCGGGCGTTTCTTCTGGAAGTTGAGGACGAGCTGCTCAAGCTGGTTTTTTGCAGACATAGGCTTATTGTCGGTTATCGGTTATCAATTATCAGGAATTACAAATCTGATACGTATTATGCGGTTCCTGTGTGTCACGTAAAGCATTCACTACTCTGTCGCCTGACTGGCGCCTTGGACCATGGTCGGCTTTACTGTGAGAACCTGTCAGGTAGTCAACCAAATCGGTTGACACGGATATTATGATACAATAATGTCCATTGATATTCGTCAACGGTATCGAATTTTACCAATGATGATGATCAGGGATCTGATGGATCAGGGATGAGCACACAAATATAAAGCTGACAACGGGTCGAAGGGTGACTGAAATGACACAGAAGTCAGAGCCAGGCTCTCGATCGTTGTTTTACTTCTGAGCAATGGATGGGGGGCAAGCAAGCCCCGCACAATTCGGGAGAACAAAAACAATGCTTAAGACAATTCTGCGTCGCACGGGAAAATTTGCGGCTATCGCAGCCGCCGGTCTGGTCATGAGTGCCCAGGCTGCAGAGCCGATCAAGATCGGTTCGTTCCTGTCAGTAACCGGCCCCGCCTCCTTCCTGGGGGATCCGGAACTGAAAACTCTGGAAATGTACGTTGAGAAGATCAACGAAGAGGGTGGCGTTCTGGGACGCCAGCTGGAGCTGATCCACTACGATGACGTGGGTAATGCTTCCAACGCCCGTAACTTTGCCAGCCGCCTGATCCGTTCCGATCGTGTCGACATCATCGTCGGCGGCAGCACCACCGGTGCCACGATGGCGGCGGTGCCCCTGGTAGAGCAGGCCAAGATCCCCTTCATCTCCCTGGCAGGTGCCGTGGTGATCACGACCCCGGTCAAGGAATGGGTATTCAAGACTCCCCAGTCTGACCGCATGGCGGCCGAGCGTATCCTGACCGACATGAAGGATCGCGGCATCACCAAGATTGGTCTGATCTCCGGAACCGGCGGTTTCGGCTCCTCCGGCCGCACCCAGACTCTGGAAGTCGCCGAGAAAATGGGTATCGAAGTGTTGGCGGACGTGACCTACAGCGGTTCCGATACCGACATGACTGCCCAGCTCACCAACATCCGTAACACCGACGGTGTCGAGGCAGTGCTGAACTTCGGTTTCGGTCAGGGCCCGGCCATCGTGACCCGTAACTACGACCAGCTGGGTATGGAACTTCCGTTCTACCAGTCCCATGGTGTTGCTTCCGACAGCTTCCTGGAGCTCGCGGGTGATTCCGCAGAGGGCTTGCGCCTGCCGGCTTCTCCGCTGCTGGTGCCCGATTCCCTGCCGGATGACGACCCCCAGAAAAAGGTCGTGCAGGACTACAAGGCCGAGTATGAAGCTCGTTGGGATTCCAAGGTGTCCACCTTCGGTGCCTACGCCTATGACGGCCTGATGTTGGCAGTCCAGGCCATCGAAGCTGCCGGCTCCACCGACAAGGAAGCCGTGCGCGAAGCACTGGAGAACATCCAGGGTTATGTCGGCGTGACCGGTGTCTTCAACATGTCACCGGAAGACCACAACGGCCTCGACGCTGACTCCTTCCGCATCCTGGAAGTCCAGAACGGCGAGTGGAAGCTCATTAACTGATCTATCCATCAAGCAGTAAACCGTCTGCCCGTCCCGGTCCGGGGCGGGCAGATGCTGTCCGACCGGAACCACGGCTATGTTTGCAGAATTCCTCCAGTATCTCTTCACCGGGATCACTATCGGTGCCACTTATGCCCTGATAGCCCTCGGATTTACTCTCATTTATAACGCCAGCCACGTCATCAACTTTGCCCAGGGCGAATTCCTGATGATTGGCGGCATGGCGACTGTTTCTCTCACGGCGATGGGCGTGCCCATGGTGCTTGCCATCATCCTGGCCGTGTTGCTTGCCGGTGTACTCGGAATCCTGCTTCAGCGCTTTGCCATTGCGCCCGCGAAACAGGCGGATGTGGTCACGCTGATCATCATTACCATCGGTGCCTCCATTTTCATTCGTGGTCTTGCCCAGCTGGTCTGGGGCAAGGAATACCACGTCATGCAGAATTTCAGCAGCGACGAACCGATCCGCATCTTCGGCGCTGTGCTCAATAGCCAGAGCCTCTGGGTCCTGGGTATCGGTGCGATCCTGGTGGTCGGGCTGGTTCTGTTCTTCACGCGTACGCTGATCGGCAAGGCCATTCTCGCCACCTCCATGAACAAGGAGGCCGCGCGTCTCGTGGGTATTCGCACCCAGCTGGTTCTGATGCTGGCCTTCCTGGTATCAGCGGTGCTCGGTTCCGTGGCCGGCGTTGTGGTTGCGCCAATCACCTTCACCTCCTATGACATCGGCATCATGCTCGGCCTCAAGGGCTTTGTCGCCGCCGCCATCGGCGGGCTGGGCAGCGGTATGGGTGCCGTTGTCGGCGGCCTGTTGCTGGGTATAGTCGAGGCCATGGCTGCCGGCTATATCTCCTCTGACTACAAGGACGCCGTGGCGTTCTCCATGATTCTCATCGTGCTGTTCTTCATGCCGCGCGGTCTGTTTGGCGCCAAGGTCGTGGAGAGGGTTTAATCATGTTGAATAGATTCATGCAAATGCGGCTGCGGGACCTGATCATTCTGGCGGTTATCCTGTTCGCCCTGCCGTTGTTCCTGAACAACCCGTTCCATTATGACCTGGCCACCCAGATGGCGATCATCGCCGCCACGGTGGTGGGCCTGAACCTGCTGGTCGGGTTTGCCGGCCAGATCAGCCTTGGGCATGCCGGCTTCTTCGGCCTCGGTGCCTATTTTACCGGCATCATGACCAGCAATTATGGCTGGTCCTCGGTGCCCGCGCTGGTGGTCGGCGCGATTCTGGTGGGTATCGTGGCCTGGATTGTGGGCCGCCCGATCCTGCGACTGAAGGGGCACTACCTGTCCATGGCGACGCTGGCGGTCGGCTTCATCATCGCGATCATCCTCAACAACGAACGGGCGCTGACCGGTGGCCCGGATGGTATGCCGGTGCCGGCCTTCACCGTGTTTGGCTGGGAGCTGAGCCCGTTTGGCAGCTACAACCTGCTCGGGATGGAGCTCAATGGCAGTGAAGCCTGGTACCTGTTTGCAGCGGTGGTATTGCTGGTTGCGGTCTGGCTCGCCCAGAACCTGATTGATTCGCCCATCGGCCGGGCGCTTCGCTCGGTGCACGGGTCGGAAGTGGCCGCCCGTGTGGTGGGTGTCGATACTGCCCGTTACAAGAGTCTGGTGTTCGTGGTTTCGGCGATCTATGCCAGTGCCATGGGCAGCCTGTACGCCCATTTCCAGGGCTTCATCACGCCCGCGGTGGCCGGGTTCGATTTCTCCATCCTGTTTATCACCATGGTGGTGCTCGGCGGTATGGGATCTACCATGGGCGTTATCCTCGGTGCGGTGGTGCTCAAGCTCCTGCCCCAGGTGCTGGCGGATTTCCAGGAGCTGGAGACCGTCATGTTCGGTGCAATCCTGATGCTCACCATGATCTTCATGCCCAAGGGCCTGCTGCCCACTATCCAGACAGCTGTCGGTAAGCGGATGAAGAAAAAGGCGGGAGGTCAGGCATGAGCGCACTGATTGAAGTAAAAGGCCTGGACAAGGCATTCGGTGGCGTCCATGCGGTGGAAGGTGTGTCCTTCTCGGTGGAAGCCGGGCAGGTGTATTCGGTGATCGGCCCCAATGGTGCCGGCAAGACCACCCTGTTCAACCTGATTACAGGGCTCTATACCCCAACCAAGGGCGAGATCCGCCTCAAGGGTGAGAGTACCGCGAAACTGGAGCCGAACGAGCTGGCGGAGCGCGGTATGTGCCGTACTTTCCAGCAGATGCAGATCTGCATGAACATGTCGGCTATCGAGAACGTGATGCTGGGGCGGCACCTGCAGCTCCGCAGTAACCTGTTCACCACGCTGTTCCGGTTGCCGTCCCTGCTTCGGGATGAGAAATCCTGTCGTGAGCGGGCCGCAGAACTGATGGAGTTCGTCGGCTGTGGCGAGTACCTTGATACCGAGGCCTCGGCGATGTCCTATGGTGCCCTCAAGCGCCTGGAGATTGCCCGTGCCCTGGCGGCAGATCCCAAGGTCATCCTGCTGGATGAGCCGGCCGCCGGCCTCAACGCCGTTGAAACTGCGGCGCTGGAAAAACTGATCCGGAAGATTGCCGACCAGGGTACGACCGTCATGCTGGTAGAGCATGACATGAAGCTGGTCATGGGGATTTCCGACCGCCTGCTGGTACTGAACTACGGGCGTGTGCTGGCGGAAGGTACACCTGAAGAAATCCGCAACAATCCGGACGTCATCGCTGCCTACCTGGGCGGCTGAGCAAGGAGACATTTCAAATGAGCGAGCAACAGACCGAAATGGCGCCTGCCCAGTCCCGCAGCGAGCAGGCAGTACGCATTATTGTTCACGAGCATCAGGCGCTCTGGCGCATCCTGGACCTGCTGGACCAGCTGCTCAGTGACATGAACATCAATGAGCAGGAGCCGGATGAGCGACTGTTCACCAAGATCTTCGATTACATCGAGCACTTTTCCGAGCGAGTGCACTCGACGCCAACGGACATCGAGTTGTACAAGCGCCTGGGAGACAAGCATCCGGAATCGCTGCCGCTACTGGAGAAGTTGTCAAAAGGCTATCTGGTCGGTCACGAGAAGCTGCTGGAATTGCGAAAATTGCTGACCACGTGCATGGAAAACTGGCCGGACGGCCGGGAAGAGTTCAGTCATGCCCTGGCCCGGTTCACCGAAGCCCTGCGCAAGCACATCCGCAAGGAAGAAGGGGTGGTGATTCCCCGTGCCCGCAAGGTACTGTCCGAAGAGGACTGGGAGCAGATCATCGAAGCACGGGACATCGAAAACGATCCCCTGTTCGGCGAAAGGGTCAGGGAAGAGTTCCGGGATCTGCGCCACGAGATCATCAATTATACCCCGGAGCGCTTCGGCGGCCTTGGCCTCAAGCATGCGGAGCGGGTCAGCGCCCCCCACGCCAAGGAGGAAATGCTCGCGATCAAGGGTCTGGCCACCTCCTACGGCCAGATTGAGGTGCTGCACGACATCGATGTCCGCATCAACAGTGGTGAGATTGTGTCCCTCGTAGGCGCCAACGGGGCCGGTAAGTCCACACTGCTGATGAGCATCTCCGGCCTGCAGCCGATGGATCGTGGCAGCATGGTCTATCGGGGCAAGGACCTGGCAAAGGTCCAGGCCGACCAGCGGGTGGCCGAGGGCATCGTTCAGGTTCCGGAGGGGCGTCAGGTGTTCAAGGACCTGTCGGTGCATGACAACCTGCTGCTGGGTGCCTACACCCGTGGCCGCAGCCAGGAAGTTGAAGATGACCTGGAGCGGATGTACACCAAGTTCCCGATCTTGCGTCAGAAGCGCCACAACCTCGCCGGGGAACTCTCCGGTGGCCAGCAGCAGATGCTGGCCATGGGGCGCGCCCTGATGGCGAGGCCGAAGCTGCTGTTGCTGGACGAGCCGAGCATGGGCCTGGCGCCGCTGATCATCGAGGAGATCTTCGATATTATCAAGGAGCTGAAGGAAGAGGGCATCACCATCTTCCTGGTGGAGCAGAACGCGTCCCAGGCACTGGCACTGGCCGACCGTGGTTACGTGCTGGAAACCGGCAAGGTGGTCATCGAGGGCACCGGTCGGGAGCTGCTTAGTAATGAGAAGGTCCGGGAGGCCTACCTGGGCATGTAAAACTTCCGCCGGGCGGAAACAGAAAAGGGGACAGGCTTTTGGCCTGTCCCCTTTTTGTTTGCCTCCGACCTGCCGTTCGGGTCCAACGGTTGGCAGGCCGGATACGTCCCCGGTATTACTGGGGACGTTTGGCAACCAGTGTCAGGATGTCGTAGCTCGCAACCAGTTCGTCGTTCTGGTTGGTAACCTGGACATCCCAGACCACCACACCCTGGGGGTGTCCGTCCGGAGAGGTCCGACCCTGATCGATCTTGCGCTTGCAGGTCAGGCGCGCCCGGATAGTGTCGCCAGGAGCCACCGGCTCGATGAAGCGCAGAGTGTCCAGGCCGTAGTTCGCCAGTACCGGGCCTTCGCCAGGATAAACGAACAGGCCGGCCGCGGCGGACAGCACGAAGTAGCCGTGGGCAATGCGCTTGCCGAACTGGGAATCGCGTGCAGCAATCTCATCGAAGTGCATGTAGAAGTGATCGCCGGACAGACAGCCGAAGTTGACGATGTCCGCCTCGGTGACCGTGCGACGGTGAGTCAGCAGGGACTCGTTGATCTGCAGGTCTTCGAAATGGCGACGGAACGGATGGACGTCGGTTTCGATCAAATCGGCGCCACGTACGTATTCGCGGGTAACGGCGGCCAGCATGGTCGGAGAGCCCTGGATGGAGGTCCGCTGCAGGTAGTGATGGACTGCGCGGATACCGCCCAGCTCCTCACCGCCACCGGCGCGACCCGGGCCACCATGCTTGAGCATGGGCAGGGGCGAACCGTGGCCGGTGGATTCCTTCGCGGCTTCCGCGTCCAGCAGGTGCAGGCGGCCGTGGAACGCGGCGAGCATCGGGGCGATTCGGCCGGCAATGGCCGGATCGCGGGTGGTCAGGGTAGTGACCAGTGAGCCCCGGCCCTGGGCGCAGAGCTCCACCGCGTCCTCAATGGTGTCGTAGGGAATTACGGTCGCAACCGGACCAAACGCCTCGATATCGTGGGCACCACAGCCGTTTTCAGGGTTCCGGCACAAGAGCAGGTGCGGTTCGATAAATGCGCCCTTCTCGGTGCCTTCACCGGTTGGCTTGAAGCTGCCGTCGCCACCGACAACCAGTTCGCTGGTCTTCAGCAGTTCCTGGATGTTGGCCTTGACGTCTTCCAGCTGGTCGAGGGAGGCCAGGGCGCCCATGCGCACGCCTTCCACAGACGGATCACCCACGGTGACCTTCGACAGCCGTTCTTTGAGCTTCTCACAGACCGCGTCGACACGGTCTTTCGGCACCAGGACCCGGCGGATAGCGGTACACTTCTGACCGGCCTTGGCGGTCATTTCACGACCGACCTCTCTCACGAATACATCAAAGTCCTCGTGCTCGGGGGTCACATCCGGAGCCAGGATCGCACTGTTCAGCGAGTCGGCTTCGGCGTTGAACGGAATCGAGCGGTTGATGATGTTCGGATGGTTGCGAAGCTTGCGCGCTGTTGCCGCAGAGCCGGTGAAGGTGACCACATCCTGTTCTTCCAGGTGATCGAACAGGTCGCCGGTGCTGCCGATGATCAGCTGCAGGGCGCCCTCAGGCAGGGCACCGGATTCCTGCATCAGACGAACGGCCAGTTCGGTGACGTAACAGGTGGAGGTGGCCGGCTTCACGATGCATGGCATACCTGCCAGGAACGTGGGCGCGAACTTCTCCAGCATTCCCCACACCGGGAAGTTGTAGGCGTCGATGTGCAGAGCCACGCCGCCGCGGGGCACCAGGATATGGGTACCGGCGAAGTGGTTGTTCTTGCCCAGGGGCATCACCGGGCCTTCGTGTACGACGTTGCCGGACGGCAGTTCGCGGCGGCCCATGCTGGCGTAGGAGAACAGGGTGCCGAAACCGCCATCGATATCTATGCCGTTATCGCCCTTGCTGGAACCGGTGTGCATGGACAGGGCATACAGCTCTTTCTTGTGCTCCTGCAGGTACAGGGCCATGGCCTTCAGGGCCAGGGCGCGCTCCTGGAAATCCATGGCCATCAGGTTCTTGCCGCCGACCTTGCGGCCATATTCAGCGGCTTTCTTGAAGTCGATGGTGTCGTCGTGGGTATGGGCGACGACCTCGCCATTGATGGCACTGGTTAGCGCCTTGGCGGGCTTTTCACCGACCCACTGGCCGGCAATGAAACTTTTCAGGACTGACATGGGAAACTCCATTCGTTTCTGAAACACGAAGGCAAGTCCCGTGTACCCGGGACTTGCCTCGTTCGTAGCTTTGGGGTGGGCAGGGACTACATCTCGTCGTAGTCGAGAACCACCTTGTCGCTGATCGGGTAGCACTGGCAGGAGAGCACGTAGCCGGCTTCGACCTCGTAATCCTCCAGGGCAAAGTTCTGGTCCATTTCCACTTCACCTTCCACGACCTTGGCGCGGCAGGTGGAGCAAACGCCAGCCTTGCACGAGTAGGGCAGGTCTGCGCCTTCCTCATTACCGGCATCCAGGATGCTCTTGGTGTCGCGAACCAGCGGGAAGGTCAGGGAGCGGCCGTCGGCAATAACGGTCACTTCACTAATGGATTGCGGATCCACGTGGGACGGATCCCGGTCTTTCCTGGACTGGGGCACACCACCAGCCGGTGTGAACAGCTCGTAGTGAACCTTGCTCTTGTCCAGGCCGTGGCGGGTCAGCGAGTCGCGGACGGTCTCGGTCATCGCCTGGGGACCACAGATGAAGGCTGCGGTAAGTGCCTTGGCATCGATCCAGTGATCGAACAGGGCATCACACTTGTCGTGATCGATCCGGCCGTTGTACAGGTCAATGTCCTGTTCTTCCCGGGTAAAGATGTACACCAGGTTGAGGCGCGACATGTACTCGTTCTTCAGGTCCTGGAGCTCGTCCCGGAACATGGTGTTGCTGGTGGCCTTGTTGCCATAGAACAGCGTGACCTCACTCTTGGGCTCGGTCTCCAGGGTGGTCTTCACGATCGACAGGATCGGCGTGATACCACTGCCGGCTGCGACGGCCAGGTAGTTGCCTTCGCGCTCGGGGTCCAGGTCGACGGAGAAATGGCCCTGGGGCGGCATCACTTCCAGTGTCTGGCCGGGCTTGAGCTGTTCGTTGGCAAAGGTGGAGAAACGGCCGCCGGGAATCTTCTTGACCGCAATGCGCAACTCATGGTCGTTGACGCTGTTGCAGATGGAGTAGGAGCGCCGTACTTCCTCGCCGTCCAGCTTGGTTCTAACAACCAGGTGCTGGCCCTGCTTGTAGGAAAACTTGTCGGCCAGGTCTTCCGGTACGTCAAAAGACAGGGTTACCGCGTTTCTTGTTTCAGGTCTGACCTCTTTGAGGGCCAGTGAATAGAATTTGTTCATGGTCGTCTTGGCTCTAGATGCATTTGAAATAGTCGAAGGGCTCGAGACAGTCCTTGCAGCGATAGAGCGCCTTACAGGCGGTAGATCCGAACTCGCTGACCCGCTCCGTGTTGGTGCTGCCGCAATGGGGGCAGGTGATCACTTCGGATTCGCCCAGCAGGCTGCGCTTGCTGGCGCTACCCTGGGGTGGCGCGATTCCGAAAGCCCGGAGCTTCTCTCGGCCTTCGTCTGTAATCCAATCGGTGGTCCAGGCCGGGGTCAGCACCTGTTTGATCCGGGGATTGCGGAAGCCCGCAGCACGCAGGGCCTCCTCAATCAACTCCTCGATCAATTCGGTCGCAGGGCAGCCGGAGTAGGTCGGCGTGACATCGACGGAAAGTTCCTTCCCGTCCCAGTGCACGGCCCGGACAATGCCGAGCTCGACAACGCTTACTGCCGGAACTTCAGGATCCTTGACCTCGTCAAGGATGGCCCAGATGTCCGCCTCGGTCAGTTGATCGGTGCGGGCGTCTGCCGGCACGCGATCACTGGCAATCAGCTTGTCTACCGCTGACCGCGGGTCTGTATCACCATGTTGTGGCATCGGGATAGGCCCTCTGCAGAAACTGCATTTCTGCCAGAATGAAACCGAGATGTTCGGTATGTTCGCCGCGCTTGCCGCCCAGGTACATCCAGGCATCGTCCGGCTGCGGTGTCAGGGTGGCTTCCTGGAGCACTTCCTTGACCAGTCCGCGCCAGTCTTCCTTCAGCTGCTCGGGATCCGGACCGATTCCTGCTTCCGCCATCAGACGGTCGGTTTCGTCCGGCGTGATCAGCTCACCGGTGAAACGCCAGAGGATGTCTACTGCATCCTGCATACGACGGTGGCTTTCCTCGGTGCCGTCACCCAGGCGCTTGACCCACTCGGAGGAACGGCGCAGGTGGTAGGTCACCTCTTTCAGTGCCTTGGCGGCGATGGCGGCAACCCGCTCGTCGCTGGCGTTCACCAGGCTCTTCAGGGTGAAGTAGTGCCAGGCGTCGTAAAAGAACTGGCGACCCATGGTGACCGCATAATCTTCGTTCGGCTGCTCGGTCAGCAGCAAGTTGCGGTAATCGTGGGCATCGCGACGGAACGCGAGTTTGTCCGCATCCCGACCGTCATCGATCAGCTCGGCGGCATACTCGTACCAGTTCCGGGCCTGGCCGACGAGGTCCAGGGCGACGTTCATCAGCGCCATTTCCTCTTCCAGGGCCGGGGCCTTGCCGCACAGCTCACACAGGCGCTGGCCCAGGATCATGTCGGAGTCCGCCAGGCGCAGCAGGTATTCCGTGAGTGCTTCTTTCTGAGTCATGGAACCGCTCCTTACATGTGTCCGACTTCGTCGGGCAGCTTGTAGAAAGATGCGTGTCGGTAAACCTTGTCTTCCGACGGGTCGAACAGCACCTCTTTCTCATCGGAGGCAGAAGCCGTGATCGCGTCGGACGGAACCACCCAGATGCTGACGCCTTCGTTGCGGCGTGTGTACAGGTCACGGGCGTTTTCCATGGCCATTTCCGCATCGCTGGCGTGGACGCTGCCAACGTGCTTGTGGTTCAGACCGTGCTTGCTGCGTACGAAAACTTCGTAAAGGCTCCATTCAGCCATGATTCTTTCCTCCGGTATCAGGCGGCTTCAGCGCGCTGTTTTTGTTTTTTGGCGTAGGCGACAGCGGCTTCGCGAACCCAGGCGCCTTCGTCAATTGCATTCTTGCGAGTTTTGATGCGCTCGCGGTTGCAGGGACCGTTGCCCTTGAGAACGTCGTAGAACTCCTGCCAGTTGATTTCACCGAAATCATAATGGCCGGTTTCTTCATTCCACTTCAGGTCCGGGTCCGGTGCGGTGCAGCCCAGGTACTCGAGCTGGGGTACGGTCTGGTCGATGAACATCTGGCGCAGTTCGTCGTTGCTCTTGCGCTTGATCTTCCAGGCCATGGACTGCTGGGAGTTCGGGGATTCGTCGTCGTGCGGGCCGAACATCATCAGCGCCGGCCACCACAGACGGTTGATGGCGTCCTGCACCATCTGCTTCTGCTCCTCGGTGCCTTCACGCATCATGTCCAGCAGGATCTGGTAGCCCTGACGCTGGTGGAAGCTCTCTTCCTTACAGATGCGGATCATGGCCCGGGAGTAGGGGCCGTAGGAGGTACGCTGCAGGACCACCTGGTTGACGATGGCCGCGCCATCCACCAGCCAGCCCACGGCACCCATGTCCGCCCAGTTCAGGGTCGGGTAGTTGAAAATGCTGGAGTACTTGGCCTTGCCCTGGTGCAGCTTCTCGATTTCCTCATCGCGATCGGCGCCGAGGGTTTCCATGGCGCTGTACAGGTACAGGCCGTGGCCGGCCTCGTCCTGGATCTTGGCCATCAGCTGCAGCTTGCGCTTGAGGGTCGGGGCACGGGTCACCCAGTTGCCTTCCGGAAGCATGCCAACCACTTCGGAGTGGGCGTGCTGGGAAATCTGACGGACGAGGGTCTTGCGGTAGCCCTCCGGCATCCAGTTCTTCGGTTCGATCTTAACTTCGGCGTCGATCTTTTCCTGGAATGCGCGCTCTTCGGGCGACATCTCATCCAGGCTCTTGACGCGCTTGGCTCCGGTTTCAACGAGCTGGGCGTACATACAATACCTCCGGTTCGGCTTGTTGTTCTGTGAGCAAAGATGCTCGCTTCATGATTTTTCTGACTTCAATCAATATTAAATGATACTGAATAAAAATCAAGGAACGTATTTGTGTGTCATGTCAGTTTAAAAGGTTACGTAATGACTATTTAAGCGTTTGATACCTGGGCTAAAAAAAGTGATACGTAATTAAAAACTATCGAGATCTATTATGAGAGAGTTAAATTAAATCTCGATAATCCGGATGGTAAGGACCCCGGCCGGCCGTGGGGACCGGTCGGGGCGCTACCGGAATTTACTTCCGGCGGTCGATAACCCGCTTGGCCTTGCCTTCGGAGCGGGCCAGGCGGTTGGATTCCACTACTTCTACACGGGTGCTGATGCCGATGTAGGACTTGATGTGGTGCGCCAGCTCCTTGGCGGCCTTGGCGCGTACCTCGTCACCCATGCCGGCCTCCGGCTTGAGTTCGGCACGGATGTCCACGCAGTCCAGGTTGCCTTCCTTGTAGACTTCGATCTCGTAATGCGGCGCCAGCGCCTCGCACTTGAGTACCTGCTCCTCGATCTGACTCGGGAACACGTTCACACCCCGGATGATAAGCATGTCATCGCTGCGGCCGGTGATCTTGTCGATACGACGCATCGGGCGGGCCGTGCCCGGCAGCAGGCGGGTCAGGTCACGGGTGCGATAACGCAGGATCGGTAGCGCGACCTTGGTCAGGGAAGTGAAAACCAGCTCGCCATACTCGCCGTCCGGAAGCACCTCGCCGGTGTTCGGATCGATGATTTCCGGATAGAAGTGATCTTCCCAGATGGTCGGGCCGTCCTTGGTCTCGATGCATTCCATGCCCACACCCGGGCCCATGACCTCGGACAGGCCGTAGATGTCCAGGGCCTGAATGCCCAGACGCTCTTCGAGCTCTGTGCGCATGCTGTTGGTCCAGGGCTCGGCACCGAAGATGCCCAGACGCAGCGGCAGTTTGTGCGGATCAATGCCCTGGCGATCCATCTCGTCAGCGATGTTCAGCATGTAGGACGGGGTCACCATGATGATGTCCGGCTGGAAGTCTTTGATCAGCTGAACCTGCTTCTCGGTCTGGCCGCCAGACATGGGGATAACGGTACAACCCAGCCGTTCGGCACCGTAATGGGCGCCCAGGCCGCCGGTGAACAGACCGTAACCATAGGAAACGTGAACCTTGTCACCGCGGTGCCCGCCGCCTGCGCGGATGCTGCGGGCCACGATGTCGGCCCAGGTGTTGATGTCACCCTGGGTGTAGCCGACAACGGTCGGCTGGCCGGTAGTACCGCTGGATGCGTGCACCCGGACCACGTCAGACATCGGCGTGGCAAACATGCCGAACGGGTAGTTGTCGCGCAGGTCGGATTTGGTGGTGAACGGGATCTTGGCCAGATCTTCCAGGGAGTTGATGTCCATGGGCTTCAGGCCGATGTCATCAAATGCCTTCCGGTAGAACGGAACATTGGTGTAGGCATGGACCACGCTCCAGCGCAGGCGCTGAAGCTGTTCGTGACGAAGCTCGTCGATGCTGGCGGTTTCCATGCGATCGAGTTTGCCGATTTTCTGCAGAGGTAAGCTCATAATCGAATCCTGCGTGTTCTTGGGTCTTGAGTCAGCGTGTCATTGGTGATGATGGTGTTACTGGGCGCTGTCGGTGCGCTCGATGATCAAGGCGATACCCTGGCCCACGCCGATGCACATGGTGCACAGGGCGTAACGGGCTTTCTTGCCGGCCTTGTGGCGCCGCTCCAGCTCGTTCAGGGCAGTGGTCACCAGGCGTGCACCGCTCATGCCCAGGGGGTGACCCAGGGCGATGGCGCCGCCATTCGGGTTGACGTGTTCGGCGTCGTCAGGCAGACCGAGATCCCGGGTAACGGCCAGAGCCTGGGCGGCAAAGGCTTCGTTCAGCTCGATCACGTCCATGTCGGCCAGTTCCAGACCGGCGGTCTTGAGGACCTTGCGGGTGGCCGGCGCCGGTCCAAAGCCCATGATCCGCGGCTCAACGCCGGCGGTGGCCATGGCAACGATACGGGCCCGAGGCTTGAGGCCGTATTCTTTAAGGGCATCCGCGCCGGCCATCAGCAGGGCGCAGGCGCCGTCGTTGACGCCGGAGGCGTTGCCAGCGGTGACCGTGCCGTTCTCGCGGAACGGAGTCGGCAGCTTGGCCAGCTTTTCCAGGCTGGTTTCCCGCGGATGCTCATCGATATCGACCACCAGTGGATCCTGCTTGCGTCGGGGGATGGTGACCGGCGTGATCTCGTCAGCAAAGACGCCAGCGGCCTGGGCGGCAGCGGTGCGCTGCTGGCTGCGCAGGGCGAAGGCGTCCTGGTCTTCCCGGGAGATGTTGAACTGCTCGGCCACGTTCTCGGCAGTTTCGGGCATGGAGTCAATGCCGTACTGCTTTTTCAGCACCGGGTTGACGAAGCGCCAGCCGATGGTGGTGTCAAAGATCTCCGCCTTTCGGCTGAAGGGACTGTCGGCCTTACCCATCACGAACGGGGCACGGGACATGGACTCGACGCCGCCGGCAATCATCAGTCCGGTTTCACCGGTACGGATAGCGCGGGCGGCGCTGCCCACTGCATCCATGCCGGAACCACACAGACGGTTGATGGTGCTGCCCGGTACATCCACCGGCAGCCCGGCCAGCAGCAGGGACATGCGGGCTACGTCCCGGTTGTCCTCGCCGGCCTGGTTGGCGCAGCCGTAGAGCACGTCGTCCACCTTGGACCAGTCCAGGTCCGGGTGCCGCTCGACCAGGGCCTTGATCGGAACCGCACCGAGGTCATCAGCCCGGACGGGGGAAAGCGCGCCGCCGTAACGACCGATGGGGGTGCGGATGGCGTCGACGATGTAAGCGTCCAGCAGGCGGTTGTCAGTGCTCATGAATTGTCCTCCGAATTGCGGACGGTGCCGCGAACTTCATAGGAGCGGCCGCGGAACAGTGCCACGGTGCGGCCGTCCTGGTTGGTCAGGGTAATGTCGTAAATGCCGGTACGGCCGCCCCGGGAACGCTCTTCCGCGGTGGCGGTCAGCAGGTCGCCCTCTTTGGCGCCGGACATGTAGTCAATGCTGCAGCCGGAAGCCACGGTGGCCCGGTCATAGCTGTTGCAGGCAAACGCAAAGGCGGAATCCGCCAGGGTAAACAGGTAACCGCCGTGGCAGGAGCCGTGGCCCTGGATCATGTCGGGGCCGACAGTCATGGTCAGGATGGCCTTGCCGGGGGCTACGGATTCGATTTTCATGCCCAGTTTCTGGCTGGCACGGTCCCTGGCGAACATGGACTCGGCACATTCTTCCGCCAGTTTCTGTGGATCGGGTTTCTGTTGATCGATAGTGCTCATGCGTAAAACCCCTTGTTGGCAAAACAGTTCTTTCTCAGCAGCAGCGACGGCCGGTAGCGATCCTCGCCGTAGCTGTTCTGGATGTTGGTCAGCACGGTGAAGGTGCGGCCGGCCCCGAGACGGTCACTCCAGCTCAGGGGACCTTCCGGGTAATTCAGGCCGGCTTTCATGGCCAGATCGATATCGGCAACCGTGGCGACTCCGTGCAGGTGGGCATCGGCACCCTCGTTCGCCAGCATGGCGACGGTGCGCATGATCACCAGGCCCGGGCGATCGGCAATGCGGCTGACCGCAAGGCCGGCCTTCTGCAGCAGGGCGCAGGCGTCGTCGATGGCCTGCCCGGAGGCCTGATCCGCCGCCGCAATCGCCAGGCGGGAGGCCTGGGCGTAGTCGAAGGCAAGGTCGAACAGCACCAGATTGGCGCAGCCTTCCTCGGCGGCCCGCTCGGTGGCCAGACGGCCGTCAGTCAGGGCCAGTACGGCCTGGCCAAAACGCAGCTGACCGTTGCCGGCCCGCTCGATGATCTTCAGACCCGCATCACGGAGGCGATCCACCAGGGCCGACGCAGGGCCCAGGCTGCCTTCGACAATAACCACAGATTCATTGCTCTGGCGCGGAGCTTCGGTCTGCGGCTCGGGGCGTTCGGCCCCCTCCTGGTAACTATAGAAGCCCTGGCCACTCTTGCGACCAAGATGGCCCGCGGAGACCAGCTCCTGCTGAACCAGTGACGGCAGGAAACGGGTGTCCTGGTAGTAGGCGTTGAACACCGAGTTGGTCACCGCGTAGTTGACGTCATGGCCGATCAGGTCGGTGAGCTCGAAGGCGCCCATGCGGAAGTTGCCGGCCTCGCGCATCAGGGCGTCAAGGGTGGCCGGGTCCGCAGCCTGTTCCTGGACCAGACGCAGACTCTCGGCGTAGAACGGCCGGGCGACCCGGTTGACGATGAAGCCGGGAGTCGAAGTTGCATAGACCGGTTTCTTGCCCCAGTTGGCGGCGGTGTCGTACACGGTCTCGGCAACGGCCTTGTCAGTGGCCAGGCCCAGCACCACTTCCACCAGCGCCATCAGCGGAGCGGGGTTGAAGAAGTGCATGCCCACCAGGCGCCCTGGATGCTTCATGCCGGCACCCAGTGAGGTGACGGAAATGGAGGAGGTGTTGGTGGCGAGGATGGCGTCCTCGCGGCACAGTGCTTCGAGGTCTGCCAGCAGGCCACGCTTGATGTCGAGGTTCTCCACGATCGCCTCGATCACCAGCCCGCTCTCGGCCACTTCCGAGAGATCGGCCACCGGCTGGATGCGGTTGAGGAGGGCATCCAGATCCTGCTGGTCCATCTTGCCCTTGTCCACACGGCGTTGCAGCACCTTGGCAATGCCGTCGCGTCCGGCCTCGGCGGCCCCTTCACGCTGGTCATGCAGGAAGACATGGTGCCCAGCCTGGGCCGCTACCTGGGCGATGCCGGCGCCCATGGCGCCGGCGCCGATGACTGCAACCTTGGTTTGGGTATCCAGTGCCGGCATGGTTTATTTCCCCTTGAAAGACGGTGTGCGTTTTTCCATGAAGGCGGCCACGCCTTCGCGGTAGTCTTCGGTGCGACCGGCTTCCCGCTGCAGATCCCGTTCGAGGTTGATCTGCTCTTCAAAGGTGTTGTTGACGCTGGCGTGCAGCGCCTGCTTGATCAGTGCCAGGCCCTTGGTGGGCTGGGTGGCAAAGTGGCGGGCCAGTTTCATGGTTTCTTCCATTAGCTGGTCGTCGTCCACGCACTGCCAGATCATGCCCCAGTCTTCCGCCTTTTCCGCGCCGATCTTGCCGCCCAGCAGGGCCATGCCCTTGGCGCGGGCCATGCCTGCCACCCGGGGCAGGGTCCAGGTACCGCCGGAATCCGGCACCAGGCCCAGCTTGCAGAAAGCCTGTACGAAGCTGGCGGAGCGGGCGGCCAGAGTAATGTCGCAGGCCAGGGCGATGTTGGCACCGGCGCCGGCGGCTACCCCGTTCACCGCGCACAGCACGGGCATGGGCAGATCGCGCAGGCTGCGCATCATCGGGTTGTAATAGTTTTCCAGGGAAGCGCCAAGATCCGGCATCTCCTGACCCGGGGATACGCTGCGGTCAGAGAGGTCCTGGCCGGCACAGAATCCCCGGCCGGAACCGGTAATCACCAGCACCCGAACGGTCTCGTCCTTGCGAACGGTGTCGATGGCATCGCGCATGCGCTCGTGCATCTCGACATTGAAGCTGTTGAGGTTGTCCGGTCGGTTCAGGGTGAGCAGGGCGACGCCCTGATCGATTTCAAGAAGGATGCTCGGCTGGGTCATGGTGTTGTCCCGTTGTTGGTAGCAAGAAATGGTTAGAGACGCTCAGCGTCCCGTGACAGGAATGGCGAAGATCCCCCGGAGCACGCGACAGGTGTCCGGGCGGAGGTTTGCAGTGGCGGTATCGGTCATTCCCGTTACCGCTGCTGCGGGCGTGATGTGCAGGTTGTTTGGCATAAGCAATCCGGTGTGACTTTGTTTTTGTCTCAGGTGCCGGCTTCGCCGGTCAGATTCCGGGCGCTGCATGCCCTGGTTAATCTGGTCTGTCAGGGCCGAATGCGTGAATGAGTATATCTCAGAATTGATACCCGTCAAGGAGTCGTGGTATCGACTTCTGTATCACTTTGGCATTCTGGGGATAATTTGGCTGCTTATCTTGATGAAAATAAAGAAAAATAAATTTGGGTGTTGAGTTTTTTATAGCCATTTCGAAGGCAATTGATCGTTGTTAAGCCGCCCGGGGGCATGAAATTCCACACAAAAACGGATAATGTGATACGGAAAATGAATCACAACAATCGTTTTGGGTTCCATAAGGCTGCGTGCCGGTACCCCCTGCCAACAGGAGAAAGTTATGCCCGTATACAGCATTGAAGGTGTTGTCCCGGTTGTCCACCCCACCGCTTATGTTCACCCGAGCGCCGTGCTGATTGGTGACGTCTGGATCGGGCCGGACTGCTACGTCGGGCCGGCCGCCTGTTTGCGGGGTGATTTCGGGCGTGTTGTCCTCAAGGAAGGGTCCAACATCCAGGACACCTGCGTCATGCATGCCTTCCCCGGTATGGACACGGTGATCGAGAAGAATGGCCACGTCGGCCATGGGGCGATCCTGCACGGTTGCATCGTGGGAGAAGACGCCATGGTCGGGATGAACGCCGTTGTGATGGATGAGGCCCATATTGCGCCCCGTTCCATCGTCGGGGCCGGAGCCCTGGTGAAGGCCAAATTCCAGTGCGAGCCTGCGTCCCTGATTGTCGGTTCGCCCGCCAAGGTCCTGCGCACGCTCAGTGACAAGGAAGTGGATTGGAAGAAAAAGGGCACCGAGGAGTATCAGCGACTGACCCGCCGCTCACTGGCAAGCCTGGTAGAGTGTGAGCCTCTGGAGAAAGGGGAGCCGGACCGTCCCCGGGTCGATGCCGGCCAGTACCAGCCCAAGCATCAGTCCTGAAGGTCTGAGCTCCGGGAGTTTCGGAGCCCGGCAGCGAAAATGGCGGCTCAGGCCGCCATTTCCGATTTCAGGGCATCGATAATGATGCGCGCGAAGTCCTCGGGGGAGTCTTCCTGCAGGAAGTGGCCGCCGCGAAGGGTGATGTGGGGTTGGCCGTGGGCACCGGGAATCCGCCGCTGCATGTAGCGGTCTTCGCCCCGGGTAATGGGGTCACCGCTGCTGAAGCAGGTAATGAACGGTTTGCGCCATTTCTCCAGTACCTTCCAGGCCTCCCGGTTGGCCTGCCCGGCCGGATCGTCCCGGGATACCGGAACCAGTTTCGGAAAGGCGCGGGCGCCGGCCTTGTATTCGGTTGACGGGAAGGGCGCCTCGTAAGCCGCCTGTTCGGCCCTGCTCAGGGTCCGCTCGGTGCCCAGCTGGACGATGCGCCCGACCGGCAGCCAGGGGCTGTGGGTGACAAACGCTTTCCACAGGGAGAACATCGCCGGTGCCCGGGTTTCGCCGGTGGGCAGCATCCCGTTACCCACGATGATGCACCGGAACCGGTTGGGATGTTCGGCCGCCAGGCGCAGTCCCAGCAGCGATCCCCAGTTCTGGCACACCAGTGTGATGTCCCGCAGATTCAGCTTTTCGATCCAGCTACTCAACCAGGCCATGTGGCGTTCGTAGCTGTAGTCGGCCATTGCTGCCGGTTTGTCCGATTTGCCGAAGCCGATCAGATCCGGGGCCAGTGCCCGATGACCGGCTGCGGCAATGAGCGGAATCATGTGCCGGTACAGGTAGGACCAGGATGGCTCGCCATGCAGCATCAGCACGGGTGAAGCGCCGCGGGGGCCTTCATCGACGTAGTGCATCCTCAGGTTGGGCTCCACGTCGAGATAATTGGGGGAAAAAGGGTAATCCGGCAGACCCTGGAAGCGGGCTTCGTCGGTTCTCAGAATACGCATGCCATCGACTGTCCTGACTGATAGGTTGCGCAATTGCCGTTATGACAATTCTCGCAAGTCAGGATAAATCAGATGGCTGTTTCATGTGTTTGAGTTGCGTAACAGTGCGTTGCCCGTTTGCTTCAGCAGGCCAGATCGAGCAGGCGGTCCGGGTTTTCGATTTCTGCCATGGCGTCGTCACAGCAGTTCACGGCGCCGCAATCGTCCGCTGAGCACAGGGCGAGGACGCGGCACTGGATGTCCTGTTGGTTTTCACCTTCGTTGCGGAACATGCGGGCCCGGGAAAGAATGGATCGGCAATGACCGCAGAGCAGGTTGGGCACCGCGCTGCCTTCGGCAAGAATGGCGTTGTAATGGGTATGTTCAGTCATAGATATCCTCCTGATAGTTTCAGACTAGGGCCAGAATATGACAATACAGAGTCGGCCTTTCGCTGAGATTTCCATCTCTATACGGATCCTTTATCCGGATCGACCACCGGCCGCCGGTTGGAGCGTTTGTCGTCCCAGTCAAGCTCCTTGGGGTCGTACCAGCCGATGGCATCGAGCACCTTCTGGCGAGTACGCGGGGACAGGGTGGGCCAGAGTTCCTGGAAATCGTCCAGCCCCTGTTCCCGTTGCTTTTGTTGCTTGCTCTGCAGACGATTGATGATTTTGGGGAGCTGCAGAGCCTCTCCGAGCTGACCGGGTACCAGCACCTCCTGTCCCATCACCTTGCGGCGATGGGTCCTGGCTGCCAGTACACGTTGAAGTTCCGTGGCGGCATCAAGGGCAGTTTCGGTGGTAAAGGTTTCCAGTTCCAATAATGTGACTCGTTTGTCGGTTAATCCGTAACCGACCACTATAACCTGAAGCAGGCTACAGTGGCCATGTCATCGTGGTAGGCTATCGGGCCGGAGTGGCTGCACAGACCCGCGGTTACCGTTCACAGCTTTGGGAAGATCTGACCTATGTACGCAAAACTTGAAACACGGACTTTTCTGGCCTTGCTGGTCGGGGTTTCCCTGGCGTTCGTGTTTCTGATGAAGCCCTTCTTCGGCCCGATTTTCTGGGCAGTGGCGATCGCGCTGATTTTTCATCCGGTCCAGAACCTGCTGGTCCGCTGGCTCGGTGAACGGCCAAATACCAATGCCTTGATTACCCTGGTGATTTGCATGGTGATCGTGGTGATTCCGGTGCTGGTGCTGGTGACGTCACTGGTGGCCCAGGGGGTGGAGCTCTATCAGCAGATCCAGCGTGGCGAGATCCGTCCGGGGGAATACATCGATCAGGTTAACCAGTCCTTCCCGGCGATCCAGGCATTCCTGGCGCAGTTCGATATCAGCTTTACCGAGTTACGGGACCGGGCCGTCAACCTGTTCGTCGGCGGTAGCCAGTTCCTCGCCAAGCAGGCCCTGGGGATCGGCCAGAATACCTTCCAGTTCTTTATGGGCCTGGCCCTGATGGTTTACCTGGCTTTCTTCCTGTTGCGGGATGGCCACCACCTGGTCGAGCTGATCATACGGGCTCTGCCCCTGGGCGATGAGCGCGAGCGCCTGCTGTTTGCCAAGTTCGCCGAGGTGACCCGGGCCACGGTCAAGGGCAACCTGTTGATTGCCATCATTCAGGGAGCTCTCGGGGGACTGATCTTCTGGATTCTGGGAATTACCGGTGCCCTGCTATGGGGCGTGGTCATGGCCATCGTGTCGCTGTTGCCGGCAGTCGGGGCAGCCCTGGTCTGGGTGCCGGCGGCGATCTATCTGGCGGCGGTCGGGGATGTTGTCCCGGCCCTGGTCCTCACCGTATTCGGCGTGGTGGTGATCGGTCTTGCCGACAACCTCCTGCGGCCGCTCCTGGTGGGCCGTGACACCAAACTGCCGGATTACATAGTGCTGCTGTCGACCCTCGGCGGCATTGTCATGTTCGGCATCAACGGCTTTGTCATGGGCCCCCTGGTCGCGGCCCTGTTCATGGCTTTCTGGGGAATTTTCATCCGGGAATTCGGGCACGAGTCCCAGGCGGTGCTTCATCCGGACACCGGTCCCGAAGATGAGAACCACGGCAATCGCCCCGACAGCAAACTATGATAGGGTGTTCATTGTTTGCCCCAGCTTGTGGAGATAGGCACCACACAACAAGAAAAACCGATGCCGTGCAGGCGTCAGGAGTAGTACAGGTGAGAACCATGAAGAAAACGACCCGTTATCCCGGTCGCCTTCTGGCTGCAGCCGGTGTGGCGGCCATGCTGGGCCTTGCGCCCGTGGCCCAGGCAGATGATACCGTGGCACTGAAGAACGCCCTGTATGGTGCCGGTTACGACATCACCAACGTCAGTTCGGGCATGGATGACAAGACCCGTGCCGCCTTGACCAGCTTCCAGAACGATCATGGCCTCGAGGCCACCGGTGCCCTGAACGAAGAAACCCGGAAGGCGCTGGGTATGATTACCGTGCAGGTCGCTGCGGCGCCGGCGCAGAGCAGCGGATCACAGGGTGCGGAAGCATCGGCATCGAGCGCCGCGTCCGCCGAGCCCGCGAAGGAATCCGGGGAAAAGGACGCCATCGAGGAAGACGAGGACGGTGGCTGGTCGCTCTGGTAGCGCTCAGGGTTCGCCGTTCATGAAAAAAGCCCGCCAGGCATCAACCTGGCGGGCTTTTTTCTGGCTGTCCGGAAGAGCTCAGTCGAGTTTCGACAGATCCCGGACGGCGCCCTTGTCGGCACTGGTGGCCAGCAGGGCGTAGGCCTTGAGCGCCGCCGAGACCTTGCGGTCGCGCGGCAGATCCGGCTTCCAGCCCTTGGCATCCCGGGCTTCCCGGCGCCGGTCCAGCTCCTGCTGGTCGAGCTGGACATTGATGGAGCGGTTGGGAATGTCGATCAGGATGGTGTCGCCGTTCTCGATCAGGCCAATTTCCCCGCCGGCGGCGGCTTCCGGGGAGGCGTGGCCGATGGAGAGCCCCGAGGTGCCGCCGGAGAATCGACCATCCGTGAGCAGGGCGCAGTCCTTGCCGAGGCCTTTGGACTTCAGGTAGCTGGTGGGGTAGAGCATTTCCTGCATGCCGGGTCCGCCGCGGGGGCCTTCGTACCGGATGATGACCACTTCGCCTGGTTTCACTTCGTCACCAAGGATGCCGGCGACGGCCGAGTCCTGGCTCTCGAACACCCGCGCCTTGCCTTCGAACACGTAGATGCTCTCATCGACACCGGCGGTTTTCACTACGCAGCCGTTCCGGGCGATGTTGCCATAGAGCACGGCCAGTCCACCTTCGGTGGAGTAGGCGTTGTCCACGGAGCGGATGCAGCCGCTCTCCCGGTCACCGTCCAGGCTCGGCCAGCGGGTGCTCTGGCTGAAGGCTGTCTGGGTTGGAATGCCCGCCGGCCCGGCCTTGTAGAACTCCACCACTTCCGGGGTCGGGGAACGCATGATGTCCCAGGTTTCCAGGGCTTCTTTCATGGTCTTGCTGTGAACGGTGGGCAGGTCGGTGTTGATCAGCTTGCCCCGCTCCAGTTCACCCAGGATGCCCATGATGCCGCCGGCACGGTGGACGTCTTCCATGTGGTATTTCGGCGAGTTGGGCGCCACCTTGCACAGCTGGGGCACGTGGCGGGAGAGCCGGTCGATGTCGGCCATGTCGAAATTCACCCCGCCTTCCTGGGCCGCCGCCAGCAGGTGCAGGATGGTGTTGGTGGACCCGCCCATGGCGATGTCCATGGTCATGGCGTTCTCGAAAGCGGCCTGGGAGCCGATGCTGCGGGGCAGCACGCTGGCGTCGTTTTCCTCGTAGTAGCGGCGGGCATTCTCGACGATCTGGCGCCCGGCCTTGAGGAACAGCTGTTCGCGGTCAGAATGGGTGGCCAGCAGCGAGCCGTTGCCAGGCAGGGCCAGGCCAATGGCCTCGGTCAGGCAGTTCATGGAGTTGGCGGTGAACATGCCGGAGCAGGAGCCACAGGTCGGGCAGGCACTGCGCTCATACTCTTCCACCTGCTCGTCGCTGGCGTTCGGATCCGCGGCGATGACCATGGCATCCACCAGATCCAGCTTGTGCTCGGACAGCTTGGTCTTGCCGGCCTCCATGGGCCCGCCGGAAACAAAGATGGTCGGGATGTTCAGGCGCATGGCGGCCATCAGCATGCCCGGGGTGATCTTGTCGCAGTTGGAAATGCACACCAGGGCGTCGGCACAGTGGGCATTGACCATGTACTCCACCGAGTCGGCAATGATTTCCCGCGAGGGCAGGGAGTAGAGCATGCCGTCGTGGCCCATGGCGATGCCGTCGTCCACCGCTATGGTATTGAATTCCTTCGCTACACCGCCGGCAGCTTCGATTTCACGGCACACCAGCTGCCCAAGGTCTTTCAGGTGCACATGGCCGGGTACGAACTGGGTGAACGAGTTGGCAACCGCGATGATCGGTTTGCCGAAATCCTCGTTTTTCATACCGGTAGCGCGCCAGAGGGCGCGGGCACCGGCCATGTTGCGGCCGGCTGTGGATGTCCGCGAACGATACTGAGGCATGTGTTCTGGTCTCTCTCTTGGGTCCTGACAAATTCCGTAAAAAACAGAGGATACCAGATTAGGCCCGGCGCGCATGGTTGTTTTTGCCCCGGCTGGTGACTATAAACAAGACATGAACCGGAAGATTGCTGCGTTCTGCTGAGCGGAGAAGGAGTTCGTCTATGGCTGGCCGGGAACGCCTGCCTCTGGGTCGCCTGAAAAGCTTCCATCCCCTGAACCGACTGACCGCCGACCAGCTGGTCCTGCTGGTTAACCGTGCTGAGCGTCGTTGCCACAAATCGGGCGAGACCGTGATCGAGCAGGGCGTGCGGGATGGTCTGGATTTTTTCCTGATCAGCGGCGCCGTCGAGCTGCACGCCAAGGATGGTCGCAAGTCGGTCATCGAGGCGGAGACGGAAAAAGCGCTCAATCCCATTGCGCGTCTGCAGCCGCGCATGTACGAGGTGGTTGCCATCAGGCCCAGTGAGTTCCTGGTGATCGAGCAGGACATACTCAACGACTTCCTGAATTCGGCCCCGGTCAGCCAGGTGGAAATGGAATCTGAGGGGGACTGGGTTGCCTCGGGCAGTGCCGAGCATCGGCTGCGGATGGAATTCAATTCGGAGCTCCGGTCCAACCATATCCGTTTGCCGAGCGTGCCGGATATGGCCTGGAAAATTCGCCGCACCGCGGCCCGGGAAGGTCTCTCGGAGAAGAAGCTGGCCATGGCGGTGACGGCCGATCCCGCCATGGCCGCCAAGCTGGTGCGGGCCTGTAACAGCCCTGTGTACCGTGGTTTGGGCGGTGTCCGCAGTGTACACGAGGCAGTCACCCGGCTCGGTATGCGCACCACTCGGCAGCTGCTGGCCGAGTTTGCCCTGAGGGATGTGTTCAGAAGCCGGCAGCTGAGCCTGCAGAGGAGAATGCTGAAGCTCACTCAGCAATCCCGGGAACTGGCTGCACTATGCTGGCTGCTGGCCGATCAGATTGAGGGGCTGGATCGTGATGAGGCGGAGCTGGCCGGACTGTTACATGATATCGGCACGGTGCCGTTACTGGTCCTGGCCGAGCATCACCCGGGCCTGTGGTCCAGTGAAGCCAGGCTGCAGTCTGGCTGCAAACAATTACGGGCAGAGTTTGGCGCCGCCCTGCTCGAGAGCTGGGGTTGCCCGCCAACCCTGGTGGAGGCGGTGCGCCATGGGGAGGATTGGCAATATGAGTGCCCTGAAAAGAGCCCGCAACTGGTGGATGTGGTGATCACTGCCCGGTTGCATTCCACGATCGGCTCAAGCCAGAATGGCGAGCCTCCAGCCCTGAACCAGGTGCCCGCGCTCGGGCGACTGGGTGGACCGGAGCCCGGTGCCTCCCGTACCCAGGAGCTTCTTGCCGAAGCCAGGGCGAGGGTAGAGCAAACGCAACTTTTGCTGTCGACTCGATGACCAAGCCAATCATGCATGTCCCCCTCTTTCCCCTGAATTCCATTGTCCTGCCCCGGGGACGTATTCCGCTTCAGCTGTTTGAGCCGCGCTACATCGATATGCTGACCCGTTGTCTCAAGGAGGACAGGGGATTCGTCGTGGTGCTGCTGAGGGATGGCGAGGAGACCGGTCCGGTTGCGCGCTTCTATGATATCGGCACCTATGTCCGGATCATCGATTTCCAGCAGCTCGAGAACGGCCTGCTGGGCATTACCGTTGAGGGCGAGACCAAGGTGTCCGTGGTCCGCAGCTGGCAGCAGGATGATGGTCTGAATGTCGGCGATGTGGAGTGTCTGCTCGAGGAGACCTGGAGCGAGGTTCCCGAGCGCTACATCGAGTTACCCTCGGTGCTGCAGGCGCTGTTCAGGCACCCGGTTATCCGTGACCTTTCCATGGAGGTGGATTACGAGGATGCCCGGGATGTGGGCTGGCGGCTGACGGAACTTCTACCCCTGGATAAACAGGAAAAACAGCGCCTGGTGGAACTTCAGGATCCCCTGGAACGGCTCAGCCGCCTGCAGGGTTTGCTGGAGGCGCTGGAAGAGGGCTGACCTGTTCCTTGACCGGTTGCCGGGAATACTCCTCTACGGCTTCGGGCCAGCGGTCCTGCAGGTAGCCGACAGTAAAAAGCCCCCAAAGCAGCAGGGCCGCGACGGTAAAGCCATCGGTGTGGATGGGCACCCGGTCAAAGCGGCTGTAGCTGGCCCGCACCAAGCCGGTGATTGCCAGCCCCAGCAGGATTCCCCCGATTATATCCGTGAACCAGTGCACCCCGAGGTACAGGCGGCTGATGGCCACCGGCAGCAGTGGTAACGAAAACAGCACGTAGGCCTGCCAGCGTTTCCGGTGTCGGGTTTCCCCGGCCACAAAACCTGCCAGCATGGTGACGAAGACGGTAATTCCGGCACTGTGGCCGCTGGGAAATGCCCCGGAAGACGGTGGCTGGAATACCTGGTCCGGGCGGGGGATGCCCAGGGTCGACTTCATCAGCCAGACCAGGACGAGGGTAAGGGCGGCGGCGAACAGTATGTGCAGCGCAGCGGCATAGTAACCCCGGAAACCCAGCACCAACACCGCCAGAAAAGACGCCGTCACCAGAACCGCAGGGTCGCCGATCAGGGTAACGGTGATCGCCGGGCCATCGAGCAGGGGTTGCCGTAGCTGGCGAAACCACTCGAGGGTCAACTGGTTGAAAGGTTCCAGTGCCCCGGTTACCGCCAGCTGGCCCCAGATCAGCAACAGTCCGGACGCAGCCACCGCCATGAGTACGGAGGCCAGGGGAAACTCTCCTTCCCGGGCCGGCCGGTCGTTGGTGTAGAGGCGCCAGAACCGGTGCGATAACTCGTACTGCCGCATCCGTTGCTCGAACCAGCGGTAGGCCCGGCCTCCTTCGCCCAGGCCCATCTGGAAGCGGATCAGGATCAGATAGACCACGAACAGGGCCGCGAGGCTGACCCCCATGACCGCATAGAAATGGGCGGGAGGGCGCAGTTCACTCTGCAGGGCGCTGCCGACGAGAAAGCCGGGCAGGATATAGACCGGAGCCCAGCCAATGGCGGAGGCAATGTTGAATCCCAGGAACCGTCGCCAGGGCATCCACAGGGCGCCGGCGATCAGGGGAATGATGGGGCGGATGGGGCCGATAAAGCGCCCGATCACCACGCTCTTGCCCCCGTGCCGGTGGAAAAAGGCTTCGCCCTTGCTGAGCAGCACCGGGTAGCGACTCAGGGGCCAGACCGAAGTGAGTCGGCCCTGCAACTGGCGCCCCAGGGCAAAACTTACGCTGTCGCCGGCAACCGCTCCCAGCCCTGCCCAGACCAGAGCCTCGGTCAGTGGCATGCCGGTTTTACCGGCAAGGGCCGCCACCGCAAACAGGATTGCAACCCCGGGAACGATAATGCCCGCGATCGCCAGGGACTCGATGAATGCGGTCAGGAACAGGGCGCCGGCCAACAGCCCGGGATTGGCTGATAGCCATGCCGTCAGCTCTGTCAGCCAGGCGGTGCTCATGCCTCGATGGTCTCTCCCGGGCTGAACCAGGCGGAATCAGCGCCACGTTTGCGGGTTTCTTCAAGCGCCTGTCTGGCGCGTTTGCGCAGTGTGTCGGTACGGGTATCGCCACTACCACGGGTCGTGCATCCGAGGCTCACCGTGGCAGTACCGAGCACGGGCCATTGGTGTTCGGCAATGTTCCGCCGGATACGCTCGGCAATCACCCGTACCCCTTCCTCGGGTGTAAACGGAAGCACCAGGAAGAATTCCGAGTCGTCCAGTGTGTACAGGGTGTCACCAGCGCGGATGACTCCGAACAGGTGCTGGGTCATATCGCGGAATACCGCCTGGATCGCGTCCTCGCCATGCAGGTCCCGGGCTTCATCCGCGTAGTCCAGGCCAAGGTGTATAACCGATAGTGGGTGGCCGGTGGCGATGGCCCGACTGATTTCTTTCTGCAGGGTTTCGTCCAGGAAGCGGGCATTATGGGCGCCGGTGACGGGATCGGTGATGGCCAGATCTTCTGCGGACTGGGCCATGTGGCCGTAATGCCAGGTGTAGAGGCCGGTTACGGTAAGCAGGATCAGGAGGCCGGTGGTAATGGTCAGGGCTTCACTGGCCGGATGCTTAAGGAACAGGGTCACCGCGAGTGGAACAAGCAGCAGTACCGACAGTCCCACCCCCTGTCGCAGTGGCAGGATGAGCAGGTTCAGGACCAGCAGGGGCATCGCCCAGTGGCTGATGCCCGGACCGTCCATGGTGATCAGTGCCGCAACCAGTCCGCTGTTCAGTCCGGACAGGATGATCAGGTGGCCCGGAGAAGCGAGTTGGTGTCGGCGGTTGATGATGGTGTAGATCAGCCCGGCGGTGGTGAGAATGGCCATGCCGGAAGCCAGGTAGAAAAGGTCGTAGAAACCGTAACGCAGGTTCTGGCCTGCCAGACTGGCGATGAATACGGTAGCCAGCACGTAGCCGGCGCTGTGGGTCCAGGTCCTCAGGCGGGTTTCGGTCATGACGCCGGCCGCTCCTGCCCGGCCATGCCGTGGTTCTGCTGTGACCAGGCGCTGTAGACCTGGGTCCGGTTGCCGCCCTGCTGCTGGGCGCGACGCAGGGCGTGGGCAGCGCTCTGCTGCATGCTGTCAGCGTCATCACCGATATTGAGCCCGGCAATGCCGGTGCTCACGGTCAGGCGCATTCCATGGGATTCGAGCAGCGTCTGCAGCCCGGCGCGGATGGTTTCGGCACGGTCGAGGGCGTTATTGGTGCCGATTCCTGGCAGGATGACCAGAAACTGCAGGTCTGCCACCCGGTAATAGGTGTCGAAGTCCCGCAACTGGGAATGCAGGTAGCGGCCGATACGGGGCAGGATCGAGCGGATGTCCTCGTCCCGCTCCTTGTCGGTCAGGTGTGTGTCCAGTCCGATCATGATCACGGACATATCCGTGCCTTCCCGCTCACTGCGCTGGATCTCCTTGTGCAGATCCGCGGACAGGTATTCCCGGCTGGCGGCCTGGGTCAGCTCGTCGGTGCGCCGTAACGGCGCAAGCTGGCGGCTCTTGTATTCACGGAGAAACACCAGCAGGCCCGACAGCAGCAGCGTGAGCAGAAAGGCGCTGATCATCTGGTGCCGGTCGGGCAGACCGGTCGCCCACCAGACGCCGGCCATGGCCAGGATGGTCACCGCCAGGGCCAGGATCATGGCGGTGGCGGGCGGGAACAGTGCGAAGGCGACCAGGGGAACGGCGTAGAGCCAGTGAGTCATGGCCCAGGGGCCCACCACGAATCCGGACAGCAGCAAAAGTGCGAGGACCAGGAAAAACAGCCGTTGTATCAGGGGCCAGGGCCGCTTTGCCCGGGCCGGATGAAAGGTGCGACCGCTGATGACAATACCGGCACCCGCAGCGGCAATCGCCGCCATCAGGGGCTGGCCGAGCAGGGCGCTCAGCAGCGCAATGGCCAGAAATGCCACGAATCCGGCTCGTGACAACCTGGTCAGCAGGAATTTATCGGCCGTCTGGGCCATGGTGTGTCCTTCCTCTCCCGGCGCATCCATTGAGTATGAAGCATAGCGCAGCGGTATAATAATGGTTTGGGATGCGTACTTGAAACGGGAAAGGTAAAGTTAGGCCCTTATTCCTGAATTTGACTGACAAGGTACAAGGACACGGGATGGATATAGCAGCATACATGGCCGAGGTCGGCCAGCAGGCGCGAGCGGCTGCCACACAGGTGGCCCGGTCAACCACGGCCACGCGCAACCAGGCTTTGCTGGCCACGGCGGAGGCCCTTGATGCCGCTCGCAACGAACTGGCGGTTGCCAACAGCAAGGATCTGGAGATGGGGCGCGAGAATGGCCTCGATGCCGCCATGCTGGACCGGCTGGAACTGACCCCGCAGCGCATTGATGCCATGATCGAGGGGTTGAGGCAGGTTGCCTCGCTGTCCGACCCGATCGGTGAGATCACCGGCATGACCTATCGCCCGTCCGGCATACAGGTCGGCAAGATGCGGGTGCCCCTGGGGGTAATCGGCATCATCTATGAATCGCGTCCCAACGTCACTGTGGAAGCCGCGAGCCTGTGCCTGAAATCGGGTAATGCCACGATCCTGCGTGGCGGATCCGAGGCTATTCATTCCAACCAGGCCATTGCCGCCTGCCTGGCGCAGGGCCTGGCCGCGGCGGGGTTGCCCGAGACCGCCGTGCAGGTGGTGAAGACCACGGACCGTGCGGCAGTCGGTGAACTGATCACCATGCCCCGCTACGTCGATGTGATCGTGCCCCGTGGCGGCAAGGGGCTGATTGAGCGGATCAGCCGGGATGCCAGGGTGCCGGTCATCAAGCACCTCGATGGTGTGTGCCATGTCTATATCGACAGCCATGCCGATCCGGAGAAGGCGCTGAAAGTGGCGGTGAACGCCAAGACCCAGCGCTACGGCACCTGCAACACCATGGAGACCCTGCTGGTGGACCGGGAAGTAGCGGCGGACATCCTGCCCCTGCTGGCCTCCGCATTCGAGGAAAAAGGCGTGGAGCTGCGGGGCTGTCCCGAGACCCGCGAGATCGTCCCGGCGGCGGGTGAAGCCACCGAAGCGGATTGGGAAGAGGAATACCTGGCGCCGATCCTGGCGGTTCGTGTGGTGGATGGCCTCGATGGCGCTATCGAGCACATCAATCGCTACAGCTCCCAGCATACCGACAGCATCATTACGGAAAACTACACCCGGGCCCGTCGCTTCATCACCGAAGTGGATTCCAGTTCCGTCATGGTCAATGCGTCCACCCGGTTTGCCGACGGTTTCGAGTATGGCCTCGGTGCGGAGATCGGGATTTCCACCGACAAGATCCACGCCCGCGGCCCGGTGGGGCTGGAGGGTCTAACCTCCCAGAAATACGTGGTGTTCGGCGACGGCCACATCCGGTCCTGATGCCCATGCACGTCATTTACGGTGGCACCTTTGACCCGATCCACCATGGTCACTTGCGGCTGGCGATAGAGCTCTGTGATCGCCTCGAGGTCGATCGCGTCAGTCTGGTGCCCTGTCACATCCCGCCGCACCGGGGTGATACCGGAGCCAGCGCTGCCCAGCGGCTGAAACTCCTGGAGCTGGCGGTGCAGGGCGAGCCCCGGTTGCACATTGACGACCGGGAATTGCGCCGTGGCGGGGCTTCCTACACCGCCGATACCCTGCGCCAGTTGCGACGGGAGTTGGGGGCGGATCATCCACTGGTAATGGTGGTCGGCACCGATGCCTTCGCCGGCTTCGATCGCTGGCGGGAGTGGGAATCCATACCGGAACTGTCGCACATCGTGGTTGTGCGCCGCCCTGGCCCCGGATTGGATCCCGAAGGGACGCCTGCGACGTTGCTGGCGAAGAGGAAAGTGGAGGATGTCAGGAGCCTCCGGACTACGCCCGCCGGATGCGTTCTGGAGCTGGATCCGCCGCTTCTGGATATCTCCGCTACCGGAATCCGGGAACGGATCGCCGCCGGCCGCTCACCCCGCTACCTGATCCCGGATTCGGTCTGGGAAGAAATCCGTCACCAGGGACTGTATGGTGCCTGCCCCGAGGGGAACTTTTAGTGCTACAATCGCGTCTGAGTATGACTATTCGGGCGGCCAATCCGGCTGAAGCCCGTACAACAGGGTAATTATGCAGGCTGAAGAACTGAAAGATCTGGTTGTAAAAGCACTTGAAGAGGTAAAAGCGCAGGACATCAGTGTGATTGATGTTCGTGACCGTACCAGCGTCACGGATTTCATGGTGCTGGCGTCCGGTACGTCAAACCGTCATGTGAAGTCCCTTGCCGATTCTGTGGTTGTTGAAGCCAAGGAGCAGGGTGTGCGCGCCAGTAATGTCGAGGGCGCCGCTGCCAGTGACTGGATTCTGGTAGACCTCGGCGATGTTGTGGTTCATGTCATGATGCCCGCTACCCGCGAGTTCTATGATCTGGAGCGGTTCTGGCGCGACGCACCGGATCTGGGTGTCGCGGGCAGCGAATAACCATGCGGTTACGTCTGATCTGTGTGGGGCAGAAGATGCCCGACTGGGTCAGTGCCGGGTACAACGATTACGCCCGCCGGATGCCCCCGGAGCTTCCCCTTGAGCTGGTCGAAATCCCCATGGCACACCGGGGCAAGAACCCTGATATTCCCAGGCTGATGCAAAAGGAAAGCGACGCGATTCTCTCGGCAACCGGACCGCGGGACCGGGTTGTTGCCCTGGAAGTCGGCGGTCGCCCCTGGTCCACCGAAAAGCTCGCCAGTCAGCTTGAAAACTGGCAGCAGGACGGTCGTGACGTCAGTTTCCTGGTTGGTGGCCCCGACGGTCTGGCGGATGCCTGTCGGCAGAGGGCAGACCAGCAGTGGTCACTGTCGCCCCTGACCCTTCCCCACCCACTGGTTCGCATCCTGTTGGCCGAACAGCTTTACCGGGCCTGGTCGATCACCCGCAATCATCCGTATCACCGGGCCTAGGGGGCAATTATGCCGTGGGGTGAATTCAAGGATACCGCCGCCGAACGCCGGTTATTCCAGCGCCGCACCTTGGTCATGCTGGTGTTTGTCATCCTGATGCTGGGTGGCCTGCTGGGCCGCATGTATCAGCTGCAGGTGGTCGAGCACGAGATTTACACCACGATTTCCGACAAGAACCGGGTGCAGGTCCAGTCCGTACCCCCACCCCGTGGCCTGGTCTATGACCGCAACGGGGAGCTGCTGGCCGAGAACCGTCCGGTGTTCAGCGTCACCCTGGTGCCCGAGCGCGTGGATGGCATGGATGAGACCCTTATCCGGCTTGGCCGCATCCTCGATGTTTCTGAACAGGATTTGGAGCGCTTCCAGCGGCGCCTGAAGGAACCCCGACGGCCTTTCCAGGAGATCCCCCTCCGATACGACCTGACCGAGCAGGAGATTGCCCGGCTGGCGGTCCATCGCCATGAGTTGCCGGGCGTTGAAGTCGAGGCGGAACTGGTACGGTATTACCCCCACAGTGAGCTCACCGCCCATGTGCTCGGCTACGTTGGCCGCATCAACCGTGAAGAGTTGCAGCGTATTGACCCGGTCAATTACGCCGGCACCAACTACATCGGCAAGTCCGGTATAGAGCGGTTCTACGAAGAAACCCTGCATGGCAAAGTTGGCTATCAGCACGTAGAAACCAATGCCCGTGGCCGTACGCTCCGGGTACTGGAGCGCGAGAATCCGGTACCCGGGGAAGACCTGAAGCTGCATCTGGACCTGCGGTTGCAGCAGCGGGCACACGAGCTGCTGGACGGCCGCCGTGGTGCAGTCATCGCCATCGAACCCAAAACAGGCGGCATCCTGGCGCTGGCCAGTGTGCCGGGGTTCGACACCAACAAGTTTGTCACCGGCATCAGTGTCGATGACTATCGCGCCCTGAGCCAGAGCAAGGACAAACCCCTGTTCAACCGGGCGCTGCGTGGCCAGTACCCGCCGGGCTCGGTAATGAAACCCATGTTGGCGATTGCCGCCCTCGACAGCGGCGTGACGACCCGCGACCGCACCATCTGGGACCCCGGCTATTTCCAGCTCAAGGAGGGTGGGCGCCGGTACCGGGACTGGAAACGCAGCGGCCACGGCTGGGTGGATCTCAAGGACTCCATAGCGGAGTCCTGTGATGTTTATTTCTATGAAATGGCTGTTGAAATGGGTGTCGATACCATGTCGGGCTACCTCTCCAGTTTCGGTTTCGGGGAGGATGCTACCCTGGATGTGTCCGGTGCCCTGAGTGGTCTGCTGCCCTCCAGGGAATGGAAGCGGGCCATACACAATGAACCCTGGTACCCGGGGGATTCGGTCAACCTGGGCATCGGTCAGGGCTACATGCTGGCAACACCTCTTCAAATGGCGACTGCGACCGCACTCATCGCCAACCGTGGAACCTGGGTCGAGCCGCGCCTGCTCAGGGACGTGATCGGGGATGATTCGGTGGAAGATGTCCTGCCCGAAGAGACCCATAAGCCCCTGACGCTGAAGAATCCGGAGGATTGGGAGTATGTGGTCGAGAGTATGGCCGAGGTAATGCACGGGACCAAGGGCACTGCTCGTCGGGCTGGCAGTGATGCGCCTTACCGGATGGCGGGCAAGACCGGGACCGCCCAGGTGTTCAGCCTCGCGGAAGACGAGGAGTATGACGCCGAGGAGATTCGTGAACGTCTCAGGGATCATGCCCTGTTCGTGGGTTTCGCTCCGATTGAGGACCCGCAAATAGTGGTATCCGTCATCGTGGAGAACGGTGGCAGTGGTAGTGGCACGGCGGCTCCGGTCGCACGGGCACTGTTCGATGCCTGGCTGCTGGAGTTTTCAGAAGGCAGTGGCAGCGGGCTGGTAAGCCAAACCACAGGGGACGCACAATAATGGCATTGAAAGATCTCGTTGATCCGGCCGCCTCCGGCCCCCTGGCCCGTTCCCGGGGCATCTGGTCTGCCTTGCATCTGGACCCCATCCTGCTTTTCCTTCTGCTGGTCCTGGTCTCTGGCGGCCTGTTTGTTCTCTACAGCGGTGCTGACCGTAACATCGAAGTGGTCAAGGCCCAGGGTATCCGTCTGGGGGTTGCTTTCGTGGTGATGCTGGTGTTTGCGCAGCTCGATCCGGCGGTTTTTCGACGCTGGGCACCCTGGCTTTACGCCGCAGGACTTGTAGCCCTGGCAGCGGTCCTCGTGGTCGGTGTGGGGGCCAAGGGCGCACAACGCTGGCTGGCACTGCCCGGGCTGCCGCGCTTCCAGCCCTCTGAAATCATGAAACTCGTGGTTCCGATGATGGCCGCTTGGTACCTGTCCCGGCACTTTTTGCCGCCGCGCCTGTCACAGGTTGCTGTCGGGCTGGCCATCGTGCTGGTCCCCATGGTGATGATCGTTCAGCAGCCGGATCTGGGTACGTCGCTGCTGGTGGGGATGGCAGGTCTGTTTGTGGTCTTCTTTGCCGGCATGAGCTGGAAACTGATTGCTGCTTTCGTGGCCATGGTTTCGGTATCCGCGCCACTGATGTGGTTCTTCGTGATGCGGGAATACCAGAAACAGCGGGTGCTGACCCTGCTGGATCCGCAGAGTGATCCGTTGGGTGCCGGCTGGAACATTATCCAGTCCAAGACTGCCATTGGTTCGGGCGGTATTGACGGCAAGGGGTGGCTGCAGGGGACCCAATCACACCTGGAATTCCTGCCGGAGAGTCACACCGACTTTATTGTCGCCGTGCTCGCCGAGGAATTCGGCTTTGTCGGTATGCTGGTGCTATTACTGGTCTATTTTCTGATCATCCTGCGTTGCCTGTATATCGCGGCCACCGCCCAGGACTCGTTCAGCCGATTGTTGGCGGGAGCCTTGACCATGACCTTCTTTATCTACATCTTCGTGAATGTGGGGATGGTCAGTGGGTTGTTGCCGGTGGTGGGGGTGCCTCTGCCACTGATCAGCTACGGCGGCACGTCGGGGGTGACGCTCATGGCAGCGTTCGGCGTACTGATGTCGATACACACCCATCGAAGAATGATCAGTGCCTGATCAACCATTGAAAGCGGGTAATGGTGAATGGGCAGGATAACCCGCTACAATGACTGGGAACCGCCGGGCCAGAACAGGGCGGGAACAGAAAAGAGGATTTCCGGACCGTGAAGCCGAGGTTTACGTTTACATGGTGGTTGACTGCCTTTGCCACGCTGATGCTCGGTGGTTGCGCCTCATCGCCCGAGACCGATCATTCCTCGCGTTATACCCTTAGCCAGGATCGGGCTCCGGCGGGTAATTTCGATGTCTCCGGTCTCGCCGACGCGCAGCCGCGCTACGAGTCACCGAGGACCGCCGGCAACAAGTCGCCCTACACGGTGTGGGGCAAGAGTTACCGGGTTCTCGACAGCAATGAGGGTTACGTCGCCACCGGTACCGCCAGCTGGTATGGCGAGAAGTTTCACGGTCACAAGACCTCCAATGGCGAAACCTTCGACATGTACGAAATGTCCGCGGCCCACAAATCCCTGCGGATCCCGGGCTACGCCCGGGTCACCAACCTGGACAACGGCCGGTCGGTGATTGTCCGGGTTAATGACCGGGGGCCGTTCCACGGTGATCGTCTGATCGACCTGTCCTACGCCGCGGCCAAGAAACTTGGTTATCAGTCCAGGGGTACGGCGCGGGTCGAGGTGGCGGCCATCACGGTCAGGACCGATGGCTCCATGACGCTGGCGGGCGAGCCGTTTGTACCCGGCGACGGGCGCACACCGGCAGCCTCCGCTACAGTGGCAGAAAACACAGTGGACACCGGATCCCGCGGCCTGTTCGTGCAGCTGGGATCCTTCAGCAGCCGGGACCCTGCAGAGGCCCTTTTGGGACAGGTCCGCTCGGTACTGGAAAATCCGACGCGGGTTCGCGCCATCGATACCCAGGCGGGCCGTTTTCACCGGGTACAGGTCGGACCGTTCGAGGACGAGGAGTCCGCCCGGCGCACCCAGAGCCTGCTGGAAGCCCGGGGCTTTTCGCAGTCTGTTTTGCTGACTGATTCGCACTGAGTAATTCCATAACCAGAAACACACCTGACGAATGAATGGACCAATGGCCTTAACAACCGTTTTACGCTCTCTCTCTGTTGTACTTGTCCTTGCCCTGGCCCTTGCGGGCAAGGTGATGGCGCAGTCGGTACTTATTCCTTCCCCGCCGCAGATTGCAGGCAGTTCCTATGTGCTGATGGATCCGAAGAGCGGGCGCATCATCATGGAGGAGAACAGCAACGAGCGTTTGCCTCCTGCCAGTCTGACCAAAATGATGACCGCCTACATCGTGGAGCGGGAACTGGATGAGGGCCGGATTTCCATGAGTGACATGGTCCCCATCAGTGTCAAGGCATGGAAAACGGAAGGCTCCAGGACCTTCGTGCAGGAAGGCACCGAGGTCTCTGTGGAAGACCTGCTCAAGGGGGTCATTATCCAGTCCGGTAACGATGCTTCCGTGGCTCTGGCGGAGTTTGTTGCCGGCAGCGAAGGTGCCTTCGTCGACATCATGAACCAGCAGGCCCAGCTGCTGGGTATGAAGGACACCAGCTTTGTCAATGCCACCGGTCTGCCGTCGGAGGATCATTACTCCACGGCTTACGATCTGGCGTTGCTGGCGCGTGCCATCATCAACGACTACCCGGAAAACTATCCGCTGTACGCCGAGAAGCACTTCACCTACAACAACATCCGCCAGCCCAACCGGAACAGCCTGCTGTGGCGGGATGACAGTGTGGACGGGCTGAAAACCGGCCATACCGAAGAGGCCGGCTACTGCCTGGTAGCGTCCGCCAAACGTGAAGACACCCGTTTTATCGCGGTGGTGATGGGAACCAGCAGTAGCCAGGCCCGGGCCCAGGAAGTACAGAAGATGCTCAACTACGGCTTCCGTTACTACGAGAGCGAACGCCTGTTCCGGTCCGGCCAGGAGCTCATGGAAGCCCGGATCTGGGGTGGCCAGGCGGACCAGGTGTCGGTGGGGCTGACCGAGGATGTGTTCGTGACCATTCCCCGGGGATCCCGCAACCAGCTGGAGTCCACCGTAGACCTTGATTCTGTGATCAAAGCACCCATCAATGTCGGAGACGAGCTGGGTCGGGTCAAGGTAAGCCTGAGCGGTACGGTGCTGGTGGATGAACCGGTACTCGCCCTGACCGAGGTTCCCGAAGGCGGACTGTTCAAGCGTCTCTGGGATGCGATCAAGCTCTTTTTCGTTCAGTTGTTTCAGTAAGGGTGATGTCAGTACCCGGGAGTAATGCGGCATGAGTGAGCCGAAAGCACCAAAGATCGAATTCCCCTGCGATTACGTGATCAAGGTAATCGGTAATGCCGCACCTGATTTCACCGATTTTGTCGTGGAAGTGGTGGAGTGTCACGCGCCCGGGATTACCGAGGCGGACATTTCCGTGACCGACAGCAGCAAGGGCCGCTTTTCCTCGGTCCAGCTGAAGATTGTCGCCACGGGTGAGGATCAGCTCAAGGCACTGTTTGAAGATCTGAAGGCCAGCGGCCGGGTTCACATGGTGCTCTGACGGCCATGGCAGAACTCGTTGTCCGTTCCCTCGGGGAGCAGCCTTACCTGGAAACCTGGGAAGCCATGAAGAATTTCACGGCGGACCGGGATGGCAACACCAAGGACGAGCTCTGGTGCCTCGAGCACCCCCGGGTGTTTACCCAGGGACAGGCGGGCAAGGCCGAGCATGTACTGTTGCCCGGTGACATTCCGGTCATCAAGGTGGATCGGGGTGGCCAGGTGACCTATCACGGTCCTGGCCAGCTGGTGATCTATCTGATGATTGACCTGCCGCGCAGGAAGCTCGGAGTCCGGGGTCTGGTGGATCAGATCGAGCAGGGCATCGTCCGCACCCTGGCGGACCTGGGTGTTGAAGCGGCCCCGCGCGCCGACGCCCCCGGCGTTTACGTGGGAGAGGCCAAGATCGCATCCCTCGGCCTGAGAGTCCGCCGGGGATGCTCCTTCCATGGCCTAGCGCTGAACGTGGATATGGACATGGAGCCCTTCAGCCGCATCAATCCCTGTGGTTATGCCGGCATGCCCATGTGCCAGGTCCGGGATTTTGTGCCGGGAGCCACTGTGGCCGACATAGAACAGCGTCTGGTTGACCATCTGGTTACCGGCCTCGGTTACCAGCAGGTACAGCACTCCAGGGGCTGGTGACCGGCGTCAGGTCGTAGCGGCACAGGCCTGATTACGGCCGGCACTCTTTGCCCCATAGAGTGCTTCATCGGCCCTCTGCAGCAGGCGGTCGATGGACTCCGACCCGGTAATGGTGGCCGTGCCGATACTGATGGTGGCTCCGAGCGGGTGGCCATCCACCTCGACCGAGCCCGCCTCGACAGCAGCACGGATACGTTGCGCCGTCTGCAGGGCCTCGCGCGGCCCCGTCTCCGGTAACAGAACCAGGTATTCCTCGCCGCCCCACCGGGCCACGGTATCGACTTTCCGGCATTGATCCCGCAGCGTGCGGGCGACCATTCTGATCAGCTCGTCTCCGGCGTGATGACCGTAATGGTCGTTGATGCCCTTGAACAGATCGATGTCCATCAGCATGACCGAAAACGGCCGTTGGGTGCGCAGGTAGCGCTGGTACTCGGTCTCCAGTTGCTCCAGGCCCTCCCGACGGTTCGCCAGCCCGGTCAGGGCGTCGTGTTTGGCGGCGAATTCAAACTCCGAGGCCAGTCTGAGCAAGCGCAGCTTGCTGCGTCGCCGGCTCTGGTCAAGGATGTAACAGGTGACCATCTCGAAACCGAGTACGATAACCATCGAAATCCGGAAGCTGGTGCTGTAGGGCGGCTCGAAAACGAGGTCACCGGCAGGACTGAACAGGAACACGAGCGCGGCCAGGCCGCCGGCGCAGGCGATGATGCCCACCCGGGCCTGGCTGATATAGAAAATGACCGGCGGATAGGCAAACAGCCAAATAATGGCGGAGCCATCCTCCACCGTCTGGATCACCAGAAAGGTGAACAGCGCCGTGATCAGGCCGATAAATCCGCGGCGGTGAAGGGTCTGGTGCCGGATCCCGAGATAGACCAGGGAATTCAGCGCCAGCAGAGCTGCAAAGGTGACCAGCAACGGTGCCGTGAACGGACTATCCGCGGTACTGGCGGCCCGGCCGGCAAAAAACAGCAGGATTGGTACTGCTGCAGAGGTGAGCCAGTTGATCAGAACCGGTACCGGGATTTCGCCTTTCACGCGAAACTGGGACAGTTCGGTATCCGGAGTTTTGGCAGCCGTTTGCTTCATTTTCAGTCTTGTTCTTGTGTTTTACCGAGCCTGATACTGCCTGACATACTAGACCCGATTGGCAATCAGGACTGTAGTAAAACGTAAACAGGTAGAACAGTGACATTTAAACCGGAATCCGCAGGCCGGCATTGGCCGCCAGGCCAGGGAAAACGGGTCGAATCGGTGAGGATAGGTTGTCACTGTATCCGTATAATGGAATGAACAGCTGGCAGACAGCGCAAATTCTCCGACACCCACAGGTTGTCCATGTCATCCAAGCGTCCAGGAGCAAAAGTTTCCCGCATCAAGACCGGCAGCTTCGAGCGCAGGCTGAGCCTGACCCGGGCTGGCCTTACTGCAGGTACCCGCATGGCCTCCCACATGGCTACCAACTGGTTCAGCAGCAAGGACAAGCGCGATGAACGGCACCGGGCCATGCTGTCCAACCAGGCCCGATTCCTGGTGGATGAACTGGGGCGCCTGAAAGGCAGTGTGGTGAAGATCGGGCAGGTGATGGCGCTGTACGGCGAGCATTTTCTGCCCGAAGAGGTCACTGAGGCCCTGCACACACTCGAGGACCAGACCACCTCCCTGGAGTGGCCGGCGATAGAACGGGTGCTCAAGGAAGAACTGGGCAGCAACCGACTGGCGGAACTGGACGTGGATCCCGAGCCTATCGGTGCCGCCTCGCTGGGTCAGGTACACCGTGCGGTCCGGCGCAGCGACGGTCTGGAGCTGGTGCTGAAAGTCCAGTATCCGGGCGTTGCGGATGCCGTCGACAGCGACCTGAATGCGGTGGCACAGCTGCTGAAAGTGGCGCGGCTGGTCAGCTTCGGGCCGGAATTCAATGACTGGCTCGAGGAAGTCAGGGAGATGATGCACCGGGAGGTGGATTATCGCCTGGAAGCCCGCACCACGGAGAAATTCCGGACCATGCTGGCGTCCGACCCCCGGTTCATCGTGCCCAGGGTGTTGCAGGAATACTCCACGGCCCACGTGATCGCCTCGACCTATGAGCATGGCCACTCGGTGGGATCCCGGGAGGTTCGAGAACTGTCGCTGGAGCGGCGTAGCGCCCTTGGCGAGGCAGCCCTGGAGCTGTTTTTCCGGGAGCTGTTCGTCTGGGGCGAGATCCAGACCGATCCCAACTTCGGTAACTATCGCATCCGCATTGCCGGTGAGGAGGGAGAGGATCCGGGCTATGACCGTATCGTCCTGCTCGACTTCGGTGCCGTGCAGTCCTACTCGGACGAGTTCCTTGCGCCGGTCATCCAGATGATCCGGGCATCCTACGAGCAGGACCTTGAAGCGGTGATCGACGGTGGGATAAAGCTCCGTTTCATGAGTCTGGACTGGCCCCGGGAAGTGCTGGAGAAATTCGGCAAGGTCTGTATGTCGGTACTCGAGCCCCTGGCGAAAGACCAGTTTGAATGGCCGGAGTATGCGGTCAACAGTGACGGCCAGTATCGGTGGAAACAGAGCGACCTGCCGTCCCGGGTTGCCCGACAGGCCGCCCGTTCCGCCATCAGCCGGTACTTCCGGGTACCTCCCAAGGAATTTGTGTTCCTGAACCGGAAGCTGATCGGCGTCTATACGTTCATTGCCGTGCTGCATTCCGAGTTCAATGGCGAACCCCTGTTGCGCAAGTACCTTTATGGAGACGGTGAGGGGGAAGACGCCCCCGATGCCTCGGCCACCAGCCAGAGCACGAAGGCGTAGCGCGCGCCCTTGCCGATGGCCACCAGGACGACAAAGTTCAGCCAGGGGACCCGCATGATGCCGCCCACAAGGGTGAGTGCATCACCCCCCAGCGGCAGCCATCCCAGCAGCAGAGACCACTGGCCGTAACGGTTGAACCGGTTGCGGGCCTTGTGCAGTTGCATCTCGCTGACGGGGAACCAGCGCTTGTGTTTGAAGCGGTCCACCTGGCGCCCGATGATGCCGTTGACCACCGAGCCCAGCGTGTTGCCAGCGGTGGCCCAGAACCACAGCCACCACAGCGAGTAACCCTGGGTCACCAGGGTACCCAGCAGTACCTCGGAGTAGGCCGGCAGCAGCGTCGCGGCGGCAAAGGCCGTCAGAAAAAGTGTCAGGTATACCAAATCGTCTCCCCGTCTTGACCGAATTCAATGCCGGTTGCCGGTCCTGTCGGTATGGTTACGTACTATGGTTGCCATGCAAACCATCAATTTTTACTCTCTGTTGCCTTGCCAGTATGCTGACGGCAGGTTTTTTCTTATTCCGGTTTTTGACACCGTTGCAGGAGGTTCTATGGAGCAGGTCACGATTTATGGCCGTTCGAGTTGTGGGTTTTGTATTCGGGCAAAGGACCTGTGCGAATCCATGCAGGTGCCGTACACCTGGATCGATATGATGGAAAAAGGTATTTCCAAGGCTGACATCGCCGACAAGATCGGAAAGCCGGTGCACACTGTGCCACAGATTTTCGTCGGCCAGCAGCATATTGGCGGGTTTGATGATTTTTACGCCTATGTGCGCGAGCATGAGGCTGCCGCCAGCCGCTGAGTCGGTGCCTCAGGCATAAAAAAAACCGCCCGGGGTCGAAACCGGGCGGTTTTTTCGTTTCTGACGGCTGATCAGATCTTGAACTCGGTCTTGAGTTTCTTCTCGACCAGCTGATTCTTCAGCTTCGCCACTTTCGGCAGGCCATTTTCAAACGGTGGGAAGCTTTCACCGTAAATCAGGGGCTCCAGGTAGTCACGGCAATCCTGGGTAATGCCGAAGCCGTCATCGGTGATGTAGTGGATCGGCATTTTCTTTTCCTGGTTTGCCACCTCGCTGAGGTTGGCTTCCCCGATCTTCCATTGATAGGGCTTGGCCTGCTCGCGAACGATGGTGGGCATCAGCGCCTGCTTGCCGGCCACCGCCATTTCTACCGCGGCCTTGCCCACTGCGTAGGCCTGTTCCACGTCCGTGGCCGAGGCAATGTGCCGGGCACTGCGCTGGAGGTAATCGGCAACCGCCCAGTGGTACTTGTGGCCGAGGGCCTGCTTGACCATGTTGGCTAGGGCCGGGGCCACACCGCCAAGCTGGGTGTGGCCAAAGGCATCCTTGGCGCCGGCGTCGGCCAGGAAGCGGCCGTCTTCGTACTGGGCACCCTCTGAGGCGACCACCACGCAATAACCATAGTCCTTCACGCACTGGTCTACCCGGGCCAGGAAGGCTTCCCGGTCGAACGGGATCTCCGGGAACAGGATGATGTGTGGCGGTTCACCTTCGCCCTGACCGGCCAGGCCTCCGGAAGCAGCGATCCAGCCGGCGTGGCGGCCCATCACTTCCAAGATGAACACCTTGGTGGAGCTTTCGCACATGGACTTGATGTCCAGGCTGGCTTCCAGGGTCGAGGTGGCGATGTATTTGGCAACCGAGCCAAAGCCGGGGCAGCAGTCGGTGAACGGCAGGTCGTTATCGACGGTCTTGGGCACACCGATGCAGGTAATGGGGTAGCCCATCTTGTCGGCAATCTGGGAGACCTTGTAGGCGGTATCCTGGGAATCGCCGCCACCGTTATAGAAGAAATAGCCGATGTCGTGGGCGCGGAATACCTCGATCAGGCGCTCGTACTCGGCCCGGTTTTCGGAAATGTTCTTGAGCTTGTGGCGACAGGAGCCGAAGGCGCCGCCCGGGGTGTGGATCAGGGCCTGGATTGCCTCGTCGCTCTCGAGGCTGGTATCAATCAGTTCTTCCCTGAGCGCCCCGATAATGCCGTTGCGGCCGGCAAACACCTTGCCGATTTTGTCCGGATGCTTGCGGGCGGTCTGGATGACGCCACAGGCGCTGGCATTAATGACGGCGGTAACACCGCCGGATTGGGCGTAAAAAGCGTTCTTGATAGCCATCTCGGGCTGAAGCCTCCTGCTGGTTCGACAATGGCGCAGATGATACGCCAAACGCCCGGGATTTTCATGAGCAGGATTGCGGATAGCGCGGGCCTTGACGCCTTGCGGAGTATAGGGGAGGCTTGGCAGGTTTCAACGGAGAGGTCGAACACCGAATGCACATCCATATCCTCGGAATCTGTGGCACCTTCATGGGTAGCCTTGCGGTGCTCGCGCGCGAGCTTGGCCATACGGTGACCGGCTCGGACCAGGGTGTTTACCCGCCCATGAGTACCCAGCTGGAAAGTCAGGGCATCAGCCTCATGGAGGGTTACAGTGCTGACCATCTGGACCCGAGGCCGGACCTGGTGCTAATCGGCAATGCCATGTCCCGGGGGAACCCCGAGGTCGAGGCGGTACTGAACCTCAACATCGATTACATGTCCGGTCCCGAGTGGCTGGCCCGGGAAGTGCTGCGTCACCGCTGGGTCATGGCGGTCGCCGGTACCCACGGCAAGACCACCACCACTTCAATGCTGCTGTGGATTCTTGAACAGGCCGGCTTCGAACCCGGTTACCTGGTGGGCGGTGTCCCTCTCGATTTCCCGGTCTCTGCCCGGTTGGGAAACAGTGATTTCTTCGTGATCGAGGCCGACGAATACGACAGCGCTTTCTTCGACAAGCGCTCGAAGTTCATTCATTACCGGCCCCACACCCTGATCCTCAATAACCTGGAATTTGACCACGCGGATATCTTCGACAACGTTGAAGCTATCGAACGTCAGTTCCATCACCTGGTGCGCACCGTGCCCTCGAAGGGACTGATCGTTCGTCCGGCGGTGGATCCGCACCTGGACAACGCCCTGGCCATGGGCTGCTGGAGTCCGGTTCAGGATACCGCCATCGGCAGTGAGGTCAGCCGAACGGCGGACTGGCGGGCAGAGCTGCTGTCGGAGGACGGCAGCCGGTTCATGGTGATTCACCACGAGCAGCCGGTCGCTACCCTGAAATGGGACCAGACCGGCATGCACAATGTCCGCAATGCCCTGGCCGCCATCGCCGCCGCCCGGCACGTGGGCGTCACCCCGGATCATGCCGTTGCCGCATTGTGCCGGTTCTCGGGGGTCAAGCGCCGGATGGAACTGCTGGCGGATGTTGGTGGGGTGAGGGTCTACGATGACTTTGCCCATCATCCTACCGCCATTGCCACAACCCTCGAGGGTTTGCGTAACCGGGTGGGGGAGGAGCCGATCCTGGCCCTGATCGAGCCCCGCTCCAACACCATGAAACAGGGCGTGCACCGGGACAACCTGCTGGCCAGTGCGGAGCTGGCGGACCGGGTCCTCTGGGCCAACCTGAATGACATGGACTGGCTGCAGGAACTGGTCGGTGCCTGGCAGGCTGATAACGAGGGTAACGAGTTGCATCGGGTTGAGTCCTCGGTTGAGACGCTGATCGGCCGGGTACTGGACGACCTGCCGAGCCCCTGCCACATTGTCATCATGAGCAATGGCGGTTTTGGCGGGATCCACGGCAAACTGGTAGCGGAACTCGAACGTATCCATGGCTGATCTTCCCGCCCTGACAACTCCTGGGGAAAAGCGCGAATGACCACGCCCACTCCGGCACAGCGAACCGTAAACCTGGCGATTACCGGCGCCTCCGGCGCCCAGTACGCGTTGCGACTGCTGCAGTGCCTTGTGGCGGCCGGGTGCCGTGTGCATGTTATGGTCAGCCGGGCAGCTCAGGTGGTTATCGCTACCGAGACGGACCTGAAACTGCCGGGGTCGCCACCGGCCATGCAGGAGTGTCTGACGGAATATTCCGGCGCGCAGCCTGGCCAGGTTCTGGTCTTTGGCCGTGAGGACTGGTTTGCGCCGCCGGCTTCCGGCTCCGGTGAGAAGGCCCCCCTGGTGATCTGCCCCTGCAGCACCGGAACCCTCTCGGCCCTGGCCACAGGTGCGAGCAACAACCTGATCGAGCGGGCCGGGGATGTCGCTCTCAAGGAACGGCGCCAGCTGATTCTGGTGCCCCGGGAAGCACCCTATTCGGAAGTGCACCTGGAGAACATGCTGCGCCTGACCCGGATGGGCGCGGTGGTCATGCCGGCGAGCCCCGGCTTCTACCACAAGCCCCGGTCCATCGAAGATCTGGTGGATTTTGTGGTTGCCCGCCTGCTGGATCACCTGGACCTGCCGCAGGATCTGATGCCCCGATGGGGCGAGGCCCGGATCGACGCCAAACAGCCCCGCTGAAGCGCCTTCCGGCCGATGGTTTTGGTCAGCGCGATTGATGGTTTTCATCATTGAGCGAAACCGGCCAGCGGCCGAGACTTGGTGAACGACAATCACAACACACGTCATTCACCGAGGTTCACCATGATTCCACGTACCGTTTTCGACGCCGACCTGGAAGGCTTCCGCGATTCCGTTCGCAAGTTTCTGGAGCAGGAGGCTGCGCCCTATCACGATCAGTGGGAGAAGGACGGCCAGGTCAGCCGTGAACTGTGGCAGAAGGCCGGTGAGCTGGGTTTCCTGTGCCCGACCATGCCGGAGGAGTATGGCGGTGTGGGGGCGGATTTCCGCTACAGCGCCGTTGTCATCGAGGAAATCTCCCGTGCCGGCTTGTCCGGTATCGGCTGGGGTCTGCACTCGGACATTGTGGCCCCCTACATCCTGAACTACGGCTCGGAGGAGCAGAAGCAGAAGTATCTGCCGAAGCTGGTCTCCGGTGAGATGATCGGAGCCATCGCCATGACCGAGCCTGGTGCCGGTTCCGATCTGCAGGGGGTTAAAACCACCGCCATCAAAAACGGTGAGCACTATACCCTGAACGGCTCCAAGACCTTCATCACCAACGGCCAGTTGGCGGATCTGGTGATTGTGGTGGCCAAGACCGATCCGAAGGAGGGGGCCAAGGGCACCAGCCTGTTACTGGTGGAGACTGCCTGGGAAGGTTTCGAGAAGGGGCAGAACCTGAACAAGGTGGGCATGAAGGCCCAGGATACCTCCGAACTGTTCTTCCAGGACGTCAAAGTACCGGTAGAAAACCTGCTGGGTTCCATGGAAGGGCAGGGCTTCTTCCAGCTGATGCAGGAGCTGCCCGCTGAGCGTCTGCAGGTGGCCCTGGCCGCGGTGGCGGCAGCGGAAGCGGCCTGGCAGTGGACCCTGGACTACGTCAAGGAGCGCAAGGCCTTCGGCAAGCCGGTGATCGCCTTCCAGAACACCCGTTTCAAGCTGGCGGAGCTGAAGGCCGAGATCACCGCAGCCCGGGTATTTACCGACCGCTGCCTGGAACTGCACCTGGAGAAAAAGCTGGATATCCCCACGGCGGCCATGCTCAAGCAGCACACCACGGATCTGCAGTGCAAGGTCATGGACGAGTGTGTCCAGCTTCACGGTGGCTATGGCTACATGTGGGAATACCCGATTGCCCGTGCCTGGGCCGACTCCCGCGTGCAGCGTATCTATGCCGGTACCAATGAAATCATGAAGGAAATTGTTGCCCGCTCATTCTGACGGGCTCAGGCCCCGCCGAGCCTGCGCCGGCGGGGCGGCCTGTTACCAATCTTTACAAATTGCCAAGCCTGTCAAGGTCTCCCACGGCAACATCCCCTAAAGTAGCGGCACACCTCTGATAACAATAAACGGTTGCCGCGATGACACGCCTGGAATGCTTACCCATTGCACTGCTGACGCTGATCCTGGCCGGATGTGGCCAGGAGTCGGATACCCCGCCTGTGGATGGTCGGGATTTCGATGGCGTGTCCTATTCCGAGCCGGCTCCCTATTCCGGGAAGGTGATCGACGGTTACCTGACTCATGCCCGGGTATGGCTGGATATGGATGGCGACAGCCAGTACACCCCCGGCCCGCTGGAGATCGAGCTGGAGAACGGCAATATTGCGGTGCTCGAATCCGGTGAGCCCACGACCATGAGCGGGCAGGGCGGTGAGTTCTCCCTCGATGTGGGAGAGCTGGATCTTCCGCCGGAGGTCGGGCCCGACCTGGATCCCAGGGATTACCCTCTCTACACGGTAGCCTTGCCGGGTAAGACTCTGGAGCAGACCTGGCGTGGCGACGTGCCGGTGGCCCGGGCATTCCTTATGTCCGCGGCACCCGGGGTCCGGAATATCACACCACTTACCACGCTGGCCCGTTACCGCAGCCTGTTTGGCCTGGGTTCCTACCTGCAGACCCCCGATGACCTCGCCGGCAGTCTGGCCGGTCTCAACCTGGTGGCGGATTACGTGCTATCGGGTGACGAGCGTGCCCATGCCTATGCCCGGGCGTTGGCGAGGTTCATGGCCAGCCAGATTCCCGACAAGTACAACGAAAAGTTGACAGAGATCGGCAGTGACGGCACTGAGCGGTATCTGAGCAGGCAGGCGGCCTACCTGCTGGGAATCTCTCTGGTGCAGAACGCCCCATCGGTGATTGCCGTGGTGGATGAGGCCGCCGGAGGTAATTACGCCAATGTCGACCCGGCCACTCTGCTCTTGCCGGAGGTGCCGCTGGAGTACAGTGACCCCGTCCTGCTGACCCACCAACGTATCCTGGCCCAGCCCGAAAATGACCAGAACCTGCCGGTCAGTACCTCGAGCCTGATGGTGTCCGCCGAGCTTTTCTTCGATTATTCCGAGGCGGGTCAGTTGCTGTCGGTATCGGCTGAGGGATGCCTGGCGCCGTCCATGCAGGAACTTGCCCGGCTGCTTAAGGTGAATGGCCTGATGTACCAGCTTGGCAGCCAGTGGCGGCCCTCGGTGTCACTCTCCCCGCAGAGCCGGATTGCCTTTGAAGCAGAAGGTGTCGACGAGCGCCTGATCTTCGACTGGGAAAACCGGCGGATCTATTTCGAGACCTCGACCACTTGTCATGAACATGAAAGTATTTCGGCGGGATCCACGGAGCTGGCCGGTAACCCGGAGGCAACTTATCACTGGCAGAAGGCTGATGGCGTAGGCCTGGAGCTGGTGGCGGAGATTCCGCAAGGGGGCAGATCGGTTCTGGTGCCGGAGGCTGCTGGTGTGCCGCCCGAGGACTTTGATGGTTACGTACTGAGTGAGGACGGAGTGGAAACGTCCTCACTTTTGGTCGGTGCCGGATCTTTCTGCGATCCGGATGCTGAGGTCGCGGGCGCGGACCACGTGGTTACCGCCCAATACAGCTATGAGTTCTCTGGCTATGAGCCCCAGCCTGCCAATTTTGTCGGGCTGGCACTGGAATATGACGCCCGGCAATTTGAGGGTGCGGATCCCGACAATCCGGTCAGCCGCCTGTTAAGGTATGCCTTTCTGGATCCGGCCTTGTCGAATCTTGCTAACGTGGATGCCGGGACCGGTTTCCAGTGGGCCATGTATTACCCGACCACATTTGATCCGGCCAATCCGAACCTGATCCGGGAGGCCTACCTCACCAGCTATAGCGGTGCTCGGGAATGCAAAAGGGAATTCGAGGAGACGCCTTCTTCCGCCTACGCCAAGGTTGAGTACAGCTATCAGATGCTGTCGGAATACTTGCTGGGGCTGCTTGATTGAGAAGGATGGACGTCGGGCTTGTGTGAGCCGGAGTGCAGACAGGTCTGTGCGCAAAACACAAAAATCCAGGCGCAACAAAGTTGTGCTGGCTGGCTCTAATTACTAAGTCTCGGGGATTTCTATGCCATTTCCTGGGGAAGGAAATGGTGCCGAGGAGAGGACTTGAACCTCCACGGGGTTGCCCCCACTAGCACCTGAAGCTAGCGTGTCTACCAATTTCACCACCTCGGCAGGTGACTACAACTCTGGGCTATTCTACTGAATTCTGTTTGGAATTCAAGCCCTTGGTTGCTGGCTTCGGCTTGTCGCCTCAACCGATGGCGCGTACTTTAATGATTCCCCCCGAGGCTGTCAAACATTTTTTCCAAAAAAGTTTCGGTGGTATTTGTGCCTATCAAATGCCCCCTTGTTAGGCAGCATCGCCGTACCAACGTTATACTGCAACGAAATACTAATTCCGCCGCGCCTGTGCGGCTTTAAAACAAGGATCCGAATGGTTTCCAGGAAGAAAGACAAGGGTGATCCTCACGTCGACCGTGAGGCCCAGAAATACGACAACCCTATCCAGAGCCGGGAATTCATCCTCAAGCATTTGAAGGACCGGGGGGCGCCAGCCACCCACGAGACCCTGTGTGAGGAGTTGGGCCAAACCTCGCCGGAAGGCATCGAGGCCTTACGCCGCCGGCTGATTGCCATGTGTCGCGACGGACAGATGATCTGTAACCGTCGTGGTGCCTATCTGCCCATCGAAGAGGCAGATCTGGTCACCGGCAGGGTGACCGGCCATAAGGACGGCTTCGGTTTCCTGATTCCCGATGACGGCGGCTCCGACCTGTTCCTCACCGCCCGGCAGATGCGCCAGGTGTTCCATGGCGACCGGGTTGCCGCCCGTGTAGACCGTGTCGACGACCGCGGCCGCCGTGAGGGCAAGATTGTCGAGGTGCTTGAGCGCAACACCAGCCAGATTGTCGGCCGGTTTTTCCGGGAGAGCGGCATCAGTTTCGTGGTGCCGGAGAATGCCCGCATCAATCACGAGATCCTGGTGCCGGAAGAGCATGTTGGTGAGGCCTACCAGGGCCAGTACGTCGTGGTGGAGATCCTGCGTCATCCCACCGTCCGTACCCAGCCGATGGGCAAGGTGATTGAGATTCTCGGCGAGCACATGGCGCCGGGCATGGAAATCGACGTGGCCATCCGCTCCTACGAGATTCCCCACAGCTGGCCGCCCTCCGTTGGTGAGCAGGCTGCCGCCATCCCCGCGGAAGTGGAAGAGAAGGACAAGCAGAACCGGGTGGATATCCGGCATCTGCCGCTGGTGACCATTGATGGCGAGGACGCCCGGGACTTTGATGATGCCATCTATTGCGAATCGCGCCCTCGCGGGGGCTTCCGCCTGCTGGTGGCGATTGCCGATGTGTCCCATTACGTCCGTCCGGGTACACCGCTGGATGAAGAGGCGCTGAACCGGGGTAATTCCGTGTATTTTCCGGATCACGTGGTTCCCATGCTTCCGGAGAAACTGTCCAACGGCCTGTGTTCCCTGAATCCCGGCGTCGACCGCTTGTGCATGGTCGCGGATATGACGCTCAGTGCCAACGGTCGCATCAGTAGTTACAGTTTTTATCAGGCGGTGATGCACAGTCACGCCCGGCTGACCTACAACAAGGTCAGTGACATTCTGGAACGTCCGGATTCCGAGCCCGGCTACCGTTTGAGCCAGCAATATTCCGAAGTGTTGCCGCAGCTCTATAACCTCTACGAGCTCTACAAGCTGCTGCGCTGGGCTCGCACCGAACGGGGTGCGATCGACTTCGAGACCACCGAAACCCGGATCATTTTCGATGCCAACCGCAAGATCGAGGAAATTGTTCCGGTTCACCGCAACGACGCCCACAAGATTGTCGAAGAGTGCATGCTGTGTGCCAACGTGGCGACGGCGCGTTTCCTGAAGAAGCACAGTACCCCGGCCCTGTACCGGGTACATGAAGGTCCGTCGGAAGAACGACTGGCAGCACTCCGGCTGTTCCTGGGCGAGCTCGGGTTGCAGCTGCGCGGTGGCGACAAGCCGACGTCCGCGGATTATCAGGAGCTGTTGTCCCAGATTGCCGATCGCCCGGATGCCGATGTGATCCAGACCGTGATGCTGCGCTCCCTCAGCCAGGCGGTATACAGCCCGGAGGAAAGTGGTCACTTCGGTCTGGGCTTTGCCAGCTACGCCCACTTCACCTCACCGATCCGGCGTTACCCGGACCTGATTGTGCATCGGGCCATCAAGTCCCGGATCCACAATCCCGAGGTCAAGAAGGATGTGGTCACGCCTCCGGTCACCGATCCGGAACTGGCGGAATATCCCTACGATTATGCCCGCCTGGAACAGCTGGGCGAGCATACCTCCATGACCGAACGGCGTGCTGATGATGCCACCCGGGATGTCATGGCCTGGCTCAAGTGCGAGTTCCTCAAGGATCACGTGGGCGAGGAATACAACGGCGTGATTTCCGCAGTGGTGCCCTTCGGCTTCTTTGTGGCCCTGGCAGACATCTATATCGAGGGACTGGTGCATGTCTCCACCCTCAGTGGCGACTATTTCCATCACGATTCCGCCAAGCATCGCCTGATCGGTGAGCGCACGGCGGTGAGCTTCCGCCTGGGCGATGATGTCCGGGTACGCGTGACACGGGTGGATCTGGAGGATCGCAAGATCGATCTGGAGCTGGTCAGTCAGCCCCGACGCCGCAAGGCGGATCGGGAAGCGCTGGATATCTCCCGTCGCGAGGAACGCGGTAAAGGGAAAGGCAAGGACAAGGGCAAGGGCCGTGGTGCAGGCGGCAGAAAAGCCTCCCGGGGCCGGAGCAAGGGCAAGCCCGAGTCGGTCGCGCCCGCCAAGGGCAAGCCGGGCAGCGCCAAGCAGAAGCTGGTTGCCGAAGCGGCGCGCGAAGCCGAGAAGAAATCCGGCAAGTCCGGAGCGGCCGGATCCGGCAAGAAACCCAGGCGCAGAACCCGGAAGTGAGTTCTGAACAGTAACCCGTAAACAGGATCAGAATCAGTGTCCCAGGAATTTGTCTTCGGGTGGCACGCGGTTGAGGCTGTCCTCAAGCGCGAGCCGGAAAGATTGCAGCAGGTCTGGATCCAGACCGGGCGCCAGGACAAGCGTGTCAGGGCCATCACCGATGCGCTCGACAGCCTCGGTGTGCGCTGGCAGGTTGTACATCGCCGTGAACTCGATGAGCGGGTCTCCGGTGTTCACCAGGGTGTGGTCGCAGCCGTGTCGGAGAGCCGGGAATGGACCGAGGGCGACCTGCTGGCCCAGTTGGAGAAGAGCGACAAGCCGCCGTTTCTACTGGTACTCGACGGCGTGACTGATCCCCATAACCTGGGGGCCTGCATGCGAACCGCGGACGCTGTGGGCATTCAGGCGGTCATTGTGCCCAAGGACAAGTCCGCGTCCCTGACCCCGGTTGCCCGCAAGGTTGCCTGTGGCGCGGCTGAAACCGTGCCGTTCGTGCGCGTGACCAATCTGGCGCGTTTTCTGAGATCCCTGCAGGAGCAGGGCGTCTGGCTGATCGGCACTGCCGGCGAGGCCAAAGCCACGCTCTACCAGGCGGATTTCAAGGGGCCGGTGGCCCTGGTGATGGGGGCCGAAGGCAAGGGTATGCGGCGGCTGACCAAAGAGCACTGTGACCAGTTGATCAACATTCCCATGCTGGGGCACGTGGACAGTCTGAATGTTTCTGTCGCCACCGGCGTGTGTCTGTACGAGGCGCTGCGTCAGCGCCTTGGTTAACCCTTGCACAGAAGGCGCTGGGCGCCTAGAATACGTCACCCCTTTTTTAAGGGGTGGTTTTTTATTGCCTGAACAAACGGGCAGTAAGGCCACGCTTTTGATCAAGCCTTTCGTTGTAAAGCCTTATTGATAAAGCAAAAAGAAACCGGCAGCCCGAGGCTGTCACCTCCTTGCTTTCATGCTCAACAGGGCGGCAAGACGCCGCGCGGTTGAAAAAGGAAGCTGTTTAAACCGTAGGGAGAACTCATGCGTCACTACGAAATCGTATTCATGGTACATCCGGATCAGAGCGAGCAGGTGCCCGCGATGATCGAGCGTTATACCGGCGTCATCACCGAAGATGGCGGCAAGGTACATCGCCTGGAAGATTGGGGCCGTCGTCACCTGGCTTACCCGATCAACAAGATCCACAAGGCTCACTACGTCCTGATGAACGTCGAGTGTTCCCAGGCCGCTATGGACGAGCTGACTCACAACTTCCGGTTCAACGATGCCATCATCCGTGACCTGATCCTGCGTCGCGATGAAGCCGTGACCGATATGTCTCCGATGAAAGCCGCCGAGTCCCGTGAGGACCGTCGTTCAGGTGGTGAAGACCGTCCGCGTCGTTCGGCCGATTCTGACAGCCGTCAGAAGTCCGAGTCCCAGGACGAAGAAGAGTAATTAACCGGAGTTGAGGAGTTAAGTTATGGCTCGTTTTTTCAGACGTCGTAAGTTCTGTCGCTTCACGGCAGAAGGTGTTAAAGAGATCGATTACAAGGATCTGGACACCCTGAAAGGCTACATCACTGAAACCGGCAAGATCGTGCCCAGCCGCATCACCGGCACCAAAGCACGTTATCAGCGTCAGCTGGCTACCGCTATCAAGCGTGCCCGCTACCTGGCACTGCTGCCGTATACGGACAGCCACGATCACTAAGAACAGATAAACAGGATTTGGGGCCATGCGTGCACTCGCACAGTTTGTAATGCGCGGTCCCCTGCAGGCCGGCGGGGTTGCGGCAGTTACCACTGCGATACCTCTGCTGTTCTGGATAGGCGCAGCGGTAGTCGGCCTGGTGATTCTCAGGCTGGGTATCGGGCAGGGGCTGAGTATCGGTCTCTGGGCATTGCTTCCGGCGCTAGGCTGGAGCTGGTTCGGGCAGGACCCGACGGCTCTGGCGGTATTGCTCCAGACAATGCTGATGGCGTACATCCTCAGAACCACGCTGTCCTGGGAAAGAGCCCTCCTCGGAGGGAGCTTTCTGGCGATTGTCACGGGCCTGATGTTGCCCGTGCTCTATCCCGGCTTGCTGGACGATCTCGTTCAGGCCGGGGTGGAATTTTACGAGCAGTACAACGCCGAAGTGGCCCGTACCCTCGGGAGCGATCTCGAGAAGGTGATTCGGGACACGATGAACGCCAGCATGGCGGGTACCTACCTGGCAACTGCCGTGGGTATGACGATGCTGGCCAGGGCATGGCAGGCCGGGCTTTATAACCCCGGTGGCTTCCGGAAGGAATTCCATGCCCTGCGGCTGTCGCCGGTGGTGGCAGTGTTGTGTGCGGTGACCATGTTGATTGGTCCCCTCCTGGGCCTGAACTCGATGTTGCTGGCCTGGGCTGCGGGCACACCCCTGTTCCTGGCGAGTATCGCCCTGGTTCATGGCGTTGTTGGTCGTAAACAGCTGAGCGGGAACTGGCTGGCGATGTTCTACATCGCGCTGTTGCTGCTGGGCCCAAGCCTGATGATTCTGTTAGTGGTTATGGCTTTTGTGGATAGCTGGCTGGATATCCGGGGGCGTATCAAACCTGCCGGGCCGGCTGAATAAAGCACGAAGAGGTTAACGAGATGGAAGTTATTCTGCTCGAGAAAGTTGCAAACCTTGGCTCCCTGGGTGACAAGGTAAAGGTAAAGGCCGGTTACGGTCGTAATTTCCTGCTTCCTTATGGCAAAGCTGTACCTGCCACCGAAGCAAACCTGAAGGCGTTCGAAGAGCGTCGTGCCGAGCTTGAGAAGGCTGCTGCCGAGAAGCTGGCTGCTGCCCAGGCGCGTGCCGAGGCACTGGAAGGTGCTTCTTTCACCATCAGCTCCAAAGCCGGTGAAGAAGGCAAGCTGTTCGGTTCTATCGGTGTGCGCGACATTGCTGACGCGATCACTGCCGGTGGCACCGAAGTAGAGAAGAGCGAAGTGCGTCTGCCGGAAGGTCCGATCCGCGTGACCGGCGAGTACGACATCGAGCTTCAGCTGCACTCTGACGTTGAAGTCACCGTCAAGCTGGCGGTAGTTGCGGACTGATCCGCAGCAGGTCAATGTTAGGTCGGGGCAACCCGGCCGAGCTTGATTGAACGGGCCCGAACCGGAGACGGTTTCGGGCCCGTTTGTTTCTGGTATTCTTATCAGTTCCTGAGCTTACCTCAATCCTGAAGCGTTCTTATGGCCAAGCCCAATCTGAAACCTGCCAGTACCGACCTGGAAACCAGCCGCATCAAGGTGCCTCCGCATTCGGTGGAAGCCGAGCAGGCCGTCCTCGGTGGCCTGATGCTCGATAACCGCCGGTTCGACGAAATTGCCGAGGTCATCTCGGCCGCGGATTTCTATCGTCAGGATCATCGCCTGATCTTCGGCGCTGTCGAGCGCCTGGCCAGTGAAAGCGAACCGCTGGATGTGGTGACCCTGGCCGAGTTTCTGGAGCGGGCCGGCGATATTGAGGACGCCGGCGGTTTATCCTACCTGGCCGAGCTGGCGGAAAAGACCCCCGGTGCTGCCAACATTCGAGCCTATGCTGACATCGTTCGCGAGCGCTCGATCCTGCGACAGCTGGTGGAAGTGTCCGGCCAGATCTCCGATTCCGCCTTCAACCCCCTGGGGCGCACCAGTAACGAGATCCTGGACGAGGCCGAGCGAAATGTCTTCCGGATTGCCGAATCCCGTAACAAGGAAGGCTCTGGCCCGAAGGCCATCAACCCGATCCTGACCCAGACCCTGAGCCGGATCGAGGAATTGTTCGAGTCCGGTGAACAGACTACCGGCCTGACCACCGGTTTCCGGGATCTGGACGAGAAGACCTCGGGTATGCAGCCGGCAGACCTGATCATCGTGGCGGGCCGCCCCTCCATGGGTAAGACCACCTTCGCCATGAACATTGTCGAGAACGCCCTGATCAGCACCGGCACGCCGGTCCTGGTATTCAGTATGGAGATGCCGGCGGACGCCCTGGCCATGCGTATGATCTCCTCCCTCGGGCGCATCGACCAGACCAAGGTCCGCGGCGGCAAGCTCGAGGAAGACGACTGGCCCCGGCTGACCTCCGCCGTGAGCCTGCTCAAGGACAAGCCCCTGTATATTGATGACACCCCCGGTTTGAGCCCCACGGAAATGCGTTCTCGCGCCCGCCGTATCGCGCGTGAGAATGACGGCAAGCTGGGCCTGATCATGGTGGATTACCTTCAGCTGATGCGGGTGCCGGGAAATACCGAGGGGCGGACGGCAGAGATCTCGGAAATCTCCCGGTCCCTGAAGGGGATCGCCAAGGAGCTGAGCTGCCCGGTGGTGGCTCTTTCCCAGCTGAACCGGAGCCTGGAGCAACGGCCCAACAAGCGGCCGGTAAACTCGGATCTGCGGGAATCCGGTGCGATCGAGCAGGATGCCGACGTCATCATGTTCGTGTACCGGGACGAGGTCTATAACGAGGATACGCCGGACAAAGGCATCGCCGAAATCATTATTGGTAAGCAGCGGAACGGCCCCATCGGTACCGTGCGTCTGGCCTTCATCGGCAAGTACACCAAGTTCGAGGACCTCGCCCACGGCGATTACAGCGATTACGGTGACGACTACTGATGCCCCGCAGCACCATCGCCCGAATCGATTTGCAGGCGCTCCGGGACAATTTTGCCCTGGCGCAGAAACTGGCCGGAAGCGCCCGGGCCATGGCCGTGGTCAAGGCCGATGGCTATGGCCACGGTATACGGCAAGTGGCGTTGGCGCTGGCGGAAATGGCGCCCAAGTACGCCGTGGCGTGCCTGGAAGAGGCGCTGGCCATCCGTGATGCGGGCCTCCGGCAACCGGTGGTTCTGCTGCAGGGTGTGCATGAAGAAGGGGACCTCTCAGGTTGCCTCGCGCACGGGTTCGAACCGGTATTGCACAGCCAGGCCCAACTGAAGTGGCTGGAATGTTGCGGTGACCGACCGGACTTCTGGCTCAAGGTGAACAGTGGCATGAATCGCCTGGGCTTCCGGCCGGCGGAGTTGCCCGATGTGATGGCGGCGATCGACGCCATGGGAGCCCGCCCCCGATTGTTGGGGTTTGTCACCCATTTTGCCTGCGCGGACGACCCCTCAAGTACCCGGACGGCCGAGCAGACCGAGTGTTTCGTTCAGGGCACCGCAGCCTGGCCGGAGCTGATGCGCAGCGTCGGCAACTCCGCGGCGCACTTTCTTCCCGGCCAGCCTCTGTTTGACTGGAGCCGGCCTGGCATCATGCTTTACGGCGGCTCTCCGTCTGTCGGCAAGATCGGTCCGGAGCTGGGTCTGAAGCCGGTGATGACCCTGGAAGCGCCCCTCATCAGCACGCGAATTGTGAAGGCAGGGGAGGCCGTGGGCTATGGCTCCGCCTGGGTGGCCGAACAGGACACGCCCATGGGCATGGTGGCCATCGGCTATGGCGACGGTTATCCGCGACACGCCGGTACCGACACCCCCGCAGCGGTGGGTGGCCAGCGCATCCGGCTGATTGGCAGGGTCTCGATGGATATGCTGGCGGTGGATCTCACCAACGCGCCGGACGCCCGGCCGGGCGACAGGGTGGAGTTGTGGGGCGAGACGGTGGGCGTGGATGAGGTTGCAACCTGCGCCGGCACCATCTCCTATGAACTGATGACCGGTATTACCGCCCGGGTACCGCGGGAATACCGGTAACGCCCGGCCGCAGCTCAGCCTGCTTCCGGTTCGTGAATGATCTCCTCGATGAAATCGAGGATGGCAGCAAGGCTGCGGTCGTCGAGCTTTTTCAGCACCTTGTGGACCACCATCTTGCTGCCCTTGAGCATACTGCTGATGCCCATTTTTGCCATGCCCAGCATCATGCTGCTGGCCTTGAGGCGGCGTAGGGGTTCCAGGAAGAAGAAGTCCAGGCCTTCCTCGGTCAGTTCGACGATCAGCTCGTAGAGCTTGTCGATTGCTTCTTTATCGGCCTTGCCGCGTTCGCGGAGTTCACCCACGGTGTACAATGCACGGGTCCGGAGTTCGTCCGGTATCGGCGCGACAATATGGCTCTGTTGTTTCAGCATGTGGCTTCCCGTTGTTGTATGCTCTTGAAAGAGATAGCAAAGAAATTAGACGCTGGCGTGTCAGGCCGAGTGTTATTCTAAGAGGCCCGGCCAACAAACCATTGGCCTTACCGTTTCGGGCCGTCCGTCACCCAAGTGAAAACCTGGAGGCATTGATTCCTCGTGCACGTACTTGTTGTCCATGACTACGGCCCCCTCGGGAAAGTCCTGCTGGAGCGCCTGCGGGAAACCCACCTGCAGATCAGTCCGCTGCTGGTCAGTGACGCCGCCAGTGCCGATCTCAATGCCCTGGATAACTGGATTCCCGAGGACACCGACCTGATCGTCAACGCCCTGTGGTTGGCCGACCCGGAAGTGGCGCAGAGGGACCCTGAGGACACCCACAAGGCAGCGTTCTCGTTGCCGGTGGCCATGGCCGAGTATGCCCGGGAGCACGGCATTGCGCTGTTCCAGCTGTCATCCTGCTATGTCTTCGACGGCCGCAAGCAGAGTGGGTACATCACCTCCAATCCGGGCCAGCCCATGAACGAGCTGGGGAACTGGCAGTGGGAGTGCGAGCAGGCGTTACGGTCACTGCTGCCGAGGCACATCATTCTCCGCACCGGCTGGAGTCTGGCCCGCTTCATTCGCAAGGTGCAGGCCAGCACGGCCGCCGGCGAGACCCTGTCGCTGCCGGGACGGTGCCGGGGGCAGCCGGTTGCCGTCAAGGACCTGGCGCGGGTCATGACCGCGGTCATCCTGCAGCTGGACTGTGGTGCCGAGGTATGGGGTACCTATCAGTACGCCGGCGCCGAGGAGATCAATCTCTATGAGCTGGGGCTGGCGATTGCCGGTCTGCCCGGCATTCCTGAAGGGATACGGGTCGTCGATGAGGTTCCGGACTGGGGTCACCTGGAACCGGTGAACACCACGATGATCTGTACCAAGATCCGCAACACCTTTGGCGTCAAGCAGCAACCCTGGCGTTCCGGGCTGGTGGAGGAGTTGGCGATGCTGAAGAAGCGGGAAGGGAAGGAAACGACGGAGACAGCCGGGTAGGTTGAAGATAGCGTCGATGAAAATGGGGTCAGAAGAAAGCTTTCTTCTGACCCCGTCTTACTCGTCTAACCCCGTCTTAAATCTTCTGACCCTGCGTTAACCGTCTTACTGGCAACCCTGGCGGGAAAACTCCCGGGTGACGGTCTGCAGGGCTTCCACGTCCAGTAGCTCCACTTCCCGGCCGCGGGCGCGGATCAGGCCCTGGTTCTGGAAGCGGGTGAACACGCGGCTGACGGTCTCTACCGCCAGGCCCAGGAAGTTGGCAATGTCGTTCCTGGCCATCGGCAGACTGAAATTGGTCGGCGACAGCCGGCGGCGCTGGAAGCGGCTGGAAAGGGACAGCAGCAGGGCGGCGATGCGCTCCTCCGCGGTATTCTTGCTCAGCAGCATGGCCAGTTGATGGCTGTTCTGGATCTCCTGGCTCATCAGGTGGTACATGTGGTGCTGCAGCTCCGGCATCTTGCCGGTCAGCTCTTCCAGCTTCTCGATCGGGAACTCGCAGACACTGGTTCGCTCCAGGGCCTTCGCCGTGCAGGCGTAGGTCTCTCCGCTCATGCTGTCCAGCCCTACCAGCTCACCGGGCATAAAGAAGCCTGTGACCTGTTCCTCGCCACCTTCGGTAATGATGGAGGTCTTGATGGAACCACTCTTCACTGCAAAGCAGGAGCGGAATGGGGTGCTCTGATCAAAGATGTGCTCACCGCGATTGAAGATCCGTCCCTGTTGGACGATGTCTTCCAGGCGCTCGAGGTCGTTTTCTTCAACAGCCAGGGGCAGGCAAAGGTTGCTCAGACTGCACTCGTGACACGAGGCTTTGAGGGGCGAGTTCTTACGAATGGGGATTGCTTGCGCCATAACGGATGAACCGTCCAAATTGATCCATATCAACCTCGTACCTTAATACGTATAGCGCCCTTTGCCAATGATCAATCGCATGGCGGGCCAGAAATTTACCAGCGGTGGCGGCTCTTGACCGCCACCGCTGGTGGGTCAGATCTTCTCGAAAATCAGGGAAGCGTTGGTGCCGCCGAAGCCGAAACTGTTCGACATCACGCAATCCAGCGCCATATCGCGGGCCTCGGGGCCCACAATGGGCAGATCCCGGATCTTTTCATCGGCATCGAGCAGGTTCTTGGTGCCGGCTGCAAATCCGTGTTGCAGCATCAGCAGGGAGTAGATGGCTTCCTGGACGCCGGCAGCACCGAGTGAGTGCCCGGACAGGGATTTGGTAGAGGAGATGGCCGGAATATCGCTGCCAAAGGTGTTCTTCACCGCGCCCATCTCTGCCACATCGCCCACCGGGGTGCTGGTGCCGTGGGCATTGATGTACTGGACCTTGCCGCGAATGGTGGCCATGGCCTGTTCCATACAGCGTTTGGCACCCTCGCCGGAGGGGGCAACCATGTCGTAGCCGTCGGAGGTGGCGCCGTATCCGGTCAGCTCGGCGATGATGTTGGCTCCGCGTTTCTTCGCATGCTCGTATTCCTCGAGCACCACCATGCCGCCGCCACCGGCGATAACAAAGCCGTCACGGCCGCTGTCGAACGGGCGCGAAGCGGTTTCCGGCGCGTCGTTATACTTGGTGGAGAGCGCACCCATGGCGTCAAACATCATGGTGAGGCTCCAGTCTTCCTCTTCACCACCGCCGGCGAAGATGATGTCCTGTTTGCCGGACTGGATCTGTTCCATGCCGTGACCAATGCAATGGGCGCTGGTGGCGCAGGCCGAGGACATGGAATAGTTCACACCGCGGATCTTGTAGGCGGTGGCCAGGCAGGCGGAGACGGTGCTGGTCATGATCCGGGGCACCATGTAGGGCCCGATCCGCTTCACGCCGCGTTCGCGCATGGTGTCCGTGGCTTCCACCTGGCTGGAGCAGGAAGCTCCGCCGGACCCGGCGATCAGGCCGGTGCGGTCATTGGAGATCTGTTCTTCGCTCAGCCCGGCCTGGGCAATGGCCTGCTCCATCGACAGGTAGCCATACATGGCAGCAGGGCCCATGAACCGGCGTACCTTGCGATCGATCACGGAGGTGTCTACGTCAATAGAGCCGGAAACCTGGCTGCGAAACCCCTTGTCCTTGTAGGTTTCATTGAAACGAATGCCGGACTTGCCGTTTTGCAGGCTGTCCAGGACCTCTTCCAGGGAATTCCCCAGACAGGAAACGATACCCATACCAGTGACGACGACGCGTCTCATGCTCTTCCTCCTTCAGTGGCTGCCGATCAGCAAGCCAGCAAGACATTGACAATATTTGACAGTGTAGGCCCTTTGCCTCCCCGGTTATATTTGACCTTGGTACGGGGAGTTGAAGTTTTCATTTTTTCTCTGCCTTGCGAGCCTCCTCTTCGGCAGCAACCCGGGCTTCCTGCTCAACCATTTCCGGCGTTTCCAGGGAGATCCGGCCCAGAGTGCCGGAACGGAACTCGTTCAGCAGCACCTCGGCCACCTTGTGCAGGTCCGGTATGCCGCCACGGGCGAAGAACCGTCGTTTCGCGGCAATGGCGTCCATCAGGCCGAGGCCGTCCGGCGGTAACTCGGCAAGCCCATAGCGGGCCCGAACGAGTTCCGGATAGGCCTCAAGCAGGTAATCGGCCTCGAACAGGGCAACATCCTCGAAATCCAGTACGGCACTGCGAATGGCCCCGGTAATGGCGAGGCGGTAGCCGCAGGCCTCCGGTGATAGCTTCGGCCAGAGAAAGCCCGGGGTGTCATATAGCAGGATGTTTCCCGGCAGTTTGATGGCCTGCTGGGCCCGGGTGACCGCCGGCTCGTTGCCGGTTTTCGCCACCGGCCTGGCGGCCAGGGTATTGATGATGGTGGATTTGCCGACATTGGGTATACCCAGGATCATCACCCTCAGTGCGCTCTTCTGGCGGTCGTGGTCCGGGGTCATCTCCCGGGCAAGCTTGAGGATGTCCAGGGCCTCGCCGCGCTGGTTGTGGGTCAGGGTAATGGCCCGGACGCCACGCTCTTTTTCCAGCCAGGCCTGCCAGCGCCTGGTGATCTCCGGGTCCGCCAGGTCCCGTTTGTTCAGAACCTTGATCAGCGGTGTATCGCCACGCAGGGACGGGACCAGCGGATTTTCGCTGCTGAAAGGAATGCGCGCATCCAGAACCTCGATGATCAGGTCCATCTGGGGCATTACCTTCTTGATCTCCTTGCGGGCCTTGTGCATGTGCCCGGGAAACCAGTTAATCGCCATCTTATATACTCCGGCAGTGTTCAGTCGGCGCCATTATGAAGGGGAATGGATAAAGTTTCACATTTCATTGAATCCGCGTGTGTGGCGGGTTCAGGGGTGATTGGGTGAGATGTGTGTACAAAAAAGGGGGACATCGGGATGAAATTCCCGGCCTGGATGTTTTAGGGTGTACCACCTGAACCGTGAAATTAACGAATGTTGGTGGTTTTTTTGGTAGTGGCCACCCCAAAACGGAGATGTTTATGAAGCTTGTAAAATTCCTGGGAACCGCCCTTGTGGCACTGAGCTTTTCCGCCCCGTCCTTCGCACAGCAGGCAGCTGGCGGCCAGCCGGACCAGGTGGATCAGCTGGCGCAGATGGTAGGCCTGTCCGATGACCAGCAGACAGAGATCCGTGGCATTCTGGACGAGATGCAGGGCAAGATCGGCCAGTTGCGCCAGGAAGCTCAGCAGATCCAGCAGCAGATGCAGGCAGAGATCAAGGCGGACTATGACGAAGCAGCGATCCGTGAAAATGCCGAGGAGCTGGGTGACCTGACCGGCGAAATCGCCGCGCTTTCCACGCTCATGCAGGCCAAGGTGGACAGCGTGTTTACCCAGGAACAGCGTGACGAGCTGGACAAGCGCATGCAGCAGATGCAGCAGCAGATGCAACAGCAGCGTCAGATGATGCAGCAGCAACAGCAGCAGGGCCAGTAATCCGGGCCCACAACCCCGGCCACGGAGCACCCTGGCCGGAGTTGGCATAAAAAAAATCCCCCGCCGGAGCTGTCCGTACGGGGGATTTTTTATGGAAGGTCGTCTGTCAGTCGACGGCCTTCACCGGGATCTGCATGGCATTGTCCGGCTTGGGGACGTCCGGCACGGCCAGGCCCAGGTTGTTCTTGTCGAACACCTTGTCGGCGCGGTAGCTGGAGCGCACCATCGGGCCGGAAGGCACTTCCATGAAGCCTTTCTCCAGGCCGATTTCACGGTAGCGGTTGAACTCCTCGGGGGTGACGTAACGCTCCACCGGCAGATGGTTCGGGGTCGGGCGCAGGTACTGGCCCAGGGTGAGGATGTCGACCCCGATTGCACGCAGGTCGTCCATGGTCTCGAGGATTTCCTCTTCGGTCTCGCCCAGGCCCAGCATCAGGCTGGTCTTGGTGAGTACATCCGGCCGGTGCTTCTTGGCATGGGCCAGCACGCTCAGGGTTTTCTCATAGCCGGCCCGCGGATCGCGCACGCGGCTGGTCAGGCGCTTGACGGTTTCCACATTCTGGGCGAAGACGTCCAGCCCGGAATCCACGACCTTTTCCACGTCGCTCATCACCGCATCGAAATCCGGGGTCAGGGCTTCCACGGCCACTTCCGGAGTGCGCTGCTTGATGGCGGCCACGCAAGCGGCGTAGTGGGCGGCACCGCCATCGTCCAGGTCATCCCGGTCGACGGAGGTCAGCACGATATAACGCAGCCCCATCAGTTCCACCGACTTGGCGGTGTTCTCGGGTTCGTCCCGGTCCAGCCAGCCTTTGGGATTGCCGGTATCCACCGCGCAGAACTTGCAGGCACGGGTGCACACAGAGCCCATCACCATGATGGTGGCGGTGCCATTGGTCCAGCACTCGCCGATGTTCGGGCAATGGGACTCCTGGCACACGGTACTCAGGCGGTGTTCACTGACATTGCGGCGCACCGCATCATAACGCTCGCCGCCGGGCATGCGTGCCCGCAACCACTTGGGCTTGCGCTCCACCGGCTTTTCTTCCGTGCTTGCGGAGGCGGTGCGTTTGACGCCGTCCTTGATGGCGGAGAATCCATGCTCGCTGCGGAATTTGGTACCACTGGTGACGCGGGGCTTTGCGCTTTCGCTCATTGACCGGAGACTCTCATATGAAAGGTATGGAGAACTCTAAAGGTTAAAGCGAGGAGGGCGTAGTTACAAGGCGGGTACGGGCAATCACGGGGTGTCCGGGCACGACATTGGTCGTACCCGGATGAGATAAATCAAGCCTGGGATTTTTCCAGGGCCTGCGTGATGTCGGCAATGATGTCATCGGCGTGTTCAATGCCAATGGACAGGCGTACCAGGTCCTCGCTGACACCCGCGCTCTTCAGTTCCTCGGGGTTCAGCTGGCGGTGCGTGGTGGTGGCCGGGTGACAGGCCAGGGACTTGGCATCGCCGATGTTCACCAGGCGCAGGATCATGTCCAGGGCGTCGATGAATTTGGCGCCGGCATCACGGCCACCCTTGATGCCGAAGCTAAGGATGCCGGAAGCCTTACCCCCGCAGATCTTGTCACAGGTGGCCTTGTAGGGGCTGTTGGCCAGCCCGGCATAGTTCACCCATTCCACCGCGGGATGGTCCTGGAGGAACTGTGCAACCTTCTCGGCATTCTCGCAGTGGCGTTCCATGCGCAGCGCCAGTGTTTCCAGGCCCTGCATGATCAGGAAAGCGTTGAAGGGTGACAGCGCCGATCCGGTGTTGCGCAGCGGCACCACCCGGCAGCGACCGATAAAGGCGGCTTCGCCGAGTGCTTCGGTGTAGACCACACCGTGATAGGACGGATCCGGTTCGTTCATCATGGGGAACTTGTCGGCACTGGCTTTCCAGTCAAACTTGCCGGAATCCACCACCACACCGGCAACCGTGGTGCCGTGGCCGCCGATGTACTTGGTCAGGGAGTGGATCACGATGTCTGCGCCGTGCTCGAACGGACGGCACAGGAACGGGGTCGCCACGGTGTTGTCGACGATCAGCGGAATACCATGCTTGTGGGCAATCTCGGCCCACTTCTGTATGTCCACCACGTTGCCCGCGGGGTTGCCGATGGATTCGCAGAACAGGGCTCGGGTCTGGTCGTCGATGGCATTCTCGACGGCCTCGAAATCGTCGTGGGGCACCATCTTGCACTCGATGCCCTGGTTGGGCAGGGAGTGGGCGAACAGGTTGTAGGTGCCGCCATAGAGCTGGCTGGTGCTGACGATGTTGTTGCCTACCTTGCAGATAGTTTGCAGGGCGTAGGTGATTGCCGCCATGCCGGATGCCACGGCGAGGGCGCCAATACCGCCTTCCAGGGCTGCCATCCGCTCTTCGAGCACCGCATTGGTGGGGTTCATGATGCGGGTATAGATGTTGCCCTGAACCTTCAGGTCAAACAGGTCGGCACCGTGCTGGGTATCATCGAAGGTGTAGGAGGTGGTCTGGTAGATCGGCGTGGTGGCCGCCTTGGTGGTCGGGTCGCTCTTGAAGCCTGCGTGAAGGGCGAGAGTTTCCGGTTTCATCGCAACATTCCTTGCTGGTGAGTTTTTGTTGATCGGATCAGGACACCGAGTATGCCACAGGGAATGGAACCGGAGCACAGTCCCAAACGTCATATTGTTATAAGACGTATGTGTTTTGATGCAAAACTCACCTACCTGAATAAGGAAGATTCAATGAAACTGACACTGATTCGCTCCACCGTTGTGGCGTCCGGTCTCCTGCTGGGCGGCAGCCTGGTTTCGGCACCGGTTCTGGCGCAATCCGAAGCGGCTGATAATGGCCAGCAGGCGGAAGAGATGCTCAAGAAGGGCAAGGGTAAATCGGACGAGGCCAAGGGCAAGGGTCGGGAAAAAGCCGGCGAGATGCGCGAGCGCTCCGAGGAGGAGATGGAAAAACGTGAGCGCGCTGAGGAGAGCGCTGACCGGGCCAAGGGCGACGCGGAGCGTGAACGCGAACGCCTGGAGGAGGAAGAACGTTCACGGGAGCGCAGCGAAGAGAAAGCGCAGGGCAAGGGCGAAGGCGGTAACCGTGACAACGAAAACCGCCAGGCAGATCCCGCCTCCAAGGGCAGCGAGCAGGGCCAGGCCAAGAAACAGGAGAAGTCCAAGGCCTGGTGGAACTTCTGGAGTGACTGAGTGACCGGTTACCGTATGAACGAAGCCCGCGCATCCGCGGGCTTTTTTATACCAGTGCCCCGTGCACCATGGCCCGGAGTTCCTGGCGGACCGGATAGGATGAGGACGGCATCAGCTGGGTCATGAAGATCATGACCATATCCTCCTTCGGGTCCACGAAGAAGTTGGTGCTGGCCAGGCCGCCCCAGCCGAATTCGCCCTCCGAGCCGTTGGTCAGGGACTTCGCCACATCTGTTTTCACCGAGAATCCGAGCCCGAACCCGCTGCCCTCATAGGGTGTTTCGCTGAACGCACCAATGGACAGTGCCGGCAGATCCCGGTTGCCGGGCAGGTGGTTCCGGCGCATAAACTCCAGGGTCTTGCGGCCAATGATCCGCTGGCCACGGTACTCGCCGCCCTGACACAGCGCCTGGGCAAAACTGTGATAGTCATCGATGGTGGAGACCAGCCCCCCACCGCCGGAGAGGAACCTGGGCGGTTTACTGAACCTGGAGCGATCCGGGTCGTCCTGGAGTTTCATGGTGTCCCCGGGCTGGTGCAGGTAGCAGGCGGCAAAGCGATCAAGCTGATCCGGCCGGACCTGGAAGCCGGTGTCCATCATGCCCAGTGGCGCGAAAATATGTTCGCGGAAGTAGTCGTCCAGGGGTTTATCGGCCAGCAGCTGGACCAGGTAGCCCACCACATCGGTTGACACCGAGTAATTCCATGCGGTGCCGGGCGAAAACTCCAGCGGCAGCTCGGCCAGCCGGTCCACCAGTTTGTCCAGGGTCAGAATCGAGCTTCCGTCGAGCTTGAGCTGACGGTAGGCGGCATCGACATTCGTCCGTTCCAGGAAGCCATAGGTCAGACCGGACATGTGCGTCAGCAGATCCCGGATGGTCATGGTGGTGGCCGCAGGCTCGGTTTCGAACTCCGGATAGGTTCCACCTTTATAGACGCGCAGATTGCGCCAGGAGGGGATGTACTTGTGGACCGGGTCATCCAGCAGGAACCGGCCCTGTTCGTACAGCTGCATCATCGCAATGGACGTGACCGGCTTGGTCATGGAATAGATCCGGAACAGGGTATCCCGCCGGGCCGGCCTGTTGCGCTCCACATCCATCAGGCCCTGGGCGTTCACCCAGACAATCTGGCCATGGCGGGCCACCAGGGTTACAGCACATGGCAGCTTGCCCGGACGAATGTATTGGTCCTCAAGGTGACGGCTGATTCGCTCCAGGCGTTCGAGCGACAGCCCGGCGACGACATCGGATTCCCGCATGGACAGATCCTGTGGTTAAAAGGGAAAGCTTAATTTATTCCCGGAGACGGGAGAAGTGCAGGGTAATAGGGTCAGACACGCCAGCGGCGATCCTGGCGGCGGCTACCCAGGTTCATGGACAGGAAGATGATTATGTAGGCCACGAGGATCGAGGCGCAGATAAACAGCGCCTGAGCCGGCCTTTCGGCAATGATCATCACAGCCGGGAAGGTAATGGCCAGAACCACAGCAAGTTCCAGGAAGATCTTTTTCATGTCGCTACAGGGATACACTGGTGAAAAGGCAGGCGATTGTACCCTGAGGGCCGCCGCAGACCATTGAGACTTTGGAATGAGACGGAGTCAGTCCTCTTCCTCGTTACCTTGTCTGTTCTGGTCCCGAAAGTAATCCTGGATGGACCCGGAGAAGAAAATGGCCACATACACCAGGAAGAGTCCGACGGAGATCACCAGCATCTTCAGGTCAAAGCCGGAAAACACCAGGGCGGAGACAAGGATCAGAATTGTGAGAAAGGCCACCTCTGCAGGAGATGTCTTCATGCGGGCCAGGTGCTCCCATCGGCATGTTGGTAGTGCTCCGCCGATGATAGGGCAATTGGGCGCAGGAGATTGTCAAAGGTTGTTTAAGGGATGTGCAATTATGCAAAAACTGGCCTGGCGATGAGACCTGGTTGCGATCCTGTCATAGAAGTTCATAGATTTTTCTGACGTATTTCCAAGCCAGAATCTGTACGGTTCCCGCGTTCAGGTTAACTGACGACAGGCAGGCAAGATAACCTTTGTCAAAAATTGGGAAAACCGTAACTCCGCCGGACTTTGAGCGAATATAAACTTCTTCGACATCCTCGTAATCGAGCTGGGTAATAATTTTTTCGCATACAACTTTCAGTTCGAGGAAAAGTGCTCCAAACAGGTTGGGGTCCTCGGCGTCGCCATAATGGGCGATAACCAATCCGTCAGAAGACACCACCATGCTGGATTTGATCTCTTTCGAGGCTTCGCACAGGTTTGTTAACTGTTTTTCGATCTCTGCGACAGACACTTTGGATTCCTGTGGGGGCAATTGAGCGGCAGGGCTAATTCCAGAAAGTTTTACATTACTATGTGCTTATTGTCTAACTGCTTTGTCGGCTGGGCTTTCCCTGGGGGGAATAATTTTGGGAGTGTTGCCACGGTGGAGGGCACATAAAAAAAGGGTTGCGATCGAAATCGCAACCCTTTTTGGAATACTGGTAGCAAGGGGCGGAGTCGAACCGCCGACCCCAGCATTATGAGTGCTGTGCTCTAACCAACTGAGCTACCTTGCCATTTCGCTTCGGGATACGCCCCAAACGAGGCGCGTATTTTCAGTATTCCGGCGTGTCCTGTCAAGGCCCTGAGCCGGAATTTTCCCGAAAAATTACACGTTGAAACGGAAGTGGATTACGTCACCGTCCTGAACGATGTAGTCCTTGCCTTCCAGACGCCATTTGCCGGCATCCTTTGCGCCCTGTTCGCCGTTGTACTGGACGAAGTCGTCGTAGCTCACCACCTCGGCACGGATAAAACCGCGCTCGAAGTCGGTGTGGATGACGGCAGCGGCCTGGGGGGCGGTGGCGCCGATCTTGACGGTCCAGGCGCGCACTTCCTTCACGCCGGCGGTGAAGTAGGTCTGCAGTCCCAGGAGGCTATAGCCGGCTCGGATCACCCGATCGAGGCCGGGCTCTTCCATCCCCATCTCCTCCAGAAACATCGCTTTCTCGTCATCCTCCAGCTCGGAGATTTCCGCTTCCAGCTTGTTGCAGATGGGTACCACGACGGCGTTCTCGGCGGCCGCGATTTCCCTCACGGTGTCCAGATGCGGATTGTTCTCGAAGCCGTCCTCGTTGACGTTGGCAATGTACATGGTGGGCTTGACGGTGAGCAGGCACAGTTCGCGGATCAGGGCCATCTGATCCTTGTCCAGGTTCATGCTGCGCACCGGTTTGCCCTCGTTCAGCACCGGCAGGAGTTTCTCGAACATCTCGAGCTGGGCCTTGGCTTCCTTGTCGCCACTCTTGGCTACGCGCTGAACGCGTTTGATGGCTTTCTCAACGGTGTCCAGGTCGGCCAGGGCCAGTTCGGTGTTGATGACCTCGATGTCGGACGCGGGATCAACCTTGTTGGCCACGTGGATGACGTTGCCGTCCTCGAAGCAGCGGACCACGTGGGCGATGGCATCGGTCTGGCGGATGTTAGCCAGGAACTGGTTGCCCAGGCCCTCACCCTTGGAGGCGCCTTCGACCAGGCCGGCGATGTCCACGAACTCCATGGCCGTGGGCACAACCCGCTCGGGCTTCACAATCTCTGCCAGCTTGTTCAGGCGCGGGTCCGGCATGGGGACCACGCCGGCATTCGGCTCAATGGTGCAGAACGGGAAGTTTTCGGCGCCGATACCGGATTTGGTCAACGCGTTGAACAGGGTGGATTTGCCGACGTTGGGCAGGCCGACGATGCCGCAGTTAAATCCCATGGAATGCCTCTGCTGGTACTGAAAAATTTGTGGCGGATTATACCGGTGTATCGGTATGGGTGCGAGTAAGGGGTTGTGCCTTGATCAGGGCCCGGGTTTGAAGCTGTGCAGCCGGTTCATGGCCGCTGCCAGTTTGCCGTTGGCGGCATCCGGGAGTACGCGCATGATTTCGTCAAAGACGGCGTTGAGCTGTTCGGTTTCCTGCTTGCCCAGCCGGCCGAGCACATAACCGGTCACCTTGCGGCTGTCGCCGGGATGGCCGATGCCGAGACGAAGGCGCTGAAAGCTGTTGGTGCCCAGGTGGGCAATGGTGTCCCGCAGGCCGTTGTGACCACCGTGGCCGCCGCCTTTCTTGAGTTTGGCGGTACCCGGAGGCAGGTCGAGCTCGTCGTGGGCGACCAGGATTCTCTCGGGGGGAATCTTGAAAAAGTCCGCTAATGCCTTGATCGCAAGGCCGCTGCGGTTCATGAACGTGGAGGGGTTCAGCAGATGCAGGTCGAGTCCCTGCCACTGAATGCGGGCGTAGAGCCCGTGGTATTTCCTTTCGGGGCGGAGCGTCTGGCCCGCATCGCGGGCCAGCGCTTCGACGAACAGGGCGCCGGCGTTGTGGCGGGTATTCTCGTAGTCTGGGCCGGGATTACCCAGTCCGACCACCATGACAATATCCTGTGCCATTCGCCGTTGCCCCCGGAGTGATTACTCCTCGCCGCCTTCTTCGCCTTCTTCACCTTCCTCGGCTTCGTCAACCTTGGCGCCGCGCGGCTTGTGGATAGCCACAACCGGCAGGTCGTGATCTTCGCCCTGCAGCAGAGCGGCGATCTTGACACCTTCCGGCAGTCTCAGGTCGCTCAGGTGAATTACCTGGTCCATCTCGACAGTAGCCATGTCGACTTCGATGAACTCGGGCAGGTTCTGCGGCAGACAGATCACTTCCACTTCGTTGATCTGGTGGTTGGCAACGCCGCCCTGCAGCTTGATAGCCGGAGCACTCTCTTCGTTAACGAAGTGCAGCGGTACGTTGACGTGGATCTCGTGGTCCTTGTCGACGCGCAGGAAGTCGGCGTGGGTCAGGATCGGCTTGTACGGATGACGCTGCAGGTCCTTCAGGATCACGCTCTCTTTCTTGCCGTTCAGTTCAACGGTCAGAACGTGGGAGAAGAACGCTTCGTTTTCCAGGGCCTTCTTCAGCTCGTTGTGCCAGATGGCAACGGGAGTAGCGTCTTTCCCGCCACCGTAGATGATGGCCGGGATCTTACGCTCCTCGCGACGCAGGCGGCGGCTCGCACCTTTCCCCTGGTCGTCACGAGGAAATGCTTCAATTACGAATTCCTGAGACATGGTTTTTACCTCACTCGTCATCTGAGCGGCCCGCGACCAGGCTCGGAACAGATGATGTTTCTGATGAAGCCGGGGTTTTCCCCGACTGACGAAAAGAGTCGGGAGCCCGTTGAGGCTCCCGACCCGAAAACTGCCTTGTTGGCCTGAGCTTACGGCGTCTGGCCGGCTCAGACGTTCTCGAACATGGCGCTGATGGACTCTTCGTTGCTCACGCGACGAATGGATTCGGCGAGCAGCCCAGCCATGGGGAGGACGCGGATTCTATCACAATTGCGGACTTTGTCATCCACCGGAATGGTGTCGCATACCACCAGTTCGTCCAGCTGTGAGGCATTGATGTTATCAATGGCCGGTCCGGACAGGACGGGGTGGGTGATATAGGCGATAACTTTTGCGGCACCGTGTTCTTTCAGGGCGTTGGCTGCCTTACACAGGGTGCCTGCGGTGTCGATGATGTCGTCAACGAGGATGCAGGTCTTATCCTTCACATCACCGATGATGTGCATGACCTGGGAGACGTTCGCTTTCGGGCGACGCTTGTCGATGATCGCCAGATCGGCGTCGTCGAGGCGCTTGGCCACTGCACGGGCGCGAACCACGCCGCCCACGTCCGGGGACACCACGACAAAATTCTCGAAACGTTGCTTCTCGATGTCCTCGAGCATCACGGGGGTGGCGTAGATGTTATCCACCGGGATGTCGAAGAACCCCTGAATCTGGTCTGCGTGCAGGTCCACGGTCAGAACACGATCCACGCCGATGCTGGAGATCATGTCGGCAACGACCTTGGCGCTGATGGCTACCCGGCTGGAGCGGACACGGCGATCCTGGCGGGCGTAGCCGTAATACGGGATAACCGCGGTGATACGCGTGGCGGAGGCGCGACGCAGGGCGTCAGCCATCACGATCAGTTCCATCAGGTTATCGTTGGTGGGGTAGCAGGTGGGCTGGATGATGAACACATCATGGCCCCGGACATTCTCATTGATCTCGACGGTGGTTTCCCCGTCGCTGAAACGGCCTACAGTGGCCTGACCCATGGGAATGTGAAGTTTCTTGGCAATATCCTGGGCAAGGGCCGGGTTGGCATTGCCAGCGAAAATCATCAGTTTGGACACGACAGCATCCTTCTCAGTATCGGCGTTTGATTCAGAAGAAGCGGGAGAAAGGTGGCTGGGGTGGCAGGATTCGAACCTGCGCATGACGGGATCAAAACCCGTTGCCTTACCACTTGGCGACACCCCAGTATCGTGCTTTTTTGGCATCATTTCAGCTCTGTCAGCTTTTGGTGAAGAGGCGATACGTTCACCCCTTTAGCTACGAACCCCGTGATGCCGGAGGGTTTGCTTTCCCAGATAATCCGGGCTGCGGATTCTGTCGGGAAACGTCCAAAAATGCAAGCCCCGGTTCCGGTTAATCTTGCAGGTCCGAATTGTGAAAGCCATTCCAGGCTCTGGTTAACCTCAGGATACAGTTTACGAACTACATCCTCACAGTCGTTTCGGTACCTCGAGGCGTCTCCCTCAAAAGCGGGCGCTATTTTGATTTTTGGGGTGTCCCTTGTCAACCCTTCTTCGGAAAAAATCTTTCCGGTGTTGATGTCGCAGGACGGCTTGAGCACCACGAACCAGTCCTCCGGTGGGTTCACCGGCGTGAGTTTTTCGCCCACGCCTTCGCCAAAGGCGGCATGACCCCGGACGAACACCGGTACATCTGCCCCCAGGTCCAGGCCGATCTCTGCCAGTTCATCGAGGCCGAGATCCATCTGCCAAAGATAGTTGAGCCCCAGCAGGGTAGTGGCGGCGTTCGAGCTGCCGCCGCCGAGGCCACCACCCATGGGCAGGCGCTTGACCAGGCTGATGGTGACTCCGGGCAGAGTGGTTGTGGCCCGGGCCTCCAGGGCGCGGGCGGCCCGGATAATGAGGTTGTCCTCATCCGCGACCCCCGGCACCGGTTCTGCCAGGCGAACGCCGGGCTGGTCGGGCGTCAGAGTGAAGGTGATGTCATCACCATAGTCCAGGAACTGGAACAGGGTCTGGAGCTCGTGATAGCCGTCAGGCCGGCGACCGACTATATGCAGGAACAGGTTGAGCTTGGCCGGCGAGGGCAGGGTGATCGAGGTGCTCATTGATCTTTCTCGAGATCGTGCCATTGGCCGATCACCATGCGGACCCGCTTCTCGCCTTTGAGGGCGGTAATCCGGGCGGGCAGCTCGGGATAGTCTGCCAGGAAGTCCTGCCAGCGGTCGTAGCGGATTTCCCAGCCGGCCTGGCGGATGATGGCTAACTGGTTCTGTTCGTCAAACAGCAGTCGGAAATCTCCGCCCGGTGCAGGCAGACCACGGATCCACCACACCAGGTTGTCGATGGGGAGCTGCCAGCCGGTGGCGGCCTCGACCAGTTCCTCCGGTTCACTGGAGCGGTAACTGTCGCCGTTGGGCAGGGTGAGCTCGATAAATCCGGGAACCCCCTTCAGCGAGGTGCTGCCCATGCCCAGGAAGGAAGATGAGAGAGCCAGGTCGTAGGCTTCGCCATCCTGGATCCAGTGGTTGATCAGAGCCGTGCCGCTGTCCGTGGGTTGGCGAACGGCCAGTTTGCCGGAGAGCTCCCATTGGTCGAACCGGCTCAGCTGGCGGGTTCTGTCGGCCCAGCCGGGGGGTGGCTGGTCGGTCATGCCCTCCGGTAAGGGTTCCAGTTGAATGGTGGTACAGGCTTGCAGCAGGGCGAGCAGGATCAGGGCCGTGACAAGTCTGGCGCCGGTGGCCATTACTGGTCTCCGTTACCGGTCAGTCGCTGTATGGTTTCGCGCAGGATCTCGTGGTCCGGGTCCTGGTCCAGGCCTTCCTGCCAGACGATCCGGGCCTGCTCTTCTTCACCAGCCATCCACAGGGCCTCACCATAGTGGGCGGCCACTTCCGGATCCGGATAGGCCTGCCATGCCTTTTTCAGGTATTCCAGGGCGGGTTGGAGCTGTCCCTCCTGGAACAGGACCCAGCCCATGCTGTCGAGGATGGCAGGATTTTCCGGGTCCAGGCGCAGGGCCCGCTCAATGTAGGTGCGGGCCTCCTCCAGGCGATCCGTGCGGGTGGTGAGGATGTAACCCAGTGCATTCAGCGCAACCGCGTTGTCCGGCTCGGCGTCGATGATCCGGCGCAGATCGGTCTCGGCGTTGTCCGGCTGGTCCAGGGTGTCGTAGAGCATGGCCCGGGCGTACCGCACCTGGACATTCTCGGGGAACTGATCCAAAGCCTCGGTGGCGGTTTCGAGTGCCCGCTGTTGCCGGTTCTCGTCCAGCAACAGGTTCACCTCCAGCAGCCAGAAGTTCTCCGCTTGCTTGGGGTGCGCCTCCCGCATGGTACGGATATGCTCGAGGGCTTCCGTTAAACGTCCTTCCTGCGCCAGAAGCGCGCTCGAGCGCGCCAGGGCCGGGAAGTAGTAATTGCCCTGTTCCACACTCTGGTAGTAACCGATCGCCTGTTCGGTATTGCCCTCCTGGTCCTCGATGCGGCCCAGGTAGTAGTTAGCTTCGTTGGTGTGATGGCCCTGTTCGACCAGGCGGGTCAGTTCCCTGCGCGCCAGTTCAAACTGTTCGTTTTCCAGGGCGACCAGGGCGTGGGACAGCCGCAGACCGGGAACCTCGGGGTAGCGCTTGACCAGCCGGTTGAATTCATCCTGCGCCGCTTGCAGTTCGCCTTCGTTGATGAGCATTCGCCCGTACAGCGTGCCCATCTGCCGGTTGGCCGGAAAACGACGGGTATTCACCATCATGTAATCCAGGGCCTGACGTTTCTCTCCGGTCTCATACAGCAGGTCGCCCTTGAGCACGATTGCCGGCTGGAAGTTCTCGTGTTTCTCCAGCAAGGGCTCCAGGCGGGCAAGGGCATCACGGGGCTGCCCCGACACTTTCATTAGCAGGGCGATGCTGTATTCCAGTTCGGGTGTGTCCGGATGGCGTTCGGCCAGTTGCCGGTACAGGGTCAGTAATTCCTGTTGCTGCTCCGGCGGCATGTTGCCGGCAATGACCGCCAGGCTGTCGAAGTCTGCGTCACCGCCCTGGTCCATGATGGTCTCCATGTGGCCAAGGGCGGTTTTCAGATCATTGCGTTTTACCGCCTGAATGGCGGAAACCCGGTGCGCCTGTGTGCTGTCCGGATTTACTTCGAGCCAGAGTTCGGCCAGTTGGGCCTGTGCGTTGTCACCGTTCAGGGACTGGGCTATGCGCATGGCCCGCTCGATGACGCCTTCATCCCGGGATTGCTGTGCGGCCTTGAGATAATGAACCAGGGTGACGTCGTAACGGCCACGTTGGGCGGCAATTTCGCCGCTCAGCAGGAGGTAAAGCACCTCGGGTTCGAAATCCGAGTACCCGATCTGCTGTTCTGCCGGCTCGGCTCGGGGCGTTTCGGGCTGCTGTGTGGCGGCCTCCTCCTCTGATCCGGACAGGCTGGCGCAGCCAGAAAGAGCAGTGAGGGTGGCGCCCATCAGACAGGTGGCCAAAAACGGTGCGGATTTGTGCATGCAACTTCCCGTTACTTGTCAACGACACATCAGAATGACCTGAACTTGAGGCAGATCGGGTCCCGGCCTTTAACGAGCCCCTATAATGGCATAAGCATCTGATCTTGCCCAACCTGTCCGCACTTGCCGAAGATCGGCGGCTTTCGGGTGGCAGGTAAGGGCGCTGACAGTTAAAATGTCGGCAATATATCCTTTTTAGGCATGGGGTTTTTTCGCTCGAAATGGCACTGGTAACGCTGGGAATCAATCATCGCACTGCGCCCGTGGAGCTCCGGGAGCGGATAGCGTTCACCCCTGAGCGCATGGAAGAGGCGTTTGCCGAACTCCGTGTTGCCTCCGGGGCCAGCGAGGCGGCGATCCTCTCCACCTGTAACCGGACGGAACTGTACCTTGCCGGGGATGATGACTGCGCGCCTCTGGTGCTGCGCTGGCTGGCCGGGTTTCACAACCTGGAAGCGGGTGAGCTGGAGGAGGCCGTCTATGTCCATCGCGATGCAGATGCGGTTCGCCATGTCATGCGCGTTGCTGCAGGCCTCGACTCCATGGTGCTGGGCGAACCCCAGATCTTCGGCCAGCTGAAAGATGCCTACGCCCTGGCCCGCAAGCACGGTGCCAGCGGCTCGTTTCTCTCGCGTATGTTCGAGCAGACCTTCTCGGTGGCCAAGCGTGTGCGCACCCAGACTGCGATTGGTGAAAACCCGGTTTCTGTGGCCTATGCCGCGGTGAGCATGGCTCACCACATCTTCTCCGACCTGTCCCGCAATCGTGCGTTGCTGATCGGTGCCGGCAAGACCATCGAGCTGGTGGCCCAGCACCTCTCGGAGGCGGGCGTGAAGGACTTCGTGGTTGCCAATCGTACCCTGGAACGCGCCCAATCACTGGCGGAAGCCCGTGGTGGCAAGGGGATCGTTCTGTCAGAGATTCCCGATTATCTGGCAGATGTGGATATCATCATTTCCTCCACGGCCAGTCCGTTGCCCATCCTGGGAAAAGGTGCCGTGGAGCGGGCGCTGAAGAAGCGCAAGCACCGCCCGTATTTCATGGTGGATATCGCGGTACCCCGGGATATCGAACCGGAAGTGGCCTCCCTGGCGGATGTCTACCTGTACACGGTAGACGACCTGCGTCAGGTTATTGAAGAAAATATCCGTTCCCGGGAGGGCGCCGCCCGGGAGGCCGAGAACCTGGTCACCGACGGGGTTCAGGCATTCCTGAACCAGCTCAGGGCGCTGGACGCGGTCTCCACCCTCAAACAATTCCGTCAGCGCGCCGAGACCCTGCGGGATGTGGAAACAGAAAAAGCCCTGCGCGCCCTGCGCAACGGCAGCGATCCGGAAACAGTGCTTCGCAGCCTGGCCCGGGGCCTCACCAACAAACTATTGCATGAACCGTCCGTACAGGTTCGCAAGGCCACCACCGAGGGTCGTACGGAGGTTACCGAGTGGCTGCGAGAGCTGCACCAGCTCGATGCTCTGGAAGCGGACGCCGCCACCACACCGGAAAAACTATGAAGCCATCCATTCAGTCCCGCCTCGAACAGCTGGTTGACCGCTTCGAGGAGGTCAGCGCGTTGTTGAGCGATTCTTCCGTCATTGGCAATCAGGACAAGTTCCGGGACCTGTCCCGGGAATTTGCCGAGATCGAACCGGTGGTTCATTGCTTCCAGGCCTGGCAGCAGTCCCTGGAAGACATCGAAGCCGCCGAGGAGCTGGCCAATGATGGCGATGCCGACATGCGTGAAATGGCGGAAGAGGAACTGATGAGCGCCCAGCAGAAAAGCGAGGAACTGGACGAGGAGCTCCAGCGACTGATGCTGCCAAAAGATCCGAACGACCGTAAGAACGCCTTCCTCGAGATCCGTGCCGGTACCGGGGGCGACGAAGCGGCGATCTTTGCCGGGGACCTGTTCCGCATGTATTCCCGCTACGCCGAGCGCCGCCGCTGGCAGGTGGAGATGCTGAGCGAGAGTGAAGGGGAGCATGGCGGATTCAAGGAAGTGATTGCCCGGGTCAGCGGCGATGGTGTCTACGGTGCGCTGAAGTTCGAATCCGGGGCCCATCGCGTGCAGCGGGTGCCGGAAACGGAATCCCAGGGCCGCATCCACACCTCCGCCTGTACCGTGGCGGTGATGCCGGAGGCCGATGAGGCCGAGGCCATCGAGATCAACAAGGGTGACCTGCGGGTGGATACCTTCCGTGCCTCCGGCGCCGGGGGGCAGCACGTCAACAAGACGGATTCGGCGATCCGGATTACCCACCTGCCTACGGGGATTGTGGTGGAGTGCCAGGAAGAGCGCTCCCAGCACAAGAACCGGGCCAAGGCCATGAGCCTGCTCGCGTCCCGCTTGCAGAATGCGGAAACCGAGCGCCAGCAGAAAGCCAGGGCAGAGACCCGGAAAAGCCTGGTGGGCAGCGGCGACCGTTCCGAGCGTATCCGCACCTATAACTTCCCCCAGGGGCGGGTGACCGATCACCGCATCAACCTCACCCTCTATAAGCTGGACGAGGTGATTGCCGGTGACCTTGATGCAGTCATCGTTCCCCTCCAGCAGGAACACCAGGCCGAATTGCTGGCCGCACTTGCCGATGACCAGTAATTCCTCACTGACCTGCGAAAGCCTGATTCGTGAGGCCTCAAGCCGGATCGTCAGTGATACTCCGCGTCTCGATGCGGAACTTTTGCTCAGCCATGTCACCGGTCTTGGCCGGACCAGCTTCCGGGCCTGGCCGGAGCGGATAGTCGAGCCGGCACAGGTGGAGGCATTCGAGGCCCTGGTGACCGAGCGGGTTGCCGGCAAGCCGATCGCCTACCTGCTGGGGCACCAGGAGTTCTGGTCCCTGCCGCTGAAAGTCAGTCCTTCCACGCTGATCCCCCGCCCGGATACCGAGTGCCTGGTGGAGGTTGCGCTTTCATTGCCATTGCCCGCCAAGGCACGGGTGCTCGATCTGGGCACCGGGACCGGTGCCATTGCCCTGGCACTGGCCTCGGAGCACCCGGACTGGCAGGTCAGCGCCTGTGACACCGTGGACGAAGCCGTCGCACTGGCACGCGAAAATGCCCAGGCGCTCGGGCTTTGCGTTTCGGTGGTGCGAAGCCACTGGTTTGACGATCTGCCTCCGGGCAGCTTTGATCTGATTGTGTCCAATCCTCCCTATATAAAGGAAGGTGATCACCACCTGGCCGAGGGGGACGTGCGTTTCGAGCCGGGCTCGGCCCTGGTATCGGGTGTTGATGGTCTGGACGATATTCGCGAAATTGTGACCCGGGCGCCGGACTGGCTCGCTGGCAATGGCTGGCTGCTGGTGGAGCATGGCTACGATCAGGCCGAGGCCGTGCAGGCGTTATTCCGGGCCCGGGGCTTCGGGTCAGTGAAAAGCCGGCAGGATTACGGCCAGCGTGACCGTATGACGCTCGGCCAGTGGCCGGGCAATCCGGATAACAAGTCATGACAAAAAGGGGAGGCGGGTATGCTCAGTGACGAGGAGCTGCTGCGCTACAGTCGACAGATTCTGATGCCCCGGTTTGATATTGCCGGGCAGGAGAAGCTCAAATCGGCGCGGGTGCTGGTGATTGGTGCCGGTGGTCTTGGCTGCCCGGTAGCCCTTTACCTCGGGGCTGCGGGGGTTGGTCACCTGACGCTGGTGGATGATGATGATATCGAGCTGGCCAATCTCCAGCGCCAGATCGGCTTTGACCAGAGTCAGCTGGGGGATTCCAAGGCGGAGAGCCTGGCGGATCGGGTTCGGAGGATCAATCCGCTGGTGTCGGTGACCGCCCTGAAGGCCCGGCTAGATGGCGAGGAGCTGGCCCGGTGGGTGGAGGAAGCGAGCCTGGTGGTGGATTGCAGTGACAATTTCCATACCCGCTTTTCCCTGAACCGGGCCTGCGTTGCGGCGAAAGTGCCGCTGGTGTCCGGTGCGGCGATTCGGGGCGAGGGGCAGTTGTCGGTCTACGACAGCAGGGTTGAGGATAGTCCCTGTTATCACTGTCTCTATCCGGAGCAGGGTAATGAGGATCTGACCTGTTCCCAGGCTGGTGTGATTGCGCCGCTGGTGGGGATGATCGGTTCGGCCCAGGCCATGGAGGCGATCAAGGTGATCACGGGCGTGGGCAGGCCATTGGTTGGCCGGTTGCTGTTGCTGGATGCCTGGGAGATGCAGTGGCGCGAGATGAAGCTGGCTCGGGATCCCCATTGTCCGGTCTGTTCAGGCTGACGGGGGAGGCAGTGTTGGCCGGGGCCTGCCCAAAACACGCCGTGAATACGTCCCTGTAGGCTCCGCTCCGCCATCCATGGCTCCGCAGGGTTTTGGGCAGGCCCCGGCCAACACTGCCCGCACTTTTGAGTCAGTCCTTCAGTGCCTGAAACTTCGCAATTGCTTCTTTTCTGCTTTCCTTCAGATCGACAATCGGTCTCGGATATCCTTTCGGAATAACGCCCCCTTTTGCACCCGGATCATGGATCCGTTTGCTGTCCAGTTTTGCCAGTTCCGGCACCCAGTGCCGGATAAACTCGCCCTTCGGGTCGAAGCGTTCGCTCTGGGTCACCGGGTTGAAGACCCGGAAATAGGGTGCGGCGTCGGTGCCGGTGGAGGCACTCCATTGCCAGCCACCGTTATTGGAGGCCAGGAAGCCGTCCACCAGTTTTGACATGAAGTAAGCCTCGCCCAGGCGCCAGTCGATGAACAGGTTCTTGGTGAGGAACATGGCGGTGATCATGCGCAGTCGGTTGTGCATCCAGCCGGTGTCGTTGAGTTGTCGCATGGCGGCGTCGACGATGGGGATGCCGGTACGCCCTTCCTTCCAGGCCTCGAACTTGTCCCCGGGTGTGTTCCATTCCAGAGCTTCGGTTTCCGGCTTGAACGCCCGGTGCATGCTGACCCGAGGGTAGTGGTAGAGGATGTGGATGTAGAAGTCCCGCCAGGCGATTTCGTTGGTCCAGGTAGCCAGTCCTTCCTGGTTGCCGCCCTTGCCCTGGGCCTGTCTAGCGGCCAGCAGGCACTGGCGGCCGGAGAGGACGCCGTTGGCCAGGTAGGGTGACAGCTGGCTGGTGCCGTCGATGGCGGGAAAGTCGCGCTGGTCCTTGTAGGCGCCGGCCTGTTCCTGCAGGAAATTTTCCAGCTGGTCGTGGGCGGCGTCTTCGCCGGTTTTCACCAAAGCGGGCGGTGCGTCGCGGAATCCTTCCGGTATGCCTCCAATCTGATCTGGTTTGATCGCATCGCCCCGGGCGGCGGGAATCGGGAACAGTTGTGGCGAGTTTTCCTCGATCCAGCTGCGCCAGCGGCGGGCGAAGGGGGTGAAAACCGAGTAGGGGTCACCCTGTCCGGTGCGGATGTCGCCCACCGGGGCGACGGTCTGGTCGCGGTATTTGCACAGTTCAACCGGCAGGTCGGCGAGGCGTTGTTTCAGGGATTTGTCCCGGCGGCGCTCGTTGATGCCGTATTCCTCGTTAATGTGGATTCGTGTGACGTTGTGTTCACGGCAGTGCTCGAGCAGGAGGTCGAGGCTGTCGTCGAACCGGTTTCCGTAAAGGAAGGTCATGGGGATGCCAAGGCGTGCCAGGGTTTCGGCCAGATCGTTGGCGTGCTCGATCACGAATCGGACCCGGGCCGGAGACCAGTCGTGTTCACGCCATTGATCCGGCGTGAGGATGTAGCAGGCACGGACGGTGTCGTCTGCCTTGCAGGCGGCGGTGAGTGCCGGGTTGTCGGCCGTGCGGAGATCGTTTCTGAACCAGACCAGTTCTGTCATTGCATTTCCTGTTGTTCCGGGGTGACCTGTACGGGTAATCACGGCCCGGTTTATAACCAAATCACTGCTTTGGATATTCGCCGGGGTAGCAGGTTTGGATTATAGTTAAGACTGATTTGCCTAAAGAAAAAAGGGACTTACCGGATGTCGAAAAAAACAAGTGGTGCCCCCGAGAAGACGCAGTCCAGCCCCGTTGAGGAGAGGGTCAGCCTGGGTTGGCGGGAATGGGTTGCACTGCCGGACCTGGATATCTCACGCATCAAGGCCAAGGTGGATACGGGGGCCCGCACGTCGTGCCTGCACACGTTCCGGACCGAGCCCTATACCGAGAACGGCGAGCGGCGGGTCCGGTTCTGGGTGCATCCGGTCCAGAATGATCTGCATCAGGTTGTGGAGTGTGATGCGAAGGTGCTGGACGAGCGTAACGTTTCCGATTCCGGTGGCCATCGGGAATTGCGGCTGGTCATTGAAACCACGGTGGTGGTGGGTGACCGGAGCTGGCCCGTTGAAATGACCCTGACCAACCGGGACTCCATGAGATTTCGTATGTTACTCGGGCGCACCGCCATGGACGGTCGTTCGGTGGTATTTCCTGAAGCTTCCTATCTTGCCGGTGAGCCGGTTATAAGGACTGAAAAATGAAAATAGCGGTACTGTCGCGGAACAAGAATCTCTACTCCACCCGGCGCCTGGTGGAAGAGGGTATCAACCGCGGCCACGAAGTGCGGGTCATCGATTGCCTGCACTGTTCCATGAACATCACCTCCGCCAAGCCCCAGATCAGCTACCACGAGGAGCTCCTTGAGGGCTTTGACGTGGTCATCCCGCGGATCGGTGCGTCGGTAACCTTCTACGGCACGGCGGTGTTGCGTCAGTTTGAGATGATGGGTGTGTTCCCGGTCAATGAGTCGGTGGCCATCACTCGCAGCCGGGACAAGTTGCGTTCCCTGCAACTGCTCGCGCGCAAGGGCCTGGGCATGCCGGTCACCGGTTTCGCCAACAAGCCGGATAACGTGCCTGAACTGCTGAAAATGGTGGGTGGCGCGCCGGTAGTGATCAAACTGCTGCAGGGTACCCAGGGTATCGGTGTGGTGCTGGCGGAAACCCGCAAGGCGGCGGAAAGCGTTATTGAGGCGTTCATGGGGCTGAAGGCCGACATTCTGGTCCAGGAGTTCATCAAGGAAGCCGGCGGTGCCGACATTCGCTGCTTTGTCATCGGTGACAAGGTGATTGCGGCCATGAAGCGCCAGGGTGCGGAAGGGGAATTCCGTTCCAACCTGCACCGCGGTGGCACCGCCTCTCTGGTGCGAATCACGCCGGAAGAGCGCCGCACGGCGATCATGGCGGCCAAGTCCATGGGCCTGAACGTGGCTGGTGTCGATCTGTTGCGCTCCAGTCGCGGTCCCCTGGTCATGGAGGTGAACTCCTCGCCGGGTCTGGAGGGTATCGAGAATGCCACCGGCAAGAATGTGGCGGGGATGATCATCAACTGGACCGAAAAGAACCAGAAGCCCTGGAAAACCAGAACCAAGGGAAGGGGCTGAGCCATGGCGCGGGCACCGTTCGAGATTGCGGGCACCCAGATCAAGGCGGGGACACGGGAAACCGTCGAGGTTCCCGTCGCCAAGCTCTACACCCACACGCCACTCCATATTCCGGTGGAGGTGGTGCATGGTCGCCGGGATGGGCCGGTGCTGATGGTGTGTGGCGCCATCCACGGCGACGAGATCAATGGCGTGGAGATCATCCGGCGGGTGCTGACCAACTCGGCGTTGCGGCACCTGCGCGGTACCCTGGTGGCCGTGCCGATTGTCAATATCTTCGGGTTTGTCCAGCGCACTCGTTATCTGCCCGACAGGAGGGACCTGAACCGGTGCTTCCCGGGCAGTGAAACCGGGTCCCTGGGCGGGCGTATCGCCTACCTGCTGCGCACCCTGTTGATGGAGCGGGTCACCCATATTATTGACCTGCACACCGGCGCCATCCACCGGTTCAACCTGCCCCAGATCCGTGCGGAGCTGAAGAACCCTGAAACCGTGCGCATGGCGGAAGCCTTCGGTGCCCCGATCATTATCAATGCCAGTCTCCGGGAGGGTAGCCTGCGGGCCTATGCCGATTCCCAGGATATTCCGGTCATTACCTTTGAGGGTGGTGAGGCCCTTAGGTTTGATGACGTGGTCATTACCAGCGGCGTCAAGGGCGTGATCCGGGTCATGCGGGAACTGGAAATGGTGCCAGCCAAGAAGGGGCCCAGGGCCCCGAAGAAGCGCTCGGAAACCGCGGCCAACTCCCAGTGGGTGAGGGCGGACATTGACGGCATCATGCGCCCGGTGGCCCGTCTCGGGCAGAAGGTGCGTAAGGGCCAGAAGCTCGCCATGGTGGCCGATCCCTTCGGTGAGACTGAAGAGGCGGTTACCTCTCCCTGCTCCGGCATTGTGATCTGTGTGAACAACCTGCCGCTGGTGAACGAAGGGGAAGCCATTTACCACATTGCCCGCTTTGACGAACTGAGCGAAGCTGAAAAGGCGATGGACTATTTCCGCAGCTCCTTCGAAGCCGAGGTCAGTGAGGCGGTGGTGCCGGTCCATCCCTGGGACGAACTGCAGAAGTAAGCTGCTACTCGGGAGTTACCATGATCTGGGATCAAACCATCATTGAACTGGCCCCGCTGCCGCGGGGCTTTCATCTGGTCACCAACGAGGTGCTGGCGCAGGCTCCGAGCCTGAATAACTGCGAGATGGGGTTACTGCACCTGTTTATCCAGCACACTTCCGCCTCCCTGGCGGTCAATGAGAACGCCGACCCGGATGTGCGCGGGGATCTGGAGCGCCATTTCAATGTCATGGTGCCGGAGAGTGCGCCCCACTATGAGCATGTCATGGAGGGCCCGGACGACATGCCGGCCCACATCAAAAGCATACTGATCGGTCCATCGCTGACCCTTCCGGTGTCCCGGGGTCATCTTGCCCTCGGGACCTGGCAGGGTATCTATCTCTGCGAACACCGGGACCAGGCCGGCAGCCGCCGGATTGTCGCCACGCTTCAGGGCCGGTGGTAAGAGTCCCGGTTTACGTCAACGTTTTTTCAAGCCTCCTTCCAGTGTCTACACTCAGGTGTGGATATCCACCCATTGCCTCCCGGTAATGGGTGGATATCCACACATTCTTGAGTCGTTCATTTCAGCGTCGGACCAATAAAGCCCTGTTTTATAGGTATTTTCCGAAGCTGGTCCGGTCCTTGCTGATACCAGAACTCACCGTGGCCGTTGACGGCCGCGTCAAGCACCCGACAACCAAAATGATATGGGGAGCATCCTCTATGAAGATCCAAGCCATTCTGGCAGCAGCTGTTGCCTCCGCCGCCATCGCCAGCCCGGCCATGGCCCAGGACAAATCCGACTGGCCCGAGAGCTTTACCATTGGTACAGCCAGCCAGGGCGGTACCTACTTTGCCTATGGTTCAGGCTGGGCCAACTTCATGGCCGAGAACCTGGGTATCTCCGGTGGCGCCGAGATTACCGGTGGTCCGATGCAGAACATGGCCCTGGTACACACCGGTGACCTGAGCTTCGGCCTGACCACCATGGGCCCGGCCCGTGAATCACTGGAAGGCAAGAGCCCGCTGGCTCCGGGCATGGCCATGGATAACGTCTGTGCCATGTTCCCGATGTACGAGACTCCGTTCTCCATCACCACCCTGGCCAGCTCCGGTATCACCTCCATCGAAGACATTCCGGATGGTGCCACCATCGGTTTTGGTCCGTCCGGCTCCACCTCTGACACCTACTTCCCTCGCATGATGGAAACTCTGGGTGTGGACTTCGAGCGCCGTAACGGCAGCTGGTCCGACCTGGGTGGTCAGCTGCAGGATGGTCTGATCGATGTGGTGGCCTTCGCGGCCGGTATCCCCATTCCTGCGGTTAGCCAGCTGGAAGTCCAGACTGACGTCAACATCATCGGCATGACCGACGAGCAGGCCAAAACCATCACCGAGGCGTTCCCGGTCTCCGAGTTCGTGATTCCGGCCAGCACCTACCAGTCCCTGGAAGAGCCGTCCCGCGTGGTGTCCATGTGGAACTTCGCCATCGCGAACTGCGATGCACCGGAAAGCCTGGTGTACGAAATGGTCAAGCTGACCATGGAGAACAACGACAAGATGGTCTCCATCCACAAGGCCGCACGGACCACCATCCCCGAGAACTACACCAAGAACAACGTACTGGCCTGGCATCCGGGTGCAGCACGCTGGTTCAATGAAAACGGCTACGAGATTCCGGAAAGCAAGATCGGCAAGTAACCGTTGTGTCTGAGGGGGCCGCATGGCGGCCCCCAATTTCCGGTTCTGAACCGGTCCGGCTTTTCCGATAGCAGGTTGCAACATGTCCACTGAACACGAAATCCAGCATTCGCCCCGGGTCACCGAGGACGAAGATCACATCCTCGCCCATAACGTGGACGAGGAACCCGTTGAGGCCAACCGCCGAATGTTTGAAGGCGGGCTTCTCAAGCTCGTCACACTGCTGACCATTGCCTATTCGTCATTCCATCTGTACACGCTGAATATTGCGCCGCTGGAGACCTGGTCCTTCCGGATCATCCACGTCGCGGGTGCCCTTTTCCTGGGCTTCATGCTGTATGCAGGAGCCCGTTTTGTTTCCGCAGAGGAAGGCGAGGCACGTCACCGGTGGACCAACTGGATCGCCGGTGTGGCCATGCTGCCGGCCCTGTACGCGGTGTACCAGAGCTTTGCCTTCTACCAGATGCTTAACGACGGCGCGCTGCGCATCGCCCCGGAGCTGGAGACCTGGCACTACGGCTGGCCGCTGATTGCGGCGACGGCTGTGGGTATTGTTGTGAGCTGGTTCCACCAGCGCGGACGGGGGCGCTTCAGCCTGCCGGACCTGGTGCTGATGGTGTGTTCGGTCGCGGTCGCAGCTTATCTGCTGGTGGTGTTCAATACTCCGATCCGGATGTCCACGGGTACCCCGTTCTCACCGGTCGGTATTTCTTTTGCGGCTGTTGCCGGTTCCGCCCTGATTCTTGAGCTGACCCGTCGGGTGGCGGGCATGGCGCTGGTCATCATTGGCCTGGTATTCCTGGCCTATGTGTTTGCCGGTCCTTATCTGCCCGGTTTCCTGGGCTATCCGGGGCTGAGTGTGAAGCGCTTCTTCAGCCAGGTGTATACCGACGCCGGTATCCTCGGGCCGACTACGGCGGTTTCCTCCACTTACATTATTCTGTTCATCATCTTTGCCGCCTTCCTGCAGGCGTCCAAGGTTGGTGACTACTTCGTCAACTTCGCCTTTGCAGCGGCCGGCCGTTCCCGTGGTGGCCCCGCCAAGGTGTCGATCTTCGCATCCGGCCTGATGGGCATGATCAATGGCACCAGTGCCGGCAATGTGGTGTCCACCGGTTCCCTGACCATTCCGCTGATGAAAAAGGTGGGCTACAAGAAGACCTCCGCCGGCGCGGTGGAAGCCGCTGCCTCCACCGGTGGCCAGATCATGCCGCCGATCATGGGCGCGGGCGCCTTCATCATGGCGGAGATCACCGGTATCCCGTACACCGAGATTGCCATTGCCGCGATTATTCCGGCGATCCTGTACTTCGCTTCCGTTTATTTCATGGTGGATTTCGAGGCCGCCAAGACCGGTATGCGCGGCATGCGTGAGGACGAGCTGCCCAAGCTTGGCCGCCTGATGAAGCAGTGTTACCTGTTTGTTCCGATTATCATCCTGGTCGTTGCCCTGTTCATGGGCTATTCGGTGATCCGGGCCGGTACCCTGGCTACCGTCTCTGCGGCGGTGGTGAGCTGGATCTCCCCGAACAAGATGGGACTGCGTTCGATCCTGAATGCACTGGATCTCGCGTCGATCATGTCGATCCAGATCATCGTGGTCTGTGCCGCCGCCGGTATCATCGTCGGGGTGATTTCCCTGACCGGTGTCGGTGCGCGTTTCTCGGTGCTGCTGCTGGACGTAGCTGAGCACAGTAACCTGCTTGCGCTGATCTTTGCGATGTTCATCTCCATTCTGCTGGGGATGGGCATGCCGACGACCGCTGCCTATGCGGTGGCCGCGTCGGTAGTGGCACCGGGTCTGGTGCAGCTGGGCATCGAGCCGCTCACCGCCCATTTCTTCGTGTTCTATTTTGCGGTGGTTTCCGCCATCACGCCGCCGGTGGCCCTGGCGTCCTACGCTGCAGCCGGTATCTCCGGCGCCAACGCCATGGAAACGTCGGTCGCGTCGTTCCGGATTGGTATTGCCGCGTTCATCGTGCCGTTCATGTTCTTCTACAACGACGCACTGTTGATGGAAGCTGGCTGGTTCGAGATCGCCCGTGCTCTGGTCACGGCTACTTTCGGTGTTTACCTGCTCTCCGGTGGTGTCATGGGCTGGTTCGCCAAGGTGGCTGCGCCCTGGTTGACCCGTTTGCTGCTGATCGGTGCGGCCTTGCTGATGATCGAGGGCGGGCTCTGGACCGACCTTGGCGGTGTGGCCGCGGCGGTGCTGGCCTTCCTGATGCAGCGTCAGCGCCGGGCCCGGCTCGCGCCCGCGGTATCCTGATGGCCTGAGCCGCATTCTGACCGGCCGGTACAGCCCCGGTTGTGCCGGCCCGGTCGGAGCGCTAGGCTAGCGCTTTTCCAGGAACTCTCTGTCATGACTCTCCGAATCGGTGCTGTCCTGCTCTTGCTGATTACTCTGGGCCTGTCCTGGGTGCTGGGCGGCTGGGCCGGCTACCGGCAGGTGGAGCAGGAGAGCCTGGAAGAATCCTTCCGCTACCGGCAGCTGGTGGCCAATGAGCTAAATCGCTACCTCCCCATTCCGGAACTGATGGCCGAGCATCCGTTGATGGCTCGGGCGCTGCAGAATCCGGAGGATCCCCGGACCATTCTCGATGCCAATGAGGAAATGCAGAGGATGGCGACCATCGTGGGCAGTTCCGATGTCTACCTGATGGATACTACCGGCCTGACCATCGCCGCCAACAACTACCAGCAGGAAGACAGCTTTGTCGGCCGGAGATTCGATTTTCGGCCCTACTTCTCGGATGCCATGGCCAGCGGTGACTCGGCAATCTATTTTGCCCTCGGGCTGATGTCCGGTGTCCGTGGCCTGTACTTTTCCCATCCCGTGCGCAGCGACAATGGCGAGATCGCCGGTGTCATTGCGGTCAAGGTGCTGGTGCATGAACTGGAGTCCCAGTGGCATCGGCCGGCGTCCCTGAGCGAGGCGGAAATGGTGGTGCTGGACCAGTCCGGTGTCAGCTTCCTGGCCAGTCGGCCTGCCTGGCTGTACCGGGACTTTTCCGGGGGAAGCACCGGCGCATTGCCGCTGGAAACCCGGCAGCGTTATCCGGAGCGCGAACTGAACCCCATGCAGATTGCGGAACTGGGGCGGCCCTGGGGGTTGTCAGAGCAGTCGTCGAAAATCCGGTTCCGCACTCCCGAGGGCAATCAGGAATACCTGAGTGTCCGGACCCCGTTACCAAGACTGGACTGGACGCTGCAGGTCATGGTCTCGACCGCTCCGGTGCTGTGGACCCGGCTGGGCTTCCTGGTCGCCGGCTTTGCCATCTACGTCGGTGTCCTGCTGGCCTGGCTGTATCTCCGGGAACGCTATCGCCGGGAGGCAGAGCTGGCCCTGCGGGGAGAACAGCTGGAGCGCCGGGTGGCCGAGCGCACCCGGGACCTGGAGCACTCGAATCAGCAGTTGCTGGAGGAAATCAGTGAACGGGAACGGACCCAGAGCGAGCTTCGGGAAACCCAACAGGAGCTGATCCAGGCTGCCAAACTGGCGGTGCTGGGGCAGATGTCGGCCGGACTGAACCACGAAATGAACCAGCCGCTGACGGCCATCCAGACCTATGCCCGCAACAGCCGCCGTTTTCTGGAGAAGGGGGCCACGGATATGGTGGACGCCAACTTGTCTGAAATTATCACCCTTTGCGACAAGATGGCGGAGCTCACCCGGCAGTTCAAAGTGTTTGCCCGCAAGTCGGAAGGGCCACCGTCGGTGGTGGATCTGCGCCTGTCGGTGGATGCGGCCCTGAAAATCATCAAGGCCCAGAAGAACAGTGACGGTATCGATATCCGGTGGAACCGTCCGGAACAGCCGGTGATGTGCCACGGCGACCTGATACGGATCGAGCAGGTGATGGTGAACCTGCTGGCCAATGCGGCACAGGCTGTGGAAGAGCGCGAGGCACCGGTGATCACCATCGATGTGGAAGCGGTAGACGGCCACTGGCGGTGTACGGTCCGGGATAACGGTTACGGGCTGCCGGGAAACACGGAGCAGATTTTTGAACCTTTCTTTACCACCAAGTCGGTCAAGCAGGGATTGGGGCTGGGCCTGTCCATTTCGCGGCAGATCGTCGATGCCCTGGGCGGAACCCTGACCGGGCGTAACCGTCCGGACGGCCCCGGCGCGGAATTTGTACTGACCTTGCAACAGCGGGAGGCAACGGAATGACACAACCTTCGGTTATCTTTGTGGATGATGACCCGCACATTCTCCAGGCCATGGCCCAGACCCTGACCCTCGAGGACTTGCCGGTGGCCTGTTTCGAAGCCGCGGCGCCAGCCCTGAAAACCATCACCGCGGACTTCGGGGGCATTGTCCTGTGTGACTACAACATGCCCGGCATGGATGGCCTCCAGATGCTGGAGCAGGTCCGGGCGGTGGACGACAGTATTCCGGTCATCATCCTTACCGGACAGGGCGACATCAGCACCGCGGTCACCGCCATGCAGCAGGGCGCTTACGACTTCATCGAGAAGCCCTTTGATCACGAGGAACTGATCGAGCTGCTGCGTCACGCCCTGGAAAAACGGCACCTGGCGCTGGAAAACCGGCGGCTGAAAGCCCAGCTGCGGCAGATGGCCAAACCGGGACCGCGAATCCTCGGGGATTCGCCGTCCATGCAGAGGGTGATGGCGACCATTGATCCGATCCTGGATATCTCCGCCAACATCCTGCTGCACGGCGAGACCGGTTCCGGCAAGGATGCCCTGGCCCGTTACATCCACGAAAACAGCCCGCGCAGCGCCCACAATTTCGTCGCCATCAATTGTGGCGCGGTACCGGAGAACCTGATCGAGAGCGAGCTGTTCGGCCATGAAGCCGGCGCCTTCACCGGGGCGGACAAGCGGCGCATCGGCAAGATCGAGCACGCGCACAAAGGCACCCTGTTCCTGGACGAGGTGGAAAGCATGCCCATGCCCCTGCAGATCAAGTTGCTGAGGGTGCTGGAGGAGCAGAAGGTCGAGCGCCTGGGCAGCAACCAGGTGCAGGATGTGGATGTGCGCATCATTGCCGCGACCAAGGCGGACCTGAAAAAACTCAGCGATGAAGGGGAGTTCCGGGCCGATCTGTATTACCGGCTGAACGTGGTGAAGGTAGACATCCCGTCGTTGCGGGAACGCAAGGAGGACATCCCTTTGCTGTTCCACCACTTTGTGCTGATTGCCGCCGCCCGCTATGACCGGGAGAGCGTGCCCCTGGATGCCGGTCAGGCGGCCCGCCTGATGCAGCGGTCCTGGCCGGGGAATGTCAGGGAACTGCGGAACCTGGCGGAACGTTACGTCCTGCTTGGACCGGCCGCCCTGGATGAGAATGAGCCCGGCAGCGAGGGCGATATCTCGGGCCGCCAGACTCTGGTCGAGATGATGGACAGCTTCGAGCGCACGGCGATTGTCAGTGCTCTCAACGCCTGCCACGGCAGCATCAAGGACACCATGGTCCAGCTTGGTATTGCCCGCAAGACTCTTTACGACAAGATGAAAAAGCACGGCCTGGACAAAGCCCAGTTCAAGGACTGAGCCCTGTCCGGGGCCGTGACCTCAGTCGTTTGTCGCTTCCGCCAGGGGTGACTGGCCATCCGCACTGAGTAGCGGCAGCGCCACCTCGCCTGTCACCTGCACCGCCGGCACTACCGGATCCCGGGAGAACGCGCCGGCAAAGGTCGGGTGCTGGCCATACAGCATCAGTACCAGTTGATCCCCGGGGTTGAGCCGCTCGGCAATACCGGTCAGCTCCACGGTATGCTGGCCCAGGCCCCGCAGGGGGTGCACCTGTTCATCGATCAGCTCCGGCGCCAGCTGGTTCTGGCGAATCACGCCGATACCGGCAAAGACAATGCTGTCGCAGGTGCCGGCGTGCAGGATCGGGTCGGAACTTTCCAGGCACTGGCTATCCAGATCCGGCAGTCCCGTGCTGATGCTCAGATCCGCCGTGGGAATGCCGGCAACAACTGTCTCCGATTCCAGGGTTTCCAGCGGTACCACCGTCGGTGCAAGGCCTGCGGCACCAAGCAATACCGTCGCAGGCAGGGGGGTGGTCAGCAGATCAAAACCGACCTCGAAGGTGGTGCCGCCCGTGGTGATCCCCGGCGCCGAGATGGCGTCGCCCGGGGCCAGGGTGTAGCAGATCTGGTCACCGGTGGTGATGACGTTGTCGGCGTTGCCGCGGCCAAGCAGTTTCTCGTTGAACCAGGCCACCGTGGCCTGGTTGGCGCTGATGTCACCGCACCGGGCAAGGGCATTGAGGTCGCCGGTGGCCAGGGTCGGCAGCTCACCGCTGTAGAAGGTGAGGTTGGCCAGGGTTTCCTGGATCAGGCCAACGTTCGGGGCCAGGTAATGGTGGCTGAACGGGTAGGTCAGCAGCCGGACGTCACCGCCGGCGGCCTTGAGGATCCGGTAATTCTCCGCCGCCTCGTTGAACGGGAACAGGCTGTCACGCATGCCCTGGAACATCAGCACGTCCACCGGGTAGGGGGCACGGGGCGGTGTTTTGACGATGTAGCGGCCGTCGCTGGTCAGGGGAAGCTGCCCGGTGACCGGCTCCAGCAGGTAATCGTCGGTGTTGCCGCTGTCCAGCAGGGCAAGATCGCGCTCGTTCTGCCAGAAGTAACTCGGGCTGTGGTAGTGGAGGAAGTCCAGGGCGCTCTCCGGGAACAGGCCGGTGGCAATGCCGTCGACCAGGGAACTGCGCAGGTACGGGTCCATGGACAGGCCGGTCTGGCTGTCTCCCATCACCGACAGGAAGGCCAGCCAGTAGTTCTTGGTGACGTCTCCCGGGTTCAGGCTGTAGGTCAGGTCATGCCAGGTGATGTGGGGCACCATGGCATCCATGCGCTGGTCCGGATCGACGTTGTACAACAGGTACTGGAAGCCCCCGCCGTAACTGCCACCGACGCCACCGAGCAGCAGGTTGTCCCGCTCGTATTTCAGGTAATCCAGGTTGGCCTCGGCCCAGTCCACGATCTGCACCAGGTCCTGGCCCTCCAGGTCCGGGTCCATTACCCGGATGGTACCACCGCTTTCACCGTGACCGCGCTGGTCGATGCTGATGACCGCATAGCCCGCATCAATGAGGGGTTCGATGGGGGCCAGCGGATCGCTGCCGGCCTCGGTCGAGCGGGAACCACTGAAACCGTGTCCCTGCAGGATCAGGGGGTGACGGGTCTGGCAGTCAAACTGGGTGGGTTCGAACACCTGGAACACGATGGCGGCGCCATCGACCCGGGAGGGCATTTGCACCCGGTAGCTGCGACCACCGGTCAGGTCGGTGCCTTCGGCGCAGGAGGCCGCCGCAAGTTCCGCGTCGCTGTCCGGCAGTGGGCGCTTGTAGTGGCTGGGGCTGGCACTGCTGACAACCGGCTCTTTCTGTTGGCTCTGGACGTCGGTTGTGGCATTCCCGGAAGAATCGCCACCGCAGCCACTGAGGGCTGCCGCCGACAGCCCGGCAAGGGTGAACAGGATGAGGTTTCGCATGGTATCGCCTTTGTCATTTGTTATTACGATGTGTCACGTTTGGGATAGGGGTCACATTAGTTCGATAACAAACGGCCGGCGATGGCAGGATCGACCCTGGCGCATGTCGCCAGGGTCAACAGGTCTGGGAGATCAGAGGTTGGCTTCGGCGTACTCCGCCAGAACCGAGCGGGGAACGCCCTGCAGGTGCACGTGGGCACCATGGCGGAAGCCCTTGAAGCGTTCGGTCATGTAGGTGAGGCCGGAACTGAGGGCGCTCAGGTACGGCGTATCGATCTGCGCCAGGTTGCCCAGGCAGATCACCTTGGAGCCGTTGCCCGCCCGGGTAATGATGGTCTTGATCTGGTGCGGCGTCAGGTTCTGGCACTCGTCGATGATGATCAGGCTGTGCTGGAAGCTGCGGCCGCGGATGTAGTTCATGGACTTGAAGTGCAGCGGGACCTTGCTGAGGATGTAGTCCACCGAGGCGGTCATGTTCTCGTCATCCTCGTGCAGCGCCTCCAGGTTGTCCACGATGGCCCCCAGCCAGGGCTCCATCTTCTCCGCTTCGGTGCCGGGCAGGAAACCGATGTCCTCGTCCAGGCCCTGGGTGGAGCGGGTGGCAATGATGCGCTTGTAAAGCTTGCTGGCAACGGTCATCTCGATGCACGCGGCCAGGGCCAGGATGGTTTTGCCCGAGCCGGCCGAGCCGGTCAGGTTGACCATGTGGACATCCGGGTCCAGCAGCAGGTTCAGGGCGATGGCCTGGTAGATGTCCCGGGGTACCAGCCCCCAGACTTCCTCGTTCATCAGGTCATGCTGGTGCAGGTCCCGGATGATGATGCGTTCCTCGTCCAGATCCACCGCCTTGCCGACAAAACCCTGCTCGTCGAGTACGAACTCGTTGATGTTGATTTTGGCCAGAGGCCCTTCCCGACGCAGGATGTGCTCGGTGACCCCTTCCCGTTGTACGGTTTCCACCTTCTCGATGTTGTCCCAGAAGGAATTACTGAACTCGTGGTAGCCCTTGGGCAACAGGTCGATGTCATCAAGCAGCTGGTCGTTGTGGTAATCCTGGGCTTCGACCCCGAATCCGCGCGCCTTCAGACGCATGTTGATGTCCTTGCTCACCAGGATGATGTCCCGGGACTTGTGACGGTTCTGCAGTGCGGCCAGGGTGTTGATGATCTTGTTGTCGTTCAGGTGCTCGGGCAGTGAGTGGGAGTCCAGGTGCTCGGTGCTCATCAGGATCAGCAGCTTGCCCAGGGGCGCGGCCTTCTTGCCCCGCACGATCGGCACACCTTTCTCGATTTCTTTCGGGCTGGCATCGCCCAGGACCTTGTCGATGTTCCGGATGGCCTGGCGGCAATCGGCGGCGACCGTCTGCTTGCCGGACTTGAGGCTGTCCAGCTCTTCCAGGACGGTCATCGGGATAATGACATCGTGTTCTTCGAAGTTGAGGAGGGCGTTGGGGTCGTGGATCAGGACATTGGTGTCGAGGACGTACATCTTCTTCCGAGCTTGCGGTGCTCTTGGCATAGGGGAGGCTACCTCTCTGGTGGCTCAGTCGTTCTCGGCGCAGCGTTGCGTCAGTTCCTTGTCCGATATCAGCTTGAGCATGTCGTAGGTCGTGATGATACCGGTAATTCTTGAATCGCTGGTGACAAAGATCCGGTGCAGGTGCTCACGCATCATGATATTGGCAATGTCTCGCACCGGCGTCTGCTCGTCAACGGATAAAACGATCGGGGTCATGATATCGCGGACTTCCACCGGGACCTTGCCCATCTCCTCGAAAATGGCCATGCGCAGGCGCCGTGCCTCGATCTCCTCCTCCGGGGTCAGGCGGGGACCGGTGTCCGAGCGGCTCGCATTCCAGCGGAATTCGGTGATGTCCTTGAGGGTGGCGATGCCGACGATTTCCCCGTTGTCGTCGGTGACGGGGCTGCCGGTGATTTCGTTATCGGTGAGGAAGCGGGCCAGACGGTCCATCGTCCAGTTCTGGGGTACGGCTTTGATGCTGGGGGTCATGATCTCGTGGGCGAGAACGGTCATCGGGTGAGGCCTGCCTCTTGTTGCTGTCCTTTTCCGTAAAGCTTAGCGCGTGTTGCGGGGGGCGTCATCCCTCACGAATCCGAAAGCACCACATCCACCAGCTTGCCTTGTTCGTCCCAGACCAGCTCGAATCCCTGGTACCGGGGCGCGCGGGCAACGTCTTCAAGGGCCTGTATGGAGCGTACCGGAATGTCCACCAGCAGGGAATTGACCAGCCATCCGGGCAGGGCACCGTTGGGATCCGTGTGTTGTACCCAGATCATCCGGGTGCTGTCGCCCTCGGGGATAAACCGGTACAGGGTGTCCGAGCGGTCTACCCGGATACGGTTGCTGCTTTCGGCCCGCAGGTCGGGGGTGGCGTTCAGGTCCATGATGACCTCGCCGCTGGCACGGTCGCCCCGGGTGCGGATGCGCAGTACGTAATCACGGTCCGCCACCGGCCAGGGCATGTCGTTCACCGAGTAGGCGTAGCGGTCATGGAAGTCGCCTTCGCCGAAGTCATAGGATTCGCTGCAATTGTGGACCCACTCGGTGCAGGAGGCCGGATTGATCATGACCGCCATCAGGTTTTCGATCGGGACATCGAGCGTGGCAACGGCCTTGAAGGCCTTGAATTTGGAACCGGGCTGGCCGGCGGTGTAGATGCGGATGTTGTCGGTTTCCGTGCGCAGTTCCCAGTCGGCGGTCTGCTCATCGGGCAGTTCCGCCGTCAATGCGGCGCCGCTCAGGACTGCGAGCATCCAGGTGCAGACCATCCCTGCAAAGACAATGCCCCGGCCTGCAAACCCATGGGCTCTTGGACTTCTCATAGAGTACACTTCCTTGAAGACGATGCCGCCGAGTCTAGCATGGGGTAAAGACCGGCAAAGGCACGAACACAGGGGATTGTGAACCAGGTAACTCCACTGGCTGATGGTTCCGCGAATTGGCCCGATCTGACGACCGCTATGACCATAACAAAGCTGATTGACGACAAGGGACGAGTTCCTGCCGGGATGCTCGTTGAACCGGTAGATACCATCAACTATCTGGACTATGACCTGCGTTCGGTCATGGACCGGCCCCGCTCGCGACTGGCGCGCCGGTGGCGGTTCAACCAGTTCCAGTTCGTCAGTGCCATGGGCCCTGGCTGGGTGTTCGGTATGGCCCTGGTGGATCTGAAGCTGCTCGGAAATGGCTTCTTCTATCTGTACGACTTCGAATCCGGAACCATGCTGGAGCGGTCATTCCTGCAGCCGCTGGCGATGGGGACACATCTTGAGCCCTACCCCGAGCATGGCCTGGCCCGTTTCCAAAAGGGGGAGGTTGACCTGCACATTGCGCCGGCGACCGGCGGGCGCAATGTTTCGGTGTCGGCACCGGGGGGAATCCGGGTTGATCTGGAACTTAGGGAAGATCACGATCCGCTGCGCCTGGTATGCCCGGCGGGCTACAACGGCTGGGTGTTCACCCGCAAGTCCGCCGGCCTGAAAGTGGAAGGTGAAGTCCGCTGGGACCACCAGATCTGGCGTTGTGATGACCAGGTCCGGGGTTCCATCGACTGGAGCTGTGGCTTCATGCGCCGGGAAACCGCCTGGAACTGGGCCGCCATTGCGGGCGTGCTGGAAGATGGCCGGTCGTTCGGGCTGAACCTGGCTGCCGGTGTCAACGAAACCGGAATGACGGAAAACGCCCTCTGGCTGGACGGTGTCTGCTCGAAACTGGACGCCGCAAGGTTCTCCTTCGACCGTTACCGGCCCGGCACCGACTGGCATGTGACTACGACCGATGGTCGTGTGGATCTGCATTTTGTGCCGGCGGGAGTGCGCAAGGAGAAGCTGAATGCGGGCATCCTGGCCTCGAATTTCCGCCAGTATGTGGGCACCTTCAGCGGCACGGTGATTGACGAGACAGGAACAAAAATCCCCGTAGCGGGGCTACGGGGATTGATGGAGGATCACTTTACCCGCTGGTAGCGGGGCCGGACTACTTTTCCGGTAGTGTGACGTTCAGTTCCAGTACCGAACACCGTTCATTGCGGTCCACTTCGACCTGCACCATGTCATCGGAAATCTGCACATACTTGCGGATGACCTCCAGCAGCTCCTGCTGGAGCTGGGGCAGGTAGTCCGGCTGCTCCCGCTGGCCACGTTCATGGGCCACGATAATCTGCAGACGCTCCTTGGCGACACTGGCGCTTGCGTTTTTCTTGCTCCTGAAATAATCGAGGAAACTCATCCCTTAGCCTCCCTTGAACATCCGCGTGAAGAACCCTTTCTTCTGGGCCGTCATGAAGCGGTGCTCCCGCTCCTCCCCCAACAGGCGGGCGACCGCATCCTCATAGGCCTGGCCGGCATCGCTGCCTTCCTCAAGAATGACCGGCAAACCCTGGTTGGAGGCATTGAGCACCACCTGGCTTTCGGGAATCACGCCCAGCAACGGGATGGCGAGGATTTCTTCCACATCACCCACGGACAGCATTTCGCCCTTGGAAACCCGGTCCGGGTTGTATCGGGTCAGCAGCAGATGTTCTTTTACCGGGTCCAGGCCCATTTCCGCCCGCCGGGACTTGCTCTGGAGAATGCCCAGGATACGGTCGGAGTCACGCACGGAGGAGACTTCCGGGTTGGTGACCACGATGGCTTCGTCCGCATGGTACAGGGCCATAAGGGCGCCGTGTTCGATACCCGCCGGCGAGTCGCAAACGATGTAGTCGAACGTTTCCGACAGCTCGTTGATGACCCGCTCCACGCCTTCGCGGGTGAGCGCTTCTTTTTCCCGGGTCTGGGAGGCGGGGAGGATGTAGAGCGTATCCACCCGCTTGTCCCGGATGAGGGCCTGGTTCAGTGAGGCTTCGCCCTGGATGACGTTGACGAAGTCATAAACGACCCGGCGCTCGCAATTCATGATCAGATCCAGATTGCGCAGTCCCACGTCGAAGTCGATAACGACGGTCTTGTGACCGCGCTTGGCAAGGCCGGTGCTGATTGAGGCGCTGGTGGTGGTCTTGCCAACGCCGCCTTTTCCTGAGGTTACGACAATGATTCTAGCCAAGGTTCAGTTCCTGTTTCGCGGTGGATTCGTCGTGTCTTCTTGGTCGTTATTGTTGGTTGTAAACATCAGGCCTTGTCCAGTGGCGTTACCACCAGCAGGTCGTCCCTGAGCTGGATCTGCACAGCGTTCTTCCAGCCATTGTCCTGAAGATCTTCGGAGATTTTATAGTGTCCGGCGATGGACACAAGCTCTGCTTCCAGTGACTGGCAGAAAATCCGGGCGGATTCGCCGCCGTGGATTCCGGCCAGTGCCCGGCCCCGAAGCGGGCCATAGACATGGATGTTGCCAGCCGCCAGGATTTCCGCGCCGGCCTGCACCGGTCCGAGCACGATCACGTCGCCTTCCGGGGCATGGATCTGTTGGCCCGAACGGACCGGATGGTTGATGATCCGGGCCGGTGCCGGGCCGGTAGGCTGCCCGGTCTGCGGTTCGCTCTCCGGTTCTGCGGTCGCCTCCGGTTCCTGGGGCTTTTCCCGCTGGCCGGAGCCTGGCAGCAGTGCCAGTGACGCACCCCGGGCCAGTCGGCGCTGATCTTCATTACCGCCACGCACGCCGATCACCTGGATGTTGTGCCGGCGGCAGGTACCGATGATCTTGAAGAAGTCCAGTTCGCTGTCCAGCCCTTCGTACTTCTCCAGACTGATGATCAGCGGGATATCCTTGAAGAACCCCGGCGCCTGGTTGATCTTTTCCCGGAGGTTGGTCTCGAACTCGTCGTTGTCGAAGTAATAGAGCTCAAGGGCTGTCAGCGAGACGTTCGCGCTCTTGAACTGGAAACTCTGTTGTACCCCGGTGCTGGCGGTATCGGTCATGAAGGTGTCTCTTCCTTGGTATCGGGCGCAGTGAGAGGTCGCAAGGGGTCGCCGTCAAAGCGGATGCCGGACCAGCCGGTGCTGATGAACTGGCGGATATTGCCGTGGCTGTCACCGGCGGGCTCGTCCAGTACCTGCTGGTAATGCTGGGCAAACAGGCGGAGGGTTTCGGACTCACTGAGATTGCAGTGGCGCCCGAGCCCGAACACCCGACAGGAACCGGCGTTCTCTCCGGCGGCGTTGAACAGCGGGCCGTTGTGAAAACCGGTCGGCTGGTACTCGAAGTAGCGTTCGACCAACGCCAGGGTGTCATCGAAATCGCTGCGGCCGACCTCCAGGGCCGCCAGATGGATGCGCACCGCCTCGTTCACGTTCATTACTTGTGATCCTGCTTGGGGCCGACCTGGTAGCGCTCTTTCCATTCTTCGTAGGGCATGCCGTAGATTTCTTCCCGGGCGTCCGGATCGGAAATCTCGAAACCGCGCTCCTCGGCCTCGGCCCGGTACCATTTTGACAGGCAGTTACGGCAGAACCCGGCCAGGTTCATCAGATCGATATTCTGCACCTCGGTGTTGTCCCGCAGGTGCTTGACCAGACGGCGGAAGGCCGCCGCTTCAATTTCAGTGCGTTCGGATTCGGGGATCGGGTTGCTCATGGGGACCTCGCGGTAGTCCTGATAGTGTTGTTGGAGTTCCCTGACATTCTCGGCATGTTAGCGTAATATACAAGGCTGTATATATGTACAGAGTGTGGACGCGAGCCCCCTGACCATGCCCCAGCGCAAGATCATCCATGTGGATTGTGATTGCTTCTACGCCGCCGTGGAAATGCGAGACGACCCCAGCTTGCGGGATGTTCCCCTGGCCGTGGGTGGCGAGGGTGGCCGGGGCGTGGTAACCACCTGCAATTACCGGGCCCGCGCTTTTGGCGTCCGTTCGGCCATGCCCGGTAGCGAAGCCCGGCGCCTGTGCCCGGGTCTGGTGACGGTGCCGCCGGACATGGGCAAGTACCGGGCGGTCTCCCGCCAGGTGATGGATATCCTGCGGGAGCTGACCGATCTGGTGGAACCCCTGTCCCTGGATGAGGCCTTCCTGGATGTCTCGGATGTTGCCGACCACAAGGGCAGCGGTACTCTCATGGCCCGTTATCTCAGGGAGCGCATCCACCGGGAAGTGGGCATTACGGTTTCCGCCGGGGTGGCGCCCAACAAGTTCCTCGCCAAGATTGCCAGCGACTGGCAGAAACCCGACGGCCTTTTTGTGATCACCCCGGACCGGGTGCAGGAGTTTGTCCGTGACCTTCCGGTGGAGAAGCTGTTCGGGGTGGGGCAGGTGACCGCCGCCAAACTCCATGCCCTGGGGGTAAAGACCTGCGGTGACATGCAGGCGCTGGGAGCGGATGTCCTGCTGGACCGGTTTGGCAAACAGGGCTATCGCCTGCACGAGATGGCCCATGGCCGGGACGATCGGCCGGTGGTGGTATCCCGCATCGCCAAGTCGGTGAGTGTCGAACGCACCTTTTCCCAGGATTTGCCGGACAAGAGCGCTTGCGAGTCGGTCATGCCCGCTCTGGTGGCAGATCTCAATCTCCGGCTTGGCCGTAAGGGGCGCAGCAAGCCGATCCACAAGCTGTTTATCAAGATCCGTTACAGTGATTTTTCCACCCACACCCTGGAGCGGGTCCGGGAGCATGTGGCCGAGCCCGAAGTGGCCGATTATCAGCCCCTGCTGGATGAACTGGTCACGAATACCGAGCGCCCGGTCCGGTTACTCGGGGTGGGGGTGCGGTTCCGCAATGATGACGCGCCGGTGACCCAGCTAAGGTTGTTCGACTGATCAGCCGGTGATTATCGCCATGGCCGCCCCCAATAGCTGGTGGACTGACAGGTAACCGATAGTGCCCCCGACCAGCGCCCCGGCAACCACGTCGGTGGGATAGTGCAGGCCAAGAACCACCCGCGAGGCGGCAACACTCAGGGTGAAGGGCAGGATGTAAAGCGCCAGCCCGGGCAGGGCGGCCATCAGCATGACCTGGAAGCAGGCGGCATGGAGAGTATGGCCGGAAGGAAAACTGTAGCGATCCAGGGGCGGTGTACCACAGTTGATGGACGGGAAGGATATGAACGGCCGTTCCCGGATCAACCACCGTTTCAGCAGCTTGTAGGTGACCGTGCAGGTCAGGCCCGTTATGGCCATCAGCAGGGCCAGGCCGGGTCCGGCAGCCGGTTCGATCAGTGGCAGTGACAGGATCAGTGCGTACCAGAACCAGCCATCGCCCAGCCGGCTGACCGTGCGGAAGTAGCCCAGCACCGGCCGGAACCGGACCGAGCGGTTGATGACCTGGCACAGCAGGTACTCCCGCTGGTCGGCCCGCTCAAAGAATCGAGATGCTTTGCTTGTTGAGGGCATGGTACCCCGCCTTGTTATCCGGGTTCAGGACCAGCTGTTCGAACTGTTCGATCTGGGCTGACCAGTTGAGTTCCAGTGCATCGAGTCGGGCCTGGTTACGCAGGCGGCCAAGCAGCGTCGGCTGGTCGGCCAGTCTCAGGGCACAGTCGACAAAGCCCTCGTCATCCTCGAGGGCGACTTTCAGTCCGTTCTCCTCATTTCGGATGTGTTCGCTGGCCGCTCCATCGTCAAACGCCACCACCGCCAGGCCGCTGGCCATGGCTTCCAGTACCACGTTGCCGAAAGTGTCGGTTTTGCTCGGGAACAGGAACAGATCCCCGGATGCGTAGAATTTCGCCAGCTCCTCTCCCCTCCGGATGCCGCAGAACAGGTATTCGGGATGGCGCTCGCTCAGTTCCCGGCGCAGGGGGCCGTCGCCAACGAGGATGAACCGCGAGTTGGGATGCAGCCCCCGGATCCGCTCATAGCAGGCCACCGCCAGACGGAGGTTTTTCTCCGGGGCCAGACGACCGACATAGATTACAGCCCGGTCGTTGGGCGCGAGCCCCCATTGCCTGCGAAGTTCGTTATCCCGCTTGTGGGGGGAGAACCGGTTGCAGTCTATGCCCCGGCTCCACAGGCCGGTGGCCGGAATCCCCATGGCACGGGTCACCTGCTGCATCTTGCGGGTGGGCACGAGGGTGACATCCGTGCGGTTATGGAACCAGCGGCCATAGGCGCAAAGCACCCGTTCCAGGGCTCCGATGCCGTAGTAGCGGCTGTACTGGTGGAAGTTGGTGTGAAAACCGGAACTTACCGGGATGCCGATCCTTCTCGCAGCGCTGACCGCCGCCACGCCCAGCGGCCCCTGGGTAGCAACGTAGACTGCATCCGGGCGTTCTTCTTTCCACAGCGTCGCCAGGCGACGGACGCTGCTGATGCCGAAACGGAGATCGGCATAGCCGGGCAGTGGCAGACCCGGAACCACGAGCTCCTCATTGAACAGGGCGTCACCGGCACTGGCCACGGCGCCGGCCAGCTCATGACGCTGCCGGGGCCTGACCACGCTCACCCGGTGGCCCCGCTGCATCAGCCCCTGGCACAGGTGCCTCAGCGTATTGGCCACGCCATTGATTTCCGGCGGAAAAGTCTCGGAAACAATGGTAATGTGTTGCTGGCGCCGGTTGGGCTGGGTGGTCTGGGTCACGGTGTTTCCTGTGGTTCCTCTTACATGCCTTCACTATGGGAAGCGCACATGACAGTTATGCGACACTCCCGTGACATTCCTTTTACCCGTGCAATGAACTGAAGCGGAGACGATATGCAGACGCGAAAGTTAGGTAATACCGACATTGATGTGAGCCTGATCTGCCTGGGCACCATGACCTGGGGCGAGCAGAACACCGAGCAGGAAGCCTTCGAACAGCTGGACTATGCGACGGGGGAGGGCATCAACTTCATCGACGCCGCGGAAATGTACCCGGTGCCGCCGAAACCGGACACCCAGGGGCGGACAGAAACCTACCTGGGTAACTGGCTGGCCCGGCGCGGTCGCCGGGACGATCTGGTGATTGCCTCCAAGGTGGCAGGGCCGGGCAATGGCCTGAGCTATCTGCGCAACGGCCCGCGGCTGACCCGGGACCATATCCGTCAGGCCTGCGAGGACAGCCTCAAGCGTTTGCAGACGGATTACATCGACCTGTACCAGGTCCACTGGCCGGACCGGAACGCCAACTTCTTCGGCAAACTTGGCTATGTGCACAAGCCGGATGAGGATGCCACGCCGATCGAGGAAACCCTGTCGGCGCTGGACGAACTGGTCCGGGAAGGAAAGGTGCGTCACATCGGTCTGTCCAATGAGACACCCTGGGGGACCTCCGAGTACCTTCGTCTGTCCCGGGAAAAAGGCTGGCCCCGGGTGGTCAGTATCCAGAATCCCTATAACCTGCTGAACCGCTCATTCGAACTGGGGCTGGCGGAGTTTGCCCATCGTGAGCAGACCGGCCTGCTGGCCTATTCGCCCCTGGCCTTTGGCATGCTGTCGGGCAAGTATCTCGGCGGCAAGTGGCCGGAGAAGGGAAGACTTACCCTCTATGAACGCTTCAGCCGGTACACCTCGGACCGTGGCATGGATGCAACCCGCGCTTATGTCGAACTGGCCGGGCAGCACGGCCTGACGCCGACCCAGCTGGCCCTCGCCTACGTGAACAGCCGGAGCTTTGTCACCAGCAATATCATCGGCGCGACCACAATGGATCAGCTCCGGGAGAACATCGGGTCCGCCAATATCACGCTGGGTGAGCCGGTGCTGGAGGCAATCGAGGAGATCCACCGGGAGTTTACCTATCCCTGTCCCTGATTCTCCGGGTCAGCAAATGTCAGTTTTGGGCCTGGCTGAGGCCGGGCCCGAAGCTGCTGTTACGTTCTGAAAAATTGGGGATTATTTTTTGACAAAAAAGCGGCTAAAAATTGACAAAAAGTCGGCGTGATTGTGTGCAAAGTCACATCTTTTCCGGGATCATTCATTAGACTTTAGCCTAGGTCATCGAGCATTCTCTATCCCGGTTTACAGGTCTTCGTCAGTGTCATGATTATTCGTATTTTTGTCGCCCTGCTTGTCCTCAATCTCGTCGCTTTTGTCGTCCGCGCCGATGCAGCCGAGCGCCCGTTTGGTGAGGAACCGGAACCGGTGAATACCGTGCAGGAGATCTACCAGGTCCAGGAGCGTACCGTGGGGAACTTCGAGGAGGACAGCTCCGAGGCTTTCACCGAAATCGGCTCGCGCCTGCTCAGCCTCACCTTTACCCGGTCCCGGTCCGATGGCAAGCAATACGCGTCTGATCCGGCTCAGGCGGACCACGGTATTGCCCTGCTCAATGAGGGCGCCTGTCTCAACCTGAAGTGGAACTTCTGAATCTGAACCACGCCTGACTTCCCGCTTGCCCTGTTTTACCTTCCCTGTCTGCCCCACCTTTCCAATTCCAACCAGTCTGGATACTGATCTGGCGCATTGTCTGCGCGGCCCTCCCGTGTGATTATCTGCCCATAACCCTGTTGTGGTCCGGAGAACAAGAAGGAGCTTGGTGATGTCGGAAAGCAGTCAACGCCTGCAAGACGTGAATGCCTGCGTGGATGAGGTGATTCGCCGGGTCGGCCAGGAGATTACCCTCGGGTTGCCCCTCGGGCTGGGCAAACCGATTCGCTTCGTGAACGCCTTGTATGAGCGGGCGAAGCAGGACCCGGAAATCCAGTTGCACATTTTCACGGCATTGTCCCTGCTGGCGCCCAGAGGGAGCTCCTCCCTGGAGCAGCGGTTCATGGGCCCCTTCGCCGAGCGCCTTTACGGTAGTATTCCGGACCTCGCCTTTGCCCGGGATGTCTCGCGCAACCGTCTGCCTGCCAATGTCACCGTCTCCGAGTTCTATTTCAAGGCCGGCGCCCAACTGAATAATCAGGGCCAGCAACGGAATTACGTCTGCACCAATTATACCCATGCCATCCGGGATCTGATGGCGCTGGGGGTGAATGTTCTGGGGCAGCTGGTGTCGCCGGGCGACAGCCACGGCGCGCCGGGCAAAGTGAGCCTGAGTTGCAACCCGGATCTGACCCTCGATCTTCTTCCCCTGATGCGGGAAATGGAAGCCGGCGGCACGCCGGTGGCGCTGGTGGCCGAACTGAACGCCAATCTGCCCTTCATGGGACGCCACGCCGCCATTGATGAAAGCAACTTCGACGTGGTCCTGGATCAGCCCTCCACCGACTATCCCCTGTTCTCGGCGCCACAGATGGCGATCAGTCCGGAAGATCACATGATCGGGTTCTACGCCAGCTGCCTGTTGAAGGATGGTGGAACCCTCCAGGTGGGTATTGGCTCACTGGGCGCCGCGTTTGTCTACAGTGCCATCCTGCGCCACAAGCATAACGATGACTGGAGAGCTCTCTTCGACCATCTCAGGGTCGGCGACGAGTTTCCGGTGGTGAACGAGTACGGCGGCACGGGTCGCTTCGACGAAGGCATCTACGGCTGCAGTGAGATGATGGTGGATGGCTTCCTGTACCTGATGGAAGCCGGCATCCTGTCCCGCCAGGTGTTTGACCACGCCGGTTTGCAGGAGCTGATCAACCGGGGCGACATTGACATGACTCCGAGCCTGGCCATGCTCGACAGCCTGCGAGAGGCGGAGCTGATCGACTCCCCGCTCAGAGCCAGGGATGTAAACTGGCTCGTCCGCTGGGGGATTTTTGCACCGGAGGTTGAGTTCAAAGGCGGTCGCCTGCTGGCTTCCGGGCAATCCGTGGACGGCGACCTGGACAATCCTGAAACCCGCGGGGTTATCGAATCCCTGATGCTGGGTGATAGCCTGAAAGGGGGCATCAGCATGCATGGCGCCTTCTATGTGGGGCCGGAAAGCTTCTATCAGTCATTGCGGGACATGCCGGGGCATCAGCGCGACCGGATCTGCATGACCAGTGTCAATTACATCAACCATCTCTATGATCACCCGTTCGGCAGGCAGCGGCTCAAAGCGGCTCAGCGGCGGCATGGCCGGTTTGTGAATTCCGCCATGATGTATACGCTCAGTGGTGCGGCGGTGTCTGACGGCCTGGATGATGGTCGTGTGGTCAGCGGTGTTGGCGGGCAGTACAACTTTGTCGCCATGGCCCATGAACTGCCCGGCGCGCGTTCCATCCTGACCATGCGAGCAACGCGCACGTCGAAAGGCAAGACCTTTTCCAATATCGTCTTCAACTATGCCCATTGCACCATCCCCCGGCACTTGCGGGACATCGTGGTGACCGAGTACGGCATCGCCGATCTCCGGGGCCAGTCCGACGAGGAGGTTTACCTGCGCCTGATCCGCATCGCCGACTCACGGTTCCAGCAGGAGCTGCTCAAACAGGCCCAGCAGGCTGGCAAGGTGGACCCGTCCTTCAACCTGCCGGCCTCCTGGTGTAATAACACGCCGCAGGCCATACGGGCGGCGTTGGCCGCCGCAGGCAATGGCGACCGGTTCGCCGCCTTCCCGTTCGGTCGGGATTTCACGGATGAGGAATTGACGTTAGGGAAAGCCCTTAAAGGGCTCAAGGCCGCAACGGCCACCCGCCGTGGTAAACTGTCGACCCTTTGGCAGGCTGCCCGGGCCAATGATGAGGAGGGGCGTTACCAGCCCCTGCTGGAACGAATGGGATTGCGAAATCCCCGTGGCCTGCGGGAAAAGCTGGATCAGCGACTGGTCATTCACGGCCTGCAGCAGCTTGAAACACCACCGGATACAGGAAACTCGGAAACCTGATGCAAGAACCCGATACCAAGCCCGATGTCTTTACCGTTCACTATGTCCTGAAAAACAAGGCCGGAGAACTGGTCGATACCTCCGAGGGCAGCGAGCCCCTGCATTTTGTCTATGGCAGCCCCGAGATCATCAAGGGCATCCAGGAAGCCGTGAAGGACCGGAATGTGGGGGATTGTCTGGAGGTTACCATTCCACCGTCCATGGCTTACGGAGAGCATCGGGAAGAGCTGGTGCGCAAGGTGCCGCGCTCGCTGTTCGAGGGCGTGGAAAACCTCCAGGTGGGCATGAAGTTCCAGACCAATACCGGGGATGAGGCCCAGGTGGTGCAGGTAGTCGGCATCGACGGAAACCTGGTGAAAGTGGATGCCAATCATCCCCTGGCCGGCTTCACCCTGTATTTCGATCTGGAAATTGTCGGTCGCCGCGAGGCTACCGAAGACGAGATAGCCCAGGGACGGCCCCTGTTCTGACCGGCGCCGCAGCCCGGTCCGCTTCACCGGCCTGCAATCGGTGCAGGCCGTCCAGAACAGTCTCCTGAAGCTGGCGGGCCAGTTCCGATGACTTGAGGTCGCCAGTCGTTGCTACTGGCTCATGGAACAGCACATCGACCCGGGATGCGGGGTTTTTCAGCAACCGGATCAGGTGACTGTGGAAGGCATCGTCACCGATGAACGGAGCCACATGGTCGGGTCGACCTTCCCGCCGATAGCAGATGGTCGCCGGCTGGATTGTGACGTTGGCCTCCCGGGCGGCGCTCAGTAACAGGCCGTGAAACGGAAGTACAGTCAGACCGGCACTGGTAGTGCCCTCCGGGAAGATCAGCACCGATTCCCCGGACGCCAGGGCAGACCGGATGGCGGATTTCACCTGTCGTGCCTGCCCCCCTCCACGCTTGATGAACAGGGTGCCGGCCTGCCTGGCCAGCCAGCCGATCAGGGGCCATTCCGCCACCTCGGCCTTGGACAGGAACCGGGCCGGCGCCAGCCCGCCCAGGATGGGAATATCGCACCAGCTGATGTGGTTGCTGACCACCAGGGAATTGGCCTGTGGTGTCGGTCCATGCCATCGTATGTCCAGACCAAGGCAACGGCAGGCACCCCGGAAGCAGCGGCCCGCCCAGGGCGTTCGGTCCAGTTTTTTCCCGGTCAAGACATCTCCGACCCTGAGAGCCAGGGCGAGGACGGTGATGGCCGCCAGAAACAGGGTAAAGGCACCCAGGCGAATGGCCAGTCGCAGTGAGCCGATCATCGGATTGACCTGGCCGGGTTCACGACGCCCGGCCCATGAAATGGCGGCTGTACCGGGCGGCCAGATTGTCCACTTCCAGCAGTACCAGCAAATCAGCACACCGGAATTCCGGATCCCAGCAGGGGGCACCGCACACCCTCGCGCCCAGTCGCATGTAGGCGCGGATCAGTGGCGGAACATCGACCGGGCGGTCGGTGGCCGGGGCGTTCGTCAGGTGCGGCAATTCCCGTAGCGGCGTGACCCGGAACGACTCGTCGGCCAGGTAAGTGGCCTGAAGGTGATTGGCAATCCGCCAGGCCTTGTGGCCGCCGTCGGACATGCCGATGCTGGCGCAGCCAATCAGGTAGTCGATACCGTGTCTGATCAGGTACTCCGCCAGGGTGGCCCAGAGCAGGCTGATGGTGGCACCGTTACGGTAGTCGGGGTGGACGCAGGTACGTCCCAGTTCGGCCACGCTTCCGGACAGCGAGGCCAGGGCGGAGAGATCGAATTCCCCCGCCGAATAGAACTCGCTGACCTCCCTGATCCGGCTTTCAGGCAGTACCCGGGTGGTGGCAATCAGGTTGCCGGTCCGGCTGTCGATCACGATCAGATGATCGCAGAGTGTGTCGTAGGCGTCGGCGTCAATGCCGGGTGTGGTGGCGCCGAGGTCACTGCCGTATTCTGCGGAGAAAACCTCGTAGCGAAGGCGCTGGGCCTGCTCGATGGTGGCCGGGTCACGGGTGATGTCGGTACGGAGCTGTCGTGAGCTTTGCCTGGCTTTCGCGGTTTGTGCGGTCATGGCTTGGTCTCTTTGTGTCCATTTACCGACAAGGCTATGAACCGGCTGTGACACTGGGGTGACTGTCCAATGACCGCTCTATGACAGGCGTTGTCAGTGCAGGCCGATTTGTCACGGGGTGTAACGGCGAGGCGCTTCCATGTATATTTCTGAATTGCATGTATAATTGCTGTTACATCGGGTTGCCTGTATTGTCAGGAGCTGTAAGCAACCGAAACCGGAATAACAAAACCAGAGATGGATGGCGTGGAACAGACGAACGAAAGTTGGCGAATTCTCATTGTTGAGGACGACGAACGGCTCGCAGAGCTGACCCGTGAATATCTGGAAAGCAATGGACTGATCGTAAGCCTTGAGGCAAACGGTTCGGCAGCGGTCGAACGGATCCGCAGCGAGCAGCCGGATCTGGTGGTTCTGGACCTGATGTTGCCCGGTGAAGATGGCCTGTCGGTCTGTCGCAAGGTGCGTCCGTTCTATAACGGCCCGATCATCATGCTCACCGCCCGTACCGATGACCTGGACCAGGTGCTCGGGTTGGAGATGGGCGCTGACGACTACATCAGCAAGCCGGTCAAGCCGAGGGTCCTGCTGGCCCGTATCCGTGCCATGCTGAGGCGGGTGACCGAATCCGGCCAGGGTGGTGGTGAAGAGGCTGCCGCTGAGGAGCCGGTTCGACTCCAGTTCAATGACCTGATCGTGGACCGCTCCATGCGGGAAGCCTGGCTCAGTGACCAGAGCATTGACCTGACCAGTGCGGAGTTCGACCTGCTCTGGTTGCTGGCCAGTAACGCCGGTCGTGTGCTGAGTCGTGAAGAGATATTTACCGCTCTCCGGGGCATTGAATACGATGGTCAGGACCGTTCAATTGATGTCCGGGTGTCGCGGATCCGCCCGAAGATCGGTGATGATCCTATCCATCCGCGCCGGATCAAGACCGTTCGCAGCAAGGGCTACCTATTTGTGAAGGAAGCCTGACGTTCCTGTTGCCGGCTCCGAACCCCGGGCAGTATGGGGGCGGGGCGGGCCTGCCAGGATTCCTGACATGTCCCTGAAGCTTTTCCTCAAACTTTACGCCCGTCTTGCCGGTGTGGCCGCACTGGTGGTTCTCCTGTGTATTGTCCTTTTCAATGGCCTCAACTCCGTCCGGCACCAGTTCTGGCTGGAGCGCTTTCCCGAACCCCTGATGCGATGGCTGGCCGCGACACCGTCGCCGGAGCAGCAGTATCACTGGCTGGCTGCCTGGTATGGCCTGAAAAACCTTCCCCCCGAAGAAATGGAATTATCGCCGGTGATTGGAGAGCGCCTGGGCTATGGACAGGTCGTGGCGGAAGAAGCACCGATCGGTTACCGGCTGATGGTCGAGACTCCGGCCGGGACCATCCTGCAGATGCGCTTTGAAGAGCCATACCTGGGCGTTTCCAGGGCCCTGGCCCTGGTTGTCCGTTGGCACCTGGAGTCGGTGAACAGGGCGGGGAGGGAAGACATGGCAGTACGCCTGGCCAGTCACCTGGGAGTGTCCATCGAATGGCTGGATGAGGCCGGGATGTTGCCCCCCGCTCCGGTGTTGCAGCAGATCACCGAGCAGGATGTGGTGTTGTACGGCCCGGACCACGGAGACCGTCGCGACGCCCTGTTGAGACTGAGTGACGGCGCCCTGGTGAACGTGGAGCTGCCGGCCCCGTTCTCGCCCTACGGATGGCCCGTAATCACTCTCCTGGTATTACTCGTTGGCGGCGTTCTGGCCCTGGCTTTGTGGCTGGCGATCAAGGCCGTGGACAACAATCTTCGGCAGGTGGAATCGGTGGCCGTCCGGATTGCCCGGGGTGAGATGGGAGCGCGCGTGGACGCAGGCACCGGCACCCTGGTAAGCCGCCTGGCGGCCGCCTTCAATGGCATGGCGGAGCATATCCAGCGCCTGGTGCAGGTGCAGCGCGAGATGATTCATGCCGTCTCCCATGAGCTGCGCACCCCGGTGGCCCGGATCCGTTTCGGGGTCCAGATGATCGAGGATTGTCAGGACCAGGACATGCTGCAGAAGCAGCTGGAGGGGATTGATGGCGACATCCAGGAGCTGGATGAACTGATTGACGAGATTCTCACCTATGCCCGCCTGGAGCAGGGCGGCCCGGTGTTCTCGTTGCGGGAGCACTCGGTAACGGAGGTTGTGCGCCAGGTGGTTTCCGAGCAGAGGTTGATTCGCCCGGACCTCAGCATCGAGAGTGATATAGACGAAGACACCGAGCGTTGCTCATTGTCGGATATCGAACCAAGGTACATCCACAGGGCGATCCAGAACCTGGTGGGTAATGCCGGGCGTTACGCCAACGGCCGCGTGCTGGTTCGTTGCCGGATTGATGAGGACAACTGCCGGGTGGATGTCGAGGATGACGGCCCGGGTGTCCCCGAAGAGGACTGGGAGAAGGTCTTTACCGCGTTTGCCCGGCTCGATGACAGCCGGACGCGGACCTCGGGCGGCTATGGACTGGGTTTGTCCATAGTTCGCCGAATCCTCTATTGGCATGGTGGCCAGGCCTTCGTCAGCAGGAGCGATGAGCTTGGCGGCGCACGCTTCAGCCTGGTCTGGCCGAGGCGGAAGCCGGCGGATTCGGTTTTGTGAACCAGGCCTCACTGCCTCACCTGATGTAACAAAGCCGCTACATAACGCCAACTGACGGTTTTTCCCCGGATGCCCATAATCAAAAGCGTAAGGGATGACTTTTGAGGTTGTAGTTCTTACGAACTTTCCTTGTTTCATTCGTCATTTAAGGGCCGGTTTTTCCGGCCCTTTTTTTATGCCCTTCCTCCCGATTCCGGACCCTGCGCCTCTCCTTCAATGGTTTCTGCTGGTAGACTTGCGGAAAACAAAGGAGGCTTGCCATGACCCGCTACCTGCTTGCGATTGACCAGGGAACCACCAGCTCGCGCGCGATCATCTTCGACCCATCCGGTACCATCGTGGGCGTGGCCCAGCAGGAGTTCCACCAGTACTTTCCCCGTGACGGCTGGGTCGAGCACGACGCGCTCGAGATCTGGGACAGTACCCTGATGGTCTGCCGGTCCGCCCTGGAAAGGGCGGGAATCGACGCGGCGGATGTCGCAGGTATCGGGATTACCAACCAGCGCGAGACCACGGTTATCTGGGAACGGGCGACCGGCAAGCCCATCCATCACGCCATCGTCTGGCAGGATCGCCGAACCGCCTCCTGGTGCACCAAGCTCAAGGAGGATGGCTTTGAAAATGTGGTGGTGGAGCGCACAGGCCTGCTGATTGATCCCTACTTTTCCGCCACCAAGATCTCCTGGATCCTTGATAATGTTGAGGGCGCGAGGGCCCGGGCGGAAGCCGGAGAGCTTGCCTTCGGGACGGTGGACAGCTGGCTGCTCTGGAACCTGACCGGTGGCCGCTCCCATTACACCGACGCCACCAATGCCTCCCGTACCGCCCTGTTCAATATCCACACCCAGAGCTGGGACGACACGCTACTGGACCTGTTCCGCGTGCCCCGTCAACTGCTGCCCGAGGTGCTGGACTGCGCCGCGGACTTCGGCACCACCGAGAGGGAATGGCTGGGCGCGGAGCTTCAGGTGGCGGGCATTGCCGGCGACCAGCACGCCGCCCTGATCGGACAGGCCTGCTTCGAGCCCGGCATGGCCAAGAGCACCTACGGCACGGGTTGCTTCCTGATGCTCAATACCGGCGACACGGCCCTGCGGTCCGAGAACCGGTTATTGACCACCATGTCGTACCGGCTCGACGGCAAGCCGACCTATGCGGTGGAGGGAAGTATTTTTGTGGCCGGGGCGGCCATGCAGTGGTTGCGGGACGGTCTGGGCCTGATTGCTCATGCCGGTGAGTCCCTGGCCCATGCCGAGCGCGTGGGGGTGGAGAACGCGGTATACCTGGTTCCGGCTTTCACGGGGCTGGGCGCCCCCCACTGGGATCCCCACGCCCGCGGGGCAATCATGGGGCTGACCCGGGATACCGGAATCGGGGAAATTGTGACAGCGGGGTTGCAGTCCGTGTGCTACCAGACCAAGGACCTGGTGCGGGCCATCCAGAATGACGGCGCCCGCCTGGAATCCCTGCGGGTGGATGGTGGCATGGCGGTGAACGACTGGGTCATGCAGTTCCTGGCAGACATTCTCAATGTCACCGTGGACCGGCCGCGGATCACCGAAACCACCGCTCTGGGCGCCGCCTACCTGGCCGGTTTGCAGACCGGCGTCTACAGCAGTCTGGAGGAGATTTCCCGGCTATGGGAGTGCGAGCGCCAGTTCCGTCCGGACATGAGGCCGTCACTGCGGGAATCCCTGTACGCCGGCTGGCTGGACGCGGTCGACCGGGTGTGTAACCGGTGAAGAATCTCAGCCGGTGCGCTCGAAGGCAATGAGGTGGTCGGCCTCGACCCGGACCGGAACCTGTTCGCCCAGGTGGAAGTCCAAATGGCTCCGGAACAGGGCTTCGAACTCGGTTTCCTCGGAACAGCGGAAACGGTAAAGGGTCGAGGTACCGGCAAAGGTCTTTTCCACCACTTTCGGGCGCAGGTCCGAGTTCTCGTCGTAGACGATGTCGTCCGGACGGATGAGCACGTCCACCAGGGTGCCCGGTTCCCATTTATAGGCCCGGTTGCCGTGGATCACGCCCAGCTCCGATTCGATGGTGTCGGGCCCGAGGGCCTTGCCCGGTATGAACCCGCCCTGACCGACGAAACTGGCCACAAACCGGTTTGCCGGCTCATGGTACAGGTTGTAGGGAACATCCCACTGGAGCAGTTCGCCACCTTTCAGTACCGCAACCTGATCACACATGGCAAAGGCTTCCTGCTGGTCATGGGTGACCAGGATGGCACTGATGCCAAGGGTCTTGAGAATCTCCCGTACATCCAGGCTCAGGCGCCGGCGCAGGTCCGCATCCAGGTTGGAAAAGGGCTCATCCAGAAGGATCAGGGTCGGCTCTGGTGCCAGTGCCCTGGCCAGGGCTACCCGTTGCTGCTGACCGCCAGAGAGTTCGTGGGGGTAACTGTTCGCCAGATCCTGCAGATGCACCACTTCCAGAAGTTCCATGACTTTCTGGCGCCGTTCCGCCTTGCTCAGGCCCTTCAGACCAAAACCGACGTTGTCGGCGATGGTCAGGTGGGGAAACAGGGCATAGTCCTGGAACACCATGCCGATCCGGCGTTTCTCCGGTGCCAGGGTGCGGCCGGGCAGACTGATGGTCTGCGATTCCAGACGAATCTCGCCGCTGTTCAGGGGGAGGAAGCCGGCCAGTGCCCGCAGGATGGTACTCTTGCCGCAGCCGCTGGGGCCAAGCAGACAGCCAATATCGCCATGGCTGAGCGCGAAATTGACTCCCTTGACCACGGAGTCGGCGCCATAGCCGCAGGACAGGTTATTGACTTCCAGTAACCAGTCCCCGGCAGGGGAAGGGGGCACACCCATAGATCAGTCCAACCGGTTGAGAATAAGGAACTCGAGCAGGGCTTTCTGGGCATGCAGGCGGTTTTCTGCCTCATCCCAGACCACGGACCCCGGATGTTCCATCATGTCGGCGGAAATCTCTTCGCCGCGATGGGCCGGCAGGCAGTGCATGAACAGGGCGTCCTTGTCCGCCACGGCCATCAGATCCGGGTTGATCTGGTAGTCCCGGAAGGCCTTTTCCCGGGCTTTCTGCTCATCTTCCTGGCCCATGGACGCCCAGACGTCGGTGACCAGCAGCTGGGCACCTCTGGCGGCCTCGGCCGGATCCCGGACGATAGTGACACGGTCGCCGTGCTCCTTCATCAGGGTCTCGCTGGGTTCATAGCCCTCGGGGCAGGCCACGTTCAGGTGAAAATCGAAGCGGGTGGCTGCGTTGATGTAGGAATGGCACATGTTGTTGCCATCGCCTATCCAGGCCACCGTGGCGCCGCGAATGCTGCCGCGGTGTTCGCGATAGGTCTGCATGTCGGCCAGTAACTGGCACGGATGGAAATCATCGGTGAGGGCATTGATCACCGGCACGCGGGAGGCCGCCGCAAAGCGTTCGACCGTCTCATGGGCAAAGGTGCGGATCATCACCGCGTCGACCATGCTGGAGATGACAATGGCGGAGTCCTCGATGGGCTCGCCGCGCCCGAGCTGGGTATCCCGGGGAGACAGAAACAGGGCCGAACCGCCGAGCTGGGTCATGCCGGCTTCAAAGGACACTCGCGTGCGGGTCGAGGACTTCTCGAAGATCATGGCCAGCACGCGGTTTTTCAGGGAATCGCGTACCTTGCCCTGCCGCCACTCGTTACGGAGTTTGGTTGCATGGTCCAGCAGCTGCTCCAGCTCGCCGGTGGACATGTCATTCAGTGTCAGAAAATGTCGTGCCGCCATGAAATGGCCCTTACCTCAATGAAACCGCGACTCGCGGGGTTCCTGATGTCTGGTTGATGGAAAGCTGTGCCGGGAAAAACGGGGCATCAAGTCTAGCCCTTCGGGGGAGGGATGACAACGCTGCCTACCCCTTCCGGGTGTTTGGTGGCCGGTCCCGGACACGTGTACAATAAGCTCAGCAGATTGCCCGAGGGCGATTCCGTTTTCAATCAGAGGTGAATGTTCATGGACATCAATGAAACCATCAAGAGCCAGCTCGAAGAAAACCCGATCATTCTGTACATGAAGGGCACCCCGCAGGCTCCGCAATGCGGTTTCTCCGCCAAGACCGTGCAGGCGCTGATGGCCTGTGGCGAGCGTTTCGCATTCGTCAACATCCTGGACAACCAGGAACTGCGGGAAGCGCTGAAGGTCTACTCAAGCTGGCCGACCTATCCACAGCTCTATATCAATGGCGAGCTGGTAGGCGGTTGTGACATCGTTCTGGAGATGTCCGAAAGCGGTGAGCTGGCCAAGATGGTCAAGGAAGCGGCCAAGCAAGCCGAGGCCTGATCTTCGCCAGGGGAATTAGAGACGCTTCGGGGAGAACACCAGTTCCACCTCGAAGCGGTCCCCGGTTTCACTGTCCGCAGGAGGCTCCGGGTAGGGGCTTGCCGCAAGGGCCGCGCGATAAGCGGCTTCGTCCACTGTTTGAATCCCCGTCGATTTCACCACTCTGGCCCGGGTCAGGGCTCCATTTTTCATCAGCTGAAGCTCGATCTCCATCCTGGCACTGTCTGTCAGCTGGCTAATGGCCGGCACCCGAAGTCGTTCCAGTTCCCTGGCCAGGTGTACCGCGAGCCGGACCAGGTAGGGATCCTGCTGGCTTGGCGACCGGGTGATCCGGGTCAGCTCCGTGTTGGCAGCCTCTTCCTTTATCTCCTCGGGCTCGCCTGCCTCGCTGGCAACACTGGCTGGCTTTGATGGACTGGTTTGCAGTTCGGCCGGTTCAGGCGTGGTTTGGTCCGGCGCAGGCGGGCTGTTCTCCGGTGAAGGTTCGGAGACTGTCCGGGGCGACGATGCCGAGGTAACCCGGGTGGGCTCGGGAGGTACCTCGGTGGCAGGTTCGGGTATTTCGAACCGGGGATTTCGCTCGGCAGGTTGCTCCCAGGGCTGTGTCTCGGCAGGTGTCGCGGGCTGACTGGATGTTGCCGGGGTAGCCCCGGCAGTCAGCAGCTCGAGGGTCAGTCGGTGAGGGTGTTCCGGCGCTTCCGTTTTTGGCAACGGAAGCCCGGAAAGGAACAGTGTGTGCAGGAGGATAGCAATGGACAGCGCGAGGGCTATCCGGTAGCTGTCCGGTAGCCCTTTTACTGAAGGGTGGGGCACTGACATTGGCGTCAGGCGGTCTTGCTCCGCAGTGAGCCGACAACGGCGTCGAGTGCCCGGTCAATCAGGGCGCCCTGTTCCAGCAGGGTGAGCCGGCCGCGACGCATCTCGTGGGCCAGTTCCAGGCGGGTCTTTTCGATCACCTTGAGCCCCATGCGGTTCACGAAGACAAACGAATCCGCCTCTTCGATAATGGCCGAGAGCTTGCACCGGAAACTGGCACCGTTGACCAGGCGGAATTCCACCCAGTCACCGATCTCGATGCTGTCGATCTGGGTGACGAATTCGGCGATAGCCGCGTCCTCCAGTTCCTGCTGGCGTTCCACCGCGCTCTTCTGGGCGCCGGGAAGTTCGCCTTCTTCCCCGGTTTCGGCGGCTTCCTCTGGTGATTCCTGCACGGTCTCGGCGACCGCGTTGGTGCGGAAGGCCTCTGCCAGTTCGTGTTTCAGCTGAGCCATGGTTTCGTCAAGTCGAGAGGAGTTGTAGGAAACTTCCTCAAGGCCGGCTCGCAGGGTCTTGAGCAGACCGGGAACGACCCGGACCCACTGATCGCGTTCTTCATCCCCGTTATGGGGGTGCAGGCACCAGATCAGGTCGTCGACTACCTTGACCGACTCCTGCCAGCGGTGCTCCACATCATCCCGCAGGTAAGCCAGGAACATGAAGCGGCTCCAGCCATTGACCAGCAGGTCACGCACAACTTCCGGCAATCTGTGCCGTGCGAGCTTCTTGCGGAGGATGGTGTCGACGGTCTGTTGAGCCTGTTGGGACTTGATCCGTCCGCGCTCGGATTCCCGGGTGCGCTGCTCGACCAGGGACGCCTTGCGGTTCTCTCGTTCGAGGAACTGTTCAAACTCCCGGTTCAAGGAGTCGAACAGGCTGATATCACCGTCAAACTCGTTGAGAATTCTCTGGACTGTTTCGTGGATCTGGCTGTAGAGCTTGTCCTTGGCCTTTTCGTCGCTCTTGCTCCAGCCGATACCGGCCCGTGCCAGCGAGTTGAGCAGTTTCCTGGCCGGGTGGGAGGCCTGGCTGAAGAACGATTTGTCCCGGATAACCACTTTCAGGATCGGGATCTGCAGGCGACTGATCAGTACCTGGACCGGTGCCGACAGGTTGTAGTCGTCCAGGATGAATTCGAACAGCATCGATACGAGGTTGATGAGATCCTCGTCTACCTCGTTAAGGGCGGGCTTGCGGCCATCTTCCGATTCTGTCCTGGCCAGCAATTGCTCGACGATGGCACGGAGATCCACGGTCACCGGTTCGCCCTCGCTCAGGTCGCCATCCGGTGAATAGGAGTCGGCCAGCGGTATGGCGCTCAGAAGGCTGGCGAGCTCAGCATGGCCTACAACCCGGATCTGGGTATTGGAGGATCGGGCGGGAATGCCGGCATTGGCCCGCTGCATGGCCAGCATCTGCCGGATCTGCTCGAAAACGGGGCTGGCTTCCTCGCCACCGGCCGCTCCGCCGGTGCCGGGCCTTTCTGCCGTCGACTGCGACGCCGCGGTCGATGCCTCGGTGCGTTTCTTCTCCGCCTGTTGGCCGGACTTTCCGTGGTACCGGAAATTGGGAATGATGCCCGCCTGGATCAGAATACGGTTGGCTTCGTCCAGGAGCATGCCCAGGTTCGATACCACGTAGCGGTCGAACTGCTTGAGCAGGATGAGTCGTTCCCGGATCTGGATTTCCAGTGCGTGAATGGCCTCGATAAAGGCACCGCAGAGATGCTCGGGGGCCATGGGGTTGACCGGGGCCTCATCACTGGCGTCCGGATAGACCTGGCTGAAGCGCGCCTGCAGCTGAAGCAGCGGCCCCTGGAAGTGGGCCCTGGCCTTGCCGATCATGGCGTTGAGGGCAACCTGCTCTTCGAGGTCTTCGTCACCGACCAGCGACAGCGTATCGGCGCTGGTGCTGTAGGCGGGAGTTTCGCCCTGGGTCTGGCCGGTGCGAGGGGGATCGGCAAACAATCCGGCGACAGAAGTCTGGAACTGGCGCTCCACGCCCTTGCGCTTGATGCGGATTTCCCGCATCGCCTCGAAGTAGCGATTCTGCTCGTTGTTACTGCGGGCATTGTTAGCCAGCTCGAACAGGGAGTCGTCGACAGCGTCAAAGGCTCCCTGCAGCAGATCGCCCAGTCCGGCGACCACCGTGTCACGAATACGTGTAACCTCTGCAGGAACCGGTTTGCTGCTGGCTGCTTGCTTGGGGTCGCGGAGGTAATGTATGCCGGACTGCTTATTCATGGCCTTCTCCTGTCTACGCCTTAACCGGATACATGACCGAGCTGGAACTCCATGTGTTCTCGTTGTTGGTTAAATTTACCGCAATTTGCCGTACATTAACATGAATAAACGCCATCCTGAGAGCCTTGTCAAAAAAATTCAGCGACTGCCGAGGTGCAGAGACCGCTTTTTTCGCTTGCGGGGGTGCACTATAGCGGCCTTGACCACGTTGTCCTTGATCTGGAGCACCTCTACCCGGTGACCATCAACTTTCAGGCACACGTTGGTGTCCGGGATGTTTTCCAGGGTTTCGGTGATCAGGCCGTTGAGGGTTTTCGGCCCGTCAATCGGCAGTTTCCAGCCCAGGGTCTTGTTGATCGTCCGAACGGCGGTCGTGCCATCGATAATAAAGGTGCCGTCGTCCTGGGGGATGATGTCCGGGCTGGTGGCGGCATAATCGGTGGTGAACTCCCCGACGATTTCCTCGAGAATGTCTTCTAGCGTCGCCAGCCCGAGCACATCCCCGTACTCATCCACGACGATACCGAAGCGGCGCTTGCCCTTCTGGAAGTTGATCAGCTGGGTATTGAGCGGAGTGCTCTCCGGAATGAAGTAGGGCTCCTGGCACAGCTGCATGATCATTGCCTTGTTGATCTCGTCCTGCTGGACCAGCTTGGAAGCGCTGCGCAGGTGGAGGATACCCTGGATGTTGTTGATGTCGCCCTTGAACACCGGCAGCCGGGTATGCTGACTGCTTCTGAGCTGCCGGAGGATGGTGTCGGTGTCATCGTCCAGGTCGACACCAACCACTTCGTTCCGGGGCACCATGATGTCGTTCACGGTCACCTTTTCCAGGTCAAGGATGCTGACCAGCATATCCTTGTGCTTGGCGGGAATCAGGGCGCCGGCCTCATTGACGAGGGTGCGCAGTTCTTCCCGGCTGAGGTGTTCGGAGGCGGCGTCCTCCGGAGACACCTTGAGCAGTTTGAGGATCAGCCCGGTGAAGAGATTGACCGCCCAGACTATGGGGTAGAGTATCTTGAGCAGCGGGCCAAGGATGTAGCTGGCCGGGAACGCGATCTTCTCGGGGAACAGGGCCGCCAGGGTTTTCGGGGTTACCTCGGCGAAAATCAGGATGACGATGGTCAGCAGCAGGGTGGCGATGGCAATACCCGCGTCACCCCAGATCCGGATCGCGATAACGGTGGCAATGGATGAGGCCAGGATATTGACGAAGTTGTTGCCGATGAGGATGACCCCGATCAGCTGGTCAGTTCGCTGGAGCAGTCCCTGGGCCCGCCTGGCACCCTTGTGGCCGGTCTTGGCCATATGCTTCAGCCGATACCGGTTCAGCGACATCATGCCGGTCTCCGAGCTCGAGAAGAAGGCCGACAGGCAGATGAGGGCAACAAGGAGGGCAAACAGCGCGGTGAGCGATGTTTCGTTCAAAGGATGAGGTCCTTATTTTACTGACAAGTTGGGAAAATAGGTTTTGTTCCGGTCAGGTGTCAAGCGGGTGGATCCGGTTGGCCTTTCAGCCCCCGCGGTGGAACACCAGTTCAAGGACAAACTTGCTGCCATAAAAGGCCAGCATCAGGAGAATGCAGCCGGCCAGGGTCCATCGGCTGGCAGTCATGCCGCGCCACCCCTGGGTGTATCGACCGATCAGCAGGGCCACAAAGACCAGCAGTGACAGCAGGGAAAACACCGTCTTGTGGGCGAGGTCCTGGGCGAAGAGGTCCTCGATAAACAGGGCCCCGGTGACAATCGCCAGCACCAGTAGCACCACCCCGGCCCAGACCATCTCGAAAAGCAGTGACTCCATGGTTTGCAGCGGCGGCAGATTGCGGACCAGCAGGCTGTTGTAGTTGTGCTTGAGCTGGCGGTTCTGGAAGTACAGCAGGATGGCCTGGATGGCCGCCAGCGTAAACAGGCTGTAGGCTGTCACCGATAACGCGATGTGGGACAGCATGCCGTAGCTTTGTCCCGAAACCAGTCGGGAAGGCGTATGGGTGATCAGCACCAGAAGGATGGTCAGTGCCGCGAGCGGGTACACGCCAAGAAAAAGGCTCTGGACTGGTTTTCTGAGATTAAGGCCCAATAAAAGGAAGACGATCAGCCACGAGATCAGTAGCGAGCTTTTGAAAAAGCTGAGGTCGAAGCCACCGTCGTAGTAGACCGTCTGGGCAATCAGCAGGCCGTGGCTGGTCAGCGCCAGCATCCCGATGAGGGTGGTGATGGCCAGGTTGCTTTGCACCCGTCCACGGAAATGGAGCGCCTGCAGCGCGGTACCAACGCTGTATAAAAAGAGAGAGGTGACCGCGAGAATCAGCGTTCCCATGACTTCCTTATTACTACTCTACTGGCTGGATAAGCGACTGTTTGTCAGCCGATTTGACCGGGTTGGTCGTTTCAGGGCGATAGTCTGGTTATAATGTCGCGATTATGCAACAGGAATCAAGGCGGCCCGTCTGGCTCTTTGATTCGGTATACATTTTATTTCCGGGGTACGGAAGAGACGCATGTTTGAAAATCTCCAGGACCGGCTTTCCGGCAGTTTGCGCAAGATTACCGGTCAGGCGCGACTGACCGATGACAACATCAAGGATACCCTGCGCGAAGTGCGCATGGCCTTGCTCGAGGCGGACGTTGCCCTCCCAGTGGTCAAAGACTTCGTGGAGGGAGTTCGCAAGCGGGCAGTTGGCCAGGAAGTCCAGCGCAGCCTGACCCCGGGTCAGGTGTTCGTCAAGGTTGTCCAGCAGGAGCTTGAGCGGGTGATGGGTGAGGGTAATGAGTCCCTCAACCTCTCGGTTCAGCCGCCTGCCGTGATCATGATGGCGGGTTTGCAGGGTGCGGGTAAGACCACCACGGTGGCCAAGCTTTCCCGCTTCCTTAAAGAGCGCCAGAAAAAATCGGTGATGGTGGTCAGTGCCGACGTCTATCGTCCGGCCGCGATCAAGCAGCTGGAGACCCTGGCCGGCGAGGTGGGTGTCGAGTTCTTCCCGAGCACGGCGGACCAGGATCCGGTGGATATCGCCGAGGGTGCGATCGGCGCGGCGCGCAAGAAGCATATAGATGTTGTGATTCTCGATACCGCCGGTCGTCTGCACGTCGATGAACAGATGATGGGCGAGATTGGTCGCCTGCATCAGGCGGTCAAGCCGGTCGAAACCCTGTTCGTGGTCGACTCCATGACCGGTCAGGACGCGGCCAATACCGCCAAGGCCTTCAATGATGCCCTGCCGCTGACCGGTGTCGTGCTCACCAAGACCGATGGTGATGCCCGGGGCGGTGCCGCCCTGTCAGTCCGTCATATCACCGGCAAACCGATCAAGTTCCTCGGTGTCGGCGAAAAATCCGATGCCCTGGAGCCGTTCTATCCGGATCGGGTGGCTTCCCGGATTCTGGGTATGGGCGATGTGCTGTCTCTCATTGAAGAGGCCGAGCGCAAGCTGGACCAGAAGAAGGCCCAGAAGCTCACCAAGAAGATCAAGAAGGGCAAGGGGTTCGATCTCGAGGATTTCCGGGATCAGCTGCAGCAGATGAAGAACATGGGCGGCATTGGTGGCCTGCTCGACAAACTGCCGGGAATGGGGCAGATGGCCCAGATGGCGCAGCAGCAGGTCAATGACAAGTCGCTGGGCCAGATGGAAGCCATTATCTGCTCGATGACACCCAAGGAGCGCCGCTATCCGGATGTCATCAACAACTCCCGCAAGCGTCGTATTGCGGCGGGCTCCGGCACGCAGATCCAGGATGTGAACCGTCTGCTCAAGCAGCACAAGCAGATGTCGAAGATGATGAAAAAGTTTGGCAAGAAAGGCGGAATGGCCAACATGATGCGCGGCATGGGTGGTATGATGCCGCCCGGCGGCGGTGGCGGGATGCCCCCGTTTGGCCGTATGTAAAAAGCCTTATGCCGAAAACGGGGAAACAGCTGGTTTCCCTGTTTTCTTTGGCGCTTTTTTAGCATAGAATAGCGCCCCTTTCGAGTATGGGTCTTCGCGTCAGCCGTCTCCGGCAGGCGTGAATCGTACAAAGTTCGTACAACAGAACAGGATATTGGTCGAAATGGTAACAATCCGTTTGGCTCGTGGCGGCTCCAAGAAGCGCCCGTTCTACCATCTGACAGTCACCGACAGCCGCAAATCCCGCGACGGTCGTTTTATTGAGCGCGTTGGTTTCTTCAACCCGGTCGCACGCGGCCAGGAAGAGCGTCTGCGTGTGGATCGTGATCGTGTCGAATTCTGGCTCGGTCAGGGCGCACAGACCAGCGAGCGCGTTGCCCAGCTGCTGAAGGCTGCTGAGTAAGACAGTACTGAAACCGGGGTTTATGGCATGACACAGAATTCGCAGGAAACTGTGATCGGCCGGATTACCTCGGTGTTTGGGGTCAAGGGATGGCTCAAGGTCTTTTCCTACACTGACCCCAAGGAAGGAATCCTTAACTACCCGGACTGGACGCTGGTCCTGGACGGTAAGAGGATTCCGGCCAGGCTTGAGGAGGGTCGCCGCCAGGGGCAGGGGATCGTCGTCAGGCTTAAAGGTATTGATGACCGTGAAGTTGCGCGCACATACAGTGGCGCAGACATCCTGGTCCCGACGGCAGAGCTGCCGGAGCTGCCCAGTGGCGAATACTACTGGTACCAGCTGGAAGGCCTGGAGGTTTTCACGGTTGAGGGGCTGAACCTGGGCAAGGTTCATCACCTTATGGAAACAGGGTCCAACGATGTCCTCGTGGTGCGCGCCACCCGGGACTCGGCAGACCAGCGCGAGCGGCTGATTCCCTATCTGCCGGATCAGGTCGTCCGGGAAGTGGATCTGGCTGGCAACCGGCTGGTTGTTGACTGGGATCCGGAGTTCTGACGGGTGTGGATTGGCGCTGTCAGTCTGTTCCCGGAAATGTTTCGTGCGGTTACGGATTACGGGATAACCGGAAGGGCGGTTCGGGAAGGTCTGCTGACCTTCGAGAGCTGGAACCCCCGGGAATTCACCCATGATCGTCACCGCACGGTAGACGACCGGCCATACGGTGGCGGTCCCGGCATGCTGATGAAAATACAGCCCCTGCGGGATGCCATTCATGCGGCTCGGGAGGCGGCACCCGGTAAAGCCTGTGTGGTTTACCTGTCGCCCCAGGGAGAAACCCTGACTCAGTCTGTTGTTGAATCCCTTGCGGAGGCGCAGCAACTGATTCTGGTTTCGGGGCGCTACGAGGGTGTTGATGAACGCCTGATCTCGACGGAAGTCGATCGGGAAGTGTCACTGGGTGATTTTGTTCTTTCCGGTGGCGAACTGGCGGCCATGGTCGTTGTTGATGCGGTGACACGCCTCATCCCCGGAGCGCTGGGTCATGCGCAGTCGGCAGAGCAGGATTCCTTTGCCGACGGATTGCTGGATTGTCCGCACTACACCCGGCCCGAAGTTTACGAAGGTCAGGCGGTGCCGGAAGTTCTTTTGGGCGGTCACCACGAGCAGATCCGGCGTTGGCGGCTCAAGGAGTCGTTAAGGCGAACCCGGGAGCGGCGCCCCGACCTGCTGGAGAAGCGGGTGCTTACGGACGAAGAGCGTGAGCTGCTGGAAGAAATTTTGAATGAACCGGGTGTCTCTGAGTGATCAGGGCATTGAGAGATTGGGTATCAGGAGCATTACGATGAGCGGCAAGAACAACATCATCAGTCAAATTGAAGCAGAACAGATGACCAAGGAAATCCCTGCGTTCGCGCCGGGTGACACCGTGGTCGTTCAGGTTCGCGTAACCGAGGGTAACCGTGAGCGTCTGCAGGCGTTCGAAGGCGTGGTTATCGGCAAGCGCAACCGTGGCATGAACTCCTCCTTCACCGTGCGCAAGATTTCCTACGGTGTTGGTGTAGAGCGTACTTTCCAGACCTACTCCAAGCTGATCGACAGCATCAGCGTGAAGCGTCGTGGTGACGTACGTCAGGCCAAGCTGTACTACCTGCGTGACCTGTCTGGTAAGGCAGCTCGCATCAAGGAAAAGCTGGGCTGATTGACGAACCGTCAAAGGGCCAGTTAAAAAGGCAGCCTCGAGGGGCTGCCTTTTTTGTGCCCGGGAACCGGTACCGTGAGACCTGACGACGACGCTATCATCCGTCGGTTTACCGACGCCCTCTGGCTTGAAGATGGCCTGGGAGAGAAAACCCGAGAAGCCTATCGGGGGGATCTTGCGCGCCTGGCGCAATGGCTGGAGCAGCAGCCGGGCGCCCCGATGCTCACCGCCGCCAGGCGCACGGATCTGCTGGCCTGGATGGCCCGGGGCCTGGCCGAGGGGGTCAAGACCTCCACTGCCGCGCGTCGCCTGTCCGGGGTTCGACGCTTCTACCGTTTCCTGATGCGGGAGGGAGTGATCGCCGAGGATCCGACCCTGCGGATCGACAGTCCCAGACTTCCGCGCCGGCTTCCCGATTCTCTGACCGAAGAAGAGGTCGAGGCCCTGCTGTCGGCACCGGATATTTCCATTCCGCTGGAGCTCCGTGACAAGGCCATGCTCGAGATCCTGTACGGTTGCGGCCTGCGGGTGTCGGAGCTGACCGGATTGCGGGTGGACCAGGTCAATATCCGCCAGGGCGTGATCCGGATCACCGGCAAGGGCGACAAGGAACGGCTGGTGCCCCTGGGGGAAGAGGCTGTGGACTGGCTGCTCCGGTACATGCGGGAGGGGCGTGCCGAACTGCTCAAGGGCCGGCCCTGTGACGCCCTGTTTCCGGGTAACCGGGCGGCGGCCATGACCCGGCAGACCTTCTGGCACCGGATCCGCCACTATGCTGTGCGTGCCGGTATCCACAAGCATCTGTCGCCCCATACCCTGCGCCATGCCTTTGCCACGCATCTGCTGAACCACGGGGCGGATCTTCGGGTGGTGCAGATGCTGCTGGGGCATTCGGACCTGTCCACGACCCAGATCTACACCCACGTTGCCCGTCAGCGCCTGCACGCCATGCACCGGGAGCATCATCCCCGGGGCTGAGCCTTGGCGATGCCCGGGTATGTGTTATCCTCGCTGAACTTTTGCGCCGGCCCTTTGTCGCAATGAGGGTCAACCCGGTCCGTCCATGCCATGCGGGCCCAACGCTATCAGACTGGAATCATCTATGTTCGTCACCAAGAATATCAAGCCGCTGGGAGTTGCGGCCGGGCTGGTCGCGAGCCTGTTTGTCGCAACCGCAGCAGCGGGAGAGGTTGAGGACCGCATTGCTGAGCGCCTGGCCACGGCCGTGCCTGGCCTGAAGGTTTCCTCGGTTCGCGAATCCGAGGCCGAAGGTCTGTACGAAGTGCAGAGCAACAACGGCGAGACCATCTACACCACCGAAGATGGTCAGTACCTGCTGACCGGCGACCTGCTCAAGATCACCGAAAACGGTATTGCCAATGTGACCGAACAGGGCAGGGCTGGTCAGCGTGTGGCGGCAATGGAGAGCTACGGGTCCGAGGGCCTGATCAGTTATCCGGCCAACGGTGACGAAAAGGCGGTGATCAATGTGTTTACCGACATCGATTGCCCCTATTGCCGCAAGCTGCACGACGAGGTGCCCCAGCTCAACGATTACGGCATTACCGTCAACTACTATGCCTTCCCCCGCTCGGGCCCGGGCACGCCGTCCTTCAACAAGTACGTTTCAGTATGGTGCGCCGACGACCAGCAAGCCGCCATGGACGCCGCCAAGTCCGGCAAGTCGGTAGAATCTGCCAGCTGTGACAACCCTGTGCTGGAGCAGTACCGCCTTGGTGGCCGTGTCGGGGTGACCGGTACACCGGCCATCCTGCTGGAAGATGGCAACATGGTGCGGGGCTACGTGCCGGCGGACAACCTGGCCAAGGGTCTCGGCCTCCTGTAAGTTGCCAGGCCGGGCATCAGGTCCCGCCCTGTTTTTTTGCATACCTCCTGACCGATTCAGGGCTTATTCAGCCGGCCCTGAATCGGTATACTATGCCACTTCATTGCAATCCATCAGCACCCCTTCGGGATCAGAGGTGAGAGTTTGAAAGACGTCAGTGTCGGAATCTGCGGACTGGGAACCGTTGGCGGCGGTACATTCAATGTTTTGACCCGTAACGCCGCGCTTATTGCGGGTCGTGCCGGTTGCAACATCCGAATTACCCGGGTGGCCAGCCGTCGCAGTCGCGACGACCTGGCGCTGGGGGATGTTCCCTTCACCACCGACATTTTCGACGTCGTGAATGACCCGGCGGTCGATATCGTGGTCGAGTTGATCGGTGGCTATGACACCGCCAAGGAGCTGGTGCTCGCAGCCATCCGTAACGGCAAGCACGTGGTGACGGCCAACAAGGCCCTGATCGCCGTACACGGCAACGAAATCTTCGAAGCGGCGGAAAAAGCCGGTGTCGTGGTTGCCTACGAAGCCGGTGTCGCCGGTGGCATTCCGGTGATCAAGGCGGTACGCGAAGGAATGGCCGCGAACCGGATCGACTGGATTGCAGGCATCATCAACGGCACCGGTAACTACATTCTGACCGAAATGCGTGCCGGCCGGGAATTCGGTGAAGTGCTCAAGGAAGCCCAGGACCTGGGTTATGCCGAAGCGGATCCGACCTTCGATGTGGAAGGTATCGATGCTGCCCACAAGCTGACGATCCTGGCCTCCTCCGGGTTCGGTGTGCCGCTGCAGTTCGAGAAAGCCTACACCGAGGGGATTTCCTCCATCACCCCGTACGATATTGCCCACGCCGAGTTGCTGGGATACCGGGTCAAGCACCTGGGTATTGCCCGTCGCCGGGAGGACGGCATCGAGCTGCGGGTCCATCCCACCCTGGTTCCGCGCAGTCACCTGATTGCCCAGGTTGATGGTGTTCTCAATGCCGTTCTGGTGGATGGCGATGCCGTCGGCCAGACCATGTACTACGGCCCGGGTGCCGGTGACGAGGCAACTGCTTCCGCCGTGATCGCCGATATTGTCGATGTGGCTCGTGCCGTATCCATCGAGAGTGCCCTCCGGGTGCCGTACCTCGGCTTCCATCCGGAGGCCATGGAGGACCTGGGTGTCCTGCCGATGGAGGATATCCAGTCCGCCTATTATTTGCGCATCCAGGCCTTCGACCATCCGGGCGTGCTGGCCAAGATTGCCTCCATCCTGAGTGAGCATGGCATCAACATCGAGTCCATCATGCAGAAGGAGTCGGAGTTCAAGGACGGCCGGATTCCGGTGATCATCCTGACCCACACCGTCCAGGAGCGCCAGATGAACCTGGCGATCGAGGAGATGGAAGCGCTGTCGGATATCGATGGCAAAGTGGTCCGCATCCGCGCCGAAAACTTCAACTGACAGGTACGAACGTGAGATACATCAGTACACGGGGCAAAGCTCCCGCCCTGGGCTTTGAAGACGTCCTTCTGACCGGCCTGGCCAGCGATGGCGGCCTCTACGTTCCGGAATCGCTTCCGCATTTCAGCCTGGAAGAGATCCGTAGCTGGCGTGGGCTGTCCTACAGCGAACTGGCGTTCAACGTCATGCACCCGTTCGTGGACGATGCCATCCCGGCGGATGATTTCCGCAAGATGCTGGACGAAACCTACGCCGTTTTTGCCCATCAGGCGGTGGCGCCGCTGGTCCAGCTGGATACCAACGAATGGGTGCTGGAACTGTTCCGGGGCCCGACCCTGGCGTTCAAGGATTTCGCCCTGCAACTGCTGGGCCGGCTGCTGGACTATGTGCTCGAGAAACGCAACCAGCACGTGGTGATCATGGGGGCGACCTCCGGTGATACCGGTTCAGCCGCCATCGAAGGCTGTCGCCGTTGCGAGCACGTGGATATCTTCATCCTGCATCCGCACCAGCGGGTTTCCGAGGTGCAGCGCCGGCAGATGACCACGGTCAAGGGTGACAACATCCACAACATCGCGGTGAAGGGCAATTTCGACGATTGCCAGCGCATGGTGAAAGAGAGCTTCGGCGACCAGTCTTTCCTGGGTGGCAAGACCCAGCTGGCGGCGGTGAACTCCATCAACTGGGCGCGGATCATGGCCCAGATCGTGTATTACTTCCAGGCATCCCTTGCCCTGGGCGGGCCGGATCGCAGCATGGCGTTCTCGGTACCCACCGGTAATTTCGGCGATATCTTCGCCGGCTACCTGGCAAAGAAGATGGGCCTGCCCATCTCCCAGCTGGTGATTGCCACCAACCGCAACGATATCCTGCATCGCTTCATGAGCGGCAACAAGTATGAACAGCACAAGCTCGAACATACCCTGTCGCCGAGCATGGACATCATGGTGTCCAGCAACTTCGAGCGCCTGCTGTTTGATCTGCATGGCCGCGATGGTGCGGCGGTGAAGGAACTGCTTGAGAATGCCGCCAAGGGCCCGGTCAGCATTGAAGATTACCGCTGGCGCCATGCCCGCAAGCTCTTTGACAGCGATGCAGTGGATGACAAGACCACCTGCGACACCATCCGCGAGATCTATGAGCGCAACGAATACTTGCTGGATCCGCATACGGCCATCGGTGTCCGTGCCGCACGCACCTGCCGTCGTGATCCCGCCGTTCCGATGATTACCCTCGGTACCGCGCATCCGGCCAAGTTCCCGGATGCGATTGCCGAATCCGGCGTCAGTGTGAAGCCGCAGTTGCCGGCCCACATGGCCGACCTGTTCGAGCGGGAAGAGCGTTACACGGTGCTCGACAACGACGTGGCCGGTGTGCAGGCATTCATTGCCCAGCACTGGAAAAACGCCTGATCCGGTATGACACCGAAAAAGATCCTGCGTCGCCCCCGGCCGGACACCGTGCCTGCCTGGGGGCAAAACCTGCCTCCCTTGCTGCGCCGCCTCTATGCGGCCCGCGGCGTTACCTCCGATGAGCAGCTCAGTTACACCCTGAAGCATCTGGCCTCCCCCATGCAGCTGCGGGGCATCGACCGTGCCGTGGAGTTGCTGGCCGAGGCCATCGACCGGCAGCAGAAGGTGCTGGTACTGGGAGATTTCGATGCGGATGGTGCCACCAGTACCGCGGTGGCCATGCTCGGTTTGTCCATGTTGGGACTGGGGAATATCGATTTCCGGGTACCCAGCCGGTTCGCGGATGGTTACGGCCTGACCCCCGGCATCATTGAGCGCCTGAAAGAAGAGGGCGAGTTGCCGGATCTACTGGTGACCGTCGACAACGGTATCTCGGCTATCGACGGCGTCAGGGTGGCACAGGACATGGGTATCCGGGTCGTGGTCACCGATCACCACCTGGCCGGCGAGGTGCTGCCGGATGCCGATGCCATCGTCAATCCAAATCAGCCGGGCTGCCCGTTCCTGAGCAAAAACGCCGCCGGGGTGGGAGTGATGTTCTACGTGCTCACCGCCCTGCGCAAGCACCTGCGGGAGGTTGGCAGGCTGCCACAGCCGGAGCCGAACCTGGGGTGTCTGCTCGATCTGGTGGCCCTGGGCACGGTGGCGGACGTGGTGCCACTGGATCACAACAATCGCATCTTCGTGGAGCAGGGGCTGCGCCGGATCCGGCAGGGTGAGGCGAGGCCTGGCATACTGGCACTGCTGGAAGTGGCCGGTCGCGACCATGCCCACATCAGTTCCACCGATCTCGGTTTTGTCGTCGGGCCACGTCTCAATGCGGCTGGTCGCCTGGACGACATGAGCGTGGGTATTGCCTGTCTGCTGGCGGACAATCCCGACGAAGCCCGGCGCCTGGCCCGGGAGCTGGACACCTTCAACCGGGAACGGCGCACCATCGAGCGGGACATGAAGAGCCAGGCCCAGGAGCTGCTGGCGTCCATGTCCCTGGATATCGAAGGCCTGCCCTGGGGGCTGGCCCTGTTCGATCCCGACTGGCACCAGGGCGTGATCGGTATCCTCGCTGCGCGAATCCGTGAGCAGACCCATCGGCCCACCATCGCCTTTGCGCCGGATGACGATGGCGAGCATATCAAGGGGTCTGCGCGCTCGATTCCGGGCCTGCACATCCGTGATGCCCTGGCCGTGGTGGACGCCCGCCATCCCGGGCTGCTGAAAAAATACGGGGGCCACGCCATGGCCGCCGGCATGACCCTTGCCAAAGAAGACCTGGATGCCTTCAGCGACGCGTTCGACAGGGCTGTGCGGGATGCGCTCACTCCGGAGGACCTGGAGGCGGCCATTATCACCGATGGCCCGCTGGGTGCCGATGAGCTGAACCTGGATACCGCCTACCTGCTGAAGCGTGCCGGTCCTTGGGGGCAGCATTTCCCGGAGCCGGTGTTTGATGGTGAATTCCGAGTGGTAAGCCAGCGCATTGTCGGGGAAAACCACCTGAAACTGGTGCTGCAACCGGCGGACGGCGGCGGAATCATTGACGGCATTGCCTTCAATACCGGGCCGGAAGTGCCGGATTACACCCGCTCGGGGGCAAGGCTGGTGTACAAGCCGGATGCCAATACCTTTCGGGGGCGGACGAATCTGCAGTTGCTGGTGGATTACATCGAAGCCTTATAGGTGAAAATGGGGTCTGACCCCATGCGGGGTCAGACCCCGGAGTTTGCGGTTGGCACCGCTGCGTGGGCCTTTCGGTGAAGTTGGGGTCTGACCCCGCGGGGTCAGACCCCGTCTTCCGGTCAGCCCCTGAGTTTGCGTTGCAATTCCGCGGTACGGCTGATTTAAGCGCGGAATTCCGGTAGAATTCCGCCTCTGTTTTACACCCCATTTGCCAAAGCGAGAAAGGGTTTCATGGAAATCAATCCCATAGTGACGAAGATCAAAGAGCTTCGCGAGCGCACTGAAGCGCTGAGGGGGTATCTTTGACTACGATCAGCGTAGTGAAAGACTGATCGAAGTTGAGCGTGAGCTGGAACAACCCAGCGTCTGGGACGACCCGGAGCGGGCCCAGGGCCTGGGCAAGGAGCGGTCGGACCTGGAGCTGATTGTCCACACCATCGACAACCTCACCACCGGCCTCAGCGATGCTGAAAGCCTGCTGGAGATGGCGGCCGAGGAAGACGACGAAGGCACCGTTGACGAGATCCAGTCTGATCTGGACGCGCTCGATGGCGAGCTGCAGAAGCTGGAATTCCGCCGCATGTTCTCCGGCGAGATGGATGCCAACAACGCCTACCTGGACATCCAGGCCGGCTCCGGTGGTACCGAAGCCCAGGACTGGGCCAACATGCTGCTGCGCATGTACCTGCGCTGGGCCGAGCGCCGTGGTTTCAAGGCGGAGATTGTCGAACTGCAGGAAGGGGAAGTGGCCGGTATCAAGAGTGCCACCGTTCACATCCAGGGCGACTATGCCTACGGCTGGCTGCGCACCGAAACCGGCGTGCACCGCCTGGTGCGCAAATCCCCGTTCGATTCCGGTAACCGTCGCCACACCTCGTTCTCTTCCGTGTTCGTATCGCCGGAAGTGGATGACAGTTTCGAGATCGAGATCAACCCGGCCGATCTGAGGGTGGACGTTTACCGTGCCTCCGGTGCCGGTGGTCAGCACGTAAACCGGACCGAGTCCGCCGTGCGACTGACCCACAACCCGACCGGTATCGTGGTGGCCTGTCAGGCTGGCCGAAGCCAGCACCAGAACAAAGACCAGGCCATGAAGCAGCTGAAGGCCAAGCTCTTCGAGCGTGAGATGCAGCTGCGCAACGCCGAGAAGCAGAAGGCGGAGGATGCCAAGGCCGATATCGGCTGGGGCAGCCAGATCCGTTCCTATGTCCTCGATGACAGCCGGATCAAGGACCTGCGCACCAAGGTGGAAACCAGCAACACCCAGGCGGTTCTGGACGGCGACATCGACAAGTTCATCGAAGCCAGTCTGAAGATGGCGCTGTAACCGGCGCCTCTCGTCCAACCCGATTAAACCGGACAATCCGAATCCTAGTGAGCCAACATGACTGAACACACCCAACACGCCGCACAGCACGAGGACAACAAGCTGATTGCCGAGCGCCGCGCCAAACTGGCTGACATGCGCCGCCAGGGCAATCCGTTCCCCAACGACTTCCGTCGCGATGCCACCGCTGCCGAACTGCAGGAAAAATACGGTGACAAGAGCAAGGAAGAGCTGGAGAAGCTTGATATCAAGGTGGCCATCGCCGGCCGCATGATGCTGGACCGCAAGGCGTTCAAGGTGGTTCAGGACATGACCGGTCGCATCCAGGTGTATGCCACCAAGCATGTCCAGAAGGAAACCAAGCACTGGGACCTGGGTGACATCATCGGTGTCCGGGGCACTCTGTCCAAATCCGGCAAGGGTGACCTGTACGTGACCATGGACGAGTACGTGCTGCTGACCAAGTCCCTGCGGCCGCTGCCCGAGAAGCACAAGGGCCTGACCGACATGGAGGCCCGCTACCGGCATCGCTATGTGGACCTGATGGTCAACGAGGAGACTCGCAAGACCTTCCAGATCCGCACGCGGCTGATCAACAGCATGCGCAACTACTTCAATGCCCGTGGTTTCATGGAAGTGGAAACCCCGATGCTGCAGGTGATTCCCGGTGGCGCCACGGCTCGTCCGTTCGTGACCCACCACAACGCCCTGGGCATCGACATGTACATGCGTATCGCCCCGGAACTGTTCCTCAAGCGCCTGGTGGTGGGCGGCTTCGAGCGGGTGTTCGAGATCAACCGCAACTTCCGCAACGAGGGCCTGTCCACCCGGCACAATCCCGAGTTCACCATGGTGGAGTTCTACCAGGCGTACGCGGATTACAATGACCTGATGGATCTGACCGAGGACATGCTGCGCCAGATCACCAGGGAGGTCCTGGGCACCACGACCGTGGTCAACACCCGGGAGCTGGCCAACGGTGAAACCGAAACCGTGGAATACGATTTCGGCAAGCCGTTCAAGCGTATGACCGTGGTCGAAGCGATTCTGGAGCACAACCCGGACATCCAGGCCGGTCAGCTGGGCGATGAAGCCAGTGCCCGCCGGGTGGCGGATGGGCTGGGTATCCAGCTCAAGGACACCTGGGGCCTGGGCAAGGTGCTGGTGGAAATCTTCGAGGCGACGGCGGAACACCTGCTGGTTCAGCCGACCTTCATCACCGACTACCCGAAGGAAGTCTCGCCGCTGGCCCGTTGCAAGGACAGTGATCCGTTCGTCACCGAGCGTTTCGAGTTCTTCGTGGGTGGCCGCGAGCTGGCCAACGGCTTCTCCGAGCTCAACGATGCCGAAGACCAGGCCGAACGTTTCCACGCCCAGGTGGCGGAAAAGAACGCCGGGGACGACGAGGCCATGTTCTATGACGAGGACTACGTCATGGCTCTGGAATACGGCCTGCCCCCCACTGCCGGTGAGGGTATCGGCATCGACCGCTTGGCCATGCTGCTGACCGATTCGCCGTCCATCCGCGACGTGATCCTGTTCCCGCACATGCGCCCGGAGCACAAGGTCGAGCACCATCAGGCGGAAGACGAAGAGTAACCGCTCAACCCGGCGGATGACTTCCAGGACGGGGTCAGATGAAAGCCTTCATCTGACCCCATTTTCAGCCCGGAAGCCGGGGTCAGAAGAACGCTTTCTTCTGACTCCACTTTCACAACTCCGGGGTCTGATGAAAGCTTTCATCTGACCCCAACTTCAACCAACCCAGCGATCACCCAGGAGTCGGCCATGCACCCCGCCCAAACCCTGGCCAGCCAGCTCAAACCCGGCCGCGGCTGGGACGACCACCTCACCGGCGAATTCAGCCAGCCCTACATGCAGCAGCTGGCGGCTTTCCTGGCGGCGGAAGAACAGGCCGGCAAGGTGATCTACCCACCCAGTTCCCACTGCTTCAATGCCCTGAACAGCACGCCGCTGGACAAGGTGGAAGTAGTAATCCTTGGCCAGGACCCCTACCACGGCCCCGGCCAGGCCCATGGCCTGTGTTTCTCGGTGCGTCCAGAGGTTCCGGTTCCGCCCTCCCTGGTCAATATCTTCAAGGAAATCCGGGATGATCTGGGGATCGAGCCGCCGGATCATGGCTGCCTTCAGCCCTGGGCCGAGCGCGGAGTGTTGTTGCTGAACAGCGTTCTGACGGTATTGCAGGGACAGGCCGGCGCCCATCAGGGCAAGGGCTGGGAAACCTTTACCGACAGGGTGATAGAAACCGTCAACCGGGAGCGCGAAGGCGTGGTGTTCCTGCTCTGGGGCAGTTACGCCCGGAAAAAGGGCCAGCATATCGATCGCAGCCGGCACCTGGTGCTGGAGGGCCCGCATCCGTCGCCCCTCAGTGCCTACCGGGGCTTCTTCGGCTGCAAGCACTTCTCCCGGGCCAACGAATGGCTCAAGGGCAACGGGCAGCCGCCCATCGACTGGTCGCTGCCCGCCAAAGCGGAGCTGATTGCCCGCTATCGGAAACCGGTATCAGCCGGCTGAAGACTCCTGATCATCCCCTTGCTCACGCTCCGGTACCGCATAGGGCAGGGGCAGGGAAGTCAGGCTGTTGCCGTCTGCCGTCAGCGGCTGATCCGCAGCATCGTGGCGAACGACAGCCAGCAATTCCACCGAGCCATCGTTGAATCGTACACGGTTCACCACCGTGCCGACGCTCCGGTCGCCCATTTTTATATCCGCGCCGGGCGTGACGTCGCCGGAACTCCGGAACCGGAACAGGCTTTTCTTCAGCTGCCCGAGGAAGTGCATGCGGGCGATGACCTCCTGACCGGTATAGCAGCCTTTCTTGAAATGGATGCCGTCCAGATGCTGGAGGTTGAGCATCTGCGGAACAAACGCCTCCCAGCCTGCCTCATCGAGGGCCGGAACACCGGCGGCGATTTCAGTTGCGTGCCAGTCGGCCAGGGACAGCTGCGGGGCGTCCGCGAAATCCGGAGATTCACCGGAAGTCTGCCAGAGTTCGTACCGTTCCAGACCGCGTTCGTCGGATTCAACCCGGATCAGGAGTCCCGACTCGAGCCTGAGAACGTCACCCGCAGCCTGAAGCCCGGAAACATCCCCGCCAGCGGCTGCACGTGCCGTGTCCTGCCCGAGGATGCCCCAGATCATGCCCTGGTCCAGGGTCTCCATGGTCGTGCCCCGGAACAGCATCAGGTATTTTCGCAGCTGGGTCAGAGTCTGCTCTGCCAGTGCCGTCGGGAGGTCCAGAACAACACTGTCGCCGTCCCGTGCCAGTCGCGTCAGACAGTAGGCGCGTCCCTTCGGCGTGCTGGCGGCCCCGCGCAGGGCGCGATCACCGGTGACTTCCTCGAGGTGCTGGCTGAACTGGCCCTGCAGAAACTTGTCGGTTCCGGGGCCGGAAACCCGCACCAGGATCCGGTCAGAGAGCCTGGCGTAGCCCCGGTCGGGGAGCGGCAGGCTGGCGGTTTCTGGTTGCGTGGGGGCAGCAGTATCCGTGTCGGTCATGGAAACTCCGGTGGTGTATCAGATGGACGACTGCGACTGGCCCAGGCGCAGCCACTGGCGCAACCTGCGGAACTGGTCCGGGCAGACGTTGCCACCAGGCCATGGCCCAGGGGCCAGGAGAATAAGATAGTACGCCCCTAATCTGGAGCCTGTCGGGCGAAGTTTCAAGAGGGTCAGCATCGGGCCGAGCCGGCTGCTGCGGCAGGGCTGGACCGGAATGGCTTCCCGCCCGGAGAATTGCGCCTGCAGCTCACCGGCTTCCAGCGCCAGCCCGGTAACCGACCGTTTGCCGCGTAGCAGGCCAAAGCGGCGAAAGTGCAGGATCGCACCGGTGCCGGCCACGGGAACGAAGAATAGCATCCAGGGCCGGCTCTCGGAGGCTGCGGTCAGGACGAAGGCCAGCAGTGCCAGCCAGGGCAGGGTCGCAATCAGGCCGACACTGACAGAGGGACTCAGCCGGAGATCAATCCGGCTGGACACGGTTCAGGATCATGTCGACGATGCGCTGGAGATCCGGGTCTTCGGGCCGGCTGCGCTGCATGAACCACTCGAACATATCGGTGTCCTCGCAGCTCAGCAGTTTCTGGTAGCGGGCCTGGTCCTCGGGCTCAAGGTCGCGGTAGACCTCTTCCACGAAGGGTACCAGGAGTACATCAAGCTCCAGCATGCCGCGGCGGCTGTGCCACCAGAGGCGCTTGAACTCGGGGTTGTCGGGCACGTTGGGGGTATCGGACATAATGGTATCGCCAGTTTTCCAGAGAAATTGAAGGATCAGGGGGCCTGGGTCCGGTAGGTGGTCGGAACCAGTACCGTATCGCGGGCTTCATTGAGCAGTCCCGGGTAGTCAAGGGTGTAGTGCAGCCCCCTGCTTTCCCGGCGCTGCAGGGCCGAACAGATGATCAGGTCCGCCACCGTGACCAGGTTGCGCAGCTCCAGCAGGTCATTGGAAACCCGGTAGTTGCTGTAGAACTCGCTGATTTCCCGGTCCAGCAGGTCGACCCGGTGCTTGGCACGCTGGAGTCGTTTGGTGGTTCTCACAATGCCGACATAGTCCCACATGAAGTGGCGCAGTTCGTCCCAGTTGTGGGAGATGACAACGTCCTCGTCGGAGTCCCGGACCTGGCTTTCGTCCCACTCCGGGGCTTCCGGGGGCGCCGGGATATCCGATTCCCGGCGGGCAATGTCGGCGGCTGCGGCCCGGCCATAGACCAGGCACTCCAGCAGGGAATTGCTGGCCATGCGGTTGGCGCCATGCAGGCCGGTAAAGGCGGCTTCGCCGACCGCATAAAGCTGGTTGACGTCGGTGCGGGCCCGTTCGTCACTGATGATGCCACCGCAGGTGTAGTGGGCGGCAGGAACCACCGGAATCGGTTCTTTGGTGATGTCGATGCCAAAGCCCAGACACTTCTCGTAGATGGTCGGGAAGTGGTGTTTGATGAAATCCGCCGGTTTGTGGCTGATGTCCAGGTACACGTGGTCCACACCCAGTCGCTTCATCTCGTGGTCGATGGCCCGGGCGACAATGTCCCGGGGTGCCAGCTCGGCCCGTTCGTCAAACCGGTCCATGAAGCGGGTGCCGTCCGGCAGCTTCAGCAGCCCACCCTCGCCGCGAACCGCCTCGGTGATCAGGAACGATTTTGCGTGCGGATGGTAAAGACAGGTGGGGTGGAACTGGTTGAATTCCATGTTGGCAACGCGGCAACCTGCCCGCCAGGCCATGGCAATGCCATCCCCGGAGGCACCATCGGGGTTGGTGGTGTAGCGGTAGGCCTTCGAGGCACCCCCGGTGGCGATGACGGTGAACCGGGCCCGGAAGAGTTCCACATGATTGTCTTCCAGGTTGAGAATATAGGCTCCCACACAGCGGTTGCCCGGTAGCGACAGTTTCCGGTTGGTGATCAGGTCCACGGCTACCCGATTCGACATCAGGTGAATGTTGGGTCGGGCCTGTGCCTGGGAGGTCAGGGTGGTGGACACGGCGTGGCCGGTGGCATCGGCGGCATGGATGATTCGCCGGTGACTGTGCCCGCCCTCGCGGGTCAGGTGGTAGTGATCGCTGTCATCCTCCCGGGTAAAATCCACCCCGGAGTCGATCAGCCAGTCGATGCTGTCCTTGCCATTCTCCACGGTGAATCGCACAGAATCTTCGTGACAAAGGCCCGCGCCCGCCGCCAGGGTGTCCTGGATATGGTTCTCGACCGAGTCCTTGTCATCGAGTACCGCCGCAATGCCGCCCTGGGCCCACAGCGTGGCGCCACTGCTGATATCTGCCTTGCTGATGACCCCGATGCTCAGGTGGTCGGGCAGGTTCAGGGCGACGGTAAGACCGGCAGCTCCACTGCCGATTATGAGAACATCGTATTCGTAGGACTGTGGCATTGGATCGGTATCGCGGGCCATAATGTGGACGTGTATTGAACTAAACTTTACGCCTGCTGTCTATTTGGCCTGACGGCGCGCCCCTGTGGAGCGTGCGCCTAAAATGGACAAAAACGGACGCCGGACAGCAGTGATGACTCAAGCAAATCTCGCAACGGCCGAAAAGCTGGCCGCAACATCAGGGAAAACCGGCAAACCGTCCATGACGCCTGAACAGAATCAGACACAGGGTGAGCACTCCGACAGTCAGACGGACCTTCAGCTCGTACGCAAGGTCCGCAATGGCGATCGGGCGGCTTTCGACCTGCTGGTGGTCAAATACCAGACGCGCGTGGCTTCAATCATCAGCCGTTATGTCTACGATTCCCAGGAAGTGATGGACCTGACCCAGGAAACCTTCGTCAAGGCCTATCGCGCCATCGACCGGTTTCGTGGCGACAGCGCGTTTTACACCTGGCTCTACCGAATCGCGGTCAACACCGCCAAGAACTTCCTGGAGTCCCGGGGCCGGCGCCCGCAGGCCAGTGCCGATGTCTCCGACGCCGAAAATTTTGATGACGGTATCCGGCTCAGGGATCCCGCTTCTCCGGAACGGCTGTTACAGCGTGAGCAGTTGCAGGAGGAGTTGTCCCGGGCCATCGCTGAACTGCCGGAAGAGCTGCGCTCGGCCTTCCTGTTGCGCGAGTACGATGGCCTCAGTTACGAGGACATCGCCAAAATTCTGGAATGCCCGATCGGAACCGTCCGTTCCCGTATTTTCCGGGCCCGGGATGCCGTGGATCGGCACCTTGGTCCATTGCTCAATCACACAGAGACAACTTGAGGTTGCATCCGATGGATGATCGTCTCAGAGAAACCCTGTCGGCCATGATGGATGACGAAGCGGATGAGCTATCGGTACGCCGCCTGTTGTCCCATCACGACCAGGCGAGGGTACGCGACCAGTGGCAGCGCTGGCAGCAGGTCCGGGATCTGATGCACAGTGGTCACACCCCGGCGGAGGGTGTTGATGTCAGCGCCAACGTTCGGGCGGCACTCGACGGCCGCTCCGGTGCCGCCCATCACCGGGTATTGGCCAGATCCGCCTCGTCGTCTTCACGCTGGCGCTGGCCGGCGGTGGCGATGGTGGCGGTGGCGTTGGTCGTGGGTTTCGGAGCAGGCGCTGGCTGGGACTCCCGGGAGGGATCTGCAACGGCCGGTGCGCCCGAAATCGCTGCGCAAGCGGTTCCTGACAGTGAGGTGGCTGCCGCCCAGGTCCGTGAAGTAACCCTGCAGGGGCTGGATGAAGAACAGTGGGAGCAGATGAGCCAGTACCTGCTGGAGCACGCCCAGCACAACAGTGTCGGGGCGGGTCGCGGTGCGGTCGGTTACGCCCGGGTGGTCAGTGCCGGCAATGGATACTGATATCTTGGAGTGCGAATGCGCATGAACAGGCTGTCCTCACGCTTGAGAGCTACTGCCATTCCGGCCCTGCTGCTGGCGGTTCTTGCCCTGGCAGTTCCGGGTCTGGCGGCGGCTGACAGTGACAGGGGTGAGGTGAACCAATGGCTGGAGCGCCTGGCGCCGGCCCTCAACATGACCTCCTACCGTGGCGTTTTCGTCTATGCCCGTGGCGATCAGGTGCACTCCATGCAGATTGCTCACCGGTATCGTGACGGCGTCGTCGAGGAGCGTCTGGTGATGCAGGACGGAGGCAGCGGCGAGATTGTCCGTCGCGGCGTCAATGTGGTCTGTGTGCTGCCGGACCGGGGCCGGATCCGGCTGGATCAGGTCATTCCGTCAGGCCCCTTCGCGGAGGCATTTACCAGTCAGTTGATGCCCGTCAGCCGTTGGTACAGTGCCGAGATGGTGGGCGAGGACCGGGTCGCCGGCTATGAGGCGGTCGAAATTGCGCTCAGATCCCGGGACGAGTACCGCTACAGCCACCGGTTGTGGCTGGAGAGAACGACCGGCTTGCTGGTGAAGAGTCATGTCAGGGCCTCGTCCGGAGACGTGATGGAGCAGTTCCAGTTCACCAGCCTGGAGATTACCGACGATATCCCGGATGAAGAGTTCGAGATCCGTACCCAGGGCCGTGAAATATCCCGGAACCTGGCTGCCGATGACGGGCTTGCCGAGGCCTCACCGGTTGCCAGGATGAATGGCTGGGAGCTGGGGTGGCGTCCCGATGGTTTCGCACCCGCGGCGGCGCCCCGTGCCGGCCGTGGCCAGGTGGTCGCGTTCTCTGATGGTCTGGCGGCGTTCTCGGTATTTGTCGAACCGGCTGGCCGCCTGAATATGCCCAAGGGCGTTTCCCGCATAGGTGCCACAACCATCTACATGCATGCGCTTGAGTCCGGAGAACGTGAATTTCTGGTGACCGTGGTGGGTGAAATCCCGCCGGCAACGGCCCGGAAAGTTGCCGAGTCGGTCCGGGTGCAGGACACCCTGGCGCTTGAGGGTAACGGCTCGTGATTACCGAGACCGGCAAGGTGATTGCGATCAAGGGCGATCATGCCTGGGTACAGACCATCCGGGCCAGCGCCTGCCAGAGTTGCTCGGCCCGCAGTGGTTGTGGCCAGAGGGCGCTGGCTTCGGTGACCGGTGGCCGGGCCAACCAGGTCCTGGTCGCCAACAGCATCAATGCCAGGGTGGGCGATGAAGTGACCATCGGTATCGAGGAACAGGCATTGCTCGGTGCCTCCATGCTGGTTTATGCCGTTCCGCTCGGTGCCATGGTGCTGGGAACCATCGCCGGACATAATCTGTCAGGGGGCAGTGATGGTGGCGCCATGCTGGGTGCCGCTGCCGGTCTCGCTGGCGGCTTTTTCCTGGCCAGGCTGTTTCCGGGCCGTCGTGGCGGCTACGAACCGAAGCTTCTGCGGCGCAATCCGGGGTGTGGCCCGAACCTGTCTATAAATCCTACCGATTTGTAAGTTGAAAACGCTTTTACGGGCCTCAAAACTAACCTTATGAGTTGTTAATACAGGGGGTTCAACATGCCGAGAAAGATAACAGTGGCCACCCGGACATTACCCGCGTTCCGGATCGACAAGGTGCTGGGTGCCCTGCTGATGATGTCCGTCATGGTGATGGTGTTCTGGAGCCAGGGCGTCGCGGCCCGCAGCCTGCCGGACTTTACCGGGCTGGTGGAGGAAAACTCCGGTGCCGTGGTCAATATCAGTACCACCACCGAGCCCAAGGGTGGCAACACCGGGTTCGGCGGCATGCCCTTTGATGAGCGCCAGCTGGAGCAGATGCCCGAGTTCTTCCAGCACTTTTTCCGCGGCCCCCAGTCGCCGTTCGGCGGTTCGCCCGGCGGCGCCCAGCCCCGGCGGTCCATGGGTTCGGGCTTCATCGTCTCCAGTGACGGTTACGTGCTGACCAACAATCATGTGGTCGAGGGAGCCGATGAAATCGTCGTTCGCCTGAACGATCGCCGCGAGCTGCCGGCCAAACTGGTGGGCACCGACCCGCGCTCCGACATGGCCGTGCTGAAAATCGAGGACGGTGGTGACCTGCCTGTGGTCAAGGTTGGCAAGTCCCGGGATCTGAAAGTCGGCGAATGGGTGTTCGCCATTGGCTCACCGTTCGGTTTCGATTACACCGTGACCGCCGGCATTGTCAGTGCGTTGGGCCGTTCCCTGCCCAGTGAAAACTACGTTCCGTTCATCCAGACCGACGTTGCCATCAACCCGGGTAACTCCGGCGGGCCGTTGTTCAACATGGATGGCGAGGTTGTCGGTATCAACTCCCAGATCTATACCCGCTCAGGCGGTTTCATGGGCGTTTCCTTCGCCATCCCCATTGACGATGCCATGAACGTGTTCCGGCAGATCCGTGACAAGGGCATGGTATCCCGGGGCTGGCTTGGCGTCCTGATCCAGGAGGTCAACCGCGACCTGGCCGAATCCTTTGGTCTGAAGCGGCCCCGCGGTGCGCTGATTGCCGAAGTGATGGAAGGGTCTCCGGCCGAGCAGGCAGGCCTGCAGTCCGGTGATATCGTACTCGAGTATGACGGCGATGAAGTCCAGTTCTCCTCGGATCTGCCACCCATGGTTGGCCGTACTGCGGTGGGCGAGACCGCCCGCCTGACTGTCCTGCGTGGCGGCGAGGAAATGACCCTGGAAGTGGAAATCGGTCAGCTGCCGGATGAAGGTCAGGCCCAGAGCCAGGCGCCTTCTGGTAACGACGGTGGCTCCTCTTCAGCACCCCTGGGCATGACCATTGAACCGCTGCCCGCGGAACTGGCCGATTCGCTCGGGGTTCCGGGCGGTGTGGTGGTCACCGATATCGGCCGCGGTCCGGCGTTCGAAGCAGGGATCCGGCCCAAGGATGTGATCACCGAGATCAATCGCCGTGAGGTGCGTTCGGTTTCCGATTTCCGGGAAGTGGTGTCATCCCTGCCGGAAGGTCGGGCCGTATCGGTGCGGATCGTACGTCAGGGCAGGGCGCTGTATCTGGTCATGAAGCCCTGATCCGGTAATCCTGAAGCCGTAAATAGCAGTCAGAAAGCCCCCGGGCCGGTCGGAGCGACAGGCCCGGGGGCTTTTGCTATACTCGCGCGAACCGAAGAAAAAGAGGCCAAGGAACGGACCCGGACCGATGATGAACAAGAAGGAACTTCCCCTCCGCAGACTGCTGGAATTCCGCAATGCTTGGGTAGCCTGGCTGGTCTTTGCCGTTGGTATCGCTGTGACGATTGTCCTTTGGCAGGTGTCGATCCGTCTGGTGGAGGATCGCACCGAGGCACGGTTCCGGACCCAGTCGCTTCAGCTCAAGACCGCAATCGAGGAACGCCTGCTCAACTACGAGCAGGTTCTGGCCGGCAGTGCCGGACTCTTTGCCGTCGCCGGCGATGTCTCCCGGGAACAGTGGCGCGAATACGTCGACAAGGTCGATATCAACCGTTATTACCCCGGAATCCAGGGCATAGGTTATGTCCGGCGTATCGGGGTGCGGGGAATGGCCGATCACATTGCCTCGGTCAGGGCCGAAGGGGTGCACAATTACCTGGTGACCCCGCTGGGTACAGGGCCCTATTACTACCCCATGGTTTACCTGGAGCCGGGCACCGAACGGAACCGGCGCGCACTTGGCTATGACGCGTTCAGCGATCCCAAACACCGGCAAGCCATGGAACAGGCCAGGGACGAGGCTGTTCCCACGGTCACCCCCAAAATAGTGCTGGTGCAGGAGGAGGTGGCCGAGGATCAGGCCAGCTTCCTGATGTACTATCCTGTCTTTCAGGGCGGCACCATTCCCGAGAACCGTGCCGAGCGGCGCATGATGCTTGCCGGGTATGTTTTCAGCGCCTTCCGAATGAACAACCTTCTCGATGGCATTGTCGGGCTGATTGCCCCTTTTCTTGATGTCAGGATCTACGACAACGGCGTCATCAGCCGGGATGCGGTGATGTATGGATCGAACCTGGGCTCCCTGGATAACGAGTTCAGTTTCGAGATGAGCCAGACCATCACCCATGGTGGCCGTGACTGGCTGCTCCAGACCCGTTCCACCCCGGCTTTTGATTACCTGGCCTCCGACCCACGGCCGCCCATCGTCCTGGGCAGCGGTGTGGTCATCAGCGTGCTGCTGTTCCTGTTCGTGCTTGCCCTGGTTCGTTCCCGCCTGATGGCCCAGATCACCGCCGGCCGTTACCGGGCCATAACCGAGGGTGCCGCGAATGTGACCCTGGTGATGGACCGCAATGGTCAGCCCCGGTATGCCAGCCCCTCCAGTCTCGACATCCTCGGGTTCGAGCCGGAGAAAGTGCCTGAACTGGCCTTCGGGGACCTGGTTCACAGTGACGACTGGCCTCAGCTTCAGCGCGGGTTTGAGGAATCGATCAAGTCTCCAGGCAAGCAGATGCCGGTCATTCGGGCCCGCATCAGGGATGCCGGTGGCCAATGGCGGGACATGGAAGGCACCTATACCGCCATGTTGTCGGTGCCGGGGGTCAATGGTGTGGTGCTCAGCCTTCGCGACCTCACCCAGCTCAAGGCGGCGCAATCGGAACTGCATCGACTGGCGTTCTACGATCCGCTCACAGGTCTGGCTAATCGCCAGCTGTTCCGGGACCGTCTCAACCATGTGGTGCGTCGGTGTCGCCGCAGCGGAGACTCGGCCGCGTTGATGTTCCTGGATCTCGACGGCTTCAAGCGCATCAACGACACCCTCGGTCATGATGCCGGCGACGAGTTGCTGCGCCAGGTTGCCTATTGGCTGGAAGGGTGTGTCCGGGAGGAAGATTCGGTCGCCCGGCTGGGCGGTGACGAATTTGTGGTGCTGCTGTCCAGGATCAGTGGCCCCGATGCCGCCGGCAAGGTGGCGGATACCATTCTGCGCCGGTTGTGCCAGCGGGTCCGGCTCAATGACCACGAAGTGGGTGTGACCGTCAGTATCGGTATCACCATGGTGCCCCAGGACAGCGAGGATTCCGGCACGCTGATGAAGTACGCGGACCTGGCAATGTACCGGGCCAAGGAGGTCGGCCGGAACACCTACCAGTTCTTCACGCCGGCAATGAATATCCAGGCCGCCCGGCGCCTTCTGCAGCAGGAAGAGTTGGCGACCGCCCTGGATGAGGACCGCTTTGTCCTGCACTACCAACCCAAGGTGGACCTGAATACCGAGCGGGTCATCGGGGTTGAAGCTTTCCTGCGCTGGCATCATCCCGAAAAAGGCCTGGTCTCGGCCCAGCAGTTTATCGGGCTGGCTGAAGAAACCGGGCTGATCGTGCGCCTGGGCGAGCAGGCACTGCGCCAGGCCTGTATCCAGGTACAGGCGCTTGAGCGGGCCGGCTTTGACTCCCTGAAAATGGCAGTGAACCTCTCGGTGCGCCAGCTGACCGACAACGGATTCCTGGACATGGTTCGCCAGGTAATCACCGAAACCGGTGTCTCACCGGAGTGCCTGGAGCTGGAGATGCCGGCGGAGCTGCTGAACGAGGATCCGCGCATGCTGAGGGAGTTGCTGGTCGCCCTCAACGACCTCGGTGTCTGTCTGATTCTCGATGATTTCGGCACCGGCTCCTGCTCACTGGTGGCGCTGCAGCAGTTGCCGCTGGACGTAATCAAGATTGACCATCGCTTCATTCGCGACATTCCCTACAACGTCAGTGCCACCGATGTTGCCTCCGCCGTTATCGCGCTGGCCCGTAACCTGCACCTGACGGTGGTGGCCGAGGGCGTGGAAACGCTCCAGCAACTGAGCTTCCTGAAAACCGCCGGTTGTGCCCAGTGTCAGGGCAACCTGTTCAGTTATCCGCTGGATGAGGATGCCCTGATCGGCTTCCTGATTCGCCAGTATGAGAAACCGCTGATTTCCTGATCATGGCAATGGCCGGCGGTAACCGGTAAAATCACGCCGTTCCCGGATCCCGGTAGCGGCCCCTCCGGGCTCAATCCTTCGTCTTAATTATGAGTATTCATTTTCTGTGACTGAACTGAGCCGAATCCGTAACTTTTCCATCATCGCCCACATCGACCACGGTAAATCCACCCTCGCTGATCGTTTTATCCAGATCTGTGGCGGCCTGACGGACCGTGAGATGGCCGAGCAGGTCCTGGATTCCATGGACCTGGAACGGGAGCGCGGGATCACTATCAAGGCCCAGAGTGTCACGCTCAACTACAAGGCCCGGGATGGTGAGACCTACAAACTGAATTTCATCGACACCCCGGGCCACGTGGATTTCTCCTACGAGGTGTCCCGCTCCCTGTACGCCTGTGAAGGTGCGCTGCTGGTGGTGGATGCCGGGCAGGGCGTGGAAGCCCAGTCCGTGGCCAACTGTTACACCGCCATCGAGCAGGGCCTTGAGGTGGTGCCGGTCCTGAACAAGATGGACCTGCCCCAGGCCGAGCCGGACCGGGTGGCCGCCGAGATCGAGGATATCATCGGCATCGAGGCATCCGACGCCGTGCGCTGCAGTGCCAAGAGCGGCCTGGGCGTGGAGGATGTGCTGGAAGATCTGATCCGCAAGATTCCACCGCCCAAGGGTGACCGCAGCGCGCCCCTGCAGGCGCTGATCATCGATTCCTGGTTCGACAACTACCTGGGCGTGGTATCCCTGGTGCGCGTCACCGAGGGTACCCTGCGCAAGGGCGACAAGATCGTGATCAAGTCCACCGGCAAGGCCTGGAATGCCGACAAGGTGGGCATCTTCAATCCCAAGCCCAAGGATACCGATATCCTCGAGGCGGGTGACGTAGGGTTCGTGGTTGCCGGCATCAAGGATATCCATGGCGCGCCGGTGGGCGACACCATCGTACACCAGAAGTTCGCGGCAGAGACTCCGATGCTGCCCGGCTTCAAGAAGGTCAAGCCGCAGGTCTACGCCGGCCTGTTCCCGGTCAGCGCGGACGACTATGACGACTTCCGTGACGCCCTGGAAAAGCTGACCCTGAACGACGCCTCCCTGTTCTTCGAGCCGGAGAATTCCGACGCCCTCGGTTTCGGTTTCCGCTGTGGTTTCCTGGGCATGCTGCACATGGAGATCATTCAGGAACGGCTCGAGCGCGAGTATGACCTGGATCTGATTACCACCGCGCCGACGGTAATTTATGAAGTGTTGACCAAGCAGGGTGAGACCCTGTCGGTGGACAACCCCTCGAGGCTTCCGGATATTGGCTCTATCGAGGAGATGCGTGAACCCATCGTGGAGGCCAATATCCTGGTGCCACAGGAGCACCTGGGTAACGTGATCGCGCTGTGCGAGGAGAAACGCGGCATCCAGAAGAACATGCACTTCATGTCCACCCAGGTGCAGCTCACCTATGAGTTGCCCATGGCGGAAGTGGTGATGGACTTCTTTGACCGGATCAAGTCGGCCAGCCGTGGTTTTGCTTCCCTGGATTACCACTTTGTGCGCTTCCAGCCGGCGAACCTGGTACGCCTGGACGTGCTGATCAACGGCGAGCGGGTGGATGCCCTCGCGCTGATCGTTCACAAGGAGCAGGCGCACTACAAGGGCCGGCAGCTGATCGACAAGATGAAAGAGCTGATTCCCCGGCAGATGTTTGATATCGCCATCCAGGCGGCTATCGGCACCCACGTGGTGGCCCGGGTGACCGTCAAGGCTCTGCGCAAGAACGTGACCGCCAAGTGTTACGGTGGTGACGTCAGCCGTAAGAAGAAACTGCTGCAGAAGCAGAAAGAAGGTAAAAAGCGTATGAAGCAGCTGGGTAATGTCGAGGTGCCTCAGGAAGCGTTTCTTGCCGTGTTGAAAGTCGACAAATAACAGAAGGCACCCGGATGGATATCGATTTTCCCCTGGTTCTGGTAGTACTGACCTTTGCGACAGGTCTGATCTGGCTGGCGGACAAGCTATTCCTGCGTGAGCGCCGGCTTGCGGCGGCCCGGGCCAGCAGCCCGGGCACCGGTCAGGAAGATGAAGCGGTATCCGGCGAGGAGGAACCGAAAGAGCCTTACCTGGTTGATCTGAGCCGTTCGTTTTTCCCGGTCCTGGCCATCGTCCTGATCCTGCGCTCATTCCTGGTAGAACCGTTCCAGATTCCCTCTGGCTCCATGTTGCCGACACTGGAAGTGGGTGATTTCATCCTGGTCAACAAGTACGCCTACGGAATTCGCCTGCCGGTGGCCGGCACCAAGATCCTGGAGGTCGGCGACCCCGAGCGGGGCGATGTCATGGTGTTCAAGTACCCGGAAGACGGCGCCACCAACTACATCAAGCGGGTGATCGGACTGCCCGGTGATCGCATCCGGTACCAGGACAAGCAGCTGTTCATCAACGGCGAACAGGTCGACAGCCGGTTCGTTGCGCGGTTGCCACCAATGGAGTTGCGGCGCGAGGACCTCGGAGAGGTGGAACACGATATCTTCCTGACCCTCGGACGGGCCGGCAGCTCCGGCGAAGGCGAGTGGGTGGTCCCCGAAGGCCATTACTTCGTGATGGGGGATAACCGGGACAACAGCAATGACAGCCGCTACTGGGGCACGGTGCCGGACGAACTGATCGTCGGCAAGGCCTTTGCGATCTGGATGCACTGGAAATCGATCACCAGTCTGCCATCCTTTGATCGTGTCGGTGGTATCGAATAACGCAGACTAATCTGGAGTGCAGTTATAATGAAGAAAAACAATCTCTCCACGATGGGGCGTCAGGGCGGCGCATCCGTCCTGACCATTCTGATCATGGTGCTGTTTTTCGGCAGCCTGCTGACACTGGTGGTCAAGCTGGGGCCGGTCTATATCGATGACATCACCATTCAGGAGGCCCTGGAGAGCCTGGATGGCACGGAAGGTCTTTCGACCATGGGGCCGGCGCAGGTGCTTACCCTGATCAACAAGCGTCTGAGCGTCAACAATGTGCGTGGCTTCGATCCCAAGCACATTTCCGTGGAAAAGAATGGCGAGTTCGTCGTGATCAAGGTGGATTACGAGGTTCGCAACAACCTTTTCAGTAACGTGGATACTGTTATCCACTTCAAGCATGAGTATGAGTTGAAGGGCAAGTGAGTTCACAACCGGATCTGGATCAGTTACAGCGGCGCATCGGCTATCAGTTCAAGTCTCCCGAGCGGCTGCTGCTGGCGCTCACACACCGCAGCTACGGCAACCAGAACAACGAGCGACTGGAGTTCCTGGGGGACTCCATCGTCAATATGGTCATCGCCGAGTACCTGTTCCTGAACTTTGACAAGGCCAGGGAAGGGCAGCTGAGCCGGCTGCGTGCCCGCATGGTCAAGGGCGTGACCCTGGCGGAGATCGGCCGCGAGTTCGAGCTGGGGAAATACCTGCGCCTGGGATCCGGTGAACTCAAGAGTGGTGGATTCCGCCGGGAGTCCATCCTCGCCGATGCTGTCGAATCCATCATCGGCGCCATCTATCTGGACAGCGATTTCCACACCTGTCGTTCCCAGGTGCTGCGGTGGTTCGAGCAGCGCCTGCGAAACCTGGATCTGCAGGATACCCAGAAAGATCCCAAGACCCGGTTGCAGGAGTATCTGCAGTCGCGGCAGTTCCCGCTGCCCCGCTATGACGTGATCTCCGTCGACGGTGAAGCACACAACCAGACCTTCCATGTATCCTGCGCCCTGCCATCCCTCGATCGCAAGACCACCGGCACCGGCAGCAGCCGTCGTGTGGCCGAGCAGCAGGCAGCCCGTAACGCCCTGAAAGAGCTGGGTGTGGAGAATTCCTGATGAATGATATTACCCGTCCCGAGAATCCCGACAGCCGTTGTGGATTCGTGGCCATTGTTGGCCGCCCGAATGTCGGCAAGTCCACTCTGCTGAACCATATCCTGGGACAGAAGCTGAGTATTACCTCCCGAAAGCCCCAGACCACCCGACACGAGGTGCTGGGCATCAAGACCGACGGTCCGGTCCAGGCCATCTATGTGGACACCCCGGGCATGCATGAAGACGAGCCCCGGGCCCTGAACCGCTACATGAACAAGGCCGCCTCGTCGGCGCTGATTGATGTGGATGTGGTGGTGTTCGTGGTGGACCAGCTGGCCTGGACCACCGCGGATGAAATGGTGCTGGAGAAGCTGTCCAGAGTGAAGTGCCCCGTGATCCTGGCCGTCAACAAGGTCGACAAGGTGGAAAACCGGGACGCCCTGTTGCCGCACCTGGAGATGCTGTCGAAGAAGCGGGAGTTCGCAGAAATCATTCCGCTGTCGGCGCTAAAGGAAACCAACCTTGAGCCCCTGGAAGAGGCGGTTGGCCGCTATCTGCCCGAGAGCGTGCATTTCTATCCGGATGACCAGATCACCGATCGCAGTGAGCGATTCATGGCAGCGGAAATTGTCCGGGAAAAGATCACCCGTCAGCTGGGTGCCGAGCTGCCCTATTCGGTAGCGGTGGAGATTGAAGAGTTCAAGCATCAGGGCAAGACCCTGCATATTTCCGCCCTGATCCTTGTGGAGCGTGAAGGCCAGAAGAAGATCATCATCGGCGACAAGGGCGAGCGCATGCGTCGCATCGGTCAGGAAGCCCGCACCGACATGGAGCGGATGTTCGGAAGCAAGATCATGCTCCGGCTGTGGGTCAAGGTGAAGCGCGGCTGGGCGGACAGCGACCGGGCACTCAAAAGCCTGGGCATGAACGACTTCTGAGGCGTCTATGAGGGGGCCGGAACAGCAGGAGCCCGCCTATGTCATCCACCGCCGCCCGTGGCGGGAAACCAGCCTCATGGTGGATGTATTCACCCTGAACCGGGGCCGGATGACAGTCATCGCGCGTGGGGCGAACAGTGCCAGAAGCCAGCTGAAGGCCCAGCTTCAGCCTTTCCAGCCGCTGCTGCTGGACTGGACCGGGCGCGGTGACCTCAAAACCCTGACTCAGGTTGACGTGCGTCCCGGGCCGGAGCTTAAACGCACCGCTTCGCTCTACAGCGGACTGTACCTGAATGAATTGCTGCAACGCATTCTGCCTGCGGCCGATCCCCATCCCACCCTGTTTGCGGCCTACATCGATGCCATCAGCGAGCTCTCTGCTACCTCCGACATAGAGCCGGTGCTGCGCCGGTTCGAGCAGGCCTTCGCCGGCGCCCTTGGCTACGACTTTGCCTGGGACCAAACCACCGATACCGGTGAATCTGTCGAGGCCGGCCAGCGCTACTACTATGATCCGGAACAGGGCATTGTCTCGAAACCTTTTCAGGGCGTACGTTTGCAGGATTTACCGGGTGAGGTTCTGCTGGCGGTCGCCGCCGGCGACCTGGAATCCGCCGCCAGCCGCCGGCTTGCCAAGCGGGTCATGCGGGTGCTGGTCGACTACCTGCTGCAGGGTCGCCCATTGAACAGTCGAAGCCTTTTCAGTCACCTTCGGGGAGAACACCATGAATCCTAGAGTATTGCTTGGCGTCAACATCGATCACGTGGCCACCCTGCGCCAGGCCCGTGGCACCCGTTACCCGGATCCGGTACAGGCGGCGATTCTTGCCGAGGAAGCGGGGGCCGACGGTATCACCATTCACCCCAGGGAAGACCGGCGCCACATCCAGGACCGCGATGTCCTGTTGCTGCGTGAAGTCCTGCAGACCAAGATGAATCTCGAGATGGCCGTCACCGACGCCATGCTGGCGTTTGCCGAGCAGGTGCGGCCTGAGTGTGTCTGCCTGGTGCCGGAGAAACGGGAAGAGCTGACCACCGAGGGTGGTCTCGACGTTGATGGCCAGGAAACGCGGGTCGCCAAGGCGTGCGAGCGGCTGGGCCGGATTGGTGCCGAGGTTTCCCTGTTCATTGATCCGGACCCGGTCCAGATCGATGCCGCAGTTCGATGCGGTGCGCCGGTGGTGGAGTTGCATACCGGAGAATATGCCGAGGCAAAAACCGCCGAAGAGGAAGACAAGGCGTTTCAGATCATTGCCAATGCCGTGGCCTATGCCCGCAAGAAGGGGCTGATCGTGAACGCCGGCCACGGCCTTCATTACCACAACACCGAGCGGGTGGCCGCCATCCCCGGCATCAACGAGCTTAATATCGGCCACGCCATCATTGCCCGGGCCGTGTTCACCGGCCTGAAAGAAGCTGTGGCCGACATGAAGGCCATTATTGACCGGGCCTGCGGCCGCGCCTGACGCCGGGGGTCAGGGCGCGGTGCCGGTCTGGTACTGGTCCTGCCGGAACAGCGGTTGCCAGTCGGTCTGCTCGCTCCAGGCGTGCAGTCGCTCCATGGCCTCCAGCAATTGATCCTTGTGAGCCCCGATATCCGGGGCCGAGCACTTGAGGGCGGTTTCCAGCTGGTTGGCGGCGGCTCTCAACTCCGGCACACCGCAATAGCGGGTAGCGCCATGGAGCTTATGGACGCAGTCCAGCAAGCTGTCCATGTCGCCCTCTGCCCAGAAATCCCGGATTTTCTGCATGTCCGGGCGCAGCTGTTCAACCAGCATGCTGAACAGCTCTTCCGCCAGATCTGCCTTGCCGGCGGCCAGCTGGATACTCTCTGACACACTGACGCAATCCTCCTGCACCCTGCGCGAAGAAGGCCGAAGCGGCTTCCGGGTATCCCGGACCTCGGAAAAATTGGGTGGGGTGCTGCGATTGCCGCAATCATACCCTGTGTATTCCCGGATAATCGCGGTCAGCTCACTACTGCTGATCGGCTTGGCCATGTAACCGTCAAATCCCTGCTTTGCCAGCGCCTCCTGTTCATCGGCGAGGGCATGGGCAGTCAGGGCGATGATGGGGGTCCGGTGAGTGTTGGTGTCCAGCTCGCGGATCCGGGCGGTGGTCTCGACGCCATCCATGCCGGGCATCTGCAGGTCCATGAACACCAGGTCGAAGGGCTTCTGCCGCGCCTTACTCAGGGCGTCGAAGCCGTTGCAGGCGGACTCCGCCTCCAGCTGGCAGTCATCCAGCAGGGTCATGACCAACTTCAGGTTGGCCTCGTTGTCGTCCACCGCGAGCACCCTGGGGACGTTGTTCCGGGCCTGACGCCCGGTGCCAGGGGCGTAACTGTCGATGGCCCGCCCGCCGGCGTTGATGCCATGCACGAGGAGCAGCAACTCGTCATAGAGGGCGTTGCGGCACACGGGCTTGGTCAGATGACCACTGGCGAGCCCGGAAAGCCCGGGATCATGGCTTTCCAGAGTAGGCGTGAGCAGCAGTGTCCGGCAATCACGCTCGACTTCGAGGTTATGCAGCAGGTTGCGGTACTGACTGGAGTTGAGCAGGTTCCGGGTGATGCCGACAATGGCAACCGCGTAGCCGGCCTGGCTTTTCTGGGCTTCCTCGATCTGTTCCTGCATGGCACCGGAGGAGGCAACCCGATCCACCACCATGCCCCAGTCCCGAAGCATATGCTCGACGGCCAGCCCCGTGGTCTTCTGATGTTCCAGGTAAAGAACCTTCTCGCCCTTGAGGGCGTCCCTGGGCGTGACGACCTCGCCGGTGGCCGACAGTTCGGTGTTCAGGGTGAACCAGAAGGTGGAACCCTTGCCCAGCTCGCTCTCCAGCCCGATCTGGCCGCCCATTTCCTCCACCAGTCGCTTGGAAATGGCCAGCCCCAGGCCGGTCCCGCCATACTGCCGGGCAGTGGAGGCATCCGCCTGGCTGAAGGCATTGAACAGGGATTGCTGCTGGGCCCGGGAAAGTCCGACGCCGGAATCGGTGATGCTGATCTTCACGGTCACCCGGTTGTTCTCCTGGTCCTCGTCCTCCAGGCTGGCCCGCAGCACCACTTCCCCGGTCTGGGTGAACTTGATGGCGTTGTTCACCAGGTTGGTGATGATCTGCTTGACCCGCAGCGGATCGCCCATGACGTTGTCCGGCACATCGTTATAGACCAGCGGGGCCAGATCCAGGTTCTTGCTGTGGGCCGCCGGCGCCAGCATGACCATGACTTCCTCGATGATGTCCCGGAGCTGGAAGGGCACCCGGTCCAGAATCAGTTTGCCAGCTTCGATCTTGGAGAAATCCAGGATGTCGTTGATGATCGTCAGCAGGATCTCCGAGGATTTCCGGATCGTGTTGAGATGGTCCCGTTGTTGCCGGGGCAGGGGGCTCTTCAGCAGCAGTTCGGTGAAGCCGATGATGCCGTTGAGCGGTGTCCGGATCTCGTGGGACATGTTGGCCAGGAACTCTGATTTGATCCGGCTGGCTTCCAGTGCCTCCTTGCGGGCAAAGTCCAGCTCGATGTTCTGGATCTCGATGGTTTCCAGGGTCTCACGCAGGTCGCCGGTGGCCTGATCAATATTCTGCTGCATCTCGGCCTGGGCCTTGCTCAGCTCCTCGGCCATGTCATTGAGGCCGGATTCCAGCTGCTCGAATTCCGGACCGGCACCGGTATGGACCCGGGTATCGAGCTTGCCTTCCTTGAGCTTCGCCACCGCCTCGTTCAGCTCGAACACGGGATCGGTGAAGGCGCGGCTGAGGCGCATAGCGATGGCCAGGCTCAGGAGTACGCCGCCGAGCACCAGCAGCAGGGAAATGAGCATGGCCTTGTAAGTTTCTTTCTCGGTGCGGACATGGGACATCTCCACCGACACCCAGCCGAGCGGCTCCTTCAGCTCGCTCATGGACTGGCGGGCGTCCGGATCGAGCATGGTCTCGATCATCAGGTCCTGCAGATACACGGGAGTCACGAACCGCGTGCTGTTCTCACCGGCCATACGCATGGCATGGTCGGGGGGAAGGGTTCCGGAGGCGGGTGCCTGGGAGCTGCCGGGCCCGGTGTGCAGCAGTCGACGGCCGTCGCTGCCATAGAAGGTAATGGAGCGGACATCCTGTTCTTCCAGCAGGGCGTTGGAAAGGCTGCTCAGCAGGCTGCGATTGGCGGTAAAGAGGCCATACTCGGAACCTGCAGCCAGCTGCCGGGACAGTGATTCCCCGCGATCGCTGAGCAGGCTCTCGATGTTGTTTACCCAGCTGTAGGTAAAGAACAGCCCGAGAATCAGGGTGGTCAGCAGGGTGGGGACCAGAGTCACCACCAGCACTTTCTTGCGAATACCCCAGCGCCGCATACGATTTTCCTGAAAATTGCCCTGCCACGGGAATGAACCCGCAGTCACTTCCCTGTCAGAATAGATGATCCGGCCGGGACTGACTGTGGTATCTGTCCCGGACCAGACAGAAAAAGTACAGGTTATAGCCGCCGGTCATGGATATAGCGAGAAGCTGTATTGGGATGCCGGGGCCATAACGCGTATGATTCGGAGCCAAAAGTGTACCACAGGGTTTTATTATGAATTTCCCCACCATTGAAGATTATGTTGGCCATACCCCGCTGGTCCGCCTGCAGCGCCTGCCGGGCGATACCAGCAATGTCATCCTGGCCAAGCTTGAAGGCAATAACCCGGCCGGTTCGGTGAAGGACCGCCCGGCACTGAGCATGATCCAGGAGGCTGAGCGCCGTGGCGAGATCAAACCCGGGGATACCCTGATCGAAGCCACCAGTGGCAATACCGGAATTGCCCTGGCCATGGCGGCCGCGATCAAGGGCTACCGCATGGTATTGATCATGCCGGCCAACATGAGCGAGGAGCGTCGGGCTTCGATGCGTGCCTATGGTGCCGAAATCATTACCGTCAGCAAAGAAGAGGGCATGGAGGCAGCCCGCGACCTGGCCCTGGCGATGGAAGCCGAAGGCAAGGGCAAGGTGCTGGACCAGTTCAGCAACCCCGACAACCCGCTGGCCCACTACCGCACCACCGGCCCGGAGATCTGGGAGCAGACCGAAGGGCGCGTGACCCACTTTGTCAGCTCCATGGGTACCACCGGGACCATCATGGGTGTCTCCCGCTACCTGAAGGAGCGTAATCCCGACATCCGCATCATCGGCCTGCAGCCGAAGGAAGGCGCCTCGATTCCCGGCATCCGCCGCTGGCCCGAGGAATACCTGCCGAAAATCTACGATGCCAGTCGCGTGGACCAGGTGCTCGATATCGGCCAGGACGAGGCCGAGAACACCATGCGGGCCCTGGCCGCCCGGGAGGGCATCTTCTGTGGGGTGTCCTCCGGCGGTTCGATCGCAGCGGCCCTGAAGTTGTCAGAGCAGGTTGAAAACGCCGTGATCGTGGCCATTATCTGTGATCGCGGTGACCGGTACCTGTCGACAGGTGTCTTCCCCGGCGCCTGAACCAGCCAGCAAGAGATTTCAGTATGAGTAGAAGACGCAGGAAGGTTCTGCCCAAGGAGCCTGTGCGCTGTGTAATTGAAACCCTGAGCCATGACGGCCGGGGTATCGCCCGCAATGACGGCAAGACCCAGTTCGTGGACGGCGCACTGCCCGGCGAAACGGTGATGGCGAAAGTGGTCTCCACCCGCAGCAAGTTCGACGAACTGCGGACCCTGGAAGTGCTCGAAGCTTCGTCCGAGCGCCAGGAGACCCCCTGTGAGTTTGCCGACCTGTGCGGCGGCTGTAGCCTGCAGCACATGAGCGGCGATGCCCAGATCCGGTTCAAAGAAGACACCCTGCGCCAGCATTTTGCCCATTTCGGGGGCATCGAGCCGGAGGAGTGGGTGGCGCCCATGCGTTCCGAGGCCAGCCTCGGCTACCGGCGCAAGGCCCGTCTGGGTGTCCGTTTCGTCAAGGCCCGGGAATCCGTGCTGGTGGGGTTCCGGGAGAAGCGCAACAGCTTCCTGACCGACATCGATCGCTGCGTGGTCATGGATCCGCGCATCGGTGAGCGCATCTTGCCGCTGCGCGAATTGCTGCACAGCATGGATGCCTTCGACCGCATTCCCCAGGTCGAGGTGGCCTGCGGTGATGATCTGGCGGCCATGGTGTTTCGCAACATGGATGAGCTCAGCCCCGGCGACCGGGAAAAACTCATCGCCTTCGGTCAGGCCCACGACTTGCATATATACCTGCAGCCCAAGGGACCGGATACCGTACACCGGATCTGGCCGGAATCGGCTGGTCGGGACGATGAGCGGCTGAGCTATCGCCTGGACGAGTTCGATCTGACCATGCAGTTTCATCCCATGGACTTTACCCAGGTCAATGCGGGTATCAACCGGTCCATGGTACACCGTGCGGTCGAGTGGCTGGATGTCCAGCCGGGCGAGCGGGTGCTGGACCTGTTCTGCGGGCTCGGTAACTTCACCCTGCCGCTGGCCCGTCGTGGCGGTCAGGTCGTCGGTGTCGAGGGTGACGACGCCATGGTGGTGCGCGGACGTGAAAATGCCGGGCTGAACGGTCTGGACAACGTGACCTTCCACGGTGCTGACCTGCATGGCGATTTTACCGGTCAGTCCTGGGCGAAAGAGGGCTTTGACAAGATCCTGATCGATCCGCCCCGCTCCGGTGCCGAGGAGATCTGCAAATACCTGACGGCGTTCGGCGCCGATCGTATTGTTTATGTTTCCTGCAACCCGGCAACCCTGGCCCGGGATGCGGGCGTGATGGTGCGCAATGGCTACCGCCTGGTGCGCGCCGGTGTGATGGACATGTTCCCGCACACCACCCACGTGGAGTCTATCGCCCTGTTCGAGCGGGCCGATCGCTGAACAGGATTGAGCGCGGGCAGGGATGTCCGCGACAACGAACAGGAACAACAAGACCGATATGGTAAAAGTTCGCGAAGATTATGCTGTAACAGGTGATGGCGAAGTCGACATCGAACGGTGCGTCAGCCACATCGCCTCGCAAACCCATCTCGAAGACGTTGACCAGTTCCGCCGGGCCTGTGAGAAGGCGGCAGAGATCGATCTGCAGGCGTTTCGGGAAGACCGGTTGTGGGCGCCGGGCTCGAGCAGCTTCCGGATCGGACTGGAGATGGCCCAGGTGCTGGCGGAGCTGCACCTGGACCAAGCCAGTCTGGTCGCCGCCATCCTCTACCGGGCGGTGCGCGAGGAACGGGTGCCGCTGGAGGAAATCCGCAAGGAATTCGGTGATGAAGTCGCCGGGCTGATCAACGGTGTCCAGCAGATGGCGGCAATCTCCTCCATCCATCACCCGCTCAAGGGCAATGTGCTGGGCCAGAGCGAGGGTCAGCTGGATAACGTGCGCAAGATGCTGGTCACCATGATCGACGACGTGCGCGTTGCCCTGATCAAGCTGGCAGAGCGGACCTGCGCTATCCGGGCGGTCAAGAACGCGCCGGAAGAGAAGCGCATGCGGGTGGCCCGCGAGGTTTTCGACATCTACGCGCCCCTGGCCCACCGGCTGGGTATCGGTCATATCAAGTGGGAACTGGAGGATCTGTCCTTCCGTTACCTGCACGAAACCGCCTACAAGAAGATTGCCAAGCTGCTGGACGAGAAACGTCTCGACCGGGAGGGCTACATCCGCCGGGTGATCGAAACCCTGCAGGTGGAGTTGCGTGCCTCCGGCATCGAGGGCGAGCTCTCCGGCCGGGCCAAGCATATCTACAGCATCTGGCGAAAGATGCGCCGCAAGGGCATCGACTTTTCCCAGGTCTATGACGTGCGCGCCGTGCGCATCCTGGTGCCCGAGGTGCGGGACTGCTATGCCGCGCTGGGGATCGTGCATTCACTCTGGCGCCACATTCCCAACGAGTTCGACGACTACATCGCCAACCCGAAAGAAAACGGCTACCAGTCGCTCCATACCGCGGTGATCGGGCCCGAGGGCAAGGTCATGGAAGTGCAGATCCGGACCCACAAGATGCACCAGGAAGCGGAACTGGGGGTCTGTGCCCACTGGCTGTACAAGGGTACCGACAAGCACAACAAGTCCACGGGCTATGACGCCAAGATCAACTGGCTGCGTCAGGTGCTGGAGTGGCAGGAAGAGCTGGGCGATCTGTCCGGTCTGGCCGATCACCTGAAGTCCGATGTGGCGTCGGACCGGGTGTATGTTTTCACCCCGGAAGGCCACGTGGTGGATCTGCCTCAGGGCGCGACGCCGGTGGACTTTGCCTATCGGGTGCACACCGAGATTGGCCATGCCTGCCGCGGCGCCAGGGTCAACAGCCGGATTGTCCCGCTGACCTATCCGCTGAAGACCGGGGATCAGGTGTTCATCCTCACCTCCAACAACCCGGCGCCGAGCCGTGACTGGCTGAACCCGAGCCTGGGCTATATCCAGACCTCCAGGGCACGCGCCAAGGTGACCCACTGGTTCAAACAGCAGGATAGGGACCGCAACATTATTGACGGTCGCGCCATTCTGGAGGACGAGTTCAAACGCCTGTCCCTGTATGACGTGGATCTCGAAGAGCTGGCCCGGAAAGTGAACTGCCACAGCTCGGCCGACATGTTCGCAGCGGTCGGGGCAGGGGATCTGCGCCCGACCCACGTGGCGAACGTGGCCCAGCAGATGATCGAGCCCCGTTCCGAACAGCTGGACCTGAAGCTGACCACCCAGCGCAAGAAGCCCTATGACACCGAGTCGGATATCCAGATTCTCGGGGTGGGCAAGCTCAAGACCCAGGTGGCGAAATGCTGCAAGCCTCTGCCGGGGGATGCCATTGGTGGTTATATCACCGTGGGTCGTGGGGTGACCGTGCATCGCCAGGATTGCCTGACCTTCCTCAACCTCCGGGAGTTCGAGCCGAACCGGATCATCGAGGTGAACTGGGGCGGCAAACCGGCGGCGGTCTATCCGGTGGATATCGAGATCGAGGCCTACGACCGTTCCGGACTGTTGCGGGACATCACCCAGGTACTCTCTGCGTCCAAGAGCGATGTGCTGGCACTGAACACCCAGACCAACAAGGACGAGAATACCGCGACCATGACGGTCACCGTGGAAATCTCCAGCCTTGAGCAGCTGGCCCGGCTGCTGGCGCAGATCCGTAACCTGCCAAACATCATCGACGTGAGGCGCAAGCGCGGATGAGTTACACCATTGACGATCTCAAAACGCTGATGGCCCGACTGCGAGACCCGGAAACCGGGTGTCCGTGGGACACGAAGCAGACCTACGGCTCCATCGTGCCGCACACCATCGAAGAGGCCTACGAGGTAGCGGATGCCATCGAGCGTGGTGACTATCCCCATCTGAAGGACGAGTTGGGTGACCTGCTGTTCCAGGTCATCTTCTATGCCCAGATCGGCCGGGAAGACGGCCACTTCGATTTCGATGGCGTTGTCGACCATCTGGTGCGCAAACTGGTGCGGCGTCATCCCCATGTCTTTCCCGAGGGCACCCTGGAGAGCCGCATCGACCCCGATAACCGGCCCAGTGAAGCCTGGATCAAGGAGAGCTGGGAGCGCATCAAGGCTGAAGAGCGTGCCGACAAGCCTGAAACCACGGAGCCGGTCAGTCGCCTCGACGGCATCGCCCGCACCCTGCCGGCCATGGCCCGGGCCGAGAAACTGCAGCGTCGGGCGGCCCGCCACGGTTTTGACTGGCCCGATATCGGGCCGGTGTTCGACAAGCTCCACGAGGAAATCGACGAGCTCAAGGAAGCCTGGCAGGCCGCGGAAGCCGGTACCGGTGATCGCGATGCCGTCGAGGATGAGCTCGGGGATCTGTTGTTCGTCTGCGTCAATCTGGCACGGTTCATGAAGGTTAATCCGGAGCAGGCTCTCAAACGAACCAACCACAAATTCGAGGCCCGGTTCCGTGCCATCGAGCAGGTGCTGACGCAGGAGGGTCGCGACATGGACGAGGAGTCCCTGGAGGCGCTGGATGCCATCTGGCAGGCGGTAAAAGGCGTCGAGAAGGACCACTCCGGGCACTGAGGACCTGTCTCCGGTAAGTACAATCCGTTACCAATCCGATGGTTCCCAAACCCGAGGCTTCGTCTACACTTCCGGTAACGGACGCACAACTTCAGTGCGCCGGATACTATCAATAAGATGCAGGAGTGCAGGCACCATGAAAATCAAAGATCTGGTCAACTACTGGGACAAGCACGCACGGGGACGGCTGACCCGGGACGCCTATTTTATGGCGCTGTCTGACCAGCATCACAAGCGACTTGAGAAACTCGCGGCACTGTATCCGATGAAGTCGCCACAGGATCTGATGCGGGACCTGATTTCCGCAGCCCTGGACGAGTTGGAAACCAGTTTTCCGTATGTTCAGGGGACCCGGGTTGTGGCTTACGATGAGGATGGGTTCGAGATTTACGAGGATCAGGGCCTGACCCCGAAGTTTGTCAGCCTGAGCCAGAAGCACATCCAGCGCCTCAAGGCCCGCCAGCTGGAATCCGTGGCCTGACCACAGGAAGACTTCCAGCCTGAATTGCCCTTCCGGAGTGGTGCCTTCACCACTCCGGCACGACCGCCTGCCCCTGTTTACTTATCCTTGCTTTCCAGCTTGTCCTTGATCGGGCTCTGACGCACCAGGTCGTCCAGGGCGGCACCGATCATGTCATTCAGAATGTCGGCCTCGGTACGGTCCGGATACAGCTCTGCCAGGGCAGCAATCCTGGCGGCATCCTCCAGCGGCAAGCGGAGGTTGTAGTCGTGGGTACGTTCCACGGGCTCTTTTTCGTTCTCCCAGTGTTTGGGAAGATCAGTCACTTTCATGAATACTCCTTGCGACCACAAGCGGTTACGCCAATAGACTTTCTCGGCTGATTCTTAGTATCGTAAGTTTACTTCGCCTCCGTCAATTCAAAAGGACGTCAATGTGACTGAGCTACATCCGGATCTGCGCGAAAACGTACGAATGCTGGGCGAACTGCTGGGGCAGAGTATCCAGCGCTTCCCCGGCCAGGACTGCTATGACCTGATCGAGGAAATCCGGGCGGCGGCGAAAGCTGATCGCCGGCAGGAAAGCGGCTCCGGCCAGCGGCTGGTGAACCTGCTGAGAAAACTTGGCGACGATGAGCTGCTGCCGGTCACAAGAGCGTTCAACCAGTTTCTCAACCTGGCCAACCTGGCCGAGCAGTACCATGGCATCCGCCGCAAACGCGGGCATCAGTCCGATCTGATGGTGGAATCCCTGGGGGAAGTGTTCGACCGGCTCAAATCCGGCGGCGTGCCCGCGGAGGAGTTGCATCGCCGAGTTGCTGACCTGCGCATCGAATTCGTGCTCACCGCCCATCCCACCGAGGTGGCACGGCGCACCCTGATCATGAAATACGACGAGATGTCCGATTGCCTGTCCCAGCTGGACCATGACGATCTCATGCCGGCGGAGCGGGACGAGATCGTCGCGCGACTGTCCCGGTTGATTGCCGAGGCCTGGCATACCGATGAGATCCGCCATGAGCGGCCGACCGCGGTGGATGAGGCCAAATGGGGATTTGCCGTTATCGAGAACAGCCTCTGGCAGGCCCTGCCGGATTTTCTGCGCAGTCTTGATGTCTCACTGTCCGATGCCACCGGCAAGGGCTTGCCACTCCAGGTGTCGCCCATCCGCATTGCCTCCTGGATGGGCGGTGACCGGGATGGCAACCCCAACGTCACCCACGAGGTGACCCGCACCGTGTTCCTGCTCGGTCGCTGGATGGCGGCGGACCTGTTCCTGCGGGATATCCAGTCACTGCGGGCGGAGCTGTCCATGTGGCAGGCCAGTGATGAACTTAAAGCCATAGTCGGCGAGTCCCGGGAACCCTATCGCCAGGTGTTGGCGGAACTCCGGGACCGGCTGGTGAAAACCAGGGACTGGGCCGAGGCGAAGGTGCACGGGCAATCGGCCGATGCCGAGGGCATCCTGTTCGAGAACGAAGATCTCACCGGACCGCTGGAACTCTGCTACCGTTCCCTGATGGAGTGCGGCCTGGAAACCATTGCCAACGGGCCGCTGCTGGATACCATCCGGCGTGCCCACACCTTTGGCCTGCCACTGATCCGCCTGGATATCCGCCAGGAGGCCTCCCGCCATGCCGAGGCGGTGGCTGAAATGGTCGACTACCTCGGCCTCGGCGACTACAGCAGCTGGACTGAGGACGAACGCCAGGCCTTTCTGGTCAAGGAACTCCAGGGCCGACGGCCACTGGTGCCTCGGAACTGGGAGCCATCGGACAACGTCCGGGAGGTGCTCGCAACCTGCGAAGTGGTAGCCGCACAGACACCGGAAGCTCTCGGCTCCTACGTTATCTCCATGGCCAGCAAACCCTCGGACGTGCTGAGCGTGATCCTGCTGTTGCGGGAAGCGGGCATGAAGTTTCCGATGCGGGTGGTGCCTTTGTTCGAAACCCTGGATGACCTTCGGGGCGCGCCCGATGCCATGGCTTCCCTGTATGAGGTGGAATGGTACCGGGAGTACTGCCAGGGTCGTCAGGAAGTGATGATCGGCTATTCCGATTCCTCCAAGGATGCCGGCCAGCTGATGGCCGCCTGGGCCCAGTACCAGGCCCAGGAAAAACTGACCCATGTGGCCAACCAGTACGGTGTCCATCTGACCCTGTTCCATGGTCGTGGTGGCACCGTCGGCCGGGGTGGCGGCCCTGCCAATCGCGCCATCCTGTCCCAGCCGCCCGGCTCGGTGAACGGCAGTTTCCGGATCACGGAGCAGGGCGAGATGATCCGCTTCAAATTCGGCCTGCCGCGTCTGGCGGTGCAGAGTCTGACCCTGTACAGCACAGCGGTGATCGAGGCGACCCTGGCGCCACCACCGGAACCCGAGGACAGCTGGCGCGAGACCATGGACTGGCTGACCGAACGTTCCCTGAAAGCCTACCGGGACGTGGTTCGGGAGAATCCGGATTTTGTACCCTATTTCCGCCAGGTGACGCCGGAACAGGCACTCGGCAAACTGGCCCTGGGCAGCCGTCCGGCCAGGCGCAAGCCCTCCGGTGGTGTCGAGAGCCTGCGAGCCATTCCCTGGATCTTCGCCTGGACCCAGATGCGGCTGATGCTCCCGAGCTGGCTGGGTAGCGATGTGGCGCTGGAGGAAGCCGCCCGGGAGGACCGGCTGCCGGAGCTCCGGGAAATGATGCAGGGCTGGCCGTTCTTCCGGACCTACGTGGATATGCTGGAAATGGTGCTGGCCAAAGCCGACCTGAGGATTGCCAGCTATTATGAACAGACTCTGGTCGAGGACAGCGAGTTGCTGAGCCTGGGTGAGGGGCTGCGTGAACGCCTCGCTGGCTGCATCCGACGGGTGCTGGAGCTGAAGGAGCAGCAGGATTTGCTGGAGCAGGAACCGGTCTTTGCCCACTCCATGAGAGTGCGAAATCCCTACACCGACCCCCTGCATTACCTCCAGGCCGAGCTTCTGAGGCGTGACCGGGAAAGCGAAGGCAAGGGTGAGGTGCCGGAAATGGTGGAACGGGCCCTGAAAGTGACAATGGCTGGCATTTCGGCCGGTATGCGTAACACCGGCTAACCGGGCGTTAACCATCTGCCAGACACAGACATAGGAGTATCGGGTGTGGCGCTTGCGGCCAGGCTGGAGCAGTATCTGAGTGAACAGGGTCTGTCCTACCGGGAGCTGGCCATCGAGCCGGTCCCGAACCTGGACGCGGCGGTGATCGCCTCGGGCCGGTCCCAGCACGATTTTGTCCAGGCCACGCTGTTGCTCGATATCGACGGGGTGGTGATGGCCGTTCACCGGTTCGACAGCGCCCTGGATATTCCGGCGGTACAGCAGCTGACCGGGCGCCGGCTCCAGCCTCTGACTGCCCGTCAGAGCAAACGGCTGTTCGAGGACTGCGAACCGGGATTTGTGCCGCCGGTCGGCGGCGCCTACCGGGTGCCGGTGCTGGTCGATGAGGATGTTATCAATGGCCAGCCGGTGCTGTTTTCCGGGGGCCGAAACGATGCCTTGGTCGAGATTGACGGGGAAACCCTGAAAATCCTGTTGGCGGATGCCTTCCGGGCCCGGCTGGTGATTCACGGCCAGGGTGGCAGTGACCGGGGGGCGCTGACCCTGGACGAAGTTGCCGGCAAGTTGCGGAATATCTACCGGCTTCCGCCGATGCCGGCACTGGCCCCCCAGATTCGTTCCATGGCAACCAGTGAAGGGGCGGTCGCCGAAGACCTCGCCGACGTCATCGAGCTGGATCCCAGCCTGACGGCGCAGATACTACGTTATGCCCGGTCCGGGCTGTTCGAAACCTCCGGCGAGACCGAAACCGTGCGTCAGGCGGTCACCCGGGTTCTGGGGGTCGACCGGGTGGCCCATATTGTCCAGGGCAGCGCCCTGGTTGGTGGCTTCGGCATTCCCCGGGATGGGATCCTGGGCATGCAGGCATTCTGGTCCCACGCTCTGTACTGCGGGTTCCTGTGCCAGCGGATTGCACCCCGTTGTGGTGTTGACCGGGATATGGCTTACCTGTGCGGATTGCTTCACAACTTCGGTCTGCTGTTGCTGGGGTATCTGTTCCCGGCGGAATTCGAGGAGCTCAGTCGGCTACGGGAGAGCAATCCTGAAGCCAGCATGAAGGCCCTCGAACAGCAGGTGTTCGGGCATGGTGACGAGGAAGGTGAGCTGGCTGTGGGCCATGGTGCCATTGGCGGTCTTTTCCACCGTTTCTGGCAGTTGCCCGAGCCGGTCATCAAGGCCGCTGGCATGCACCAGTACCAGGGCTACACCGGTGAGCATGAGACCTATGTACTGATCGTGCAGCTGGCGAACGGACTGCTGAAGTCCAGGGGAATCGGGGATGAGTTCAACGAGGATAACGTCCCGGTACTGCTCGCTTCCCTGGGCCTGAGACAGGACGCGGTATACGACTTCGAAAAGGACATCGACAGCCTGTCCCCCGACCTTGACGCACTGACCTCTTCCCGCCCATCCTGACTGCCTTCCGGTGCCTGCGACAGTCTGACGCTGCTGCTTTTCGGTGCATGATACTGAGGTCGACTTTCTATGGGCAGGCTGACTTCGTATAATGCGCGTTCGCCGTTCCGGGCTTACATCTGTACCGATCAGAGAGGTTGTCGCAAAGGCAGGGGTTTTTGCCACAGCTTTTCAAACGATAATGACTAAAACGGGAGCACAGCGTTATGCGAATCATCATGTTAGGCGCGCCAGGCGCAGGCAAGGGGACTCAGGCACAGTTCATCACTGAACGCTTCAATATTCCCCAGATCTCCACTGGCGATATGCTGCGGGCCGCGGTCAAGTCCGGTTCCGAGCTGGGTAACCAGGTCAAGGAAGTCATGGCCTCCGGTGGTCTGGTATCCGACGACATCATCATCGCCCTGATCGAAGAGCGTATCCAGCAGCCGGATTGCAAGAACGGCTTCCTGCTGGACGGGTTCCCGCGCACCATTCCCCAGGCGGAAGCGCTCAAGGACCAGGGTATTGCCATCGACTATGTCGTCGAGATCGCTGTCGATGACGAGGAAATCGTCAGCCGCCTGTCCGGCCGTCGTGTCCATGAGGGCAGTGGCCGTATCTATCACGTGAAATACGATCCGCCCAAGGTGGAAGGCAAGGACGACGAGACCGGTGAGCCCCTGGTTCAGCGCGAGGACGACAAGGAAGAAACCGTTCGCAAACGCCTGAAGATCTACCACGAGCAGACCGCTCCACTGATCGGCTTCTACCAGGACTGGGCCGAGAAGGATTCCTCTGCTGCACCGAAGTACGTGCGCGTGGAAGGCGTTGGCAGTCTGGACAGCATCCGCGACCAGATCCTGTCCAAGCTCCAGTAATCCATCATTGACGTTGAGGCATTCACTGCCGTGAAACTGCTGGCACTGGATACGTCATCAGAGGGCTGCTCCGCAGCCCTTCTTGTTGATGGCGAGATAACCGAGCGATTCGAAGTCGCTCCCCGCGGCCATACCCGGCTGCTCATGCCCATGGTGCGGGAATTGCTGGCGGAGAAGGGTCTGGCCCCAGCCGATCTGGATGCCCTTGCATTTGCCTGCGGGCCGGGGTCGTTTACCGGTTTGCGGATTGCCACCGGCGTGGTTCAGGGCCTGGCCTGGGGCCTCAACCTTCCGGTGGTTCCGGTCTCCTCTCTCGCTGCCGTGGCCTATGGCGCCATGGAGTCCCTCGATATCGCCGAAGGCGATGCCGTGGCCGTTGCGTTCGATGCCCGCATGGGTGAGGTCTACTGGGGCTGTTACCGGCGCAGTGACGGCCTGCCCCAACTGCTTGGCGAGGAACGGGTCTGTCCGCCGGAGGCGGTCAGCCTGACCGGCGAAGCCGAACACTGGTACGGTGCGGGTCCCGGCTGGCAGTTCCGCGACCAGATGCCGGCAGAAGTGTCCGGCCCGATGGTGTCCGTGGCGCCGGAGTTGCTGTTGCGGGCCAGCTGGGTAGCGCGTCTGGCCGAGAAACCGGCGGCAGAGGGGCACACTGTAACCGCTGAACAGGCGCAACCGGTCTACATCCGTGATGAGGTGGCCTGGAAAAAGCTGCCTGGCCGCGAGTAACCCGTGGCCTCTCCCCATCCTGACCATTCATCTGACTCTCTCGCTATTGCCCGCAGCCCCCTGGGCGATCACTCCCGGGCCGTGGAACTGAGCGAACGCCTGGGATTTCCCTATCTCGGGGTGGTTCGCCCCCGCGATATTTCCGATGTACCGGTACTGCTGTTCCTGGACGAGCAGGGGCTTTGCCTGCAGTTGACCGGAAAAGGCGCGCCCGGCCCGGTCCGGGTCGAGTTTGTTTCCGGCAAGATGGGGTATCGGCGTGAGCATGGTGGCGGCGCCGGTCAACTGGTTGCCCGGGCCGTGGGCCTGCAGAAGACCAAAGCCCGGCTTAACGTGCTGGACGCGACCGCGGGCCTGGGCCAGGATGCCTTTGTGCTCGCCAGCCTCGGGTGCGAGGTGACCCTGTTTGAACGCAACCCCGTTATCCATGCGCTGCTGGAGGATGGCCTGGCCCGCGCCGCACTCAATGTCGAGTGCGCGCCGATCGTCGCCAGGATGACCCTGGCCGCCGGCAGCAGCATCGACTGGCTGCACCAGGCGGACGGTGGATCAGTGGATGTGGTCTATCTGGACCCCATGTTCCCGCACCGGGACAAATCCGCACGGGTGAAGAAGGAAATGGAGGTGTTCCGCCAGATCGTGGGCGATGACGAGGACGCCTCCGAGTTGCTCGAGGCAGCTATGAAAGTCGCCACTTACCGGGTGGTGGTCAAGCGCCCCCGCAAGGCTCCCGCCATCGAAGGCCCCGAACCCAGCACCCGGGTCGAAGGCAAGAGCAGCCGCTACGACATCTACGCCATCAAGGCACTGCCGGCAGCCTGAACGGATCAGGCGCCGAGCATGGTGACCTGCTGGATGGCCTGACGCTTCTCTACGCTCAGCACCAGGCGGGCGTCGTCCGCCACTTCTTCCAGTCCCTCGCCGTAGTTGATCAAACCGTTGTCATCGGTGGTGATGACGCCATTCTCCTGCATGTTGGCAATGAAATTCCGGAACAGGGTTTTATCGAAGAATTCCGGAGCATTCAGGCCGAACAGGATCGACATACGCTCCGCCAGCAGGGTGCTCTGCTCTTCCAGTTCCGCAGCGCTGATCTTGCCCGAACCATACTTGCGCAGGATGCCCAGGGCGATGTGGTAGCGCTCCAGGGTCTGGATGATGAACCGGGACAGCACCCGCAGTCGCAGCATGGCTTCGGTGCCTTCCTCGGGACGGCCAATGCGATCGTCCTCGAGGGCTTCCAGCAGTCCCTGTTCCACCAGGATATCAATCCAGTGATTGATGACACCTTCCACCTCGTCGGCGGAATACTTCAGGAACAGTTCTGACTGCAGGTAGGGGTATGCCACGGTCGCCAGGAACACGATCTTGTCCCGGCGCAGGGAGTCCTTGTTCTCGAACAGGCTGGCAACCAGCGAGGGCAGGGCGAACAGGTGCTGGATGTTGTTTCGGTAGTAGGTCATCAGGATGGCATTGCTGCCCTCGAGCGCAATAATGTCGCCCAGCTTCTGGGGCTGGCGGGTGACCAGTCCCATGTCCTCGCAGTAGGCGACCCAGTCCTTGCCCGACCCTTCCGGCAGAGTGACCGTGTTGGCATAGGGGAAGGCCTTCAGCAGGCCGGCATACTGGTCCATCAGTCGTATCAGTTGGCCCTCGTCCATGGCCAGGCGATCGGTCCCGAGCAATACCGTGGCGGTCATGCCGATGGGATTGACGGCGACTGAGGCATTGATGTTTGAAGCCACCCGGAGTGAAAGCTGGTCAACGGCCCGGGTCAGCCACGCCGGCCGGTATTCGGCATCGTAGGCTTCCTGGCGCCAGCTCTCGTGGACATCGTCGAGGACGTCGGCCAGCGGAATCGCTTCACCGAAGTTCACCGCAACCCGCCCGAAGGAATTGGTTAGCTTGCGGGCGGTCTTGGCCAGCCCGAACACGCTCTCTTTCTGTTTCTTCTTGCCACGCAGCTCGCCAAGGTAGGAGCGGCCTTCCATGACTTTCTCATAGCCGATGTAGACCGGCACGAAGACGATGGGTTTGCGGTGATCCCGCAGGAAGCTGCGAACGGTCATGGAGAGCATACCCGGACGCGGTGACAGCATGCGCCCGGTCCGGCTGCGGCCGCCTTCGACGAAATACTCCACCGAGTAGCCCCGGGAGAACATTACGTGCATGTATTCGTTGAACACGGTGGCGTACAGCGGGTTGTCCCGGAACGAGCGACGCATGAAAAAGGCTCCGCCCCGGCGCAGGATCGGCCCGACGATCGGCATGTTCAGGTTGATGCCGGCAGCGATATGCGGGGGCATCAGGCCGTTCTTGTACAGAACGTAGGACAACAGCAGGTAATCGATGTGGGAGCGGTGGCAGGGCACGTAAACCACGGCGTTGTCCTGGGCTACTTCCTTGGCGACCTTGATGTTGTTCACCGCGATGCCGTTGTAGATGCGGTTCCAGAGCCAGGACAGCACCACCTCCAGAAAGCGAATGGTTACGACGGACATGCTGGCGGCAATTTCGTCCGCGTACTTGTAGGCCTTGGCCCGTACTTTCTCTGGCGGGATATCGTCCCTGGCGGCGGTTTCGCGGATTGCTTCCTTCACGGCCTGGGTGCGCACCAGTCCCTCCACCAGGGTGCGGCGATGGGACAGGTCCGGCCCGAGTACGGCCTGGCGCACCCGGCGGAAATGGGTACGCAGCAGCCGGGCAAGCTTGCGGTTTGCCCGTTCCTCGCTGTGCCGGTACTCATCAATCACCTGCTTGAGGGACAGCGGCTGGTTGAACTGCACGTAGGTGTTGCGGCCGTGCACCATGATGATCAGGAACTTCTGCAGGCGCCCGGCCACCGACCAGGTGTCGGACAGCAGCAGTTTGACCAGGGATTTCTCCTTGTCCGGGGACCGGCCCCAGAACATGGACACCGGCACGATCTGAACGTCCTGGTCCGGATGCTCCAGGCCGTAGCGGACCAGTGACTTGAACTCGGTGGTGGGTACCGGAGTCTGGCGACCGCCGCTGAACAGGCCGCCGATGCGACGGTAAAGGAAGAAAAACGAATGGGAGGGCCCGTTCTTCACCGGCAAGGATTCGGTTGCACCGGGCAGCCCGACGCGGATGACCTCCTGTTCCAGCACCAGCCGGCTCGACAGGGAACTGTACTGGAGTACGTAGCACACCGGCTTGTCCGGATTGAGGCCCAGGGATTCGGCATTGTTTCCGCTGACGTCTGTCCGTACCCACAAGAACAGGATCTTGCGAAGAATGGTCAGAATCAGGCTGCGAATGCCCTGGTAAAATCGCATAAATCGTCGCTCCGGTGACTGAAAACAGGCGCTAAGTTTACTTGGTTGCGTACGGTGCGGAAAGTCGGCCCGCGATTCTTGGCACTTGCCGCAATGTGGTACATTTCTCCATCACCGTTTTTGCACAGCGAAGTATTGCATGAACTATTCAGACACAGACTGGAAACCCGGCTGGAGTACCGACAGGCCGGAGCCGAAAGACCTGGTACTGCTGGTGTCAGGAGCCAATATCCTCAAGCCCGAAGAGGGCTGGCTGGTAGGCCGGGATGATCCCCGACTCGTCGGTGTCGATGCCGATTCGGTGGCTCTGGGCTCCATCCGTGAACGGGCAGTCTATGTTACCGAGGTGCCGGAAGATACCGCGGGCTTCGAGTTGGTCAACCTCCGGGAGGCGATCCTGATGCGGGAGGATGTGCCCACGGCTCTTTTGAGCACGGGGTTCCAGGTCTGGCAGTGGTGGCGGGATCACCGTTTTTGTGGCCGCTGTGGCGGGGAGACCGGGTTTCATCCCCGCGAACGGGCGAAGTGGTGCGACACCTGCCAGATTCCCTGGTATCCACGGCTTGCGCCCTGTGTGATCGTGGTCATTCGCCGGGAGGATCGTTTCCTGCTGGCGAAGAATGCCCGGGTCAAACGTCATTTCTACAGTCTGATTGCCGGTTTCGTGGAACCCGGTGAAAGCCTGGAGGAAGCGGTGGCCAGGGAGGTCATGGAGGAAACCGGACTGGCCGTCACCAACGTGCGCTATTGCGAATCCCAGCCCTGGCCGTTCCCGCACCAGCTCATGGTCGGCTTTTTCGCCGACTACGCCGGTGGAGAACTGGTACTCCAGGAGGACGAGTTGTCCGATGCCGGCTGGTATCGCCCCGGTGATACACCGCCGGTGCCACCGCAGACGACCATCGCGGGCCGGCTGATCCGGCTCATGGAGCGGGAGATAGCTGAGGCCGGAGGCACCCGTGACTGACGCTCCGGCGCCGCGCATCCTGGTTTTCGATTCCGGCGTGGGTGGCCTTAGCGTTGCCCGGTGCATTCATGAAACTCTGCCGGGTGCCAAGCTGGTCTACCTGGCGGACAATGCCGGCTTCCCCTACGGCGATCAGCCGGAACCGGTGGTGATCGAACGCTGTACCACCCTGATCCGCCGGGCGCTTGGGGAAATACCCTGTGACGTGGTGGTGGTGGCCTGTAACACCGCCAGTACCGTGGTTCTGCCCCGATTGCGGGCGCTGATTGATGTGCCTGTGGTGGGGGTGGTTCCGGCGATCAAACCCGCAGCCGGCCAAACGGCCAATCGCCGGATCGGTGTGCTGGCCACCCCGGCCACTGTGCGCCGGCCCTACCTGGATCGGCTGATCGATGAGTTTGCCGGTGATTGCCAGGTGGTGCGGGTCGGGCACCCGGCTCTGGTGCGCTGGGCCGAGCAGCTGGTACGGGGAACTCCGGTGCCGGAGGCGGAGCTGCGGGAGGTGTTGGCCCCCCTGGAGCGGTCAGCCGTGGATACCGTGGTACTCGGCTGCACTCATTACCCTCTGCTGCTGGATGCGTTGAAAGCTGCACTGCCGGAGGTCCGGCACTGGGTGGATTCCGGCGATGCCATTGCCCGGAGAGTGCAGTTCCTGCTCAGTGAGGCCGGCCGGGACCTGGGTGCCATCGCCGGGGGCGAGCATCCCGAGCCGGTCCGTGCGGTGTTGCTGTCCGGGGAGGTGCCCCACGGATTGGCAGGGTTCATGGCGTCATTGGGCCTGGCGGTGCGGCAAATCGAGGCGCGCTGGGGTGGGCTGGCGGACCCGGTCAGATCAACCGGGTCAGTTTGAACATGGCCAGGAACTCCATGGCCGGGATGGCCCGGCGGTGGCAGCAGTAGGTCTTGAATACCTCGCCCCGGAACCGCGACTTTGTGAATTCCAGTCCCTTGAAGTTGTATAGGAAATTGCCTTTCTCGTACACCAGATGCAGCAGGCGTTTGAGCAGACGGCTTTCCTGGTGTTCCATGGTGCTGTCCAGTGACAGCGGAATCAGCCCCAGGTCCAGGTAGGGCACGCCTTCGGCCCTGAAAACCTCCATGGCATGGGCCATCAGCGTGTAGAAGATGCCCTGGCGGAAATCGGCATTGGCCCGGGAGATGTTGGGTACGTAGCTGATGATCTCGTTGTTCCGGTAGACGGGGTCGAAGTAGATGAACCCCACCGCCTTGCCATTCTGGTAGGCATAAAAGTGCCGTTCATTCTCCCGGTATGACATCTCCATCGGCCGGATCAGGAAGCGGATTTCGTTGCTTTTGCACTTTCGGGTGCGGATCCAGGCTTCGGAGATCTCCCGGGTGTGATCGTCGCTGAAACGTTCCTTCACGGTAACCCCGTTCTTCTGTGCCTGGTTCAGGGCCGTGCGCAGAATCTGCTTTTTCTTCCCGCTGAGACTCCAGCGGGACAGGTCGATGCGGGATTCGCTGCCGAACTGGGTTCCGAACAGGCCAAAGCGCTGGTGCAGAAAATCCACGACCGGTCGTGACACCTGGATGTAGCTGGCATTCGGGTAGCAATGGTGAAACTGCTCCAGGATCTCTCCGAAGTTTTCGGGAGCGCAGACCGGGTCGGACAGAACAAAGGTGCCACCCCATTTGCGCATGAACGCAATGTAGCCGATGCCTGGCAGGTCAAAGAAACGCATGCCCGGCTGCAGGGTTGAAAAGGACTGGGAGTGGGTGCCGTACTTCTTCAGGTAACTCACCCGTTCGGCAAAACTGAAGTTCCCGCTGTCCAGTTCGCGGGCGTTGTCCAGTGCAAGAATCTGATCCGTCATGTCTCTGCTCCGGGGTTATTGTTCTTGGGCAATGTCTTGGAGTCAGGCCTGTTTGCGCCCGAGGATGGACCAGTAACAGTCCATGTTCAGGAGCTTGAAGTGCTTCTTGTCGGTGACCTCGAGGCCGAGCCGCTGCATGTGTTCCGGGTAGTTGTAGATCTTGTGGAAGGCGTTGTTGGCAAACAGCCAGAACACGAACACGGCCATATACCAGTAGAGCTTTTTGAACAGGCGGGACAACAGGTTGCCGGTGGGGTAACAGAAGTCGCCGACCACTACCCGGGCGTCTGCCTTGCCGAGGCGAATCAGATGCTCCAGAACCTTCACCATCATGTCCTCGTCGAACACGTTGAGGAAGAAGTTGGCGACGACCATGTCGTACTGCTCGAACTCCTCGACCTTCATGATGTCACTGTGAATCCGGCGGATACTCAGGTGCGGTGCCTCTTCCTGCTGGGCTTCGGCAAACTTGCGCAGCATGGTTTCGGACAGGTCGACCACGGTAACGTCGGCGCCAAGCTCGGCGGCACGGATGGCGTCCCGGCCATGGCCGACACCGGCGAACAGGATGCGGTCACCCGGACGGACGGTTTCCACATCCAGCATGGCGGTCTTGCAGCGATGGATGTTCTTGCCGCTGTAGAGGTTGCTCAGGAAATCGTAGACGGGGCCAATGTACTTATACTTGTCGCGCATGATCACAGTTGCCTGTACCTGTTCGGGGGATGCTGAAACGTTATTGTCTTTGTTGACCCTGATTTCGTAACAGGGAGTTCCGTTTCAGCGCCTTGAGCTTCGAGAGTAGAGAACAGGTGGGGGGAATTATGTGCAGTACTGCGCATTTCCGGATACACAAAGTAACGCAACGCAACACTTTGCAAACCCGGTCAAGAATTTTGCTAGGAGTGTCAGACAATCAGTTTGATGTCAGAAGGAGACGGCTTTGACCGTCCTCTCTTCCAGGGCCTTGAAAACCTCCCCGGCTGGTCGTGCGGGCCCGTAGAAGAAACCCTGAACCTGGTGGCAGCCCAGGTTGCGCAAATACGAAAGCTGCTCGTCCGTTTCCACGCCTTCGGCGACGATTTCCAGCTTCAGGCCATGGGCCATGGCAACGATCGCGTTGACGATACAGGCTCCCTCCTCGCCGCTGCGAATGGCACGGACAAAGGACTGATCGACCTTTAGGGTATGGATGGGCAGCCGGTGCAGGTAGTTGAGGGACGAATAGCCCGTGCCAAAATCATCGATGGCGATGCGCACACCAACCGTCGCCAGTTCCCGCAACTTGTGACTGATCTGGTCCAGATCGCTCATGATCACGTTTTCGGTGATCTCGATCTCCAGATTGTCGGGTGGGAAGTGCTGTTTGGTCATCCGCCTGACAAGATTGTCCACGAAGCGGGGATGCTCCACCTGGGTCGGGGAGAGGTTCACCGCCAGGCGCAGGTCCGGATGGCCGTTCCGGATCCAGTCACCGACATCCCGGAAGGCCCGGTCCATGACCCATTCGCTGAGCTGGACGATGAGCTTGGTCTCCTCGGCCAGGGCCAGGAAATCCCCGGGATACAGGAGGCCGCGTTCCGGGTGCTGCCATCGCACCAGTGCTTCCAGACCGACGATACGGTTGCTCCTGGAACAGACCTGAGGCTGGTAGAACACCCGGAGTTCATCCCGCTCCAGGGCCAGGCGAAGATCCCGCTCCAGGTTCAGCCGGTTGGCGGTATCCACGCTCATGGTCTGGGAGTAGAACCGGTAACCATCCTTGCCACGCCCTTTAACGTGGTACATGGCAATATCGGCGTTCTGGATCAGCTGATCCAGGTTCTCGCCGGCCTCGGGGTAAACCGCGATCCCGATACTGACGCCGACAAACACCTCGTGCTCGCCCAGCTGGAATGGAGCCTGAAGTGCCCGGATCAGCTTTCTGGCGATCTGCCGGGCGTCGTCATTGTCATGGATCGCCGGTAGTAGCAGGGTGAATTCATCCCCCCCGAAGCGGGACAGGGTGTCTCCTTTCCGCAGGCACTTCTCCAGCCGCTGGGTCACGGCCTGGAGCAGGCGGTCACCCATGGCATGGCCGAGGGTGTCGTTGATGATCTTGAAGCGATCAAGGTCCAGGAACATTACTGCCAGCTTTTCCTTACCCCGTCGGGCCTGGGCGATCGCCAGTTCCAGGCGGTCCTTGAACAGGGCGCGGTTGGGCAGGCGCGTCAGCAGGTCGTGATAGGCCTGGAAATTGATGAACGCCTCGGCCTCCTTGCGCTCTGTTACATCCCGGGCCGTGCCATAGTAACGGGCGGATTTCGGGGTTGCGCCGATCTGGCTGTCACCGGTGTGTGGCCAGGTCTGGGGATCGATCGGAAAGGCCGTGATCTCAAAATGACGGGTTGCCTGCTGGCTGCCGCGGGTTTTGAGCCGAACTTCCAGAGTGCGCGGGTTATCTGCGGTGATGTTGGCCCCTTTCAGGGCGTAGGTTCCCTTGGACACGTCCCGGTCGTCGAGAATTTGCCGGAAGTGCTGGCCGCAGAGCTCCTCCGGTTGGTAGCCAAGCAGGGACTCGACCTTGCTGTTGATGAAGCAGATAAAACCTTCCTCATCGAGCATGAACACGATGTCCGGCGAGGTGTTGACGATATAGCGATGAAGGGCTTCGGATTTTTCCAGCCGCACCTGGATATGTTCGTGTGCCCGCATGAGGGATTGCTTGTTGATGACACTCTCGACGGTTGCCAGCAATTCCTCGGGGTCGAAGGGTTTGCGGATGTAATCGAGTGCGCCCCGGCGCAGCGCGCGGCTGACCGCCGCAAACGAACTTTCGCCGCTGACGACAATGGTGCCGCAGTCCGGTTGCTTGCGGGACAGTTCCGCCATGACCTCGAAACCGTCCACGCCGGGCATTCGAAGGTCCAGCAGTGCCAGGTCAAACGACTGTTGATCAATCAGTTCACAGGCTCGCTCGCCCCCTTCGGCTTCGGTTACCTCGTAGCCCTGGCTGCGCAGCAGGGAGGCAAGCGAGCTCAGAAGCCGCGGCTCATCGTCCACTACCAGGAGCCTGGCCGGGAACCCCTGGCTCGGGGTTTGATCAGCGTGTTCAGGTTTCATTGGTCGGTACCCGTCGGTTTGTCATCAGGCGTTTTCTTTTTATGGAGCGTTGCCGGGAGCAGGATGCGGAAAGTGGTTCCGCCCGACCCCGTCCGGCAAGCGATGATGCCGTCCATGTCATCAACGAGTTGTTTCACAATGCTCAGGCCAAGACCGCTGTGGCCGTCTCCCTTTGTGGTTTTCACCGGCGCGAACAGTTTGTCCCGGACTGCTTCCGGGATGCCCGTACCGGTATCGGATATCTCAAGCTCTACCCAGGTTCTCTGGTTTTGCCAGACCGGGGCCGAGGTTCTCAAGGTGACCGTGCCACCGCTCTCCGGCAGTGCCTCTGAGGCGTTGCGCAACAGGTTGATAATGACCTGGCGCAGAGCCGAGGCGGGACCGCTTACCAGGGCGGGATTGTCGGTCAGATCCAGCCTGAGCCGGCGTTTGCCGTCATCGAACAGGCTGTCTTCGACAATGCGGCTGAGGCTGTCGAGCTCGTCATTGAGCGAGATGCCGCCGGCGTGTTCCGGCCCCGTCCCCTTCTGGCCCATCTGTTGCAGAAGGTCGCCCGCCCGGTCCAGTTCCTCGCGGATGATGTCCAGCTCCTGGTGCACATCAGGATCATCGAGCCGGTTTCGTAACTGGTATATGTATTGACGGATGATGGTCAGCGGATTATTGACCTCGTGAACCTGTTTGCGGAGCTGCTGGCGGTCCAGCTCCTGCTGGAGGTTTTCGGCGGAATCGGTGATCTGCCCGGTGGCTTGGCGGTTGGCAACGATCTGGCCGAGGCGATGACTGAAAAGACTTGCCAGCTCCAGAGTGCTGTCCTGCCTGGTTTCATCGGAGCCCAGTGCAAAAACGCCGGCGCATCCGCTGCCGGCGTTGACCGGTATGGCTATCATTGAGGGCGTTCGAAGCAGGGACAGCAACTGGCGGTCAAGTACCGTGCGGTTGCGACCGGTGAGCTTGACCGGGTTGCCGGTATTGAAGGCCTCGGTCAGGGCACTGCCGCCCGGATTCGGTGAAATCGTGAGCTCGGGAGCGTCGGTTCCTGTCCCCGCGATTAATGCGAGGAATTTGTCCCTGGGTGCAAAACCAAGGACGGAAGACCCGGTGATCAGGCCCAGGCTGTTCGCGGCCTCGGCAATCAGGCTGTCCGTGGTTTGTCCCGGTTCGGCGAAGTCCAGGGCCTGGTTGACGATGGCCTGCTGGAGGATTACCTCTTGCAGTTCCCGGGTTGCCCGCTCGCCGTCATAGTTGTCATCCAGGGCAATCCCGAGGGAACTGGCGATGCCGGTCACTTCGTGGGCGATGCGCCGGTTGATCTCCCGGGTCAGCTCTTCGCTGAGACCGAAAACGGTGTCGGCAGCGGCAATGCCTGCCGCATCGGACAGGGCGAGCCGGGTGGCCAGGCTGATCAGTTTGACCAGGTGGCCGGCGTCCCTCGACTCCTCCGGCGCGGCCTGTTGATAGCGCATGGCGTCCGCGGCCATTGGTCCCAGCCCCCAGGCGCTGACCAGGTCAGCCGCGACCTCGGACTGGTTGTTCAGATAATGCTGGCGGGCATCCGGAGTGGTGGCTTTAATGGCAACCAGTTCGCCGATGTTATGGAGCACGCCGAGCATGAAGGCTTCTTCGGGGTAGGGATAGCCGGTGAGCGTGGCCAGGGCCCGGGCGGTCAGCGCGGTGGTCAGGGAGTGGCGCCAGAAATCCCGGATTTGCCGCCAGTCATCGTTGCCAAGCCCGAATTGCAGCTGGTTCAGCGCTGCGGTCAGCACAAGGCTCCGCAACCGTTGCGGGCCAAGGCAAATCAGGGCCTGCTCGATGGATCGAATGCGGCCTTCATGGGATTCTGTGGTCAGGTTGGCGAGGGAGAGAACGCGGCCAACGAGTCCGGTATCGGCAGAGATGATGCCACTGATGGTCTGGAAACTGGCGTCGTCATGACAAGCCTCGAGCGCCCGCAGCGTTACCTCCGGGAGACTCGGTAGCTGTAGATCTGGCGCTAGTTCCATAGGCATGCCTTGCCGAACCCTGATCAGACGTCGTTTCCTGACGCCGGTTTCATTCTTGTTATCCGGAAATCCTAAACAATCGTTTCCGGTTATTAAACGCTCGTTGTTGTTTTAATGAGCAATATATTATCTCATCTGTGATATGTGTAGACTTTTTACAGGTTAGTTTGTTATTCGCTGTTTTCCCAGGGATGAGAACACATTCAGATGGCCCTTCAACCGGATACCGACAAACACAATTTGAACCACCCTCACACGGTTGCCATTGCCGGAGGTGTGGGCGGGGTAGGAAAGACCTCCGTGGCGCTGAACCTGGGCCTGACCCTGGCGAGGCAGGGTAAACGGGTGTTGTTGCTGGACGGTGACAGCGGGCCCTCCAGTGTCACAGCACGGCTGGGACTGGAGGCAGGCAGAGATCTTTCCGGGGTGCTTGAAGCACAATATGCTCTGGAAGAGGCCCTGCTGACCGCGGACTATGATCTCGATATCCTGCCCGGAGCGGCTGGCTTGCACCGGTGCCCGGACATGGATCAGCGTGATGCCATGACAGCGCTGGCGGCACTGGATGAGCTGGAACGCGGTTATCACTATGTGATTCTGGATACCGGCAGCGGCACCGATCTTCCGGGTTTGCACATGGTGGCCAGCGCGGCACTGGCCTGTATGGTGGTTACACCGGATCCCGATTCCCTGAAACAGGTGTTTTCTCTGGTCCGGAATCTTAGAAAACGTGGTTACCGGCGGGTGCCCAGCGTAGTGGTCAACATGGCATCCGGAGCCAGTCAGGCACAGTCGATTTTCCAGCGGCTGGATGGTGCCGTCGGGCGTCATCTGGGGGATTCCCTGCATTATCTCGGCGCGCTCTGGCGTGACGAAACTCTGCGCCAGTCCGTGACGACCGGAGTCCCGGTGGCGACTTTGCCGGTATCCGATCCTTCCTGCCGCCAGTTTCACACCCTCGCCGATATGCTCGACGTCCGCCTTTCCCGCCTGCCACCGGAAAAATCGGGAGTGGCGGGTTACTGGCAGTCGGTTCTTCGACGCCGGCACAAAACGGAACTGCACCACCAGGAAGAGAGTGTCGGGCGACCCGGGAGCGAGGAAGAACGTCTCTCGGCCGCCATGGATGAGCTGGACTCGGTACTCGGTGAGCGTATCGACCCCATGCTGCGTTATGAGGCATTCAACCGTTTTTTTGCACTGCTGGGGCGCAACCTGGATGCCGATAGCATCGAGTTTATCCAGACCGGTCTGGCGGCCATGCCCTGGGAAAAAATGCCGCCCGCGGACCGGCAGCACATGGCCACTCACTTATGGCATCTGGCAGACCAGATTGCGCCCCCAGAGAGTGACAACCCCAAACCAGCCGCTGTGCCTTCGGCAGCCCCCGAACCCCTGTTTGACCGCATCAGCCTGGGAGAACAGGAGCGCCTGGTGCGGGCTCTGAGGGAGCAGCCGGCGGACGTTTCCATTGATCAGCTGCTTCGCGCCCTCGCCAGTCACGGTGGTGGCCGCTCCTGAGATGTGTCTCCGGTATGCCTGTTTTCTTGTCATTTTATTTATGTTTTATGTGTCGTAATTTTGCGGTTTGTCACCGTGTTGTCACGGGGATTGTGCAAACATTGATCGCAAAGAAAGGTATGGTGGCCCGTAATATGCAGCCCATCCGGTGAAAGGTTGGATGTGATCCGGGGCCACCGCCCCGGCAGGTATCGATCCGGCTAACCAGCTCAGTCAGAGAAGGAGTTCGTCCATGGCAACACAGCAAATCACCCCCGAAGCATCTTCATCGAAGGTACTCGATGCACTTCGCGGAAAGCAGGTTCTGGTTACCGGTACCACCGGTTTTCTGGGTAAGGTTGTCCTGGAGAAGCTGATCCGGACAGTGCCGGATATCGGCGGCATACACCTGCTCATTCGGGGAAATAAACGCCACCCGGATGCCCGGAGCCGGTTCCTGAACGAAATTGCCACCTCGTCCGTGTTCGAGCGCCTGCGAGCGGAGGATTCCGAGGGTTTCGAAGCCTTTGTCGAGGACAAGATCCATTGTGTCACCGGTGAAGTGACCGAGCCCCGCTTCGGCCTGCCCCCCAGGGATTTCAACGCCCTGGCCTCCGGCCTGGATGCGGTGATCAACTCTGCCGCGAGCGTGAATTTCCGCGAGGAGCTCGACAAGGCCCTGGCGATCAACACCCTGTGTCTGGACAACATCGCCGGACTGGCACTCAGCAACCCGGAGCTGGCAGTAATTCAGGTCTCCACCTGTTACGTGAACGGAATGAATGCAGGGCAGGTGACCGAGTCCATCATCAAGCCTGCCGGTGAAGCGATCCCCCGAAGTGAAAGCGGTTGTTTCGAAATCGACGAGCTGGTCAACCTGCTCGAAGACAAGATTGCGGACGTGCGTTCACGCTATTCCGGCAAGTTGCTGGAAAAGAAACTGGTGGAGCTGGGTATCCGGGAAGCCAACCGTTACGGCTGGAGTGACACTTACACCTTCACCAAATGGTTGGGCGAGCAGCGGCTGATGAAGGCGCTGGCGGGCCGCTCGTTGACCATTGTTCGCCCGTCCATCATCGAGAGCGCACTGGAAGAGCCGGCGCCGGGCTGGATTGAAGGGGTGAAGGTGGCGGATGCCATCATCCTGGCCTACGCCCGCGAGAAGGTGACCCTGTTCCCGGGCAAGCGTTCCGGTGTCATCGATGTCATTCCGGTGGATCTTGTCGCCAATGCCATCATCCTGGGGCTGGCCGAGGCGTTGTCCGAGCAAGCAGCTCACCGCATCTACCAATGCTGCAGCGGCAGTTCCAACCCGATCTCCCTGGGCGAGTTTATCGACCATCTGATGGCGGAATCCAAGAGCAACCATGCCGAGTACGACCAACTGTTCTATCGCCAGCCCAGCAAGCCTTTCGTGGCGGTGAATCGCAAGCTGTTCGACACCGTGGTTGGCGGGGTCCGCGTCCCGTTGAAGCTGACCGATCGGGTGCTCAAGCTGCTGGGCCACACCCGGGAACTGAAAATGCTCCGGAACCTGGATGCCACCCGTTCGCTGGCGACCATCTTCGGCTTCTACACGGCTCCGGATTATATTTTCCGGAACGATGAACTGATGGCTCTGTCAGCGCGGACGGGTAGTCTGGATCAGGCGCTGTTCCCGGTGGATGCCCGTCAGATTGACTGGTCGATGTACCTGCGCAAGATCCACCTCGCCGGCCTCAACCGTTATGCGCTCAAGGAACGAAAACTGTACAGCCTGCGCGCGTCCCGTGATCGTAAAAAGAAAGCGGCCTGACCCGATCGGGCATCCGGGTCTGGTCGCAATGACCGGATCCGGCCATTTTTACTGGCGATTTTCCCGTCTCGGACTATCCTCAAGATAGCTTCTCAGTTTGTGTTTTTTCCAGCCATTTCTTGCAGTTTGACGTCAGTTTTGGACTAAAAGTGCAGGCACATTAGGACGTTAGTCTAATTCATTGTGTGGTGGCACACATGTTGAACTACGACTATCCGTCTTCTGGGCCGGAGAGGCCCGATCGCTCTGTTTTTAAAAAAACCGACAATGACAACAGACTCTAACTCAAAGGGGGAGCACAATGACTGATAAACAGCTATATCCGGTAAGCCCGGAAGTGGCCGAACGGGCCCTGGTAACCCGGGAGCAGTACGACGAAATGTATCGTCAGTCAGTCGAAGACCCGGATACCTTCTGGGGCGAACACGGTAAGCGGATTGACTGGATCAAGCCTTACACCAAGGTCAAGCACACCTCTTACGACTACAACAACCTTTCCATCAAGTGGTTTGAGGACGGTGTCCTGAACGCCTCCGCCAACTGCCTGGACCGTCACCTGGCGGATCGCGGTGACCAGACTGCGATCATTTTCGAGGGTGACGATCCCTCCGAGTCCCGCAACGTCACCTACCGTGAGCTGTACGAAGAGACCTGCAAGTTCGCCAACGTCCTGAAAGATCAGGGCGTCAAGAAAGGCGATGTGGTTACCATCTACATGCCGATGATCGTGGAAACCGCGGTTGCCATGCTGGCTTGTGCCCGTATCGGTGCGATCCACTCCGTGGTCTTCGGTGGTTTCTCTCCGGAAGCACTGGCGGCACGGATTGTGAACGGCAAGTCCCGCTTCGTCGTTACCGCTGACGAAGGCCTGCGTGGCGGCCGTGCGATTCCCCTGAAGAAGAACGTGGATTCCGCACTCAAGCATGAAGAAAGCGCCAACGTTGACAAGGTGATTGTTGTCACCCGCACTGGCAACAAGGAAGTACCCTGGACCGAGGGCCGTGACCTGCGTTACGAAGACCTGATGAAGTCCGCCTCCGCCGAGTGCGAGCCCGAGCCGATGAACGCGGAAGACCCGCTGTTCATGCTGTACACCTCCGGCTCTACCGGTGCTCCGAAGGGCGTTCTGCACACCACCGGTGGTTACATGGTTTACACCTCCATGACCCACGAGTATGTGTTCGACTACCACGACGGTGATGTCTACTGGTGTACCGCCGACTTCGGTTGGGTGACCGGCCACAGCTACATCCTGTACGGCCCGCTGGCCAACGGTGCCATCACCCTGCTGTTCGAGGGTGTGCCCAACTACCCGGACAGCTCCCGTATGGGTCAGGTGGTCGACAAGCACAAGGTCAACATCCTGTATACTGCGCCGACCGCCATCCGTGCACTGATGGCCCAGGGCGAGTCCTGCATGGACGGCACCACCCGCGAAAGCCTGAAACTGCTGGGTTCTGTGGGCGAGCCGATCAATCCGGAAGCCTGGGAGTGGTACCACCGCGTTATCGGCAACAGCAAGTGCCCGATCGTGGACACCTGGTGGCAGACCGAGACCGGCGGCATCCTGATTTCTCCGCTGCCCGGTGCGGTGGACCTGAAGCCGGGTTCCGCAACCCTGCCGTTCTTCGGTGTCCAGCCGGCGCTGGTGGATAACGAAGGCAACATCCTGGAAGGCAAGACCGAGGGTAACCTGGTTATCCTGGACAGCTGGCCTGGCCAGATGCGTACCATCTACGGTGACCATGAGCGTTTCGTGCAGACTTACTTCAGCACGTACAAGGGCATGTACTTCACCGGTGACGGTGCCCGTCGTGATGAGGACGGTTACTACTGGATCACCGGCCGTGTGGACGACGTACTGAACGTGTCCGGTCACCGCCTGGGTACCGCCGAAGTCGAAAGCGCACTGGTTGCCCACGACAAGGTGGCGGAAGCTGCCGTGGTTGGCTATCCGCACGACATCAAGGGTCAGGGCATCTATGTCTATGTCACCCTGGTGCAGGGCGAGGAGCCCAGCGAAGAGCTGAAGAAAGAACTGGTCCAGTGGGTACGTAAGGAGATCGGTCCGATCGCTTCTCCGGATGTGATCCAGTGGGCGCCTGGACTGCCGAAGACTCGTTCTGGCAAGATTATGCGTCGGATTTTGCGTAAGATTGCCGCTAACGAGCATGATCAGCTGGGCGATACCTCTACTCTGGCAGACCCGGGTGTAGTGGACGAGCTGATCAGCAGCCGCGCGTTCAAGTAACGCCGGCTGTCAGCCAATAACCTGTGAGGAATCTGTTGAATGACACAAACAATTATCGTCGCTGATGATCACCCGCTGTTCCGAGCAGCATTGAAGCAGGCGGTCAGTCAGGCGGTGCCGGATGCCAAGACGGTTGAAGTCGACAGCATCAAGTCACTGCAGGCGGCGGTAGAGTCGCACCCGGACGCGGATCTGGTTCTGCTGGACCTGAACATGCCCGGTGCCCACGGCTTCTCCGGGCTCGTGTTCATGCGCGGGCAGTATCCGGGTTTGCCGGTGGTGGTTGTGTCAGGATCGGAGGAACTGCAGGTAATGCGCCGTTCGATCGACTACGGGGCGTCCGGCTTCATTCCGAAGTCGGCGCCGCTGCCGACCATTACCGAGGCGATTCAGGCAGTCCTGGAAGGGGATGTCTGGCTGCCGGAGGGTGTGGCAGAAAGGATCGAGCGGATGCAGTCCGAATCGACAGATTTCTCCGAGCGTCTGGCGTCCCTGACGCCGCAGCAGTTCCGGGTGCTGGGTATGCTGGCCGAGGGCCTTCTGAACAAACAGATCGCCTATGATCTGGATGTTTCGGAGGCCACCATCAAGGCCCATATCACGGCGGTATTCCGGAAGCTGGGGGTTCGTAACCGGACCCAGGCAGTGATCGCAATCCAGCAGATGGAGATCGATCCCTCGGACCAGTCGCTTTCCGGTGGCTGATTGAAGTTGGAGTCAGATGAAAACTTTCATCTGACTCCGGGTTGGACCTGAAAAACGGGAGCCTTTGGGTTCCCGTTTTTGTTGGTGGGGCTGTAATCCCGGGGCTGCGGTTATTTGCTGCCGGCGTAACCGAGTCTCTTGTCAACCAGGTTGAACAGGTCACGGCCCTTGTGCCACAGATCGAAGTTCTCCAGGAACTGGTCGGTCAGGGCCCGCTTCCAGCCGATGAAATCGCCGGCCATGTGGGCGGTCATGATGACGTTTTCCATGTCCCAGAGCGGGTGGCCCTTGGGCAGCGGCTCTTCCTCGAAGACATCCAGGGCGGCGCCGGCGATTTCGCCATCTTCCAGGGCAACGATCAGATCATCGGTTTTCACGATGGGGCCGCGGCCGATGTTGATGAGCCTGGCGCTGTTGCGCATCGCCTTGAACGCCTTGTGGTCGAACAGGCCTTCGGTCTGGGGGGTCAGGGGCGCAGCAATGACCACAAAATCATAGTGGGGCAGCTGGTTGAACAGGTCATCGTTGCCGTGCACCGCCACGAAATCCGGATCGTCGTGGCGCGGGGTGCGGGCGATGCCATGGGGCTGGAGCCCCGCTGCGCGGACCAGCCGGCCGATCTGGCGACCAATGGAGCCGGCACCAACCACCAGCACCTGTTTGCCCTCGGCCCGCTCGGTGTCCCGGTGTTTCCACTCGTGCCGGTGCTGGAGGCGAATGGAATTCGGGAAGTCCTTGGCGAACATCAGGATGGTGCAAAGCACATACTCGGCAATGGTCCGATCGAAGATGCCCCGGGCGTTGGTGACGACCACGTCGCTTTCGATCAGGCCCGGGAACATGAGGGCATCGACGCCGGCACTGGTGGCGTGAATCCACTGGAGTTTGTCGGCGCAGGGCCAGGCGGCTTCAAGGGCCTCGGTCCTGAAATCGGTCACCATCATCACATCGGTACCGGGCAGGGTATCTCTCAGCGTCTGTTCATCACAGGCAAACCGGACTTCGGCCCGGGCTTTTAGCGCATCCATGCCCGGTGGCTGCTGCTCGCCAGGGGCTGTCAAAACGGTTACAACCGGTTTGCTTTGCTGAGTCATTGGGCCTCCGCCTCGTTATCGGTGAACAATGAAATTGCTGCGGTGGGTTGGGTGTACCGCTTCCTACAGTCTGGTTTGACGATGGAGCCCGGTCAACCTGGGGAGGTCATCAATAAGATGGGGGCAGATGAATAAGATGGGGTCAGATGAAAGTTTTCATCAGACCCCGGGTATCGGATCAGGGGTCTGAAGAAAGCCTTCTTCTGACCCCGGGATTCCTTACCCGGAGTCAGTCGCCAAGAAGGGGTCAGACGAAGGCGTTCATCTGCCCCCGGGGCGGTATTTTTACTTATCTCATCTTTGTTGGTTTTTGTCTTGTACCGCCTGTTTTTACTGACTAACCTGCAGAGGTAGGTCTTTTTCCGTCCCGTCCCGAGGAGGTATTTATGGCAGAAGCTCCCAACCGCGAAACCGGCCAGGCCAAGCCGCGCAAGATCAAGTATCGTAAGGCGAAGGCCAGTTGGAACCCTGCCATGCAGGCGATTCCGGTATCCGGTATTCGTCGTCTGGTGAATATGGCCTCGAGCATGAAGGACGTGATCCACCTGTCCATCGGCCAGCCGGATCTGCCAACGCCCAAGCACATCATTGATGCCTACGTTGACGCCCTCAATGCGGGCCAGACCGGCTATACCATGGATGCGGGCCTGCCGGAGCTGTTGGTGGCACTGCGAGACTATTACGGTCGCCGTTACAACCGGAAGCTCACCCGGGACAACATCCTGATTACCAGCGGCGCCACCGAGGCCATGTACCTGGCGTTGTCCGCCACCTCGGCACCGGGCCGCCAGTTCATCGTCACCGACCCGTCTTTCCTGCTGTACGCCCCGCTGATTCGCATGAACGGTGGCGAGGTCAAGTACGTGCCCACCCGGGCCGAGAACAACCACCAGCTGGATCCGGATGATGTCATCCGGGCCATGGGTTCGCGGACTTTTGCGCTGGTTCTGAACAATCCGAACAACCCGACCGGGGCGGTGTATCCGCGCAGCACCGTGGAGACCATCCTGGAGGAGTGCGCCTACCGGGGCATCCAGGTTTATGCCGACGAAGTCTACGATCACCTGATCTTCGATGACGACGATTTTGCCAGTGTCCTCAACTGTTCCATGGACCTGGACAACATCATGTGCATCAGCAGTTTCTCCAAGACCTACAGCATGGCAGGCCTGCGGGTTGGCTGGGTGATTTCCAGCCAGGCGGCGATCAAGTCGCTGCGCCGGTACCACATGTTCACCACCTCGGTGGCCAATACCCCGGCCCAGTTCGCCGGTGTGGCGGCCCTGACCGGCGACCAGCAGTGTGTACGGGACATGGTGGACATCTACCGGGAACGGCGGGACAAGGTGGTGGAACTGATTGATCAGACGCCCTACATGACCGGGTATAAACCAGGGGGCGCATTCTTTGCCTTCCCGGACCTGCCACCCCATGTGGACGGCTCGGATCTGGCGCTGCGCATGCTCAAGGAAACCGGGGTCTGCGTGGTGCCGGGGGATGCCTTCGGGGAGGAGTGCACCAATGCCCTGCGCATCAGTTTCTCCACTACCTGCGAACGGCTCGAAGAGGCCTTTGACCGGATCATCCCCTGGATGGCCAAGCAGCAACTGTAAGGAGCCTGTGTGTCTGCCCTGGAGTCTGTGCTCATCCAATGCCCCTACTGCTGGGAGACGCTGGACATCAGCGTCGACCCGTCAGTGGCGGAGCAGGAGTACGTAGAGGACTGCCAGGTTTGCTGCCAGCCGATCCTGCTGCATGTGACCATCGACGAAAACCTCACGCCGCACGTTGAAGCCCGGGCCGAAAATGAGTAAGTCCGGGTTATCCTGACCAATCTGTAACATCCCGCAGTTGCCCGATTCCGCCCCGTGGCGCAGGATAAGACCATCTTTCGGAGGAACCATTGATGAAAACATTACCCAACCGCGCCCTGTGGGCCGTCCTGGCCGTTGTAGCGCTGCTCTCCAGTGGCTGTGCCAGCATTTCCCCCTACTCTATTTCAGAGGGGGAGCTGGAAAGCCACCTGAAAGACGTGGTGGCGGAGTACGACCGCAAGCAACTGCAGAGTGGCTCCCCGCTCAGCCTGAGCCTGAATGACGCTGACATTACCCTGGGCCCGGACGGACGGGATGTTGCGGTGATTGACGTGCGCGGTCAGGTAGCCCTGAATGCCCTGATGGCAAAGCTGCCCGTGGACATCGCCCTGAAAGTGGAAGGCGCGCCTTACTATGACAGCCAGGAAAAGGCCGTCTATATCCGGCGCCTGCAACTGCTGGAAAGTAGTATCGACTCCCCCTTCTTCAAGGGTGATCTGGCGCCGGTGACCGATACCGTCATGCGCGTGGTAGCCCAGATGCTGGAAACCATGCCGGTGTACCGCCTGGATGAGGCCGACTTTGCCCAGCGGATGTTCGGGATGGTGCCGATGGATGTGAGGGTGGCGCCCGGCCGCCTGGAATTCGTGATGGACAACGAATGAAAGTGGGGGCACTACCATGGGGTCAGATGAAAGCCTTCATCTGACCCCGTTCTGGGTCTATCTACAAAGTTGAAAAAGGGGTCAGAAGAAAGCGTTCTTCTGACCCCGGGTTCACGCTCAAGCTTCGGATATAAAAATGGGGTCAGATGAAAGCTTTCATCTGACCCCGTCGTCTTGAGTCTGACTTCAAATTTCAGGCAGTCGCCTTCAACGCCTCCTCGAAAATCCCCGTCGCCTCGTCGATCTGCTGCTGGTTCACAATCAGCGGCGGCAGCCAGCGGACGATCTCGTGATAGGGCCCGCACCGCAGCATCAGCAGTCCGCGCTTCTCGCATTCCTTGAGCAGGTTGCCGGCCCGCTCGCCATCCGGGCAGTCGCCTCGACGCATTTCCACGCCCACCATCAGGCCCTTGCCGCGGATGTCCGCCATCTCGGGGTAGTCCTTCTTCAGGGCATGCAGGTTGTCCCAGAGGCGCTGACCCATCTTCGCCGCGTTCTCGACCAGGCCTTCCTCCTTGATCACATCAATGGTGGCGATCGCCGCAGCCGCGGACACGGCATTGCCGCCGTAAGTGCCCCCCTGGGACCCGGGCCAGCCCTTGGCCATGGTTTCCTCGGAGGCTGCCAAGGCCGAGATCGGGAAGCCGCTGGCCAGGCCCTTGGCAATCATGATCGCATCCGGCGTGACACCAAAATGTTCATGGGCCCAGAACTTGCCGCTGCGGCCGAAGCCGGCCTGGACCTCATCAAACACCAGCATGATGCCATGCTTGTCGCAGCGTTCCCGCAGGCCCTGCATGAAGCGGGCATTGGCGGGCACGTAGCCGCCTTCCCCCTGAACCGGCTCGATGAGCATGGCGGCGGTTTCCTTCGGGGCGGAGTAGGTCACAAAGATCCGGTCCAGCTCCTTCAGGCAGAAATCCGTGGCCTCCTCGACACTCCAGCCGTAATGGAAGGCGTGGGGGAAGGGGGCAACCACCACGCCACCCATCATCGGGCTCACGCCCGCCCGCAGGCCGACACTGGAGGTGGTCAGGGACAGCGACCCCATGGTCCGACCATGGAAGCCACCGTGGAACACAATGATGTTCGGGCGACCCGTGACTTGGCGCACCAGCCGGATGGCACCCTCGGCCACTTCCGTCCCGGCATTTGAGAAAAAGAAGGCATTCAGGGGATCCGGCGTCAGTTCACCGAGCTTCTCGGCCAGCTCCGGCAGCCTGGGGTTCATCACCGTGGTGGCCTGGGCATGGATCATGGTCGCCACCTGTTTCTGGGCGGCCTCCACAACCTTCGGGTGGCAGTGACCGGTACTGGTTACCCCGATCCCTGAGGTGAAATCCAGGTAGCGCTTGCCCTCCGGATCAATAATATAGGCGCCTTCGCCCTTGGCGGCGGTGATGCCGGTAGCCTGCTTGAGCAGGGGGGATAACTTGCCTTTGTGCTCGGTCACATTGCACCTCCAGAAGTGGGTGGAATACCTCTTTTGCAGACTAGTCAGGCCTCCAGACGTTTACAAATGGCCTGGCCTATTTCGTGGGTGCCGCGTTGAGTCCCGGCATTTTCGGCCAGATCGGCGGCGACGGCATCGAACAGTTCCTTGCCGGCTGCGGCCAGGGTCGGATCCTTTCGGCCCAGCCATTCCAGCATACGGGCCGTGGTGAACAGCATGGCAGTCGGATCCGCCAGGCCCTGTCCGGCGATGTCCGGAGCGCTGCCGTGGGTCGGCTCGAACATGGACGGCATGTTGCTGTCGGTGGGATTCAGGTTGCAGGACGGCGCCACCCCCATACCCCCGGACAGGACGGCGGCCAGGTCGGTGAGGATGTCGCCCTGGAGGTTGCTGGCAACGACGACATCGAATGCCCAGGGGGCCTGGACAAACTTCATGCAGGCGGCGTCCACCAGTTCGTGATGGGTGGCAACATCCGGGTATTCCTTGCTGATCGCCTCGAAGGCTTCGGTGTACATATCCCCCCAGTAACGCAAGGCGTTGCGCTTGGTTACCAGGCATACCTGGCTCTCGCAGGTCTTTCCGTCCAGGGTCCGGAAGCTGCGGGTACGGCCATCCCGGACCCGCTCTTCCGCCCGTCTCCGGGCCTGCTCGAAGCCGTAACGGATGATCCGGTCGGTGGCCTTGCGGGTGAACACCTCCATCTGGGTGGCCACTTCATCCGGCGTGCCCTGCCGTAGCCGGCCCCCCTGGCTGACATACTCGCCTTCGCTGTTCTCACGAATCACGAGCATGTCGATATTCTTGGCCCGCTCGTCAGCCAGGTACTGCCGAGCGCCATCGAGCAGGCGGGCAGGGCGTTCACATACCCACTGATCGAAGCCCTTGCGCATATCCAGAAGCGGGGCCAGGGAAATGCTGTCCGGCAGCAGGTAACGGTCAGGATCATCCATCGGACCCGGATCACCCAGGGCGCCGAGCAGGATGGCGTCGTACTGTTTCAGTTGCTCCAGTGCATCCGAAGGCCATGATTCTCCGTTCTCCTCATGCCAGGCATGAGATGGCCAGGGGAAACGGGTCCACTCCAGCGCCAGGCCATGCTTGGCGCGCAGGATTTCAAGGCAACGTACTGCCTCCGCTACCACTTCCGGACCAATGCCGTCGCCCGGTGTAACGGCAATACGTGTAGATTGGACCATTCTGGAGACTCCTTTTCATAAAAGACGCGTATAAGTACAAAAGTCAGTGTAGTCACCCGTTCCGGGGATGCCACCGGTTGTCCCCGGCGATTGCGTACGTGGTTTTACCAACAGAAAGCCAACAACTACAGTTTGGAGAAGTATGTTCAACAGACATGCGGCCGTCGCCTGTACTGAGAAACCAGGAGTAGATGTGGAGCGACCTGAAGTTCTCTTTGACGCGTCCCATTGCGGTCAATGCGCCTGCGGAGAAGGTCTGGGCTTTTCGTTCAGCTTTGCCTTCCAGCCAATCGTGGATGTCGTCAACCGCTCGGTGTTCGCCCACGAAGCCCTGGTCCGGGGAACCGAAGGCCAGGGGGCGCACCATATACTTTCAAGGGTTAATGAGCAGAACCGGTATGCCTTCGACCAGGTCTGCCGGGTCAAGGCGGTCAAACTTGCCTCCCGTCTCGGCATGGACTCGATGCTCAGCATCAATTTCATGCCCAATGCGGTGTACCAGGCGGAATACTGTATCCGGACAACGCTGGCAGCGGCCAAGACCTACAACTTCGACACCAGCAAGATCATCTTCGAGCTGACCGAAAACGAAAACCTGTCCTCCGTCCAGCACCTGGTGTCGATTATCGAGGCCTACCAGGAGATGGGATTCAGTACCGCGATCGATGATTTCGGGGCTGGCTACTCCCGCTACAATATTATGATGGCGAGCCCGCCGGACCTGCTGAAACTGGATATGGGGCTGGTCCGCAATATCAATGCCGAACCCAACAAGCAGGCGGTTATCGCGGGTATCATTGCCATGATGGAGCGCCTGGGTGGTCGAATCATCGCCGAAGGGGTGGAAACCAAGGAAGAGTATTTCTGGCTGCGTTCCCAGGGCATCACCCTGTTTCAGGGGTTCCTGTTCGCCAAACCGGGTTTTGAGTGCCTGCCGGAACCCGAGTATCCTGCCTGAGCCAAGCTTTCACCGAACCTGAAAGGACACGAAATTGCTCTATCGCATCATCACCATCATCGGCGCACTGGTCTTTGTCGCCGCCCTGTTCGGGCTCATCTGGTTCTTCTGCAAAAAGTTCCTGGAGCACCACGGCGTGACCGACCAGGTTTCCGACCGCGCCACTGTCCTGGCCACCTGGACCTTTGCCGGTATCAGCGTCGGCCTGGTATTTGCCGTGGCCGGCGCATTCGTGCTTGGCCCCTGGGCCTTTTATCGCACCCTGCGTGGCCATGGCGTAAATATCTCCGATGCGGCGGCCGTCTGGTGGGGACTGGGGATTGTGGTGGCGTCTCTGGGGATTACCGCTGCCGGCTTTTTCGGGTTCCTGGCGGCGGTGGGGGCTTACTGAGTTTCTGAAAAAGGGGTCAGATGAAGGCTTTCATCAGACCCCGCTTACCCTCAAACTCCGGGGTCAGAAGAAAGCCTTCTTCTGACCCCTCCTTTATTCACCCCACCTTAACTGACGCTCCGAAGCTGCTCCCTCAACCACACCAACGCCGGTTCCTTCTCATAAGCCTTGTGCCAATACAGATGCACATCCAGAGAGGGTAGATCAGCCGGTGGATCCATGAGAACGAGGGACGAGTTCTCCGCAATAATGCGGGCATAGGTTTCCGGCATGGTGAGCAGCAGGTCGGTGCCTTCGACTACTCGGCAGGCGGCGAAGTAATGCTGACACCGCAGGCGTATGTTCCGGTGCACGCCCAGGCGTGAAAGCTCGAAATCCTCGATGCCCGGTCCCTCCGTGCGGGATGAAACGAGCACGTGCCGGGCGGATAGGTAGCCTTCCATGGTCAGTCTGTCGCCGGCAATGGGGTGGTCCTTGCGAGCGAGAACTACCAGTCTATCCCTGCGCATCAGTTCATGGCCGGTCTGACTGCTCACCGGCAAGAGGACATCCACCGCAAAATCCAGTTTGCCTGCGGCCAGCTGTGTTTCCATCTCGCGCCGGGCAATGCGGCGGGAAACGATCTCCAGCTCCGGGTAGGCATCGAGACGCTGCATCAACTGGGGGAGAAACGTGGATTCAAGTACGTCCCTCAATCCCAGGGAGTAGGTCTTGCGCTGGTTGGCCGGGTCGAAGGCATGGAACTGGTTCACCGCACTCTGGATCTGGGTGAGCCCCGGTCGCATCGATTCCAGGAACCGGCGGGCCAGGGGCGTGGGGATCATCTGGTTGCCCTGGCGGGTGAACAGCGGATCGTCGAAGTGATCCCGCAATCGGGACAGGGAATGACTCACCGCCGGCTGGGTAAGATGCAGGGCCTTGGCGGCCCGGGTCAGGCTACCTTCCCGGTAAATGGTGTCGAATACATGCAGCAGGTTCAGGTCCAGGCGATTCAGGGCCATGATCAAGATCCGTTTTTCTGAATAAGTCCGGATAATGATAAAGGATTAGAATAATTCAGTCGCCTAATACCTTGGTCCTGCCTAGACTGGGCTCAATAAGCGCTAAGAGCGCCGGATTTCAGAATCAGTGAGGACAGGCAATGGACTTCAACATCTCCGAAAAAGGCCAGGATTATCTCAACCGCGTGAAGCAGTTCATGAAGGATGAGATCTTTCCGATCGAAGAGCAGTACCACCGGGAATTGATGTCCCGGGAGAACCGCTGGGTGGTGTTACCGATCATCAAGGAGCTGAAGGAGAAGGCGAAGGCCCAGGGTCTGTGGAACATGTTCTTCCCGGACGAGAAATACGGCTGCGGCCTGCTCAACTCCGACTACGCCCTTATTGCCGAGGAAACCGGGCGGAGCTTCATCGCCCCGGAAATCTTCAACTGCAACGCGCCGGATACCGGCAACATGGAAGTGCTGATTCACTACGGCTCCGAGGAGCAGAAAGCTGAGTGGTTGCCCAGGTTGCTGAGTGGTGAGATCCGCTCCGCCTTCTGTATGACCGAGCCGGCAGTGGCGTCCTCCGATGCGACCAATATGGAAGCAACTGCCATCGTCGAGGGTGACGAGGTGGTGCTCAACGGCCGTAAGTGGTGGAGTACAGGCATTGGTCACCCGGACTGCAAGGTGGGTATCTTTATGGGCCTGACGGACCCTGATGCCCACAAGCATCGCCAGCATTCCATGGTACTGGTACCGCTGGATACTCCGGGGGTGAAGATCGAGCGTATGCTGCCAGTCTTCGGCGCCTACGATGAGCCCTACGGCCACGGTGAGGTGCTGTTCGATAATGTGCGCCTGCCCAAGAGTGCAATCATCGCCGGCCCGGGTCGCGGTTTTGAAATTGCCCAGGGCCGTCTGGGGCCGGGGCGCGTACACCATTGCATGCGGGCAATCGGTGCGGCGGAGCGAACGCTGGAATTGTTGATCAAGCGGGCTACCACCCGGGAAGCGTTCGGCCGGCCTATTGCCAAGCTGGGTGGTAACCCGGACATCATTGCCAATGCCCGTATGTCCATCGAGCAGGCCCGCCTTCTGACGCTGAAGTGTGCGTGGGCGCTGGATACCAAGGGCATCATGGGGGCGCTGCAGGAGGTTTCGATGATCAAGGCGGTGGTGCCGCAGATGTTGCAGACCATTGTCGATCAGGCCATTCAGATTCATGGTGGTGCCGGTGTCAGTGATGATGACTTCCCGTTGACCCAGTTGTTTGCCTATGCTCGGGTATTGCGGTTGGCGGATGGGCCGGATGAGGTCCATCGGGCTATGGTGGCTCGGCTTGAGCTTCGGAAGTATAAGTCCTGAGCCGTGGGCTTCTAATTCAGGTGCCGGGGATCTGTAGGCCTCCAACTTGGGTGGATGGAGCAGGTGGGAGACGGTTTCTGAAACACGCTCCTTCGGCACGTCCATGTGACGCTTGAGCTCCGCCATCCATGGCTCCGCACAGTTTCAGAAACCGTCTCCCACCTGCTCCTTGAAACCTTGGGAGTGGGCGACTGGTTTAGAGGCCTTGATCAGCTGACTCGGAACTTCGGGAGCTGATGCCGGGTAGGCCTTTCCAAAACCTTGCGGAGCCATGGATGGCGGAGCAGAGCGTACAGGGACGTATTCACAGCGTGTTTTGGAAAGGCCTACCCGGTAGCAACTCTTGCACCGATAAAAAGAACATGAACTCCAAACGTGACGGAGAGAAATAGCAATGACGCAGCGAGTATTCATTACCGGAGGGGCCAGTGGTCTCGGCCGGGCGATTGCATTGAGGTATGCCAAAGAAGGCGCCAAAGTCTGCATAGGGGATATCAACCCGGAGCAGGGTGCGGCCGTCGAGCAGGAGATCAATAAGGATGGCGGCGAAGGCTACTTTGTCGAATGCGATGTGCGCCGGCTGACGGATTTCGAGAAGGTTCGGGATGACCTGGAGAAGAAGTGGGGCGGCGTGGATGTTGTCGTGAACAACGCTGGTGTGGCCTCCGCCGGGTCTATTGAAGACACCACCATGGCGGACTGGGAGTGGATCCTGGATATCAACGTTCTGGGCGTCGTTCGAGGCTGCAAGGCGTTCACGCCGTTGTTCAAAAAGCAGGGCTCCGGGGCCTTTGTAAACGTGGCTTCCATGGCTGGGCTCATGCTGGCGCCGTTGATGGACAGTTACAATGTTTCCAAGGCCGGTGTGATTGCCCTGTCCGAGACTTTGAGCCAGGAACTTCGTGATGCCGGCATCCATGTCAGCTGTGTGTGCCCGGCGTTCTTCCAGACCAACCTGGCTAGCACCATGCGCTCGGATATTCCGGGCATCCAGCAGAACGTGAACAAGCTGATGAAGCGTTCCAGCATCACCGCCGAGGATGTGGCCGAGGACATTTTCCGCAGTGTGGAGGACAAGAGTTTCTGGGTGCTGCCTCATGCGAAAGAACGCCGGATGTGGGTGTTGAAGCGCCACGCGCCGTGGGCTTTTGACTGGCTGATGCATCAGGAGAGCAAGCGCTGGATGAACAAGATGGGCGGCAAGGCCAACGCCTGAGTGGCCGGAACAGACCACAGGAGAAAGTGAATGACACAGATCGACCAGGCGGTGGATATCCGTGAGGGTGAGGAACTGGATATCGGCGCCGTCGACCGGTTCATGAAACAGGCGATTCCGGGGCTGGAGGGCCAGCCCTCTATCAGGCAATACCCTGGGGGTGCCTCCAACCTGACCTATCAGGTGGATTACGGTGACCAGTCCTATGTGCTGCGCCGGCCACCGTTCGGGAAGATCGCCAAGTCCGCCCACGATATGCTCCGGGAAGCGCGGGTGATGCAGGCGCTGAAGCCGGTTTACCCGTACGTGCCGAATATCGTGGCCATCTGCGACGATCATGACGTTCTGGGTTGTGATTTCTACGTTATGGAACGCCTGAAGGGCATTATCCTTCGCCAGGATTTCCCGAAGGATTTCGAGCTGAGCGAGGCCGATACCCGCAAGCTGTGCCTGAACGTGATCGACAAGCTGGTGGACCTGCACCGGGTCGACGCCCAGGCGGCAGGTCTCGATAAGCTGGGCAAGGGCGCCGGTTATGTGCAGCGCCAGATTGGCGGCTGGAGTGACCGCTTCCGCAAGGCCCGGACTGACGATGTGGGAGATTTCGAGGCGGTGATGAACTGGCTGAATAACAAGATGCCGGAAGATATCGCCCAGGTGGTTATTCACAACGACTATCGTTTCGACAACGTGGTACTGAATCCGGACAACCCCTTCGAAGTCATCGGTGTGCTGGATTGGGAGATGGCCACCATCGGCGATCCGCTGATGGATCTGGGCAATAGCCTGGCCTACTGGATCGAGGCGGACGACGAGGGGCCGTTCCAGATGCTTCGGCGTCAGCCGACGCACCGGCCTGGCATGCTGACCCGCAAGGAAGTTGTCGACTACTACATGGAGAAGTCGGGTTTTCGTGCCGATAACTTCGACTTCTACGAAATCTACGGCCTGTTCCGGCTGGCGGTGATCATCCAGCAGATCTACTACCGCTTCTATCACGGCCAGACCAAGGACAAACGTTTCGCCGCCTTCGGCCACGCCGCCAATTACCTGGAGAAGCGTTGCCAGCGGCTGATCAGCGAGAGCACCCTGTAATGGCGACCATTTATCTGATCCGACACGGCCAGGCCAGCTTCGGCAAGGACAACTACGACCAGCTGTCGCCCAGGGGTTGGGAGCAGGGGCAGGTGCTTGGCCGCTGGCTGGCGGGAAAAGTCACCCCCAACGCGGTGTTCGGTGGCAACATGGAGCGCCACCGGGAGACCGTTGAGGCCATCGCATCCGGGTTCGGCCAGGCGCTTCCGGATATGCAGGCGGTTGAAGGGCTGAACGAATTCGACCATATGCAGGTGGTCGAGCGACTGAAGCCGGAATGGGCGGATCGTCAGGTCATGGCCCGCGATATGGCCGCCTTTCCCAAGCCTGCGCGGCTGTTCCAACAGGTGTTCGAGGAGGCCATGGCGCGCTGGATCAGCGGTGAGTATGACCATGAATACGCCGAGAGCTGGGGTGCGTTTCAGGAACGGGTCATTGGCGCGCTGGATGAGCTGATCGGCTATGCCGATGGTGGGGATGTGCTGGTGTCCACTTCTGGCGGCCCGATTGCTGTCATTGCCCAGCACTTGCTGGCGCTCTCCGATGAGAAGGCGCTGGCGGTGAACAATGTCATCGCCAATACCAGTGTCTCCCGCATTCTCTATTCCGGCCCGCGCCGCAGCCTGGCCGTCTTTAACAACTACAGCCACCTGGAGGCGGAAGACCCCGCCCTGGTGACATTCCGATAACGCATTAGGGGAAATCCATGAGTACCAAGAACCTGTTCGATCTGTCCGGCAAGGTGGCCCTGGTCACCGGCGCCAGCCGTGGTATTGGCGAAAGCGTGGCCCGGACCCTCGCTCATTACGGAGCCCACGTCATCGTCAGCAGCCGCAAGATCGAAGGCTGCGAGAAAGTGGCCAGCAGCATCCGTGATGAGGGTGGTAGCGCCGAGGCGGTGGCCTGCCACATCGGGGAAATGGACCAGATCGAAGCCATCTGGGAGCATATCGACAAGGCACACGGCAAGCTGGACATCCTGGTCAACAACGCCGCCGCCAACCCGTACTTTGGTCCGGTGGAAGACACCGATCTCGGCGCCTTCCAGAAAACCGTGGATGTGAACATTCGCGGCTACTTCTTCATGTGCGCCCGCGGTGCCCAGATGATGAAGAAGCACGGTGGCGGCGCGATCGTCAACGTGGCGTCCGTCAACGGTGTGAACCCTGGCCATTTCCAGGGTATCTATTCGGTTACCAAGGCGGCCGTTATTTCCATGACCAAGTCCTTCGCCATGGAACTGGGCCAGCAGAACATCCGCGTCAATGCACTGCTGCCGGGCCTGACCGACACCAAGTTTGCCAGCGCCCTGACCACCAACGAGGCCATCAAGAAGCAGGCCATGGCGCATATTCCGATGAAGCGGGTGGCGGATCCGGATGAGATGGCGGGGACGGTGCTGTATCTGGTGTCCGGGGCGTCGAGTTATACCACCGGGGCTTGTATTAATGCCGATGGGGGTTACCTGACGATTTGATGCGGGGGGCAGTCGGGGTCTGATGAACTTGTTCATCTGACCCCTTGTTCAGGTTTCACCCCGAGTCTGGGCCATGAAAATGGGGTCACCCATTAGCCAGCCGTAGTCAACAGGCAATACCAATCCACCACAACCGCCGGTTGTGGTGGCTCCTCCCTTCCAATACGCACCCGTTGTTCTCAGTGGTGGTTGCGGACTGATCCGCACCAGACACCCATCAGGATCAAGACCGCTGGTCGCGAACAGCGAGGCGGCCCCTGGCCGAAGCCCCAGAAAACCGTCGGTGCCTGATCGTGTCCAAGTGGATACAGATGTCGTGGTTTGCCAACGTGTGGCACCAGTCTCTTGATGGTTCACGACCAGGGCGCATCAGTGCACCTTTGGTGCTTGGGAGAATGGGCGGGGACTCAT
>NZ_FOUR01000006.1 GCF_900114925.1 Marinobacter pelagius | reverse complement strand
CCGCATGCGTGTTGACCAGCATGACGTGGTGACCGGCCGCTTGTAGGCCGTCCACCAGCCAGTACCAGTTGAAGGTCGACTCCACCGCAACCCCGTAGAGATCGTTCTGGAAAGGCTGCAGCGCCCGCTCGATGGTGGGCAGGTCGTTAGGTAGACGTTCCTGATAAAGCACGCTGTCATTCTCATCAAGAACGACAGCGACACTATTGTTTGAATGCAGGTCGATGGCGCAGAATAGAGTCATGTCAGCCTCCTGTAGCGGCAGTGTGTTTGCCAACTACCAGCCTACTCCGGATGACGGACTATGGGAGGCTGGCTACATGATTTTCAGATGAAAAGCGCGTCTGCGCTTTTCATCTGACCCCGTCCTGGGAGGTGCCCCGAGTGGCGCCATCGAGGCCAAGCTTTCGGGCTTCCAGCCGTCGCCGATAGCGCAAGTCCACAAAGGCGCCTGCTGCCAGTAGTGCAAACCCTGCAAGCTCCGTCAGCACATGGTAGTCCACGAACAGGGCAAAGCACACGATTGCCCCGCCAAGGGTTGCCAGAAGCCCCGGCAGGGTAGAGCGGTGCTGCAGGAAACCGGCTGCGATTGTCAGCCAGGCCAGCAGGGTAAAGGTGGCGATGACCAGGGACCAGGCCTGCGGCGACAGCGCCAGCCGGATGCCAGCGAGGGTGAGCAGGCCGGTCATGGCCACCACGCCATAACAACTGACCAGGGCGAGACCCAGTGCCGCCACGCCCGAAAAGCCACGGCGATGCAGCTGGCCGAGCCAGCGGGAAGGATGACTTCGCCGGAGCCACTCCCGTAATCGCCCGGGTGGATGTTCGCCCCGCCTGGCTGACACTTCCACTGAGTGGGCGCCGAAGCTGCGGGCAATCTCCCGGGTCTGTGCGCTGGGACTCAAGGCAAAGTAGTCATGGCGATTCAGTACCTGTATATCCTCGAATCCGGTGTCGCCCATCATGGCGAGGAGGTCTTCCTCCACAGTGGCGCCTACCACGCACTCAACCCAGAGGCGGGGGTCGCTGTCACAGTCGACATTGACGGGGCGGCGGATGACCACGTCGGCAAACTGGACCCTGCCACCGGGTTTCAGGACCCGGAACATTTCCCGAAAAGCCTGTCGCTTTGATGGCACCAGGTTGATTGCTCCGTTGCTGGTGATACTGTCCACGGATTGGCCTGCAAGGGGGATTTGCTCAGCCGAGGCCTGCACGACGCTGATATTCCCGCAGTGTCCGGAGGCATGCTGCCGCAGCTTTCGGGTCATGGCAGCGGTCAGATCCAGTGCGATGACATGCCCTGACTGACCCACCACCCGGCTTGCGATGACGCTGTCGTTACCCGCGCCGGCACCCAGGTCCAGGGTCGTGTCGCCGGGTTGGAGCGCCCGCCCCCGGAAGGGCCAGCCGACACCGGCGAACGATGCGAGTGTGCTGTCAGGAAGTTCGACAATCTGCTCTTCCGTGTAGCCCAGGCTGCGGCAGGCACCGGCACCGACCGGAAAATGATAGGGCGAGTCGGGAGCTTCCGCGACGCCGGTGTACATGTCCTGAACCGCCTCGCGAATCTGATCTTCTGAGTAGCCAAGAATCGCAACCATGGTTTGCCCCCTGCAAATTACGCTGCCCTGGGGCTATTGCCCCGTCAGTTCCCGGATCCGCGCCCGCAGTCGTTCCGGCGCCTCCTCGGTTCCGGCTTGAGCAATCCGCTCACGCAACCGCCGCTCAAATTCAGCCCTGCTGAAACAATCGAAACAGCGTCGCAGGTGGTGATCGATCTCGGCGCGATTGGTCGCATCCAGCTCTTGGTCCAGATACTCGAACAACCGTTCAATGACTTCCTCACATGAAATGTTCGATGCGTTCACTGTTCGTCTCCGGCTGTTGAACGGGTCCCGTGGGTGGTCAGGCCGGCGTCGCGGCCCTGTGTCCAGAGCGCTTTCTGCAGCAGGCAACGTGCCCGGCTCAACCGGGAACGAACCGTGCCCATGGGAATGTCGAGTATCCGGGCAACCTGTTCGTAGCTATAACCCTGCATTTCAACCATCACCAGCACGATCCGGTAGGGCTCTGCGAGGTCATCAACGGCCCTTTTCAGATCCTCCTCCAGCAGGTGGTTGATAAACTCCGTTTCGGGCCGCCCCAGCCAGAGCAGAAACGGCTGGTGAAGGTTCTCGAACAGTGAGAACCGGCAATCCTCCTCCCCGTCGTCTGCATCCAGGGGAAGTTCCCGGTCCTGGCGGCATTGTCTCCGGCGCCTGAGACTGACAAAGGTATTGTGCAGTATCCGGAACAGCCAGCCTTCCATATGGGTGAGATCGTCCAGTTGATCGAGCCCGCGCCAGGCCTTGCTGACGGACTCCGCCACCACATCCTCGGCTTCATCCGCATCACGGGTCATCCGCAGGGCCGTGCCGTAGAGACGGTCCATCAGGCGCTCCACATTTGTCCTGAACAGCCGTTGGCGCTCTTCTGAAACTGTCGATTCACAACGCTGTTCCGTTTCCACAGGTCTCATGGTGTTTCCCCGTTGGCGTTGTTACAGGGACGCCCCTGACAACCCAAATGTTCCCGGCAATTTTCCGGGAACATTCCCTTTTGCTGCCGCGTCCTTGCGGTCAGCCGGGCAGGACCCCGGTGTTCCAGAAAACCTCTGCGAATCTGATAAGAGGAGGATAGACGATGGATATTATCTCAGGCACCGGACACGCCGGAGGCAAGCTGCTGACAACCGGCCTGCTTGCGGCCTCACTGTGCATTGGTGCCGCTGGTGGCGCCTATGCGAAGACGCCGTACAACGGTGAGGGGCATGTCATGATCGAGCCTTCCGAGCTGACATGGAAGCCGGTTGGATCCATGGCAGAAGGAGCGGAAATCTCGATTCTGGAGGGCGATCTCGCCAGTGGCGATCCGTTCACCATCCGGTTGCGTTTACCGCCAAACTACAAAGTGGCTCCACACATTCATCCGGCCTATGAACGGGTCACCGTGTTGTCCGGGACCTTTCATTTCGCCCACGGTGAGGAGTTTCGCCGCGATGAAGCCAGGGTGTTGCCCACAGGAAGCCTTGCGATCATGTCGCCGGGAGATCCGATGTTCGGTTATACCGGAGACGAAGGCACTGTCATCCAGTTGCATGGCAATGGTCCCTGGGGGATCGAGTATCTGAATCCCGAGGACGATCCACGCAACTAGAAACCAGAAGCCTGCGGCGGCCTGGCAAGTGTCGGACCGCCGCTGTTTCATGGATGAAAGACAGCGTGCTCACTGTTTAAATTTGTAATCGCGAAAGGCAACGGCAGAGCCAGGTTGTCTACCCCTAACCAATCAGTGCTCAAAATATGATCAGAAAATCATGAGGTTAAGCGAAGTTTTCACGACCTGCCCGATGTAACCTTCAATGTCGCGATGTTTCCTACCGTAAGCGCCACTTTCCCGACGAATTCCCCTCCATAAAAAGCGAATCTGATCACATTTTGGTCGGAATTTACCGGAGTATGATCTGCCCAATTCGTCAATAAATTGGTGCAAAACGATGTCATATTGCGGCAAAAAATTATCGAAGCACGGGCTGCTGGTTCTCTCAGCGTCCGTTCTTCTTTCGGGCTGCTTCAAGGATATGACAGGCAGCGACAGCAACACGGTGACTCAGTCCCAGGAACCGGCCGTCGAGGTTGCCGGAGCGGCCATGAAGGGTGTTATCCAGAAAGGCATCGTCACGGCGAACCGGTTGCTGGCGGACAAGGACGGCTATTACGCGCCGGACCGATTGGCAGCCAAACCTGTGCTGACCGCTGATGATGGTAGTTATGATCTGCGCTTGCGGGGCAAGGCCGACGGCTGGGCCCTGGTTGAGCTGCAGGCTGATGGCAATACTCGCATGATCTGTGATGTGGTCCCCCAATGCGATCAGGCTGGTGCCGAGGCGGTCGCGTTCGGCCAGCCCATGCCGCTGGATAGTCAATTCAGCTTGCGCGGTGCCGGTGACCTGACCACGGAAACCGTGCACCTGACGCCGTTGACCCATCTGGCGGTCACGCTGGCGGAGCGAAGTGCTAACGGTCTGTCTCCGGAAGCCCTGTCTGGTGCCTACCAGACGGTCGAAGGGTGGTTCGGGCTCGCTCCCGGCTCCCTTCGTCTGGCTCCGCCGGATCTGACCCGACTTGACGACCTGGGCAGTGTTTCTGCAGACGCCCTGCAGGTGTCCATCACCAATGCCGCTTTCCTGGCCCTGGTGAATGACAGCACCCAATGGAGCACCATCTCCGACGTGCTGAACAACATGACCTCCCAGATCGCGGCCAACGGCCGGATCGACATCATGGGAGATGGCGTGAATGTGGCGCTGTCGGACCTGGTCAGTGCCGCAGCGCTGCAGTCCTCCGAGCTCCAGGCCACCGTGGCGTCGAGTGTGATCAGCCAGAAGCTGGTTGTTGTCGAGTATCGTAATGTCCAGCGTTTCAAGACCATTGCTGATGTGTACGAGGACTCCGACACCGAAGAGTCGATTGCTGACAACACCGATACGACAGACACCGACAGCTCCGGTGACACGGTAGCAGATACCGGAACCGATAATACTGATTCAACGGTAACCGAACCCGTTCAGGAGCCGACAATCCCGGCGAACGCCGCACTGCTGAGTTGGACCGCTCCGCTCACCCGCGAGAACGGTGAGAGCCTGAGCATGGGTGAAATCGCAGGCTTCGAGGTGGTCTACGGAACCAATCCGGACAGCCTGGACCAGAGTCTGGCAATCGGCGATGCGTCGGTGGATGAGCTGCTGGTGGACGAATTGACGGATGGCACCTGGTACTTTGCCATCCGCACCCTGGATACCGATGGTAACCGCAGTCGTCTGTCCGAGGTCGTCTACAAGCAGATCTGATTGGTACTTCGGCACTACTGGCGTGATTGTCCCAGCTGCTTTCGCCACCGAACCGGCGGCGAGCCGGTCCATCGTTTGAAAGCCCGGTAGAAGGTACTGACTTCGGCGAACCCCAGGGACTCGGCTATCTCCGGCAGGGCGGCGCTGGTCTCGGCGACCGCCTGGAGCGCCTTCTGACGCCGGACTTCATCGAGCAAACCATCGAAGGTGTGGCCCTGGTCCCGTAGCCGACGGGCCAGGGTCCGCTCGCTGATGCCAAGTACCTCGGCCGCATCTGCCCGGCGGGGAAGCACCGGCCCCACCCGGGCCGCCAGCCATCGCTGTAATTCTGCAACCGAGGCACTGTTCATGGTCAGGGCTTTCAGGCGGGCACTGGTGTAACGCTCATGAACCTGCGCCAGTTGGGGATCTGCCTGGGGCAGGGGCTGATCCAGAACGGTATTTTCCACCAGTACGCCGCTGAAGGCCTGCTCGAACTCCACCGGGCAATTGAATACCGTCTGGTAGCCCTGAACCGGCCCGAGCCGGGGCTGGCTGAACTGGACCCGCGCCGGTTGCATCCGGGTACCTGTCACCCAGCTGGCAAAGCCAACCACGGACGCTAGCACCGCCTCGATCTGGTGAGGGCTGAACGCCAGCTTGCCCTGACGGGGATGGTAGACCAGCCAGGTGGCGGTGTTGCCGGCAACAATCTGAAACCGGCCGCCATCGGATATCAGCCGTTGAAAGCGCTGAACCATCGCAATAGCCTCGCGCAGGGTCGCGGCAGACTGCAGGGCAAACCCCACCCCGCTGATGCTCATGGGCGTGAACTCGGCACCCACCTTCAGCCCGAAACCTGGGTCCCCTGTGCAGCGTTCCGCCGCATGCCACAGGCGGGTGATGTCATCGATTGGCCAGCGTTCCAGCTCACATGCGGAAGCGGGAATGCCGGCTTCTGCCAGCAGGGTATCCGTATCCACGGAGAGGCGTTCGGCCGCTCCGATCACGGTATTGACCCAGCCCATGGAAACGGTGGCCTCTAATGTCAATTTTGTTGGCCTCTAATGTCAATTTTAAAGCCATGGTACCGGTATATCTTTGAACCTGACAACTCATTGCTAACGGGTCGGATACGCATTATGGCCAAGGTGATTGCTTCAGACATTCTGGTGGTTGGCGGCGGGCTGGCGGGCATTGTTACCGCTCTCGAGGGCCTGCGGGCCGGGAAAACCGTCACCCTGGCGGACCGTGACACCGAGGAACGCATGGGCGGCCTGGCACTCTGGGCCTTTGGTGGCATGATGCTGGTGGGTACCCCCCTGCAGGAGCGAATGAAAATTGCGGACACGCCGGAAATTGCCCTGGGTGACTGGCTCAGCTTCGGCGAACTGGCACCCGATGATGAGTGGCCGCTGCAATGGGCCCGCTACTACGTCGAGCACTCCCGCAGCGAGGTGTACGACTGGCTGAGTGACGAAGGCATCAAGTTCCTTCCCGCCGTGAACTGGGTGGAGCGGGGGCGCTTTGGCGATGGCAACCGGCTGCCCCGTTACCACGTGGTCTGGGGTACTGCCCGGGAGCTGGTCCGCTGCCTGCTGGCAGCCCTGTACCGGGAGAATACCGCCGGCAGACTCACCCTGCTGCACGAGCACCGCATCACCGAACTGGACCATGAGGCCGGCAAGGTCAGTGGCGCCCTGGCCATCAACGAGGCTACCGGTGAGGAAGTTCGCCTGGCGGCTTCTGCTGTGGTTCTGGCCACCGGCGGCATCAACGGTAGCCATGAGCAATGCCGGGCCAACTGGCCCGGTGACCGGCCACAACCCACCAGCATGCTGAACGGGGCTCACCCTTACGCGGATGGCCGAATGCATCACTGGGTCGCCGATAGGCTGAATGGCCAGATCACCCACGCGGGGGAAATGTGGAACTACGCCGCCGGTTTCCCGCACCCGTATCCGCATTTTCCCGGCCACGGCCTTTCCACCATCCCCTGCAAATCGGCCCTGTGGCTGAACCACTGGGGAGAACGGATCGGCCCGGAGCCCCTGGTGACCGGTTTTGACACCCACTGGCTGTGCCAGCGGGTGGCGGAGCAGGAAAAGCCCTGGACCTGGCACCTGCTGAACTGGCGCATTGCCGCCAAGGAATTTGCCATCTCCGGTGCCGAGCACAACGCCCGGATCCGGGACAAGCAATTCCCGTTATTCGTGAAAGAACTGCTACTGGGTAACCACGCCCTGGTTCGTCAGATGCAGCATGAAAGCCGTGATTTCCTGGTTGCGGATACCCTGGCCGACCTGGCCGGCAAAATGAACGCACTGACCTGCTCCCATGACGTCAACCCGCAGACGCTCCAGGCCACGGCAGATGCCTTCGACGCCAACTTTGCCACCGGCACCAGCCTTCATAACGACCCCCAGATCCGCATGATCGAGCATGCCCGGGAATGGAAACCGGACCGACTGCGTACCTGTAAACCCGCACCGCTGCAAAAACCGGGCGCCGGCCCCTACATTGCCATCCGCATGCAGCTGATTACCCGCAAGAGCCTGGGCGGCCTGCAAACCGATCTGCTCAGCCGAGTCCTGGATGGGCAGGGTGCACCCGTACAGGGTCTGTACTGTGTGGGAGAGGCCGCCGGCTTTGGTGGCGGTGGTGCCAACGGCAAACGCTCATTGGAGGGCACCTTCCTGCCCGGTTGCATCATGACCGCGCGGGCGGCAGTTCGCTCGATTGTTTCCGGAGGCTGACATCAGGTTGTCCAGAAATTGCAGATCCTTTAAGAACGAGAATATTTACTAATCCCGAATGCGGAAAGGTTGGAGAACAACAATGACAAACGGCGCACAAGCCCTGATGAAAACCCTGGTGGATGCCGGCGTGGAAGTGTGTTTCAGCAACCCAGGCACCAGTGAAATGCATTTCGTGGCGGCACTGGATGATGAGCCAAAAATGCGGGCGGTCCTCGCCCTGTTTGAGGGTGTAGCCACCGGCGCGGCCGATGGATACGCCCGCATGGCCGACAAACCCGCCGCCACCTTGCTGCACCTGGGCTGCGGGCTGGGCAATGGGCTGGCCAACCTGCATAACGCCCGAAAGGGTAAGGTGCCCGTGGTGAACATTGTTGGCGACCACGCCACCTACCACGTGAAATACGATGCTCAGCTGCAGTCCGATATCGAGACCGTCGCCCGCAACGTTTCTCCGGGGTTTGTGCGCACCGCAAAGAGCACGGAAACCCTGTGCCAGGATGCTGCTGAGGCCATCGCCGCGGCCCGGAGCGCTCCCGGCCAGGTGGCAACCTTGATTCTGCCGGCCGACGTTTCCTGGGGTGAGGGTGGGGTGCCGAGCGCGCCCCTTGCGCCACCAGTGCCACAGCGGGCGGATGATGACGTTGTGGAGGAAATTGCCTCCGTCATTCGCTCGGGCAAGAAAGTGGCCCTGCTGATGGGTGGGCGCGCCCTGCGTGAGCCCGGCCTGATGGCGGCAGCGAAACTTGCCGCCCACAGTGGCGTTACCCTGCTGGGGGAAACCTTCCCGACCCGCATGGAGCGGGGTGCCGGCCTGCCGTACGTGGAGCGTCTGGCTTACCTGGCCGAACTGGCCACGGTGCAGCTGACAGACGTGGAACACTTGGTGATCGTGGACTCCAAGGCGCCGGTTTCCTTCTTTGCCTATCCGGGCAAGCAAAGCTACCTGGTACCCGATAGCTGCCAGGTCCATACCCTGGCGGCGCCGGACCAGGACGTGACGGCAAGCCTGGACAAGCTCAACAAAGCCCTGGGCGCTGTCGAAGCCCAACCGCAGCTGCAGGCGGAAAAACGCCCCGGCCGGCCGCGGGGCAAGCTCACGGCAGAAAAAGTCTGCAAAGCCGTCGGCCACCTGATGCCTGAAAACGCCATCATCGTGGACGAAGGCATCACCTCCAGCCTCATGCTCTCGGTCATGACGGCAGGCGCACCCCGCCACGACATGATCACCCTCACCGGGGGCGCTATCGGTCAGGGACTGCCGAACGCGGTCGGCGCCGCCGTGGCCTGCCCGGAGCGGCCGGTAATAGCGCTGATCGGCGATGGCACCGCGATGTACACCATCCAGGCGCTGTGGACCATGGCCCGGGAACAGCTCAACGTCACCTCCATTATTTTCAACAACGCCTCCTATTCGGTGTTGAACATCGAGCTGGAGCGGGTGGGCGCGGAAGAGGCAGGCGAAAAAGCCAAGTCCCAGCTGGACCTGCGCGGCCCGGTGATCAATTTCGCGGAAATGGCCAACGGCATGGGCGTCCACGCTGTGCGGGTACACACCGCCGAAGAGATGGCAAAAGCCCTGGAATATGCCCAGAAAATGCCCGGCCCCCACCTGATCGAGGCGATGATTCCGGAGTCCCTGAGCGGCGTGAAGCGTAAGATTCTGCCGTGGATGCTGCGTTCGCTGCCAAGCCTGCCGTTATCGGTTTCGAAGGCATTGAAGCGAAAACTGGCGCCTTAAGCGGGAGTGGTTTTTCAGGTCAGTATGAAGAAGAAAGCCCCCGGCTGAATGCCGGGGGCTGTTGTTTTCCGGGGGCAGAATAGTGGATTACTTCTTCAGCCCCATCTCCTCGATCGAGATCTCCCGCATCTTGAACTTCTGGATCTTCCCGGTGACGGTCATCGGGAATTCGTCCACGAACTTGTAGTTCTTCGGGATCTTGAAGTGGGCAATCTTGCCCTTGCAGAAGGCCTGCAGGTCGTCTGCGTCTACAGGGTCCGCATCCGGGCGCAACTTGACCCAGGCAATCAGCTCCTCGCCGTATTTCTCGTCGGGGATGCCGGTGACCTGTACTTCCTCGATGGACGGATGGGTGTAAAGGAACTCCTCGATCTCTTTCGGGTAGATGTTTTCCCCGCCGCGGATCACCATGTCCTTGATGCGGCCAACGATCTGGATGTAGCCGTCCTCGTCCATGGTGGCCAGGTCGCCGGTGTGCATCCAGCCGGCGTCGTCGATGGCTTCGCGGGTTTTTTCCTCGTTGTTCCAGTACTTCAGCATCACGCTGTAGCCACGGGTACACAGTTCACCGATCTCACCACGGGGGACCACGTTACCGGTGCCCGGATCAACGATCTTGGTCTCCAGGTGTGGCTGGGTGCGGCCCACGGTGGTGACCTGCTTCTCGAACGGGTCGAGGGAGCTGGTCTGGGTGGAAACCGGGCTGGTCTCGGTCATGCCATAGGCAATCTGGACCTCCTTCATGTTCATCTTGCCGTTGACCTTCTTCATCACCTCTGCCGGGCAGATGGAGCCGGCCATGATGCCGGTGCGCAGGGTGGAGAGGTCGTAGGTCTCGAACTCGGGCTCGGCCAGTTCGGCGATGAACATGGTGGGCACGCCGTAAAGGGCGGTGGCCTTTTCCTGGTGCACGGCCTGCAGGACTGACTTGGGCTCGAAGCCTTCACCCGGGTAGATCATGGTGGACCCGTGGGTGATACAGCCCAGGTTGCCCATGACCATGCCGAAGCAGTGGTAAAGGGGCACCGGGATCACCAGGCGGTCTTTTTCGGTCAGGCGCTGGCTCTCACCCACGAAGTAGCCGTTGTTGAGGATGTTGTGGTGGGTGAGGGTGGCGCCCTTCGGATTGCCGGTGGTGCCGGAGGTGAACTGGATGTTGATGGGATCATCGAACTGCAGTTCGCCCTGGCGTTTTTCCAGATCAGCCTGGGGAACGTCGCTGGCGAAGCCGAGGAATTCCTTCCAGGTCCACATGCCGTCGTGCTTGTCTTCGTGCACGTTGATCACGGCACGTAGTTCCGGAACGTGGTCGGCCTTGAGCTTGCCGGGAGCACTGCGCTTCAGTTCCGGCGCCAGCTCGTAGATCATCTCCCGGTAATTGGATGCCTTGAAGCTGTCTGCGGTGACCAGTGTGGTGATACCGGCCAGGTTTAGCGCGTACTGCAATTCGTGCACGCCGTAGGCCGGGTTGATGTTCACCAGAATAGCGCCCACTTTTGCGGTGGCGAACTGGGTCACGGTCCACTCGTAACGGTTGGGGGACCAGATACCCACCCGGTCGCCACGCTTGACGCCGATGGCCATGAAGGCGCGGGCGGCCTCGTCGACCTTTTCCACGAACTCCTTGTAGGTCCAGCGGATGTCCTGGTGCAGGCACACCAGGGCTTCGGTATCCGGATACTTCTCCGCGGTACGATCCAGCATTTCACCGATGGTCATGCCCAGCAGGGGCACTTCTGCGGTTCCGCTGGTGTAGCTTGGTAGAGTCTTGCTCATATCTCTGCCTCCAATTGTTGTTGTATTCGAGGGCAAGCAAGTCTGCGTACTTGCTAGCGACTCTGGCTGTGATACTCGGGGTTTGGTTGCATATCGCTGGCAATGGCCACGCGGTTGGACATGTTGTAGAAGCCCACCAGGTTGCTCAGGTCCCAGATGCCCCGGTCGCTGAGACCGGCATCCCGCAGGGCCTGGATGTGGTCTTCGGTGACGGTGGCCGGTGAGCGGGTGAGGTGGGATGCGAAATCCAGCATCGCCCGCTGGCGCTTGTCGAGTTTGGCGCTGCGGTAGTTCATCACCATGTGCTCACCCAGCTGGGGATCGCCGCTCAGTACCCGCACGGCGGCGCCGTGGGCTACCAGGCAGTAGAAGCACTTGTTCTCGGAGGAGACCACCACGGCCACCATTTCCCGCTCGAGCTTGGAGAGTTCGCCTTCGCCGAGCATGAGCTCGTTGTAGAGGCGGGTGAAGCCTTCCAGCTGCTTGAGGTTCTGGCTGTAGGCGGTCAGTACGTTCGGGATCATGCCGAGTTTTTCCTGGCAGATCTGGAAGTACTTTTGGGTGTCTTCGGGCATGTCGCTGATCTCCGGGATGGGGAGATCGAGGGCTACTACATTTTTGTTGGTCATTCTTGGCTCCCAGCCTTCTTGTTTTTGGTGCTATGACGGGCGGGTACAGCTTCCCGCCCGCCAATTTAATCATTGGCAGTTACCGCCCATGGCCTGGCCGACTTTAGAGCCGTTATGGCGATTCAGCTGCTGGCAAATCCAGTCGCCGGTGGCCACGAGCTTCTCGAGATCGACACCGGTTTCGATGCCCAGACCGTTAAGCAGGTATAGCACGTCTTCGGTTGCCACATTACCGGAAGCGCCTTTGGCATACGGGCAGCCGCCCAGGCCGGCGACGGAGGCGTCGATTACGCTCACGCCTTCTTCCAGCACCGCGTACAGGTTGGCCAGGGCCTGACCATAGGTGTCGTGGAAGTGGGCAGCGAGGCGTTCCATGGGAACGTATGCGGCCACTGCTTCCAGCATACGCTTTGCTTTGAGCGGCGTACCTACGCCAATGGTATCGCCCAGGGAAATCTCGTAGCAGCCCATGTCGTAGAGGGCTTTGGCGACAGTGGCGACCTGTTCCGGGGCAATGTCACCCTCGTAAGGGCAGCCCAGGACGGTCGAGACGTAGCCCCGCACGGGGATGTTGTACTTGCGAGCTTCTTCGACCACGGGGGCAAAGCGCTCCAGGCTTTCGGCGATGGTGCAGTTGATGTTCTTCTTGGTGAAGGACTCGGAGGCGGCACCGAAAACGGCTACCTCGTCCACCTTCGCGGCCAGCGCGCCCTCGAAACCCTTCAGGTTGGGGGTGAGGGCGGAGTACCGGACGCCGGCCTTGCGGTTGATGCCGGCCATGACGGCGGCGGCATCGCCCATTTGTGGCACCCACTTGGGCGACACAAAACTGGCGGCCTCGATGTGGCTCAGGCCGCAGTCGGCAAGCTGGTTGATCAGGCCGGTCTTGATGTCGGTGGCGATGACCGGGCCGGGTTCGTTCTGCAGACCGTCCCGGGGGCTCATCTCCACCAGTCGAACCTGTTTCGGAAACGCCATCACTCAGCCTCCTCGGTTTCGATGGCAATGAGTTCGGCACCTTCGGAGACCTGGTCACCTTCGGCGAAGAAGATCTCGCTCACCACGCCGTCGGCCGGGGCCTTGATGGCATGCTCCATTTTCATGGCTTCCATGATGACCAGGGTCTGGCCGGCGCTGACCTTGTCGCCCACCTTGGCCTGAACCGCAACGATCGCGCCGTTCATGGGAGCAGCCAGGCTGCCTTCACCGGCCATTTCCTCGAAACCGTAGGTCTCGCGGTAGACGGTGCACTTGAAGGTGTCGCCTTCGTAGAACAGGACCAGCTGATCCTCGTGCAGGTTCCCGTGAACGCTGATCCGGTGGCCGTTGACCACCGCCTGCAGGTAGTCGTCGTCCAGTTTCGCGTTCAGGTGGTACACGCTGTCGCCCACGAACACCTGGTAGCGGTCGTCCCGCTCGAGGATCTTGAGTTCGTGGATGTCGTCACCCACCTGCAGTTTCAGCGGCTGGGCGTATTCCGAGTTCATGCGCCAGCTGTTCTTGCGGCTGAACGGCGACCAGGGGTCCGCGGTCACCGGCTCGGAGGATTTGCGCTGCTCCAGCACGAAGCCGGCGGCCAGTACCAGGGCCTTGTGGGTGTCGAGCCTGGATTTGGGGAACAGCAGTTCCTCGTGGGCGCTGATGAAGTTGGTGGTCAGGTCCGCTTCCCGGAACGGCTGGGCATCGGCCAGGGCGTGCAGGAACCGGATGTTGGTCTTCACGCCGGCGATGCGGTAGTGCTCCAGCGCCTGGACCATGCGGTTGATGGCCTGGTCCCGGGTTTCGTCCCAGACGATCAGCTTGGCGATCATCGGGTCGTAGTGGATGCTGATCTCGTCGCCTTCGGTGACGCCGGTGTCTACCCGCACGTGGGCGGATTCGTCCGGGGTGCTCAGGTAGCGCAGGGTGCCGGTGGCCGGCAGGAAGTCCTGGTCCGGGTCCTCGGCGTAGATCCGCGCTTCCAGGGCATGGCCGCGGGTTTTGACCTGGTCCTGGTGCAGCGGCAGGGGCTCGCCCCAGGCGACCTTGAGCTGCCATTCCACCAGGTCCTGGCCGGTGACCATTTCGGTGACCGGATGTTCCACCTGCAGGCGGGTGTTCATCTCCATGAAGAAGAAAGAACCGTCCACGTCGTACAGGAACTCCACGGTGCCGGCACCCACGTAGTTGATGGCTTGGGCCGCACGGACGGCGGCTTCGCCCATGGCCTTGCGGGTTTCCTCGGTCAGGCCCGGGGCCGGCGCTTCCTCCAGGACTTTCTGGTGGCGGCGCTGGACGGAGCAGTCCCGTTCGGCCAGGTAGATGCCGTTGCCGTCCTGGTCACAGAAGACCTGGATCTCCACGTGCCTGGGCTGGGTCAGGTAGCGCTCGATGAGCATGTCCGGGTTGCCGAAGGCGTTCCTGGCCTCACGCTGGGCGGCGGCCAGGGCATCGTCGAATTCGGACATGTTCTCGACCACCCGCATGCCCTTGCCGCCACCGCCGGCGACGGCTTTCAGCAGTAGCGGGAAGCCGCATTTCTCGGCTTCGGCGCGGAGCACATCCGGGGACTGGTCCTTGCCATGGTAACCGGGCACCAGAGGCACGCCGGCTTTCTCCATGATGGCCTTGGCGGCGGACTTGGAACCCATGGCCGCGATGGCGGAAGAGGGCGGACCGATAAAGACGATACCGTTGGCTTCACAGGCTTCGGCGAACCCGGTGTTCTCGGACAGGAAGCCATAGCCCGGGTGGATGGCCTGGGCGCCGCTCTGTTTGGCAATCTCGATGATCTTTTCGCCACGGAGGTAGCTCTCGGAGCTGGGCGCCGGGCCGATATGAAACGCTTCGTCGGCCATGGCCACATGCCGGGCGCTGGCGTCCGCGTCGGAGTAGACCGCGACACAGCGGATTCCCATGCGGTGGGCGGTCTGGATGATCCGGCAGGCGATCTCGCCCCGGTTGGCAATCAGAATCTTGCTGAACATTGTTGTTATTCCTCCGGAACCCAGTTGGCCTTGCGTTTGTTCAGGAAAGCGCTCAGTCCTTCCTGGCCTTCCACGCCCACTCGGATATCTGCGATGCGATGTGCGGTATCGTCGATCACGGTTTCATCGATTGGCTTGTGACTGACGGCAAACACTAGGTCTTTGGCGGCTTTCATGGCTTCGGGGCCGTTGCTGGCCAGCTGCTGGAGCATTTCGTTACAGCGCTGCTCCATGGCCTCCACGTCGTCGCACACGATGTGCACCAGGCCAAACTCCTGAGCCTGCTTTGCGGTAAAGACTTCGGCGGAGATGAAGTACCGGCGGGCCTGGCGTTCACCAATGGCGCGCACCACGTAGGGGCTGATGACCGCCGGAATCAGGCCGAGCTTCACTTCGCTCAGGCAGAAGCTGGATTTCTCGGTGGCGAGGACGATGTCGCAGCAGGCGGCAAGACCCACCGCACCGCCGAAGGCCGCGCCCTGCACCAGGCCGATCACTGGCTTGGACAGGTGGTTGAGTACACTCATCAGCCGCGCCAGTTCCCGGGAATCGTCCAGGTTTTCCTGGTGGGTATTCTCGGCCATGCGGCGCATCCAGCCCAGGTCCGCGCCGGCGGAGAAGTGTTTGCCTTCGGAGCGCAGGATCACCACTTTGGTCTGGCTGTCGGCATTTACGTCGGTCAGCGTATGGATAAGCTGCTGGATGATGACGTCGTCAAAGGCGTTGCGCTTGTCCGGGCGGTTCAGCACAACCTCGGTCACACCGCCTTCGCGGCGTCTCAGCAGAACCGCAGATTCCTGTTCTGACATGATCTTTCTCCTCGGTTACATGCGGAACACGCCGAAGCGCGTGGGCTTCGCGGGCCGGTTCAGCGTGGCGGACAGGCTCAGGGCAACCACTTCCCGGGTCTGGGCCGGGTCGATCACGCCGTCGTCCCAAAGGCGGGCACTGGCGTAGTAGGGGTGGCCCTGGTGCTCGTATTTGTCGGCGATGGGCTTCTTGTACGCCGCCTCATCTTCTTCGCTCCAGCTTTCGCCCTTGCGTTCGAGGCCTTCGCGGCGAACCTGGGCCATCACGTTGGCAGCCTGTTCGCCGCCCATGACGGAGATACGGGCGTTCGGCCACATCCACAGGAAGTCGGGACTGTAGGCGCGGCCGCACATGCCGTAGTTGCCGGCGCCATAGCTGCCGCCGATCAGCACGGTGATCTTGGGTACGTTGGCGCAGGCCACGGCCATGACCATCTTGGCACCGTGCTTGGCGATGCCTTCAGACTCGTACTTCTGGCCCACCATGAAGCCGGTGATGTTCTGCAGGAACAGCAGCGGGATGTTGCGCTGGCAGCATAGTTCGATGAAGTGGGCGCCTTTCTGGGCGGACTCGCTGAACAGGATGCCGTTGTTGGCGACGATGCCTACCGGGTAGCCGTGAATATGGGCAAAACCGGTGACCAGGGTCTGACCGTAGTAGCGTTTGAATTCGTCGAATTCGGAGCCGTCGACGATACGGGCGATCACGTCGCGCACGTCGAATTGCTTGCGCAGGTCGGTGCCGACGATGCCGTAGATTTCCTCCGGATCGTACAGCGGCGCCCGGGGTTTCTGGACTTCCACCGGAACCGGCTTGCGGCGGTTCAGGTTGGCCACGCAGCGGCGGGCGATTTCCAGGGCGTGGGCGTCGTTTTCGGCGTAGTGGTCGGCGACGCCGGAGATCTTGCAGTGCACATCGGCCCCACCCAGATCTTCGGCGGTGACCACTTCACCGGTGGCGGCTTTTACCAGGGGCGGACCGGCCAGGAAGATGGTGCCCTGGTTGCGGACGATGATGGATTCGTCGGCCATGGCGGGCACGTAGGCGCCCCCGGCGGTGCACAGGCCCATGACCACGGCGATCTGGGGGATGTCGTCGGCGGACATGCGGGCCTGGTTGTAGAAGATGCGGCCGAAGTGGTCGCGGTCCGGGAAGACTTCGTCCTGTCTTGGCAGGTTGGCGCCGCCGGAGTCGACCAGGTAGATGCAGGGTAGGCGGTTTTCCAGGGCGATTTCCTGGGCACGCAGGTGTTTTTTCACGGTGAGCGGGTAGTAGCTGCCGCCTTTTACCGTGGCATCGTTGGCGATGATCATGCATTCGGTGCCGGAGACGCGGCCGACGCCGGCGACGACGCCCGCAGCGGGGACTTCTTCGTCGTAAACGTTGTAGGCGGCGAACTGACCGACCTCGAGGAACGGGGAGCCGTCGTCGAGCAGGCGGTTGATGCGTTCCCTGGGCAGGAGTTTGCCGCGGTCGGTGTGGCGCTTCTGGTAGTCGGGGCCACCGCCTTGCTGGATCTTGGTGACTTTTTCCCGCAGGTCCGCTACGGCTGCTGCCATGGACTCTTTGTTGACCTGAAACTCTTCAGATCTTGGGTTTATTTTGCTTTGGAGTATGGTCATAAGTCTGACTTCCATGCATTCGGGGGCATCGGGCCTGGTGGCAGGGCGGTCCGGGAACCGCTACGGGCACGTCCGTGTGCGCTTGTTTCAGGCCATCCTTGGCCTTCAACATTCCCGGACCGCCCTGCCACCAGACCCTCGTCATACATTGGGTGCTGGTTTCCGCTCTCGAGCGGTGTTCGTCAGCGCCTTACTTGTTCAGGAACAGCTCGCGACCGATCAGCATTCGGCGGATTTCGGACGTACCGGCACCGATTTCATACAGCTTGGCGTCCCGCAGCAGGCGGCCTGTCGGGTATTCGTTGATGTAACCGTTGCCGCCGAGCAGCTGGATGGCGTCCAGGGCCAGTTTGGTGGCCATTTCGGCGGAGTAGAGGATGGCGCCGGCGGCGTCTTTGCGGGTGGTCTCGCCGCGGTCGGCGGATTGGGCCACCATGTAGACGTAGGACTTGGAGGTGTTCATGAAGGTGTACATATCCGCCACTTTGCCTTGTACCAGTTCGAATTCGCCGATGGCCTGGCCGAACTGTTTGCGCTCGCGGATGTAGGGGACGACGACGTCCATGGCGGCTTGCATGATGCCCAGGGGGCCGCCGGAGAGCACGAGGCGTTCGTAGTCGAGGCCGCTCATGAGGACTTTGGCGCCGTTGCCTTCGCCACCGAGGATGTTTTCCTTGGGAACCTTGCAGTCTTCGAACACCAGCTCACAGGTGTTGGAGCCGCGCATGCCGAGTTTGTCGAGTTTCTGGTGGCGGCTGAAGCCCGGGTAGTCGCGTTCGACGATGAACGCGGTAATGCCCTTGGAACCGCCTTTCGGGTCGGTCTTGGCGTAGATGACGTAGGTGTTGGCGTCCGGGCCGTTGGTGATCCACATCTTGTTGCCGTTGAGGACGTAGTGGTCGCCTTCGTCTCGGGCGTGGAGTTTCATGGAGACGACGTCGGAGCCGGCGTTGGGCTCGGACATGGCGAGAGCGCCGATGTGTTCGCCGCTGACCAGTTTGGGCAGGTATTTCTGTTTCTGTTCTTCGGTGCCGTTGCGGTGAATCTGGTTAACACACAGGTTGGAGTGGGCACCGTAGGAGAGGCCAACGGAGGCGGAGGCACGGCTGATTTCTTCCATGGCGATGACGTGGGCCAGGTAACCCATGTCGGAGCCGCCGTATTCCTCGCTCACGGTAATACCCAGCAGGCCCATGTCGCCCATTTTCCGCCACAGGTCCATGGGGAACTCGTTGTTGCGGTCGATCTCTTCGGCGCGCGGGGCGATTTCGGAGGCAGCAAAGCCGTTGACTTGCTCACGCAGCATGTCGAGGGTTTCACCGAGGCCGAAATTCAGCTCTGAGTATTGTGATTTCATCGTTGGCTACCTTCTTGTTAGGAACGCTTCGTGTTTGGTTTCCGTCACTTCTGGGCAACGGCTTCTTCTGTCTCTTTTGGCACCAGTCCCTGTTCTTTCTTCTTTTTCTCGAGGTCGGCCAGGGCTTCTCGGCACCGGGCCTCGGCGGTATCTATTTCCATTTCCGCCTGGGCTATGTCGTTCTTCTGCTGTTCCAGCATGGCCTTACGGGCTTCCAGAATTTCCAGCATTTTCAGCAGCTGTTTTTCATTGCCGGTCAGGGTCTCGTCCCAGAGGTCGAAAAGTTCCTTGGTTTCTGCAAGGGTGAAGCCCATGCGTTTGCCGCGGAGAATCAACTTCAGGCGCACCCGGTCCTTGGTGCTGAAAATGCGTGTCTGCCCGCGGCGCCTGGGTTTGAGCAGGCCCTGATCCTCATAGAAGCGGATGCTTCGCGTTGTGACATCGAACTCCTGGGAGAGCTCGCTGATGCTGAAGGTTCTTTTTTCGACCATGACGATTTCCTTTTTCGACTAAGGTTAGATAAAGTTTACGTAAACGTAAAGTGGTTTTCTGGTCCGATTTCACACAAGCGGATTACAAAAAGAGGAGTGAACGATGGATTTCAATAATGTACCGGCCATTGTAACAGGTGGAGCCTCCGGTCTTGGTGAGGCGTCGGCCCGCGCACTGGCGGCTGCAGGCTGCAAGGTGGCGATCCTGGATGTGAATAAGGAGCAGGGTGAGAAGGTGGCAGCCGAGCTTGGTGGCATCTTCGTTGAGTGCGACGTGACCTCTCCTGAGAGCGCCGAGGCAGCCCTCAGCGCGGCCCGGGATGCACACGGCCCCTGCGGCATCGCCGTCAACTGCGCCGGTATTGCCCCGGCCTCGAAGATTCTGGGTCGCGATGGCGTGATGCCTCTGGAGAAGTTCAGCAAGGTTATCCAGGTCAATCTGATTGGTACCTTCAATATCCTGAGACTGGCGGCAGCGGATATGGCCCAGCGTGAGCCCAATGCCGATGGCGAGCGGGGTGTGATCATCAACACCGCTTCCGTGGCGGCGTTTGAAGGCCAGATCGGGCAATCCGCCTACAGCGCCTCCAAGGGCGGTGTGGTGGCTCTTACCCTGCAGGCTGCCCGTGAGCTGGCCCGGGAAGGCATCCGTGTGAACACCATCGCGCCGGGTATCTTCATGACTCCCATGATGGCCGGTATGCCCCAGGAAGTTCAGGACAGCCTGGCCGCCACCCTGCCGTTCCCGAAGCGCCTTGGCAAGCCGGAGGAATTTGGCATGATGGTGGACCAGATGGTGCGCAACCCGATTCTCAATGGTGAGGTGATCCGCCTCGACTGTGCGCTGCGCATGGCACCCAAGTGATTTGACGAACAGGATCTGCCACAAGCGGATCCTCAATACCCACGTGATCTGCCAAAAGCGATCTGATAACCACAGGTGAGCGACATGACCAATCCTGTCGATCAAGAAGAACTGGCGATGTTCCGGGACTCTGTTATCAAAGCCCTGGAAACCGAAGTGGCGCCCCATTACGAAGCCTGGGAAAAGTCCGGCATCGTCCCCCGGGAACTCTGGAACACACTCGGCAACGCCGGGATGTTGTGCGTGGATGTGCCCGAGGAGTGCGGTGGCTGCGGCGCGCCTTTCCAGTACTCGGTTGTCGTCGGTGAAGAGCTGGCCCGCATGGGCTTCGGTGCGCTTTCCACCAACGTCATGGTGCATTCCGACATCGTCGCGCCGTACCTCAGCCACATCGGTAACGATGAACAGAAGCAGCAGTGGCTGTCGAAAATGGTCTCCGGCGAAGCCGTCGGCGCCATCGCCATGACCGAACCAGGCGCCGGCAGTGACCTCCAGGCCATCCGCACCAGTGCGGTCCGGGACGGGGATGATTACATCCTGAACGGCTCCAAGACCTTCATCACCAACGGCCAGCATGCCGACATGGTGATCGTCGCGGCCAAGACCGACCCGAGTGCCGGTGCCAGGGGTATCAGCCTGTTCCTGGTGGACACCTCTTTGCCGGGCTACAGCAAAGGCCGGAACCTGGACAAGATCGGCCAGCACTCCGGTGATACCTCCGAACTGTTCTTCTCGGACATGCGTATCCCGGCCTCGGCGTTACTCGGCGAAGAAGGGCAGGGCTTCGTTTACCTGATGCGTGAGCTGCCACGGGAACGCCTGGTTATCGGTGCCCTCGGCGTTGCCGCCGCCCGCGGCTCCCTGGACATGACCATCACCTACACCCAGGAACGGGAACTGTTCGGCCAGAAGCTGGCCCAATTGCAGAACACCCGTTTCGAAATCGCCCGCATGGAAACCGATTACCGGGTAAACAAGGCGTTCGTGGACCAGTGCATCCGAGAGTACGAAGAAGGCAAACTCGATGCCCCCACCGCTTCCATGGCCAAGTACAGCGCCACGGAAATGCAGTGCCGGGTGGCCGATGGCTGCCTGCAGCTGTTCGGTGGTTACGGCTACACCACGGAGTACCCGATTTCCCGCAACTTCATCGACGCCCGGGTGCAGCGGATTTACGGCGGTACGTCCGAAGTAATGAAAGAAATTATTGCCCGCTCTGTACTGGGCAAAGCCTGACATCCAGTCGTTTAACCAGGATTCGTTGAAGGCAACTCGAAATTCTGGGGTCCGAGCAGGGGGATGCCTTGCCGGGACCGTCCAAAACATGGATGTTTTGGTCGAGCGTACAGGGACGTATTCACAGCGTGTCTCGGCAAGGCATCCCCCTGATCGGGCCCTCCCCCAATTCAGGAGGATTACCAGATGAACAGCAATGACGTAGTAATCGCAGGATCAGCAAGAACCCCGATGGGCGGCATGATGGGCTCCCTGAGCTCCGTCCGCTCCCCGGATCTGGGCGCCATCTCCATCAAGGCGGCCATAGAACGTTCCGGTCTCCAACCGGCGGACATCCAGGAAGTCATCATGGGCTGCGTACTGCCCGCCGGTCTCGGCCAGGCACCGGCACGCCAGGCATCCCGTGCCTCGGGCATCCCCGACAGCTCCGGTTGTACCACCATCAACAAGATGTGCGGCTCCGGCATGCAGGCGGTCATCATGGCCCACGACCAGATCAAGGCCGGTACCAACAACATCATGATTGCCGGCGGCATGGAAAACATGAGCCAGGCGCCGTACCTGTTGCCGAAGGCTCGCGCCGGCATGCGCATGGGCCATGGCCAAGTGATGGACAGCATGTTCCTGGACGGGTTGGAAGACGCCTATGAAGGCGGACTGATGGGCGTGTTCGCCCAGCGCACCGCCGACAAGTTCGACATCAGCCGTCAGGCCATGGACGAATTTGCCATCGGCTCCCTGCAGAAATCCCTAGCCGCCATCGAAAACGGCTGGTTCAAGGACGAGATTGTTCCGGTGACTGTTTCCGGCCGTGGCGGTGACACCGAAGTGGATACCGACGAGCAGCCGGGCAACGCCAAGCCGGAGAAAATCCCCCAGCTGAAGCCGGCGTTCGCCAAAGACGGCTCCGTGACCGCCGCCAACTCCAGCTCCATCAGCGACGGCGCTTCCGCCCTGGTGCTGACCTCCGCGGCCGAAGCCGACGCTCGCGGTCTGACTCCCCAGGCCCGGATCGTGGCCCACGCCACCAATGCACGCCTGCCGTCCGAGTTCACCATCGCGCCGATCGGCTCCATCGAGAAGGTGCTCAAGAAAGCGGGGTGGACGCTGGACGATGTCGACCTGTTCGAGATCAACGAAGCCTTCGCCGTGGTCACCCTGGCGGCGATCAACGAGCTGAAGCTTCCGGCGGAGAAGGTGAACGTCCATGGCGGCGCCTGCGCCCTCGGTCACCCGATCGGCTCCTCCGGTTCCCGGATCATCGTCACTCTGATCAATGCGCTGAAACAGCGAGGGCTCAAGCGTGGCGTGGCTTCGCTCTGCATCGGCGGTGGTGAGGCCACGGCTGTGGCCATCGAACTGATCTGATTTGGCGTTTTGTTTCTTCTAGCCTGCTTGTATAGGGGCGGGCTTGCGGGGTGGCAGGTGGAGTTTTTCTTGGAAAAAGAACTCGCTTCGCTCAGACACCTTTTTCCAGCGAAAAATCCACCTGCCACCCCGCGCCGACGTACCTTGGCTGTTTCACGCAGTTAATGATTCCTCACCTGAAATTGTCGCGGTTCGATTTTCAGTTTTTTCAGGCGTGAGGACAGGGTGGTCGGTTTGACACCCAGCAGTGCCGCGGCACCGTCGTCGCCGAACACCCGGCCGCTACTGATTTTCAGGGCCTGTCTGAGGTTCTGTTTCTCCAGCTCCCTGAGCTCCTGTTCCGTCATCAGCTCACCGTTGAAATGCCTCGCCGGCGGTATGGGTTCCGACGTGGGTCTGGCCGCGGAATCCGGACCCTGCAGGTCCAGATCCAGCCGGCCATCGGCTGTGATCACCTGACGTTCGATCACGTTTTCCAGTTCGCGGACATTGCCCGGCCAGTGGTAGGCTTTCAGGGTTTCGACGTCCCGCTCTCGCAGTGCCAGTGTTGGCCGGTTGAATTTCTGACAGGCCCGATTCAGGAATTCCTGGGCGAGCATCGGGATGTCTTCCAGTCGCCGGCGCAGCGGCACGGATTCAATCGGGAAGACATTCAGACGAAAATAGAGGTCCTCCCGGAAGGTTTTCTGCTGAACCTCCGATTTCAGATCCCGGTTGGTGGCCGCGATCACCCGCACATCCACTGCCCGGGTGCGGTTTTCGCCCACGCGCTCGAACTGTTGATCCTGAAGCACCCGGAGCAGTTTGCCCTGCAGTTCCAGCGGGATTTCACCCACCTCATCCAGAAACAGGGTGCCACCGTCGGCCAGTTCGAACCGGCCGACGCGGTCACTGACGGCGCCGGTGAACGCGCCTTTGATGTGGCCGAAGAACTCGCTCTCGAACAGGTCCTTGGGAATCGCGGCGCAGTTTACCCGGATCAGGGGGCGGTCCCGGCGGGTGCTGGACTGGTGGATGGCGCGGGCAATCAGTTCCTTGCCGGTGCCGGATTCGCCGGTGACCAGCACGTTGGCATCGGTGGGGGCGACCATGCCGATCCGCCGGACGATGGCCTTGATGGCGTCGCTCTGGCCAAAGATTTCGTGGAAGTGGTATTCGGCGCTGAGTTCCTCCTGCAGGTAGGCGTTTTCCATTTCCAGCCGGTGCTTGAGACTCTCCACTTCCTCGAGGGCCTGCTGCAACTCCTTTTGTGCCTGCAGGCGGGGAGAAATATCCCGGAACACCACCACAGCACCCACCGGGTGGCCGTTATCCAGGATGGGTGTACTGGTGTACTCGACCGGAAACCCGGTGCCGTCCTTGCGCCAGAACCAGTCTTCGCCCACCCGTTTCACGCTGGCGTCCCGGAAGGCGGCGTAAATGGGGCACTCTTTCAGGGGGTAGAGACTGCCATCCTCGTGGGAGTGATGTACCACCCGGTGGATGACCCGGCCCATGAGTTCGTCAATACGCCAGCCGAGCATCCGTTCTGCCGCCGGGTTGGCGAAGGTCGTGCGGCCCTCGGCATCCACCCCGTAAATGCCTTCCCCCACGGCGTGCAGGATCAGCTGGTTTTCACGCTCCATGTCCTTGAACAGTTCCTCTACCCGCCGCCATTCCAGCAGGCCGCCCCGGTGGTAGTGGTTGGCGTCGTGCCGCTCGCGCAGTGTGCGCAGATGGCGCCGGTCGCGAAGCAATAGCAGCACGTTCTGGGATTCGGCCTCGCCAACCCGGGAGGAGGATATTTCCAGCTCTAGGGTGTGGCCGTCCCGGTGTTTGATCACGAAATCCCGGCTCCAGCCATGGCTGCGGAACAGGGTTTCCTCGGTGAAGGTAATGAGTTGTGGTCGCTGGTCCGCGAACAGGTGGGTGCAGGGGGTATCGGTCAGGGATTGCCGGTCGGTGCCGATCATCCGGCCCATGGCGCTATTTGCGGCGAGGATCAGATCCCGGGCGGCATCCACAAGTAGCGCCGCCTCTGGAAGGTGGTCAATCCAGCTTGTCGTTCTGATAGGGGCAATCGGGGCAATGGTGGTCTCGGTGTTCATGGGGGTGTCCTGTGCTGTTCCGAAAAGAACAGAACAAACCCCGTGCCAACTACGAAAATTCGGTGTTCCAGCCACGAAAAATCGTGAATTACGAAAAATCGTAGCTGTGCCCACTCGTCAGATCTTTCTGAAACATCAATAAAAACAGATAAATATAAAAACATCCGTAGTTGGCACGAACCCTGCGATAGCTCTCCCAGAACGCGTAGCCCGAGCCGAATGAGTCTTGCTGACGGTCCCGAGCCGCAACCTTGTCGCACCGTATGTGTGCAAAAACAGTCCGAGAGTAGGGAGAGTGCCCCATGACTACGAAAAGCCTTGGCAATCCGTTTGACGGTGACCAGTCACTGATCCACGCCAAAACCTGCGGTTGTCCGGAATGTAAACCCGGACAGGAAACGCCGTCGGTGTCTCTGAATCTTCAGCAATCACCAAGCCAGGATGCGGTGGTCTCTGAAAGCGCCATGGATTCCGAGGCCATGATGGATCGTGCCATCGAGAGCGCTGTGGTCCGATCCGTGTTCGGTCACAACGACCACAGCCGCCGGAGCTTCATGAAGATGATGGGGGCAGGCACCGCGGCCGCGCTGCTGGGCAGCGTGTTCCCCATGGAGAAGGCCAAAGCAGCCGTGAAGGAATCCCTGGGCAAGCTGGAGAAAACCAGGCTGAATGTCGGCTTTGTGCCCATCACCTGTGCCACTCCGATCATCATGGCACACCCCATGGGGTTCTATGAGCGCTACGGCCTGGATGTGACCGTCACCAAAACGGCGGGCTGGGCGGTGGCCCGGGATAAATCCCTGGCGGGCGAGTACGACGCGTCCCACATGCTCACACCCATGCCCCTGGCGATGACCATGGGCGCGGGCTCCACACCGGAGCCGTTCATCATGCCGGCGGTTGAGAACATCAACGGCCAGGCCATCGTTCTGCACGTGGATCACAAGGACAAGCGGGACCCGAAGCAGTGGAAAGGCTTCAAATTCGGCGTACCGTTCGAGTACTCCATGCACAACTTCCTGTTGCGCTACTACCTGGCCGAGAACGGCATCGACCCGGACAAGGATGTGCAGATCCGTGTGGTACCGCCACCCGAGATGGTCGCCAACCTGCGCGCCGGTAACCTCGATGGCTACCTGTCGCCGGACCCCTTCAACCAGCGTGCCGTGTGGGAGAAGGTAGGCTTCATCCACATGCTTACCAAGGACATCTGGGAAGGTCACCCGTGCTGCGCCTTTGCCTGCAGCCAGCAGTTCGCCACCCAGAATCCGAATACCTACGGGGCCCTGCTGCGGGCCATCATCGACGCCACCCAGTACTCCAACAACCCGGATAACCGCAAGGAAATCTCCGAGGCCATTGCCCCGAAGAACTACCTGAACCAGCCGGTGCCGGTGATCCAGCAGGTGCTGACCGGCTACTACGCCGATGGCCTGGGCGAGGTTCAGAGCGTACCGGATCGGATCGACTTCGACCCATTCCCCTGGCACTCCATGGGTGTCTGGATCCTTACCCAGATGAAGCGCTGGGGTTATATCGAGGGTGATGTGGACTACAAGGGCATCGCCGAGCAGGTATACCTCGCGGGCGAGACCGGCAAGCTCATGGAAGAAATGGGTTACACCGCTCCGGACAACACCTACAAGACCCACACCATCATGGGCAAGACCTTCGATCCGGACAGCCCGGAAGAGTATGCCCGCAGCTTCGCGATCGGGAGGGTGTAACCATGGCTTCCCTGAACGTCCGGGCAGCACTGCTGTCGGTGTCGTTCCTGATTCTGGCCCTGGGGCTCTGGGAAATGGCAACCCAGCCCCCGGAGGCCCAGACAGGACTGACTGAATACGAAATGCTGATGGGTGGTGTAGAGCAGGAATCCCGAGTGCCGCCACCCTCGGCGGTGATCAAGCTGGCCTGGGCGGAGTTGTCCGACCCGTTCTATGACGCCGGCGCCAACGACAAGGGTATCGGCATCCAGCTGGCCTATTCGGTGTACCGGGTGCTGACCGGCTACCTTGCGGCCATGGCCATTGCGCTGCCAGTCGGGTTTCTGATCGGCATGTCGCCGCTGATGTACAAGGCCCTGAACCCGTATATCCAGGTGCTGCGGCCGATCTCGCCGCTGGCCTGGATGCCCCTGGCCCTGTTCATTATCCAGGACTCTGATGCCTCGGCGATCTTCGTGATCTTCATCTGCTCGATCTGGCCCATGTTGCTGAACACCGCCTTTGGTGTGGCGAACGTGAGGCAGGACTGGGTCAACGTGGCCCGCACCCACGAACTCGGGCCGCTGCGCACTGCCATTACGGTGATACTGCCGGCCGCCGCGCCCACCATCCTGACCGGTATGCGCATTTCCATCGGCATTGCCTGGCTGGTCATCGTGGCGGCGGAAATGCTCGTGGGCGGCACCGGCATCGGCTACTACGTGTGGAACGAGTGGAACAACCTGGATCTTGCCAGTGTGATCTTCTCCATCCTGATGATCGGGGTGGTGGGCATGCTGCTGGACCTGGCCCTGGGCAAGGCCCAGAAACTGGTGGAATACAAAGAATGAGCGGCCCGGCACCGGGCAAACCGGTGCCGGCCTCAACCCTCCGAACGGAGACCTGTTATGAGTAAATCATTCCTGGAAGTAGATGGCCTGTCCAAAGTCTACCCGGACGGCCAGGGCGGCGAGCTGACCGTCTTCGAGGATATCCGCTTTGCCCTGGAGAAAGGCGAGTTCGTCTGCATCATCGGCCACTCCGGTTGCGGCAAGTCCACCATCCTGAACGTACTGGCAGGCCTGGACGAAGCCAGTGCCGGCAACGTGGTGATGAACGGCAAGGAAGTGAAAGGGCCGGGCCTTGAGCGCGGCGTGGTGTTCCAGAACTACAGCCTGCTGCCCTGGAAAACAGCCCTGAACAACATCGTGTTTGCGGTCCAGGCCCGCTGGCCCAAGTGGTCCAAGGAAAAGGTGAAGGAGCACAGCGAACGCTATCTGAAAATGGTGGGCCTGGACCACGCCCTCAATCGGAAACCGTCTCAGCTTTCCGGCGGCATGCGCCAGCGGGTCAGTATCGCCCGGGCCTTCGCCACCCAACCGGAACTCCTGCTGCTGGACGAACCCTTCGGGGCGCTTGATGCGCTGACCCGGGGCGTGATTCAGGACGAGCTGGTCAAGATCTGGGAAGAAACCCGCCAGACCGTGTTCATGATTACCCACGATGTGGACGAAGCCATCCTGCTCTCCGACAGGATCTTCCTGATGTCCAACGGCCCCAATGCCCGCATCGCCGAAAGCGTGAAAGTGGACATCCCTCATCCACGGGCCCGGGCCACCATCTTCCAGAACCCGGCCTACCACAAAACCCGGGACTACCTGGTGGACTTCCTGGTCAACCGAAGCGGTTCGGCCCTGCCGGAAAAAGACGGCAGCCCGAAATTCGTCGAGCCCGCCAGGGATGTCAGCCAGTCCAAGCCGGTGTCTGCCGGCTCTGAAACCGAATCTGAAACTGCCGCCCGTGCGGTGAATGCCTGACGTTAAAAGCCAAGAGAGGAAACAGCCATGATGAACAAAGAACTGATGACCGCAAAAATCCTGGAAGCCAAAGTGTCCAAAGGTATGACCTGGGAAGCCATCGCCGAGGCCATCGGCATGTCCCCGGTGTTCACCACCTCGGCGGCCCTGGGTATGAACAGCCTCACCGAAGACAAGGCTTTCGCCTTATGTGAAATCCTGGGCCTCGACAAGCCCGTGGCGGAAGCGCTGCAGGTGTGTCCAAAGAAAGCCTGGGACAGCGCCATCCCGCAGGATCCGCTGATCTACCGTCTGTATGAAATTGTCGGTGTCTACGGAGACACCATGAAGGAACTCATCCACGAGAAGTTCGGCGACGGCATCATGAGTGCCATCGATTTCACCATGGACATAGAGAAGGAGGAGAACCCCAAGGGTGACCGTGTGGTTGTGACCATGAACGGGAAGTTCCTGCCCTACAAGGCTTGGTGAACGGCCTTTTCACCGGAGTCTGCCTGTTTGGCCCGTCCCCAGACTGTTGATTTGAGGGCGGGCTTGCGGGGTGGCAGGTGGAGTTTTTCTTGGAAAAAGAACTCGCTTCGCTCAGACACCTTTTTCCGGCGAAAAATCCACCTACCACCCCGCGCCGACGTGCAACACGGGTTCACCGACTTAAAGACTTTTGAAATGCTTTTGGGATCGCCTTGTGAGTGCAAGTCGAAACCTCAAACAACCTGACAGAAAAGTCAGTGCCCTCGTCTTTGTTTTTTTCTTTTCCCCTGACATTTCGTTTCTGCCCGTCGGTAGGGGGTGGGGGTATCTTTTCTGACAGGGAAAAGATGTCTGAGCGAAGCGAGTTGTTTTCCCCGAAGAAAAGATACCCCCACCCCCGTACCTGCCCGCCAAATCTCAGGCTACAGAAAGACCATGCCCGCCAAACTTCAGGCTACGAAAAGATCAGCCCCCCAAGCCTCAGGCCGAACGAGACCGAGCCACAGACCCAGACGCGAGGGCAACCTCGGCAACCGTATGAAGCTTCTCCAGTTGCGACTGCAACATGGCAATCGGCCGGGTACCCTCCAGGGTAAGGGCAATATCCAGATGCTCGCCGGCAGTCTCCACGGCCATGGTGGCGATCCGGAACCCGCGGATGCGGACCACCTGACAAAGCCGCTCCAGGGACGCGGCCTCCCGGGTCATCCGGCAGTTGATGGTATAGCTTCGCATTGAAGACTGGCTTTGCGGGTTCATGCAACTTGCTCCTTGCTGGCTTTGGACGGGCGTCGGGTCTCGTCGATCATTTCACGGTTGCTGGCGCCGGGTTTGACGATGGGCCAGACGTTGTCTTCACGGCTGATGGCCACGTGCAGCAGCATCGGGCCGTTGTAGGCCAGAATGGTTTCGATGCCACGGCGGATCTGGTCGGTGCGTTCGATGTGCAGGGCCGGGATGTCGAAGGCCCGGGCCATGGCCACGAAGTCGGGGTTGTCGTCCAGATTTATCTGGCTCTCCCGGTTGTCGTAGAACAATTCCTGCTGCTGGCGGACCATGCCCAGGCACTGGTTGTCCATGATGATCAGTTTCAGCGGCAGGTTGTAGCGGCGGATGGTGGCCAGTTCCTGGGCGTTCATCATGAACGAGCCGTCGCCGGTGACGTTGATCACGGTGCTGTTGCGGTCCGCAAACTGGGCGCCGATGGCTGCGGGCAGGCCGAAGCCCATGGTGCCCAGGCCGCCGCTGGTGAGATGGTGGCGGGGGTGATCGAACTCGTAGTGCTGGGCCACCCACATCTGATGCTGGCCAACGTCGCAGGCGATCACGGTGTCGTCCGGGGCGATGCGGGAAAGCTGGCGGATGAAGGCCGGTCCGGTGATCGGGGCCAGGGGCTCTTCGTTGTCGGCCGCATGGAAGCCGCCGGTGGTGTGCCAGGTGCGACATTGCTTCTGCCAGTCACTGATGGCCAGCGGTTTGCTCTCCAGGGCGGTGGTCAACTCTTCCAGGATGGTATTCAGGTCCCCGCGGACGGCCAGGTCGGCCGGGCGCAGTTTGTTGATTTCGGCAGCGTCAGCATCGATGTGGATCATCTTCGCGTTGGGGGCGAAGCCGTCCAGTTTGCCGGTGGCCCGGTCGTCCAGGCGGGCGCCGATGACCAGCAACAGGTCGCTCTCGTCTACGGCTTTGTTGGCAGCACGGGAGCCGTGCATGCCCAGCATGCCCAAGTTGTAGGGATTGTGTTTGCCCGGGTTACCAATACCCTTGAGGGTTACAACCGCCGGCAAGGCTGATGTTTCAGCGAAAATGCGGAAGCTGGCCTCGGCGTGGGCCAGGCTGACGCCGCCACCGCTGTAGAGCAGAGGCTTGCGGGCGGAGCGCAGCATGGCCACGGCTTCAGTCAGGTCCGGGCAGGCTGCATTACAGGACTCGGGCTGAGAGAAGGGTGCGTCGGCCACTTCGCTCAGTAACAGGTCCTTGGGAATATCAATCCACACTGGCCCCGGCCGGCCACTCTGGGCCAATTCGATGGCTTCTTCCATGATCGCGGGCAGGGTGTCCGCGTCGTCCACCAGGTAACTGTGTTTGACGATGCCCAGGGTCATGCCCAGCACGTCGGTTTCCTGGAAAGCGTCGGTGCCGATCAGGCCGGAGGGCACCTGGCCGGTGATCACAAGCATGGGAATGGAATCCCGGTGGGCGTTGGCCACGCCGGTGATCAGGTTGGTGGCACCGGGGCCGGAGGTGGCAATGCATACCCCCAGCTTGCCACTGGCCCGGGCATAGCCGTCGGCTGCCAGGGCGCAGCCCTGTTCATGGCGGCACAGCACGTGTTCCACACCCACATCATCCACCAGCGCGTCGTATAGCGGCATGATGCAGCCGCCCGGATACCCGAAAACCGTGCTGATGTTGTGGCGGTGGAACGCTTCAAGAATGTGCTGTGCGCCGTTCATGGTCGTTTTTCCCTTTTTCTTTGCCGCAAAAAAGAAACCCCCGGGACCTTTCGGTGCCGGGGGTTTCTGGTGTCTTGTCAGGTTTGTCGCTATCTCACCCGCTTGTCCACGCAAAAGCCCCCGGACGGTACCACGACCACCAGGACAAGCTTCACAAGGACAATCACTGCGTTGAGATTCATGAAATCGACTTTCTGCTCTGAATTCGTAAAAAGATTCTGTGTAGAATCTACCCCACGTTTTTAATCGGATGCAACCGTTAATTGCCGGTTTTTTTGACAAGCCGGCGACTGGTTCCTCAATCCGTCTTCCTGTTCACCGATTTCAGGCACAGCGAGCATTCAATGACGAAAGCAAGATGGGGATCCCTCGGGTTATCCCTGCTGGTGGTGGTTCTCCTGGTTATCTGGATGATGACTGGCGAGGTCAAGGTTTCATCGGATCAGGCGCCCGAGCGGCAACAGGAGCCGGAAACGGGGCTGACCAGCGTGGAAGTGGAAACGCTGCAGGCGCGCCTGCATGAGCCGGGAATCCAGCTTCAGGGTCAGCTTGAACCCTGGTTTTCCGTAAGCCTGGGCGCCCGGGTGCCGGGAACGGTTGAAGAAGTTGCCGCTGATCTCGGGGAAAGCGTGACGAAAGGCCAGGTCCTTGCGCGGCTCTCTGACGACGGCCGTTCGGCCCTGGTGGATCGCTGGAACGCACGGGTGAAACAGCTGGAGGCCGACCTTGCGGCTGCACGCCGGCTGCGCTCGGACAATTTCACATCGCAGTCGCAGTTGCTCGACCTTGAGAGTGAGCTTGCCGCTGCCCGTGCCGAACTGACGTCAGCCCGCCTGGCGGTTCAGCATCTGACGCCGGCCGCGCCATTCAGCGGTATCATCAACGCCAGGCATGTGGACCCGGGTACCCTGGTACAGGTTGGCTCGCCGCTGTTTGAACTGGTTCGTATCGACCGTCTGAAGGCCACCGGCCAGGTTCCGCAGCAGTCGGTTAGTCAGGTCGCCGTGGGGCAGCCGGTCCGGATTGATCTGCTGGACGGCGGCCAGCTCCAGGGCGTGGTGACTTTCGTCGCCAGTTCAGCCAATCCCCAGACCCGCAGTTTCGCGGTCGAGATCGCCGTGGAGAATCCCGAGCTGAAACGGGTTGCCGGGGGCAGCGCCAGCTTGCGGATTGCCCTGCCGGAGGTCAAAGCCCTTTTCATTTCTCCGGCCTACCTCAGCCTGGGTGATGACGGCCGGCCCGGTATCAAATATGTGGATGGAAACAACCGGGTGGTCTTTGAGACCGTGCGTTTGCTGAGCGTGTCCACCGAGGGCGCCTGGGTGACAGGGCTTCCCGATGAGATCCGTCTGATCACCCGGGGTGGTGGCTTCGTGAGCGAAGGCGAGGAAGTGGCTCCGGTCGATCGTTCGGACAACAGGGGCTGACCGGTATGCGGGGACTGATCTTTGCCGCCATGGACCGTAGCCGGACGACACTGCTGACTTTGTTGTTCCTGATACTCGGTGGCATCGCGGCGTTCAACACCATTCCCAAGGAAGCCAATCCGGATGTCACCATTCCCATCATTTACGTCTCCATGACCCTGGACGGCATCAGCCCCGAGGATGCCGAGCGCCTGCTGGTGCGACCGATGGAGCAGGAGCTTCGGTCACTGGAGGGCATCAAGGAGATGCGCAGCACCGCCTCCGAGGGCCATGCGTCGGTGATGCTGGAGTTCGATGCCGGCTTCGATCCGGACATGGCGCTGCAGGATGTACGGGAGAAAGTAGATACCGCGCGGACCAAATTACCCCAGGAAGCGGACGAACCGCGCGTGAACGAGATCAATGTGTCCCTGTTCCCGGTGCTGTCCGTGGGCCTCTCCGGGCCGCTGTCCGAGAGGGAGCTGATCACCATCGCCCGGCGGCTCCAGGATGCCATGGAAGCCATTCCCGAAGTGCTGGAAGTGGAGATCGGCGGTGACCGGGAGGATCAGCTGGAAGTCGTGGTGGACCCCCAGGTTCTGGAGAGCTATGGCATCGATTTTGACCGGCTTGCCTCCCTGGTGACCCGCAACAACCAGCTGGTGGCTGCGGGTTCTCTCGATACCGGCAACGGCCGCATGGCCCTGAAAGTGCCCGGAGTTATCGAGAACATCGAGGATGTCATGTCCATGCCGGTGAAAGTGGACGGCGACACCGTGGTGACCTTCGGTGACGTTGCCATGCTCCAGCGCACCTTCAAGGACCCCACCGGCTTTGCCCGCATCAACGGGGAGCCGGCACTGGTGCTGGAAGTATCCAAGCGCTCCGGTGCCAACATCATCGAAACGGTGGACCAGGTGCGGGAGCTGATCGAGCAGGCCCGCCCGCGCCTGCCGGAGACGCTTGATATACGTTACATCATGGATCAGTCGGACGAGGTCCAGGACATTCTCTCGGACCTGCTCAACAACGTGCTGACCGCCATTGTTCTGGTGATCATCGTGGTGATAGCGGCCATGGGTCCGCGCTCGGCGTTGCTGGTCGGGTTGACCATTCCCGGCGCCTTCCTCACCGGGATCCTGGTGATCTGGGGTATGGGCCTTACCCTGAACATCGTCGTGTTGTTCAGTTTGATTCTGGTGGCCGGCATGCTGGTGGATGGCGCGATTGTAGTGTCGGAGCTGGCGGACCGGAATCTGTCCGAGGGCGGCACCGTGCGTTCCGCCTGGGCCGAGGCAGCCAGCCGGATGGCCTGGCCGATCATTGCCTCCACCGCGACCACCCTGGCGGTGTTTGTGCCGCTGTTGTTCTGGCCGGGCGTGGTGGGCGAGTTCATGAAATTCCTGCCGATCACCGTGATCATCTGCCTGAGCGCGTCCCTGGCCATGGCTCTGGTCTTCCTGCCGGTGCTGGGTGGTGTCAGTGGTGGGCGCCGGGCCCGGGCGTCCCATGCCGATGGCCGTATGATGGCCTGGTACCGGCTGGTGCTGTCCAGGCTGCTGCAGTTCCCGGGGCTCACCCTGGTGGGTGTACTGGTGGTCATTCTGGTGATCTACGCCGCCTACGCCCGCTTCAACCACGGCGTGGAATTTTTCCCCAGCGTGGAGCCGGATTCGGCCCAGGTTCAGGTTCGGGCCCGGGGCGATCTGTCCGTATGGGAGCGCGATGCCATTGTCCGGGAGGTTGAGCGGCGTCTGCAGGGAATGCCAGAGGTGAAGGCCCTCTACGCCCGGTCCATGCTCAGTAACAACACCCGGATGGCGCCGGATGTCATCGGGGTGTTGCAGTTCCAGTTCACCGACTGGTTCACCCGCCGGCCTGCCAGTGCGATTCTGGAGGACTTCCGGGAACGGACGGCCGATATCCCCGGCATCGAGCTGGAGTTCCGCAAACAGGAAGGCGGGCCGGCTGAGGGCAAGCCGATCGAGATCCAGCTCAGCAGTCGCGATAACGGTCAGCTAAACGGTTTTGTGGATGCCGTCGAGGAGCGCATGCGCACCCTGGATGGGTTCGTTGAAATCGAGGACGACCGCAGCCTGCCGGGCATTGAGTGGCAGTTGAAGGTGGACCGGGAAGCAGCGGCACGCTTCGGCACCGATGTGCTCAGTATCGGCAGTGCGGTGCGCCTGGTCACCAATGGCCTGGTGTTGGCGACCTATCGGCCCGAGGATGTCCGGGACGAGGTAGACATTGCCGTGCGGGTTCCCAACAACTGGCGGGAGCTGGATCAGTTGCAACGCCAGACCATCAATACCTCCAGAGGCCAGGTGCCGCTCTCGGAGTTCGTCAACCTGGAGCCCGGAGCCAAGACCGGCAGCATCGTGCGGGTTGACGGTCAACGCACGGTGACCATCAAATCGGATCTGGCACCGGGCCGGCAGGTCGATGAAATGCTGCGGGTGCTGCAGGAGAAAATCCCGGAAACACCAGAGGGCATCACGGTCGCTTTTGCGGGTGAGAGCGAGGATCAGCAGCAGGCGGCGTCGTTCCTGACCACCGCGTTCCTGGTGGCCATCGGCATGATGCTCCTGATCCTGGTGACCCAGTTCAATTCCCTGTACCAGACCTTCCTGATTCTCTCGGCCATCGTGTTGTCCACTGCCGGTGTGCTGATCGGGCTGCTGCTTAATGGCCAACCCTTCGGCATCGTCATGGTCGGGATGGGGATCATTGCCCTGGCGGGCATCGTGGTGAACAACAACATCATCCTGATCGACACCTACAACCAGATGCGCCGGGACGGGCTAGCGCCGTATGAGGCGGCCTTGGAAACCGGTTGCCTGCGTCTACGGCCGGTGCTGCTGACGGCGATCACAACGGTGCTGGGACTGATGCCCATGGTGCTGGGCATCAACGTCGATCTGCTCAGCCCGTCACTGGGCCTTGGTGCGCCTTCCACCCAGTGGTGGACGCAGCTCTCCAGTGCTATTGCCGGTGGCCTGGGCTTTGCGACCATCCTGACCTTGCTGCTGACTCCGTCCCTTCTGGTGCTTGGTGAGAAAGCCGGGCGGAAGGTGCGGCAGATCAACGGCCGGTTGCAGCCGGAGGCGGGGTAGGGGCAAGATGAAAGGTAACCCGCTCCTGGAGTTGTACCGCGACGAGCAGCTGCTGGTGGTCCACAAACCTGCCGGCCTGCTCGTTCATCGCAGTCCGATCGACAAACATGAAACCGAGTTCGCCCTGCAGTATGCCCGCTCGCTGAACGGGGGCGAGCATGTCTATCCGGTGCATCGTCTGGATCGGCCCACGTCGGGAGTCATGGTGTTTGCCCGGGATCCGGAGACCGCCCGCAGCGTCGGTCTGGCCATGATGTCCGGGGAAGTGAGCAAGACCTACCTGGCCATGGTTCGTGGCTGGCCGCCCGGTGAGGGGGAAATTGATCACCCGCTGCGGGAGGAGCCGGAAGACCGGCGGCTCAAAGGGCAGGAGCAGCCGGTCCGGGAGGCCCGGACGCGGTACCGAATCCTGGCCACCACCGAGATCCCGGTGGCTATCGAGAAATATCCGACCAGCCGCTACGCCATGGTGGAGCTGTATCCGGAAACGGGACGTAAGCACCAGTTGCGCCGGCACATGAAGCACATCAGTCATCCCATCATTGGCGATGCCAATCACGGGCGCGGGCGTCACAACCGTTATTTTGCCGAGCGTTTCGGGGAGGGACGGCTGATGCTGGCCGCCACACGGATGGCTTTTGTCCACCCCGTGACCGGCAACCTGATGACCTTCGAGGCTCCGCTGGAACAGAGTTTTCTGCAGGTGATGTCGATATTCCCGGGCTTCCGTTACCCGCCGGCCGATGCGGTTTCTTCCGCCTGAACCTGTCGAGCCTGCTGCCAGAGTGTCGGCCAGGGCTGCTCCGCCTCAAGGGCAAAGGCGAGGTCCAACAAGGTGGCCTCGCCGCCGTGCCTGCCCATCAACTGGACCGACACCGGCAGGTTGTCTTCTGTCAGCCCCGCCGGCAGTGAAATGGCCGGTGCGCCGGTAGCATTGGCCAGAGGGGTGAAGTTGACGTATCGGGTGAGCCGGTCGAACAGGGTCTCGAAGGGCACATCGGGGCTCAGATAGCCCAGGGGCGGCGTGGTGTGGCCCAGCACCGGGGTCAGCACCGCGTCATAGCCGTCCATGGCCCGGGCATAGTCCTTCGTCGAGCGCCTGAGCCGCCACAGGGCGCCGGGTAAACGCCAGAAGTTGCGTTTGAACATCGTCGCCAGGCCATTGGTGAGGCCGTCCACCTTGCGCTTGTCGAATCCCGGGTTGAGCAGTTTGTGGCCGTTGGCCTTCACGCCAAAGGCAAGCAGGGCCCAGTACAGGGCAAAATCATCCGGGAAGCTCTCAGGCACCGGCACCGCAACGGGAACCACCTGATGGCCCAGGCGTTCCAGTCGCCGGGCGGTCTCCTCCACGGTTTTCCGGGTCGTATTGTCGGTCCGGTGGCCATTGATCGAATCGACCACCAGTCCGATCCGCAACTTTCGGCCGGAGGGGCCGTCAACCCGGCCCACACGAGGCAGTTTCGGGTTGCGGAACCAGAGTTCGGACTCGGCCAGGAAATTCGCGGTGTCCCGCACCGAACGGCTGACAATACCATCGCTGATGATGTTGATGGGCAGGGAGTGAACCGCATCGTTGTCCACCAGGCGGCCGCGGGTGGGTTTGAGCCCCACCAGGCCGCAGCAGGCAGCGGGGATACGGATCGAACCGCCGCCGTCATTGGCGTGGGCCACAGGCACCACGCCGGCAGCCACCAGGGCGGCGGAGCCACCTGAGGAAGCGCCCGTGGAGTAAGCCAGATTCCAGGGATTGCGGGTCGGTTCGGCGTGGGCCGGTTCCGTTGTCGCGTTGAAGCCGAACTCGGGCAGCGAGCTCTTGCCCAGGCACACGTACCCCTGAACCAGCAGCTGCTGGGCAAAAGGGCTGGTGGCCTTTGCGGTGTTGTCGGGGATGGCTGCCGAGCCGTGTCGGGTGGGCAGCCCGGCCACGTTGAGGTTGTCCTTGATGAAGGTGGGCACGCCCCGGAAGAACCCTGGATTGCCGCCCGGGCGTTCATTGTCCAGGCGCCTGGCCGCGTCCAGGGCCAGATCATAGTTCTCCGCCACCACGCCATGCAGCCGTGGCTCGACCAGCCGGGCCCGCCGGGTCGCCGCTTCGGCTACCTCGGCATTGGAGACTTCCCGGCGGCGGAGTCTTTGCGCCAGCCCGGTGGCGTCGTCATGGCCGAGGGCGTCATCGGAGAAGGCGTGGACACGCTCTGGCAGGTCTGGGCTGGACATGGGATAAGCTCCTTGAGAATTCTTCTGCAACTCTATCCCAATCCCTAACGTGACGACATGTCATTTCAGGTAGTAAAAAGACACTTTTCATCAGTGGTTTCAGATAATAAGCTTGCAGATCAATTCTGCAGTAAGCGCACCTGATGGATCTTATCGAACCGCTGGTCAGGCATTTCCTGGGCATCTTTTTCCTGATGATCGGCCTGCAATTCGCCGGCCGGACGCTCGGGCTCTATGACCGGCTCAAGTTTTCCCATATCAGTTATGGCAAGCGTGGCTCCGCGCCCTGGTGGCACCGCCATACCTTTAACCTGTTCCGTGCGGCTATCCTCGGCGTGTGCGTGGTGCGCGTGTTTGCGGATATTGATCCGTGGTTGGGAGTGTTTGGCCCGCTGTACCATTGGCCGGTGTTGCTGGTGGGGATGCTGTTGCTGCTGGCGTCCTTTGCCGGCATAAACTACCTGCAGGCCTACATGCATGAGGACTGGCGCTCCGGCATTGACGCCGGGGGAGGACGCCAGAAACTTATCACGGAAGGCCCGTTTGCCCGCAGCCGAAATCCGCTGTTCCTCGCCGTCATCACCGGCCAGCTGGGCTTCTTCCTGGCATTGCCAAGCGTCTTTTCGCTGGTTTGCCTGATCACCGGGGTCACGGTGATCATGAGGCAGGCGAGGGAAGAGGAGAAGGCATTGGCACGGCAGTTCGGTGATGCCTATGAGCATTACCGGAACCGGGTGCCACGCTGGTTCTGAGGGTTCAGGAGTCTCTGATTAACCCGCTTTCTTGCGGGCGTCCTTGATCACGTCGTAGGCGTGGCTGATCTCGCGGGTACGTTCTTCGGCCATTTCCCGCATGCTCTCGGGTAGTCCCTTGCCGGCGAGTTTGTCCGGATGGTTTTCACTCATCAGTTTGCGGTAGACCTTCTTGATTTCCTCGTCACTGGCGGATGGTGATACACCCAGTGCCTTGTAGGCATCGTCGAGCTGGTCGCTGGTGGAGCGCTGGCCGGCGCCCGCCTGGCCTGCATGGGCACCGCGCAGCATGGCTTCGAGCTGGTCGACCTGGCTTTCCGGCAGTCCCAGCCGGCGGGCGATACGCACCAGCATCTGGTGCTCTTCCGGATGGACCACGCCGTCGGCAGCCACCGCAGACACCTGTACCTGGAGAAACATCTGCAGCAGGGCCGGTTGGCGTGCGCTCAGGCGCATGAACCGGTCCAGCTCGGCATCCAGGTCAAAACCCTCTGATTTGCCCCGGTTGAAGGCCTGTTTGGCAGCTTCCCGCTGCTTATGATTGAGCCGGAACCGAGCGAACATGGACTCGGCCATCTGGATCTCGTCCCGGGTGACCACCCCGTCAGCCTTGCACAGCGCCCCCATCACTGCGAACACCGACTCCAGGAATCCACTCTGGATGTTCTGGAGTTTGCCGATCAGGCGGGCCTTGGCGCGGTTGAACAGAAACGCGCCGATGGCGGCACCGATGAGAAATCCGGTGAATTTTCCGAATGCATAGCCAATCAGGCCGCCGATAATGATTGCAAACAGCATCAGGTTGTCCTTGCTCCAGCGAAAATACGACTTGAGAATATACGTGTTTTTCAGTTCCGATTCATGAACTGGCTTTCATCCACCTGATCGATCTGTTCCGGTCGCAGGTGTTGCTCACCATAGCGCAGGTAGGTACCGGAGCACACAAACAGCTCAAAGGTCTCGCGATCGATGTGGCCGTTATCCACCATGCCCGACATGATGGTCAGCGCCTGGGTCAGGGTCTTGCCTTCCTTGTAAGGCCGGTCGACGGCTGTCAGTGCCTCGAACACATCGGCCACAGCCATGATTCTTTCCGGGATACCCATCTGCTCGGCGGTCAGGCCGCAGGGATAGCCCTGGCCATCCATCCTCTCATGGTGGGTGCCGGCAAGGCGGGGCACATTGGCCAGGCGATCGGGCAGGGGCAGGGCGTCGAGCATGCAGATGGTCTGGACGATGTGCTCATTGATCTTGAACCGCTCCTCATCGGTGAGGGTGCCTTTTGCAACGGTCAGATTGTGGATTTCGCCCCGGTTATAGGCATATTCGGGCAGTTCCATGTCAAAGCCCCAGACATTGCGTGGGTCGTCCTTCTCAACCGGCGGGCGGTGATCCCCCCAGGGCTGGAGATGTCCTGGCTTGTCGGCCAGCAGGTGCTCCTCGGCGGGCAGGTCAGGCTCTGGCACATCGTCCAGTCGTCGCTGTTCGTCGGAGGACAGGCCCAGGCGGTCGCTGAAATGCCTTTGCCAGGTCTGCTGGCCAATGGCCCGGATGCGTTCGATATCCTCGTCACTCATGGATTCGCCGCCCCTGTTGGCCCGCGCCAGGAAGGCAAACTCTTCCTGCAGCCGTGATTGGACGTGGTCACGTTGCTGTCGGGCAACGCTTTCATCCCCGCCATCAAGCACGGCCTGCAGGCAGGCGATTTCCGCATCACGGTGTAGTACCTCGAATCGCGTGCGAATCTCGTGGATGCGGTTGTGCAGGGTTTCCAGCTTCACCGCCTTGTCCACCACGTATTCCGGGCTGGTGATCTTGCCGCAGTCATGGAGCCAGGCCGCCAGTTCGAATTCATGGCGTTCGTCATCGCTCATGGAGAAACCGGCAAACCGGCCCTCGTTGCTGGCCTCGGCTTCCGCCAGGATCATTTGCGCCAGTTTCGGAACCCGTTCGCAGTGCCCGCCGGTGTACGGGGATTTGGCGTCGATGGCGTTGGCCACCAGCCGGATGATGCCTTCCAGCAGGGCCTGCTGGCTCTCCAGCAACTCCCGTGTCTCGATGGCAACGGCGGCGGAACCGGCGATTTCATCGACAAAGACGATAAGATCATCGCTGAGGTGGGTGTGTTCTCCGTGCTCCATTTCGATCACCAGCACACCCACCAGTTTTTTCCGGCGGTTGCGCAGGATCGCGAACACCGGGTGGCCGCCTATATGCTGGCGTAGTTCGCGAATCAGGTCACTGTCGTCGATGCTGGTGTTGATGTTTTCGATGCGGTCCGGGAGTTCGGAGTGCTGGTCCACAGCCAGCCGCAGCTCCTGCTCCTGTTTGCTGAACAGGTAGATGCCACCGCGCTCCTGGCCGACGATGTGGACGATCTGTTCGAGGATATCCTGCAGCAGCTGGTTCAGATCCTGGCCCCGGTTCAGGACCGAGGCAATGTTCTGGAAGCTGCGAATGGTGCTGGACATGTCGTCCAGGGCCACGCCCAGCTGATGCGCTTCACGGATATGGGAGTCCGAGCGGACCTGGGTATCGAACCGGAAGCGGGACAGCCTGCCAACCTGTTCGGTCAGCCTCTCCAGGGGGCGCCCCACGCGCCGTCCGAGGAACCAGGCGACAACGAGCAGGGCGACACCAATGCCCCCGGCGATCAGGGTTTGCCGGGTCAGCGCGGCCCAGACATCGGCCAGCAATTCGTCCGAGGGAATGGCCACGGCCACCTGGAGCTGTTCGTCCGCCAGAGCGTTCAGTGGTTCGCGAATGCCATACCAGTTCCTATCTTCTGCGTTGAAAAGGCGGACCGCAGCACCGGCTACCGGCTGTCCACCCTGGTCCAGTACCGTTGAGACGATGTTGCCTGCTTCCGTCCGGCCGGAAGAATCGGCGAGCACCTGGCCCTGCTGGTTGACGATGGCAATGCGGGTGCCTGGTGTCTGGCGCAGCTGGTTCAGATGGCTGCTCAGGTCGGTGACGGTGACATCGATTCCGAACACGGCCGAACCAGCCCCGGAATCGAAGCCGGAGCTGCGGCGCGAGAGAGTAAGGCCGGTTTCGTGGGTGGTAAAGAACACATAGGGAGTGGAAAGCTCGGTCTTGGGGGAGTCTGCTGCCGCCTCGAACCAGGGTCGCGTTCTCGGGTCAAAGGTGTAGTCGGGCACCTCCCTGCGACCAATCAGTTTCATTCCGGCATCGTAGAACTGCCATTCACCGGTAACACTGCCGGCTTCCCGGGTAACGGACTGCAGCAGGTAGTGGGTGCCGTCAGGCGCATCCGGGAACTGCAGGGCTCCGGAACTGCGAACCTTGCGCAGCAGGAAGAAATCCCCGTCGCTCCAGCCGGCGTAGACAGCACTGACAATGTCGCTGCTTTGCAGTATGTCAGCCAGTACGTCGATCCGTTCAATCCGCTCGTCGTCGGTCTGGCTTGTGGCCAGGGGATCATGGCTCAGAACAGCAAGGGCCGTCGAGGGTGGGGCGGTGATGGCATTGATACGGTCGTCGACGCTGACAGCCAGCTGCCTTGCGGTAGCGCTGGCTGCCGAGACCTTGGCGCTCTCCATGCCATGGAAACTCTGCCCGAGCAGCACCAGGGCCAATACCAGCATGCCGGAGGTAATCGCCGAGGCGATCAGTAAAGCCAGGGAAATCTGGGCCGACTGGCTCTTGAGGTACATCGTTCATCCTTACTTGAAAACCCGGTTAAAAGGGTAGACTGTTTAGTCGGAACTTTCCGGTTTTTCCATACAAAGTCGTAAGTTATGACACTTGATCTGTTTGATGGCGAGGGCGTTGAACCGCGCCGGGAAACCATTGCCGAAGGCGCGGTGGTGCTTAGGGGATTTGCAGGAAAGGCGGGGCCGGGATTACTGGCCGCCATTGATCTGGTCGCCTCACAGTCGCCGTTCCGCCACATGCAAACGCCGGGTGGCCATACCATGTCGGCGGCGATGACCTGCTGCGGTGAGCTTGGCTGGGTCACCGATCGGCGGGGGTATCGCTACGAACCCCGGGATCCGGTCACCGGCCAAGCCTGGCCCCGGATGCCGGAGCTGTTTCTGAAGCTTGCGTCAGAGGCGGCGGCCGAGGCCGGCTTCGAGAACTTCGTGCCGGATGCCTGCCTGATCAACCGTTACCAGCCGGGGGCGAAAATGGGTTTGCATCAGGATCGGGATGAGCAGGATTTCAGCCAGCCCATTGTGTCCGTGTCATTGGGGCTGCCCATTGTTTTCCAGTTTGGCGGGCCCCGGCGCAGTGACCGGCCGGTGCGAGTGCCGCTCGGTCATGGCGATGTGGTGGTCTGGGGTGGCCTGGCCCGACGCCATTACCATGGGGTTCTGACCCTGAAGGCTGGTGATCACCCGTTGACCGGCGCTTGCCGTTACAACCTGACATTCCGGAAGGCCGGTTAGCTTTTTCCAGGCTACTGAAACCAGGCAACCGCAAGACCCGCCACCAGAGAAATCACCATCGGTCCGGCAACAAGCAGTCCCAGCCGCCGGTTACCTATGCCCCAGGCCATGCCCGATTTGACCAGGTTGTTGACGGCAGCGGCCAGGACGATCCCGACAACCGCAGTGCCCATTGCCAGGGAGTCGTTGGACATGCGGGTGAGTGACAGGGTGATGGCATCGACATCGGCGACACCGGAGCTGGCCGCCAACAGGTAAATACCGGCATCGCCGAGCCAGTTCTTCAGGAATTCCCCGAGCAGGAGAATGGCGGTCAGCAGCAGGCCGAACACCAGGGCTGAAGTCAGATCCAGCGGGTTCTGGTTCAGGGTCGGCTGGGAAACTTTCAGTTTCTCCGAGTTGCGACGCCAGATGACCAGGGCCGGACCATAAAGCAGGGCTGTCATGATCACAACCGGCCAGAACAGCAGTGGCAGCAGATCGCGGTTGATGACAAAGCAGTACACCAGGATGCGGGGAAACATGGTGCCGCAGGCGATCAGGATACCGGTGGCAAACTGCGGGCTCAGTTCCGGATTACGGGCTGACTGCCGGGCGAAATGCAGGGTCAGTGCCGTGGACGAACTGAGCCCGGCAAACAGGCTGGTAAAGAGGATGCCCTTGCGGGTGCCTGCCACCCGGATCGCGAAATAGCCGACGAAGGAGATGGAGGCAATCATCACCACCATCCACCAGATTTCACGGGGGTTCAGAACCCCTCCGGGCCCCATGGCTTCGTTCGGCAGCAGAGGCAGCATCACGACCGAGATCAGCAGCAGTTTCAAGGCTGCGTCGAGTTCATGAGCCTTGAGTTTGTTGACCCAGCCGTGAATCTCTTCCTTGTTGTCCAGAATGATGGCCGTCACCACGGCTGCTGCTGTCGCCATGACCGGGTCCACGACCACTGCGATGGTGCCGAAACAGAACGTCAGCACCATGCCGACCATGCCTGTGATGCTGAAGTTGCGGATGTGCTCCAGCCGTTCGCTATAGGCAACAATGGCCATAGCCACGACACAGACCAGCAGGACCGGGAAGGCCCATTCGGTGATCTCCCGTGCCAGTACCCCCGAGACGCCACCAAGCAAACCGATAAGGGCAAAGGTTCGGATTCCGGCGATGCGCTCCCCGGACTTCTGTTCCCGGGCATCCCACCCCCGTTCCAGGCCGATAATGGCACCGAGGAGCAGGGCTACCGCAAGGTTGATGATGGTCTGGTTGGACGTGATGAACTGGCTCGCTACGTCATCCATGTGTGGGCAGGAACTCCGGGTTTTGCTGTCGCTGGCGATTAATTCGACGGGCTTTTTTCAAGAGTTTTACTGTAATGGCAGGTGTTTGCAAACCCGCCCGGTGGTTCTGTTGATGCGGCTCACGTCTGTCCCGATAAATGCCGGGATTTGTTTGACTTCGAACAGGCGGCAGATAAGGTGGTTATTGGCATGAAACGGACACAAAAACGATCATAACGATCCCGGAGGCGAGGTAGACATGTTGAATGTAGTGGCCTGTATCGATGGCTCCCGCGCGGCTCCGGCAGTGTGTGATTACGCAGCCTGGGCAGGGCGGCACATGGATGCGCCCCTGGTGCTCCTGCACGTTCTGGACCAGGAACGTTATCCGGCGGAACCGGACCTTGCCGGCAGCATCGGCCTTGGTAGCCGGGAACACCTGCTGGATGAGCTGGCAGATCTGGATCGCAAACGGGCAAAGCTTGCACTGGAGCACGGCCATCACCTGCTTGACGAGGCGGAGCAGCGTGTCAAACAGGCCGGCATTGCCGACGTGACCAAACGCCAACGCCACGACGAGTTGACTGAATCCCTGCTGGCACTGGAGAACCAGACCCGCTTGCTGGTCATGGGGTTGCATGGCGAGAGCAGTTCGGACCGGGACATTCACATCGGCAGCCAGCTGGAGACCGTAATCCGCAGTGTCCATCGGCCGATCCTGCTGGTGCCGGATGAATACGCCGAGCCGAAGAGTGCGATGCTGGCGTTCGATGGCAGCGCGACTGCATTCAAGGGTGTTGAGCTGCTGGCGGGCAGCCCGGTATTGAAGGGCATGCCGCTGCATCTGGTGATGATTGGCCCCGATACCAGCGATCGGTGGGAGCAGCTGAAAAAGGCGGAAAGCATGCTTTCGGGACTGGAGAGCGAGATTACCCTTGCGATCCGTGCCGGCGATGTTGAACCGGCCCTGCATCAATACCAGCAAGAGCACGATATCGACATCCTGGTGATGGGGGCTTACGGCCACTCCCGTATTCGTCAGTTCCTGGTGGGCAGCACCACCACAACCATGCTCAAGACTGCAAAAAAGCCCCTGGTCATCCTGCGCTGATCTCATACCTTGACCTCTCTGCCGGGGTACACCAGCCCCGGCTATTGTTCTTATTGAGAAATTCAAACCCCGGCCTCCCGATTTTTGACTAAGGTTATCGTTAAGGAAGCTTTCTTTTTCACGGCAACCGTGTCGTCACGTTTGTTCTGGATCTGGAAAGGAGGAGCGGTTTTGCCTCAAGTTGCGTCGAACCAGCGTCTGACCAATCTGCGGGAACGGAGAATGCCCGCATCCGAGCGTTACATGGCGGAGTTGCTGACCGAGGCAGGCATTCGCCTGGACGGCCAAGCCCCCTGGGACATGCGGCTCAATGCGCCCGGTGTCGCCGACCGGGTGTTTGCCCGGGGCAACCTGGGGCTTGGTGAAAGCTACATGGACGGCGACTGGGAGTGTGACCGGCTCGACGAGTTCTTCCATCGCCTGCTCCGGGCGCGACTGCATCACAAGGTACGGCCTTCCCGCGTCATGTTTCATGCCCTCAAGGCAAGATTGCTGAACCGCCAGGATTCACGGCGGTCCTGGCAGGTAGGGGAGCAGCACTACGATCTGGGCAACGCGTTCTATGGCGCCATGCTCGACTCCCGGATGACCTACACCTGTGGTTACTGGAAAAACGCCAGCAACCTGGAGCAGGCGCAGGAAGCAAAGCTCGACCTGATCTGCCAGAAACTCAAGCTGGAGCCCGGAATGCGGGTGCTGGACATCGGCTGCGGCTGGGGCAGCTTCATGAGCTACGCCGCCGAGCACTATGGCGTGGAATGCGTCGGGGTGACCATCTCGAAGGAGCAGACCGCCTGGGCCCGTGACCGTTATCCGGACCTGCCACTGGAGTTTCGTCTGCAGGATTACCGGGAAGTGAACGAGAAGTTTGACCGGGTGGTCAGTGTCGGCATGTTCGAACATGTCGGGCGCAAGAACTACCGCACGTTCATGGATGTGGCCCATCGCTGCCTGAAAGAGGATGGCCTGTTCCTGCTGCATACCATTGGCAGCAATAACCGGTCCGGGGGCGCCGATCCCTGGATTGACAAGTACATCTTCCCCAACGGGGAATTGCCCTCACTGAGCCAGATCACCGATGCCGCCGATCGACTGTTCGTGGTGGAAGACCTGCACAACTTCGGCGCCGACTATGACCGGACCCTGATGGCCTGGTACGACAACTTCAAGGTGGCCTGGCCACAGTTCCGGGAGCAGCTCGGCAAGCGCTTTTACCGGATGTGGGAGTATTACCTGCTGTCCTGTGCCGGGGCCTTTCGGTCCCGGGATATCCAGCTGTGGCAGTGGGTATTGTCGAAAAATGGCCTGGAAGGCGGTTATCGTCGGGTCAGCTGATCAGCCGGCCTCAGGCCACATTCCCGGCGGCAACGCCGGACGCCCAGGCCCACTGGAAATTGTGGCCGCCCAGATGGCCGGTGACATCCACCACTTCCCCGATGAAGTAAAGATTCGGCCGGTCCAGCACCGCCATGGTCTTTGACGAGAGCTGGCGGGTGTCGATGCCACCCAGGGTGACTTCCGCGGTGCGGTAACCCTCGGTGCCTGCGGGCTTGATGGTCCAGTCTCCCAGGGTGTTTGCCACCTGTTCGATATCGGCGTTCTTGTATTCCTGCAGCGGGCCGGTCCAGCCGTGGAGTTCGTTGAAAGCGCTGGCAAAGCGTTTCGGCAGATACTCCGCCAGATACTGGGCGACGGTGGTGCGCGGTTTCTGCTTGCGCAGGCCCATCAGATCGTCCTCGATCTGTTGAGTCGGCAGCAGGTTGATACTGATGTCATCCCCCGGATACCAGTAACTGGAAATCTGCAGCATGGCCGGACCACTCAGGCCCCGGTGGGTGACCAGCATGGGTTCCCGGAAATGCTGGCGGTTGCATTCGGCATCCACCGGGCAGCTGATCCCGGCCAACGGTGCCAGCTGGGTTTTCAGCTCCGGCTGGAGCGTGAAAGGCACCAGGCCGGCACGGGTGGGGAGCACCTCCAGGCCGAATTGCCGGGCGATCTCGTACCCGAAGCCGGTCGCGCCCATGGTCGGAATCGAGAGCCCGCCGGTGGCAATCACCAGGGCTTCGCAGGTCAGTGGGCCACTGCCGGTTTTCAGTCGATAGCCCGCATCTGTTTCGCTGACGGCAGTGACGGCGGTCTTCAGTCGGATTTCAGCCCCGGCCCATTCGCATTCGGTCAGCAGCATGTTCAGGATATCTTTGGCGCTGTCCTTGCAGAACAGCTGTCCCGGGGCTTTCTCTTCGTGATCGATACCGTGGCGATCCACCAGTTCCAGGAAATCCTGGGGGGTATAGCGCTTCAGCGCCGATATGCAGTAGTGCGGGTTGTCGGACAGGAAATTGGCCGGCGTGCTGTTCAGGTTGGTGAAATTGCAGCGCCCCCCGCCGGACATGAGGATCTTTTTCCCGGGCTTGTTGGCGTGGTCGATCACCAGTACCCGGCGCCCCCGGTAGCCCGCGGTGGCGGCACACATGAGCCCGGCAGCACCGGCGCCGATGATGATTACGTCGTAGTGGGATGCCGAGGATGCTGTCATTACTGCCCGCCGGTGTGAGTGAACGGCGGGCAGTATATCAGTCTCAGGGCAGGTGTACGGAACCTTCCATGAAGAACGCGGCCTGGCCGGCGATATCGATCCGGTCACCTTTCAGCTCACAGCGCAGCAGACCGCCCCGGGCTGACAGCTGTCTTGCCTCGAGGGACGATTTTCCCAGCTGGTTTGCCCAGTAGGGCACCAGCACGCTGTGGATGGAGCCGGTGACCGGGTCCTCGTCGATGCCCGCGCCGGGGGCAAAATAGCGGCTGACAAAGTCGCAGCCCTCCCCCCGGGCGGTGACGATCAGTCCCTGATTGCCGAGGGTTTTGAGCTTGCGAAGATCCGGCTCGGCCGACCGGACCGCCGCTTCGTTTTCCAGTACCACCATGTAGTTGGTGTCGTTGGGCACGTAGAAGGCGGTCTCCGGAGCGCCCTCAAGGGCTTCATGAATGATCGCGGGTGTCTGGCGCTCCTCAAAGGCCAGGTTGGGAAAGTCGAGCACCAACCAGTCATTGTCCCTGCGAACGCCCAGATGGCCGCTCTTTGACTGCAGGATGATTCTCTCCCCGGTCCAGTCCAGCATGTTGAAGATGACCCATGCGCTGGCCAGCGTGGCATGGCCGCACAGGGGCACCTCCACCGTGGGCGTAAACCAGCGGATGTGGAAGTCGGCCTCATCTGCCTCCGGCAGCCGGACCAGGAAGGCGGTTTCGGACAGGTTGTTCTCCATCGCCAGGGCCCGGAGGGTGTCATCCGGCAACCATTGATCCAGAGGCATGACGGCGGCCGGATTGCCGCCGAAAACACGGTCGGTGAAAGCGTCGACCTGGAAGATCGGGTGCATCATCGGTTTGTCTCCTCGAGTGTGCGTCCAGCGTAATCATGAGCTTTGTATCTGGCAAACTGTTCCAGTTCGCCCTCGCTGTACAGGTGCAGCTCCGGCGTGGGGCGGCCGAGTGTCAGAATCCAGTGCCCGTGGCTTTCCCGGCGGATGGTGAACCCGAGGTCTTCCAGCCATTTCCGGGTGACTTCCGGCCGGATAGTGCCCAGGGGCAGGGTGGGTGAGGCCAGTCCCAGGAGATCCTTGCGGGTAGAGGCAGGGATGTCCGGGAGCAGGACAGGAACGGCTGAGTGCCGTGCAGGAACAATGGCGGATCCCATGGTGAAACTCCTTCTTCAATGAGCTTGTCATCATTGTCCTGCTTCGCTGACAGGCATAACAGATTCAGTTAATCTGTTTTTGAATCGGTACAGATGAGTCTCACGCGAGTCTGTACCGGTTCATTTGCTGCCGATCTGTACTGCCCCATTGCCGGACAGGTCTGGTGCAATAACAAGGGAGATACAAGGCAGGAGGGAGACCGCATGGGCGTTCTATACAGCCAGGTGGCGGATCAGCTGCAGGCGCTGATCCAGGAAGGGGTGTACCGGCAAGGTGACCGGTTGCCCGGTGTACGGGTATTGAGCCGGCAGTTCGGGGTCTCGATTTCGACGGTATTGCAGGCCCACCAGACCCTGGAGGCTCGGGGGTACCTGGAAGCCCGGGAGCGCAGCGGCTATTTCGTGCGTCTGCCGGTCCAGGATGTGCCCGAGCCGTCCATGCTAAAGCACCGGAGCCGGCCGGTCCCGGTGACCGCGCGGGAAATGACCCTGGATCTGTGTGCTGATGAACAGAAACGAATGGTTCCTTTGGCCACCGCGATTCCCCACCCGGATTACCTGCCTGTACGGCAGATCCAGCAGAGCACACTGTGGGCGGCACGAAGGGGGCTGGAAACCCTGGATTACGCCTTTCCCGGCAAGGAATCGTTCCGCCGCCAGATTGCCCAGCGCATGGCCGCCATCGGCGTGCCGGTGACACCGGATGATATCCTGGCAACCAACGGCGCCCAGGAAGCCATCATTCTGGCCCTGCGGGCGGTGACCCAGCCCGGTGACATCGTAGCGGTGGAGTCACCGTCGTTCCCCGGTATTCTCCAGGCCCTGGAAGTAGTGGGCTTGCGGGTGATTGAAATCCCCACTCACCCCTCGGAAGGTCTGAGTCTCGAGGGACTCGAACTGGCCCTGGAACAGTGGCCCCTGAAAGCCTGTGTGGTGGTGACCAATCACAGCAATCCCATGGGGGCGCGCATGTCCGATGAGCGCAAGAAGCAGCTGGTGTCCATGCTGGCGGCGGCTGATGTGCCCCTGATCGAGGATGATATCTACGGCGACCTGTACCACACCGGTGAGCGGCCCCGACCCGCCAAGGCCTTCGACCGGGCTGACAACGTGATCTATTGCAGTTCCTTTTCCAAGACCATTTCCCCGGGCCTGCGCCTGGGCTGGATGATCCCCGGTCGTCACATGGCCAGCGCCCGCCAGCACAAGTACTTCGTAAACCTGGCAACCTCCTCCATTCCCCAGCTGGCGGTTGCCCACTTCCTGGAGCAGGGCGGCTATGACCGATACCTGCGGTCAGCGCGGCAGCACTACCGGGAAGCGACCGAGCGCATGCGATCGGCGGTGGCCCGGTCATTCCCGGAAGGGACGGCAGTGAGCCGGCCCCAGGGCGGGTTTGTGCTCTGGGTACAACTACCGGAGGGGGTATCGGGCACAGAGGTGTACCAGCGGGCACGGGCGGAGAACATCAACGTGGCGCCCGGGCTGATGTTCTCCACCACCAACAAGTTCGATAACTGCCTCCGCCTGAACGGCGGAAACCCCTGGACCGGAACCATCGAAAAGGCCGTCGCCAGGCTCGGTGCGCTGGTCCACGAGGAGATGGGACGCTAACTGTCGCGGCGCAGATCCAGAGGATCAACCAGTCCCGCCGCAATGGCGATGCCGGTCACGTCCGGCAACCGTTCGGCGCCCAGGCGTTTCATGACCCGGGCCCGGTACAGGTCGATGGTCTTGACGCTCACTCCCAGCTGATCGGCAATCTCACGGCTGGTGTAGCCCTGGGCCAGGGGCAGGAAGACGTCCCGTTCCCGGCGGGTGAGGGTGTCGATCAGTGCCTCGGTGCGGGCATTGCCATGGAAACGCTGGCCGCTCTGCCGCTCCTGGAGGGCCTGCTGGACACTGTCGAGCAGAAGCTGCTCGTTGAACGGCTTCTCGATGAAGTCGAATGCACCGGATTTGAAGGCCCGGACCACGATGGGGACGTCGGCATGGCCGGAGACAAAAATGATCGGCACCTCCAGTCCCCGCTTCTGCAATTCTTCCTGGACGTTGAGGCCGCCAAGCCCGGGCATCCGCACATCCAGCACCACACAGCCGGCGTTGGTATGCCCTACCGCATCCAGGAATTTCCGGCCGTCGCTGTAGGCTTCGACGTTCAGTCCCACGGACTCGAGCAGCCATTGGGTCGACTCGAGCATGCCGGCGTCGTCGTCAACCACGTAGACGGTGGTGGGCGGGTTACTGGGTGATTCAGTCATTCCGGGGAAATCTCCATTGTTGCAGTCTTGTTCTTGTTAGTGCTCGCGGGGAAGCGGCAGGTGAGGGTAAGGCCACCGGTCTTCGCCAGCCTGGCATCCAGGAAGCCGCCAAAGCCTTCGATAATGGAGCGACTCATGGACAGGCCAAGGCCCAGGCCCTGGGGCTTGCTTGTGTAAAAGGGCTGGAACATCTGGCGAATTTCCTGCTCGCCCAGCCCATCGCCCTGGTCGGTGACTTCGATGAGGGTCTCTTTGCAATCATTGATACAGGTGGTCAGGGTGATCTCGGCCGGGTTTCCCGAGTCCGTGCTCTTCGTTTTCCGGGACTCGACAGTGGCCTCGATCCCGTTACGGATGAGGTTGATCAGGACCTGCTCGAGCAACACGGGGTCGGCGGTGATCACCGGGGCAGCCTCGCACAGCCGCTCCCGGATCCTGACCCGGTTCTTGTCCGCTTCCCACTGGCACAGCCTGGCCACGTTGCCGACCACGTCATTGACGGAAATCGGCGCGGTTCTTTTCTGACCCTTGCGCAGGAACGCCCGGAGCCGCTTGATCACTTCCGAGGCCCGGTTGGCGTGGTGAACAATCTTCTGCAGTCCATCGTCTACCCGGTCCAGGCATTCCGGATTGGTTCGGGCGTTCTTCAGGTAGCGCTGGCTGGCACTGGCAAAGTTCACGATGGTGGCCAGTGGCTGGTTCATCTCGTGGGCGATGCTGGAGGCCAGTTCGCCCAGGGTTGCAAGCCGTGCGGCATGGGCCAGTTCGTCCGCCAGCCGCCGGTTGTTCTCCTCGGATTCTACCCGGGCAGTGATGTCGCGGGACACGCTGATGACTTCCACCACTGCGCCGGTGTAGGTCTCACGGATGGCGCGGCTGGCAATCTCGAACCAGCGCTTGCTGCCGTCCCGGTGCAGGATTTCCAGGGTCAGGGTGGCGTAGCCGTCGTCCCGCAGGCGGTTGCGGGCTTCTACCAGTTGTTCGACCACATGATCGCCCCGGAACACCTCTTCCAACGGCTTGCCCCGCAGCTCCTCGGGCCAGTAGCCGAGCAATCGCCACGACGCCGGTGTCGCGTCGATGAACCGACCGTCCGGGGCGTGGCGGGAAATCAGATCGGTGGTGTTCTCGGTAATCAGCCGGTACAGGCGGTTGGACTGCACAGCCTGCTCCCGGGTGCGAACTTCCTCGGTGGCATCCCGGCCCCGGAGTAAGACCTGGTTGCTGGCCTGATCCGGTATCAGCGTCCAGAGCAGGATATGGCCGGGTATCCGGGATTCGACATTCTCGATGGCCCGGTTCTGTTGCAGGGAAGAATGAATCAGGGCCTGTGTGTTGCTCGGGAGCAGGTCCAGGGCGCTCTCAAGGCCGGCACTGCTGACCAGATCGGTGGCACTGCGACTTGCCTTCAGCAGGGCAGTATCCCGGTCAAGGACCAAACCAGGTTGCGGGTCGGCGTCCGGGAAACTAAATACGGTATCAGGGGGGAAATCGGTCATATCATCGTTGTTATAGTAAATACACTATAATACCTTGGTGTAGTTTCTAGTATTTGTCCCATCAAATACCATTTTGACCAGCGTGAATTATAGCCAGATTAGCGATTTTCCTGAATACGCCATAAGAACAACAGAGCTCCAAGAGGAACCCGTTATGACCTCGATTTTTGACCAGGGCCTGGCGCCCGTCGATGCCAACTACGCCGTCCAGTCGCCGATTGATTTCATCGAGCGCACCGCGAGTGTTTATCCGGAATACCCGGCCATCATTCACGGCGCGATCCGTTACAACTGGGCACAAACCTACGAGCGCTGCCGTCGCCTGGCTTCGGCCCTGCAGGGGCGAGGGATCGGTCGTGGCGATACGGTCGCCGTGATGCTGCCGAACATCCCCGCGATGGTGGAATGCCACTTCGGCGTGCCCATGATCGGCGCCGTACTCAATACCCTGAACGTACGCCTGGACGCCGATGCCATCGCCTTCATGCTGGAACATGGAGAAGCCAAGGTGGTGGTTGCCGACCGCGAGTTCGGTCAGGTCATCAAGGACGCCATCCGTCACCTGGAGCACAAACCGCTGGTCATTGATGTGGATGACCCGGAATACGGTGAGGGCGTGCAGGTCAGCGATCTGGATTACGAGGCGTTCCTGCAGGAGGGTGACCCGCAGTTCCAGTGGAGCTTCCCCGAAAACGAGTGGGATGCGGTTTCCCTGAACTACACCTCCGGTACCACCGGTAACCCCAAGGGTGTGGTCTATCACCACCGCGGGGCCTACCTCAATGCCCTGGGTAACCAGGCCGTCTGGTCCATGGACATGCATCCGGTCTATCTGTGGACCCTGCCGATGTTCCACTGCAACGGCTGGTGTTTCCCCTGGACGGTTACCGCCATGGCCGGCACCCATGTTTGCCTGCGCAGGGTGGACCCGGAGAAGATCCTGCAGCTGATCCGCGATCACCAGGTCACCCACATGTGCGGCGCCCCGATCGTTCTGAACGCGCTGCTCAATGCGCCGGCAGCCGCCAAGGCCGGGATCGATCACGAAGTGAAATCCATGACCGCCGGTGCGGCACCCCCCGCCCAGGTGATCGGGGCGGTAGAAGAAATGGGTATCAAGGTGACCCACGTTTACGGCCTGACCGAAGTCTATGGCCCGGTAACCGTGTGTGCCTGGAAGTCCGAGTGGGATGAGCTTCCGCTCCATGACCGTGCCCGGAAAAAGGCACGCCAGGGCGTTCGCTACCATACCCTGGCCGGCACCATGGTCGGTGATCCCAACACCATGGAACCGGTGCCCAAAGATGGCAAGACCATCGGCGAGATCTTCCTGCGTGGCAACACCGTGATGAAGGGTTACCTGAAGAACCCGAGCGCCACCGAAGAGGCGTTCCGCGGTGGCTGGTTCCACACCGGTGACCTGGCGGTGTGGCACGAGGACGGTTACCTGGAAATCAAGGACCGCCTGAAGGACATCATCATCTCCGGGGGCGAGAACATCTCCACCATCGAGGTGGAAGATACCCTGTACCGCCATCCGGCTGTGCTGGAAGCAGCGGTGGTTGCCCGACCGGACGAGAAGTGGGGCGAGACTCCCTGCGCGTTCATTACCCTGAAGCCGGAAGCCGGCGAGGTCAGCGAAGAGGACATCATCACCTTCTGCCGCGAGCATCTGGCCCGCTTCAAGGTACCGAAAACGGTCGTCTTCACGGAGCTGCCCAAGACCTCCACGGGCAAGATCCAGAAGTTCGTGCTGCGGGATCAGGCCAAAGAGCTGGACTGATCTGCTGACCGGCTGCGCCAGCCCGGCGCAGCCAGTTATTCCCTCTGTGTGTCCTTGGGAGGCCCTTAGCGCCTCCCTTTTTTGTTGCTCGGGCAGCTTCAGTGCCCGTGCTTACCTGCTCCAGCCGCCCCGTGAACGGCTTCTACGTAATGGATGTAGTCAACGTAGTCGGTCACGAAGTGGCGCCCTTCCTTGACACTCTGATCGGCGCTGGCCGACGAACTGTGGGCCTGATCGTAGCGTTCCCGAATCCCGGTCTCTATTTTCCGGGTAATGTTTGCAATCAGCTGGTCAATCTCGCCGTTGCTTAGTGCTGCATCTGCCGCCTTCAGTCCGGGGTCGATGTTCCCTGCCGGCTTGATCCCGGTAAAGGGTGCACCCTCGGAGGCACGATGAACCTTTACCAGTGTTGCAAAGAGGTGCTTGTCTGCAATTTTGCGTACCTTCTCGCTCTGGCCCCGGATGTCGCGGACATCGGCGAATACCCGCCTGATCTCGGCCTCGTCCTCGGCGGGAACCCATTTCAGTAGTGGGGTAACATCACCGGCGTCGAGCGCTGCCCGGGCTTCGGTAATGACAGGGCCATCCATCGCATCGCAATGGGCCTGGGCATTACCTGCCAGCATGAGTCCCAGCAGGACGGCAGCACTTGCGGTAAAGGTGGCTTTTCGTAGTTTGGTTTTCATGGACGTTTCCTCGCGTCTTGTTGACTAGGACAGGTTCCGATTTCGCTGGAACCTGAGAACCAGCTTAGGGAGAACGCCCGGGGGAATCGTTCGCAAACGTGAAGTCAGACCTGGAGAGCGGCAGGTGTAAAAGATATATAAAACAACGTATTACAGGTTCTCGTTTGCGAGTGCGAAAAGTCGAACGCCATGGCTGCTCTCGCGATCACGGTTGGGGACTGTTGTTTTCTTTGCGAGCGTGCATACGGCGGTAATTGCTGGGGGTCAGGCCAGTGTTGTTTTTGAAAGCCGTATTGAAAACGGACTTGGAATTGAAGCCGGAATCGTACATCACCTGCAGGATATTGGAAGTGTCCGCAGGATCGGCCAGCCGGCGCTTCGCCTCCTGTACGCGGTAGCCACTGACAAATTCGAAGAAATTGCAGCCGAACCCCTGGTTAATCGCTCGGGAGACCTCTCTGGGGTGGGCTCCGACTTTTTGAGCGAGCTGCTCCAGCGTGAGGTTCGAATGAAGATAGGGTTTCTCCTCTTCGATAAACTGTTCCAGCTTCTGTTTCAGGTTCTGATCAAACTCGGGAACTGTGGTGTCGTCCAGCAGGTTAGCCTGGTCGGCTGCCAGCCCCGTGAAAATAACTGGCTGTCGAAGTGCATTAACCATCAAGAAGTTGATGAACAGAAACCCGGTAACAGCGCCGGCCCCGGCCACCCACTCGGTTCCCGGCGCGCTCTTGAAGACATGGGCCGTCATGCAGTAGAACATGCTGACCGTCCAGGCTATTGCGTAGCCAATCAGAAGTAGTCTCAACCATGAGAGCTGTTTGTTTTCGATACTTGAAAAGACCTGTCGGAGGCTGAGGCCGAAGCGGTTGATGGTGCGAATGGTGGCGTACAGGTACCCGAGGAAAACGGCGTGAATGGCGACAGCGAGTAGAGGCGAGGTCAACACGCCCGGATGATCGCGTTCGTTCAGAATGCGGAGTTTTTCACCGGTTGGCTGCAAATAGTACTCGACAAGGAAAATGGCACCGACGACCCAGAACAGTAGGGTGTGGACGAAATGCTCCTTACGCAGGCGGAAATCCTGATACATCAGAGCCCGGGCGTATAAAAAGAGCGTGCCCGCCTGCAATAGCCCGACAAGGGTGCCGAGGTACGCCAGGTTGGGATGCAAAAGCGCCAGTCCGCTGCTGTAGAGAAAAATCTCTCCAAGCCCGGCCGCGAAGAAAACCAGTGTCGCCACAAGAAGCTGGTTGCTTACCAGTCGACTATTGGGAGGCAGCAACAAGAATACGGCCAAGCTTAGCGCCTGAATAATGCTGGTCAGCAGAATGAGGTCGGTCAAGGTCAGGTACACGGGCCAGGATTCCTGCCGGCATCGGTCACATTGAGTTCTACCTCAAAACCATCCGCCCGGCCGGTTGCCGGCGAACGTAAATGCAGGGTCATACCAGCACCCGAAGCAATGGCATCGGCTATGGCGAGCCCCAGGCCAGAGCCGGCTGCCCTGGTGTCGTGGCGGGAAAACCGATTTCGTAGCACGGCCAGTTGGTCAGGTGGCACGATGTCGCCTCCGTTGCAGACTCTCATTCTGCCATCGTCGGTCATGATGACGTCGACGGGCTGTTGCACGGAGCCGTGTTTCATCGCGTTCTCGATCAGGTTGCGGGCCAGAATGGCAAAAGCATCCGGATCGAGGAGGGAGTTCACCTTATGGTCCGGCACCGTCAGGCGAATCCGGCCAGGTGCCAGAGGTTCAAAGTCGCGGCTGATCATGGCGAGTATCGGCACAAGGTCATGCGGTTGTTGTGAAAGTGCGCCTCCGCCTTCGGCCTTCGCGAGCTCAAGCAGCTTGCCGGACAATGTGGACAGGCCGCGCAACGCCTGTTCAACCTCAACCACATTCTTCTTCAGGTGCTGATCCTCAAGCTGGGTTTTCAGCCGCTGCACCTTGGCCAAAGCCGTGGCCAGAGGGGTGCGCAATTCGTGAGCGCTGTTGGCGGTGAAACTCCGTTCTGCGTCAAGCGCGCGGTTCAGCCGCTCCAGCAGCCGATTGACGGCAACCGCTGTTGGTTCGAATTCTTCGGGGAGCCGGTCTTTGTTCACGGGTGACAGGTCGCTGGCTCCCCGGGCTTCAATCGAGTGCTGGAATTCGATCACCGGGCGCAGGGAGAGCCGGACAACCCACCAGATTCCGAACAGACTGACCGGAATCAGGACAAACAGCGGTACCAGCAAAGCGATACCAGCTTCCAGAGCGGCCTCGCGCCGGTGGGCCAAAGGTTCGGCGACTTCGATGTAGAGGGTGTCGCTGACCGCCGACGCCCCATAAATCCGATGCGTGGATGTGTTGGTGAAGCCTTCGCGGGGCAGTGCTGCAAATATACCGGGGTCGGCGTCGTGGGACTGGAGCAGGAGGTTGCCCTGGCGGTCCCTGACCACATAGGTGAGGTATTCGTCATGCTCTTTCAGGGCAGGCGCAGTCCGGTTTCCGGTATTGCTTTCCCGATTCAGGATGTCGGTAACTGCCAGCGGCAGAATGCGTTGGGCCGTTTCCTCAAGAGCACTGTCGAAGACCTCGTTCATTTCGTGCTGCGCCACCAACCCGGACGCGGCAACGCCCAGCAGCCACAGGACAGTGGCTCCCAGGGTGAGGCCAATACCCAGACGTTTTTGCAGGCTGCTGTTACGACTCATGGGTTTCCAGACGGTAGCCCATGCCCCGTACCGTTACGATGGCGTCGCGCCCCAGCTTTTTCCTCAAGCGGCTGACATAGACTTCAATGGTGTTGCTCTCGATTTCCGCCCCGAAGGCATACAGCCGATCCTCCAGTTGCTGCCTCGATAGCAGCATTCCGGGTCGCTGGATGAAGCCCTCGAACAGGGCCCACTCGCGGGCCGTCAGTTCCACCGGCTGACCATTGCACTGAATGCGGTGATCGCGAAGGTCCACCTCCAGGTTGCCCACCTGTATCAGCGGATTGGGGTTGCCCCTGTAACGACGGGCGACGGCAGCCACACGGGCGGACAGTTCGGACAGATCAAAGGGTTTTATCAGGTAGTCGTCGGCACCGGCATTCAGTCCCTCAATACGGTCGGATACCTGGTCCCTGGCCGTAAGAATAATCACCGGGGTGCTATTTCTGCTGGCTCTGATCGTTTTCAGAAAATCCAGACCGTGGCCATCCGGCAGCATCAGGTCGAGAAGAATCAGATCGTAGGTGGTGGTTCGGAAGCTGGCTTCAGCAAATCTCAGTGACTGCACCCAGTCCACGGCATGGCCATCGTCGGTGATCTGATCCCGCACAGCCTCGCCCAGGCCCACAGTATCCTCTACCAGCAATATCCGCATAGCTCACCTTTGATGCAATTTCCGAAGAAGATACTACAGCCAGAACCTGACAGCAGTCTTAAAAGTCAAGGAACGGCCCTGTTTTCTCATCAGCTTCAGCTGGCTGTCAGGTTCCGGCGCTAGCCTGATCGTGAAGATTCCCGGAGCTGATCGGAGGAGACACCATGATCCGGCTGATATTACCTTTCATTCTTGTGGTTACCGGCCTGTGGGCATGGAGCCTGGCAACATCCGGCGGGCCGTGGTCCGTCTATGACCAGGGCCTCTTGCTCAGCGGCTGGTTATCCATCGCCTTACTGTCCCTGACCATGATGCTGGCCCTTCGCCCGGCCTGGCTTGAACGACCCATGGGCGGGCTGGACAAGATCTACCGCACCCATAAATGGGCGGGCATTCTTGCGGTGACCTTCGCGGCGGCCCACTGGTTGATCGAGATGGGGGACGATGTCATTGAAGCGATCTTCGGTGGAGTCAGCCGGCTCGATGACCTGCACTATTCGGGGTTGATCGAAGCCATGCGAGATGCGGCAGAAGAGGTGGGCGAGTTTGCCATTTACCTGTTGTTCGCCATGTTGCTGATCACCCTGTGGCGCAAGTTTCCCTACCGGTACTGGCGGTATCTGCACCGGGCAATGCCTGCGCTTTACCTGCTGCTTGCCTTCCATGCGGCCTGGCTTGCTCCGCTCGACTGGTGGCAGCAACCCATCGGTTGGCTGATGGCAGCCCTGTTGGCAGGCGGCAGCCTTGCCAGCGTGCTGTCACTGGCCGGAAGAGTCGGCCGACACCGTCAGGTGCAGGGCACCATCGCAGCCATCGGTACCCCGGAACCGAATATTACCGAGGTGACTTTGGACCTGGGCCAGGCCTGGCAGGGGCACCGGCCCGGGCAGTTTGCCATGGTGACGTTCAACAAGCTGGAAGGCTCACATCCCTTCACCATTGCCAGTGCCGATGGCGGTGATGGCCGAGTCACTTTCCTGATCAAGTCCCTGGGCGACTTCACCCGCAACCTTGCCCATAAGATCAGGGTGGGTCAGCCGGTGACCGTGGAAGGTCCATACGGTTGTTTCGATTTCAACCGAAGAAATCGCAAGGCACACCAGATCTGGATTGCCGGCGGTATTGGTGTCACGCCGTTTCTCGCCTGGCTCGAAGCGGCTAGTGCCGCCAACCAGCCTGCTCCCGAAGCGGATTTGCATTACTGCACCCGCAACGCGGACCAGGACCCGGTGGTAGGTCGGCTTCAAGAGCTTTGCCAGGATTTTCCGGGCATCAATCTGCAGATTCACGACAGCAGCAAAGGGGAGAGCCTTTCGGCAGAAGTCTTGTCTGCCAGTGAGCCCTCGGGTGCGAGGACGGAAGTGTGGTTCTGTGGCCCGGCAGGACTGGGACGGGCCCTGGAGCGGGGATTGCGGGCGGCACCTTTGCGTCGCTCGCGCTTCCACAAGGAAGCCTTCCAGTTCCGTTAACCATTCCTGACGCGTTCAGGCCAGTGTCAGGTCTGCGCCCCAGAATAGATGTTGTGGACTCAACAGGAGACATCCCATGAAAACCAAACCTGTGATTATCAGCCTCGCGCTACTGTGCCTCAGCGCACCGGTGCTGGCGGACGATGACTGTGACGACCCGATGGCTGACTGGCAGCCACGGGAGCAGCTGCGTCAGAAACTGGAGGCGGAGGGCTGGACGGTATACCGCATCAAGGTGGATGACGGTTGTTATGAAGTGAAGGGTATGGCCCCGGAAGGTTTTAGTGCCGAGGCATCGTTTGCACCGGCTACTTTCGAGCTGATGAATCTGGAGCGGGAAGACGATGACGACGAAGACGACGATGACGATAACAGACATGACCGAGGTGACGGCCAGGCCCGGGACAAGGCTCAAACCGATCGTCCGGTTCCCAGTAATGGCATCGTCAAGGGGCGCCCGACAGTGACCGTGGAATAACCCAGCCATTGTTTTACCCGCTGTTTCTGCAATTCAACGTGATACCGGAAGTACGGTACGAAGAGGTACGGTATGAAAAAGATTCTTCTTGCTCTGGGCCTGGCTGTCTCAGTCGCCTTGCCCGCTCTTGCTCAGGCTCGTGAAGTGACCTTCACAACCGAGTTACTCGACTACGGCGGAGATGGCGCCTACATGGCCCTCTACCTTACGGATGCGTCTGGAGCGTACCGGGGGACGCTCTGGGTTGCCGGCAAAAAGTCCAAGTACTACAAGCATCTGAGCGGCTGGGCCCGTGGCAGCAGGTTGGACCCTGCGGAATACGACGGGCTTACCGGAGCCAGCATCACCAGCGGCCGGACCCTGAAAATCACGCTTGATCTTGATGACGCTTTGATCGACAGCGGCCATGAAGTTCGTGTCGACACTGCGGTTGAGGATATGCGGGACAACCGGGCCGATGTTGCGGTACCGCTGACCACCGAGGGCGCGGGCAAGCCGGTGTCCGGGCGGGGTTATGTTCGCTCGTTCCGCTACGATTTTTGATGGTTAGCCAGGAGCAAATTTGATGTTGCGTATATTGCACGGTCTGCCCGGTCTGTTTGCGGTGGTGTTTCTGGCGACACTGGCTGTTACCGGTTCAATCCTGGCCCTCGCGCCAGCGTTGGACAGGGCAGGCGCAGTGGTTCCGCCGGCTGGCGATGTCAGCGTTGCGCAGATGGCAGGACGGGTGGTGTCAAACTACCCGGGAACTGAACAGATTGTGCGTGACCTTTCCGGCCAGGTAGTCGTTTACTACAGCCGGGATGGCCAGGCCGGGGCCAATCGGGTCAACCCGGTGACCGGCGAGCGTCTGGGGGCTTACCAGCCATCCGCGTTCTTTGTCTGGATCAGGGACCTGCACCGCTCGTTCCTGCTGGATACACCCGGGCGGATGGTAGCGGGCATCTCGGCCGCATTGATGTTGCTTATATGTCTATCGGGCATGGTGCTGCTGGCCCGTCGGAGCGGTGGCTGGAGAGCATTGATGCGGCCGTTGGCCGGCACCGGCAGTAAACGGGTTCACGCCGAAATTGCCCGGTTGGCGGTTCTGGGGCTGTTGTTGTCGGCACTGACCGGCAGTTTCCTGTCGGCCCAGCGATTTGGGCTGCTACCCGAGGTCTCCGACCCGGGGCCAGGTTTCCCGGCCAAGGTTTCCGGGGGCCAACCGCGTCCGGTGGACCAGCTTCAGGCACTGTCAGAAGTTGATCTTAACGATCTCCGGGAACTCGTGTTTCCTTACCCTGATGACCCTCAGGACGTGTACTCCCTGACCACCACCGGCGGGTCCGGGTTCGTTGATCAGGCTACCGGCGAGCTGCTGCAGTTCCAGCCCCGGTCCACCGGCAGTGTGGTCCAGCAATGGATCATGAGGTTGCATACCGGTGAGGGCCTCTGGTGGCTGGGCCTGATACTTGGTGTGGCTGCGCTTGGCGTGCCGGCGCTGTCGGTGACCGGAGCTATCATCTGGTGGCAGCGGCGGCGGTCGTCGGTACAGGTCCAAGACAACGTCACTGTCGCCGAGGCCGATGTCGTTGTTCTGGTGGGGTCAGAGGCCGGTGCCACCTGGGGCTTCACCCGGGCGTTGCAGACGGAGCTGACCAAGGCGGGATTTCGGGTGCATTGCGCGGAGATGAACGCACTGGCGCATTCTTATCCAAGGGCCGCCATGCTCTTTGTACTGACCTCCACCTACGGTGATGGTGATGCGCCAGCCTCGGCCCGACAGTTTATGACCCGGCTTCGCGACTTCAGGGCCGGAAGCGCGCTGAAATATGCCGTACTGGGGTTTGGTGACCGGCAGTTCCCGAACTTCTGTCAGTTTGCCCTGGAGGCAGATGAAGCACTCGCCGGCAAGGGGCTGAGCCGGATACAGCCCGTTGAGCTGATTGACCGCTGCTCCGCTGCCCGGTTCAGCGAGTGGGGTGACCGGCTTGGCACTGCGATCGGGACTCCGCTTTCCCTGAGCCATGATCCGGTTCCGCCGCGCACCTTCCGGCTGGAGCTTGCACAACGTGTGGATTACGGGCTCGCAGTGCAGGCGCCGACCAGCATCCTGCGTTTCCGGCTGGCAGATGCGGGGCAGGGATGGCGGTCCTGGTTTTTCCGGGCTCGCCGCCATAGCCTGCCTGCGTTCGAGGCGGGTGACCTGCTTGGCATCCTGCCGCCACAGGAGGGGCAGGATGCGCGGTTTTACTCATTGGCTTCGTCGGCCAGTGAAGGTGTGTTTGAGATCTGCGTTCGCAAACAGCCCGGTGGCCTTTGCTCCGGTTACCTGCATGGCCTGAAACCGGGTGACAGTGTTGAGGCCTTTATTCGCCAGAATCCGGGGTTTCGCCCGGCCACTGGCACGGTGCCCGTCATTCTGATTGGCGCCGGTGCGGGGATCGGCCCGCTGACCGGATTTATCCGGAAGAACACCGCCCGCAACCCCATGTACCTGTACTGGGGCGGGCGAAGTGCGAATTCGGACTTTCTCTATCAACCGGAACTGGGGCACTACCTGAAGGATCGTCGGCTAACAGGGCTGAGTACCGCGTTCTCAAGATCCGATGAAAGGGCCTACGTGCAGGACAGGCTCCGCCAGGATGAGAGGGCCTTGCGCAAGTTGGTCGAAACCGGTGCCCAGGTTCTGGTGTGTGGCGGCAGGGACATGGCTGCGGGGGTGAAACAGGTTTTCGAAGAGATTCTTCAACCCTTGAGGCTTGAGGTGGATGATTTGAGAGTACAGGGGCGTTATCTGGAGGATGTCTACTGAGCCGGGTCTGGCCTTGATCCCGGCTCTCCATGAGCTATTCGCGCACGATAATGGCGCTGCACAATGACAATTTGTCATATCGTGACAAATTGTCTCATTTATCCCGTCGTTGTCTTTCCGGCAGAATCCGGGGGAGGTTAAACTGGCTCTACCGGTTAGAAAGAAGACGAAGTTCAACGCGATGATAACAATAACCTGACGACAGGAGGCCACCATGTCAGTCAGCTCGACCCCGGAAGGGGTGTCTGTCTCACCCAGGCACATCCACTTTGATGTCAGCGAGGATCTGAAATCCTTCTGGCATGGCAACGACGCCTTCCGCACCGCCTTTTTCAATGCGTTGTCGCTCCAGTTTCCCGATGGCGAGCAGCAGTTCATCAATGCGGTGCGTCTGTACCGGGACCGGATTGATGATCCCAAGCTCAAGCAGGAGATCCGGGGCTTTATCGGCCAGGAGGCCCTGCACAGTCGCGAGCACAAGAACTACAACGAGGCGCTTAAGGCCCGGGGCTATGACATTGATGCAATTGACCGGCGTTTCCTGAAGCACATGGAGTGGGTCGGCAAGTTGCGCCCGAGCCGGCAGCTGGCGGGCACCTGTGGCGCAGAGCACTACACGGCGGTCCTGGCCAATGCGATCCTGAAGAATCCGGAGTGGATGGAGGGCGCCACGCCTGCCATGAAGCAGCTCTGGCGCTGGCATGCCATCGAGGAAACCGAGCACAAGTCGGTCGCGTTTGATGTCTACCGGGCCTGTGTGGGCAATGAGCGGCTGCGCAGGATCGTGTTCCTGTTCGTGACATGGAATTTCTGCAAGTACACTTTCCTGAATACCTGCAGCCTGCTGCGCACCGATGGCAAGCTCTGGAATGTCCGGACCTGGCTGGGCGGGCTCAACTTCCTGTGGGGTAAGCCCGGGGTCATCCGCCAGTGCCTGCCTGAGTTCCTGGCCTACCTGCGCAAGGACTTTCACCCCTGGCAACAGGACAACCGGCGGCTGCTGGCCGAAAACCTGCGGGAGCTGGAAGGCGTGGGTGCAGCGAACTGAGCGGGTGCTGAAATTCCGCCCCGCTTATGTAAAACTTGGCGACTCAAAATAACGATAAAATAAAGGGCGTCCCCGTCGAGGAATCGTCCGCAGCTGGAGAGTCTCACCATGCGAGTAGGTTTGATCGTCGATTCCGCGTGTGATCTGCCCTATGAGTTCAGTCGCAAGCACGACCTCTTTATCCTCCCCGTGACCGCTGTCATCGACGGCCAGACCTACATCGACGAACACGACCCGGTACGCACCCAGGAGTTCTACCAGAGCGGGCTGCTGCAGAAAGGCCATCATGCCGAGACCCAGGCCTTTACCGAAGAACAGATCCATGACCTGTTCATGGAGAAAATCGTCACCCAATTCGACGTCGCCGTCTGTGAAACGGTCACCCGCAGCCGCAGCCTGATTTTCGAGAACGCCACCAAGGCGATGAACAGTGTGCTGGCCAGCTACGAGAAGGCCCGGGCAGCCGCCGGCCGGGAGGGCAAGTTCTCCATGCGGGTGATCGACAGCAAGCAGATTTTTGCCGGCCAGGGGCTTCTTGCGGCCCATACCCTGAGATTGATCGGCCAGAAACTCTCCAAGAACGCCCTGCGCCATGAGGTGGAGTCTTTCACCGACAAGATCTACACCTGCGTCATCCCCAGGGATCTGCACTACATCCGCGAGCGTGCCCGTCGCCGCGGCGACAAGAGCATCTCGGCCCTGGTTGCTTTCCTGGGCAAGGCTCTCAACATCACGCCAGTGATTTTCGGGCAGGGCGCCGAGGGCCAACCGGTGGCGAAAACCCGGAACTTTGACGTGGCCGTGGAGAAGGTCATGAACTACGCGGCGGCGCGGGTCGATGCCGGCCTGCTGACGCCCTACGTCAGCCTCTCCTGCGGGCTGACCTGGACCGAAATCGAAGACCTGCCCGGCCTGAACCGGTTGCGGGATGCCTGTGAACGCAATGGCGTCGAGCTGCTGCTGTCCCAGATGGGGATTACCAGCAGCATCTATGTCGGTCCGGGCAGCCTGTGTCTCGCCCTGGCGGCAGATCCTCATACCTTCAACGATTTCCAGTGACTGCGGGCGCCGACCCGGTCGGCGCTCCCTGATCCGCTTGGCCTGTCTGCATCCGTGATTCCGTAGTTTGGGCAAACCCACGGAGGCTGGCTTCGTGTTAGCCTCGGGGTTGCTGTTTCCATCGCCCACAAGGATTGACCCTACCATGACCAAGTCCGCTGGCAGTCTGGCCGAAAGGCTGTTCGAAGAGCATGTCCGCCATGAGATGGCCGCCCTGAAGGGGGCGAAGCTGAAGAAATTCCTGGAACGGGAGCTGGACGAGCTGCTCGACCATGCCGGACGGATCACCCTGAACCGGGTAGCCGGTATCGATCAGGTAATGGGCGTGATCGAGCGTGTCGTCGTCGACATGGAACTGGATGCCGGCATCCCCGAGTTGGCGGCCGAGATGGCGACGGAGGTCATGAACTCGCCGGTCCAGGCCGAAACCACGCTGGGGGAAATCATCTCCCGGGAGCAGGCCACCGGATTCCTGGAGGAGGCTCTTGAGCTGCGCCAGCAGCGGGAACGGGTCATCAGTGAGATCATGGCCCATCCGGTCTACCAGGAGCTGGTGTCCAATGTGGTCTACCACGGGCTGGTCAACTATCTATACGAAGACAACCTGATTGCCCGCTCCGTGCCCGGGGTGGGCTCCATGATGAAGTTTGGCAAGAAGGTCGCCAACCGGGCGGTGCCGGGCCTGGACGAGACCTTTGAACGGCGCATCAAGGCCTGGCTCGCGGATAGCCTGCCCGGCCTGATCGCCCGCAGCGAGGCGTTCCTGCATCGGGCGCTCAGCGATGACGAACTGCGGGATAGCGTGATGGCCGCCTGGGTGGCGGTGGAAGACAAGACCATTGCCGAGCTCCGAGAAGGGCTGGGGGATGTCGAGTTGCAGGAGTTTGTGGTCCTTGGCTATGAATTCTGGTTACAGTTCCGCAAGACTGGGTACTTCGAGGGCTGTGCCCGGGCCGTGGTGGAGCATCTGTTCGCCAAGTACGGCGACCGGCCGGTGACGGACCTGCTGAATGATGTGGGAGTGACCCGCGAGGTGATTCGCACCGAAATCGAGGCCTACGGGATTCCGGTTATGGACGTCCTGCGGGAAGAGGGCTATCTTGAGGCCCTTGTACGGCGCAGGCTTTCCTCGTTCTATCGTTCTGCGGCGGCGAAGAAACTGCTGGCCGGGGAGGAGTAGCGACAAGCCCCGGTAAATTGGGGGTAGCGTGTTTCCTGACCTTATCTGGACCTATCTGATTGCCATAACCTTGCTGACCATCACGCCGGGCGTGGACACCTTGCTGGTGCTGCGCAATACCGGTCGGGGTGGTCTGAAAGACGGTTGTGTTACCAGCGTGGGTATTTGTAGCGGGCTGTTCATCCACGCCACACTCTCCGCGCTGGGTATCTCCATACTGTTGGTGGAGACGGCGTGGGCCTTCAACGCCCTGAAGTGGCTGGGCGCCCTGTACCTGGTGTGGCTTGGCATCGGTTCGCTACGCCAGGCCTTCCGGGGCAGGGTGGAAACCGCTCCGGTCCAGGTCCGGGAAGCGCGAAGTGCCAGTATGGCCGTCTCGTTGCGGGAAGGGTTGCTGTCGAACGTCCTGAATCCCAAGACCGCGCTGTTCTATATGGCGTTGCTTCCCCAGTTCGTGGATCCGGCGGGTAACGCCTTCCAGCAATCGCTGGTCTCGGCTGCCCTGCATTTCGTCCTGGCCATGGTGTGGCAATGCGGGCTGGCCTGGATTGTGGCCACCTTTCGCCATCTGCGTGCCAGTGCGCGGCTGAGCCGGGCACTCAATACTCTCACCGGCGGGTTCTTCGTGGCCATGGGCGCAAAGCTCGCAACCACCTGAACAGAGCGATAGCGACCGACCAATAAAAAAGGGAAGCCTCGGCTTCCCTTTTCGATCCGTAACCGGAACTCAGCGCTCCAGATACTGCAGTTTGTCGGGCTTGCCGTCCCATTCCTCGGCGTCCGGCAGAGGATCTTTCTTCTCGGTGATGTTCGGCCACTTGGCGGCCAGATCGGCGTTGATTTCCACGAACTGGACCTGATCCGCCGGCAGCTCGTCCTCGGAGAAGATCGCTTCGGCCGGGCACTCGGGCTCACACAGCGCGCAGTCGATGCACTCGTCCGGGTCGATTACCAGAAAGTTCGGGCCTTCATAGAAGCAGTCCACGGGGCAGACTTCCACGCAGTCCGTGTATTTGCACTTGATGCAGTTATCAGTAACGATAAAAGCCATAGTCAGATCCCTGGTCGTAGAGTGTTCAGTCTCATCAGGAGCCGGATAGTGCGAGCCCCTACCTTATAATTTAGTGCGCGATATTGTAGGGAGCGGTCCCTGAAGGGGCAAGCCTTCGCCTGCTATATCCTTATTACATAGGTCATTTCCGCGCAATTTTCCTGTTATTTATTCATTAAATCCCGCAGCTCGTAAAGTCGGTTCAGTGCCTCTCGCGGCGTCAGGTCATCGAGGTCCAGTTTCTTGAGCGCTTCTTCCACGGCGCTGGGCTCGAGGCTGGCAAACATATCCCCTTGGAGAACCGGTTCGCTCACCGTCTGCCTGGCGCCGGCCTGGCTCCCGGAATGGCCGGGCTCGGGCTGCTCCGGTACCCGGTCAGTCACCGGGGCACTGGGTGTGGCACTGCCCTCGAGATGGGTCAGCTGCGCCTTGGCATTGCGGATGACATCCTGGGGCACACCCGCCAGTTGGGCGACCTGCAGGCCGTAGCTCTGGCTGGCGGGGCCATCATGAACATTGTGAAGGAACACGATGCTGTCGTCGTGTTCGGTCGCGGTCAGGTGCACGTTGACAGCATGCTCCAGATCATCAGCCAGCTGGGTCAGTTCGAAGTAGTGGGTTGCGAACAGGGTATAGCAGCGGATGTTCTTGGCCAGGTGTTCGGCAGTGGCCCAGGCCAGGGACAGGCCGTCAAAGGTGCTGGTGCCCCGGCCCACTTCGTCCATCAGCACCAGGCTGTGCTCGGTGGCGTTGTGCAGGATGTTGGCGGTTTCGGTCATTTCCACCATGAAGGTGGAGCGGCCGCCGGCGATGTCATCGGAGGAGCCCATGCGTGTGAAGATGCGATCCACCGGTCCGAGCACCGCTCTGTTGGCGGGCACAAAGCTGCCGGTGTAGGCCAGCAGGGCAATCAGGGCCGCCTGGCGCATGTAGGTGGACTTACCGCCCATGTTCGGACCGGTAATGACCAGCATGCGGCGCCTGGTGTCCATCAGCAGGTCGTTGGGCACAAACGGCTCGTCCAGCAGTTGTTCGACCACCGGGTGCCGGCCTTCCTCGATGTCGAAGCCCGGCTGGTCGGTGAATTCCGGCGCGGCAAAACGCAGGGAGGTGGCCCGTTCGGCGAAGTTGCTCAGCACATCCAGCTCAGAAAGGGCCTGGGCGGCATCCTGCAGCGGCGCCAGCTGCTCGGCGACGCTTTCGAGCACCTCGTCGTACAGGGCCTTTTCCCGCGCCAGTGCCCGGCTCTTGGCACTCAGGGCCTTGTCCTCGAATTCCTTCAGTTCCGGGGTGATGAAACGCTCGGCATTTTTCAGGGTCTGCCGGCGGATGTAGTCTGCCGGGGCCTGGTCCGATTGCGCCCGACTGATTTCGATGTAGTAACCATGCACCCGGTTGTAACCCACCTTCAGGGTGCTGATACCGGTGCGTTCCTTCTCCCGGGTCTCCACATCCAGCAGGTACTGGCCGGCGTTCTCGCTGATGTTGCGCAGCTCATCCAGCTCCTCGTCGAAGCCCTCCCGGATGACGCCGCCGTCGCGGATCACCACCGGTGGGTTGTCGATGACGGCCCGCTCCAGCAGGTCGGCCAGCTCCGGGTACTCGCCGATGGTGGTGGCGAGCCTGACCACGTGATGGGAATTCACCGGTTTCAGGGCTTCCTGGAGGTCCGGCAGGGTCTGGAAAGCATCCCGGAGCCGGGACAGGTCCCTGGGGCGTGCCGATCGCAGGGCCACCCGGGCCAGAACCCGTTCAATGTCGCCCACCTGTTTGAGCAGGTCGTGCACCGGTTCGTAATGGAAGCCGTCGAGCAGTGCGGAAACCGCCTGTTGGCGCTGGCGGACCACGTACACGTCCCGGAGCGGGCGGTTCAGCCAGCGGCGCAGCTCGCGGCCGCCCATGGCGGTGGCGGTTCGGTCCATCACCCAGGCCAGGGTATGCTGGTGGCCGCCCATGAGGTTGGTGTCGATTTCCAGGTTGCGGCGGCTGGTGGCATCGAGGATCACCGCCTCTTCCCGGCGTTCCCGGGTCAGTTTGCGGATATGGGGCAGGGCGGTGCGCTGGGTTTCCTTCGCGTACTGCAACAGGCAGCCGGCGGCGCAGATGGCCAGGTGCAGGTCTTCGCAGCCGAAACCGGTGAGGTCACGTACCTGCAGCTGCTGGGTAATCACCCGGTGAGCCGTGTCGCCTTCGAACAGCCAGGGGCCCTGGCGACGGATGCCGGTGAAGCCTTCGAGGATCTCGCCGTAGGGAAAGTCCTCGCTGATCAGGATTTCCGCCGGGCGAAGGCGTTGCAGTTCGCCCTGGAGTGCCTCCAGCCCGTCCAGTTCCGAGACCGCAAAACGCCCGCTGGAAATGTCCAGGGAAGCAAACCCGAACTGTTCCCGGTGGCTGTAGATGGCCGCCAACAGGTTGTCGCGCCGGTCCTCGAGAAAGGCATCGTCACTCAGGGTGCCGGGCGTGACGATCCGGACCACCTGCCGCTCCACCGGCCCCTTGCTGGTCGCCGGATCCCCAATCTGTTCGCAGATGGCAATGGATTGACCCGCCCGGACCAGACGGGCAATGTAACTCTCGGCAGAATGATACGGCACACCGGCCATGGGAATCGGGTTGCCACCGGATTGGCCGCGGGCGGTCAGGGTGATGTCCAGGAATTCTGCGGCCTTTCGGGCGTCTTCGTAGAACAGCTCGTAGAAATCCCCCATGCGGTAGAACACCAGCTCATTGGGATGCTCGCCCTTGATTTTCAGGTACTGCTGCATCATCGGGGTGTGCTTGGAGAGATCGGTCTGGGCTACTGACATGGATGGGTCCGGTTGCCTTGCTTTTGGATGAAGCCGTGAATTGTAAGAAAATAACGGCGGCGATGAAATGAAGGGTTTGTATCCCCATTACAGGAAGGAGCGGATCATGGCGACGACTGATCAGGAGCTGGAGCAGGCCGGGGTTCGCCTGGGTAAACTGCTGCAGGAGCAGGGGCGTACCATTGCCACGGCAGAGAGCTGTACCGGCGGCTGGGTGGCCAAGGTGCTCACCGATCGCGCAGGTTCCTCCGCCTATGTGATGGCCGGCCTGGTGACCTACAGCAACAGTGCCAAACAGGCCCTGCTCGGAGTGTCGGCGGATTCCCTGGAGCAGCATGGCGCCGTCAGTGAGCCGGTTGTCCGCCAGATGGTGGCCGGCGCGGTTCAGGCTGCCGGGGTGGATGTGGCCGTGGCGATCAGCGGCGTGGCAGGCCCCGGTGGCGGCAGTCCCGACAAGCCGGTGGGAACGGTCTGGTTTGCCTGGGGCAGCGGTCTGGACCAGACCGAGGCCGTGGTCAAACACTTCGACGGTGACCGGGATGAGGTGCGCCGACAGTCGGTTTTGTTTGCATTGCAGGTAGTTACCGGCTTCCTTGAGGGCGCGTGACAATTTTCTTGATCAGGTTCACGGGATGAGGGGTTGGTCTCCCCGTTCGCTTGTGTTTTAATACTGTTCAAATATACAGGGAATCTGCTGGATGAGCACAGTGGTTTCCCTTCCGGATTCCGCTGCCAATACCTTGGAAAGACCTGGCAGCCCAGTCGACAAGGGGTTTTGTACCGATGGAAGACAACCGCAAGAAAGCACTTAGCGCAGCACTGAGCCAGATTGAACGCCAGTTCGGCAAGGGCGCCGTCATGAAGATGGGGGATCAGCCCCGCGAAGCCATTCCTGCGGTGTCCACCGGCTCCCTGGGGCTGGACGTGGCTCTGGGTATTGGTGGTCTTCCTTATGGTCGAATCTGCGAGATCTACGGCCCGGAGAGTTCCGGTAAAACCACGCTCACCCTGCAGGTGATTGCTGAAGCCCAGAAGGCCGGCAAAACCTGTGCGTTTGTGGATGCCGAGCATGCCCTGGACCCGGTCTATGCCGAAAAGCTGGGTGTCAACGTCGACGACCTGCTGGTGTCCCAGCCGGACACCGGGGAACAGGCCCTGGAAATCGCGGACATGCTGGTTCGCTCCAACGCCGTTGACGTCATCATTGTTGACTCCGTAGCCGCCCTGACGCCGAAAGCGGAAATCGAAGGTGAGATGGGTGACAGTCATGTTGGCCTGCAGGCGCGACTGATGTCCCAGGCACTGCGCAAGCTGACCGGTAACGTCAAGCACGCCAACTGCCTGATGATCTTCATCAACCAGATCCGTATGAAGATCGGCGTCATGTTCGGTTCCCCGGAAACCACCACCGGTGGTAACGCCCTGAAATTCTATTCCTCGGTGCGTCTGGACATCCGCCGCATCGGTTCCGTGAAAGAGGGCGACGAGGTGGTCGGTAACGAGACCCGCGTCAAGGTCGTGAAGAACAAGGTATCGCCGCCGTTCAAGCAGGCGGAGTTCCAGATCATGTACGGCAAGGGTATCTACCACATGGCCGAAGTGCTGGATATGGGCGTCAAGGAAGGCTTCGTGGACAAGTCCGGTGCCTGGTACTCCTACAACGGCGACAAGATTGGCCAGGGCAAGGCGAATGCCTGCAAGTTCCTGGAAGAGAACATGGATATCGCCAACGAGATCGAGGCCAAGGTCCGGGACAAGCTGATGCCCAAGCCGGAAAAGAAAGAAGCGGCCGCTGAAGCGCCGGCGGAAGCCAACGGAGAATTGCTCTAAGGTTCCGTTTGTCGGGGGAGGATGCCATGAAGCGACTGCTCATTGTTGCCCACGCGCCTTCCCCGAATACCCTCCGTCTGCGGGACGCTGTCGAGAACGGCGCCCGCCACGAAGACATCGAGGCCGTCGAGGTGGTGGTCAAACCACCGCTGGAGGCCGGTCCCGATGACATCCTTGCCTGTGACGCCATCATCCTGGGTACCACCGAAAACCTGGGCTACATGAGTGGTGCGCTGAAAGACTTTTTTGACCGCAGTTACTATCCCTGTCTCGAGAAAACCCAGGGCTTGCCTTTTGCCTATTACATCCGCGCCGGTCACGATGGTACCGGTACCAATCGCGCCATCGAGAGCATCACTACCGGCCTTCGCTGGAAACTGGTGCAGGATCCGCTGATCTGTCGCGGGGAATACCGGGATGAATTCGAGGAGCAGTGCCGGGAGCTGGGCATGTATGTGGCTGCCAGTCTGGATGCGGGGCTGATCTAGGGCGCTTGTCTGGCTAGCCGGCGAGACTGTTGTAGAAGCCCTCGATGCGGGACAGGGCGTTGTCCATGGCCCGGGAGTAGCCTTTCTTGTTGAGGCAATAACTGAACTGCACGCTGACCCGGTAACCGGTCTGGAACGGCTGGCAATCCACCACCCGCGCGCCGACCCGTGACTCGCTGATGTATTTGCCCTGCAGGTCGAGAAACAGTCGGGCCCCGGGAGCCATCGGGCGAGGGCAAAGCACCGCCATGCCGTAGCGGTTGAGATCAAGACAGCTGACGGTGATGACATTCCTGCTTCGGCCAAAGAAGCCCCGCTCCTGCATACGCACCTTCAGGCACGAAGCCGGATAGCGGTCCTTGATTCTGCGATCGGCGGAATCATTCGTCATAACTGGGCATCCATTGCGATTCTTGTCCTGTGTCGGCCTGAACCATGGCCGGGTGAAGAAGTTTAGTGCCGGGATCGGCGGCTGAAAAATGACCAGATGTGGTTTTGTGCGCTGGTTAACAAAAGCCGTCGGAGCCGTGGCCGCTAAAACTTTGGCCGAAACGCGACATGGCGGCCTGCAGAATCTACAATGGGCGGCCAAAGACCAGATGATAAATCATCAACGCATTCTGACTGTTACAGGAACACACATTGAAGTCATTGCCTCTGCATCAGCTGTACAAGTCCTGCGTACTGAAAGACCTGCCATTCAAAACCACCCGGCAGCTGGAGCCCCTGGCGGAGATTGTCGGCCAGAACCGGGCCCAGGAAGCCGTCCGGTTCGCGCTGGCAATGCCCCATGGCGGCTACAACGTCTATGCGGTCGGGCGTAATGGTCTGGGTAAGCGCACCATGATGCTCCGCTACTTGGAGCATCATGTGGATACCGAGCAGCAGAGCCATGACTGGTGCTATGTCGCCAATTTCGAAGAGCCGCGGGTGCCAAAACTGTTGCAGTTGCCAGGTGGCAAGGGTACCCAGCTCAAGCAGGACATGGAAAAACTGATGTCCCGTCTGGTCAAGGTCATTCCCCAGACCTTTGACAGTGACAGCTTCCTGGAACGCTCCGAACAGCTCAAGAATGAGTACGCGCAAAAGCAGGAAGAAGAACTCGAGAAAGTGGCCACCCAGGCCAAGCGCAAGAAGGTACGCCTGACGGTCTCGACACCCGGGGGCTATCGTCTGGTGGCGATGAACGGTGAGGAGCCCCACACCGCCGAGACCTTCCAGGCGCTGACCCAGGAGCAACGGGACAAGTTCGAGGATTCGATCAACAAGCTCGAGAAGAGACTGCGCCAGGCCCTGCGCAAGATTGCCGACTGGGAGCAGGAGTACGCCGAGAAGCAGCAGGCGCTGAACCAGGAGACCCTGGAGGGTATTTCCGGCCACCAGATTGATGAGCTGATCGAGAAGTACAAGGATCTGTCCGATGTGGTCGGGTACCTGGAAGCGGTGCGTGCCGATCTGGTGGAAAATCTGGACATCTTCCTTGAGGACAACGACGAGCAGGCGGCCATTGCCTATGCCTCCCTGGACAAGAAGATGCCCCGCCGTTACCTGGTCAACCTGCTGGTGCACCAGAAAACCAACGAGGTACCGGTGGTGGTCGAGGACAACCCGACCTATCACAACCTGTTCGGCTACGTGGAGAATGTCACCTACAAGGGCACCGTGTTTACCGACTTCTCCCTGATCCGGCCGGGTAGCCTGCACCGGGCCAACGGGGGCTACCTGCTGATGGACGCCATCAAGGTCCTCGAGCAGCCCTTTGTCTGGGACGGTCTGAAGCGGGCACTGCGTTCACGTTCCCTGCAGATCAACTCCCTCGAGCGCGAAATGACACTGTCCGGGACCATTTCCATCGAGCCCGAGGCCGTGCCGCTGGACGTGAAGATTGTGCTGTTCGGCGATCGGGAAACCTGGTTGCTGTTGCAGGAATACGATTCCGAGTTCGCCGAACTGTTCCGGGTGACGGCGGACTTCGAGAACGAGATGTACCGCACCGACGACAGCCAGTTGCTATACGCCAAGTTCATTGCCAGCCTGGTGGTGGAGAAAAAGCTGCTGCACTGCTCCAACAAGGCGGTGGCCCGGATCATCGAGCACAGCGCCCGTATGGCAGAGCACCAGAACCGCCTGTCCCTGCACGCAGCCGACATCGCCAACCTCCTGCGCGAGTCGGATTTCTGGGCGCGCCAGGCCAAGGCACGGCTGATCACCGAGGTTCACGTGGAGCGGGCCCTGGAAAGTGCCCGGTACCGCAGCAGCCGTATCCGGGACCAGTTCTACGATTCGATCCGCGATGGCTCCACCCTGGTCACCACCACGGGCACCTGCGTGGGCCAGGTCAACGCGTTGTCCGTACTGTCTACCGGTGGCTTCGAGTTTGGCCTTTCCAACAGGGTGACAGCGACCTGCTACTATGGAGATGGCGGGGTCATGGATATCGAGCGTGACGTAAAGCTCGGTGGCAACCTCCATTCCAAGGGTGTGATGATTCTCACCTCCTGGCTGTCCTCCCTGTTTGCCGTGGAGGATCCGATGCACCTTTCGGCCAGTCTCACCTTTGAACAGAACTATGGTGAGGTGGAGGGTGACAGCGCGTCCCTGGCGGAACTGTGCGCGCTGGTATCATCGCTTTCCGGAGTGCCCGTGCGCCAGGACCTGGCTATTACCGGCTCGGTCAACCAGTTCGGTGAGGTGCAGCCTATCGGTGGCGTGAACGAGAAGGTCGAAGGTTTCTTTGCCACCTGCCAGCTCAAAGGCGGGCTCACGGGGACCCAGGGCGTGGTCGTGCCTACCACCAACGTCCAGAACCTGATGCTCGACAGCGAAGTGGTCCAGGCCGTCCGGGAAGACAAATTTGCGGTCTACGCCGTATCCCACGTGGAGGAGGCCATCGCGTTGCTGCTGGGCCGCCCGGCGGGCAAGGCCGACAAGAAGGGCCGGTACCCGAAGCAGAGTGTTTTTGGCATTATCCAGCAACGGCTTGAGAAAATGCGTGAACACGAGCGCCAGGAACACGCCAAAGAAGAACATAAGGATCCGTCAATTCACTGACCGGAAACGACAAGAAAACGGACAGGAGAGAATACACCCATGACTGATATCCAGCAGACGGTATACGTAGTAGAGGATGACGAGGCGGTGCGGGATTCGCTCGAGCTACTGTTGAAATCCGACGGCAAGCCGGTGAAAACCTATGAAAGCGCCAATGCCTTTCTCAAGGATTATTCCGACAAGATGGCAGGCTGTATTGTGCTGGATATCCGGATGCCCGGAATGGATGGCATGGAGCTGCAGAAGAAGCTCAACGAGAAACACTCGATCCTGCCGATCATTTTTGTCACCGGTCACGGGGATGTTCCCATGGCGGTGGACGCCATGAAAGAGGGGGCTGTGGACTTCATCCAGAAGCCCTACCGCGAGGAAGCCCTGCTGGAGAAGATCGAGGCCGCCCTGGAGCAGGATCTCGAGCAGCGCAAGACCCTGGACGAAAAGCAGGAGATCATCCGCCGTATCAAGAGCCTGACGCCCCGGGAGCACGAGATCATGGACCGGATGATTGCCGGTCAGGCGAACAAGGTGATCGCCATCGAGCTGGAGATCAGTCAGCGCACTGTGGAGATTCACCGTTCCCGGGTCATGCACAAAATGGGCACCCACTCCCTGGCCCATCTGGTTCGTATGGTCTTGTCCGTAAAGGACCTTATCGACTAACCAGGGTGGCACCGGCATCATAGCCGGACGTTTCTAACCGGCCACGTTTGTATGACTGAAGCTGTCTGCGAGAACTCCGAGGTGACGGTTCTGCTGGTTGATGACAACCCGCAGAACCTGAAAGTCCTCTACGAAACCCTGAAAGACAAAGGCTACCGGCTGCTCATTGCCAACGAAGGCGAAAAAGCGCTGGACCTTGCCCACCGGCATCAGCCGGAAGTGATTCTGCTGGACATCATGATGCCCGAAATGGACGGTTACGAGGTGTGCCAGCGCCTCAAGGCCGATCCCCAGACGGCTGATTGTGCCGTGGTTTTCCTGTCCGCACTCGATGACTTGCAGGCCAAGGTCAAGGGTTTCAATCTCGGCGGGGCCGATTACATCTCCAAACCTTTCCAGTCCCAGGAAGTCATTGCCCGGGTCAAGACCCATGCCCGCGTCATCCGGCTCGAGCGGGAATTGCAGGCCCGAAACCGGGAGCTGCAGGGTGACCAGGCCCGCATCCTCAATTCCATCAGCGAGGGTATCTACGGGCTCGACGAGAACGGCATCATCGAGTTCGCGAACCCTGCTGCGGGCGAGATCGCCGGCGTTCCGGTTGACGAGCTGATCGGCCGCAACTTTTTTGACACCCATTTTGCCACTGCTTCGGACAACCCGGACGGGCTGCCGGTTCAGATGACCTGCCGCCAGGGCCAGGCCGAGGGCCAGCGGGATATTCGCATGTTGCGCATGGACGGTTCCGGCTTTCCGGCCGAGTACCGCGCCACGCCCAAGCTGGATAACGACGAGCTTCACGGGGCTGTGGTGGTTTTCCGGGATATCACTGCGGAACTGGAGAGCGAGCGGGAGCTGCAGGAGGCCCGGGAACTGGTCCAGGAACAGCGTGATCAGCTGGCCCATACCTCGCGCCTGACCACCATGGGTGAGATGGCCGCCGGTTTTGCCCACGAGGTGAATCAGCCGCTGACCGCGATCACCAATTATGCCCGGGTCGCCAAACGCATGATGGGCAAGGAATCCCCGGATCTGTCCCTGCTGCAGGAGACCCTCGACAAGATCGAGGCCCAGTCCCACCGGGCCAGCGAGATCATTCGCCGGATCCGTCGTTTCATGAAGAAGCCGGCGACCGGCAAGGAAGTGCTTTCGGTGCCTGCCTTGCTGGAAGATACTCGTCAGTTTGCGGAAGTGGACATGCGCAACAATGAAGGCGGTATCGAAGTCACCTTTGATGAGGACCTGCCTGAGGTTGTGGCTGACCCGATCCAGGTTCAGCAGGTAGCTCTCAACCTGATCCGCAACGCCCTTGAAGCGACGCGATCGGCTGATTCATCGGTACCGGTGGAAGTCAGTGCGCGCCTGGCCGGAAACAGTTGCGTGCGGGTCGAGGTTCGGGACCATGGTGTCGGCCTGCCGGAAGAGGCCGAAGAGAAGCTGTTCCATCCGTTCTACACCACCAAGGATGAGGGTATGGGAATCGGGCTGGCGACCTGTCGCTCGCTGATCCAGGCCCAGGGTGGCGAAATCGGCTTCGAGCGCCCCGAGGACGGCGGCGCCCGGTTCTTCTTCACTTTGCCGGTTGCCGGTGCCGAGGGCGAGCCCTGCAAGGCGTCCGATAGCGCCGCCGAAAGCAAAAGCGAAAGCTAGAGCCAGTCAATGCGCCCGCTCAGGTGGGGCGCATCGCCCTTGCTGTTCAGTAGCTGGTAATCCCAGCCCTTGTCTCCCGTTTGCCAGTTCAGTTGCGCCGTCCCCGGCAGGAACAGGGGCTTCTTGAACTGGCAGCTGATCCTCAGTGCGCCGCTCTTCCAACCTTCCTGCTGCTCCAGCAATGCCAATGCCCGGGCTTTGCTCCACATGCCATGGGCGATGGCCCTGGGAAAGCCGAATGCCTTTGCGCTCAGGGCGTGCATGTGGATCGGGTTACGGTCCCCGGAAACCGAGCCATATTGCCGGCCAATGGACTCCGGCGCCTGGATGCTCAGGGTGTTCGGATAGCGCTCCAGTTCCGGGCGCTCGGTTTTGCCCGCCGGCTTGTCGTTCGACCGGGCCTGACGGAACAGGTTGGTGCTGGTCTCTTCCCAGGCCAGGGCGCCGGCAGAGCGGGCCTCGGTGATCAGGTCGAATTCGATGCCGCGATCCGTGCGTTGCTGGTTTCCCAGGCGTACGGTGAGGTCCAGTGATTCCCCCTCGCCAATGGGGCGGTGTTGTGTAATGGTATTGCGCAGATGCACCAGGCCGAGCAGGGGCAGGGGAAAGTCCGGCTCGGTGAGCAGCTTGAGGTGCAGCGGAAATGCCAGGATGTGCGGCCAGGTGATCGGGGCGTGGGTGTGCTGACCAAACCCGCAGATTTTCTTGTAGTCCCGCAGTTGGCGAGTCACTGTGGAGGCACCCAGAAGATGTGCCTCAAGTGCCGGAATTTCAGGAGCATCCCCGGCGCCGGTCTTTTTCGGAAGCAGCGCTTTTGCAAACATTGGCACCAGTGGTGGCGGTGTGTGGTGGTAAATCAATGGGTTTGGCATGGTGCAGGTCTCCTTGCGGCCTGATATGCTCTAATATAAGACGATGGTCTTAGAGTCTGGCAAACCCGGCCAGAACAGGCATTGACTTGGCGAGCCCGGCCGGTTGTCCAGCCGGTCAAGGTAGTACCCATAAAGAATAAAAGCGGGATCATATGCAGGAACTTCGTGACGCGGGAGTGATGTTACGCCTGATTTACGAGGCAATGAAGAAAAAGGGTATCGATACCGATGCCATCTTCAGTCGCCTGGGCGTGGATGAAAGTTACGTTTACACAGACCAGTTGCGCACGCCCCACAGTGCCCAGCTGTACTTCTGGCAGGCCGTGGAAGACGTGTCCGGTGACCCGGATATCGGGTTGCATCTCGGGCCGCTGCTGCCAGCCTACAAGGGCCAGGTGCTCGAGTACCTGTTCCTCAGCAGTCCGACCTTCGGTGAGGGCCTGCGCCGGGCCCAGAACTACCAGCGCCTGCTGAGCGATGCGGCCAATACCGATTTCTTTATCGAGGGCGATGACGCCTGCATGGTGCTCGACGCCGCATCCGACGCCGTTCGCCGTCTGAAGCACTTCAACGAGTGCTTTGTTCAGGGTCTGATTACTTTCTTCCGTTCTGTCACCGATGACAATTTCTACCCCTCGCGCATCGAGTTCGAGCATGAGCGGGAAGAAGGCCAGGAGCACGCCGGGGAAGTTCTGGGCTGTGATGTGGTCTTCGGGGCCTCAGAGAACCGGCTGTACTTTCCGGCCAAGCTGCTGGCCCACGCCTCCCCCCATGCCGAGCCGGAATTGCTGGACCTCCATGAGCGGTTCGCCAGCGAGCAGGTTGCACGTCTGGAGAAGAAGGACATCGTGGGGCAGGTTGAACGGATCATTGCCGAGCTGCTGGACAGTGGCGAGGTGACCCTCGATGCGGTCGCCGAGCGCCTCGGTATCAAACCCCGGACCCTTCGGACCCGGCTGACCGAAGCCGAAACCAGTTTCAACCAGGTGTTGGCGGATTTCCGTTATCGACTTGCCCGGCAGTTGCTGGCCACCACGGACGAATCCATCGACGAGATCGTGTACCTGACCGGCTTCTCCGAACCCAGTACTTTCTATCGGGCGTTCAAACGCTGGTCCGGCATGACCCCGATCGAATACCGGAAGACCTCCCAGGGTAAGGATGCCCTGGTGGATGCCATGTAAGAAAACTTTTTCGGACTTTTTTCAGGAAAAACGTTGACATGGTCGGGGGCGTCTTTATAATGCGCCCTCGTTGTCACCGAGCAGTCACAGACAAGGCTGCACACCTTACGAGGTATCTGGTGATAGCCCACGCGGAGCGGTAGTTCAGTTGGTTAGAATACCGGCCTGTCACGCCGGGGGTCGCGGGTTCGAGTCCCGTCCGCTCCGCCATTTTTCCTCCCCCTGTTTTTTCTTGATCCATTCCGGATTTTGAAACATTCCCGTCACACGAAGCGTTTACCTTGGCGATTAAAGTTCGCACGAGGGTAAAGTCATGTCTGACTACGAAGAAGAATTGCTGGAAACCCGGCTGGATGAATTCGAGGACGATGGCGAGTTCATCGACGACGCCACGGAACTCTGATCCCGTTTCCGGTTAATCCGCGTTATTTGTGTTTATCCGCATTTGCCGGCGATGCTCGCCGGGGCTCATCCCGAACCAGCGTTGGTAGGCTTTGTGAAAGGCCGGCGGGTTGGCAAACCCCAGCAACCAGGCAATTTCCGACAGGGAGCTGTTGGTTTCCTTCAGATAATCCAGTGCCAGCTGTTGTCGGGTCTCATCCAGTAACAGCCGGAAGTTGGTACCCTCGGCCGCCAGTTGCCGCTGCAATGTCCAGGGCGAGGTGCCGAGTCGCGCCGCAACCGTTTCCAGCCCCGGCGTCTCTCCGCGGAACAGGGGCGTCATCAAGTGCCGCACCCGGTCCGAGGTGCTCCAGCCCCGTTTGATCCTTTCCAGTTCGCGCTCACACATCATGCAGAGCTGCTCGTGCATGGCCGGGTGCGCCTGGTTGCTCGGTTGGTGCCAGGCACTTTTCTTGAGAATCAGGCTGTTCTCTGTGGCGCTGAATTCCACCGGGCAACGGAACCAGCTTTCAAACAGGTCGTCCAGGCCGATCGACGGGTATTCGATGCGGACCTTCTCAAGCACGTCGTAACGGCCGGTGAGGGTGCGTGCCAGCTGAGTCCAGGCTGCCAGCACCGAGTCCACGACGAAGTAATTGAACCGGTTGTAGGGACGGATCGAGTAGAAGCTGACTAGCCGCTTGTCGGGATCGGTTCCGGGATGACCGCGACTGTTCTGGCTGGTGAGCCTCGAATAACGTACCAGCTTCATCAGGGCCTGCCCGATGGTCGGCGCGGTCTCCGCCGCCAGTCCGGCCAGGCCTGCGTCGATCGGCCGGGATAGAGCCCCCATCCGCAGTCCCAGTGCGGGGTTGCCGGTCAGCCTGATGGCGGCCTCTCCCATCCGCATGAAACGGGGGATGCTGATCCGCGCTTCCGGGGAGGTCAGGGCGGTTTCGTCCAGATTGAATTGCCTGGCCAGCACCTCGTGGTCTGCTCCTTCCTCCCCGGCAGCACGCAGCAGTACCGAAACATACAGGAGGCTGATGTCGCCGAGCGCGTTGCGGTTTCCGGGCTTTGAGGGTGTTCTCACGGGGTATTCCTGATCGGGTGTGGTTTGAGGATAACATAAAGTTGTTTGGGGATATTGAGAGCGGTCAGCCGGACCGCTACTTTGTGGCGTATAACGAAAGACGGCCGCAACGCCGGCTGCCAATACGAGGAGATCAATATGACCGCAACACCGGGCACGCAGAAATACCCGAACCTTCTGGAACCGCTGGATCTGGGCTTTACCCGTCTCCGGAACCGTACCCTGATGGGCTCCATGCACACTGGTCTGGAGGAAGCCAGGAACGGTTTTGATCGTCTGGCAGCATTCTATGCCGATCGCGCCCGGGGCGGTGTTGGTCTAATTGTCACCGGTGGTATCGGTCCCAACGAAGAGGGCGCGGTGTTCCAGCACGCGGCCAAGATGAGTACCGAGGAAGAGTCCGATCGCCACAAGGTGATTACCGAGGCGGTGCACGAGGCCGATGGCAAGATCTGCATGCAGATTCTCCATGCGGGCCGCTATGCCTATTCGCCGGCACTGGTGGCGCCGTCGCCGATCCAGGCACCGATCAACCCGTTCAAGCCCAAGGAGTTGGACGAAGACGGCATCGAGAAGCAGATCAATGACTATGTAAACTGCGCGGCACTGGCCCAGCGGGCCGGGTACGACGGCGTCGAGATCATGGGCTCCGAGGGCTACTTCATCAACCAGTTCATCGTTACCCACACCAACCAGCGCACGGATCGCTGGGGTGGCAGCTACGAGAACCGGATTCGCCTGCCCGTCGAGATCGTGCGCCGGGTCCGGGAGCGGGTCGGCGAGAACTTCATCATCATCTACCGCCTGTCCATGCTGGATCTGATCGAGGATGGCAGCACCTGGGAAGAGGTGGTCCACCTGGCCAAAGAGATCGAGAAGGCGGGTGCCACCATCATCAACACCGGCATCGGCTGGCACGAGGCACGGGTGCCCACGATTGCCACCTCGGTTCCCCGTGGCGCCTTCACCAAGGTGACGGCCCGTCTGAAGGGTGAAGTGAGCATTCCGCTGGTGACCACTAACCGGATCAACATGCCGGATGTGGCCGAGAAGGTCCTGGCCGAAGGGGATGCCGATATGGTCTCCATGGCCCGGCCGTTCCTGGCGGACGCGGACCTGGTGCTGAAGGCGGCGGAAGACCGTGCCGACGAGATCAACACCTGTATCGGCTGCAACCAGGCGTGCCTGGACCATACCTTCAGCGGCAAACTGACCTCCTGCCTGGTCAACCCCCGCGCCTGCCACGAAACCGAGCTGACCTGGGTGAAGACGGCCAATCCGAAGTCCATCGCCGTGGTTGGCGCCGGCCCTGCCGGTCTGGCCTTTGCGACCGTGGCCGCCGAGCGTGGTCACAAGGTCACGCTGTTTGACGCCGGCAGCGAAGTCGGTGGCCAGTTCAATGTTGCCAAGAAAATCCCGGGCAAGGAGGAGTTCCACGAGACTCTCCGTTACTTCCGGGTGATGCTGGACAAACACGGGGTGGATGTCCGTCTGAACACTCGTGTCAGCGCCGATGAACTGAAAGCCGGAGGCTTCGATGAGGTGGTCCTGGCTACCGGTGTCGAGCCGCGGACTCCGGATATCGAGGGTATCGACCATCCGAAGGTGATCGGTTACCTGGATGCCCTGCTGGAACGCAAGCCGGTTGGCCGGAAGGTGGCGGTCATCGGTGCCGGCGGCATCGGTTTCGACGTCTCCGAGTTCATCGTGCACCAGGGGGCTTCTGCGTCCCTGGACACCGGCGAGTTCATGAAGGAATGGGGCGTTGATCTGAGTGTCGAGCACCGTGGCGGTATCCAGGGTGTGACGCCGGAAGTACCGGAGCCTGCCCGCGAGGTTTACCTGCTTCAGCGCAAGGCGTCCAAGGTCGGCAAGAACCTGGGCAAGACCACGGGCTGGATTCACCGGACGTCCCTGAAGAACCGCCATGTGCAGATGGTTCCGGGGGTTTCCTACCGCAAGATTGATGACGAGGGTCTGCACATCACCGTGACACCGAAAGGTGCCGAGAAAGGTGAGGACAAGGTGCTGCCGGTGGATACGATCATCATCTGTGCCGGGCAGGAGCCGCTGCGGGAACTTCAGGCTGGTGTCGAAGCCGCCGGGCTCCCGGTTCATCTGATTGGCGGCGCCGATGTGGCGGCCGAGCTTGATGCCAAGCGGGCCATCGATCAGGGCAGCCGGCTGGCCGCGGAAATCTGATCACAAAACGTTGCAGTTTTTATCTGTCCATCGACATTTGTCTGGCTAGACTATTGGAAAGCCTACGGTTATCCGTAGGCTTTCTGGTATTGGTGCATGCCGCTGGACGAATTTTCCGATGGAACGCTCCGGGGAAGCGAAGCGTGTAAGTGTCCAATTTCTGAATCCTGGAGATGGAATGATGGTTTCTGCCGATCAGGCAACCGATGGCTACTCAGCCGTATTTTTTATGGAGGAGGGGCGTATTGCCCGTCAGATGCGCGCTTCCGAGTTCGGCGCTTTCCTCGACGGTTATGTCGGTTTATCTGACCTGGCGGAAACGGACGTCAAGGCCGTCCTGATCGAGCTGGGGGGCGACCTTCTGGTGCGCTCGCTGGTGTTCTTCCGGATCTGGTTTGATGACGAGGGTCGCGCCGACACCAGCTGGAACGTGCCCATCGAGGCGTTGGCCAGAGACGGCGCCAAGGGGCCGGATATGGGGGCGGGTCCGATCCGTCTGGTGTGTCGCAGCCAATGTCCGGATCCGAAGTTTGCCAAGGAACTCTGGGACCCGGATATGACGCCGGGCAACAACCACTTCCAGGCTATCCGCAAGGCGGTGGAAAGCAATACCCTGAGATTCCAGAAGATCGAGCCCGTCGAGGAGGATATTCCCGTCCTCAACGCCAAGGAGGAGCCGGCGAAGGCAAAGGAGCCGGAGGATGATGGCGCGGGGGCAGCAGACCGTGCCCGCCTGGCGCAGCTGATCCGTGAACAGCGTTTACGCATCAAGACCCTGCAGAGTGTGCATCGGGATTCTCTGGCGGACCTCCAGCGGGAGCACCGCAACGAAATGCAGTCCCTGCGCAGCGAAATGGCCGATCTGGAGCAGAAATACGAGCGCCAGCGGCTGACCAGCGAGCAGCTCAAGCAGCGCCTGTCCGAGCGTAACGAACAATACCTCTCCATGCAGGAGCAGATCGGGAGCGCCGACGAGGATAAAAAGCGGGACGACGCCAACGTCGGTGCCGAACTGGTTCTGCTCCGGGAGCAGCTTGAGCGCAAGCAGCGCGAGCTGGAAATGCGTGACGAGAAAATAGTCTCCCTGGAAGAAGAGAACCACGAGTTGCGGCACCGGGAGCCGCCAGAGAACTCCATTCTTGACCATCTGCGCAAGCAGTCGGTCTTTCTCGTGGCCTACCATGCCGGCGTGGGCCACGTGACCCTGCCGTTCGAAGACATCGAGACCTACTTCACCAACCCCGTGGCCTATGCCGCTGAACGTTGTGGCATGAACGAGCCGGCTTACCGGGAGTGGCTGGAGCACTACGAGAACCCGGTGTGCTGCCACCAGGACGGGGATGGTAACGAGTGTGCCGAACCCATCATGCGGGTCAGCCAGCCGGCGGACTTCCGTCCGGGTGTGGATGACCGCTGCGAGCAGCACCAGGCCTGATCCACGCATCTTTTTTCAGAATCCAGCCGACTTTCGTTACACTGTACGCCATCGTTGCAGGGTAGCGGAGGTGCTGTTCCCTGCTGCATCCCGGGATCACAGGAATTTTCATGGATCAGTTCAGGAATATCGGCGTAATCGGACGGATGGGCAGCGTCAAGGTGGTGGAGACGCTGAGGCAGCTCAAGCAGTACCTGCTTGCCCAGAACTACCAGGTCATTCTGGAAGAAGACACCGCGGGAATGATTCCCGGCCATGGCCTGCAGGTGGCCAGCAAGAAACTGCTGGGCGAAATCTGCGACCTGGTAATCGTCGTCGGCGGTGACGGCAGTCTGCTGGGCGCCGCCCGGGAGCTGGCGAAGTCGAAGATTCCTTTGCTCGGTGTGAACCGGGGGCGCCTCGGCTTCCTCACCGACATTTCTCCTTCGGATCTTGAAGAGCGCCTGGGCAAGGTGCTGGAAGGGGAGTACATCGAGGAAACCCGCTTCCTGCTCGATGGCAATGTCGAGCGTAACGGCCAGCCGCTCGGTTTCGGCAGTGCCCTGAACGACGTGGTGCTGCATCCGGGCAAATCCACCCGGATGATCGGCTTTGACCTGTTTATCGACGGTCACTTCGTCTACAGCCAGCGCTCTGACGGCCTGATTGTCTCCACCCCCACCGGCTCCACCGCTTACTCCCTGTCTGCCGGCGGCCCGATCATGCACCCCAAGCTTGACGCCATCGTGCTGGTGCCGATGTTCCCCCACACCCTGAGCAGCCGCCCGATCGTGGTGGACGGCAAGAGCGAGATCAAACTGGTGATCGGGGATACCAACGAGACCTACCCGCAGGTGAGCTTTGATGGCCAGATGAACATCTCCTGTGCGCCCGGGGACATCATCCGTATCACCAAGAAGCCGTTCAAGATCCGTCTGATCCATCCGACGGACCATAACTTCTATGCCACCTGCCGTGACAAGCTTGGCTGGGCAAGTGAAATCGCAGCGAGTTGATCATGGCTGGTAAGAATCCCTCCGCAAATCGCGGTTTCGATATCATCGGCGACATCCACGGTTGCGCCCACACCCTGGAAAAGCTCCTGGACCGGATGGGGTACCGCAAGGTCAACGGTGTTTACGAGCATCCCCGGCGCCAGGCCGTTTTCATAGGTGATATCATCGACCGGGGCCCACGTATCCGGGAAGCACTGCACCTGGTGCGGGACATGGTGGAGCATGGCTCGGCGCGGATTGTCATGGGCAACCACGAGTACAATGCACTGGGTTACTGCACCCGTGCCCGCCCGGGCAGCGGCAAGACCTGGTTGCGGGAGCACAATCCGCGCCACGATCGGCTGATCAAGGAAACCCTTGAGCAGTTCGATGCCCATCCCCACGAATGGAACGAGTTTCTGGAATGGTTCTACACCATCCCCCTGTTCATCGAGGAAGAGGACTTCCGGGTGGTGCACGCGTGCTGGGATGGTGACCTGATCAAGAAGTTCAAACGGGTGCAGGGTGGCGCCTGCATTGACGAGGATTTCCTCCACGCCTCGGCGGCCATCGAGTCCTTCGCGGGACAGGTCATGGATACGCTCCTGCGGGGTACGGACCTGCGCCTGCCGGAGGGTATGTCCATAACCGGCAAGGACGGCTATGTCCGCGAATTTTTCCGGACCAAGTTCTGGGCCGACCAGCCCCATACCTATGCCGATGTGGTGTTCCAGCCCGATCCCTTGCCGCCGGAAGTGGCGAAGCACGTGCTGACCGAAGACGAGCGCAAGCAGCTCATCAGTTACCCCCTGGATGCGCCGCCGGTCTTTGTCGGCCATTACTGGATGGAGGGCCGGCCTGCGCCGCTGAAGCCCAATGTGGCCTGCATCGATTTCAGTGCGGTGAAGTACGGCAAGCTGGTGGCCTACCGGTTTGACGGCGAGCGGGCACTTTCCCGGGACAAGTTTGTCTGGGTAGATGTGGAGCGGCCAGAGGCTCCGGAGTACCCCACCAGCGAAGACAGCGTTGCGCGCTAGCGGTTTGTCTTGTGGTGAGCCCATACCCCTGATCATGAGGTGAGAATTGTATCGGGTAAAGCAGTTGGATTCCTCGGTGAACCTTGCCGACTTCAGCCAGTGGCTGAGGGATCAGGGCGTGGGGCATCGTATAACGGAAGAAGGCGGTCAGCAGGTGCTCTGGCTGGAACATGAAGAGCACGCGGAACCTGTGCTGGCGGCCCTTGAGCGCTTCCTGGCCGAGCCCGATCTGAGGGAGGCAGTGGCCAGCCAGAACCGCTCGCCGGCCTTTGTCGGCGGGCGCTGGCAACCGGCGCCTCGCCACGCCCCCATGGTTCTGGGGCTGATCGTGTTTGCCGTGGTGATGGTCTGGCTCACGGGGATGGGCTCCAATGAGCTCTCCGCCGCCCTGATGGTGGTGGACCCGCGGAATTTTGACTGGACCACTTTCAGTGGTCGCATCGATGCGCTGTCGGCCACCCTGGCCAGTGGCCAGGTCTGGCGTCTGATCACGCCGGATTTCCTGCATTTCAGCTGGACCCACATCATTTTCAACTCAGTGATGCTCTGGTTCCTTGGCAGCCAGGTCGAGTGGTTTGACGGCAAGGGCCGGCTGATCACCCTGTTCCTGGTGACCAGCTTGCTATCCAATGGCTTGCAGTACCTGGTTTCCGGGCCTCTGTTTGGTGGCCTGTCCGGCGTGGTGTACGGGATTCTCGGTTATTGCTGGCTGAGCCAGCAGCGGGCACCCAGGTTCCAGTTCCCGCCGGCGCTGGTGACCTTTGCGGTGATCTGGATGGTTCTCGGTTTTACCCCATTGCCGGAAATGCTGGGTCTGGGCAGGATGGCCAATGGAGCACACCTGGGTGGTTTTGTCGCCGGGTTGCTCTGTGCGCTGGTTTTGCCCGTAAGGAAAGGGTGAGCGGATAAAAAAAGCCCCGCCGAAGGGCGGGGCGTAAAGAGAGCTTTTAGCTCCTGATGAGAGAGACCAAATGATACGACCGTCGTCATTTGGTGAGGTAATGATAATTATTATCGTTTGCATCTGTCAAACGATTGCGCCGATTTTTTTGTGAAGGTTTTTTCAGGAGAGCGGAATGACATACGAAGAGCTGATCGAACGTCTGGATCCGGCGGTATACCGGAACCTTCGCCAGTCCATTGAACTGGGCAAGTGGCCGGATGGTCGCAAGATGACAGCCGAACAGCGCGCTATCAGCCTGGAAGCGGTGATTTACTACGAGAACAAGCACAACGTGCCTGAAGACGAGCGGGTGGGTTACCTGGACCGTGGCAGCAAGGCGGGAACGGCCTGTGATCCTTCCGTCCAGCACACCAACAGCCAGAACCGGGATGTCGATCCGGACCAGTTCGTAGAGGTCAAGTCTTGAGCGAAGCCATCGATGTAACCGGCCGGTTGCGCAAGATGCCGGTGGAGGCCGGGCAGCCGGTTTCCTACATCATTGCCGTGGGTGACGCCCGGGTGCCGTTGAACCACCTGATTGGTCACTCCATCCGCATCGATTTTGACGGGGTTATTCGCTGCATCCATTGCGACCGTAAGACCAAGAAGAGTTTCAACCAGGGCTACTGCTATCCGTGTTTCCGCAAGCTGGCGGCCTGCGACAGTTGCATCATGAGCCCGGAAAAGTGCCACTACCACCTCGGTACCTGCCGCGAGCCGGAGTGGGGGGAGACCCACTGCATGGTCGAGCACGTGGTGTACCTGGCCAATTCTTCCGGACTCAAGGTCGGCATCACCCGCGCTTCCCAGGTACCGACCCGATGGATTGACCAGGGGGCAGTCGAGGCCATTCCCATGGTCCGGGTCAGAACCCGTTATATTGCCGGTCTGGTGGAAGTGGCGTGCAAGAGCCATGTCACCGACCGCACCAACTGGCGTGCCATGCTCAAGGGCGATGTGCCGGAGCTGGATCTGGTGGCGGAACGCCAGAAAATGCTGGCGGCCATCGCCACCGATATCGCGGAACTGCGAGAGGTGCATGGCGACGACGCCATCCGGGAGGTGGATGAGTCCGGGCTTGGCCTCAGCTATCCGGTCGAAGTCTGGCCGTCAAAGATCAAAACCCATAATCTGGACAAAACGCCGGAAGTGGAAGGAGTACTGGAAGGCATCAAGGGCCAGTATCTTATTCTCGACACCGGTGTGATCAATATCCGCAAGTTTACCGGGTATGAGGTCCGCTTCCGGGCGGACGCCAGCTGAATAGAACTCCGTGGAGAATGTAATGCGTAGCAACCAGCCACAAACCATTTACCTGAGCGAATACCAAGTACCGGCGTATCTGGTTGACCATGTGGATCTGAGGTTTGAGCTTTTCGAGGAAGGCGCCCGTGTCCACAGCACGCTGTCGGTGCGCCGGAATCCCGATTCCAGGGCAGCCAGCGCACCGCTGGAGCTGGATGGTGACAGCCTCAGGCTGGAATCCGTCGCCCTCGATGGCGCCGAGTTGTCGGCGGCTGATTACGAGGACCGGGGTGATCAGCTGGTCATTGCCTCGGTGCCCGAGCAGTTCGAGCTCTCGGTGGTAACCTGGATCGAGCCCCAGAACAACACCCGCCTCGAAGGTCTGTACAAATCCTCCGGTATGTTCTGTACCCAGTGTGAGGCTGAGGGCTTCCGCTGCATTACCTTCTTCCCGGACCGCCCGGATGTCATGGCCCGTTTCCGCACCCGTATCGAGGCGGACAAAGCTTCCTATCCGGTGCTGCTGTCCAACGGCAACGACGTTGACCGGGGCGAGCTCGAGGGCGGCCGTCATTTTGTCACCTGGGAAGACCCGTTCCCGAAACCCTGTTACCTGTTTGCCCTGGTGGCCGGCGATCTGGTGGAAAAACGGGACACCTTCCGGACCTGTTCCGGTCGCGACATCGACCTGCGCATGTACGTGGAGCCGCGGAATGCGGAGAAATGCGACCACGCCATGGACTCCCTGAAACGGTCCATGAGCTGGGATGAGGAAGTCTATGGTCGGGAATACGACCTGGATATCTTCATGATCGTGGCCGTCGACGATTTCAACATGGGGGCCATGGAGAACAAGGGCCTGAATATCTTCAACTCGTCCTGTGTCCTGGCCAGTCAGGATACCGCCACGGACGCCGCGTTCCAGCGTATCGAGGCGATCGTCGCCCACGAGTACTTCCACAACTGGTCCGGCAACCGGGTCACCTGTCGTGACTGGTTCCAGCTGAGCCTGAAGGAAGGCTTCACCGTGTTCCGGGATTCCCAGTTCTCCGCCGACATGGGATCGCCAACGGTCAAGCGCATCGAGGACGTGACCCTGCTGCGCACGGCGCAGTTTGCCGAAGATGCCGGCCCCATGGCCCACCCGGTGCGGCCGGCTTCGTACATGGAAATCTCCAACTTCTACACCCTGACCATCTACGAAAAGGGTGCCGAAGTGGTGCGCATGATTCATAACCTGCTGGGGCCGGAGATGTTCCGTAAGGGCTCCGACCTTTACTTCGAGCGTCACGACGGTCAGGCGGTGACCACCGATGATTTTGTCCGTGCCATGGAAGATGCCTCAGGGCGTGACCTGACCCAGTTCCGTCTCTGGTATGAGCAGGCGGGCACGCCGGTGCTCAATGTCTCCGATGAGTTTGATGCAGAGCAGGGCGTATATCGCCTGAACATTGCGCAGCACATCCCGGATACCCCGGGCCAGAGCAACAAGAAACCGCAACACATTCCGTTTGCCCTGGGTCTGCTGGGCAGTCGGGGTGAGCCCCTGCCGCTCAAGCTAGAGGCGGGCGAGGAAAACGCACCGGCTGAACGGGTTCTGGAGCTGACTGAAGCGAGTCATACCTTTGAGTTTCACGGCATCGGTGAGCGCCCTGTGCCCTCACTCCTGCGTCATTTCTCCGCGCCGGTGCGGGTGAATTACCCGTGGTCCCGTGAGCAGTTGCTGTTTTTGATGAGCCACGACCCGGACGGTTTCAACCGTTGGGATGCCGGCCAGAGACTGGCGGTGGATGTGATCCAGTCCCTGGTGGGTGCGCCCAAAGATGCTGCCGTCGAGCCGCGACTGGTCACTTCCTATCGCCACCTGATCTGCGACTCCTCCCTGGACCAGGCGCTGGTGGCCAAGATGCTGCAGCTGCCCTCCGAGGCCTACCTGATCGAGCTGGCGGACAATGCCGATGCTCCTGCCATCCACCGTGCCCGGGAACGGGTGCTCAAGCACCTGGCCATCTCCCTGCGGGATGAGCTGGTTGCCTGTTACCGGCGCAACCTCGAGTCCGGTGACTACGAGATTACCCCCGAGGCGATTGCCCGTCGCAGCCTGCGCAATACCGCCCTGGCATGGCTCCTGGTGATCAATGACGAGGAAGGGCGTGAGCTGGCCGTTCGCCAGTTCCGTTCTGCCGATAACATGACGGACCGGATGGGCGCACTTCGGGCCCTGGTGAACTCCGACTACGAGGAAGACCGCAACCTGGCGCTGGAAGAGTTCTACCAGCAATTCCGGGAGGACCCGCAGGTAATAGAACAGTGGTTCTCGGTCCAGGCTGCCAGCGATCGTGCCGGCCAGTTGCCCCAGATTCATGCCCTGCTGGAGCACCCGGCGTTCGATTGGAAGAACCCCAACAAGGTGCGTTCCGTGGTGGGTGCCTTTGCCGGGCAGAACCTGTCGGCCTTCCACAACCCGGATGGCTCGGGCTATGACTTCCTGGCCGAGCAGGTGTGCCGCCTGGATGACAGCAACCCGCAGATTGCCGCCCGTCTGGTCACGCCCCTGACCCGTTGGCGGAAGTTTGCCCCGGAGTACAGTGAGCAGATGAAGGCAGCGCTGGAGCGGATCCGTGACAAGGACGGTTTGTCCCGGGATGTCTACGAGGTGGTTCACAAGAGCCTGGCTGGCTGAGCCGCCGGTGTCCGGCTGTGGCAACAGAGCCGCTGCCACAGCCGGATACAAAATCGCACTTTCGGTCGATAGACAATGTTGCCCGATCCGTTAGTCTAATTGAAAGTCTCAAGCTCCATGGGACCACAACAAAAAAGCCCCTCAAGAGGCTTCCAGACGGATTTAAGGTTAGACCATGATGTATAACAAAAACACGCTGTTGAGCGGCCTGTTGGCCCTGTCTGTCTCGGCTGTACCTGCCTACGCTGCTGTCTCCCAGAGTGAGGCCGCCCGTCTTGGCACCGAACTGACTCCATTTGGCTCTCCGAAAGCCGGCAACGCTGCCGGAACCATCCCCGCGTGGGACGGTGGGCTGACCGAACCCCCGGCCGGTTACCGGGAGAGTGGTCAGCACCATATCAACCCGTTCCCGGATGACGAGGTGCTGTTTACGATCACGGCCCAGAACATGGATCAGTACAACGAATACCTGACCGACGGCGTCAGGGCCATGTTCGATACCTATCCCACGACCTTCCAGATTCCCGTGTACCAGAGCCGACGCACCCATGCCGTGCCGGACTGGGTTGCCGAGAACACCCGGGATAACGCCACAAGTGCCGACATCGTGGGCGAGGGCGCCGGTATCGAGGGTGCCTACGGTGGTTACCCCTTCCCGATTCTGCACGGCAATGATGAAGAGAAGGCCTGGCAGGTCATCTGGAACCATCTGACCCGCTGGCGTGGCATTTATGTAACCCGCCGCTCCAGTGAGGTGGCAGTCCAGCAGGATGGCGACTACTCGCTGGTGACATCCCAGCAGGAAGCCTTTTTCAACTATTACAACCCGGAAGGTGACGAGAGTACCCTCGACAACGTCATCTTCTACTATCTGTCATTTACCCAGTCTCCGCCCCGTCTGGCCGGTGGTGCGATCCTGATTCATGAAACCATGAACCAGATCATCAACCCCCGTAATGGTTGGGGTTATAACGCGGGCCAGCGCCGGGTCCGTCGTGCTCCGAACCTGGGTTACGATTCCCCGATCGCGGCTTCCGATAACCTCCGTACCGCGGACGACACCGACATCTTCAACGGTGCCCTGGACCGCTATAACTGGACTTACCTGGGCAAGCGGGAGATCTACATTCCCTACAACAACTACCTTATCGGGGAGAAAGGCCTGTCCTATGACGACATCCTCGGTATCTCCCACATCAATCCCGATCTGACCCGCTGGGAGCTGCATCGGGTGCACGTGGTCGAGGCGACCCTGAAGCAGGGTGAGCGCCATATCTATGGCAAGCGCCGTTTCTATGTCGATGAGGACAGCTGGAACACTGTGCTGCTTGACCAGTACGACGGTCGCGGCGAGTTGTGGCGCGTCACCATGGGCCTGCCGAAGAATTATTATGAATTACCCGGTGTGTGGACGGTGCTGGACGTCTATCATGATCTTCAGGCCCGCCGTTATCACGTTCTCGGACTCGATACCGAAGAGCCCAATACCCGGGTGTTCACTGACAAGATTCCCAACAGGCGCTACTTCTCACCGGCCTCGCTGCGCCGCAGGAGTGTTCGCTGAGGCGCGAGGATCGCAACCCCGCCCAAAGGGATTGGCATTCAACATACCGGCAGTCGAGAGGCTGCCGGTATGTTTACAGTTAGAACCGGCTTTACCGGACAGAGACACACAGTAAAAACAACCGATAGGCAAACCGAATGGCTACAAGCTTGATGCGTAAAACCCTGGGTGCAACCTGCCTTGGGCTTTCCATGGCCTGTGCATCTCCGGCTGTATTGGCAGTGGGGGATTTGCTTGAAACACCGGCCCGTCCCACGGAACTCGCTCCACAAAGCCTGCTGAACGACGTTGCCGTTGCCGGCGACCGAATTGTCACGGCGGGCGAGCGCGGGCACATCATCTACTCCGATGACGAAGGGCAAAGCTGGACCCAGGCCGAGGTGCCGGTGTCCGTAACCCTCACTGGCGTGGATTTTGGTACTGAAAGCCACGGCTGGGCCGTGGGCCACAGTGGCGCGGTGTTGCATTCGAGTGATTCCGGCGCGAACTGGGAGCTCCAGTTGGACGGCATCCGGGCAGCAGAGCTGGCTATCGCCAGCCAGGAAGATGCCATCGCCAAAATGGAAGAGCGCGTCGAGCAGGCACCTGAAGAAGAGAAAGAAGACCTCGAGTGGGCGCTGGATGATCTGTTCTTCCGCCTGGAAAACATGCAGGCGGACCTGGATATCGGTCCGGTAAACCCGTTCCTGGATGTCTGGTTCGAGAATGACAGTCACGGCTTTGTAGTCGGTGCCTACGGTATGATCTACCGCACCACTGACGGTGGGGAAAGCTGGCAGGACTGGTCACCGAAGCTGGACAACCCCCAGGGTTTTCACCTGAATGCCATCTCCAGCATCGCCGGCGGAGCCCTGTTTATTGTCGGTGAAGCGGGCCAGATCCACGTTTCCATCGATGGCGGCGAAACCTGGGAGCGCCGAGAGAGCCCTTACCCGGGCTCATTGTTCGGCGTGATCGGCACGGGCCGCGTCAACGAAGCCCTGGCTTTCGGCCTTCGTGGCACCCTGATGTATTCCGCGGATCTCGGCAAGTCCTGGTCAGTGGTCAATACCGGTTCCACGGCAACCCTCAATGACGGCGCCGCCGAGGGTGACCGGATCATCCTGGTTGGTAATGGTGGGGCTGTGCTCACCAGTGGTAACGGAGGGGATACCTTCCGCGAATACCTGCGTGATGACCGTCAAGGGGTAATGGGTGTGGTGCCGGTTTCGGACACCAATCTGCTCCTGGTAGGCGAGGGTGGCGTCAAGCACGCCGATCCCCAAGGCAAGAACCTTCAATAACGCCCTGATGTGGCAACAACAGAACCGATAATAGAGGGGCTTTTGAATGTCCAACCCGAAGCATGACAAGGGCGAACATTACCTGACCACGCCAAAGGCGGAACCGTTCCTGGAGCGTCTGATTTTCAACAATCGGGCGATCATCCTGGTTCTGCTGACCATCCTGACCCTGTTCCTCGGCTACAACGCGGCCAAGATCCAGCCGGATGCCAGTTTCGAGCGGATGATTCCGCTGGAGCATCCGTACATCGTCAACATGCTCGAGCACAGGGACGACCTGGAAAACCTGGGTAACTTTGTGCGGATCGCCGTGGAATCCAAGGACGGCGATATCTTCTCTCCAGAGTACATGGAGACTCTGAAGCAGATTACCGATGAGGTGTTCTATCTCAACGGTGTTGACCGCTCAGGCCTGAAGTCCCTGTGGACCTCCAACGTGCGCTGGGTGGAAGTAACCGAGCAGGGCTTCCAGGGCGGTACGGTTATTCCGGATGACTATGATGGTTCCCGGGAAAGTCTGGAACAGTTGCGTCAGAACGTGCTTCGTTCCAACGAAGTCGGCCGGCTGATCTCCGATAACTTCAAATCGACCATTGTCTACGCACCGCTGTACGAGACCGATCCGGAGACCGGTGAGCCGCTGGATTACGGCACCTTTTCCCGTCAGTTGGAAGAAAAGATCCGGGAGAAATACGAAGCCCAGAACCCCAATATCGACATTCACATTGTCGGCTTTGCCAAGAAGGTGGGGGACCTGATCGAGGGTATCGGCTCCATCGCCTGGTTTGCGGGTATCACCATTGTCCTGACCACGCTGCTGCTGTTCTGGTATTCCCGCAGTGTTTCCGGAACCCTGGTACCGGTGTTCACCTCTATTATCGCCGTGTTCTGGCAGCTGGGTACCCTGCGTCTGCTGGGCTATGGCCTGGACCCGTACTCGGTTCTGGTGCCTTTCCTGGTGTTTGCCATCGGTATCAGTCATGGCGTGCAGATCGTCAACGCCATGGCGGTGGAAGCGGCCAAGGGCTTCGATGCCATCACCGCCGCCCGTCTTGCATTCCGGGCCCTCTATATTCCGGGCATGCTGGCGTTGATCTCCGATGCCTTCGGCTTCCTGACCCTGTTCTTCATCGAGATCGATGTCATCCGTGATCTGGCGGTTGCCGCCGGTATCGGTGTCGCTTTCGTGATCATCACCAACCTGGTGCTGCATGTACTGATCATGTCCTACATCGGCATCTCCAAGGGTGGTGTGCGTCATGTGCAGAACCACGGTGAGAAGCAGGATCGCAAATGGCGACTCCTGTCCAACTTCTCCCATCCGAGTGTCGCGCCCATCTCCTTGCTGATTGCGGTGATCGGCCTCGGTCTTGGCCTCTACTACAAGCAGGACCTGAAGGTAGGTGACCTGGATCAGGGTGCACCGGAGCTGCGCAAGGACTCCCGCTACAACCAGGATAACGCCTACATTATCGACAACTACTCCACCAGTGCCGATGTCATGGTGGTGATGGTGAAGACGCCGGTGGAGCAGTGCACCCAGTACAGCGTACTGCGGGCCATGGACTCGCTGCAGTGGGAATTGGCGAACACGCCGGGCGTGCAGTCCACGGCATCGCTGGCGGATGTCTCCAAAATCGTCACCAAGGCGCTGAACGAAGGTAACTGGAACTGGTATGCCATTTCCCGCAACCAGACGATCATAAATGCCTCTATCCGCAATGCGCCTTCCGGGCTGATCAACACCGATTGCAGCCTGACACCGCTGCTGGTGTTCCTGGAAGATCACAAGGCTGAAACCCTGCAAACTGCAGTCGAGGTAGTTGAAGAGTTCGCCCGGGAAAACAGCAACGAGGAGCATACGTTCCTGCTGGCTGCTGGTAACGCTGGTGTTGAAGCGGCCACCAACGAGGTTATTTCCAAAGCCAAGGACATGATGCTGATCTTCGTCTACGGCGTGGTGAGTCTGCTGTGCTTCCTCACATTCCGCTCCATCCGCGCGGTACTGTGTATCGTGATTCCGCTGGGCCTGACCTCGATTCTGTGTGAGGCGATCATGGCGGTCTCGGGTATCGGTATCAAGGTGGCGACCCTGCCGGTCATCGCGCTTGGTGTGGGTATCGGTGTGGACTATGGCATCTACATCTACAGCAAGCTTGAAAAGTACCTGCTTGAAGGTAAGACCCTGCAGGACGCGTATTTCGAAACCCTGCGCTCCACCGGCAAGGCTGTTGTCTTTACCGGCGTGACCCTGGGTATCGGCGTGGTGACCTGGATCTTCTCGCCTATCAAGTTCCAGGCCGATATGGGCTTCCTGCTGTTCTTCATGTTCCTCTGGAACATGATCGGCGCCATCTGGCTGCTGCCGGCACTGGCCCGCTTCCTGCTTCGCCCGGAGCGCATGCTTGAAAAGGCGAGGACAGCGAAATAAGCTTGCCACCCACGATCAAAAAAGCCCGCACTGCGGGCTTTTTTGTTGTTGGGTCAACTGTTTAGAGAGCTAACTCTGACTTTATTTATGCCATAAAGTGGTCTATGTTCTAAGGCGGACGCGAAATATGTCCGTATGAGAGACGGGCATTCTTTAATTACAACGAGCAGAAAAGGAACGATTCACATGACACTGAAACTCAAAGCTTCCGCTCTTGCTGTAGCCGCTGCGGTCAGCCTTGGTGCTGCATCCACTTCGGTATCTGCGCAGGAGCAGCGTTTCGTGACCATCGGTACCGGCGGTGTGACTGGTGTTTATTATCCCGCCGGTGGCGCAATCTGCCGTCTGGTCAACATGGACCGGAAAGAGCACGGTATTCGTTGCTCCGTTGAGAGTACCGGCGGTTCTGTCTACAACCTGAACGCCATCCGTCAGGGTGAGCTGGATCTTGCTGTGGCCCAGTCCGACTGGCAGTACCATGCCTACAATGGCACCAGCCAGTTTGAAGACGATGGTGCCAACGAGAAGCTGCGCGCGGTTTTCTCCCTGCACCCTGAGCCGTTCACTGTAGTTGCCAGCAAGGCCTCCGGCATCAAGAACTTCGAAGATCTCGAAGGCAAGCGGGTTTCCGTGGGTAACCCGGGTTCCGGTCAGCGTGCCACCGCTGAAGTGCTGATGGAAGAAATGGGTTGGACCATGGACAAGTTCTCCCTGGCCGCCGAGCTGAAGGCTGCCGAGCAGTCCCAGGCCCTGTGTGACGGCAACATTGATGCCTTCTTCTACACCGTTGGTCACCCGTCCGGTTCCATCAAGGAAGCGACCACTTCCTGCGACAGCGTACTGGTCAACGTCGACAATGCCTCAACCGAGAAGCTGATTGCCGATCATCCGTACTATCGTAAGGCGACCATTCCGGGTGGCATGTATCGGGGTAGCGACGAGGATGTGACCACCTTCGGTGTTGCGGCGACCTTCGTTTCCTCCACCGATGTACCCGAGGACGTGGTGTACGAAGTTGTGAAGGCTGTGTTCGAGAACTTCGACAGCTTCAAGCGTCTGCACCCGGCCTTCGCCAACCTGCAGAAGGAAGAAATGGTACAAGATGCCCTGAGTGCGCCGCTGCACCCGGGTGCTGCCAAGTACTACAAGGAAGCCGGCCTGATCGACTGATCCGGCGTTTCCTGAAAACCGGCCGCGGGCAGCCCCGCCCGCGGCCTTTACTGATCTTCCCGATTTCCCTCTGACAGGATCCGGCTATGACAAATAGCGACCCGAGAGCCGGGGATGCCATCGATAAGCAGAAAGTTGAGGAATTCCTCCAGACCGAATCGGGCGGAAGGGCTGCGACCGGTCCTGCCGCTGTCATTCTCTTTATCGTTCCTCTGCTCTGGTCTCTTTTCCAGCTTTGGATAGCGTCACCGCTTCCCTATATTTTCGAGATCGGCGTGTTCAATTCCACGGAAGCACGCTCGATTCATCTGGCGTTTGCCTCGTTCCTGGCATTTGCTGCTTTCCCGATGATGCGGGGCAAGCACCAGAACCATGTGCCGGTTTATGACTGGATACTGGCGCTGGCGGCGGCATTTGCGGCCTCGTACCTTTACGTTTTCTATGACCAGCTGGCCACCCGGCCGGGCGCCCCCAATACCCAGGACATGATTGTCGCCCTTGGCGGCCTTGTGCTGCTGCTGGAAGCCACCCGCCGCGCACTGGGTCTTCCGCTGACCATTGTGGCTGGCGTGTTCATCATCTACTCCCTGGCCGGCCCGTACATGCCGGATGTGATCTCCCACAAGGGCGCCAGCCTGAGCAAGCTGGCTTCGCACCAGTGGCTTGGTACCGAGGGTGTGTTCGGTGTGGCCCTCGGGGTTTCAACCAGCTTCGTGTTCCTGTTTGTCCTGTTCGGAGCCTTGCTTGAGCGGGCCGGTGCCGGTAACTACTTCATCAAGGTCGCCTATGCGCTGCTGGGTCATATGCGTGGAGGTCCGGCGAAGGCAGCCGTGGTCTCCAGTGGCCTGAGCGGTGTGATTTCCGGCTCCTCCATTGCCAACGTGGTAACCACCGGTACTTTCACCATTCCGCTGATGAAGCGGGTGGGCTTTCCTGCCACCAAGGCGGGTGCGGTTGAGGTGGCAGCCTCCACCAACGGCCAGCTGACGCCTCCGATCATGGGTGCCGCAGCCTTCCTGATGGTGGAGTATGTGGGCATTTCCTACCTGGAAGTCATCAAGCACGCGATCCTGCCGGCGATGATTTCCTATGTGGCACTGATCTACATCGTGCACCTCGAGGCCTGCAAGCTGAACATGAAAGGCATTGAGCGGCTGGACCGTCCGACCCTGGCCCAGCGCATGCTGAACTGGGTTGTGATTCTGCTGGGCCTCTGCGTGCTGACCCTGGTGGTCTATTACGGCATCGGCTGGATGAAGACCGTCCTGGGCGAAGCCGCCATGTGGGTGCTGACACCTCTGCTGTTGCTTGCCTACATAGGGCTGGTCGGCTATGCGAGCAAGTTTCCGGATCTTGAGGAAGACGACCCGGAGAAATCCCTGGACGAACTGCCTCCGGTCGGCCCGACGGTCAAGACCGGTCTGTACTTCCTGCTGCCCGTGGTAGTGCTGGTCTGGTGCCTGACGGTAGAACGCTTTTCTCCGCAGCTGTCCGCTTTCTGGGCGACCGTGTTCATGATCTTCATCGTGATCACCCAGCGGCCGCTGAAAGCCTTCTTCCACAAGCGTGGAGACTACATTGCGGGATTGAAGCAGGGCAGTGTTGATCTGGCCCATTCGCTCGTCACGGGTGCCCGGAACATGGTGGGCATCGGTGTGGCAACGGCGACCGCCGGCATTGTGGTCGGGACCGTAACGCTGACCGGCATCGGGCTGGTAATGACCGAGTTCGTGGAGTTCATCTCGGGCGGCAACCTGTTGTTGATGCTGATCTTTACGGCCATCATCAGCCTCATTCTCGGTATGGGCCTGCCGACCACCGCCAACTACATCGTGGTCTCAACCCTGATGGCGCCGGTTATCGTGACCCTTGGCGCCGAGAATGGCCTGCTGGTACCGCTGATTGCGGTGCACCTGTTCGTGTTCTACTTTGGCATCCTGGCGGATGATACGCCGCCGGTAGGCCTCGCCGCCTACGCGGCCGCAGCCATCTCCGGTGCCGATCCGATACGAACCGGTGTTCAGGGCTTCACCTATGACATCCGCACCGCGATCCTGCCGTTCATGTTCATTTTCAACACGCAGCTGTTGTTGATCGGACTGACCGGCTGGGTGGATCTGCTCATCACCATCTTCAGTGCGGTGACCGCCATGCTGGTGTTCTCCGCGGCGACCCAGGGTTACTGGTTCACCAAAACACGGTGGTGGGAGACGGTCTGCCTGCTGTTGATCACCTTCACGCTGTTCCGGCCGGGATTCTGGTGGGATATGGTCTATCCGCCCACGGAAGACCGGCCCGGATCGGAGATCTTCCAATATGTTGAGGATGTTCCGGCTGACAAGCCCATTGTGATTCAGGCTACCGGTATGTCCATTGATGGCGACGAGGTGTCGAAATACCTGCGGCTGCCGCTGCCCGAGGCAGAGACGCCACAGCAGAGACTGGCCCAGGCCGGGCTCGAGGTCTCTCCTCAGGGCGAGCAGATGGTCGTGGACTTCGTGAACTTCGGCAGTATCGCGGAGCAGGCAGGGATCAGTTTCGGCTGGACCATCGACAAGGTTCAGGTCGAGAAGGAGCGGCCTCCCAAGGAGCTGATGTTTATTCCGGCACTGCTTCTTCTGGCTGTTCTGGCCTTTGGCCAGCTCCGAAGAAAAGCCAGGGAGGAGGCGGCAGGCCAGCCGGCCTGACAGTTCGACCGGAATTTTATTAGGTCCGTAGAAACCCGGCGTTAACCCGCCGGGTTTTTTTCTGGTAGACTCGCCTCAGATCCGGGCCGCGGTTTGTGTCGCGGTGTCCCGGCACCATGTGATCTTTGGTATAGATCACCGCTGAGTAAACAACAGGAGTATTCCATGCCCGTCATTACCCTGCCGGATGGCAGCCATCGTAGTTTTGCTGAACCCGTAACCGTACACGACGTCGCCGCCGACATTGGCGCCGGCCTGGCCAAGGCCGCCCTGGCCGGAAAAGTCGATGGCAAGCTGGTGGATACCAGCCACGTGATTGACCGTGATGCCGAACTGGCCATCGTCACCGATCGTGACGAGGACGGTGTCGATGTCATTCGTCATTCCACAGCCCACCTCATGGCGATGGCTGTCCAGGAGCTGTTCCCCGGCGCCCAGGTAACCATTGGCCCGGTGATCGACAACGGCTTTTATTACGACTTCAAATACGACCGCCCGTTCACCAACGAGGACCTGGCGCGGATCGAGAAGCGGATGGAAGAGCTGGCCAAGCAGGATATCCCTGTTTCCCGGTCTGTTATGTCCCGGGAAGACGCCATCAAGCTGTTCGAGGACATGGGCGAGGAATACAAGGTTCGTATCATCCAGGACATTCCTGGCGATGAGGATCTGTCGTTCTATCGTCAGGGCGATTTTATCGACCTGTGCCGTGGTCCCCACGTACCCAGCACCGGCAAGCTCAAGGCCTTCAAGCTTACCAAGGTGGCCGGCGCCTACTGGCGTGGCGACACCAGCAACGAGCAGCTGCAGCGGGTCTACGGTACTGCCTGGGGCAACAAGAAAGACCTCAAGGCCTACCTGAACCGCCTGGAGGAGGCCGAGAAGCGGGATCACCGCAAGATTGGCAAGAAGCTGAACCTGTTCCACATGCAGGAAGAAGCTCCGGGCATGGTGTTCTGGCACCCGGATGGCTGGTCCCTGTACCAGGAAATCGAGCAGTACATGCGGGCCAAGCTGCACAGGCATGGCTACCAGGAGATCAAGACACCCCAGGTGGTGTCCCGTACCCTGTGGGAGAAATCCGGGCACTGGGACAAATTCAAGGACGACATGTTTACCACCGAGTCCGAGAAGCATGACTACGCCATCAAGCCCATGAACTGTCCCTGCCACGTGCAGGTATTCAACCAGGGCCTGAAGAGCTACAAGGACCTGCCGCTGCGCCTGGCGGAGTTCGGCTCCTGCCACCGCAACGAAGCCTCTGGCGCGCTGCACGGCCTGATGCGGGTGCGTGGCTTTACCCAGGATGACGCTCACATCTTCTGCGAAGAGGACGCGATCCAGGAAGAAGTGTCGGCATTTATCAAGTTGCTGCACGAAGTCTACGAGGACTTCGGGTTCACCGAGATCCTGTACAAGCTCTCAACCCGTCCGGAAAAACGGGTTGGTTCCGACGAAGTCTGGGACAAGTCCGAAGCGGCACTGGAAGAAGCCCTGAACCGCGAGGGCGTGGATTGGGAATTGCTGCCGGGTGAGGGCGCCTTCTACGGACCGAAGATCGAATTCTCCCTGAAGGACTGTATCGGCCGGGTCTGGCAGTGCGGTACCATCCAGGTGGATTTCTCCATGCCGGGTCGTCTTGGTGCCCAATATGTGGCCGACAACTCCGAGCGCCGGACTCCGGTCATGCTGCACCGTGCGGTGCTCGGTTCCTTCGAGCGCTTCATCGGTATCCTGATCGAGGAATACGAAGGTGCGTTCCCGGTCTGGCTGGCACCGACCCAGGTGGCGGTGCTGAATATTACCGATAATCAGCGTGATTATTGTCAGAATCTGGCCAAAAAGTGGGATTCTTTGGGCTTTAGGGTTAATGCTGACTTGAGAAACGAGAAGATCGGCTTTAAAATCCGCGAGCATACTCTTAACAAGGTTCCCTATCTCGTTGTTGTCGGCGATAAAGAAATCGAGAACAACGCGGTTGCGGTGAGAACCCGCAAGGGCGAAGATCTGGGGACCATGTCGGTCGACGAATTCGAAGCGCTACTGGCCAAAGACGTCGAACGCAAAGGTAGAACCAAAACGGAGATCTGATTATTAAACAGCGAGCGAATCGGGGTGGGCGTACTCCAAAAGCGCCTATCAATGAAAATATTGACGCAACTGAAGTCCGCCTGATTGATGCCGAAGGCAATCAGGTTGGTATTGTTCCCATTGAGGATGCACTCAAGCAGGCAGAAGAAGCGTCTCTTGACCTGGTTCAGGTTACGGATTCCGATCCGATCGTCTGTAAGATAATGGACTACGGCAAGAAGATCTTCGAAGAGAAGAAGGCCAAGGCGGCTGCCAAGAAAAAGCAGAAGCAGACGCAGGTCAAGGAAGTCAAGTTCCGTCCAGGAACTGAAGAAGGGGATTATCAGGTCAAACTACGCAACCTGGTACGTTTCCTTGAAAACGGGGACCGCGGCAAAATCACTATCCGCTTCCGTGGCCGTGAGATGGCACACCAGGAAATTGGTATGAAGCTCATGAACCGCATCGAAGCAGATATTGAGGAGCTGGCCCAGGTAGAACAGCGGCCGAAAATGGAAGGCCGCCAGATGACCATGGTCGTGGCACCCCGCAAGAAGAAGTGAACCTGATCCAATGACGGGTCCCCCGCATCGGCGGGGGATTTGTCGTTCAGGGACACATTTGTTTATCCAAAATAGAATGCGGAGTTTTAAAAAATGCCTAAGATGAAAACCAAAAGCGGAGCTACCAAGCGGTTCAAGAAAACCGCGACCGGCTTCAAGCACAAGCAGTCCTTCACCAGCCACATCCTGACCAAGAAGAGCCCGAAGCGTAAGCGTCAGCTGCGCGGTACCAAGCTCATCGCCAAGTCAGATGTTGCAGCTATCAAGCGCATGACCGCGTGCTGATCCAGCCGCGCGCATCATTCCTGAGAAAGTAAAGGTAGAAGGATTAAAGTATGGCTCGTGTAAAGCGTGGCGTGGTAGCACGTCGTCGTCACAAGAAGATCATGAAGCAGGCCAAGGGTTACTACGGTGCCCGTAGCCGTGTTTTCCGGGTTGCCAAGCAGGCGGTTATCAAGGCCCAGCAGTATGCCTACCGTGACCGTCGCAACCGCAAGCGTGCATTCCGCGCTCTGTGGATCTCCCGTATCAACGCCGGTGCCCGCGCAAACGGTCTGTCCTACAGCCGTCTGATCGCTGGCCTGAAAAAGGCGAATGTTGAAATCGATCGTAAGGTTCTGGCCGACCTGGCCATGAACGAGCAGCAGGCGTTTGCCGCTGTTGTTGAGAAAGCCAAAGCGTCCCTGTGATCGCTTAAGATCTCTCATCGATTGCTGATCGATCCGGCGTCTCATGGCATCATGAAGGCGCCTTCTGAATAGGGGAAGGGCACGCTCTTCCCCTATTTTTGTTTTAACCTACCCCATTTCTGGTTTGGAGCAGGGTCAATGGAAAACCTGGAGCAACTGGTTCAGGACGGGCTGAGCGCCGTTGAGAGTGCGGACAGCCTGCAGGCACTTGATCAAATTCGTGTGGAATACCTCGGCAAGAAGGGTGTGATTACCCAGCAAGCCAAGACGCTGGGCAAGCTGTCTCCCGAGGAGCGCCCTGCCGCCGGCCAGAAGATCAACGAAGCCAAGGGGCAGGTAGAGCAGGCGATCAATGCCCGCCGCACCGATCTCGAGAAGGCCGCCATTGAAGCGAAGCTCGCCAGTGAATCCATTGACGTTACCCTGCCGGGCCGCGGCCAGGATCTCGGTGGCCTGCATCCGGTGACCCGCACCCTGCAGCGTATCGAAGAGATTTTCTCCCGCGCCGGCTACAGCGTGGAGCAGGGCCCGGAAATCGAAGACGACTATCACAACTTCGAAGCCCTCAACATTCCCGGCCACCACCCGGCCCGTGCCATGCACGACACTTTCTATTTCAATCCCGGCACGCTGCTGCGCACTCACACCTCTCCGGTCCAGATCCGCACCATGGAAGCCGGCAAGCCGCCGTTCCGCATGATCTGCCCGGGCCGTGTATACCGCTGCGATTCCGACATGACCCATACCCCGATGTTCCATCAGGTGGAAGGTCTGCTGGTCGAGAAGAATGTCAGCTTTGCCGACCTCAAGAGCACCGTCGAGGAGTTCCTGCGAGTGTTCTTCGAGCGCGATCTGGAAGTTCGCTTCCGGCCATCCTACTTCCCGTTCACCGAACCCTCCGCGGAAGTGGACATCGAGTGGGGCCGCGAGGCCGATGGCAGCATCAAGTGGCTGGAAGTAATGGGCTGCGGCATGGTGCATCCGAAAGTATTCGAATATTGCGGTATTGATGCCGAAGAGTACCGTGGCTTTGCCTTTGGCCTGGGCGTTGAACGCCTGGCCATGCTGCGCTACGGCGTGAATGACCTGCGCATGTTCTTCGAGAACGATCTGCGCTTCCTGCGCCAGTTCCGGTAATCCTCGGGCTGGTCTGCAGGCATTAACGGCAATCAAACCAACAGGCAAAACCGCATCAGGACAAGGCAAGAACCATGAAATTCAGTGAACAGTGGCTGCGCGAGTGGGTTAATCCAAACATTGGCTCCCAGGAATTGATGGACCAGATCACCATGGCCGGGCTGGAAGTGGACGGCTTTGAGCCGGTCGCCGGTGAATTCAGCGGTGTGGTGGTTGGCGAAGTCCAATCCGTCGAACCGCACCCGGACGCGGACAAGCTCCGGGTCTGCCAGGTGAGCGATGGTGAGCAGACCGTCCAGGTGGTCTGTGGTGCGCCCAATGTACGCCCCGGCCTGAAGGTGCCCTTTGCCGTGGTTGGCGCGGTGCTGCCCGGCAACTTCAAGATCAAGAAGGCCAAGCTGCGTGGCCAGCCCTCCGAGGGGATGCTGTGTTCCGAGTCCGAGCTGGCCCTGTCTGAAAATCACGACGGCCTGATGGAATTGCCGGAGGATGCGCCGGTTGGTCAGGAGATGGCCGATTACCTCAAGCTCAATGACATCACCATCGACGTGGACCTGACGCCAAACCGCAGCGATTGCCTCTCCATCAAGGGCATCGCCCGGGAAGTGGGTGTGCTCAACAGCCTGGTGGTCACCGAGCCTGTCATCGAGCCGGTGGAGGCAGTGCACTCTGAGGTGCCTGATATCCGTGTCGAGGCACCGGCAGGTTGTCCCCGTTACCTCGGTCGTGTTCTGCGCAACGTCAATCTTAAAGCGGAAACGCCGCTGTGGATGCAGGAAAAGCTGCGTCGCTCCGGTATCCGTTCCATCGATGCGGCGGTGGATGTCACCAATTACGTGATGCTGGAACTTGGCCAGCCCATGCACGCATTCGACCGTGACGAGATCAGCGGTGGCATTATCGTGCGTATGGCCAAACCGGCCGAGAAACTGGTTCTGCTCGACGGCCAGGAAGTGGAGCTCACCGAAGACACCCTGGTAATTGCCGACCACGAAAAGCCCATCGCCATCGCGGGTGTGATGGGTGGTGAGCATTCCGGTGTCAGCGAAAAGACCCGGGATCTGGTGCTGGAGTCCGCCTATTTTGAGCCCATCACCCTGGCAGGCAAGGCTCGCCATTACGGCCTGCATACCGATGCCTCCCACCGTTTCGAGCGCGGAGTCGACTACAAGCTGGCCCGTGATGCCATGGAACGTGCCACCGAGCTGCTTATGAATATCGTTGGCGGCGAGCCCGGTGAAATCGTGGAAGTAGCCAGCGACGAGCATCTGCCGGCTGACCGCACCATTGACCTTCGGGAGCAACGGCTGGCCGATGTTCTCGGCATGGCGATCGACCGCACCACCGTCGAGGAGATCCTCACCCGGCTCGGGCTCCATATCGACAAGCTGCTCAAGGATGGCTGGCGCGTCAGTGTGCCCAGCTTCCGTCCGGACATCACCATCGAGGAAGACCTGATCGAGGAAGTCGGCAGGATCTTTGGCTATAACAACCTGCCGGTGACTGAACCCACCGGCTCCCTCGGCCTGGTTGCCCGGGAAGAGGCAAAGCGCCCGGTGTCCGCCATCCGCAATTATTTCGTTGCCGAGGGCTACCAGGAAGCCGTGACCTACAGCTTCGTGGATCCCAAGGTTCAGAAGCTGGTTGATCCGGAGCGCGACGGTATTGCCCTGGCGAACCCGATCTCGGCCGACCTGTCGGTCATGCGTACAACGCTCTGGAGTGGTCTGCTCAAGACCGTTGCCTATAACCAGAACCGTCAGCAGCCGCGTATCCGGCTGTTCGAGACCGGCCTGCGCTTCGAGCAGGACGGCGAGCGCATCGATCAGCAGCCCATGCTGGCCGGTGTGGTTGTCGGTGGTCAGTATCCGGAAAACTGGGCAAACGGTCGCAGAACCGCCGATTTCTTTGATGTAAAAGGGGAATTGGAAGGTCTGTTCCGGCTGCTGGGGATCGAGGTCCAGTTCGTGGCCAGCCAGCACCCGGCGCTGCATCCGGGCCAGACTGCCGAATTGATGCGCGATGGTGAACATGTAGGCTGGTTGGGCACGTTGCATCCACAAGTTCAGAAAAATCTGGAACTTAATGGCACGATCCTGATGTTTGAGCTATTCTTGAATTCGATCGTCACCGGATATGTGCCTAATTTCAAAGAAATTTCAAAATTCCCGGAAGTTCGCAGGGATTTGGCTATCATTATCGGGAGCGATGTAGCGTTCGCCGATGTGGAGCGTGTAGCCAGGAAGCATGCCGGTGAGCGTCTGACAGCGCTGCGTGCGTTCGATGTCTATGAAGGCGAGAGCCTGGGTGAGGGGAACCGGAGCCTGGCACTGAGTCTGTTCTGGCAGCATCCCGAACGCACCTTGAATGAGGACGAAGTGCATTCGCTCTTCAATGGTGTCATTGATGCCTTGAAAGAAGAGTTGGGGGCAACACTGAGGAGTTAAGAGATGGCGGCTTTGACGAAAGCGGAAATGGCGGAACGCTTGTACGAGGAATTGGGCCTGAACAAGCGGGAAGCCAAGGAAATGGTGGAAGCTTTCTTCGATGAAATCAGAGGCGCACTCAGCCATAACGAACAGGTGAAGTTGTCCGGTTTCGGCAACTTCGACCTTCGGGACAAAAAACAGCGGCCGGGACGGAATCCGAAAACTGGTGAAGAGATCCCGATCAGTGCACGGCGTGTTGTTACGTTTCGACCCGGACAAAAACTAAAACAGAAAGTGGAAGCGTATGCTGGAACCCAGTCATAACAACGAACTCCCGGCAATCCCCGGGAAGCGTTACTTCACCATTGGTGAGGTAGCCGATCTTTGTGACGTCAAAGCCCATGTGTTGCGGTACTGGGAACAGGAGTTTCCACAGCTGTCGCCGGTCAAGCGCAGGGGCAATCGTCGTTACTACCAGCGGGCGGATGTCATTACCATCCGCCAGATTCGCAGCCTGCTCTATGATCAGGGCTACACCATCGGTGGCGCCAAGCAGAAGCTGAGCAGTCACGAGATAAAAGAAGACACCTCCCAGTACAAGCAACTCATCCGTCAGATGATTGTTGAGCTCGAAGAAGTTCTTGAGGTGCTCAACACGCCGGTCAAATAAACCGGGTGTAAAAACAGAAAGCCGGGGCGGCCCTGAGGACCGCCCCGGCTTTTTTGTGGCTGTTATTTCTTCTTGCAGGTCTTGATGCCCAGGATGCTGTAGGCGGGGCAATTACCCATCAGCGCAGTCGCCAGCGGAATAATGCCAATCCATCCCCACGCGGTCTGGGGGCCAACAAACACCAGGGCAAGCAAAACTACGCCAACGATGGCGCGGATGATGCGGTCAGCAGAACCCATGTTTACAGTCATCATTCAGTCTCCTTTGCTGATATGAGCTTATGGCTTAACTTTAGGTCATACTTCCCGATAGTTCAGTGATAAAGTCACACACGATCAGCCAACGTAACGGATAAGGACGTTATTCCATGCCCCACCACAGCATCCTCGACATTCTGCCGGAGCAGCTTCGCAAAGAGGCGATGGAGAAGATCCAGGTCATGCGTTTTCCGTCGGGCCAGGTACTGTTCAGTGCCGGGGAGCACTGCCAGGGCCTGCCGCTGGTGCTTAAGGGCAGCGTAAAGGTGCAGATGACCGGTGTTTCCGGCCACAGCATCGTGCTGTACCGCATGGGTAAGGACGACGTCTGCACGCTCTCTATTGGCTGCCTGATGACCGGGCGCGGTTACCGTGCGGAGGCCGTCGTCGAGGAAGAAGGGGAGGCGGCCATGATTCCGCGGGGCGTCTTTGACCGGCTGATGGACCAGTCACCGGAGTTCCGTCTCGGGATCATGGAATCCTACGGGCGTCGTCTGGATGATCTCATGCTGCTGGTCGAGGAGGTTGCCTTCCATCGCATGGATGAACGTCTCGAAGAGTGGCTCCAGGCCCGGGCCAGTCGCGGCGTGATTACCATCACCCACCAGGAACTGGCGGTTGAACTTGGAACTGCGCGGGAAGTAGTGAGCCGACTGCTCAAGGAATTGGAGCGACAGAAGATGGTCAGGCTGTCACGCGGGAAGATCGAGCTGACTGGATTGCTGGACTCTTCGGTACTGGTCGGGGCCTGATCCAAAAAGCACAAAGCCCGGACCTTTCGGCCCAGGCTTTGTCAGGGAATTCTGGTCGGGACGGCAGGATTTGAACCTGCGACCCTCTGCACCCCATGCAGATGCGCTACCAAGCTGCGCTACGCCCCGTTAACTGCCAGCCATGAGAAAAGAGGTTTATCTCAGTGGCTTAGCGGGAGCGAAGTCTACACCAGCCCATCAGAAAAATAAACAGGCTTTCGGCAAATTGCCCCCGAAAATTTACCTCAGCTTGGTCTCCCGCAGTTTCATGATGAAGTGGGGCGGCTCAAAGCTGTCTGCCCGGGCCTCCGGCCAGTATTTGTCGAAGACCGTCAGGCCGGTTTTCTCGCCGGTCAGCAGGGCGCCAGGTTCCAGGAAACGGTAGAGGTCCAGGTAGGAGTGCACTTCGGTTCTGGAGGTCCGGCGAATTACATGCTCAGGACCCAGCTCGGACGGATGACGCAGGCCGGCGGCTTCCAGCAGGTTCTGGAGGGCGTCCAGGGTGTTCTTGTGGAAGTTGTACACCCGCTGGCTCTTGTGACGAACGTCCAGCTTGTTGCTCCTTCGTGGGTCCTGGGTGGCGATGCCGCTTGGGCAGCGGCCGGTGTGGCAATTGAGCGCCTGAATACAGCCGAGGGCAAACATATAGCCCCGGGCGGCATTGCACCAGTCCGCCCCCAGGGCGAGCGTGCGGGCAATGTTGAAGGCGGAGGTGATCTTGCCGGCGGCGCCGATGGCGATGTCTTCCCGGAGATTGGTGGCCACCAGGGTGTTATGGACGATCAGCAGGGCTTCGGTCATAGGCATGCCGAGCCGATTGATGAATTCCAGTGGTGCCGCCCCGGTGCCGCCTTCGCCGCCATCAACGACGATAAAATCCGGTTTGATCCCGGTTTCCAGGATGGCCTTGACGATGCCGAACCACTCCCAGGGATGGCCGATGGCCAGCTTGAAGCCCACCGGCTTACCCCCCGAGAGCTCACGCAGGCGGTCAATGAAATGAAGCATTTCGATGGGGTTGGAGAACTCCGAATGGCTGGCAGGGGAGACGCAGTCTTCACCCAGGGACACACCCCTGGCTTCGGCAATTTCCGGTGTGACCTTGGCGCCGGGCAGAATGCCGCCGTGGCCGGGTTTTGCGCCCTGAGATAGTTTGAGCTCTATCATTTTTACCTGATCGAGGGCGGCATTCTGCTTGAACATGTCGGCGTTGAAGCTGCCGTCCTTGTTACGGCAGCCGAAATAGCCTGATCCGATCTCCCAGACCAGGTCACCGCCGGGTTGGAGATGGTATCTGGAAATCGACCCTTCGCCGGTGTCGTGATAAAAGCTGCCCATTTTCGCGCCGGTGTTCAGGCTCAGGATCGCGTTCGCTGAAAGTGAGCCGAAACTCATGGCCGAAATGTTGAAAACACTGGCGCTGTAGGGCTTGGAGCGATTCTTTCCGATCACGATGCGGAAGTCGGAATCGGCGATGCGCGTCGGGGTCAGCGAGTGGTTCATCCATTCGAACCCTTCCTCGTACATGCGCAGCTGGGAGCCGAAGGGGCGCTTGTCGAGCACATTTTTGGCTCGCTGGTAGACGATCGTGCGCTGCTCCCGGGAAAACGGGCGCTCTTCCGTGTCCGACTGGATGAAGTATTGCCGGATCTCCGGGCCTATGGATTCAAAGAGATATCTGAAGTTGGCCATGATCGGATAGTTCCGGCTGACCGTATGCCTGGTCTGGATCAGGTCGTAGGTTCCCACCCCGGTCAGCACGGCAAAGATGGCGGGGACAATGTAGCCGTACCCCAGCCACAGTGTCACCGGCAGTGAGATAACAAATCCTGCAATGCTCAGGGCATAGGCACTGTAGCGCAGTGGAAAGGTCGTGGTTTTCTCCATGAATACCTCGGATCGGTTCTCGGGAAGTGCCTGATGCACTGATTATATAGATACCCGGGGTCCGAGACAGTGGATTGCCTCTTCAGACACTTGAAAATTCGGGAAATGAACTATTCTGATAAGGGTAAGTACGAAAAAACCACAATAAGCGGGCTTTGATGTTTTGACCTCAAAACATTAGACTTGCGCGCTTGTAATAATTGAACTCCGATTCTGACATTGAATTTCTGACCCAGGAGGCGCCAAACGTGGGCGAGGTAGTGAAAGACGAATATCAGACGGATTACGTCGCGGGCCAGGACAATATTAACGTCCTTGGTCTCGATCTCCATAACTGGGTGTTCCCGGTTTCCGCTCTTATCGTTGTGGCTTTCGTCATCGGAACCTTGATGTTTCCGACGCCGGCGAAAGAGCTGCTCGATGGAGCAAAGTGGGACATCATTGCCAGTTTTGACTGGTTTTTCCTGATCAGTGCCAACATCTTTGTGGTGGTTTGTATTGCACTGATCTTCATGCCGGTGGGTAAAATCCGGATCGGTGGCCAGGACGCCAAGCCCGAGTTTTCCAGGCCGTCATGGTTTGCCATGCTGTTCGCTGCCGGTATGGGTATCGGCCTGATGTTCTGGGCTGTTGCGGAACCGACCGCTTATTACACCGGCTGGTACGAGACGCCATTCAATGTAGAAGCGAACTCGCCGGAGGCCGCGAACCTTGCCATGGGTGCGACCATGTACCACTGGGGTCTGCATCCCTGGGCGATCTATGCCGTGGTGGCGCTGTCACTGGCGTTCTTCGCATTCAACAAGAACATGCCGCTGACCATTCGTTCTGCGTTCTTCCCGCTGCTCAAGGACAAGGTCTGGGGCTGGCCTGGCCACATCATTGACGTACTGGCCGTGGTTGCGACCATCTTTGGCCTCGCAACATCTCTTGGTTTTGGCGCGCAGCAGGCAGCGTCGGGTCTCGATTACCTGTTTGATACTGGCAATGGAATCAACGTTCAGATGGCCATTATCGTGGGGGTCACCGCCGTTGCGCTGATTTCCGTTGTCCGCGGCCTGGAAGGTGGTGTGAAGGTTCTCAGTAACATCAACATGAGCCTGGCGGCACTCCTGCTGTTCTTTGTCATTTTCGCTGGCCCGACCATGACCATCCTGGAGACCATGTGGGTCACATCCTCCAGCTATGTTGTCAACATGGTGCCGCTCAGTAACCCGTTCGGGCGTGAAGATGAGGCCTGGTTCCAGGGCTGGACTGTCTTCTATTGGGCCTGGTGGATTTCCTGGTCACCGTTCGTAGGCATGTTTATCGCCCGGGTGTCCAAGGGCCGCACGGTTCGTGAATTTATCACTGCGGTTCTCCTGATTCCGACTGTCATCACCGTTGTGTGGATGAGCAGTTTCGGTGGCGCCGCACTCGAGCAGATCCAGAATGGTGTTGGTACCCTCGCCGAGGAAGGTCTGACCGACGTCTCCCTGGCTCTGTTCCAGATGTTTGCCAACCTGCCGCTGACCGGAATCATTTCCTTCGTGGCAATCATCCTCGTGCTGGTCTTCTTCGTGACTTCCTCGGACTCCGGCTCGCTGGTGATTGACAGCATTACCGCCGGTGGCAAGACCGACGCTCCTACTGCTCAGCGTGTATTCTGGGCCGTTATGGAGGGGGCAATTGCAGCAGCGCTGATTTTCGGCGGCGGTGCCGATGCCCTGGGCGCGATCCAGGCAACAGCCATCAGTGCCGGCCTGCCGTTCACGGCCATTCTGTTGGTCATGACCTGGGGGCTGCTCAAGGGCCTCAGTCATGAGCGCAAACTGCTGATAGCAAGGGGCGAACTCTGATCATCAGCGGATAGTAAAAACCGGGGTCGAGGCCCCGGTTTTTTTGTGTCTGTTTTTTGAGTTCAGCGACTGGCGAAGGTTTCCATGGCGAACTGTGCCCGTTCGCCAGGCGAGAAATGAGGGCGCTTGAGGTTCTCGATAGCGCGGAGTCTTGGCAGGAGGCCACAACCGTTGGCCATCTGAATCGCCAGGCCCGGTCGTGCGTTGAGTTCAAGCAGCAGGGGGCCTTCGTTGGCATCGACCACCAGATCCACCCCCATGTAGCCCAGCCCTGTGGCTTCATAACAGCGGGATGCCATCTCCAGCATCTCATCCCAGGCAGCGATCTCGATGTTCTCCAGAGCCAGTCCCGTATCCGGGTGCAGGGTGATCGGTCGGTTGAACTGAACCGCATTGAGGCTGCGCCCGGTTCCGATATCAAGACCCACACCTACGGCACCCTGATGCAGGTTCGCCTTGCCGTCCGAGGCGGTTGTGGCGAGCCGTAACATTGCCATGACCGGATAGCCCTGGAACACAACGATTCGGATATCGGGGACGCCCTGGTGGGAGTAACGGGCCAGGTCCGGGTCGGACTGGACCAGGTTCTCCACAATGGCGACGTCTGGCGTGCCTGCCAATGAGTACAGGCCCGCCAGGATGTTGGTCAGATGGCGCTCCAGGTAGGGGGCATCCACCCGCGCTCCGGAGGCCTTGATGTACTCATCGCCGTCCCGGCCGGTTATCACGGTAATACCCTTGCCGCCCGAGCCCTTCGCCGGCTTGATCGCGAAACCTTTCAGGTCCTCGGCCATTTCCCGGAAGTGGGAGATCTCATGCTGCTCACGGACGATCTGCAACAGCCGGGGCGTCTTTACGCCGTATTCGGCGACCACCAGCTTGGTCTTCAGCTTGTTGTCCACCAGCGGATAGGACGAGCGCTCGTTGTACCGGGCAATGTAATCCACATTGCGCCGGTTCATGTTGAGCATGCCCAGCCGTTTCAGTCTCCGGGGAGAAATCCACTCCATGTCAGTCGTACACCTTCATGGGTGAAAATCGACGAAGTTCGCTGAGCTTGTAGCCGGTGTACTGACCCATCAGCAGGATGAACCCGAGAATCACCAGGTGAAGTTCCGGGAAGTTGAAGGTCAGATGGCCGGCGAGCGGGGCGCTCATGACCAGGTAGGCGCAGATGGCCACGAACAGGCTGCCTGAGCCCTGGATCATGACCTCGCGGACGCCTTCTTCCTCCCAGAGGATGGACATCCGCTCGATGGTCCAGGCGATGATAACCATGGGGAAGAAGGTCACCGTCATGCCGGTGTTGAAGCCCATCTGGTAACCAATAATGGACAGCCCCGCAGTGATGAAGATGACCAGGATGATCAGGGCGGAGATCCGGGATACCAGCAACAGGTTGAGGCTGGAGAGATAGCCCCGCATCAGAAGACCGATGGCGACCACGGACAGGAAGGCTATGAGCCCGGGAAGCAGGGTGGTCTGCACGAAGGCTACGGCGATCAGCACGGGCATGAAGGTGCCCGAAGTCCGAATGCCGATCACCATCCGCATGAAAGCCACGATCAACGCGCCCAGAGGCAGGAGCAACAGCATCCGGAACATACTCTGTTCCTCGATGGGCAGCTCATAGAAGCTCAGGAAACCCAGCCCGTTGGATTCGGCCTGCATCGTGGCCAGCTGCAGGGCAGGGACTGTCTGCCGGAGCATCGAAAAGCTCACTTCGGAATTGTCACCGCCGACCACATCCAGCAGGGATTCGGAGCCCTGGCGCCATAGCAGCAGGTTCTCGGGGACTCCCTGTTCCGCTGTCTGGGGATCGAAGGTCAGCCAGTCCTCACCGTTGTATATTTGCAGGAAGGGCATCAACTGCTGGCGGCGGCGGGCATCCTCGAGCCGCAGGCCGTCGGCGGTGCGGGCGGGTATGCCGGCGTGATTGAGCATATCCACCACCAGCTGGAGGTAATTCTCCTCGGCCACCAGCAGTGTGGTGTTCTGGGTCCGGGTGTCCGGCTGCATCAGCCGGATCAGCTCACGGGTCATGCTTTCGGGGGTGCTGGAACGCTCGCGGGCCTGGGTCAGCACTTCCCGTACGGCGGTCGCCTGGGGTTCTTCCCAGAACATTTCACGGGGCTGCGGCTCCCGTGCCAGCCGCCTGGGCCGGGAATCATCCGTGGGAATGAACTGGGCCTTGAAATACAGGGTTTGCGGCCCGGAGACGTCCCGCTTGCTCCATTCCGCCCTGCGGCCACCGGAGTTTTCCACGATGGAGAACCCATAACCCGGAGAGGCGGCCTGTTCGGAAATGATACTGAAGCCCGGCGGTTGTTCCGGGATGTTGAGGCTGGCCAGCACTGGCTCCTCGGTTCCCTCAAAATCCACCCGGGCCTCGACCATCCAGACCGGGCGTTGTTCGCCGGTTAACCAGGGAATGCCCAGCTCGACATGGCGCCAGATGGCCAAGGCGATGCCAGCCCCGATCAGCAGCAGGACGGCGACGTAAAACGGTATGCGTGAACGGGTGGTCAAGCGTCGTCTCCGTTCCGTTTCAGGCTCTTGGGCAGTTCCGTGGCAAACTCCTTGCCGACATCAATCAGCATGACATCCCGGAGCACGTTGCGGCCGATAAGTACTTCGTAGGTGAGATTGCTGCGATCGGCAAGGGTGAACTCGGCAACCTGCTTGTGGTCACCGATGGCAAACTGGAGTTCCACCACCACACGGCGTTCCGAATCCTCGGCACTGGCCTGGATGATGCGAACGCGGCGGGAAATCTCCTTCTCCATAGTCACCAGCTCGTCCGTGCCCGGGACCGGGACATCAAATCGCACCCAGTTGCTGCCATCCCGTTCGAAACGGGTGATATTGCGGGCATCCAGGGAAGAGGTTTCGGCGCCGCTGTCGATTCGCGCGGTATAAACCAGACCGGGTCCGGCCAGGTAGAATTTCTCCACCTCACCCACGATAACCTTGCCTTTCAGGCGGTCGGCACGGCCGGTGTCCTCGAGTGTCGGGCAGACTGGCTGCGCTGGGGTCGGAGGACAGACCGGTTTTTCGACCCTGGTTTCAATAGCTTCCAGAATGGTCTGGGTAGACAGCTTTTCCCGTTGCAGAAGCTGCTCGTGACGAACCGAAGCATTGCCTTCCATGGTGACAAGCGTTGCCCGCTGGGACTGTACCGAAGAGTTCAGCTCTGTCAGGTCCTCTTTCGGGACCATGAAATAGCGATCCGACGAGCACCCGGCCAATACCACGCTCAGCCCTGCGGCTGCGATGACAGAAAGGAACGGAAAACCAGCCCGCGAACGTTTGTAACCCATGAAGTACCCCTGAGCCGGCAGACAAGAACGCCCGGACAATAGGGCGTGCTGATGGTCTGTGCCTTGAATGTGTTCAATTAAGGCCGGGGAGTATACCGCAACCAACGTGTGTAGTGACTTTACAGTTGGTTAACGGGCAGTACGGATTATCCGGACAGGAAGGGGCCTTCGCCAAGATCGGTCTGGGAACGCAGATACTCCTGAATCACCGGGGAGCAATTCAGGTAAAACAGCAACAACTCGCGCTGGATATCCTGATCCTGGATACGGGAAGCAAAGCTGATCATTTCCCTGATGGCGCCGTCATTCTCGCTTCGGCTATCCGGGATCGAGAAACTCTGGCCATAGCGTTCTTTCAGGATTTTCGTCAGGCGCTCGAGATGGAATTCACCCGTGTGGGTAATGTGGGGCAGGATCCGGAAACCTTTCGGATAGGTTTTCTTTCTTCCTGCCAGAACACACGACTGCATGTCATCCCCGGCCCGGTTTTCCTGCCAGAGTTCTGATCCCAGTTTTCGCCACAGTTCTTTCAGCATAACTTGCCTGTCCATCCTCTGACTGCGGATTCGTCCCGGCCGTGAAAAAAATGTAATCAAAATAAACAGGACGAACACTTTATTCTTTTAGTGGATATTACGGGGCACGTCCAGAGCCAGATGCACGCCGGTAATAAATTTGCCAATCAGTCGAGGTGCCGGCCCCCCATTAATGCCTATGAACGGGAGGCAACGCAAAAGGTTCCATTGTTACGTTAAACTGTTCGTCATGATGTGATCATCCGGGCAAACCAACCAGGAGCGTCTTGCAGTGCCGGAAGCGATAACCCGATGGATAGTGGCCTCGCCGGAATTGATGGCTGGATTAATGGGAGTGCTGGCACTTTTGATAGTGCTTCTTGCCGCTTTCCTGATGCGCTCCGCCCGCAAGGCCGATGCCTGGCAGAACCGGGCCTTTGACGCCGAGACCAGGGTCGCCGGGCTGGAGTCGGACGTTGGCGGCAAGCGGCAGTGGATCGAGCAGCTCGAAGGCGAACGCAAAAGCCTCCAGACCCGGATCGAGGATCTTTCCGGCGAGTTGCACCGTGTGAGGGTGAGGCTCCGGGAACAGGAGGTGGCCCTGGACCGGGAGCGCCGCTCGGCTGCGGAGAAGCTGGAACTGCTGGAACGTAACCGGGACGCGCTGAAGCAGGAGTTCGAGAATCTCGCCAACCGGATTTTCGATCAGAAGAACGAACGCTTCACCCAGCAGACCCGAACCAGTTTGGACAGCCTGCTCAATCCCTTCCGGGACCAGTTGCAGGATTTCCGCAAGCGGGTGGAAGACGTGTACACCACCGAGACCCGGGACCGCCAGGCACTACGCAGCGAGATCAAATCACTGCAAGAGCTGAACCGGCAGATTACCGAGGAAGCGGCCAACCTGACCAAGGCCCTGAAGGGTGACAAAAAGATCCAGGGTAACTGGGGCGAGCTGATCCTGGAGCGGGTGCTGGAGAAGTCCGGGCTGCGCAAGGGCGTGGAGTATGAAACCCAGGGTAGTTACCGGGATGGTGACCACCAGCTGTTGCGCCCGGATGTGGTGGTGCACCTGCCGGATAACCGGAACCTGATCGTGGATTCCAAGGTATCCCTGCTGGCCTACCAGCAGTGGGTCAACGAGGAAGACGAGAATGCGCGGGCGGATGCCCTGAAACAGCACGTGGAGGCGGTGCGGAACCATATTCGCACCCTGAGCGAGAAAGACTATAGTCAGCTCCATGGCCTGCATTCGCCGGATTTCGTGTTGTTGTTCATGCCCATCGAGCCGGCGTTCGTGGCAGCTTTTCAGCAGGACGAGAACCTCTTCGCAGAAGCCTTCGAGCGAAAGATTATTGTGGTGACTCCGACCACGCTCCTGGCCACACTGCGGACCATCGAGAACATCTGGCGCTATGAACGCCAGAGCCAGAATGCCCGGCGGATTGCAGACCGGGCCAGTGCGGTCTACGACAAGCTGAGGGTCTTTGTCGAAGCCATGGAGCGTCTGGGCAGCCAGTTGCAAACAGCCCAGGGCAGCTATGATTCGGCCATGAGCACCCTGACCCGGGGCCGTGGTAACCTGATTTCACAGGCGAACCGGTTCGTGGAGTTGGGCGTGAGGGTCAAGAAAGAACTTCCCCGGGGCATCCTGGAGCAGGCCGAGGTGGATGCCGAAGATACCGAGATGGAAGCGGCAATGAACGCCGATAACCAGCAGGAGTAAGAGCGATGGCAGTAGCATCAGGAACGTTTCAACGACTGGCCCGGTCCGTGGCACTGGTCGCCGCCCTTTCTGCCGCCGGGCAGGTGCAGGCACTGGCTCCGGAGCACGAGATGCGCCGCTTGATGCTGGCCACCGAGGAGGCTGTCAACGCCGGTAGCTGGGGCGAAGCCGGGGAGTACCTGAATCGCCTCCAGCAGCTGGAAGCGGAGAAGCCGGCCGAATACTTCTATTACCGCGGCCGGGTGATGCTGCAGGCCGGCCATCTGAATGAGGCCCAGGCGGCCCTGGAAGCCTATGTCACCCAGGCCGGAACCGAGGGCAGCCAGTATCAGCAGGCCCTGAAACTGATTACTGATGTGGAACGCACCCGCAAGTCCGGCTCGGCCGATCAGGCCAACGGCAAGCAGGCGCCCAAAGTGGCTGTGATTGAACCTGCGGGTGACCAGCGCATATCGTCACTCAAGAAGCTCTACCTCACTAACAATGACCGTGACGCCCTGCTGATGCACCTCAACAGCCTGCTGGATATGGCTGGCTGGCGCGAGGATCAGACGGTCGTGAGGCTGGACAAGCCTGCGGATGTTGCCTACGAGTTGAGTGCCACTGAAAGCGTTATCAGCTTCCAGGAGATTCGCCGCGAAGAGGGTAGCCGACTTGTGCGCAAAACCCAGACCATGGAAGTCTATGGCGTGAACCCCATGATCGAGTGGGGCTGCGAGGCGGCGGTAGCCAGCTGCTGGATCTACGATCCCCGCGACGGCTCACGCTTGATGCAGCTTGCCTACAATCGGGAGCGAGCTGGTGAAATCGCCCAGACACTGGGGCAGCTGGTCCGTCATCTGCAGGCGCCTGCAGGCTCCTGACCGCTTCAGGACTCGAGGTTGCCCCGTTCACCCTCGCGATAGGCGCCGGGGGTGACGCCCGTCCATTTCTTGAAGGCGCGGTGGAACGTGGAGGGTTCGGTAAAGCCCACCTTCTCCGCGATGTCATTGATTGGCAATTCCTGCCGGCCCAGGTAGTAAATGGCCATGTCCCGCCGCAGCAGATCCTTGATCTCCTGAAAAGACGTGTTTTCCTGTTTCAGCCGGCGCCGCAGGGTTTGCGGGCTGGTATGCAGCTCCGAAGCAATCCACTCGAAATCCGGCAGGGGTTTGGAGAAATCCCTGCCAATCAGCGCCCGGATCCTGCCTGTCCAGGTATTGCTCTCATCGGGCCGTGAAAGCAGATCCGCCGGCGAGGTCTTGAGGAACTGGCGCATTTCCGGCTTGTCCCGGATAACCGGCGCCGAGAGAAAGCGCTTGTCGAAGGTGAGGGCTGTCTGACCCGACTCGAATTCCAGCGGGCAGTGGAAGATATGCCGGTACTCATCACCGTGGGACGGGCGAGGGTAGTCGAACTCGGCCTTGTCCAGCTCCACCGGCTGGCCGATCAGCCAGCTTCCCAGGCGATGCCAGATCACCAGAATGCTCTCGCGCAGGAAGTAACTGGGGTCGTAGATTTCGCCCTCGATCCGCAAGACCAGCCGGGCCTGTTCTTCGCCGACTTCGAGCTCCATGGCTACCATGGGCTCGAACAGGCGTGAGAACTGGAATGCCTGGCGGTAAACGGCCTCAAGATTGGGGCAGTCGATCACCAGCGCGCACATGGTCGCAAAGGTGCCGGTGCGGGCCCGTCGTGGCCCCAACCCCATGAACTCATCCCCGGTGCGGTTCCAGAGCACCTGCATCAGCCGGCTGAACTGGTCACTGCTGACCCGTGCCATCTCTATGCGTAGCAGATCCGGAGAAATCCCGGCTTCCTTCAGCATCTCCCGGGTGTCCAGCCCCTGCGCCTCGGCACCGACCAAAGCTGCCTGTACAAAATGTCTTGAAACCGTGAGGTTGGGCATCGCGTTCGCCATTCCATGAAAACGAAACCCATCATAAAACCCCGGGGGAACATTGCAACCGGCCTAACTGCCTGACGTGTGGAAGAATTGGTCAACGGGAATGGGGGAACCGGCAGTTGGCCCCGGGAGCAAAACACGGCAGCATGGGAAAAAACAAACGTCACAACAAGGAGAAAACCATGGCAGGTCCTTTGAAGTCACTGAAGGTTCTGGATTTCAGCACCTTGCTGCCCGGTCCCTACGCCACCATGCTACTGGCTGATATGGGGGCAGAAGTACTACGAATCGAGGCACCGGACCGGGTGGACCTCACCAAGGTGATGCCCCCCTTCGACGGCAAATTCAGTACCGCGTTTTCCTATCTCACGCGAGGCAAGGATACCCTCCAGCTCAACCTGAAGAAGGAGGGGGCTGCCGACAAGGTCAAGGAGCTGGTCAAGGACTACGACATCGTGGTCGAGCAGTTCCGCCCCGGTGTGATGGGCCGCCTGGGCATCGGTTACGAGACCCTGCGTGAAATCAACCCCGGGCTGATCTACTGCGCCATCACCGGCTACGGCCAGACCGGCCCCTACAAAGACCGCGCCGGCCACGACATCAACTACCTCTCCATCGCCGGCGTCTCCAGCCACTGTGGCCGCGCAGACAGCGGCCCGCCCCCCATGGGCATCCAGATCGCCGACGTGGCCGGTGGCTCCCACCACGCCGTCATGGGCATCCTCGCGGCCGTCATCGAACGCCAGCAAACCGGCAAAGGCCAGTTCGTGGACATCAGCATGACCGACGCTGCCTTCGCCCTGAACGCCATGTCCGGTGCTGCCTGTCTGGCCGGTGGCGTGGAGCAGAAGCCCGAGGGCGGCATGCTCAACGGTGGGTCTTTCTATGATTATTACCAGACCAGTGATGGCCGCTGGCTCTCTGTGGGCAGCCTGGAGCCGCAGTTCTCGGCCCGGCTGTGTGACGCGCTGGGGCTACCCGAGATGAAAAGCCAGGCCTTGAGTCAGAAGCCGGATGATCAGAAGCAGCTCAAGACAGCCATCCAGGAGAGGGTGAGAGAGAAAACGCTGGTGGAGTGGCAGGAAATCTTTGCCGGGCAGGATGCCTGTGTGGAGCCGGTGCTGACGATTTCAGAGGCGGCGGAGCATCCGCAGTTGAAGGCGAGGGGGATGGTGATCGAGGTTGATCGTGGGGATGGGGAGATGCAGAGGCAATCAGGCAACCCCATCAAGTTCGTCTGATGTAACCCGGTTTATTAAAACAGTACTAAGGAGTCGCTCACTTAGAAGAATTTATTCCTGAACAGGGCTTCAGGCTTTCCGATGGAAAACCTGACACTCTGCTAGGTTTTATAGTGTCGCCTTTGGCGATAACACCGTAGTGAACAACTATAAGGACGACACTATGAAAATCAGGAAATTCCAGACAACCGGGCGAAGGCTTGGGTTGGGTTTGGTTATAGTTAGCAGTGCTTTTCTGGGGGGCTGTTTTGACGGAGACAGTTCTTCCAGCTCCTCTGGGGTGAACGAGCAGCTGTTTCCGGCAGATGGCACGTTTGAAGCAACGATCAAGCGAACAACCGACGGCGTTCCTCACATTACGGCTGATAATTTGGCATCGGCCGCTTTCGGTCATGGCTATGCCCAAGCCCAGGATAATGTTTGCTTGCTAGCAGAGGCGATTGTCAAGGCGAGAAGTGAAAGGGCTAAATATTTTGGTCCCGGTGACGGCGATATCAATATCATTAATGACTTTAGTTTCAAAGCACAGGGTATTCTTAGCGGAGCAGAAGAGGAATATTCAAACCTGAGTGATGAGACACGTGCCCTTATTGAAGGGTTTACAGCTGGGTATAACAAGTTTGTAAGCGAGACTCCCAGCTCTGATTTTCCCCCGGAGTGCAGAGATCAACCTTGGGTTAAAGAAATCCGGCCAGTTGATCTGTTTGCCCATTATCGAATCGTTGGCCAATACGCAAGCGGTGCATTGTTCGCCACTGGTGCAGTGTTTGTTGCGGTTCCCGAGGGCGAATCACCACTACCAACTCCGGTTCTGGAGATGTCATCCAAACTTGATGTTCATAACCTGGTCGCGGCAAATGCAAGAACTAACGCAGCCAAGCAAGTGGACTTCCAGGACTTCGGGCTTGGTAGTAATGCATGGGGTATCGGCAAGGAGTTGACTGAACACGGTAAGGGTGCACTGTTGGCCAATCCGCACTTCCCCTACACCGGCCACCGCAGGCTTTATCAGGTTCACTTGACCGTGCCTGGTTACATGAATGTGAACGGTGCAGGACTTCTGGGAACGGCCATTCCGTTGATTAATTTCAACGAGAACCTGGCCTGGTCACATACAGTCACAACCAGTCGGCGATTTACCCTGTATGAGCTGACACTCAAAGATGGTGACAACTTCACCTACCTCAAAGATGGTGTTGAGAAGCCTATCACCGAAAAAACGTTTCGTATTGAAGTGAATAATGGATCCCCAACACCAACCATACTCGAAAAAACCTTCTACTTTTCTGAGTATGGGCCAATGCTGGCTGCAGATGCTGTCACAGGCGGAGGACTTCCCGCTTGGGGGGCTTCGGGAACTGCATACACATATCGCGATGCCAATGCCTCCACCGAAAGGCTGTTGGATACATGGTTGCAGATGAGCCGTGCATCCAACCTTGAGGAGTTTCAGGCTGTTTTCCAGAATTGCGGAACGACCTTCTGGACAAACTCAACCTATGCCGATGCGGAAGGAAATGCCTACTACATTGACAGCAGCTCCGTGCCCCATCTGTCTGATGCTTCTCTCGCCGTTATTGATTTCAAAAGGAGTGTCAGTCCTGAATACAATCAATTGTTTGAAGCAGGCTTGACGTTGCTCGATGGCAGCAAGTCTCGCGATGACTGGATTGAGGGCGATTGTAACGGACTGGTGCCATTCGAGAAGAAACCGCAGCTACTGAGGCAGGATTGGGTTCAAAACTCCAACGACAGTTACTGGTCAACAAACCCCGACGCCTTCCTTACAGGCTATTCTCCGCTGTTTGGACCTGAGCAAACTCAATTGAACCCGCGTACCCGGATAGGGATTACTATGCTCCAGAACCCATTGGATCCTGGATATGCGGCTAATCCTCCAGCTGGACAGGATGGAAAATTTGGGGCTCAGGATCTTATTAATGTCATCTACAACAACCGGACCTGGTATTCCGAACAGTTCCTTACTGAGCTCCGAGAGCGTTGTGATCTTATTGGCGCAGGTGCAGTTAATCTGAGTGCCGGAGGAAGTCGCGCGGTTGACGAGGCTTGCGGTGTATTGCAGAACTGGGATGGCGTGTACGACGTGGATAGTGTGGGCGCACACGTATTTCGCGTTTTCATCGCCAATTACCGCAACAAGTTTTCAGCCGATTTGACGGTACCCTTTGATCCCAACGATCCAGTTAGCACCCCTTCTACGCCGTCTGACACCAATCGGGGCTCACCCGATGACGTGATGCTGGTGGCATTGGCCGATGGCCTCGAATCACTCGATGCTGCCTCAATTGCCTATGATGCTCGTCTTGGCGATGTTCAATATCACCAACCTACCGGTGGTGTCCCGCCAGGTGGTACCCCCGTTGAGTTGCTGCAGTCGTTCCCTTGGCATGGCGGTGATGGTTCAGTGGATGGAGCATTTAATGCTATTGGCGTAGTCACAAGCGCTACGGCAGAAGACACGGTCTTTCCCAGGATTGCACCTACCGTGATTCCGAATACCGCTGGATTGTCTCAAGCGCCTGGGGAGGGCTGGCATATGGCCCGTGGTACAAGCTGGCACTTTGGTCTTGAGTTCACTGAATCGGGGCCTGAGGCTTATGGGCTTGTAAGCTACTCCCAATCTACCGATCCTGATTCGCCTTATTTCAATGATCAGAGTTTGCGGTATTCAGAGAAGGATTATCGGAAGTTGTTGTTCACTGAGGAGGAGGTTGAAGCGAACCTGTTGGCGAATGGAGTAACGACGCTTTCCCAGTAGTTGTCTTGAGGCATTAAGCCCGACAGATCATGAACATTTGTCGGGCTTAATTGATTAGGAATAGTAGAAGCCCGAAACAGAAAACCCCGCCGAAGTGGCGGGGTTTTCTGTTCATCTATAGATGGTTCTTCAACCATCCAACGGCTTTTGAGCTTTTAATTCACTCTTGCTGGACAATTTCCGTGATGTCCGGATCCTGGTCCTCGGCATTGAGGATTACAGCCCCGCCTGCTGTAGCCACCACAGAGGCTGTCTGGCGGACCATCTCTGCAAATACGCGCTCATCCAGCGGACCATCCTGAGGCAATACGGGAGTGCCATGTGTGCCTTCAGTATAACGCGTGATTGCCGCGTTAAGCAGAGGAACGCCCAGTGTCCCGTCCCCAAGGCCCAGGTCTACCTCATTTGCGTTCGTCACAGCGGTGGCGTTCAGGAGATTTGCAAAGGGCTCAGTTCCGGATAGGTACGCATCAAATGCTGCACCCAGCGGGTTTGCCAGCGGATCGTTAGGAATAACCTGATCGCCATTCACCTGAGACAGAAGCACCGGAGTACCTGATTCGTTCAGACTTCCTGCGAAGTTAATCGGGTCAGTCGAGTCGATCGCAGCCTGGAAAACATTCAGGAACGTTTCGAGATCAGCGTCGCCTTGCTCAAGACCGGCAGCTGCTTGAAGGCCACCGAGGATCCTGGGTGCAAAGGTCGGAGAGTTCTCAAGCATTCTTACGATACCTGCTCCCGGCGTAAGCAACTGGGCTGCGATAATGTCGTCACGAGCGGGAGCGCTCGCGTTGGCGACAGCAACGAATGGAGCCCCAACAATGGTCCCCAAAGAGTGGCCGGTGAAATACACGCTGTTTTGGTTAAGATCTGCGCCTTCTGTGCCATCGAAGTCGAGACCGCCCAGAGAAACCCTCACATTCAACAGATCAACAACTGCTTGACGGTTCTTGTCTCGGGTGTTTGTGAAGTTGGTAAGGTTGATGAAGAGGCTACCAGAGTCGCCCTCGGTTTCAGTCATTGCTGTCGGCATGCTTGACGCATTTGCCGTGAAATCGAAGTGACGCTCGACTTCTGTTTTGGCAATGCCCGGAACCGTTGAGCCGGCATTAGCGACTGTATTCTCGAATGAGCGCAGAGATCGAATGGCAGTGTCCAGGCCGGCGTTGCCGGTTCCTGTGTCCGTCAATGCCGCGGCAATCGTGCCTTCAATGATTGCGCGTTCTGTCTCATCGATTCCGTCGTCGATGGATACTCCGCTCTCTGGATTGCTATCAAGCGTTACGGCAGTGAAGGCGAAAGCTATCTCGCCGTTCAGGGTTAGGGCGATATTATCGCCGGTCGGCCAGAAGCTCTGATCTGGAGCCAGGAACGGGGGAAGTCCGGCATCTTGACCAGCGGCCAACAGCCTGGTGGCCAGGTCAATTTGATCCTGCTCGCTAAATGGCGTAACACCATGCAGTGGCTGATCGATAACCACAACAGCCACTTGCGAGTTATGTGCCAAAGCACTGCCGAAGGTCAGTGCGGTGCTTCGATCGGTAGTGATACCGTGCATATACATCACGGTTTCGAGGGGCGTGCTCCCGTCATAGGTAGCCGGATAAAGAACCATTACTGGGACGGTTACATCGGTTGTTTTTGCTGGGAAGGGGAAACGATAGTTAACCACAGTGCTTACGTTGGTATCCGACTGTGCAAACTCTACGCCGAGTTGATCACCCGCTGCTGCAGCGAGCGCGGAATTTGCTTCCCAGCTCTCTGTATTGATGACAGAACCCTCCGCGTCTGATGTGCCTGTGGGGGCTGTCAGATAGTAGGGAAGATCGATCGTACCCTGGACCAGATTTACCTGGCCAAATTCCACAAATTGGCTAGCAATGGCCGATACCTGGGTAACATCCTGAGGCTCTCCAAAGGTTGCAGTCCCGCTGCGATCCTGCGGAGTGGGCAGCAGGTCTGCCTGTGTGAACGCCTGAACTAGCTGTGTTGCTTGTGCATCAACAGTGGCTGCTGCGGCATCTACCGCATCTTGGCCAATCTGCAAGAGCGTAAAGAAATCAGTCTCACCAGCTTCTCTAGCCTCTGTTACCGCATTGAAACGGATCGAGCCAAGAATTGTTTCCTCGAAGTACGCTTTAGGCTCAGCAATGTACTGGAGCACATCCTGGTCGTTTGATGTCGTAAAGCTGTATGTCAGCGCGATGTCTTCTTCGGTTAGTGCTGCAGCCTCTGGTCGAACCTGGTTTGGAAGCGCGAAGAAGCTCGATGCAACTTTTTCCCAGAAACCATCCACAATGCGGCGCACTGGTGCCAGTGCAGTTGGGTTGCCCAGAACTCGATCCGGATCGGCAACATCACGATAGAGAGGATCCTGAACGATCGGATCGCCATAGATGTCAAGAACCTCGTCGGTAACGATCACGAGGTAGCGTTTGAACGGATTCAGCGGCTTGGTGGGATTGATTCGAATAGCAGAATTACCGTCCAGGGTTACTACTTCTGCTACATATTCGGGATCGGAAACGAGGCTTGCAAGGTACTGTCCTGCTGCAGCTGCGTCTCTGCCACTCAAATCCTGGGGAGCTGCGCCTGCTGCAACCTGCGCAGTAATTGCCAATGGAATGGTCGGAGATTCCCCCGCACCCAGGCCACGTACCGGGTCACCACCGGCATATTCAAGCTGAACGAGGAAAACGTTTTGATTCGGGTTGGGGATGATCGGGGGCTGACCCTCTTCACCCGCAAGCGGGTTCTGAATGAATGCGCGTGAATCAACAGTTTCTGGGTCGATCTGCCCGTTAAACTCAACAACGGCGGGTGCAACAGTAGAGGCACCGCTTAGGTCATTCAAAGCTGAGGTTACAGGCGGCGCAGTGTCCGCAACATTAAAGGATCCATCCGCTTCATTAATTGTCGTCTCAGGATCATCTGACTGGAAAATCAGATCATTCGGGAGAGGGAGGTCGCCCGTCACAGGGTTGAAATAGGGCCATGTTTTCCCGTCAAGTTCCGGGTTACTGATCTGATAATCCGGATTAGCATTCGCCCCCTCGTCACCGCTGCTCCAGCAGCCTGTAAGTCCAACGGAAGACGCCACGGCAAGACTTATTAGTGTTTTCTTGAACATGGGTGGAACCTTTTCCTGTTGTTGTGTCGTTATGTTCTTCTGAAATTTTGGTCAGCGCTTTGAGCCAATTTCGTAACTCTGACTATAGCGACAGTCTGGCAAGTGTTGATCAGCCAAAAGTGTGATTCTGGCCTTTCGGGTCATCCTCGCACGGATGGAGTTCGGCCTTTCTGAAAAATAGTTGGCAATGAACGCTTTGTCGAGCCTCCTTAATGGCTTTTGCGAGTCAGTCGAAGGAGGAAAAATCGGGCTGGCGTTTTTCCATGAACGCACGGAATGCCTCGGCAGCTTCGGGCGATTTCAGGCGTTCGCTGAACAGCTGTCCTTCGGTCAGCATGGTGTCTGTCAGATCTTCCATTACCGGCCGGTTGAGCAACTGTTTGGTGGCGCGGAGGGCGGCGGGCGCCTGGGCGGCCAGCTGGCGGCATAGTTCCCGCGCGTTGTCTTCGGTTTCTATGGGATCACAAACGCGGTTGATGATGCCCATCTGCAGGGCGTCGTCCGCGGTAAAGGCATTGCCGAGCATCAGCAATTCGGCGGCGCGTACCCGGCCGAGCCAGGCGGGTAGCAGCAGACTGGAGCCGCCTTCCGGGCACAGGCCCAGGTTGGCGAAGGGCATCTGGAAGCGGGTGTTGGTGCCGGCGACCACCAGGTCACAGTGTAAGAGCATGGTGGTGCCGATGCCCACGGCCGGGCCATTGACCGCGGCCACCACCGGTTTGGTGGCGGTTGCCAGTAATAAAAGGAAGCGACCCACCGGGGTTTCCCGGAATTCACCGGGTAGGCCTTGGGCGAATTCGCTCAGGTCGTTGCCGGCGGTGAAGCACTCCTCGGTGCCCGTGAACAGTGTGCAGCGGATGTCGCGGTCGGATTCTGCCTGTTCCAGGGCGTCACCCATGGCGGTGTACATATCATGGGTGAGGGCGTTCTTGCGGTTCGGACGGTTGAGGCGAACGGTCAGGATTCGGTCTGATTTCTCGGTGAGGATGAGGTCGGTCACGGTATCTCCTGCGAACGTGTTGTTATTTTTCGGGGATGGCGCCCCTGATGATGGTTTTGTTACTTCCTTTTATAGCGCCTTCGCCTTCCGTCGCATCACTCGTTCGAACGATTTTCTGGTAAACTCTCGCCTCCCGATTTTTCGATGACACGAAATAACGAAACAAGCTGATGAGGCGCCTATGACCACCGTAATCCGCCAGGACGACCTGATTGAGAGTGTAGCGGACGCGCTGCAATTCATTTCCTACTACCATCCCAAGGACTTCATCCAGGGCGTGTATGAGGCCTACCAGAAGGAAGAGTCCCAGGCGGCGAAGGATGCCATGGCCCAGATCCTGATCAACTCCCGGATGTGCGCCCAGGGCCACCGTCCGATCTGTCAGGATACCGGTATCGTTACGGTTTTCGTGAACGTCGGCATGAATGTCCAGTGGGACTGCGATATGCCCCTGGATGATGTGATCAACGAAGGCGTTCGTCGCGCCTACACCCATCCGGACAACGTGCTGCGGGCTTCCGTGCTGGCCGATCCGGATGGCAAGCGTGCGAACACCAAGGACAATACCCCGGCCATCATCCACTACAAAATAGTCCCGGGTGACACCGTTGAGGTCCACGTGGCTGCCAAGGGCGGCGGTTCCGAAGCCAAGTCCAAGTTCGCCATGCTGAACCCGTCCGATTCCGTGGTGGACTGGGTGCTGAAGATGGTGCCGCAAATGGGTGCCGGCTGGTGTCCGCCGGGCATGCTGGGTATTGGTATCGGTGGTACCGCCGAGAAGGCGATGGAACTGGCCAAGGAAGCCCTGCTGGATCCGATCGATATTCATGACCTGCAGGCCCGTGGTGCTTCCAACCGTTCGGAAGAGCTGCGCCTGGAGCTGTTCGAGAAGGTGAACGAGCTGGGCATCGGTGCCCAGGGCCTTGGCGGCCTGACCACCGTTCTGGATGTGAAGGTCAAGGATTACCCGACCCACGCTGCCAACAAGCCGGTGGCGATCATCCCGAACTGTGCGGCCACCCGCCACGCGCACTTTACCCTCGACGGCACTGGTCCGTCCCTGCAGACCCCGCCGAGCCTGGACGACTGGCCGGAGATCACCTGGGAAGTGGGTGAGAACGTGCGCCGCGTGAACCTGGATACCGTGACACCGGAAGACGTCAAAGAGTGGCAGCCGGGTGAGACCGTGCTGCTGTCCGGCAAGATGCTGACCGGCCGTGATGCCGCCCACAAGAAGATGGTGGACATGATCGAAGCCGGTGAAGAGCTGCCGGTGGATCTGAAGGGCCGCTTCATCTATTACGTGGGCCCGGTGGATCCGGTACGCGAAGAAGTGGTTGGTCCTGCCGGCCCGACTACCGCCACCCGCATGGACAAGTTTACCGACACCATGCTGGAGAAAACCGGCCTGACCGGCATGATCGGTAAAGCCGAGCGTGGCCAGGTCGCGATTGACGCGATCAAGAAGCACGGCGCGGTGTATCTGATGGCGGTGGGCGGTGCGGCTTACCTGGTGTCCAAGGCTATCAAAGGCGCCAAGGTTGTGGCCTTTGAAGAGCTGGGTATGGAAGCCATCTATGAATTCGAGGTGGAAGACATGCCGGTGACCGTGGCGGTGGATTCACGGGGCAGCTCCGTGCACCAGACCGGGCCGGTGGAGTGGCATGACAAGATTATTGCTGCCAAGGCGGTTTAAAGGCTGAAATTGGGGTCTGCCGGGGTCTGATGAAAGCCTTCATCTGACCCCTTTTTTAGCTTTGGGGTGTGGCTTAAGTTGGGGTCAGAAGAACGAGTTCTTCAGACCCCTGTGCTCCGGGGTCTGATGAAAGCCTTCATCTGACCCCTTTTTTAGCTTTGGGGTGTGGTTTAAGGTGGGGTCAGAAGAACGGAGTTCTTCAGACCCCTGTGCGCACCACCCCTCAACTGGAACAGCTGATATTCAAATGCTTCCCCCAATCCGGCGGTAGCGCGGCATACTTCTCAAACTCCGGCTGCTCATCAAACGGCTTCCGCAGCACCTCCAATAACTCCTCCATCGGCTGATAATCCCCGTTCTGCGCCTCCTGGATCACCTGCTGGGCCAGGTAGTTTCTCAGGATGTATTTCGGGTTCACCTTGCGCATGGCGTATTCCCGCTCGTCGTGGGCGCGGGTTTCTTTTTGCAGGCGTTGTTCGTAGCGTTCGAGCCATTCGTCCGCGACGCTGCGATCCACTAACAGGTCGCGCACCGGGTCATGGCCCTTGTCGTAGAGGTTGGAGAGGCCCCGGAAGAAGCGGGTGTAGTCCACGTGGTGTTCGTGGAGCATGCTGAAGGTGTCCATGATCAGGCTGAGATCGGAATCATCCGGTTCGGCGAGACCAAGCTTGTCGCGCATGTTCTGCAGGAAGCGTTCGTTGTAGATCACCTCGTAGCGTCTTAACCCCCGGCGCACACTGTCTTCGTTCATCACCGGCAACAACGCATTGGCCAGGTACTGGCAGTTCACAAAGCCGACCTGGGGCTGGCGGTTGTAGGCGTAGCGGCCTTCCTGGTCTGTGTGGTTGCAGATGTAGCCGGCGTCGAAGTCGTCGAGGAAGGCGTAGGGGCCATAGTCGAAGGTATCGCCGATGATGGACATGTTGTCGCTGTTCATCACGCCATGGCAGAAGCCCACGGCCTGCCAGTCGGCGATCAGGCGGGCGGTTCTCTCAACCACTTCCTCGAACCAGCGGGTGTGGCGCTCATCCTCCGGCAGATCGATCAGGTGCGGGAAGTGCAGGGCGATCACGTGTTCGATCAGGGTCTTCACCGCTTCCGGCCCCTCGTGATGGGCGGCGAATTCGAAGTGGCCGAAGCGGATATGGCTCTCGGCCACCCGCATCAGCGCGGCGGCGGTTTCGATGGTTTCCCGGCGGATCGGATCCCTGGCACTGACCATGAACAGGGCACGGGTAGTGGGGATGCCCAGGAAATGCATGGCCTCACTGCACAGGTATTCCCGGATGGTGGAGCGCAACACCGCACGGCCATCGCCAAAGCGGGAGTAGGGCGTGGTGCCGGCGCCCTTGAGGTGCCAGTCCCAGCGCCGGCCATCGGGGCCGACAGTTTCCCACAGCAGCAGACCGCGGCCGTCCCCCAGTTCCGGGTTGTACATGCCGAACTGGTGGCCGGTGTATTTCATGGCCACCGGGTCCATGCCTTCCAGTAGCTCCGTGCCGGCTCCGACGCCGGTCCATTCTTCTTCCGAGCTCACATGAAAGCCCATCTGGCGCGCCAGTTCATGGTTAAAGGTGACCATTCTGGCGTTGGTCAGTGGCTTTGGCTGTACCCGGGTGTAAAAACTGTCCGGAAGCTCCAGGTAGCGATGCTCGATCCGGAAACCTGTGTCATTCATACAATGCGTATACTCTCAGTTGGTACAGATTCTGCTGCTTTTCATTCAAACCGATTCAGGAAACCACCGTGTCTGAAAACGAACTCAACCCGACCATTGAGACCCTGATCAGCCAGGAAGGTTTACCTTCCTCATACGGACACACCGTCGAACATACCATTCTGCCCCTGGCGCACCGGATTCTCGAACTCCGGCAACGGCTCGGGCGGCCGGTGCTTATTGGTATCCATGGGGCCCAGGGTACCGGGAAATCAACCCTGACCCTGTTCCTCAAGGAAATCCTGAGCCGCCACCATGGCACGGCCACAGCCAGCTTCTCCGTTGATGATATCTACCTTACCAGAGCAGAGCGGCAGAGACTTGCCGGACTCGTGCACCCGTTGTTCATCACCCGCGGTGTGCCGGGCACCCACGATGTGTCCCTGGGCCAGAAAGTGATCGACCAGCTCCTGGCTGCAAAACCCGGGGACAAGACCCCGATTCCCGCTTTCGAAAAGGCCAGGGATGACCGTGCGCCCCGGGACCGCTGGCCGGTGTTTGAAGGCCCGGCAGAGGTCATCCTCATAGAGGGCTGGTGTCTGGGAGCCGCGCCGGAACCTGAAGAAGCGCTGGCCCGGCCGGTCAACACGCTGGAAGCCGAGGAGGACGCCCATGCCACCTGGCGCAGCTATGTGAACGAGTGCCTGAAAGACAGCTACCGGGCGTTCTTCGACCGGCTCGATTACCTGGTGATGCTCAAGGCGCCGTCCATGGAGTGCGTGCTGGAGTGGCGCACCTTGCAGGAACACAAGCTGGCGGCACGCCATGCCAATGCACCAGAAGAGGGCGCCAGCGATGAGGGTGCCCCCTCGTTGCGCATCATGTCTGACGACGAGGTAGCCCGATTCATCATGCACTACCAGCGCGTGACCGAGCATTGCCTCCGGGAAATGCCGGGCCGGGCCGATGTCCTGATCCCGGTCGGTGCGGACCATTCGCTGGCGGCTCCGCAATTCAGGGAGCCTCCGGGCTCCAGTTAGCAAACCCAAGCGAGGGAAAACCATGCCCAGGCCCCACCTGATTCTGTTCACCGATCTTGATGGCACATTGCTGGACCACGAGGATTATTCCTGGGAGGCGGCCAGGCCCGCTCTGGCCAGGGTAAAAGCAGCCGAAATCCCCCTGATCCTCAACTCCAGCAAGACCGCGGCGGAGATCGCCGTACTCCGGAACGAGCTGGCCAATGGCGATCCCTACATTGTCGAAAATGGTGCAGCGGTCGTCATTCCGGCCGGCATTTTCGGCAATTCCTCGGAGCAGGTGGTGAATTTTGGCGCATCCCGGGCGGTGGTGTTGTCCGCCTTGGGCCGGTTGCGGGCCGCCGGTGCCCGCTTTCGGGGCTTCGAGGACATGTCGGCAGAGGAGCTGGCGGATGTCACGGGCCTGGACGTCACCGCAGCATCCAGGGCAATGCAACGCCATGGTACCGAGCCGCTGATCTGGGAAGGAAGCGAGGATGAGCTGCGCCAATTCGAGGCCTCGCTGGCCTCTGACAACCTGCGTCTGGTGCAGGGTGGCCGCTTCTGGCACGCCATGGGGATCTTCGACAAGGCTGATGGGGCCCGTTTCTTGCTGGGTAAATACCAGGAGCGTTATGGCCGCGAACCGGTACTGGCCATCGCATTGGGTGACAGCCCGAACGATCAGGGCATGCTGGAAGCGTCCGATGTCCCGGTGGTAATCCGGGGCGTCAACAGCGAGAGTGTCCAGCTGCCGTCAGACCGCCGGCCCATACGCTCCCTCAGATCCGGCCCCGAGGGCTGGAATGACTGTGTACTCAATCTGCTGCTTGAGTACGGGTATTAAAGAGGAGAGCCGCCATGGGCGACTTTTACCAGAACGGCATAGTCACCACGTTGCATAACCTTGTCCGCCGGCCCGTTGAGGAGATGGAGGCGGAGCTGATGAGTTTCCGGAAGGCCCGGCCCATGTCCCTGGTGCTGCCTTCGCTGTATTCCGAACTTGAGGGGCCGGCGCTGAAAAACATCGTCAGCGAGTTGGCAAAGGTGCCTTACCTGGACCAGATCGTGATCGGGCTGGACCGCGCCGATGAAGCACAATACCGGCATGCCCTTGAGTATTTCTCCGAGCTGCCCCAGGAGTTCAAGGTGCTCTGGAACGACGGCCCGCGCCTGCGCGCCCTCGACCTCAAACTGCGGGAGCAGAATCTGGCGCCGACCGAGATGGGCAAGGGCCGGAACGTCTGGTACTGCTTTGGTTATGTGCTGGCCTCCGGCGTCAGCAAATCCGTGGCCCTGCACGATTGTGACATCCTGACCTATTCCCGGGACCTGGTGGCCCGCCTGATCTATCCGGTGGCTAATCCCGCGTTCAACTACATGTTCTGCAAGGGCTACTACGCACGGGTGGCGGATTCGAAAATGAATGGCCGGGTCAGCCGCCTACTGGTAACCCCGTTGATCCGCGCCCTGAAAAAAGTCTGTGGCCCCAGCGATTTCCTCGACTACCTGGACAGCTACCGCTACCCGCTGGCCGGCGAGTTCTCGTTCCGTACCGACGTCATCAATGACTTGCGTATCCCCAGTGATTGGGGCCTGGAGATTGGCGTGCTGTCCGAGATGAAGCGCAACTACGCCACCAACCGGCTATGCCAGGTGGACATCGCTGACACCTACGATCACAAGCATCAGGAACTGTCCCCGGAAGATGCCAGTCGGGGTCTGTCCAAGATGAGTGTGGACATTGCCAAGGCCCTGTTCCGGAAACTGGCGACCAACGGCGAAATCTTCTCTAACGAGAAATTCCGAACCATCAAGGCCACTTACTTCCGGATAGCCCTGGATTTCGTAGAGACCTACCAGAACGACGCCGTCATGAACGGCCTGACGTTGGACCGTCACAAGGAAGAGAAGGCGGTGGAGCTGTTCGCCCAAAACGTGATGCGGGCCGGGTCGTACTTCCTGGATAACCCTATGGACACCCCGTTCATCCCGAGCTGGAACCGCGTCACCAGTGCCATTCCGGACATCAAGGAGCAACTGCTGGAGGCCGTGGAGCTGGACAACCAGGAGTACCGGCCATGAGCCAGCCTCTCAAGGCCAAGCTGGTCGGCATGCTGGAGGTGGTATACCCGGAACTGGACTGCGATTTCCTGGCGGAACAGCTGCTGGGCACCATGGAGCTGGCCCCGAACCGGGAGCCGCCACCGGCACATCAGAACAACTGGGACGAGTCGGATATTATCCTGATCACCTATGCCGATACCGTCCAGCGTGAGGGTGAGAAGCCGCTGCAGACCCTGCACCGGTTCCTGACGGATTGTCTGGCCGAGACCGTTTCGGCGGTCCACATCCTGCCGTTCTTCCCGTACAGCTCCGACGATGGCTTTTCAGTGATGGACTACCTGGCGGTGAATGAGTCCCACGGCTCCTGGAGTGATGTCGAGAAGATTGCCGGCGACTTCAAACTGATGGCGGACCTGGTGATCAACCACATGTCCGCGCGCAGCCGCTGGTTCGAGAACTTCCGCAAGCGGGTTGATCCGGGCAAGGATTATTTCTTTGAGGGAAATCCGAAGGACGATTTGAGTGCGGTGGTCCGGCCCAGAACCTCGCCATTGCTGACCCCGGTGCAGACCGAGGATGGCGAGCGGTACGTCTGGTGTACCTTCAGTGAGGATCAGGTCGACCTGAATTTCGCCAACCCCCGGGTGCTGATCGAGTTTGCCGGCATCATTAAACAATACCTCGACCATGGCGTGGTGATGTTCCGGCTCGATGCCGTGGCGTTTCTCTGGAAGGAACCCGGTACGCCCTGCATTCACCTGCAGCAGACCCACGAGCTGATCAAGATCCTGCGCCTGCTGATCGAGCACCATACGCCCGAGGCGGTGGTGATCACGGAAACCAACGTGCCCAACCGGGAGAACCTGACCTATTTCGGGAACGCCAACGAAGCGCACCTAATCTACAACTTCTCCCTGCCGCCTCTACTCATCAATACCTTGGTGACAGGGAATTGCCGCCATCTCAAGACCTGGCTCATGAGTATGCCCCCGGCGCAGATGGGAACCACCTACCTGAACTTCATCGCCTCCCACGACGGCATCGGCATGCGACCGACGGACGGGCTGCTGGAGGAAGACGAGAAACAGCGGCTGATCAACACCATGGAGTCATTCGGCGGCAAGGTCTCCTACCGACGCACCGCCGACGGTCGCGATCAGCCGTATGAGATCAACATTGCCCTGTGGGATGCCCTGAAAGGCACGGCGGAGGGCGGAGCGGACCACTGCCAGCTGCAGCGATTCCTGTGTGCGCACACCATCATGCTGGCACTGGAGGGAATTCCGGCCTTCTACATTCACAGCCTACTGGGCACGGAAAACGATTACGCCAGAGTGGAGAACACCGGCCGGCTCAGATCCATCAACCGCGGGCAGTGGCAGCTGGATAAACTGGAGGAAGAACTGGAGAACCCGCTGTGCCACCACAGCAAGGTCTACCACGAACTCAAGCGCCTGATCGCCATCCGTCGCGGCCAGCCGGCCTTTCACCCCAACGCCACCCAGTTCACCCTCCACCTGGGCCTGCAACTCTTCGGCTTCTGGCGCCAAAGCATGCGCCGCGACCAGTCCGTATTCTGCATCCACAACATCAGCAACGAAGTGCAGCAGGTGGCGCTAAGCGACATCAACCTCATCGGCACCGACCACTGGGTTGACCTGATCTCCGGCATGGCAATCGACGACCTCGCCGGCAGCATCACCCTGAAGCCCTACCAAAGCGTCTGGCTCTCCAACCAAACAGGGGGCAGAGGCTCAGGGGTCTGATGAACTTGTTCATCTGACCCCAAGTTGGATCCACCCCCAGGCTCGCAGTTAAAACCGGGGCCAAGCTCAGGGGTCTGATGAAAACTTTCATCTGACCCCAAGTTGGGCCCACCACCAAACTCGCGGTTAAAAACGGGGTCAGAAGAAAGCTTTCTTCAGACCCCATGTTCCGGTCTAATTCCGGAGCTCGCGCCCTAATCCGGGGTCAGATGAAAGCCTTCATCTGACCCCATTTTCACCTCCACTCTCACTCAATATCCGGGGTCTGATGAAAGCCTTCATCTGACCCCCTCTTCACCTTACCCCAAGCTCACTCCGAAACCCGAACCAACTGCTTCCCGAAATTCTTCCCCTTCAACATCCCCTTGAACGCCTCCACCGCATTCTCCAGCCCTTCGGCCACCGTCTCCCGATACTTCAATTCCCCACCGGCAACCCGGGACGCCAGAATATCGGTAATCTCCTGATGCCGGTCCTGCCACTCAGTCACCAGGAAAAACCGATGCTCCGGCACCGGATCCAGCGCCTTGAGTACGTGGAACGGCGTCTCCACTTCGGTCATGTCTTTCGCATTGTAAGCAGACACATACCCACAGATCGGCACCCGTGCTCCAGGGTTGAGCAACGGCGCCACCGCGCGGGTCACCGCACCACCCACATTCTCGAAATAGATATCGATCCCGTCCGGGCAAGCGGCCTTCAGATCCGCCTTAAGGTTGCCGGCCTTGTAATCGACACAGGCATCAAACCCCAGCTCCTCGACCACAAACCGGCATTTCTCGGGACCACCGGCCACACCAACCACGCGACAACCCTCGATCTTGGCCGTCTGGCCAACCACGGTTCCAACCGGCCCGGAAGCCGCAGACACCACCACGGTCTCGCCCGGTTGCGGTTTACCGACATACATCAGGCCACAATAACCGGTGCGCCCCGGCATACCGGCAACACCCAGGTAAGCCTGAAGCGGAACCCCTTCCTTCGGCCGAACCCGGTAAACCATCGGCGCATCAGCTGGGAAAGTCACATACTCCTGCCAACCGGAATAGCAGGTGACCAGATCACCTACTTTCAGCTTGTCTGAGCGGGATTCAACGATCTGCGCGACACTCTCGCCAACAATCACCTCATCAATCCCGATCGGATCCATGTACCCCTTGGCATCATTCATCCGGGGGCGCATATAGGGATCCAGCGACAGCCAAAGCACCTTGGCAACCACCTCACCATCCCCCGGTGCCCGAACCAGCCGCTCCTCCATGACCAGATCACCTTCCTGAATTTCCCCCTCGGGCCGGTTCTTCAACACGACTGCTCGATTCTTGTATTCGCTCACTTGGGACACCTGCCTATTTGGGTTGCATTACGAAACCAGATTAGAGTGCCGGAGAATAAGCGGTGGGTCAATGATCCAAAGGGGTCTTAGCTCAGGGGACAGTTCTGCCCCAGGGGTCTGATGAAAACCTTCATCTGACCCCAAGTTCATCTGACCCCAAGTTCAGCTCACCCTCAATCGCGCGGTCAAAGTCGGGGTCAGAAGAAGGCTTTCTTCAGACCCCAAGGTCATGCTCATACTCAGGGGTCTGATGAACTCGTTCATCTGACCCCATCCTCAAGTCCACCCCCAAACTCTGGATTTTCTCCAAACACGCTGGTACCTTTCCCAACTTCGCGGGCGCCCCATCAAGGATCCGATGGCCAAAATACCCGCACCGATTCAACGGACCGAATCAACCCTTCAAGGACTGAAGACATGCCCCAGGCAAGTGGATTGCAGTTCACCGCCCGTGTCGGTGACTTCCCCTCTGATCATTTCGCCGTGGTCGCGTTCGCGCTGACCGAGAGCCTTTCCGAGCTGTTCCAGGGCCGACTGGAACTGGCCAGTACCGACCCTTACGTCCCTGCCGAAGCCATGCTGGAACAACCCGTCGACCTTGTGGTCTGGCAGGACGGCCAACCCCTGCGACGCTTCACCGGCGTGGTCAATGAATTCGCCCGGGGCGACACCGGCCATCGCCGCACCCGTTATGAGGTGCTATTCCAGCCCCCGCTTTGGCGTCTGGGCCTGATGCACAACAGCCGCATCTTCCAGGGCCAGAGCCCCGAGGCCATCATCCGTACCCTGCTGGAAGAGCGGGGTATCGTGGATACGATCTTCGATCTGAAACGTGCTCCGGAAGAACGGGAATACTGCGTCCAGCACCGGGAAAGCGACCTGGCCTTTATCGAGAGGCTGGCCGCCGAGGAAGGCTGGCATTACCGCTACCACCACGGCAGCGTGGATGGGGAAGAGCAACCGGCGTTGGTCTTTGCCGACCACCATGGCGATGCGCCCAAGCTGGAATCAGCCCCCTACAACGGGCGGGCCGGGGGCAGTACTCGGCAACCTTGTATTTTCCGCTTCAAATACCAGGAACGGGTCCGGGCCGCCTCCGTCGCCCTCAAGGACTACACCTTCAAAAATCCCGCCTACGCCCTGATGCACGAGCAGGGCGCGGCCGACCTGAATCACCGGGAAGACTACCAGCACTACGACTACCCGGGTCGCTACAAGGCCGACGCCAGCGGCCAGCCCTTCACCCGGGCCCGCCTGGACGCCCTGAGAAACGATGCTTCCACCGGCCACGGCGAGAGCAATCGGCCGGACTTCACCCCCGGCGCCAAACTCCCACTCACCGACCACGACAACGAGGCCTTGAACCAGGAGTGGTTACTCACTGCCGTCACCCACACCGGCAAACAGCCCCAGGCGCTGGAAGAGGAAGCTGGTCAGGAGCCGACCACCTACCACAACTTCTTCAACGTGGTGCCCGCGGACAGAACCTGGCGACCGAGAACAGACCACAAGCCAATCATGGATGGCCCCCAGATCGCCATTGTCACCGGTCCGGAAGGCGAGGAAATCCACTGCGACGAACACGGCCGGGTGAAGGTGCGGTTTCCGTGGGATCGCTACTCGCACAATGATCAACACAGCAGCGCCTGGCTCCGCGTCAGCCAGGGCTGGGCTGGCGGCCAATACGGCTTCATGGCGCTACCCCGCATCGGCCACGAAGTGATCGTCAGCTTCCTGGACGGTGATCCGGACCAACCCATCATCACAGGCCGAACCTACCACGCCACCAATCAGCCACCGTACGAACTACCGGCGCACAAAACCCGCACCACCCTGAAAACCAAGACCCACAAGGGCGAGGGCAGCAACGAACTGCGCTTCGAAGATGAAGCTGGGGAAGAACAGATCTACCTCCACGCCCAGAAAGACCTGGACCTGCTCACCGAACACAACCGCACCGAGGTCATCAAAAACGACAGTCACCGAACCTTGGAGGGGCAGTACTACAGCCATGTGAAAGGCAAAGAACACTGCACGACCAATGGGGAGAAACGGGTGTCCGTAGAGGCCGACTGCAGCCAGACCATAACCGGCACTTTCCACCAGAAAGCCGGCCAGACCATGGCCTCCGAAGCCGGTACCGAGGTTCACCACAAGGCTGGCGCCAAGGTCGTCCTGGATGCAGGAACGGAACTCACCATCGCCGGTGGCGGCAGCTTCATCAAGCTGGATGCCAGTGGCGTGACTCTCAGTGGGCCGGGAATAAAGATCAATTCCGGCGGCGCTCCAGGGAAGGGTTCCGGCCAGTCCGCGAGCCTCCCGGAGCTGCCCCGGCTGCTTGAGGGTGTTGCACCGGAATCGGTAAGTCCCGCAGCACTGGCGACCGTGGATCAGCGCCAGACGGCCGCCCCGGATAACGTCGTCCACGATGGATATAAAACACCGGAAAGGATGTTGATCGTGGACATTATCGGTGGCCAATCGACACCGGAAGAAGTAACCGTTGAAACCATCTCGGATAAGGGGTCAAAGGAATGACCGATCTTGCGAATTTCACCGATGAGAGCCTGGACCAATCCCTGCGTCGGCGAGCTGAGTATGATGACAACGAGCCAGGCAATCTGGTTCTGAAGGTCCCCACTCAGGCCGGTGGCCATCTGACCCTTCCTCTGGTGGAGCGTGCCCGTTCCAACATCGAGCAGGAGGAGTATCAGGAAAACACCCTCCTTAGAATCAAACCCCTGGCCGAAATCCAGAGCAACCTGCCTGTGAAATCCGGCGGCCTGACCTTCCACACCGGACGAAGCGTGGCACTGCTCAGGCCCGGCTACCTCTATGTTTTTCGTGATGACACCCTGTGGCGGGAACTCGAGATCAACACCGAAGGCATGATGAGTGACGTTGATGTGCAATCGGCGCGCTCTGAATGGGAGGCAGAGCCCTCCGAGAGCTTCCGCGCCCGGCCTTCAGTGGGTGAATGGCAGCACGACATCCTGGTCCCGGCCATGTTGCAGGGGCAGACCGTTATCCAGGACATTCGTGTCGCCTACAGCGAAGTGCAGTGGGATTGGCACTACGTTCGTCGGCTGGAGCAGGACACGAAAGCGCTGAGGATCAGGACAACCAGAATCGATCATGCCTGGCCTGCGGCCCTTGTTGATGACATCAACTTTGCAAGCGGCTACCCCGCGTCGCCGATTCAGCAGGTGGATGGCCTTCGGGCACGGGACCTTGGCATTGAGTTGATGTTGGAGAATCCCAGTGATTTTAGGGAGGGGTTTGAGGGGCCTGGTGAGGGTGAGCTGTGCGTGAAACTCGCGGATCGGATAAAGCAAGGCGAGGAGGGACCCAGCGCCGCGATTGCTCTCGAATTGAAGTGTGACCCCGGAGAGGATGTGATTGCTGAACTTCGCGAACAAAAAGGCCTCGTCGGCATAGCTATTCCAGACCCCATTTTCCGACTCCGCCATTCTCTTGCGCAGCTACACCTAGCCCTGCATTACCTGGATGCCGTGGATATTTCGATCCGGAGCAATCCGATCGTTCATTCTGCGATGCTGATTCGCCAGGCCATTTTTGATCCTCAGCCGGATGGTAGTCCTTCCAATTTGTCCCGTTATGCAAGTGCCATCGACCGACAAAAACTGGATGAGGTGCTGGATACCGAGGAGAAAGAACATGCCATTCGCGTGATAGATGAGCATGTCGCACGGGCCCGCAATTTGCTGACCGAGCCATCGTTAGCTGCCGCCCTGGATGACTACCGGCAATGCCGTGACCACGCCATCTGCGAAGCTTATCTGCTTGCGACCGACCTCATGAATGTACTTCAACAGGTCCCAGGGGTTGTAAAAGCCCAAGGAAAGTCCTGTGACGAGGGCATATACGCCACCCTGCAAGAGTGGATAACTGATGAACAATTCCTGGAGGCTTGGGCGCCTCAAGAGAGAGCTAGTGCGGGGGATGAGTCCGAGCCCGGAAAAATGTCGCCGTACCAGACGCTTGCAGAATTAGCGCAGAGTCAGACCGAAATTGATGAGGCTTTGCTGGATCGGCTTAATCTGCAATCCCTTGTGTACCTCGAAAAACAGATTAGCGAGAGGGATTCAGGCGATAGCACACTGAAAGATTTTTCCAATGCCGGCAAAGTCGGTGGGCTTATTTCTGGCTCATTAAGCGAATGGAGTGCCGCTGTTCTGACGGTGTCCAGGCGCCTGATTGAACAGGGTGCCGTTGAGCAGATTGAACTACAGCGCGTAATGCAGGCGGCTGCATCCAATATGGTGCTCGCGGACCCGGATCTTGCCGGTATCCGGGTTATGGACAGGGCCCGAGCTGTCAGCGAGGGCACAATCCTCGGAGTGCAGGGTAACGGGCTGAATCGCGGGCTGACGGAGTTTGATCGGACCGAGGGGGTGCTGACTCGGAAGAACGATTATCTATACGCAGACCTGTTTGATGAGTCCGGGCAGATGATGGCTTCCACCAGCCCCGCACGTGCAGCGGGTGAATTTGAGGACACGATCAACAAAGTGGCTGCTGGAACTATGGTTTTCTACGTTGCCGAGGGCCATGAAGAAGCGAAAAAGCTGAGTTTGGTGAAAGTGGATTTTGCGAAGCGAGTGGGGCGGGTGGTCGATGGTCCAGTCGTTTCTCGTGGGTTGGTGGCTTTGGCGGCGTTTAATTTGTTTATCGAATTTCGTTCGTTCTTGAAAGCATATGATTCTGAACAAGGGAACTCCACATTGGCGTTCGCCAAGACATTTGGTGGCGCAACGGCTGATCTGATTGCAGCTCAGCTGAAACTCAATGTTGTATTGGGAGACCTCAGTTCCAGACAGACAAGTGCTTACCGATTCGCTTCACGTCCTCTTTTTGATTTGAAGAATTGGTGGTTTGTGGGCAAGCGGCTCGAAAAAATAAAGGCCTCCACATTGGTTAGAACAACGGGGCTGGCAAGTTTTATTGCTGGTGGTGTCGGCGTTGGCCTGAGTTTTTGGGAAATGAGGATCAGCATTTCCAATAACGATTTTGACGCAGCCGCCGGGCATGCGATAGCGATGAGTGGTGGTGTTATTTTCTTGGCCTCCCCTATGATGGCAAATCTACTTGCCGTGCCTGGTTGGGGGTGGGCTTTATTCGGTATGGCAATGGTCGTTGGTGGGGGGATATATGCAGGTTTGGTAACTGACGACCCCTTTGAAAAGCTTCTCAAACACGGGCCCCTGGGCTCTTTTCCGAATCACCAGCAAAGTTGGAATGGCGATAAGGCCTATTATGGTCAGCTAATAACCCTCCTTTCGCCCATTCATGTGAGTGGAGAGCGGTATGGGTATATTGAGCCTGATCCAGGACTCATTAACCCGGATTATCCACCGGAACCTGATGATTACGTCGTAACCATCAGATTCCCCCTTGTCAGCCGGATCAAGCTGTTCGGCGAACGCCGGGCAGAACTGCCCGACAAACCCTTCAAGCTGGTTGTTCAGGAAATTGCCTACCAGACATCGACGACGAACATACCTTCTTCGGGGGCGGTCATGCCTGTTTCAGACACCTATATGCTCAAAGCGACACCACTGACGAAGATTGTTGCTCGGCAGTCATTGCCTCGGGAATCGGCTGTTCGCTTTCTCGTCAGGCGGGAGCTTCAGGAGAGTGAATACCAAAGTACTTTCTATCGGGAATCTGTAACCACTCAATTGAGGGTTGGTTTGCAGGCGACGCTGGAGACCGAGTTGGGGCCCTTAATATTCCCGACGCCTACCTATCCGGACTACGAACCTTTCGATGTCACCCAACACGTGTACCCACCATCGAAGAGGCGAACGGTATTGGATCCGTTTGCCCAGCCAAAGTCCCCATACTGGTACTTCGCCGAGGTAAGTGTATGACGAAACTGGACCGCCCAATATTTGCGCCTACTGCCTTCAATTCGAATTTTATTGGCTCACTTCCGGAGAGTCCGAGGAAGCGTGAACGGGTGGGCGATGAGTTACAACCTGTGGGAGCTTACGCTGGAGCGAATCCCTACAACGGTGTGGTCGAGGACGTCAAAACGCTTCAGGACCATGAAGCCCAAGATCCTGAATTTACCGACAAAGATTGGTGGTGGGATCATCACCGGATCCGGTTCTTGAATGGAAAGGTAGGGCTCAAATTCCTGATTCTGTTAATTCCCTTTACGTGGGTTCTGTTGCTGGTTGTCGGCGGCATGTCTTTAATCGGATGGGGGGTGCTAGAGCTCGCTGAACAGTACGAATGGTCGGGACTTCTGGTCGGCCTTGTTGCATTGGTTCTGTTGCCCGGGTGGATGTTTCTCTCTTTTTGGATGATTCGCCCAACCACCAATTGGATTATGAGCACTGGCATAGAGTTTCTCCTGAAGCCCTTTGAGAAATCACTTTCGGAGAAGTTCGACGAATCGCTCGAAGACGGTTGCAGTGAGTTCAACCGAGTTACCGGGCAGGTCCGGTTCTCGCTGGGACGTAATCGTTTCTTTGAAGCGCCATTCGTTGAATTTGATGCCTACGTTGAGCGGGTCGTCCAGCAGGGTGGTATTTTTTACAGACTGATGTTTGTTCACCGCTACACCCAGAAAACCTTCAATCAGACCTGGCTGAGTGGAGTGGAAGCGTCCAAAAGTGAAGTTTTAGCGTTTTGGGACATGCTCCAACGCTACATGGACGTAACCCAACCCCTGCCGGATGTGCCTCGTCTGGAACCATTCCGACATTTGGATCCAGTGACGCGCGAGCACGATGAAAAGACCGGGCGCGATCCGCGCTATTGGCGCGATCTGGATATTGAGGCCTGGAAGCACGGGAGAGGGGTGGAGCTGTTGAATCGGTTGCGTAGCTATCCCTGGGGAAGCCGGGTTTGCAAGTTGACGCCGCAGCTGGGGAAGGTTTCGTTGGGGGAGTATCGGGGGATGCGGCCTGAGGGGGCTTGGCCGATTTGATACGTGTGGGGAGTGTTTGAAAAAGGGGTCAGAAGAAAGCTTTCTTCTGACCCCGGAGGTCGGGGGATTTGATTTGGGTTTGGGTGGCTGGTCTGAAAATGGGGTCAGAAGAAGGTTTTCTTCAGACCCCGCGGAAGGCGTCTGAACCCGTGATTTGGTCTCAAAATGCAACGGGTGTTGCAAAACGCAACGTGTGTGGTAGTCTGGTCAATATATGCACAGCACGGGAGTCCACCATGACCACCGCCGTTCGTCTTGATGACAACCTGGTTCGCCATGCCGCTGCCGAGGGGCAGGTTCATCGGCGCTCCACGCCGAAGCAGATCGAGTACTGGGCCGAGATTGGTCGCGCAGTTGCCGGGGAGGTGAGTGCGGAGGATCTGATTGCCATTTTGCAGGGTATCCGGAAGGTGTCGGTTGAGCCTGTGACGGCAGAACCGGTGAGCAGTGATGAGCTTTGGGCCGAGGTGGATCAGGCTCGTGAGAGCGGCGAGCTAGGCAGGTCTATTGCCCGTGGGCTAACGGTCTACCAGTCTTCTCCGGAAAAGCCAGGTTACCTGGAAGCCATCCATCCGGACGGGACCCGGGAAGTTGGCCAGTTCCGCAATGGACGTTTTGAAGCGCTGAGTGACCGTGACGACGCAGCCTGAGCTATGGTTGCTGGTGGGTGGCAACGGTGCCGGCAAATCGACTTTCTATGAGCGGTTTCTGGCCCGTCGCAACATACCGTTCGTCAACGCTGACAAGATCGCCCGCACCCTGTGGCCGGACTACCCCGAAAAGCACAGTTACGAAGCCGCGCTGATTGCCGAAAAGGAGCGGCTCCGGTTGCTGGAGGAGCGCCAGAGCTTCTGTTTTGAAACGGTGTTTTCCCACCCCTCCAAAGTGGATTTCGTCGGAGCTGCCAAGGCTGCGGGCTTCCGCATCCGTCTGTTTTATTTCCATCTGGACCAGGTCAACCTCAACAAGGCGCGTGTTGCCTCCCGGGTACAAACGGGCGGCCATAATGTACCCGAGACCAAGATAGAGCGTCGGATCCCCCGAACCCTGGCCAACCTTCGCGAGTGCATCGGGCTGGCGGATGAGCTGCACCTGGTGGACAACTCCAGCCTGGATCAACCGTTTGTGCGTGTCGCGGCCTGGGAGAACGGGGCATGGCAGGTCTATAAAGACGAGCTGCCAACGTGGGCCAGGAGCCTGATCGATGCCTGAGAGCGAAGACTAGGGCCAGTTTTCAGGCACCACGAAGATTCGGTCTGTTTCCCGCCAGAACCCGGTGTCAGCGTCGTTCTCGAGCACGGCAAAGAGTGCCGGGACGGCGTGACGTTCAATGCGTTCGAGCGCTTCCAGGGTGGTCTCGGGAGCGGGCGGCTCATCCTGGAGCCAGGGGCCTATCCAGTGGGGCTTGTGAAGCGGGACCCATTGGGACGTGTCTCTTGCTCGGGCCGCCGAGAGGTAAAGCCAGCTTCCTCGAAGGTGATTGTCCGGCACATAGTCGGGGGCCGAGATTGAGTTGCCATCGGGATAGAACAGATAGCCCGGCATGAAAATCCGTGCGGTGAGGGGGCCGCTGATGTCGAGTTGTTCCAGCAGGGCCCGGGTTTCCGGCTGGTGGGTCCGTCGGCTCTGGTGATGGATCAGGTTATCGGTTTTGAGGTCCAGCCGGTCGCGGGCATTGGGGCCGTACCAGAGCGTTGGATGCTCGGTCCCTGGCACGCCGAGGTAGTATTTCACTGCGATTTCGTGATGCTCGATCCGGTCATCGATTTGGTTATGCACCACAAAGTCCAGCTCGCCAATGGTGCGGCCGTTGGACTGGATCTGCTGGTTTTTCAGGAGGATTTCCCAGCCAAGCAGCTCCTCCAGCAGCACCTGGTACAGGCGCTCGAAATAGAAGCCCAGCCTGCGTTGGGGCGGTTCCCGAAGCAAGGCCGGCGCAACCTGCAGATCATGATCCCATGCCCGGAGCTTTTCCAGATGATTGGGTGGCAGGTAGCGGGCGGGCTCAAATGAGAGTGGTGAGCTCAGCAGTTGGGGCGTATGGCAAAGCCACGCCAGATGCCTGACGGCGGGGCTACGGAGGGCGTAGGGAATATCGCCGATGCTGATGTCGTCCATTGGCCAAGGATACCGTAAACTGTGTTCAAGCGGTAAGACGACCATTCTTCGAGAAGGAGCGCGTATGCAATACCTCCACACCATGATCCGGGTGAGTGACCTGGACGAGACTCTGCATTTCTTCTGCGACCTGCTGGGCATGGTCGAGATCAACCGGAAGAGCAGCGAGAAGGGCCGGTTCACCCTGGTGTTTCTGGCGGCACCGGAAGACGAGGCGCGGGCCCGGGAAGACCGTGCGCCAATGATCGAGCTGACCTACAACTGGGATCCGGAAGAGTACACCGGCGGCCGCAATTTCGGTCACCTGGCCTATCGGGTGGATGACATCTACGCCCTGTGCGAGAAGCTGCAGGCCAACGGTGTGACCATAAACCGTCCGCCCCGGGATGGCTACATGGCGTTTATCCGGACCCCCGACAACATCTCCATCGAGCTGCTCCAGAAAGGCGAGGCGCTGCCTCCGAAAGAGCCCTGGGCCAGCATGGAAAACACCGGTACCTGGTAAAACTGCCCTCGAACAGACTACGGAAGAGCATCAGGATGATGCCAACACAACAGGGAGAAGTTGAATGGAAGACTGGCAAGGATGCCTTGATCCCCAATGTCAGACCGCGTTGCTGCGGGCCCGAGACAATGTTAGCGGGCGAGGCGGCGCGGCCATCACTGTCGAAGATTTCCTGCTCGCGCTGCTGGACACCGATCCGTCGATCGCACGGTATCTGCGTGGCTGCGGCGTCGATCTGGACGAATTGATCCGCACCATCCAGTGCGAACAGCCGATCGTCACCGAAGTGGGCGGGGAGGGACTGTTGTCCTCGCAGCTGATCTACTGGCTGGCAAGCGCCCGGGAGGCCTTCACGGTGCCCTGGCTCGATTGGCCCCACCTTCTGGATACCCTGGCAAGACGCGCAGAGCGGCTGGAGGGCAAAGCCTACGTGGCCCTTCTGGAACAGGTCCCGAGATGGCCCGAGTTGGCGGAGCCGACGCCCCCGGAGAATTTTGCCACCGATACCCGTTCACCGATTGCCATCACCGATCCACAGTGGATTGAGTTAGCCGACGATGTCGCGGTGACTGTGGCGGCCTGTTGCCGGGCTCTCGTCTGGGTTCGTGGGTCCCGGGGGGCGGGTAAGTCGAGCTGGTTGCAGTACCTGCTGCCGGTGCTCGAGCGGGACTATGTCGAGATCGACCTGCGCCGGGAAGCCGAACTGATGGCCAGTGATCTTCCCGTCATACCGGTGAGCGAAGCAGATGACGATGAGACGGGCTGTTCCCGAGGCTGGCCATTGCTGGTGCTCGACAATGTGTCGCCGTCTGATCTTCTGGCGTTGATGAATGCGCCGGGAGCGGTGGCGTCGGAACTGCTTGCCAGCTGGTCCGGCCCGGTGTTGCTGCTGGGCCCCGAAGGCCCGGATGACGCGTCTGCGGTTCAGAGCCTGCAACATCGGTTGGGACGTCGCCTCGATGCCTTCGATATGCCCTCAGCCAGCCAGGCTCAGCGGAAAGCCATCCTGACTGCCCACCAGTCCGCTATCGAAAAGCAATGGAATACTCAGTTACCGCTTTCGGTGATTCAGTACGTCGCGTCCAGCCGAAGCCGCTGTGTGAGCACGCCCGGGGGCATGCTCGAGTGGGTCGGGCGCGCGGCGGCAAGGCTGAGCCTGTTTGCGAGAAGAGGGCCGGTGGAAGCAGCCGCGCTGGCCGGGCAGGCCGATACCCTGAGGCGGCAGGGGCTGGTTGCCATGGCGCGGCAGGAGCCGGTTGAGGAGTTTGAGCAGTCGCTCCAAGATATTGAGCTTCAGCAGGCCGCCGCAGAAGTTGCCTGGCGGGAACGAAAGGCCGCCGGCACGCTGCGCCGACTTTCTGTCGAGGATTTGCGACGTGAGCTGGAACAGTGGGTTGCAGCGGGCCCCGGCCCGGTTCACTATGTGCTGCATTGTGATCAACAGCATGGAGATTCCGCGAGTGCAGGATCTGGAAATCTACATTCGTGACCTGGCACCGAAACAGGTGTCACAGTGGCTTGAGGCCAACGTAGACAACCTCGCCCTGGACGACACCGATGTGTCCTCGGTTATCAAAGGCACCGCGTCCTACGAGGGCGCATCAGTGCGCATTACGCTGTACCCGGGAGCCTTTGGCAAGCGCTTCACATCGCTGGTGCTCGAAGGGGAAGAGTTGCCCTGGGGTACTGACCTGGATTGTGCACGAAGTGCCTGGCGGGCAATGGACACCGAGATCCGCTGCAGCCCGGGTGACTGGCAGGAAGGCCAGCCGGTCGAGGATGAGAAGTGGTGGCGCCTGGACAGCCGCGGTGAACAGAAGGTGGTCTGGAATTAAAAAAGGCAGCCGCGAAGGCTGCCTTTTTCGTTGGCTTCAGGGGCGGATCAGTCGCTCAGGATTGAGACGTTGTCTGCCTGAAGACCCTTGTCAGCTTCAACCACGTTGAAACGAACCAGCTGGCCCTGACGCAGGACCCGGCGGCCGCGGCCACGGATGGCGCGGAAGTGCACGAACACTTCGTCACCGCTGTCACGGACGATAAAGCCGAACCCTTTCTTGACGTTGAACCACTTCACGGTGCCTTCTTCATCGCCTTCGGGGGTGGTGTCATCGAAATCGCCTTCGTCCTCGTCATCATTGCGCTGGGGACGGGAAGGGGCGCGGCGGGCATTGCTCTGTGCGGTCTGTTGCTTGGCAGAGAGTGCCACGGCCAGGAAGCCGGCGATGCCAAACAGGACCAGGGTAATGATGTAGGCAGCAATGCCCCGGTTGCTTCCGAGAGCCTCAATCACTTCGCCGGCAGCAATCAGGCGCAGCGGCTCGGGGGTGGCAGTCAGAATAAAAGCCAGGATCAATGGTGCGGGAATCGCGATCAGAACAGCGACAAGGATCGCTTTGGCTGGATTACGCATTGAAGGTAACTTCTCCATTTTTGTAACGCTAACGATAAAAAACCGGATATCAGGTAAACTCACGCATCCGGCCGGTGAAAACCGCCATATCCCGGAAATAAGGGGAGGCTGGCGGAGAAAAGCGGCATATTACCAGATAATCCCGAGCGCTGACCAAACCGATGACACAGAAAGACCTCGAAGCCCGACTCGACGAACTCGAAATGCGGATCGCCTTTCAGGATGAAGTGATCAACACCCTGAGTGAGCAGGTGGCCAAGCAGGAAATGGATATCCGGGAACTGTGGGAGGCAAAACGGTTGCTGCACAAGCAGCTGAAGGATGTGTCGCCTTCGAATATCAAGCCGGAAGATGAGGAGACGCCGCCTCCGCATTATTGAATGACGGGGTGGGGGCAGGCCGGGAAATGGGATCTAACTCGGGGGTCTGATGAAAAGCCTCCGGCTTTCCATCTGACCCCATTTTCAGATCAACCTCGGAGTTTGACGCTAACTTGGGGTCAGATGAACGAGTTCATCAGACCCCTGGGGTGCGGTCTAACTCCGGGGTCAGAAGAAAGCTTTCTTCTGACCTCTTTCACGCCAGCAACTCCACCAAAATCTGCTCATAAATCTCCGACAACGTATCCAGATCCTCCGCCTTCACACACTCATCCACCTTGTGAATGGTCGCGTTGATAGGGCCGAGTTCCACCACCTGGGCACCCGTGGGGGCGATGAAGCGACCGTCGGAGGTGCCACCTGAGGTGGAAAGTTCGGTCTCGCGGCCGGTGACGGTGCGAATCGCATCCTGGCTGGCGGATACCAGTGCGCCTTTATCGGTCAGGAAGGGGCGGCCGCTGAGGTGCCATTGCAGGTCGTACTTCAGCTTGTGGCGGTCCAGGATTGCAACTACGCGCTCTTCCAGGCTCTCTGCGGTGTTTTCGGTGCAGTAGCGGAAATTGAAGTGCACCAGGCATTCGCCGGGGATGATGTTGCTGCCGGTTCCCGCTTCGATCTTGGTGATCTGGAAGGTGGTGGGCGGGAAGAAGTCGTTGCCGTTGTCCCAGAACTCGTTGGCCAGGGCGTCCAGCGCCGGGGCAACTGTATGCACCGGGTTCTCCGCCAGGTGCGGATAGGCGACATGGCCCTGGATACCGTGCACGGTCAGGTAGCCATGCAGTGAGCCACGGCGGCCGTTCTTGATCACATCACCAACCTCATGGGTGCTGGACGGTTCGCCGATCAGACACCAGTCGATCTTCTCGTTGCGGGCTTCCAGGGTTTCGACCACCTTGACGGTGCCGTGCTGAGCTGGGCCTTCCTCATCGCTGGTGATCAGCAGGGCGATGGAACCGCGATGGTCCGGATGGGCCTTCACGAACCGCTCGCAGGCAGTGATGAACGCCGCCAGGCTGCCTTTCATGTCCGCCGCGCCGCGGCCATAGAGGTAGCCTTCCTTGATCACCGGATCGAACGGCGGATGCGCCCAGTTCTTCTCGGGGCCGGTCGGGACCACATCAGTGTGACCTGCGAAGGCCAGTACCGGGCCGTCGGAGCCCTTGCGAGCCCAGAGATTGTCGGTATCGCCGAAACGCAGGTTCTCGCCATCGAATCCCAGCGGCGTCAGCCGGGACATCATCAGCTCCTGGCAGCCGGCATCATCTGGAGTGACCGATTGCCGGCGAATCAGGTCCATGGCGAGTTCCAGGGTGGGCGATGTGCTCATTGCTTGACCTTGTCTGGTGTGGGTGGGGCAGGTTCAAAGTCGGGGTCAGATGAAAGCTTTCATCTGACCCCAATTTCAAATTCTAGCTCTAACTCCAGGGGTCTGAAGAACTCGTTCTTCTGACCCCGTCTTCAAAATCAACTTGGGGTCAGATGAACGAAGTTCATCAGACCCCTGTGCAGGGTCTGACCCCTGGGGTGAGTGCTGACTCCGGGGTCTGAAGAAGGCCTTCTTCTGACCCCATTTTCAACTTAACTTGGGGTCAGATGAACGAGTTCATCAGACCCCTGTGCAAGAAAGCCTTCTTCTGACCCCATTTTCAGCTTTAACTCGGGGTCAGATGAACAAAGTTCATCAGACCCCTGGGGTGGATCAGCCCCTTGCCTGGCGGCGATCTGCGCCGACTCAGTTATTCGCGTGCAGCTCTTCGTTCAGCTCGATCGCGGTCTTGTTGGTCTTGCACTCAACGGCGCCGGTCTGGCTGTTGCGGCGGAACAGTAGGTCCGGTTTGCCGGCGAGGTCGCGGGCTTTGACCACTTCCACCAGTTCGTTGTTGTCGTCCAGCAGGGCGACTTTGGTGCCGGAGGTGATGTACAGGCCGGCTTCCACGGTGCAGCGGTCGCCCAGGGGGATGCCAATGCCGGCGTTGGCGCCGAGCAGGCAGTTCTCGCCCACGGAGATGATGATGTTACCGCCGCCGGAGAGGGTGCCCATGGTGGAGCAGCCGCCGCCGAGGTCGGAGCCCTTGCCGATCATTACGCCTGCGGAGATCCGGCCCTCGATCATGGAGGTGCCTTCGGTGCCGGCATTGAAGTTGATGAAGCCTTCGTGCATCACGGTGGTGCCTTCGCCTACGTAGGCGCCGAGACGTACGCGGGCGGTGTCAGCGATACGGACGCCCTTGGGTACCACGTAGTCGGTCATCTGCGGGAACTTGTCCACGGACTTCACTTCCAGGGTGCGACCTTCAATGCGGGCCTGCAGCTGGCGGTCGGCCAGTTCGTTCAGGTCGATGGCGCCTTCGTTGGTCCACGCCAGGTTCGGCAGCAGGCCGAAGATGCCATCCAGCTTCACACCGTGGGGCTTGACCAGCCGGTGGGAGATCAGGTGCAACTTGAGGTACACCTCGGGGGTGCTGGAGGCGGTGTCGTCGCTAGCCAGGACGGTCACTACCACCGGGCGCTTGCTCTGGGCCGCTTTCTCGGCCAGGGATGCCTGGTCGGTCTGGCCCAGCTGGCGCAGGGCGTTGGCGAACTGGTGCAGCTGTTCAGCGGTGGCCGCGATGGCCTGGTTGCCGCCCTGGTAATCGAGCGCGCTTTCAACCACGTCGATCAGCGCCTTGTCGGGGGTCATGATCGGCTGCTGGTAGTAAACCTCCAGCCATTCGCCCTGGTTGTTCTGGGTGCCGATGCCGATACCGAATGCAAAACTCATCTGGTGGTTGCTCCTGTTTTTGAACTTTGAAAACTGAACATGGGGTCAGATGAAAGCGTTCATCAGACCCCTCTCTTTAAATCTCAACTCGGGGCGGACCTGAAAACGGGGTCAGAAGAAAGCTTTCTTCTGACCCCAACTTCGCGAAAGCTCCCAGGTTCGGTCCGAAGACGGGGTCAGATGAAGGCTTTCATCTGACCCCAACTTTACCTTCACCAAAAATTAGCCAATCCCTTTTTCAGCCCACTCGTCAGCCTTGAAGCCGACAAAAACCTCGCTGCCACGCTCCACCACCGGTCGCTTAATAATGGACGGGTTTTCGAGCATGATGTCGTGGGCGGATTGGGCGTTAATGTTATCACGAACCTCGTCCGGAAGTTTGCGCCAGGTGGTGCCGCGGCGGTTGAGCAGGGTTTCCCATCCGATGGCCTGTTCCCATTCGCTGAGTTTCTCGCTGCTCAGGCCTTCCTTTTTGAAGTCGTGGAACTCGTAGGAGATGCCCTGGTCGTCGAGCCATTTTCGGGCTTTTTTGACGGTGTCGCAGTTTTTGATGCCGTAGAGTTTCATGGTTTATCCGAAATTTTTTGAAAATGGGGGTCTGATGAACTTTGTTCATCTGACCCCAACTTAATGCTGAAAAAGGGGGCAGAAGAAAGCGTTCTTCAGACCCCGGGGGTATGTCTTAAAAAGGGGTCAGAAGAAGGCTTTCTTCAGACCCCAGGTTTGCCTCTGACCCCGGGTTCAGCCCCAGGGGTCTGATGAAGGCTTTCATCTGACCCCATCTTCACCTTGCCCCCAAGCTTCAATTGTTCGCCTTCACAAACTCCACAATCCGCCTCGCCGCCTCCACACACTCCTCCAGCGGCGCCACCAGCGCCATACGCACCCGATTCTCGCCGGGGTTGTGGCCATCGACGGTGCGGGAGAGGTAGCGGCCGGGCAGTACGTGGACGTTCTGCTGGGCGGACAGCTCCCGGGCGAAGGTTTCGTCGTCCATCGGGGTTTCCGGCCAGAGGTAGAAGCCGGCGTCGGGGAAGTCGACGTTCATCACTTCCCGCAGGATGGGCACGACGGCCTCGAACTTGGCCCGGTAAGCCGCGCGGTTTTCGCGCACGTGGTCTTCGTCGTTCCAGGCGGCGATGCTGGCCAGCTGGTTGTGGATGGGCATGGCGCAGCCGTGGTAGGTGCGGTATTTCAGGTAGCCCTTGAGCACGTCCGCATCACCGGCCACGAAGCCGGAGCGCAGGCCCGGCAGGTTGCTGCGCTTGGACAGGCTGTGGAACACGATGCAGCGTTTGAAATCATCCCGGCCCAGTGCCGCGCAGGTCTGCAGCAGGCCTTCGGGCGGGTTGCCCTCGTCCGGGTAGAGTTCCGAATAACATTCGTCGGAAGCGATCAGGAAATCGTGCCGGTCGGCCAGCTCGATCACCTTGGCCAGGGTCTGCCGTGGAATCACAGCGCCGCTGGGGTTGCCGGGGGAGCACAGGAACAGCAGCTGGCAGTCTTCCCAGACGCTTTCCGGCACCGCATCAAAATCCGGGATGAAGCCATTGCTGGCATCACAGGCCAGGTACACCGGATCCGCGCCGGCGAGGAAGGCCGCGCCTTCATAGATCTGGTAGAACGGGTTCGGGCTCACCACTTTGGCCGGCTTGCGGGTATCGATCACCGCCTGTACCAGCGCAAAGATCGCCTCACGGGTGCCGTTCACCGGCACTACGTTGGCCGCCGGGTCCAGCGAGCCTGCAGAAAGCTTGAAGCGCCGGGTGGCCCAGTCGGCGATGGCCTGTCTCAGTTCATCGGTGCCCTTGGTGGTGGGGTAGTTCGCCAGCTTGTCCAGGTTGTCGGCGATCACCTGCTTCACGAATTCCGGCGAAGGGTGCTTGGGCTCACCAATCCCCAGGGAAATCGGCGCCAGGTGCTCGGGCACGCTGATGCCGGCCTTCAGCTTGGCCAGTTTTTCAAAGGGGTAGGGGTGTAATCGGTCAAGATTCTGGTTCATTGAATATCGTCCAGCATTTTACAGAGGGCGTCCTGAAGGGCCTGGCATTTCGTGGGATCGCTCAGCGGGCCGCCGTGCTCGTCGGTAACAAAGAACACGTCCTCAACCCGCTCGCCCAGAGTGGCGATCTTGGCGTTGGTGAGGCGAACCCGGTGCTCCAGCAGCACCTGACCAATGCGGGCCAGCAGGCCCGGGCGGTCCGGGGTGATCACTTCCATTACCGTGCGCTGGTTGACCGTGTCATTGGAGAAAGTCACCTCGGTGGGGAAGGCGAAGTGCTTGAGCTGGCGCGGCGTGCGCCGATGGATGATGTCCGGATAGTCCTCTGGATCGTCCAGTTCCTCGATCAGGCGCTTGCGTACCCGCTCCTTGCGGGCTGGGTCCACGCCCAGGGGCTGGCCCTGTTCGTCCAGCACCACGTAGGAGCTGATCGAGAACGGCCCCTCACCGGAACTGATGCGGGCGTCCACGATGTTGAGGTTCAGTTGCTCCAGCACCGCCGTTGTGGCGGCGAACAGCGCGACCCGGTCTTTCATATAGATGATGATCTGGGAGTAGCCCTCGGAGGGCCCGCCCCGGGTGTCGCGGATCAGGATCAGCGGGCCCGGGTTATCGCCGTGGCGGATGATGGCCGCAGTCTGCCAGGCAATATCCACCGTGGAATCCTGGAGGAAATAATCTTCGTCCACCGTGTCCCAGACCCGGTCGATCTGCTCGTCTGACATGTTCTGGGCGTGCAGGATTTCCCGGGCTTCGGACTGGGTGGCCCGCACCCATTCCTGCCGGTCTACCGGGGTTTCGGTACCCCGGCGCAGGGCCCGTTTGGCCTCGATGTACAGCTGCCTCAGCAGGGAAGCCCGCCAGGTGTTCCACAGTTTCGGGTTGGTGGCGCTGATGTCGCACACCGTCATGATGTACAGGTAGTCCAGGTGTGCCTGGCTGGGCACGGCCTTGGCGAAGGCATGGATGATCTGCGGGTCGGAGATGTCCTTGCGCTGGGCCGTCATGGACATCAACAGGTGGTTCTCCACCAGCCAGGACACCAGCTGGGTGTCCCGCTCGCTCAGGTGATGCCGCTCGCAAAACGCCGCCGCATCCACCGCACCCAGTTCGGAATGGTCACCACCGCGGCCCTTGGCGATGTCATGGTAGAGGCCGGCGATATAGAGCGTCTCGAGCTTCGGCAGATGATGAATCAGGCGAGACGCCAGGGGGTATTCCGACTGGGTCTCGGCCCGGTTCAGGCGCACCATGTTGCGGATGACCCGCATGGTGTGGGCATCCACCGTGTAAATGTGGAACAGGTCGTGCTGCATCTGGCCGATGATCTGACCGAATTCCGGGAGATAGCGCCCCAGCACGTTGTACTTCTTCATGGCACCCAGGGTCTGGTCCAGATCATGGGGGGTGCGCAGCAGTTCCATGAACAGGGTGGTCACCGCCAGATCCGTGCGGAAGGCGTCGTCGATCAGGTGCCGGTGTGCCCGCAGGGAGCGGATGGTGGTCGCCCGGATGCCCTTGATCTCCGGGTGCTGGGCCATCAGCAGGAAAATTTCCATGATGGCGTAGGGCGCGTAGGCGAACACCTGGTTGTTCACCGCTTCTATATAGCGATTTCGGATCTGGAAGCGCTTGTTCAGGGGCTGGATGTCGTCCTCGTCACCGGCGCCGAGGATGGCCTCGTCATAGTACTGGAGGATCACGTCGGTGAGCTCGGCCAGGGCCAGCACAGTGCGGTAGTAGGACTGCATCATCAGCTCGACGCCCAGACGCTTCCCCTCGTCCCGGTAACCGAGCATCTCGGCCAGGGCGCGCTGGTGATCGAACAACAGGCGGTTCTCGTTCCGGTCCGCCAGTAGCTGCAGGCCATAGCGAAGCTGCCAGAGCAGAGTCTCGCCCTGGTACAGGATCTGATGCTCCTCTTCGGTCAGGATACTGAAGCGGGTCAGGTCGGCAATGTTCTGCAGGCCGAAATGGCGCTTCGTGATCCAGCCGATGGTCTGGATGTCCCGCAGGGCGCCGGGTGAGCCCTTGAGGTTGGGCTCCAGGTTGTACTCGGTATCGCCGTACTTCTTGTGGCGTTCCTGCTGCTCCGCGCGCTTGGCAATGAAATAGTCGCGATCGGTGCTGACATCATCCGAGTAGACCTGTTCACTCAGATACTGCCTAAGGCTGTCCGGGCCGGCGATGGTCCGGGTTTCCAGCAGGTTGGTGAGGATGGTGACATCCTCCCGGGCGGCGGCCATGCTCTCTTCAATGCTGCGGACGCTGTGGCCAATATCCAGCTTCAGGTCCCAGAGCAGGGTCACGAAGGCGCCGAGGTCGTCCTGCCATTCTTCCCGGATACCGTCGCGAGTCAGGATCAGCAGGTCGATGTCGGAATGGGGGTGCAGCTCGCCGCGCCCATAGCCGCCAACGGCAATGAGCGCGATATCCTCGGAGCTGGCAAAGGGGTAACGGTTCCAGATCAGTCTGAGAACCGTGTCGATCGTATCCGCCCTGGAATGGACGAGGGCCCGGACATCCGCGCCCTGGCGAAACGCCTTGGCATCAGCGGTATACCTTTCCTTTAACAGTTCCCTTGCCGCGGAAACTGGGGAGGGGTCATTGCTGATGCGGTGTTCCAGGTCGTTTCGGTCCACTTAGAAGGACTCTTCCGATCGTTTGGTCAGAATCTCGTGGCCATCGGCGGTCACAAGAATGGTGTGTTCCCACTGGGCGGACAGCTTGTGGTCCTTGGTGACCACGGTCCAGCCATCCGGCAGCAGCTTGGTCTGGTACTTGCCCTGGTTGATCATTGGCTCGATGGTGAACGTCATGCCTTCCTGCAGCTCCAGGCCGGTGCCCGGCTTGCCGTAATGCATCACCTGGGGCTCTTCGTGGAACACCTTGCCGATACCATGGCCGCAGTAATCCCGGACCACCGAATAGTGATGCTTTTCGGCGTGCTTCTGGATCACGTTGCCGATATCGCCGAGTCGGGTTCCGGGCTTCACCAGCTCAATGCCTTTATATAGGCACTCCTGGGTGATCCGGATCAGACGCTCGGTGCCGGGCTTGGGCTTGCCCACGATCCACATCTTGCTGGTGTCGCCATGGTATTCGTCCTTGATCACGGTGACATCGATGTTGAGGATGTCGCCGTCCTTCAGAATTTTCTTTTCGGACGGGATGCCGTGACAGATCACATGGTTGACCGACGTGCAGATGGACTTCGGAAACCCCTTATAATTGAGAGGTGCGGGAATGGCCTTCTGAACGTTCACGATATAGTCGTGGCAAATGCGATCGAGTTCTTCGGTGGAAACGCCGGGCTTGATATGCTCGTCGATCATTTCCAGAACTTCGGCCGCCAAGCGGCCGGCTACGCGCATTTTCTCGATTTCTTCCGGGGTCTTTATCGATACCTGCATCGGGCTTCCTGTTGATTTGAACCAAACCAGCATTTTAAGGGCGCGGGAAGCTGCGTACAAGGAAGCTTCTTGCCAAAATTAATGGCGTTGTCAGGCCGATTTATGGTATAAACGCGCCCGCCGGAAACGAATCCGGCAAATTCACACACGTGTCGGCACGTTGTCCCAGGGTGCCTTCTTCTGTTTATACAGGAGCTGGTTGGGTCAATCGGACGCGTGGAGGCCTAACCCGAAGCTAAAAGGTAAATATCATGGCTCAGGTAAATATGCGTGACCTGCTCAAGGCAGGTGCTCACTTCGGTCACCAGACCCGTTACTGGAACCCGAAAATGTCCAAGTACATCTTCGGTGCCCGCAACAAGATTCATATCATCAACCTCGAGCAGACTGTTCCTGCCATGGAAGAAGCGCTGAAGGTTGTTCAGCAGCTGGCAGAGAACAAGAACAAGATCCTGTTCGTCGGTACCAAGCGTTCCGCCGCCAAGATCATCAAGGAAGAAGCTCAGCGTGCCGGTCAGCCGTACGTAAACCACCGCTGGTTGGGTGGTATGCTGACCAACTACAAGACCATCCGTCAGTCCATCCGTCGCTACCGTGACCTGGAAACCCAGAGTCAGGACGGTACTTTCGACAAGCTGACCAAGAAAGAAGCCCTGGACCGCACCCGTGAAATGGACCGCCTGGAGCGTTCTATCGGTGGTATCAAGGACATGGGCGGCCTGCCGGACGCCATGTTCGTGATCGACGTGGACCACGAGCGTATCGCCATCAAGGAAGCCAACAAGCTGGGCATCCCCGTTATCGGTGTGGTTGATACCAACAGTGATCCGGACGGCGTTGATTACGTGATCCCGGGTAACGATGACGCCATCCGCGCCATCCAGATCTACGTGCAAGCTGTTGCTGACACCTGCCTCGAAGCAGCCCAGTCTGCCGGCGCAGGCGCTGACGAGTTCGTAGAAGTCAGCGAAGACGCGGAAGGCGCCGCTCCGGCCGCCGAGTGACGCGTAAGTTTCACGTTTGAGATGTAAGGTATGCCCGCCTGTTTATCCGGGCATACCTCCCCACCGAATTCGGACTATTTAAGAGGATTGAACATGGCTGCAATTACCGCTGCAATGGTCAAAGAGCTGCGCGAGCGCACCGGTCTTGGCATGATGGAGTGCAAAAAGGCACTGGTTGAGGCTGATGGCAGTGTTGAAGCTGCGATCGAAGAGCTGCGCAAGTCTTCCGGTTTGAAGGCCGCCAAGAAAGCCGGCCGTACCGCCGCCGAAGGCGTTTCCCTGATCAAGATCTCCGACGACAACACCGTTGCCTTCATCCTGGAAGTGAACTCCGAGACCGACTTCGTTGCTCGTGATGACAACTTCATGGCGTTTGCCAACGACGTTCTGGACGTTGCCTTCGAAAAAGGCGAGACCGACGTTGCCAAGCTGATGGAAGGCGATCTGGAAGCCAAGCGTGAGGCGCTGGTTCAGAAGATCGGCGAGAACATCACTGTTCGTCGCATCGTGAAGGTAGAAGGCCCGGTTGTTGGTGGCTACGTTCACAGCAACAACAAGATCGCTTCCGTTGTCGCTCTGACTGCCGGTGATCCGGAAGTTGCCCGTGACATCGCCATGCACGCTGCCGCTGTTAACCCGCGTGTAGGCAAGCCGGAAGACATGCCGGAAGAAGAGCTGGAAAAAGAGAAGGAAATCATCAAGGCCCAGCCGGATATGGAAGGCAAGCCTGCTGAAATCGTCGAGAAGATGATGGGCGGCCGAATCAAGAAGTTCCTCAAGGAAAACAGCCTGGTTGAGCAGCCGTTCGTCAAGAACCCGGACCAGACTGTTGGCGAGCTGATCAAGTCTGCCGGCGGCGAGCTGGTTGGCTTTGTTCGCCTGGAAGTAGGTGAGGGCATTGAGAAGGAAGAAGTCGACTTTGCTGCCGAGGTTGCTGCTGCAGCCGGTACTGGCAAGGCCTGATCCTTCCTGACGGTGCCGGGGCTGGTCTCCGGCACCAACCTGAGTCTGCCACGTTAGCTGGGGAAACCCGGCTCTCGTGGCGGGCTTGTATCTGAGATACCCCTTTTTTGTGAGGAGTATGTCAGATACAAGCCTGAAAACCGTTTATGCGGATAGCCATCAGACGAAAAGGGGATCACCATGCCGACATCTTCGAAAAACCAGCCCAGATACAAGCGTGTTCTGCTCAAGCTCAGTGGCGAAGCCCTGATGGGCGACCACGATTTCGGTATTGATCCCAAAGTTCTTGATCGCATGGCCCTGGAAATCGGCGCCCTCATCGGCATCGGTGTCCAGGTTGGCCTGGTGATCGGCGGTGGTAACCTGTTCCGTGGCGCAGCCCTGAACGCGGCCGGCCTGGACCGGGTCACCGGTGACCACATGGGCATGCTGGCCACCGTGATGAACGGCCTGGCCATGCGGGACGCCCTGGAGCGTTCCAATATCCGCACCCGCGTCATGTCGGCCATCCCCATGAGTGGTATCGTGGAGCATTATGATCGCCGCCGTGCGGTGCGTGATCTGAAAGAAGGCGACGTGGTGATCTTCAGCGCCGGTACCGGCAACCCGTTCTTCACCACCGATTCGGCCGCCTGCCTGCGCGGGATCGAGATTGAGGCGGATGCGGTCCTGAAGGCAACCAAGGTAGACGGTGTTTACTCGGCGGACCCCAACCTGGATCCGACCGCCGTTAAATACGACCACCTCACCTATGATGAGGTGTTGGACAAGAAGCTGGGCGTGATGGACCTGACGGCTATCGTCCTGGCGCGGGATCACGGTATCCCGCTGCGGGTGTTCAACATGAACCGCCCGGGTGTGCTGACACGCATCGTGACCGGCGAAAAAGAAGGTACACTGATCGAATAACACGGTAAGCCGGCCCGCCAGAAAGGGTCGGCTCACGGAATGACCTGACGAATTGAGGATGCTTAAGTGATTAACGACATCAAAGCAGAAGCCGAGAAGAAAATGAACAAGAGCCTCGAGGCTCTGCACTCGGCGTTCAACAAGATCCGGACTGGCCGCGCCCACCCGGCAATCCTGGACAGCGTGATGGTTAACTACTATGGCCAGGAAACGCCGCTCAAGCAGGTGGCCAGCGTCAATGTGGAAGACAACCGCACCCTGACGGTCTCTCCCTGGGAGAAGAACCTGGTGCCGACCATCGAGAAGGCCATCATGACTTCCGATCTGGGCCTGAACCCGGCCACCAGCGGTGACGTGATCCGCGTGCCCATGCCGATGCTCACCGAGGAAACCCGTCGGGAGATGGTCAAGCAGGCCAAGGCTGATGCCGAGCACGGGCGGGTCTCCATCCGTAATGCCCGTCGCGACGCCAACAGCATGATCAAGGAACTGCTGAAGGAAAAGGAAATCACCGAGGACGATGAGCGCCGTGCCGAGGACGAGATCCAGAAGCTGACGGACAAGTACATCGCCGAAATCGAGAAGATGCTCAAGAGCAAAGAAGAGGACCTGATGGCGGTCTGATCCGTCGCGGTTCTCAAAAGTAGCACAGACGGTCCGGAGAGGTGTTCCGGGCCGCGCAGGGGATTTCATGACGGGAAATGTAACCGCGGAAATTCCGGTGTCGGCGGACAGCCGGCCCCGGCATGTGGCCATTATCATGGACGGTAACAACCGGTGGGCGAAAGCCCATCGGCTGACGGGAGTGGCGGGCCACAAGGCCGGCGTGAATGCAGTCAAGGCCGTGGTTGAGACCTGTGCCCGCGAGGGCGTTGAGGTACTCACGCTGTTCGCGTTCTCCAGCGAGAACTGGCGCCGGCCAAAAGACGAGGTCTCCGCCCTGATGCGGTTGTTCCTGATCGCCCTGGAGCGGGAGGTCCGGAAGCTGCACCGGAACAATATCCGGCTGCGCATCATCGGCGATCGCTCTGCCTTCAGCCCGGTGCTCCGGGAGCACATGGACAAGGCCGAGGAGCTGACCCGCAACAACACGCAGATGACCCTGGTCATTGCTGCCAACTACGGCGGGCACTGGGACATCACCCAGGCGACCCGGAAGGTGGCCGAGAAGGTTCGTGCCGGTGAACTGGCGCCGTCAGACATCACCGATGACATGATCCAGCAGCATCTGAGCATCGGTGACCTGCCGATGCCTGACCTGATGATCCGCACGGCCGGCGAGCAGCGGATCAGCAATTTCCTGCTCTGGCACCTTGCCTACACCGAATTCTATTTCTCCCCGGTATTCTGGCCCGACTTCAAACACGAAGAGATGGGTAAGGCACTCGAGGCCTATGCCGGACGGCAGCGCCGATTTGGTCAGACCGACGACCAGATCGCGGCCAAGGCCGCACAACAATAATGATGCATAAGCGATTCCGACCGTGCTCAAGACCCGAATTATTACAGCCCTGATCCTGGCTCCCATCGCCATTGGCGGTATCTTCTTTCTTCCTCCCCTGGGATTTGCACTCTTCACCGGCGCCGTGATTACCATTGGCGCCTGGGAATGGGCCAATATGTCCGGCATTGAAGGGCAGGGCGGCCGCGTGGCCTACGCCGCGGTAACAGCGGCTATTCTCTACGGCCTGCTGAACGTACCAGCTGTACTGGTGCTGTGGCTGGCCCTTGCCTGGTGGGTCATCTGTTTCCTGCTGGTTCGCAGCTACCCACAGGGCTCCGACCGCTGGGGCAGTCTCCCCATGCGTGCGCTGATGGGGCTGTTTGTTCTGGTACCGGCCTGGGTGGGCCTGAATCACCTGCGCACCGGCAGTTTCCAGTTCGGGGACGTGGCCAATAATCTCTGGGTTATCCTGTACGTGTTCTGTGTGGTCTGGGTGGCGGATATCGGTGCCTACTTTGCCGGCCGAGCATTCGGCAAGGCCAAGCTGGCACCCCGCGTCAGTCCGGGTAAGTCCTGGGCGGGTGTCTGGGGTGGTTTGACTGCGGTCGGTGTCTTCGCCGTGATTGTCAGTAGCCTGGCCTCAGCCAGCCTTACGGAAACCCTGTTACTGGTCGCGGCCAGCCTGTTCACCGGCCTGGTGTCCGTGCTTGGCGACCTGCTCGAAAGCATGCTCAAGCGCTTCCGTGGCATCAAGGACAGCAGCCAGCTGCTGCCTGGTCACGGAGGTATCATGGACCGGATCGATAGTCTGACCGCCGCCATTCCCGTCTTCGCACTGATCATCACCCAGCTTGGCTGGCTGACTACCGGGCACTGGTAACCATGTCACAGCGTACCGTCACCCTTCTCGGAGCCACCGGTTCCATCGGACTGAGCACCCTGGATGTCATCCGGCGCCACCCGGAGCGATTTTCCGTGTATGCGCTGACAGCCAGCACCCGGGCCGAGGAGCTGGCGGTTCTGTGCCGGGAGTTCCGACCGGCGGTGGCGGTCATGGCCAGCACCGAGGCGGCGGAAACGCTGAACGAATTGCTTGCCGATCTGCCGGATATCCGTGTCCTGGCGGGCGAAGAGGGTCTGTGTGAAGTAGCCGCCGCACCCGAAGCGGACACCGTGATGGCAGCCATTGTTGGCGCTGCCGGCCTTCCGCCGACACTTGCGGCAGTCCGTGCCGGCAAGCGTGTGCTGCTGGCCAACAAGGAAGCCCTGGTGATGTCCGGCAAGCTGTTTATGGACGCCGTGGCCGAATCCGGCGCGGAACTGTTGCCCATCGATTCCGAACACAATGCGATTTTCCAGTGCATGCCGGCGGACAAGGTCCGTGACCCCCGCGGCGCCGGTATCACACGGATCCTGCTGACCGCATCCGGTGGCCCGTTCCGCACCCATACCGTCGAGCAGCTGCGCTGTGTCTCCCCGGAGGAGGCCTGTGCCCACCCCAATTGGTCCATGGGCCAGAAGATCTCGGTGGATTCGGCCACCCTGATGAACAAGGGCCTGGAGTTGATCGAGGCCTGCTGGCTGTTCAACACCACGCCGGCAAACATCGAGGTGCATGTGCATCCGGAGAGCATCATCCATTCCATGGTGGAGTACGCAGACGGCTCGGTGCTGGCCCAGCTTGGCAGCCCGGACATGCGCACCCCCATCGCCAACGGTCTGGCCTGGCCCGAGCGGATCGACGCCGGTGTCGCGCCTCTGGATCTGTTCGCCATTGGCCGCTTTCACTTCGAACGGCCGGATCTGGTGCGCTTCCCCTGCCTGCGGCTGGCCGCGGAAGCCTTCGTGGCTGGTGGAACGGCTCCGGCCGCGCTGAATGCCGCCAACGAGATCGCCGTGGCGGCATTTCTGGAAGGAACACTGTGTTTTGCCGATATCCCCGTTATTATAGAGCGGACACTGGCGGCCACCGAAGTGGTGCCGGCAGACAGCTTTGAGACCATCTTCGCCAAGGACGCCGAAGCCCGTCGGCACGCCAGGGAACAGATCGGCCTGCTGACTGTCTGAAATCGTCGGCGGTTTTGCTGCCTGGCTTGAGTCACTAACCGGGAATGCTATGCAGATCATTGAGACCATTCTGGCCCTGGCACTGACCCTGGGCATCCTTGTCACCCTGCATGAATACGGCCACTTCTGGGTTGCCAGGCGCTGTGGGGTGAAGGTTCTGCGCTTCTCCGTGGGCTTCGGCAAGCCCATGTTTTCCTGGTATGACCGCCACGGCACCGAGTTTGCCGTCGCCGCCATTCCCTTGGGCGGTTACGTCAAGATGCTCGATCAGCGCGAGGGCCCGGTTCCCGAGGAGCTGAAGGACCAGGAGTTCATGGCCAAGTCCCCGGCGAAGCGGATCGCCATTGCCTCCGCCGGCCCCATTGCCAACTTCCTCTTTGCGGTTTTTGCCTACTGGGTGATCAGTGTAATGGGTGTGACCGCCGTTGCGCCCATTGTCGGAGACGTGGCCCAGGGTAGCATCGCCGAACGGGCGGGTCTGCAGGAAGGTATGGAAATCCACGCGGTGGACGGCCACCGGGTAACGTCCTGGCGCGATATCAATATGCGCCTGCTTGAACGGACCGGTGAGCAGGGTACCGTAAGCCTTGAGGTTTCAGAGGACGGTGCCCGGGGTACCGTGAGCGGCGAGCTGGGCGGCTGGAAACTCAGCGACGACGCCCCGGACCCCCTGGGTGAATTCGGTATAACGCCCTGGCGACCGGAGATTCCCGCGGTGCTGGGCGAGATTGCCGAGGGTGGCCGGGGAGACCTTGCGGGTCTTCAGGCCGGAGATAAGGTCCTGAGCGTCAATGGTGAGCCGGTATCCGACTGGCAGACGCTCGTGGAGCGCATACGAAACGCACCCGAGCAAACCCTGGACATTACTGTGCTGCGTGATGGTGCCGAGAGGACCTTCGAGGTCACACCGGGCGAGCGCACGCTGGAGACCGGGGAAGTGATCGGTTTTGTCGGCGTGGGGGTGCAGCAAGTATCCTGGCCCGACGAAGTGCTCCGGGATATCAGCTATGGTCCCCTGGCGGCGATTCCCCAGGCCATTGGCGAAACCTGGGCCGATACCCGGCTGACCCTGGTCGCCATCAAGAAGATGGTGACCGGACTGCTGTCGCCCACCAATCTCAGTGGCCCTATCACAATTGCCCGGGTGGCCGAGGCGAGTGTGAGCTCCGGTTTCGAGGATTTTGTCCGGTTCCTGGCCTATCTGAGCGTCAGTCTCGGCGTACTGAATCTCTTGCCGATTCCGGTTCTGGACGGTGGCCATATCGTGTATTACACCATCGAGGCAATCCGTCGGAAGCCCGTGTCGGAGCATGCCCAGGCCATCGGATTACGGATTGGTATGGCATTGATCCTCACTTTAATGGTGTTTGCTCTTTACAACGACCTGATGCGGTTGTGAGAATTGCGGGCTCCTTACGCGCATTAACCAGGCGAAATATTTGAATGAGACGTTCTCTTCTAGGTGTAGCCGTTGGCCTCGCTGTGGCCTCTATGGGCATGAAGCCAGCGCTGGCGGATGAATTTACGGTAGCGGATATCGAAGTCGAAGGCCTCCAGCGGGTCTCCGCGGGTACCGTTTTTGCCGCCTTTCCGGTGAATATTGGCGAGCAGGTGGATGAGGCGGAACTCGCCAGTGCCATCAAGTCCCTGTTCGGTACCGGACTGTTCACCGACATCGAGGCCAGCCGTGATGCCGGAGTCCTGATTATCACCGTGCGTGAGCGCCCGTCCATCAGCTCCATCGAGATCGAGGGCAACAAGAACATCGAAACCGACATGCTGATGGACGCCCTGGCCGGTGCCGGCCTGCAGGAAGGTCAGGTATTCCGCCGCGCCACCCTCGAACGCCTGGAACTCGAGATTCTGCGCTCCTACATTGCCCAGGGCCGCTACAACGCCCGGGTGAAAGCGACCGCCGAAGAACTTCCCCGGAACCGGGTCGCCATCAGCCTCGACATCAATGAAGGCACCGTCGCAGCCATCCACCACATCAACATTGTGGGCAACAACGATTTCAGCGAAGAAGAGCTGCTGGGCCTGTTTGAGCTGGAAACCACCAGCTGGTGGAACTCCATCACCAACTCGGACAAGTACGCCCGTGAACGCCTCAGTGGCGATCTGGAAAGCCTGCGCTCCTTCTATCTGGACCGTGGCTACCTCGACTTCACCGTCGAATCCAGCCAGGTGTCCATCTCCCCGGACAAGCAGAAAGTCTTTATCGCCATCGCCATCAATGAAGGCCCCCAGTACACCATCTCCGAGATCAACCTGAGGGGCGATCTGATCGTCGGCGAAGAAGAGCTACGCAAACTGATCCCGGTAAAAGAGGGCGATGTATTCTCCCGGGCCCGCATGACGGCCATTTCCGAGGCGCTGTCCTTCCGGCTGGGCCGGGAGGGCTACGCCTTCGCCAATGTGAATGCCGTGCCTGAACCGGCCGAGAACAATACCGCCTCTGTGACTTTCTATGTGGAGCCCGGCAAGCGCGCCTACGTACGCCGCATCAACTTTGACGGCAACGTCTCCACCCGGGACGACGTGCTGCGCCAGGAAATGACCCAGATGGAAGGGGGCGTTGCCTCCTCCGACCGGATCGAGTTCTCCAAGACCAAACTCGAGCGCCTTGGCTTCTTCAGCACGGTGAACGTCGAGACGGTTCCGGTACCGGGTACCGATGACCTGGTGGACGTGAACTACTCCGTGGAAGAGCAGCCCACCGGTAGCCTGTCCGCGTCCATCGGTTTCTCCCAGGATTCCGGTGTCATCCTCGGCGCCAACGTGTCCGAGAACAACTTCTTCGGTTCGGGCAAGCGGGTCTCCTTCGGTGTCAACGTCAGTGATTCGGTCAAGAGTGCCAATATCTCCTACCTGGACCCGTATTACACCGTGGATGGTGTGAGCCGTGGCTTCAGCGTGTTTGCCCGGGAGACCGACTATGAGGAAGAGGACATCTCCTCCTACCTGCTGGACGAGTACGGCGGCCGGGTCACCTTCGGCTATCCCACCGACCAGATTACCCGCCTGAACTTCGGCCTGGGCTACACCCGTTCCAACATCAAGGAAGGGCTGTTCACCTCCCAGGAAGTCCGGGACTTCATCATCGAGGAAGGGGATTCCTTCGATAACTTCTTCCTGTTCGGCAGCTGGCGCCGGAGCACGCTGAACCGGGGTGTACTGCCCACCGATGGTTACAGCCACTCGCTCTCCATCGATGTGGCGGTACCGGGCAGTGACCTGACCTTCTACAAGGCCACCCACAAGACCGACTTCTACTTCCCGATCGACGACGACAACCGCTGGGTATTCCGCGCCCGTTCCGAGATCGGGTATGGTGACGGGTACGGCGATCGCACCCAGATGCCGTTCTACGAGCATTTCTACTCCGGCGGCTACGGCTCGGTCCGGGGTTACGAGGCCAACTCCCTCGGCCTGCGGGCAACCAACAGCGAGTTCGACCTGTCCGAGCCGGATCCGTTTGGCGGCAACCTGCTTACCGAGGGTGGGCTGGAGCTGATCACGCCGACCCCGTTCGCGGGCGACAGCCGTTCCATGCGCACCTCGGTGTTCCTGGATGCCGGCCAGGTCTTTGATACCGAACGTGGCTTTGATCCGGAACTGAGCGAAGTGCGCCTGGCAGCCGGTGTCGGTTTCCAGTGGATCACGGCGGTCGGCCCGCTGGCCTTCAGTCTTGCCCAGCCGCTGAATGACAAGGAGGGGGACGACACCCAGGTGTTCCAGTTCTCCCTCGGCCAGACCTTCTGATGGCCACGTATAACAACAGTAAAGGATGAAACACAGGAGAAATACCATGTCCCGTATGATTACCCTGCTTGCAGCAGCCCTGATGGCCGTCAGCCTGCCGGCATTTGCCGAGACCCGCATTGGCGTGGTCGACCTTCGCCAGGCGCTGTTTTCCTCTGACGAAGCCAAGGCCTTCAGCGAAACCCTGCAGAAGGACTTCGCCGGTGAGGAAGCCCGTGTCAGGGAAGCCCAGGAAGCTGCTCGCAAGCTTCAGGAGCGCCTGCAAAAAGACGGCGCCATGATGAATGAGACCGAGCGCAACGAGCTCTCCGGCCAGTTCCAGCAGAAGGTGCAGGAATTCAACATGCTCAAGCAGCGCCTGGATAACACCGTGGCCCAGCGCAAACAGCAGTTTCTCGAGAGCGCCCGTCCGGAAGTAGACGCAGCGGTCAAGGAACTGCTGGAAGAGAACGATCTGGACCTGATCCTGCCGAGCGAAGCGGTGGTCTACGTGAAGCCGGAAATGAACCTCACGTCCCAGCTGCTGGAAAAGCTGAACCGTTAACCGATTGGGGCACCTCGGCCCCGGATGATGCTCTGGAGTATGTCATGACAGAAAAGTCCTACCGGCTTGGTGATATCGCCAAGGCATTGGGGGCAGAGCTGAAGGGAGACCCCGAGGTGCAGATCACCGGGCTGGCGACCCTCTCGGCCGCGGGCCCCGGCCAGATCAGTTTTCTCGCCAACCCGGCCTATGGCAAATACCTGGCGGACACCCGAGCCTCCGCGGTGATCCTCTCACCGGCGGCCGCCCAGGATTCTCCCACCAATGTCCTGCTACTGGACAACCCCTATCTGGGCTATGCTCGCCTCAGTCACTGGTTTGATCCCGCGCCGGTACCGGCACCCGGGGTGCATGCCAGCGCCGTTGTGGATGCTTCTGCCCGGATTGCCGAAAGCGCCAGCATTGGCCCCAACGCTGTCATCTCGGCGGACGCCGAGATTGCCGAGAACGTGGTGATTGGTGCCGGCAGTGTTATCGGTGCCCGCTGCCGGATCGGACGTGACACCGTGATCCGACCCCGGGCAACCCTGGCCCACGACGTGGTGGTCGGGCAGCGTTGCCATATCCTCAGTGGTGCCGTGATCGGCTCTGATGGCTTCGGTTTTGCCAATGAAAAAGGCGTCTGGCACCGCATTGCCCAGCTTGGTCGTGTCGTACTCGGAGACGACGTGGAAGTGGGCGCCAACACCACCATCGACCGCGGTGCCCTGGATGACACCGTCATCGGCGATGGCGTGAAACTCGATAACCTCATTCAGATCGCCCATAACGTCCATATAGGTGAGCACAGTGCCATGGCGGCCATGGTTGGTATTGCCGGCAGCACCCGGATCGGCCGTCATTGTGTTTTCGGTGGTGCCTCCGGCGTGGCGGGCCATCTCGAAATCGCCGACCAGGTGCACCTCACCGGTATGACACTGGTCACCGGCGACATCCGCGAACCGGGGGTCTATTCCTCGGGCACCAGCGCGGATACCAACCGGCAATGGCGTAAGAACGCCGTGCGCTTCCGCCAGCTCGATGTGCTTGCACGGCGGGTCAAAGAACTGGAAAAGAAATTAGAGGGCTGAGGCCGACCAACATGATGCAAATCAACGAAATTCTTGAATACCTGCCACATCGGTACCCGTTCTTGCTGGTGGACCGGGTGACCGAGATTGAGAAGGGAACATCAATCAAGGGGTACAAGAACATTTCCTTCAATGAGCCTTTCTTTCAGGGCCATTTCCCCGACAACCCGATCATGCCCGGCGTGCTCATCATCGAAGCTATGGCACAATTGGCAGGCATTCTCGGTTTTGTGACCGTGGGCCGGAAACCCGCTGACGGCGTGGTACAATATCTCGCCGGGTCCAGCAAGGCCCGGTTCAAGCGCCCTGTGCTGCCGGGAGACCGCCTCGATATGGAAGCGGAATTTCTCTCCGGGAAGCGCGGCATCTACAAATTCGAATGCCGAGCGCTGGTCGACGGGGAAGTCGTCTGCACGGCAGAAATCTTGACCGCTGAGAGAGAAGTTTGATGGCGACAAATGACTGGTCGGGTGTCCATCCTCAAGCGATTGTAGACCCATCAGCCAAGCTGGCGGACAACGTGACCGTTGGCCCGTGGAGTTACATCGGCCCTGGCGTGGAAATCGGTGAAGGCACCGAAATCCTTTCCCACGTGGTGATCAAGGGGCCGACCATAATCGGCCGCAATAACCGGATTTTCCAGTTCTCCAGTGTTGGTGAAGAGTGCCAGGACAAGAAATACGCCGGCGAGCCCACCACCCTGGTGATCGGGGATAACAACGTCATCCGCGAGAACTGTACCATCCACCGGGGCACCGTTCAGGACCGCGGCGAGACCCGCATCGGCAACGGCAACCTGTTGATGGCTTACGTGCATGTGGCTCACGACTGCATCGTGGGGGACAACACCATCCTGGCCAACTGCGCGACCCTGGCCGGCCACGTGTCGGTGGGTGATTTCGCCATTCTGGGCGGCGGCACCATGGTGCACCAGTTCTGCAACATCGGCCCCCACAGCATGGCCGCCGGTGGCAGCATCGTGCTCAAGGATATTCCCGCTTACGTGATGGCCAGTGGCCAGTCTGCCGAGCCCCACGGCCTGAACGTGGAAGGCCTCAAGCGTCGTGGCTTCAGCAAAGACGCGTTGCTGGCACTCCGCCGTGCCTACAAGACGATCTACCGCCAGGGCCTGACCACCGAGCAGGCACTTGAGGAGCTGGAGAAGAACTACAGCGACGTGCCGGAAGCTCGCCCGCTCATTGAATCCCTGCGCGGAGCACACCGCGGCATCATTCGCTGACCAGCCGGAGCCTTCCGGTGACGGAATCCACCACACCTTCCATCGTTAGCGAGCGCAAGCTCACCATCGCCATGATCGCTGGCGAGGCATCGGGGGACATCCTCGGTGCCGGCCTGATCCGTTCCCTGAAGCGCCGCTATCCGAAAGCCCGGTTTGTGGGCATCGGCGGGGAAGAGATGATTGCCGAGGGCTTTCATTCCCTGGTGCCCATGGAACGGCTCTCGGTCATGGGCCTGGTGGAAGTGCTGGGCCGGATCCGGGAGCTGTTCAGCATCCGCGCCCGCCTGATGGACTACTTCTTCACCAACCGCCCGGATGTGGTCATCGGCATCGATTCCCCGGACTTTACCCTGGCCATCGAACGGCGCTGCCGCGAGGCGGGCATTCCGTCGGTGCATTACGTCAGCCCCTCGGTCTGGGCCTGGCGCCAGAAACGCATCTTCAAGATCGCCAAATCCGTCGATCTCATGCTCACCCTGTTCCCGTTCGAGGCCCGCTTCTACGAAGAACACAACGTGCCCGTGGCCTTTGTGGGTCATCCACTGGCCGACAGGATTCCCCTGGAGCCGAATACCGGCAAAGCCCGCGAACAGCTCGGGCTGGACCAGAACGCCCCGTTACTGGCGGTACTGCCGGGCAGCCGGGCAGGGGAGGTCGAACGCCTGGGCAACCTGTTCCTGGAGGCCGCCCGCTGGCTGCAGGAGCGCCGCCCGGATATCCAGCTGGTGATTCCCTGCGTGAATCGGGATCGTGAGAAACAGGTTCAGGCGCTGGTGGAATCCCTTGAGGTGAAACTGCCGGTTACCATCGTACGTGGCCAATCCCGGGAAGTGATGGCGGCTTCCGATGTGGTCCTGCTGGCCTCCGGCACCGCCACCCTCGAAGCCATGTTGCTCAAGAAACCCATGGTGGTCGGTTACCGCCTGAGCAACATGAGCTACGCGCTTCTCTCCCGCTTGGTAAAGGTGCCCCATGTGGCCCTGCCCAATCTCCTGGCAAAGGAGGCGCTGGTGCCCGAGCTGCTCCAGGACGACGCCACCGCCGAATCCCTGGGCGCGGCGGTACTTGAGCGCATGGAGAACCTGGAAGAGCGGCAGCGACTGCAGAAGGCATTCACCGAGCTACACCTGACCCTGCGCCAGAACGCCGACGAAAAGGCCGCTGAGGCCGTCTCCGGGCTGCTGGAGGAGAGAGCCTGATGGCAAAGGTAGAGTTACCTCCATTCGAATGTCGTTACCAGGGTAGGTTGCTGGCCGGTGTCGATGAAGTCGGCCGCGGCCCCCTGATCGGTGCGGTCGTCACAGCCGCCGTCATCCTCGATCCGGACAAACCCATCGCCGGCCTGGCGGATTCGAAAAAACTCACCGAAAAAAAACGCCTCGCCCTTTACGACGAAATCATCGATAAAGCCGCCGCCTGGAGCCTCGGCCGCTGCGAGGCAACCGAGATCGACCGGCTCAACATCTACCAGGCCACCATGCTCGCCATGGAACGCGCCGTCGCCGGTCTCGCAATCCCGCCGGAATACGTGCTGGTGGACGGCAACCGCTGCCCCAAATGGCACTGGCCGTCAGAGCCCGTCATCAAGGGCGACAGCCGAGTCGCCGAAATCAGCGCCGCCTCCATCCTCGCTAAAGTCACCCGTGACCGGGAGATGGAAGCGTTCGAAGAGCGTTACCCGGGTTACGAACTGGCCAAACACAAGGGCTATCCGACGCCTGTTCATCTCGAGGCTCTGAGGTGTTTGGGCGCAACTCCCGAACACCGTCGTTCCTTCCGCCCGGTACAGGAAGTGATCGATACGGTGGGCTTCTACAAAACCCCAAGCGAAGCGCCCGCCGAGGAACTTATCTTTCCCACGGATTTGTTCGAAAATTAACAATTGACAGGCTGGCTCCCGGTCCTTAATATACGCGCCACGTTGATCGGGGCCAGCCCCGAAAGACCACCAGTTTTGATGCGGGGTGGAGCAGTCTGGTAGCTCGTCGGGCTCATAACCCGAAGGTCGTTGGTTCGAATCCAGCCCCCGCTACCACTATTGAAACAAAGCCCGCAAATGCGGGCTTTGTTGCTTTTAAGCGGGGGCTTTTGAGTCAGCGTTCTTTTATTGGCGCTACGCGCAGAATGGCCGCTGCCGCAGGCGCTCAATCGCGCCTGCTCCCCGCTACCATATAGGAGAAAGGCAGATCAGTAAGTTGCTGGTCTGCCTTTTTTCGTTTCTACATCTCAATTTTGACGTCCAAGCTGTGCGGCAAGGGCCCTCATGCACTCTGAGTATTGGGCAAGCCTCTAACAATATGAGTCAGAAGTCTTTCGTTGAACGTCAGCCCCATCAGTTTATTTAGCCTCGGTTTCCTTCAATAGGATGAAATGCTCAATCAGCCGGATCATCAGGGTCTTTTGCCCCGGCAGGCTTTCAGCCACCAGAAGGGCCAAGGCCACCAAGGTGTTGTCGTTGATGAGTTGTTCTACTGGTCGTGCCAACAATGCTCGGTTACGGCGCAGGTACCACAAGAACAGAAACGAGCCACAGCGCTTATTGCCGTCGGCCAGTGGGTGATTTTTGATGACGAAGTAAAGCAGATGGGCGGCTCGGGCAGCGATATTGGGATAGAAAAGCTCATCTCCGAAACCCTGCTCGATGGTAGCCAGTGCAGAGGCGAGGCCATCCCCACGTATCTGCCCGAACAATTCCGTTGCCTCGCCCTTAGTGATTAAGGTTTGTTTCAGCTCGCCAATGGCCTCAAGTGCTTCATTCAGCATCAGCGGCTGCATGTCTGGCTGCTTTATGCCGACTTCCGCCAACTGCTGTTCATCATAGCCCTGCAGGAGGCTCCAAGAGCGGGCATAGTCGCTGATCACTCGCGCAACGGCTGCACCTTCGTTGGAAACAAGGCCTTGATTGGTGAGTGTGCGGCTTAATAGGTTTACCGCTTGTTCAAACTCAATGCCACGCTCAGTCAACCGGCGCCGATTGAGTGTATATCCCCGGACCAAGTGATCCTTGAGAACTTTGGTAGCCCATTGACGGAACTGCACGCCGCGTTGGGACTTCACTCGGTAGCCAACAGATATGATGACATCCAGATTATAGTAATCGACTTGGTAGGTTTTCCCGTCGGCGGCAGTTGTTGCATTTTTTGCAACAACTGAAATTCGATCGAGCTCGCCTTCCTTGAACACATTGCGGATATGGCGAGAAATTACTGACTTGTCACGATCGAACAGATTAGCCATTTGGTCCAAGTTGAGCCAGGCAGTTTCCTGATACAGCGCCACTTCCAGCCGCGCTTCGCCATCGCTTGAGGTGAAAATCCGTACTTGCTGTTCATTCATGACTTCTCCTTGTCTTTTCGTCCAAGCGAAACAGTATAGCGGGTGCCCTTTTGGACACCAGACGGACGAATGCTATTCACTTGCCTTCTAGTCCTTTCTATAGCTTCCACACCACAAATTGCATCACCGCTCCAACACCGGTGTCGCGGCCGATCTGATCCTCGGTGTAACCTTCCAGAATCAGATAGCCCCCGGGCTTTAGCGCCTGCCTTGCCATTGTTAAAGAATGCTGCCAGACGTGGGGCGGTGTATGGGCAAAGATCATCACCACCGCCGAGAAAGCATCGGACTCCGGGGTATAAGCCGCCAGATCCGCATGGACTGTTTGAATGCTTACACCGCGCCGCCAAGCACAAGGCTTTTCCTGCCGTATTTGATTTCGCCAAGCGTCTGAATAAGTATGTAACCTACCAAACGTAAGGGTTATTTGCTTATTATGTCCAACACCGCCATCCGCTACCTCACCATGCTCCGAATGGTGCCCCGTTATCCGAGGACCATCACTACCACGGAACTGGCCCAACGGCTGGAGGAATACGGATACCCGGTAACCATGCGCTCCATCCAGCGGGACCTGGAGAAACTCAGTGTCGATTTTCCCCTGATGGTGGATGAGTCCGCCCGGCCATTCAGGTGGTCCTTTGAGCGGGATGCCACCATCGACATCATCCCGGCACTGGACCTGCCGGCGGCACTCACCTTTGAACTGGCTCAGGCCTATTTGAAGCCGATGTTGCCACCCAGAGCACTGGCCCACCTAAAGCCCCATTTTGACGAAGCCCACCGAACCCTGCTGCGTGAACGTAATCCATTGGGCAAATGGCCGGATCGCATTCGAGTCATCAACCGCGGCCTCGGTGGCAAACGTCCGGCAATCGACGCCGACGTCCTCGAAACCGTCACGGAAGCCCTCCTGCGGGAATACCAGTGCACTCTCACCTACCAGGCCCGTAACTGGCCAGCGCCAGAGGACATCCGCGTACACCCCTTCGGCCTGATCTTCCGAGACCCGAATGTGTACCTCATCGGTACCATCGATGGCCGGGAAGGTATCCGCCAACTGGTGCTTCACCGGGCAACGGCCGGTGAACTGGTGGATGAGCCGCTTGAGCGACCCGAAGATTTCGATTTGGACCTGTACATCTCCTCCGGTGCCATGGGCATCCTGCACTCCCGCAAACCGGTATTCCTGCGCCTGCGCTGCGACAAGCCGGTACTCAATCACCTCATTGAATCGCCACTGGGTTTTGACCAGGTGACGACAGACATTGATGAGAACACCTTCGAAATCACTGTGACCGTCGGCGATACGCAGGACTTACGCTGGTGGCTGACGGCACAAGCGGTGCATTGCGATATTCTGGAGCCGGAGTGGTTGAGGGAGGAGATTGAGGGCACGCTCAGGAGTGGGTTGGAGCGTGCGCGCAGGGCGACTGAAAAATAAACCAAGGGTTCAGTTGTTCACCCATGCACTGTGTTCGCCAGGCTGGTTCGGATAGCGATGGGGGCCATGTCGAGGCGGCACGGTCCTCAACTGTTATTGAGGATCCGTTTTTTCGCTTCGGCATAAGCAATATCCCAACTCTCATTCGAAGTAGGCATACCATTAGCTCCAAGCGGTGAAACACCCCGTTCCTGGCGGCGAGCATTGACCCGGTGGGTGTACTCCTCACTCATCGGATTGATCCCCCGGCGCCGGTCATTGGCATCGGAACTCGAGTCCATCATGAAATCATACTCCTCCGGAAACCACTCGTAGTGAATCTCCCGGGCAAGGGCCCGGACCTGGTTCTCCAGGAATTCTTTTCGATCCAGTTCCCGAATTTCCTCTTCGGACAAACCCTCCCGCGCTTCCCGATGTTTGCGGGCTTCTTCTTTCTTGGCTCGGTTCATGTGGTGCTTCCTCCTTTTTCTCGGACACCACAAGCATAAAAGAGCTACGCGACAGGTTTTGTCGCGTCGTGCTTGCACAATACCCATCATCGAATGGGAGGGAATTGAATGGTAAACAACTTCAAAACGGACCTTATCCTCCATGTGGCCCAATACCCAAGAGAAGAAATCCTGAACAGAATGGGCTATACCCGGACCACCTCCGCCAACCTGGAGCGCCTGGACAACGTACTCGAAAGCTCCAGTTTCGGCATGGAGGATGGCGGCTTTGATTTCAAATACAGCAGCGAGGGATTTCTGCGGGCTCTGTGCGTGGTGGTCGGCATGGATATGGCGGAGACCGACCAGCGCATCAGTCGGGTGAAGAAATACCTGGACGAAGAAAAACAGGCATTCAAGCCTTACCTGTGGGTAGACACAGGCTTTCAGCGCAAAAGCCAGCCTCTGTTCGCGCTGGCCTCGTGTGAACACCAGCGGTATCTGCATTTCCCTAAAGGGTTCTGGCGCTTGCCAATCGACAGGCAGCTCGGTCGGGCTCAGAGTCTTGTTCGAGAGCATGTCTACGAAACCGGCGGAGATCTTGGAATCTGGGGACAGATCAAGCAGTATTGGTTTTACTACAAAAAGAACGCAGCCTACCTTTTGGCCTTGAACGGCGAAGTGATTGGTAAGCAAGACGGGCCGGTACCGAACCAGGCCTCAGGCGGCAGGGAACTGGATCTCATCGCATCCACGACCCGTGAAGCCTGGCAGTAACGTCTCGGGAGGGGATGCGATGTACGATCTGATCGGTGATATCCACGGTTACGCGAGTGAATTGAAAGCTCTACTGGCAAAGATGGGCTATCAGGAAATTGATGGCACCTGGCAGCACCCGGAGCGCAAAGTCATTTTCCTGGGTGACTTTGTAGATCGCGGCCAGGAGCAGGTGGAGACCGTTCGCATTGCTCGAAACATGGTCGAGAGCGGTAATGCCCTGGCTGTCATGGGTAACCATGAATTCAATGCAGTGGCCTGGGCCACTGAAGACCCGGAGAATCCCGGCGAGTTTCTGCGTCCCCACACTGAAAAGAACCTGAATCAGCATAAAGATTTTCTGGAACAGATAGGTGAGGGCAGCGAGCTTCATCAGGAGATGATTAAGTGGTTCAAAACGTTACCTGTTTATCTGGACTTCCCTGAGTTCCGTGTGGTGCATGCCTGTTGGCACCCAGACCACATAGAGGACATTAACAAGTACACAGATTCGCATAACCGGCTTCTACCGGAGGCCTGGGATCAAGCTAGCCGTAAAGGCACGCAAGCGTATGAATCTATAGAAACACTGCTCAAAGGTTTGGAAATTAGGTTGCCTTGTGGGCATTTTTTCCATGATAAAGAGGGCAACCCGAGGTACGACATTCGTACTCGATGGTGGCAACAAAAGAGTTTGACCTACCGTGATCTGGCCATGGTTCCGGCCTCTGAGATAGCAAAGATTCCCCATACGCCGGTCGAGGCGGATGTCCTGCCCGGCTACGACGGCGAGAAACCGGTGTTTGTTGGGCACTACTGGATGTCCGGAACGCCTGCGCCTCTGAGTGAGCACATTGCATGTCTGGACTACAGCGTTGCTGGCGAAAAGGGTGGAAAGTTATGTGCTTACCGTTTTAACAATGAGAGTTCGCTAGTGGCTGATCGATTTGAGTGGGTTACGACCGGGGCGAGGTAGATCTGGCGGTTAAATTTATCTGCGACATTAACTGTCGCCTGAAGGCATAACAATGCGACAAACCAGTTCTGGAAATTACTTCACGTAACCCTCAGTAAATTTTGGAAAACTGATGTATTTCCTAATTTCCTTATGACTCCAAAGGGGTTAGATTTTCCAATAATAAAAATATAGCCATAAGAGCTAGGTAGACAAGAAGGACGCTTTGCATGGACGTGTCAAGCAGAAGTCAATCGAAGGCCTGGATCAAAGAGTTTCTTTTCGTTCGTGGAATGATTTCTGGTCCCGATGGTTCCCCCCTCTATCAGTACCACGTGACTGATGAAGAGCTCTCCGAATTACCGTTAATTCTCAAGCGATCAATTGCAGACGTTGAGAGCCCCTCTTTCTCTCAATACTGGGCCGCAGCCTTCTGTTTGTATGTGGCTGAAAGATATCGCCGTGAGTATGACGGCACCAATCTCAGTTGGTCATGGCAGGGATTCGAAAAACCGTTATCCGTTGAACTGCCTAGCAGGCTCCACAGCGAAGTGGTTCATAAAGGTCTCGGTTTCTGGAAGCGGCCGCTTCGGGTTCGGGCTAACGGCAATGATTACCTTGGGTCCCTGTTTGATGAGGGCGGGTTGCCTTGGCGTCTTATTAAAAGTGAGACCCATGGATTTGGTCGTGCAGTCAGGGGCGCGATTGCTAACTATTATCGGGTGAAGTTGCTGGGTGGTGACGTCGTCTCAGTCATCGCAAACTACGAGCACTACTTTCCGCAGACATTCAGAACCCACGAGAAATACTTGCTGATTGCCTCGGTTGTCGAGTGGTTAATGGGATTGGCTGAAACCTATCCTATATCAACGGTTGATAACCCGGCAGATTACCTTGACGAGAAAGCGCCGGACTGGCGAAAGCAGTCGCCTCTGCCCGTCAGTGAAAGCAATGCGCGCAATCTGATCAACGAATGGCTCAAGGACGCAGGGAAAAGTCGTTCTGAGAAAAAACGTCTCGAGGCGGATGAGAAAAACTTTACCTGTGAACACTGGTTGAAAGGCAGCCACGAGAACTGGTCAATCGAAACAGAAGTTTTCCTGCCCGCAGAAATAACAATTGAGCTGGAAGGTCATAGCATTCAGAGCACCAGACTTGAAATTGCGTTTTACGAGGGTGACAGCCTTCTGAAGCGCTCTGGAATCGCCCACGGTAAAGTCAACGACGATCGCTCTCAAATCACCGTAAAGATCAACTCGCGGGCGATACCCGTGGTTCGTTCAAAACCTGAACTCCCGCTTACGGTTCAGTTCCTTTCGAATGGCCATCGTATTCACGCCTCCTATTTTGAGGGAAGCGAGCTTGATTATGACTCTTTGCCGATGGTTTTTGTTGAAGACGGTGACCAACTGAAGCTTATCTCAACCGCATCGGTGACCATTCCGGCCTCTCACGCTGTGGTGAGGATCCCGCCGCCACTGGATCTTGAGGATGGAGTTGAGTACGGCGAATTAGGGGAGGACCAGTCGGCTGGTAAGTGGATCGATATTTCGAACGACATTACGTTAAGTGGCCAGGGCTCAAAAGTAATGCTCCGTTTCGATCCAAACGCGACGATCTCAAAGCCCACTCTCGCTGGCACCGTGGCGCTCTACGATACTCTTCCGAACCTGGTTTATCGAGGCTGGCCAAGCGTCAAATCTTTCGGATTTGAAGGGGGATCAGGATGTCGACTGCTCGCAAACGGAATCCCCCTTGAGTTCGACTATCAACAAAATGAAGTAGGTAGTTTCCAGTTGAGCGCCCTTGGCGGGTCAGGCGAAACCTTACTTCGCAGGAAGATTGGCGTAATACCGAGGGATTTGAGGGTCATGTCCGTTCCGGCTTCCTCAAACAGCCACGCAAGGATCATCCTCAGAAGTTCCAGAAGGCTCTCCGTTCGGCTGATGGATGAAAGCATCAGAGCGGACGAGCAGGAGACCCCAGACGGTTACGTGATAACTATGGAACCGAGGTCAGGGCGCCAGGTGCCTGAAAAGGTCCGAGTCGCATTGGTGGACGGCATCCATCCGGGCGAGCCGGTGGTTCTGAGGTTGCCTTACCCAAAAACTGGAGTTCAGCTTTTCGATGACGAAGGCAAAGAGGTTAAGGGCGGCTTGATATCCCTGGATCAGCTCATCGAAATGTCGATGACGCTGACGCCAAAGCCGGATACTAAAGAACAATTCTTTGTTTCTCTGGAACTCATCTGCCAGCACCTTCCCAATTTTCGCCGTCATTATCCTTTCACGGTGAACAGCCAGGCCCAGAGAATTAGTCTCTATGCGTTCCAGGAAGATATTCAGCAAATGCTGGGGACCACCTCCAACCAGGATGCATTTGTTCGTATTAGCGTCGAGACAGATCGTATTCTCAAGCAGGTGAATATTGTCCGCTATAACGCCAGGCTTGAAGGTCCCAATACGTTGGGGCGGCTCGAAGTGGTCGCTGACACCCTGAGTGAGAGTGGAGATTCCGCACGGGTCTCTGGTATGCGGCTCGATGATCCCCGTGCGGCTCCGGTGGAAGTTCCAGAGAGATCATCCCAGGGGGTGGGCATGGGGGTATTTGAAATTCCCCCGAAAATGATGAAAAACGGCCCCTGGTTGCTCTTCCCCCCGGCTGAATCCAGCGTCAAGTTTCGGCCGACGGTGTGGGTTACGGAAGATTCAATGGATACAACCGAGGCCCAGGCGAGTACGTTGCACTCGGCTGCTAAAAAATTTCACCCCACGCACAACCCTCATGTTTTTGAGGAAGCCATCTCTGCGATGGCAGAGGATTTTTCACACAGTGGTTGGGATTATCTTCGGGCCCTCAAAGAGGAATACAGTGCGTTGCCGTTATCGGCATTTGAAAGCTGGAAGGCTCTGGCGAACAACACTTCAGCTATGGCAGCAGCTGTTTTTCGGCTTGAGTTTGATCCCGCATTCTGCCGGCGCCTGAGCAATGAGCTGGCGGTGATCTGGGAGACGGTGAATGTCCAGACTTGGATCAAGGTACGGTCGGCTCAGCATGATTTTCTTGTAGATCGGGGCATACCCGAAGATTTCTCAGAAAAGCTTGTTGAAGATCGGATCAACAGTGTCTCGAGCACAATCCCTTGTTTTATGCATCTCGCTGACTACCTGCGAGATCCGAAACCTGTGAATTTGGAACAAGCGCCTTTCGTCTTCGCCAAAATTTGTTTTGAAGATTTGCGCCGGAATCATGCTGACGATCAAAGATGGCCGGAATGGTTCGGCGTAGAGCTCACAAACTGGGTTCATCAACAGGATTTGCCAGCTGAAATTAAATCGCTCCCGGATGTCGGCTTTTCAAGAGCTGTGACATTTTTACCGGTATTCATGGCGGCAGTGACCGCAGGAAAAGCCAAGTTCACGGACCTCACAGAATCGCTTCCGGAACTGAGGTTCGCTGTCCGGGTTCTCTCGGATTTTGATCGTGACGCCTGGTATGAGCCCAGCTATTCGCTTGTGCTCTCAAACCTTTTGCTCGAAACAGAATAATAAGGAATCGAAATGAGTGGTTATTTCAAGGATCTCATTAACCAATCACTAGAGCGTACCCGAGAGTCCACGCTCAGCATCTTGGGCTTGGGGGATTCCGGGCTGCGAGCTCACCTTGCAAAGCAAATGAGCAATCAGCTTGGTGAAGAGGGCTGTTTTCTGGCTCCACCAGTGTTCGAGCACACGTTTGGATGGGAGCCTGGGAATATTACCTTTAAGGCCCTGGAGGGAGATTTGCTCAGCAGCGAGGTCATCTCTGCATTGGCTGATGCTCCCAACGAAAATTATCGGTTCGACCCGAATATAAAGCCCTACACGCACCAGCTGACGGCATGGCGAACTTTGCTTGCTGAAAAGCCCAAGTCTGCTGTAATCACCACCGGCACGGGGTCAGGCAAAACCGAGTGCTTCATGATCCCGATCTTGCAGGATCTGGTCAGTGAATATCAGCAGACAAAGAGACCACTGCAAGGCGTGCGAGCGCTGTTTCTCTACCCTCTGAACGCATTGATCAATTCCCAGCGGGAACGTCTCGATGCCTGGACCCGGCCGTTCGATAAGAACATCCGGTTCTGCCTATACAACGGCAACACGAAAGAATCGAGAACCTCTGTTCGGAAAGAGCAGGCCGATACTCCAAATCAAATTCTATCAAGGGAGGAGCTGAGGGAGCATCCGTCGCCTATTTTGATGACCAACGCGACCATGCTTGAATACATGCTGGTGCGTCAGGTCGATGACCCAATCATTCAGAAGTCGAGGGAAGCCCAATCTCTTCGCTGGATCGTCCTTGACGAGGCGCATACTTATATTGGATCTCAAGCAGCTGAGCTTTCTCTGCTGCTTCGCCGGGTAGTCGAAGCCTTCGGTCGCGAAGCGTCAGATATCCGGTTTGTCGCCACATCTGCGACCATCGCCGATGAGAAGGCTGAAGAACGATTGAGGGAATACCTTGCAGGTCTGGCGGGTGTTCCTACGAGCCAGGTTGTAGTAATCGGTGGTCAGCGTCAGGTTCCTGAAATCCGGTTTGACGGTGACGACAGTGGCATGTCGCTGGCACAGTTGAAGTCGATTGAGACGGGAAGCACAACCTCATCCAAGAGATTCGATGCCCTCTGTGAGTCCAGGACGGCACAGCTGATCCGAAATACGATAGTCAACTCACCAAAGCCGGTCAGCCTCAACGATCTCGTCGGCTCTGTGGGGCCTCTGTTGGTAAGTAAGGACGCTGTTGAGCAACAGCAGGAGCTGTTGGAATGGTTGGATCTGCTGACCGATACCAAGCCGTCGGATAAACAGGAACCTTTCCTCAAATTACGGGCCCACTTGTTTCAACGCATGCTTCATGGACTCTGGAGCTGCGTAAACCCCGGCTGCTCCGCAAAATCCGAGGATCTCAAAGACTGGCCATTCGGCCAGGTTTATGTTCAGCAGCGTGGGAAATGTGACTGTGGTTCGCCAATATACGAAGTCGGCTTTTGTGACGACTGCAAGACACCTCACCTGACGGCTGAGCATGCTCATCCGTATCTGCGTCAGGCCAGCCCCTATGTCGGTGATGAGTTCTCACTGCAGGAAGATGACTCGGATGACAGCGGGCTTTCGGACAGCGCCGGGAGCTCATTGAAAGGGCGTACCGTCATTGCGCCCAAGCCCCACGAAGCCTTCGTTTCTGAAGATCTGGATCTGGACACGGCAGAGCTTGGGAAGCTGGACGCCGAAAACAGCATCACGATTTCACAGGCGGACGAACATGAATCGATCTGCGTGAACTGTGGTAGCGCCGGCAAAACGCCAGGCGGCTTTCTGCGCAAGTCGTATCTCGGGTCGCCCTTTTACGTCAGCAACGCCGTGCCAACGGTTTTGGAGTTTTGTCCTGATCCATCTCGTGAAGATTGTGAGGGTGCCTCTCCCGAATCCCTGCCAGGCCGTGGCCGTAAACTGATCACCTTTACCGATAGCCGCCAAGGCACCGCCCGCATGGCGGTGCGTATGCAGCAGGAGGCGGAACGTTCACGTTTGCGGGGATTGGTTTTCCAGATACTGAGGAATAAACAGGCACAGTCTGATTTGGAACCCAAAGATGCACCGACTGGTAGTTATGAAGAGCAGATGGCGCTGGTTGAGCAGCTTGAAAAACTGGGCTATTCAGGGAAGGCGGCTGAGGTCAGATCGGCTGCGGAAAAACTTCGGAGTGGCGCTGCGTTAGAGAACAAGCTGGAAGTAACTTGGTCGGAACTGGTCGAGGATCTGGCCGCCACGAACGACCTCAAATACTCCATCCTGGATTACAACCGCTATGCCAATCCCCAACTGTTCAAAGGCAATGAGGGCAGTTATTCAATGGCACGGGTGCTCCTCTTACGAGAATACGCCCGCCGGCCCAAAAACCAGAACAGTACGGAAACGCTGGGTCTCGTGTCTGTTGGCTACAAAGGCCTGGAGCAGGTCACCAACACGCCAGACTTCTGGACGGAAACTCAGGCTCCGTCGGCGAATGGCAAAGGCGAAGCCCGGTTAACCCTGGAAGATTGGAGAGATTTTCTGAAAGTCGCCTTGGACTTTTACGTGCGGGAAAACACCTTTCTGCGCTTCGGTGAGACGGAGCGTTCCTGGATGGGGGCACGGTTTGCGCCGAAAGAGCTATACGCTCCGGGCAGCGATGTCAGCGGTACCAGAGACAAGGCGTGGCCTCAGCTTCAAAAGGGTTCGCAGTCGCGCTTGGTCAAGGTGCTTTCTCTCGGAACAGGATTGAACACCGAGCTGGAATCGCACCGAAACAAGCTGAACGGTTGGCTCAAGGCCGCCTGGCAAGCATTGGTAAAATCACAGATTCTGCAAACTCAGGGTGGGGGCTATGCGCTTTCCCGCGAAACGCTGACCTTTTCTCTGCCCAAGTCGGCTTGGGTATGCCCGGTCACAAACCGGCTCATCGACACTACATTCCGTGGGCTGACTCCCTACCTGCCCAACAAGGCCGAAGTAGAGAAGTATCGATGCACAAGAATTGAGATGCCTGAATTCACCTCGCTTGCCCCGGAAGGGGAGACGGAAGGTGTGCTCCGGGCTATCCGAAACCGCGTTGCGGCAAATGACGTTATTGCGTCACTTCGCGAGCAAAACCTCTGGACGGACATTTCAGATCGCACGGCTGAGGGCGGCTTTTACTATCGCACCGCCGAACACTCTGCACAGCAAGCTGCAGAGCGCCTGCAGAAATACGAGGACGACTTCAAAAAAGGCAAAATCAACGTTCTCAATTGTTCCACCACCATGGAAATGGGCGTCGATATTGGCGGTATTTCGGCGGTGGTCATGAATAACGTACCACCCCACCCAGCCAATTATCTCCAGCGAGCGGGTCGGGCTGGCCGGCGTAGCGAGCCGAGAGCCGTCGCCTACACGCTGTGTAAACCAGATCCCCACAACACCCGGGCCTTCCAGAACCCCCAATGGCCCTGGGTAACGGCCATTCCCGCACCGGTGATTACCCTCAGTGCGGCGCCGCTAGTGCAACGCCACGTAAACTCATTCTTGCTGGCGAACTTCCTCAAGTCCGAAACGGACAGTGATGATGATCGCACCCGATTGAACGTTCATTGGTTCTTCGGCGGCAACCCGTCGGTGTGCGAACGGTTTGTCGATTGGCTGGATACACTGGCATCCGGATCCTCTGAAAACGAGGTGGTAAAAGGGGTTGGCCGAATCACGCGAGAAAACACAGCGCTATCTGCCACATCCTTTGCCGTGTTGGCGGCTGACTGTAAAGAAGCGATCCAGCAATTGTCATCGTCTTGGCGGGAAGAATATCGCCGCTTGAACGAACGGCATCGCGATGCGTCGGATGATGCATACAAAAAAGCATTGGAACTTGAGAAAAAACGCCACGAAGAAGAATACCTGCTGCGGGACCTGGCGGCTCGCGCCTTCCTGCCTGGTTACGGCTTCCCCACAGACGTCGTGAACCTCAATACCTACAACGTCGAAGACTTCATTGATAAGAGCACCCGTAAGCAGGAGAAGTCTCGCGAAGACAACATCTTTACCTACAAGGAAAAACCATCACGGGGCCTGCCAATTGCCATCCGGGAATACGCACCCGGTGCCCAGGTCGTTATTGATGGCCGCGTGTACCGCTCTGCCGGGGTGACGCTGTATTCCTATTACGACAGCGCTCAGGGAGGAACACAGAAGTTCGATCTCGCCTGGAGTTGCCAGAATTGCGGTGCGCATGGCTACCGAGAGTACGCCTACGTGAACAGCGATGAGCTGTCATGCACACAATGCCACAACATGATTAACCCGAAATACGTCAAGCAGGTGCTCAGGCCGGCTGGCTTTACCACGGATTTCTACGATTCAACGAGCAACGATGTCACTTCTCAGAAGTTCATCCCCGTTGAGAAACCTCGGATCAGTGTAGATGAGAATGTGATTTCGCTGCCTGACGAACGCTGCGGTTTCATCCGGTTCGGTGACAAAGGGCATGTCTTCCATCACTCGGGCGGTGAACACGGGACGGGGTACGCCGTCTGCCTGAGCTGTGGGCGAGCGGATTCTATGTCCGCCAATCACGAAATACCGAGTGATCTCCAGCCTGACAAGTTCCACCGGCCCATTGGCGGAAATGCGGGTAGCCACAAAGAGAAGGATTGTTCTGGTGAACAGGTAAAGTCCGGGATTTACCTTGGTTATCAGGCCCAGACAGATGTGCTGGAGCTGATTCTCAAAAGCCCGATTACCGGTGAATGGATACCGGCCTCAGAAGACGGCCGGGTCATTGCCACAACCCTGGCGGTCGCGTTGAGGGATACCATTGCCGACCAACTCGGCATCGCGACCACAGAGATGGGCTTCGGGGTCCGGCAAGACAAAGATCTCGACACAGGAGCAACCCGTTATGTCATCCAGGTATACGACGACGTCGCCGGTGGCGCGGGCTTTGTTCTGACCGGATTAGAGAATCTGGCAGAACTGATTGAAAAGACCCTTAAAAAACTGGAGTGCCCGGCCAACTGTGACAACGTCTGTTCCGCCTGCCTTGCCAGCAAAGACAGCCGGGTAGAGTTCGATGAGCTCAACCGTAAGGCTGCACTGGAATGGGTGGCTCACAGCGGCATCAGAGATCACCTGAGCCTGCCTGAGCCATTCGCATCTGTTCCGGGCGCAGCCTACTGGCCGTACGATCCTGAGCGCTTCGTCCGGCATTGGATCAATAAAGGCGCTCAGGCGGTTGCGCTGAGACTGAAAGGTGAGCCTGAGGCATGGGATCTCGGTAATCCGGAGTTCCGGCGTAAACTGATGAGCTGGCGAGCAATCGATGGCCTCAGAGTTCGATTGATTCTACCGAAAGGCACTGATTTAACGGAAGAAGTGAAGCAGGAGCTCTCCATTCTCGGGCGGTTTGGGATTGACGTTGCTGAAACCAGCGACGACCATCCCAACCCGGACATCAGGATGCCACTGCAGTTTGAAATCGAGAGTGGTGAGCCTGTGACGCTGATTACCAACAGCACGACCTCCCAGAGCCCAGGTGAAGCTTGGCTGAGCGGAGACGATCAATCCCTCTGGGTATATACCCAACAGGAGCCCGTCTTCAGCAGTGAAGCATTGGATATGACAGGCTGGTCAGCACAGCCGACGGGCGCTGCAGTGGTAGAATTGACGACGGATTTGAACGGCTCCGTGAAGGATCTGCCCGGGAAGTTCTGGATGTTGCTGGAGCATCACGCGCCGAGCTATGCGGAAGCCATTGAGAAGGACAATGTCGTCTCACTGACCTATGAGGACCGTTACCTTAAATCGCCTTGGGCCGTGGTGTTGCTAGCCAGTGTTCTCAAAGCACTAAAGCCCTCTGCGGAAACCTCTGTTTCTGTCATCACGATGCCTGGCGACGGTCGGTTAGAAAGTCGGTTTGCCAAGCACGACTGGAAAGATGCCCAGACTCATCAGGTGGTTTCAGGAACTTTCCTTCGCGCCACACTGAAAGTTGGGCAGGTGGACTTCCGAGTGCATAACGACAGGCGCGATCTCACTCATCGTCGAGTTCTGAGTGTTGGGCTGGCATCCGGGCGCACCATCAAGCTCGCGTTCGACCAGGGAATGGGTTACTGGGACATGAAGTCCTTCCGCCGCGATCTCAAATGGTTCGATTTTGAGCTGGGTTTTGAAGGTCAGGTGCATAGAATGCTGGAACTCGAAACGGACGGCCGCCTCGTTAATATCGGTGGCTGGCCAACGGATATTGCTATTTACGAAGACAGTCACTAATTACCGGAATCTAAATGTTCGAACAAACCTTCAGAAATATTGATGACGTCCTCTGGAAAGAGGCGGGCTGTGCTACGGAGCTGGATTACACCGAGCAAACCTCTTGGATGCTGTTCCTCAAGTATCTGGACGACCTGGAGTTCGAACGTTCGCAGGAGGCCGAACTGAGAGGCCAGTCCTATCAGTTCATTATTGATGAAGACCATCGCTGGTCGAAATGGGCCGCGCCCAAGAAAGCCGATGGTAGCTTCGATCACGACAACGCGCTTACGGGCGATGACCTCATCCAGTACGTCAACTTCGAGCTGTTTCCGTACCTGCATGGCTTCAAGGAGCGTGCCTCAGGCACGGATACCATCGAATACAAGATTGGTGAGATCTTCGGCGAGATTCGCAACAAGTTCGCCAGCGGTTACAGCCTGCGGGATGCGCTGGAGTTGATCGACACCCTCAGTTTTGGCTCACAGGCGGAAAAGCACGAGCTTTCCCATCTATACGAGGTGAAGATTCGCAACATGGGCAACGCCGGTCGTAACGGTGGCGAGTATTACACCCCACGCCCGTTAATCCGCGCCATGATTAAAGTGATCAACCCCCGAATCGGCGAGCGTATCTACGATGCGGCTGCCGGCTCCGCGGGCTTCCTGTGCGAGGCCCACGATTACCTGCGCTATGGCCCGGACGGCGAGGGCGATGATCGTCGGCTTTCAACGGAAGATTTGGAGACCCTCCAGACCCGCACATTCTACGCCAAGGAAAAGAAGAGCCTGCCCTATGTGATCGGGATCATGAACATGATCCTGCACGGCATCGAAACACCTAACATCGTTCACACCAATAGCCTGACTGAAAACCTGAGCGATATTCAGGAGAAGGACCGTTTCGACATCATTCTTGCCAACCCGCCGTTTGGAGGCAAAGAGCGGAAGGAAATCCAGCAGAACTTTCCCATCAAGACCGGGGAAACGGCGTTTCTGTTCCTGCAGCATTTCATCAAGTATCTGAAGGCTGGCGGCCGTGCGGCCGTGGTGATTAAGAATACCTTCCTGTCGAACTCGGACAATGCCTCCAGAGCCTTGCGCAAGGAACTGCTGGAAAGCTGCAATCTCCACACAATATTGGATTGCCCCGGCGGCACCTTTCTCGGTGCCGGGGTCAAAACAGTGGTGCTGTTCTTCGAGAAAGGTGCCCCCACTCAGAACATTTGGTACTACCAGCTCGAACCCGGTCGTAGCCTGGGCAAGACTAACCCGCTGAATGACGACGACCTGAAAGACTTTGTCACGCGGCAGGAACGTTTTGAAGACTCCGAAAATTCCTGGACCGTCAGCATCAACGAGGTGGATCCGGAGACCGTTGACCTGTCGGTGAAAAACCCGAACAAGGCTGAGGAAGAGCCGCTGCGCGATCCAGAAGTGATCATCAACGAGATCGAGACGCTGGACAAGGAAAGCGAGGAAATCCTGGAAGGGATCCGGGGGATGTTATGAGTGACCGATGGGAATGGAAGTTCATAGAAGATGTCGCACAAGTTGTTAACGGTGGTACTCCCAAGACAAAAGTGCCTGAATTTTGGGACGGTGAAAATTTGTGGATTACACCCGCAGAAATGGGCAATCGCGAGACACCGTATTTGGGCGAGAGTCGACGAACTCTGTCAAGTCAAGGTTTAGACAACTGCTCCGCTTCTCTCGTGCCCGAAAAGTCCGTGATCTTATCTACTAGGGCACCGATTGGCCATTTGGTCATCAACACGGTGCCAATGGCGTTCAATCAAGGTTGCCGTGCACTCGTGACTGGAGATAGGCTCAACTACAAGTTCTTGTATTACTTTCTATTTAAGAATGTCGATACGTTGAATGATCTTGGAACTGGGACCACATTTAAAGAATTGGCTGCGGGGAAGCTAAAGAAACTTCGGATCCCAGTTCCCCCACTCGCCGAACAAAAACGCATCGTCGCCATCCTCGATGAATCCTTCGCAGGCATCGACGCGGCGATCGTCAACACCGAAAAGAACCTCGCCAATGCTCGGGAGTTGTTTGAGATATGTACAAGTGAAGTGATTTTTGGTGATCCTGAGAAGCGAGGCTGGCAAAGAAAACACGTATTTGAGTTGGCGCTACCAGAAAAGGGAGCAATCCGGACAGGACCTTTCGGGAGTCAGCTTCGGCATGGTGAGTTTGTAGAAAGTGGTGTCGCTGTCTTAGGAATTGACAACGCCGTCAACAACAAGTTCATGTGGGGAAAAAAACGATATATATCTGAAGAAAAGTACCAACAGCTCAAGCGATATACGGTTCGACCGGGAGATGTTCTCATAACGATTATGGGAACTTGTGGAAGATGTGCCATAGTGCCCGAGGATATACCCGCTGCAATCAACACCAAACATTTGTGCTGCATTTCTCTCGATAGAGGCCTCTGTCTACCTGAATTCCTTCATGCTTACTTTCTTTATCATCCCGTTGCTAGGCGATTTCTTGAGTCAAGGGCAAAGGGTTCGATAATGGCGGGCCTGAATATGGGGATCATTAAAGACCTACCGGTCTGGTTGCCTAGCCTCGAAGAACAAAAAGAAATTGTAGAGAGAGTCGGTGAGTTAGGTGAAGAAACACTGCGTCTGCGATCAGTTTATGAGCAGAAAAAGTTGGCACTGCTAGAACTAAAACAGTCATTCCTTCAGAAAGCCTTCTCAGGTGAACTTGCAGCAGAGAATAGCGAGAAAGAGTTGGATGGGGCCGTAGCATGAACGAAGCCGAAACCCGCGCCGAACTAATCGATCCCGCCCTGAAAGTTGCAGGGTGGGGTGTGATCGGTGCTAGCCGCATACGCCGTGAGGTCATCGCGCCGGGGCGGCTTCAGGGTGGCGGCCGGCGTGGGCAGTCGGACATTGCTGACTATGTGCTGATCTACAAGGGCCAGAAACTGGCGGTGATAGAAGCCAAGAAACGCTCTCTGTCAGCAACCGAAGGGCTGGCCCAGGCCAAACGCTATGCTGAGCGTTTACAGGCGCGTTTTGCCTACAGCACCAACGGTGATGGCATCTATAGGGTGGATCTGGCGACGGGTGAGGAAGGCCCGGTAGAAAGCTACCCCACGCCAGAGGAGCTTTGGGTGGAGACCTTCGCCGAACAGAATGTATGGCGTGAGCGCTTCGGTGCCGTGCCTTTTGAAGACAAAGGCGGTTTCTGGGAACCGCGGTATTACCAGCACAATGCCATCACTCAGGCTCTGGAAGCCATCGCGGACGGGCGTGACCGTGTTTTGCTGACGTTGGCTACCGGAACGGGCAAAACCGCCATCGCGTTCCAGATCACTTGGAAGTTGTTCCATGCCCGCTGGAGCCGGTCAGCTCAGGCGTCCGGAGAGCCCGGCCGTCGACCACGCATTCTTTTTCTGGCAGACCGGAATATCCTCGCCAATCAGGCTTTTAATGATTTCTCGGCTTTCCCGCAGGATGCGCTGGTACGCATTGATCCGGAAACCATTCGAAAGAGGGGCCGGGTGCCGAAGAATGGCAGCATCTTCTTTACCATTTTCCAGACCTTTATGACCGGTCGGGACAAAAATGGGGACCCCGCACCGAATTTTGGCGATTACCCGCCTGACTTTTTTGATTTCATCGTCATTGACGAGTGCCACCGGGGCGGTGCCAATGACGAAAGCAATTGGCGCGGCATTCTGGAGTATTTCAGCCCCGCCGTTCAGCTTGGCCTCACCGCAACCCCTAAGCGGGACCACAACGCCGATACCTACGCCTACTTTGGCGACCCGGTGTATGTCTATTCCCTGAAGGAAGGCATCAACGACGGCTACCTGACACCCTTCAAGGTTAGGCAGATAGCCACCACGGTGGACGATTATGTCTACACCAGTGATGACGATGTGGTGGAGGGCGAGATCGAGGAAGGTAAACGATACACGGAAACCGACTTTAACCGGGTGATCGAGATTGAGGCGCGGGAGAAGTACAGGGTCCGTGTTTTCATGGATCAGATCGATCAACGCGAAAAGACCATTGTGTTCTGTGCTACTCAAGAGCACGCACTGGCAGTGCGGGACCTGGTCAACCAGATGAAAGCCAGCAAGGACCCGCACTACTGCGAGCGGGTTACCGCCGATGACGGAGCAGAGGGCGAGCGCTTCCTGAAACAGTTCCAGGATAACGAGAAGACCATTCCCACCATTTTGACCACCTCACAGAAGCTATCCACGGGTGTGGACGCGCGTAACGTGCGCAACATTGTCTTGATGCGTCCGGTGAACTCGATGATTGAATTCAAACAGATCATCGGCCGGGGCACGCGGCTGTTCGACGGCAAGGATTACTTCACCATTTACGACTTCGTTCGGGCGCACGAGCATTTTAACGATCCGGAATGGGACGGCGACCCGATACCGCCAGAGCCTTGCGAGCAATGCGGTGAAACCCCGTGCAAATGCGCTGTCGAGCCACCCAAGCCTTGCCCGGTCTGCGAACAGCGGCCCTGCATCTGCGAAAAGAAGCCCCCGGAGCCCTGCCCGGAATGTGGCCAGCGCCCTTGCGTATGTCAGAAGAAAAAGAAAGTGAAGGTCAAACTGGCGGATGGCAAAGAGAGAACCATCCAGCACATGACCGCCACCAGTTTCTGGAGCCCCGACGGAAAGCCAATGTCTGCGGCCGAGTTCATTCATCGACTTTACGGTGACTTGCCGGAATGGTTCGCCGATGAGGAAAAGCTGCGGGATATCTGGAGTAAGCCGGACACGCGGAAGAAGTTGCTGGAGAGCTTGGAAGAAAAGGGCTATGGACTGGAGCAGCTGAAAGAAATCGGGAAGATGATTGAGGCAGAGAACAGCGATATCTATGACGTGCTGGCATTCATCGCTTTCAATCAACCACCTATTTCGCGCTCAGAACGTGTAGCTGCCCACGCTGAGGAGATATACAGCCACCTTAGCAACTATCGTCAGCATGAATTCCTGGAATTTGTATTGGGCCATTATGTTGCACGTGGTGTTACTGAACTGGATCCGGAAAAGCTGCCACAGCTGATTGAACTGAAATATCACACTGTGCGGGATGCGGTGAGAGAGCTTGGGCCAGTGGGGAGTATTCGCGAGGTATTCGTTGGGTTTCAGAAGGAACTGTACTGAGTTCCGGAACGGTGCGAAGGATATTTGGTATTCAGAGAATTTTAGGTGAGCGGGAAGACCTCGTTCGCATGAAACTAGAGATATGAATGGGAAACCAGTTCAAGGAGTCCTAGTGAAATCCGCAATATTGGAATCAGGCACCAAGAATTTGGCCCAGTTGTTCGAAGTCAGGTCAGATATACTCAAAGATTTAAGAAGTCTTATTGATTCCTGGAATGGTTTCAACGGGATGCTTAAGGGTGCTGCCACATTTTCGATAGTTTTAGATACAAATGTTGTGATCACCGATCTCCTATGGTTAGTAGTTAAACGACGGAATCCTGATGCCAGAACGGATCTCATGGAGATTGTTGATGCAGGAACAGCAGTTGTATATGTGCCCCCTCGTCTGTTGGAGGAGGTTCGTGAGCAGATACCTTTAATCGCAGAGGAGAAAGGTTTAGACCCGGAGAGATTATTTGCTGAGTGGGAAAGTTACAGAGCTAGTCTAGAGGTGGTAGACCCCGGTCAAGAGAGCATCAATGCTCATTCAAATGGGGTTGATCCTGACGATGCTGATTTTGTCGCACTGGAAAAAACTATTTCTGCTGCAGGTGTTTTTAGCAAAGACAAACACATTGCAATGATGGGCGGTAATAAGATTTCAATCGAAACTATTGCTTCGCTTCGTGGCTATTCCAGGGCAACGGCTATTGAGCTGACAATCAAGGTTAATGGACTGGTTATGACTCTTATCGGTGTGGCAACTATCCGCAGTCTTTTCTCTGCTTGTAGTGCATTGATTGAGAGCCTGGCTCGTGCTCCTGAATGGGTGAAGGTTGCGTTGTTGGTTGGTGGTGCTTTTGCAGCCTTACATCCGGGTACTCGAGAATATTTGACTCGTCAGTTTAGATATGCCTTTGACGGAATTCGTGGGGTCAGTCCACATGTCATGGAGGAGTTGGGGGCAGCGATTGCGCTAATGCAAAATCAGCAGAACCTCGCCAAGGAACATCTGGGTAACGCTATGAAGGAACTTGAAAGAAGTAGCCTTGGGGATTCCGAACCAACAATGGCACTGCACGGGAATAACACGCAAGGCCGGTAGTTCTCTCAAGAAAAATCATGATATTCACGTTTTAGGTCTTATAAGGTTGTTATGGACATTTCGCCGGATAAACAGAATATAGATGCGGTGTTTTCGAACACGCTTTATCACATCGATTTTTATCAGCGGGACTATCGATGGAATGACGAGCCGGTGCTTCGATTACTGGATGATATTTTCTATAAATTTAATGAGCATTACGAAGAAAATAGCTCTTTGCCTCCGAGCGCAGAAGTGATCGACGCAAAATATTCTTGGTATTATCTCAATACGTATGTAACCAACAAAGTCGATGGGAAAGTGTTTATTGTGGATGGGCAGCAGCGCCTTACCACTTTGTCTTTAATTCTCATCAAGCTTTTGCACTTGGCCAAGGAGCATGACTCTAAAGCCGCTAAATGGCTGGATAGTAAAATTTCAGGGCAGTCGGGTTTTGAAACCCGCTTCTGGATGAATCATGAGGCACATCGTTCGACTCAGCAGGCAATTTACGACAACGAGCTTGACAATGTTGATACATCGACAGGCATCACTTCGGTCAACATGGTGAGGAACTTTCAGACTATAAGTCGATGGTTGGAAAAGGACTTGGTAACCAAGCATAAATTGGAAACCTTCATCTTCTATTATCTGCGTCGGCTTGTTCTGATTAACCTTACAGTGGAGCAGACCGATGTTCCGATGGTTTTTGAGGTAATCAATGATCGCGGCGTCCGGCTGAAACCCTATGAGATTCTCAAGGGCAAGCTCCTTGGGCAGATTGATAAAACAGTGATGGCCTCAAAAAACTATAACCGTCTTTGGGAAGAAAATATTCGGGCGATTAATGCCTTTGATGAGGATGAGGCAGATCGGTTTTTCAGGTTTTACTTGAAAGCCAAGTACGCCAATTCAAGGGCAGAAGGGCAGAGATTCGATGGCGATTATCATCGATTGATTTTCAGCAACGAATTTGACGATAAGTTGTCCATTGCACACAACCAGGCTGGCGTTATTCAGTTCCTCGATGACCAATTTTCATATTACATAGAGCTCTATCGAAAAGCGCGCGACGCCTATACCAATGATGAGGCATCTGCCTTTACTTACAACCGGGTTAATGACCTAGACGGCGCCTTAATGTTGATCTTGTCGTCTTGTAGCCTATGGGAAGACGTTGAGAGTGAGAAGCTTAGCCTGATTCCAGCTGAGTTAGATCGGTTGTTTGCGCTGTTGCAGATACAAGGTGCATACGATAGCAATGCCTTTCAGGAAATGCTCTTCCGGATTTCAGCCACCATTCGAGATAAGGGTTTGGATGAGATTCGCCCAGCTTTTGATCACGAATTGATCTCTACATTGGCAAAGAGACGCCTGACGGAAGTTGAAGAGCCTTTCAAGTATGCGTTCTTCAAGCAAACGGGAATCGGCCTGAATACCCGCTTTAAAAGGTACTTTTTTGCCAGGATCGATGAGTTTCTCGCCAGGGAGCTTAATCTCAATATGAAACACAGTATTTCCGATCTTGTCTCGAAGACCGGCGCGAAAACTGGCTTTCATATTGAACATATCCTGGCGCACAACGAAGAAAACATGGCGCTGTTCGAGGGCGATGAAGAACGTTTCGACATGGAGAGGAACAGGCTAGGGGGTATCTTGTTGCTGAAAGGAAAGGACAATATTTCAAGCAATAACGAAGCCTACTCCGATAAACTGAAGACCTACGCCAATACACTCTATTGGAATGAAACCCTGCGGGCTGACGCATATAAATCAAAACTAGATATGACGCAGCTAAAGGAAAGATTTGGCCTTGAGTTAGAGCCTATTGATCATTTTGGCCCTGATGAACTTGAAGCGCGCCAGAAATTGTTGTTCAAAATAGCCTCCATCATATGGCGGTAATTTTTTAACCCAGATATTGAATATTCGGATGTGAGCGGACGGGAAAATGCCATTAAAGAATAGGGTAAACCCAATGGGCCTTATTGAGTCCTCCAAGGCTCGTGGCACATTAATGGGTAATCGCGGCGTACTGCATAATTCCAAAAAAGAGATCCGGCGTCAGTTCAAAAATCTGGCCTGGATTACCTGCCTATTGGAGTTCAAAGGACGAAAAAGGGAACTGATGTCTCCAGGCGGATACACAGAACTATTTTTCCTGGATGAGGTTACTGCATTTGCGGCTGGCCATCGTCCCTGTGCGGAATGCCGGAGGGCTCGCTATAACGAATTCCGCGATGCCTGGAGTACTGCGAATAACTGGTCGGGGACTTCCAAAGTCCGTGCTCCCGAGATGGACAAGGTGCTGCACCAGGAGCGCATCGAGAACGGGCAGAAGGTCACTTGGATAGGCAAGCTGGCTGATCTTCCACATGGTGCGATGTTTCAGGTGGATTCAGAAGGCTATGCCGTTTGCGAGGATCGAGTACTGGCCTGGAGCTTTGAGGGCTACCGCGAGGCATCAATTGAAGGGCTCCCGGAAATGGTGGATGTTCTGACGCCGCAATCAGTAGTGAAGACTTTTGCGGCAGGCTTCAGGCCAGAATTTCATTACAACGCGAGGAATTTGGGTTGATCGGTAATTATCCGGAGTGGGGTCCCGACGGCCATTGTTTGAACTCCATTCACGGACCATGATGCGGGAACCGACAAATCCAAAAAAAATCAGGACGATCCCATGCTCCAATCCCCCCTGGCCCAACCCCTGAAACTCCCTTGCGGCGCCGTCTTACCCAACCGAATCGCCAAGGCTGCGATGACCGAAGGGCTGTCAGACGACTATTTACATGCCACCCACCGCCACGAAACGCTCTATCGCCGCTGGTCCGACGGCGGTGCCGGACTGCTGATCACCGGCAACGTGATGATTGACCACCGGGTACTGGAGCGGCCGGGCAACGTGGCCATCGATCCGGCGCCGGCGGAGGGCGAGCCGGAGGGTATGGCGCAACTGCGTGCGTGGGCTAAAGCCGGTACCCGCAACGGCAACCATTTGTGGATGCAGATCTCCCATGCCGGTCGCCAGTCGCCGCGCTACGTTACTTCGCGGCCGATGGGGCCCTCTGCGGTCCAGCTGTCCTTGATGGGGAACTATGCCCGTCCGCGTGCGTTGACGGAGCCGGAGATCCTCGATTTTATCCAGCGCTTTGCCAACGTTGCGCGGATTGCCAAGGATGCGGGCTTCACCGGTGTTCAGGTGCATGGGGCGCACGGCTATCTGTTGTCGTCGTTTCTTTCGCCAGTGACCAATCAGCGGACGGATCGCTGGGGCGGTTCTCTGGAGAATCGCGCCCGGTTCCTGCTGGAAGTGGTCCGGGCGACTCGGGCGGCCGTGGGGCCGGAGTTTCCGGTGGCGGTCAAACTGAATTCTGACGATTTCCGCAAGGGCGGGTTCACCCTGGACGAGAGTGTGAAGGTGGTCCGCTGGCTCAACGAGGAGGGGATTGATCTGCTGGAGGTGTCCGGCGGCACCTATGAACAGCCCCGTCTGCTTGGTTACAGCGGTGATGCAGAAACCGCGAGCGAGGGGCCGGCCGTGCGGGAAAGCACCCGCAAGCGGGAGGCCTATTTCCTGGATTATGCCCAGAAGATTCGTGAAGTCTGCGATTGCCCGCTGATGGTCACGGGCGGATTTCGCACGCGGACGTTTATGGAAGAGGTAGTCGCCAACGGTGAGACCGATGTGATTGGCCTGGGCCGCCCGCTCTGCACGGATCCGGACACGCCCAGGGATCTGCTCGAGGGGCGCATCGACAAGACGGTTTGCCACGAGGATCACATCAAGCTCGCCCAGTCCGGCTTGTTCTCGCCGGCCAGTCCGCTGATGCCGCTCAAGGTGATTAATGTGCTGGGTGGCCAGGCCTGGTATTACCAGCAGATTTTCCGGCTCGCGGATAATGAGGAGGCTGATCCGGATCTGGGAATCCTCAAGGCCGTCGGTGCTTACCTGAAGGATGAACTCACCCGGGCCCGGCGGGTGACAAAAGCCCGCCGGCGGCGCAAGGCTGGCGGTGAATACTTGCGCCCGAAACTTTGAGAAACTTTTCATGGTTAGCCCATGGATTCGAAACAACTCGCCCAAGGGCTTCCTCTTGAGAGCGCTGTGATAGAATTAGTCAGAGTTTGTCTTGGTGGAGGCATGTGTTATGGAAATACAATCACTTACCGTATCTGAGCGCATCATTCTTGCAGAAGCGCTGTGGGACAGCGTGGTTGCGGAAGGCTCCGAAATTGAACTTACAGAGGCCCAGAAGCTGGAACTGGACCGGCGATTGAAAGCCTTCGAGTTAGATCAGGATCGAGGCGCTCCGTGGGCCGATGTCAAAGCTAGGATATTGTCAAAGTAATGGCTTACACCCTCACACTCCGAAAAGATCCTGCGTCCTGGTTCGACCGGGCATAGGCAACCCAATCTTTGATCCCTGTGGCACGAAAGTCGCCACGATGGTTCTTGCAGCTCGAATACACAGTCTCCCAGTTCACATCGTCGTACATGTAAACCAAAGCAATGCCCACACACATATGCACCGCGCGGCGGAACCGGGCACCAAGGCCATTGGTCCGGAAATTGGCATTTGTGTTTGTGTATGGGCGGATGAGCGAGTTGTTTTCGGGGCTTTCCGCCTGAGCGACCTGAACTGGATACAGGGCGTTGGGCCGTTTGCCGGAGCTATTAGGTGGGTCGGGCAATCCAGTTAACCACCGTTCTGTGAACCATGTTTACTGGAAGGAACTCTTGTTCCAGCCGGCCACGGTCCGACTGACGCAGCAGGTGGTAAAGCCCGGCTTCGCTCTCGGTCAGTCCTGGCGGGACGATAGCAGGTGCTGGCAGTGGTTCCTCAACAGCACTTTCATCGGCAAACCTTTCAAAGGTGGCCCTGTCCATAAGCAAGGGTGTTAGCTTCGGGAGATGCTCTCTGGCACGGCCAAGCATGGTCAGACCCCAGGTGTCCAGGTCACCCCAGTAGGCCACGGCTTTGTTGGATAGCCAGCTTGCCTGCAACCAGGACAGGTTGAGGCCGGATCCGAGCACCGCGATGGTATCGGGCACGGAGGGCAGCTGGTGAAGGCTACGTTCGTTTTCTACCAGGATCAGGCGCTGGCCTGGCAATGGGGTGCTTTGCAGTTCATACGCCCGGACCCGAATCTGTGAGAAGGGCAGCAGTGAGCCATCCAGATCCGCGATCAGTAGCCAGTGGTGGCCCTCGTCCTCGGCGCCCAGGAAGGTTTCCAGTCCGGTTTCGCTGGTCCGGCCGTCGAACAGGATATCCAGCATCAGGGTGACCAGCAGGTGATTACGTTCGAAGAATTTGCTGTCGGTACCGGCGACAGAAAGCGCCCTGAGGGGCTTTCCATTGGCGCAGCCCGGCTGGAGCTGAAGAGCCACTTCACCGCTCAGGATGACGTCACGCTCTGGTTTATCCATGACCAGGCTACGCCGGCGTACAATCAGTGAGTGAAAGCGCGGGTCCAGGGCAGAGGCGAGGCGATTGAGCGTATCGTATTCCCGCTTGATGTCACTGCTGCCGGTGGCCTTTACCCACTGGCTGGGAGACTCCAGCCTCCAGTTGGAGGGAATGTTGATGGCTTCGCTGGTGCTTTGAAAGCGGACAGGCTGCCACTGGACTTGCCCGATCGTAACCTCCCGCCATTGCTGGAGGTGTTTGCGAACCTCTCCGACCTGATCCCTTACCACGGTGCCAGTGGGCTTTCCGATTGTAAGGGTCAATGGCCAGCTCTCCGGCCTGAGCAGGCGTTGCTCGCGCAGGTCTGCATTCTGCCATTGCCGGGCCAGGCGACTTGCCAGTTCATCCGGAGATTTCATGGGCTTTCCGGGCTATTTTTTCGGCGTGGGCTTCTAGCTCTTCCCAGCTCAGTGAAGTAAGGGTGGCGCGCAGGTCTTTGCGGTGCACCAGGATGGCCGAGCGGGTATGAGCCCGCAGCAGCCGCATCTCTTTGTTGGGTGTGACGAACAGTGGGTGCAGGCCAAATTCGTTGAGGGCCGAGATGATGCGACCTGCTACCGCGTGGGAGCTTTTGGAGAATGCCTCGTCCAGCACGATGGTGCCAAACAGCGGCTGGGTGGCGCCGTCCGGGCAAAGGGCGTAGCTCAGGGAGGCAGTGAGGATATAGCTGGCGATGATTTCTTTTTCGCCACCGCTGCCGCCCTGGGAGCCGGTGCGGGTTTCGATCACCGTGCCGGAATCCCTATCAAGAACCGAGACCTCGAACTGCAGTCGGTAGCGTGGGTCCAGCAAGGCCCGAGCACCTACGGTGCGTTTGTTGTCTGCGGCATCCCGCAGCAAGGCTACCATGTTCTGCAGGGCCTTGAAGTGGCTTTCGCCCTGGTCGTCTTTCAGGGCGTCAGCGCGGAGCTGTCTCTGGGCCCGCTCCAGGGTCCGGAGGGATTCGTGGGTAACCCTGCGTGGCTCCAGGCGCAGGTACCGGCCCTGCTGGAAGTCGACCCGCCGCAGGGTGGCGTTCAGGTCGGAGATACGTTCCTCAATGATGGCTACCTGGTTCTGGATATGGGCCAGCAACTGGGTGACCCCCTGATCCGATGACTGGTTCAGGTAACTGAGGAAACGCTCGAGTTTCTGGGGGAGTGCCTCTTCTTCCAGCACCCGCAGGCGTTCGAGGTATTCGGGAATGTCCCGGATATCGCTGCCGGTTTCCGCGAGCGCTCCGGTATCGATGGTGCGGGCTTCTCCCATCAGTCGGGTCAGGTTGAGCTCGTAACCCTGAATCTGTTTGCCCAGTTTGCCGATGGCCCTATCCAGCTGTTCGCGCTGGTCCCGCTCCAGGGCTTCCAGACGTTCGTACTGGTCTGCTGCCGGGGCGCGGAAGTGTCCGGCGGCCAGTGTTTGCTGGTCGTCTGTCAGGCCCTCGCCAATCCGGTCCAACAGTTCCGTGCATGTCCGAGCGGCCTGGTTGCGTTTTTCTTCAAGCAAGGCATTGGCGGTCTTTTGTTCTGAAAGCCTGTTTTGACTCTGTTCAAGCTCCTTCCGGACGGACTCAAACTCCCGCCGGGCTTTCTCAACATCCGAGTCCGGAGCAGTCAGCGCCTCCATCCGGTTTTGAAGGGCATCCAGTTCTCGCTGTGCGCTGGGCAGGTCGATGGTGCTGAATTCGGTTTCGCCAAGGAGCTCGTAAAGCCTTATCTGGTCCTGGGTGTCCTTCAGGTTTCTGCGGGCTGTTTTGAGTTGCTGCTCCAGGGTGTCCGCTTCCTGGCGGGTTTCTGTCAGCTCGTTGTTAAGGGCAGCGAGACGGTCACGATTGTTGAACCCGGTCATCCAGCCCTTGTCGAGCCGCTGGTTGTCCCGTTTTTCGAAATAGCCCTTCTTGCCAGACATGAGGCCTTGTTGCGTCATGCCTTGGGGGGTCTGGCGCAGGGTTTCCGGAGAACCCACGCAGTGCCGGTCGATTCCGGCCAGCAGGTGTTTCAGGGCTTCCCGGTGAGGATGGTCCTTGAAATTCAGCTTGCGGGTGAAGCCGTCGTCCATGAACCGGGCCGGGGCCTGGGGTGTCTGGGCCTCCAGAAGTCGCACGTGAAGCCGGTTGTCACGGCTGTTTACTCTGTCCAGGGCGGATTGCATTGCCGCCGGGGGCACCAGCAGGCGCAAACGGTGCCCGCCAATGGCCCGTTCGATCGCGCCGCGCCAGTCGCGTTCTTCGGCTTTGACTTCCACCAGTTCTGCCACGAAGGGCAGGCTCTGCTCGTCCAGGTTCAGCGCCCGGGCCAGTTCGCTGCGGAACTCCTGGTAACGCCCGTCGATGTTGGAACCCGGGCGGGCCTTGATGCGATCGATTTCTTCACTGAGTTCGGCCAGCGTTTCATTGAGCTTGCCGTAACGGATGCGCAGGTCCAGCAGGGATTTGTCCTGCGTGTCTGCGAGTTCGGACAATTCACGCAGCTTTGTCTCGGCGAGCTGGCGGTTCCGGGCCAGAGCCTCGGGGGCCAGTGTGCTGTCCAAATCAAGTTTGCCAGTCAGGGTTTGATAATCCCTGGCGTGGCGGTCTCGTTCTTCCACCCAGCGCTTCTGTTGGGAAATCTGCTCTTTGAGTTGTTCAATGCTGGCGCCGCCGGCCTGCAGGTAGATATCTTTCAGGGTGTCGGCTTTGCTGTTCAGTTCCTGGACGGTCTCATCTAATGAGTGGAGGGCTTTTCGGCCCTCGTCGAGCTGCTTTTCAAGTTCCTGTTTCCGGCTGTTCCATAGCTCGTAACCGGTTTGGGCAAACCACACTGGCAGAATTTCTTTCAGGGCCAGTTGCTGGTCCAGCTCGGTAGCGACGGCCTGGTGTTTTTCATGGGTTTCCGCAATGGGCAAGAGCGATTGGTGCTGTTTGCGGGCGGTTTCCAGTTCGCTGTGAATGGCGGCCAGGTCGTCGAACTCACTGGCTACTTCAGCGGCTCGGTCGAATGCAGAGTGGTCGTCCAGCACCAGTTCCCGGAAGATTTCGTCAATGCTGTTGAGTTGTTTCAGGCCCGCGGCGCGGTTGAGCAGAGTGAAGGCATTTTCCCCCACTTCGAAAAAGCGACGTACCTGGGCCAAATAAGCTTTCTTGCTGTCGTTGGCCTGCAATCCCGGGTTATCCCTTGCGTGCTGTTTAAGCTCCCGGGCCCCGCCCTCATGGTGGATGGCCAGCCAGGTATCCAGGCTCTGGTCATCCCGTTCGGAGAACAGCCACAGGCGCTTGAGGTCGCTGGCGGCGGAGCTGCTGCCGTCTATCCAGAACAACGCACCGATGCGAATGGCCTCGTCACCGTTGGAGAAGCGGGCGCTCACAGCGGTAACGGTTTTGCCGGGGCGGGCAATGTGGCTGTTATCGCCGCTGTTGTTACCGGCACCGGATACGCCCCGGATGTAGGAGATGAGGTCACGGTCGCTTTCATGGCCCCCGGTGGAGGCCAGGTTATACCGGGGCTGATGGGTGAGCAAGGTCATCAGCGCATCTACCAGAGTCGTTTTGCCGCTGCCGGTGGGGCCGATGATAGCGGTGCCTTTGGGGTCGATCTCGGCACAGTGCCGACCGCCGAAGGGCCCCCAGTTGTACAGGTCCAGGTGGGTCAGAATATAGGCCGTGGGCGGAAGAAGTTCAGTGGCAAAGAGGTCGGTCTGGGATTGGCTCATAGATCCTCTCCGTCAGCTTCTTCCGGGGCGGATTGGCCGGCCATGCGCCGGAAATGGTGCAACAGGTTCTGCAGGTTTTCAGGGTTTGCCAGATGGGTGATGATCGGGCGTATGACAACCTGGTCATTGCCGTCGATGTCCGAGACAATGCCGTGGTTTTTCAGGTTGTCCAGCAGGCTGCGCAGGCGCTTCTGGTCGCGGGTGTCGCTGCCGGTGTCGCCCAGGTACAGCTGTAGTTGAGGCAGTAATTCATCCAGTTCTACTGTAGCCTCACCGGCTCCGATCCCGGCTTCCTGTTCGTGGGCGATGAAGTGCTGTCGCAGTATGGCGACCAGCAGGGACTGTTCCATGGTTAGGCGCTGGCGGCGAACCAGGGGGTGGGACCACTCGTCATCCTTTTCTTCACCTTCTGTGAATAGCTGTTCAGAGACCACCAGAAAGGCCAGCCCGCGCACGTCATCCACCTTCAGGCGCAGGTCGAGCGGCTCCAGGATCTGGTCGATGGCGGCGGTCTGGGTAATGGCGACCTGGTAGAGATTGGGCTTCCGGTCCGCTTCAAGCAGTCCGTATTTCAGCAGCTCCTGGGTGGTGGCTTTCACATTGGCGGGCGTGTAGTGGCCAGCCTCTGTCAGCGGCCGTTGCTGGTCTGCATCGTCCGGGGCCTCTGATGTTTGTTGCGGTTCTTCCGTAGCTTGTTCGTTATCGGCCTGGCGTGTCAGGCGGTCAAAATAGTCAGACATGCGGCTTTACAGCTCCCAGTCGATGGATTCTGCGTCTTGTAGGGTCAGCATCAGTTGCGGCACGTGGAAGCGCAGCCGCTGGCCATTGCTGTCGGTAATGTCGACGGCTTCCCGGTCTTCAGTGATCTCCACTTCCGCCTCACGGGCCATCGCCAGCCAGAGGGCAATGGTTTCCAGGTCATGGGTGGGCGGCAAATGAGTGGCCAGGTCGCCAATGGTCATGGGACGGTCGGTGACTTTCAGCAGCTCCACCGTTTCCTGATACAGGGCTTCCCGGTCGAGACCATCAAAAGCACGCCAGAAGTCTTCATCGACTTCTTCCAGATTTACGCTCTGGTCGGTCAACTCCAGACTTTGTTCCTGTTCTTCGGTGGCCGATTTGAATCTCAGTCGTTCAACTAGTGGCAGGCTGGAAACCGCCACGGCAACCGGTGGCAGGGGAGTCTCGCTTTTGCGGACCCTGTGGCTGGACCAGTCAATGTCGAGCGCAGCATTCAGTATGCTGCTGAGCAGTTCGCCGACCCTGTGGTTCTCGGCGGCCAGGCCCGTTTTCAGGAAGCCTTTGACGTCTTTTTCGCTACGAGCCCTTGCCCTTATTACGGCAGCGGACTCCTGAATCAGCCGGATGACCAGCCAGCGCAATTCATCCTGCTGCTGCCGGGACAGGGCGTGGCGGGTGGCCGGATTTTTCAGGATAGTCCGCAGCCGGTGTTTCATATTGTCCAGCTCGGTGGACCGGCTGAGTTGCTCGTTGAAGTTGTGGAAGACCTTGCCTTCGGCGGTTTCCAGCAGGGTGTCGTGACCATCCAGCAAGCGGTCAACGATTTCGCCCCGGTGATGCTGTTCGCTGACGATGGACTGGCGCAACTGCCGGTCAGCCTCCCGGTAGGAGTCCTCCACCCGGCGGAAGTCGGCCCGCAGGCTGGTGGCAAGATTGTAAACTTCGCGAATGCCTTCTGCCGCTTCGGCACCTGCCAGCACTTTGAATCGACCGGCTTCCACTTCAGCCAATTCGCGCTCCAGGTCTTTTATCTTGCGGCGTATATGGTCGGCGCGGCTTTGGGCATTCGGATTCAGGCGGGTTTCCAGGTTTTCGATTTCCCGCTGCACAGTGGCCAGGCGTGAGGCCGTGGACGTCATGATTTTTTCATCGAGGCCCTCAACAAAGGCAAGGGCCTTTTGCAGGGCATCGGTGGCCATCAGGCGGCCGTCCCGCTCAACAATCAGCCCTTTGCGAATCCAGGAGCGCAGCTCTTTTCTGGCATCGGCGGCCGGGTCGTCAGTGGATAGCTCGAGGTCATCGCTGTTGGCGTGCTCCCGCAGGATATCCGTCAGCATTTGCTGGGCATCCTCGAACAGGATTTCTTCCCGGTTCTGCTCCATTAACGCCTGCAGGCAGCTGAGCACCAGGGGGCCTCTGGTGGCTGAAAGCAGCTTCCAGGCCGGATGCTGGTGTCGGGCGACCAGGTAGGCGCGGGTTCTCAGGTGGGTTTGTTCGTCCATGGGCAATCGGAAGTACCATCTGAAAAGGTTGGGCGAGAATGATAACCCCTATAGTAATGGTGGGGCGGTTCCCGCTACAACGGAATAGTCACAAGCACACCCGGGCTCTACTTTGCAGGCTCCGGTTTCGGATACCCCGTGTCTCGTTAATCTGGCATTTGTGGTAAATTCCGCCGCCCGTTCAATCCTTTCAACCGGAGCCTATGATGTCCAGCGGGCAAACCACGTTCTTCCGTCCCCTTCTGCAGTTGGGTCTGATTCCCCAGATCATGCTCGGCATCATTGCCGGGGTAGCACTGGCACTGCTTTCTCCTGAAACCGCCAAATCGTTTTCGCTACTCGGTCAGTTGTTTATTTCAGCACTCAAGGCCGTCGCGCCTATCCTTGTGTTTGTGCTGGTGGCCGCCGCTATTGCGGCCCATGAAAAAGGTCAGCCAACGCATATCCGCGGCGTACTGGTGCTATACGTAGTTGGTACGCTCATCGCTGCACTGGTCGCGGTTGTTGCCAGCTTTCTGTTCCCGACGGAACTGACGCTGGACCTGCCGGAAGTCACTGGTGAGCCCCCCGGGAGCATCACCGAAATCCTGAGAGACCTGTTGCTCAGCATGGTGGCCAATCCGGTAACGGCGTTAATGGAAGGCAACTTTATTGCCATTCTGGCCTGGGCTGTGGGGCTCGGATTCATGCTTCGCCAGGCCAGTGATGCCACCAGCAAGGTGTTGAAAGACCTATCAGATGCGGTTTCCGATATTGTCCATATTGTGATTCGCTTTGCCCCTCTCGGTATTCTGGGACTGGTCGCCAATACATTGGCCGAGACCGGCGTTGGCGCCTTGCTGGAGTATGGTCAGCTTCTGGGCGTAATCGTGGGTTGTATGCTGTTCGTGGCGCTGGTGACCAACCCGCTGATTGTTTTCCTGAAAACCCGCCAGAATCCTTTCCCGCTGGTTTTTGCCTGCCTTCGGGGCAGTGCCGTCACAGCCTTCTTTACCCGCAGTTCTGCCGCTAATATCCCGGTTAACATGGAGCTGTGCGAGCAATTGGAACTGGACCCCGATACCTACTCCATTTCTATTCCGCTGGGTGCCACCATCAACATGGCTGGCGCGGCCATCACCATTTCTGTGATCACCCTGGCCGCGGCGAATACGCTCGGCATCCCCGTGGATTTCGCTACCGCCATGTTGCTGTGCGTGGTGTCAGCTCTTGCAGCTTGCGGGGTGTCAGGTGTTGCGGGCGGGTCTTTGCTGTTGATTCCGCTCGCGACCAGCCTGTTCGGTATTTCAACGGAAGTGGCCATGCAGGTGGTGGCCATTGGCTTTGTGATCAGCGTGGTTCAGGATTCCACGGAAACCGCCCTGAACTCATCCACCGATGTTTTGTTCACCGCAGCCGCCTGTCGCGCGGCCGAGCAAAAAGAGGGGTAACCAGTCGATGGCTCGAAACCTGGTCTTTATCGGTATGCCCGGCAGCGGCAAAAGCACCGTCGGAGTGCTGGTCGCCAAGCGACTGGGGCTGGGCTTCGTGGATACCGACCTGCTCATCCAGCAGGAAGCGGGACGCACATTGCAGGAGATCGTGGACCAGAACGGCTACCAGGCGTTACGGAAAATCGAGGAGCAGGTGTTGCTGAACCTGACCATCGAGAACCACGTTATAAGTACCGGCGGCAGCGCGGTATACAGTGATGTAGCCATGCGCCACCTGAAAAGCAACGGAACCGTGGTTTTCCTGGATATCCCGCTGGACGTGGTGATCGAACGTATTGGCGACTACAGCCTGCGGGGCATTTCGCGCCGACCGGATCAGTCGCTGGCCGAGTTGTTTGACGAGCGTTTTGCGCTGTATTCCCGTTATGCAGATGTAACGGTGAAAGGGGCTGGCCTCACTCACGATGAGGTGTGTGAGGCGGTGCTTTCGGCGGTGAGTTAAGACATGAGGAGCTACATCGCGCGCGCAAACACCTTGAACGGCAACGCCTTGATCACGTAGCTCAGCGGCGTCCACGGCCACCAGGGCACGTAGGCGCGGCGTTTTTCCTTGTCGATGGCGCTCACCAGCGCGGCGACGCCCGTCTCCAGATCCACCCGGAAGGGGGCGTTTTTGGTGCTGCGGTTGATGTCGGTGAGGATGTAGCCGGGCATGATGTTGGTGACCCGGATGGGGGTGCCTTCAGTGTCCAGCTGCAGGCCTTCGGCCAGTGAGGCCACGGCGGCTTTGGTGGCGGCGTAGACGTTCATGGCGCCCCGGAAGCCGCGCACGCCACTGACGGAGGAAATCAGCACCAGGTGGCCCGCGTTCTGGGCCCGGAAAATCTCCATGGCGGCTTCGCACTGGGCGATCGCTGCGACGAAGTTGGTCTCTGCCGCCTGACGGTTGGATTCGAAGTGCCCCTGGCCAATGCCGTGGCTGCTCGCCATGCCGGCGTTGACCACGATGCGGTCGAGGCTGCCCAGCTCCTCTTTGAAGCTCTGAAATACCTCCGGCACCCGGTCGTAATCGCACACGTCCAGAGCCTGGATGACCACTCGGATGTTCGGGTAGCTCGTGGTCAGCTCATGCTGGAGCGCTTCCAGGTTCTCCTCGCGTCGGGCACACAGGGCCAGGTTGCAACCTTTGGCCGCCCACGCCCGGGCCATGCCCATGCCCAGACCACTGCTGGCTCCGGTAATCAGGATGTTACGTCGCATTCTCCACTCCTAGTATTGGCGCCGGCTTAGCCGGGACTCTTTATGTAAACCACATTCTTATCGCCAACCCGGATCTCGAACAGTTCACTGGCCTTGATCAGGTCGCTCAGTTTCTTGTAACCGTAGTTCACCGGCGAGAAGGAGCTGTTGTTGGAGATGTATTGGCCCACCTTGCCAAGGTGCGCCCAGCCATCGTCATCGGCGGTTTGCTCGACGGCTGTACGCAAGGTTCTTACCAGCACCGAGTCGCCCCGGAGCTGGTTGCGGCCCCATTTTTTCTGGGTTCTGGCGGCCGGCTCTGTGCCGTTGTCACCTTCCTCTTCATCCGCTTCGTCCCGGAGATTCTCGGTGTAGATGAACTGGGAACAGGCATTCACGAAGGGCAGGGGTGTCTTCCGCTCGCCAAATCCGAATACGGGCAAGCCCGCTTCCAGGATGCGCATCACCAAAGGTGTGAAGTCGCTGTCACTGGTCATCAGGGCGAAGGCGTCCACATTGCCGCTGTAGAGCAGGTCCATCGCGTCGATGATCATCGAGGCGTCGGTGGCATTTTTGCCGGTGGTGTAGGCGAACTGCTGGATGGGGCGGATGGCATTGGGGTGGAGTTTCTCGATCCAGCCGCCCAGCTGCGGGCCGTTCCAGTTGCCGTGGGCGTGCCGTATGTTCACGGCACCGTACTTGGCCAGTTCCTGGAGCACACCCTCAATGGCTTGGTGGCTGACGTTGTCGCAGTCGATCAGCAGGGCAATTCGGTAGTTGGAGCTCATCTTCCTTGAGGTTTCCTTTTGGTTGGGGGGGCTGAATACGGTTAGTTGTCACTCTAACCGTACTCGAAGTGTGCAGTCTCAGGCCAGTGGGTCGGCCATCGGTAGCTTCAGGGTGAACGAGGTTCCCTCTCCGGGAGTCGAAGCGACCGAAATCTCTCCCCGATGTTTTTCCACTACCGTCTTCACGAATGACAGCCCCAGCCCCGCGCCGTGAATGCCGGCCAGTTCGCTGCTTTTCTGGCGCATGAAGCGGTCAAACAGGTAGGGCAGTTCCTGCTGGTCAATACCGGTGCCTTCATCGGTTACCGTCAGGCAGGCCTGGTGCCCGGCACGGAATACCTGCACGTTAATGGTCGAGCCGGGTGGGCTGTACTGCACGGCGTTGGTCATCAGGTTGATCACGGCCCGTTCCAGCAACTCCGCATTACCCCGCAGCCAGAGATCCTCGGTGCCTTGCAGGGAAAATTCGATGTGTTTCTCGGCGGCTTGTTCGCTGACGCTGTCCCGGGCGTTCTCGGCAATGGCCAGGAATTCGCACTCGTAGAAACGGGTTTCGGTCAGCTGTTCGGCGCGGGCCAGCTGCACGAACTCCTCGGCCAGGTTGTAGCTGCGCCGGGCCAGCTTGCCCAGCTGTTCCAGTTGTGCCGGTTCAATGTTGGAAGGATCCCGCTTCAGCTGCTCGATGAGGGCGAGCTGAGACACCAGTGGCGAGCGCACATCGTGGGAGATGAAGTCGATAGCCTCCCGGTGTTGCCGCTGTTGTTCCCGCAACTCGGAGATGTCCGAGATGTTGGCGATGATGCCGTGCTGGTTTGTATCCGGCAGGGCGAACGGCGCAAAGTGGATGAGGAAGTCCTTGTCATGGATGTGCAGGTCCACCGTGCGGCTCTGCTGCATGGTCAGGGTTTCCGAGATGGTTTCGTGCCAGGGCGGAATTTCCCGGGGGTCGTGACCTTCAAGGAGTCGGGCCAGCGGCATGCCATCAAGGCTCGGCATGGGGTCACCGAACCATTCCTCGATGTGGCCGTTGGCGAAGCGGATAACGCCCAGCTCGTCGGTCACGATGATTCCATCGGGCATGTGCTCGAAGCTGCGACGGATGAACTGTTGCATCCTGTTCATGCGCTCGGTTGCCGTACGCAGCCTTTCTATGCGCGCTGAAATGTTTTCCCGGATCTCGGAATGATCGGCAATGGGCGGCGATTCTTCCAGCCGCAGGCGCCTGAGGTAGCGCTGAATCGCCTCCCGGCCCAGGTCGTTGGGCATGGTAAAGCCCAGTGTGTATCGGGTGTCGCCCCGGTCCAGCCGGATCCAGCTTACCCGGGGTTGATGCAGCCACTGCCCGGTGGTCAGGGAGTCGGGGATATCCGCCACGGTGAGGTCGCGGGCAGAGAGAATATCCTGGCCGTCGGTGAGCAGCCAGCCCTCGGGCTGGAACAGCACCCGGAGGTAGTTCAGCAACTGGGCCGGATGGTTCCGGGAAGGTGCCTGGAGGTTGACCCTCGGGCTGGTGACCAGCCTGTCCAGTTGCTGGTTGAGAAAGCGGTTCGCCGTGGCCAGGCGAAGGCCGCTGGAGACCGGGAAGGCGATCAGGGGAATCAGTATGGCGTTCGCCACAGGTATCCAGACCCCGGCTCCGAACAGTACCACCATGCATATCGCGGTGGCGGAACCTGCGATGGCAATGCAGGTCAACAAGGTGCGGCTCGGGCGAATCCGGGGCAGCAGGATAGAAACCAGCACCAGCACGATCAGGCTCAGCAACGCGCCGGCCCACGCGGGAGCCTCCCGGATAAACAGGGCCTTGCTTTGTTCCGGGAAGGCCAGCTGGCTGCTGGAGAGTGCGGTTTCCAGCAGCCCCTGGTCAAGAATCTTGGGCAGGACTGACAGTTGGATCAGCAGCAGTATCGCGAGCAGGATCAGACCCAGGTTCCAGGGAGTCGTTCGGATGATTGGCAAGTCCCGGCTCATGCGCCCTGCTGTCGGTGTTGGTCGTTCAAGGTATTGTTCCAGAAAGAACTCTCAGCCGGACAAAATACCGTTTTCAGGGACGAGTTCCAAGGTTTGGATCGTATTGTTCTAGCCGCGATTGCCGCGGTCGGGAAGCGACGTAACCTGTTCGCCGGAAACATCGCCCGAATTGCCAGGATTGGCGATGCGGTTGGGATAGACGGTGAGAGCGCGGGGTTCGGTCGCCGCCACCGACTTTCCGCCGGCTTCCGTCACTACGCGCCAGTAATACACGCCCGGCTCAAGGGGCCTTGAGGGCAGGGCCTGGGTCTCGGGCGCCCACTCGCTGGTGGCAATAACGTTCCGGAAATTCCTGTCACTGGCGACCTCCACCCTGGCGATCTCGTTCTCGCCATTGAGCTGCCAGCGGAATTCGGGCATGTCGTCGTCGGCGCTGGCACCCGGGGCGGGGTAAGACAGCGTGGCGGTTTGCGCCTGCAGGCGGACTTCCATCGGAACGGTGGCGGGCATGCCTGCCAGGCCGCTGGCGTCCAGAGTTGCGATTTGGATCTGGTAGCCGCCGTTGTCCAGCAGGCCGATATCGAACCGGTTGCCGGTGACTTCACGACTGCCGATCCATTCGCCGCTGGCGGTCTCGAAGATATCGAGCCGGTAGCCGGAGGCATCCTCGCCTTGCCAGGTCACTTCGAGTGGAAGTGTTGAGACCACTTCTGGCAGGGAGGTGACGTCGGGAGCATCAGGCAGCTGCCGGATGGTAACCCCGGTGTGTCCATCGGTGCCGACGCTGGCCCGGTACCCGGCCGGAATCCGCTGGGCTTTACCCGGAGCTCCGAAATCCACCATGCCTTCGGTAACCCGCACCAGCGTTGACTCGGCAGAAGCCTGAACTGTGAAGGTCGAGTGCTGCGTCAAGGCTACGGCAGTTGCTGTCTCGATGTATACGGGAAGGGGATTCCAGTCGCCGGAGTGTGCCCGGGCATGAACCTTTCCTTCGATCAGCCGTACCCGGGGTGAGCTTTCGGTTGCCAGTTCGACAATCTGCAGGCGTGTGCGGGGGAACAGGCGTAGCTCGACGTCTTCGTTCAGCTGGATCGTGGCAGTGCCCGCGCCGGATACAATTTCGTCGCCGGCCCGGAGGGAGGTTCCCCCGTTCAGCGGTACCGAGCGTTCGGACTGGCTGGGCAGAAGCTGCACGCTTGCCGTGGTGTAGGACACCCGGGTCGTTTCCGCCGCGCTGTAAGTCGCTGCCATTGCCAGCGAAGCTGTCAAGGCAAGCAGGGGCAGGGTTCGGCGGAGCAGGGCGTCACTCATTGGCTGCCAGGGGTCTGTCCAGTTCGTCGTTGTCCAGGGCTTTCATGGACTCAAGCCGGTAGCCCCGTTGGTAAATGGTCTTGATCCGGAAGCCGTTCTCCGGGTTCAGGCCCAGGCGGCGGCGCAGGCGGCTCATGTGAGTATCCACCGTGCGGGTGTTGATATCACGGGCCAGGCCCCAGACGCGTTCGAGCAGCATTTCCCGGGTCAGCAGGCGGCCCTGGTTCTGGAACAGGAACAGGGTCAGGTCAAAGTCCTTGTCTGTGAGGGTCAGTTCCTCACCGTGCAGGGAGATAGAGCGCTGCTGGGTATTGATCTCGAACGGGCCGTACACCAGGACTTCTTTCTCGTTGTCCGGGTTGGTGCGGCGGGCCAGCGCGTTGATCCGGGCAGACAGCTCGGCGGCACGGGGAGGTTTGGCCAGGTAATCGTCGGCACCGGCATCCAGCGCCCGAACGATGTCGGATTCACTATCGCGCTGGGTCAGAAAGATGACCGGGATAGGCCAGTTCAGCTGCGCCCGAACACTCTCCAGCACATCGATGCCCGTCATGTCGGGGATCTGCCAGTCCAGGATCAGCAGGTCGTAACTGCGGTGCAGTACGGCACTCAGAAAACTCTGGCCGGTCGGAAAGCTGTCGCAGTGGTGCCCACGTTCCGCCAGGATGTTTTGCACGTTCTGCGCCTGTTCGTGTTCGTCTTCAAGCAGAGCAATGCGCATGGTGATGTTCTCCCTTCGATATCAACCGATTATGGCAAAAAGCAAGGGTCGGTTCAGTATCGTTATGTATTATTGCGTAAACCCAATGCGGGTTTGCCGTTGTCATCGTCGACTGTTTGCCGGCAACCCGGGAAATTGCTGCAGCCCCAGAACCAGCCTTTCTTGCCTTTGCGCCGCACCAGGGGCGAAAAGCAGTGGGGGCAGGGGATGGGCTTCTGGCCGGTGCCATCGGCCGGGGCGTTGTCCTCGATCGGGCGGGTGCCCTTGCAGTCCGGGTAGCGGGTGCAGGCGTGGAAACGGCCGAACTTGCCTTCCCGCTCCACCATCGGAGCGCGGCATTTGGGGCAGTGGATTGCCTGGCCGGCTCCTTTGGATTCTGGCTCCGGGCTGGCCTTGCCCTGGGGCCGGTTCATCAGGTCCCGGATTTCCTGCTTGAGGGTGTCGAGGAATTTGCGCGGGTCATCCTCGCCCCGGCGAATGCCCTCCAGCGTCGCTTCCCAGACTGCCGTGCGATCCGGCTTGCTGACGGATTCCGGGAGTGCCTCGATCAGGGTCTTGCCCTTGGCGGTGGCCCGGATGTGTCGTCCTTCCCGGAACAGATAGTCGCGCTTGAACAGGGTTTCGATGATGGCCGCGCGGGTGGCTTCGGTACCCAGACCATCGGTTTCCCGCAGGGTCTTGCGCAACTCCGCATCGCTGACAAACCTGGCGATGTTGGTCATCGCCGAGAGCAGGGTGGCGTCGGTGAAATGCTGTGGTGGCTGGGTCTTGCGCTCGGAGACCGTTGCCGCGTCACAGTGCACCGGTTCGTTTTTCTCCAGCCGGGGCAGCGGTGCTTTCTGGGGTTCCTGGCGCTGTTCCCGAAGTTTCAGTTCCAGGTTCTTCCAGCCCGGCTCGAGGATGGCGGTTTCCGTGGCCCGGAACCGGTGGTCTGCCACGCGGACGGTCAGCCGGCCTTCCCGGTGGATGGCATCCGGGGCGAACTGCATCAGGTAGAAGCGGCTTATCAGGCCGTAGATATTCTCTTCGGCCTGGGTCAGCTTGCCATTGGGAGAGGGACGGTTGGTGGGGATGATCGCGTGGTGCGCATCCACCTGTTTGTCGTTCCAGGCCGCGCTCTTGCGGTCAAAGTCGGCTTGCCCGCAGTGGCTGGCAAGCGCCGGTGCTACCCGGGAGATGGCCTGCACTACCTGCTGGCGCTGGCCGAAATGTTCCTCCGGCAGGTAACGGCAATCGGACCGGGGATAGGTGATCAGCTGGTGCCGTTCGTACAGGTTCTGGGCAGTATCCAGAACGTCTTTCGCGCCCATGCGAAACAGGCGGCCGGCCTCGATCTGCAGGGCAGAGAGGGAGAGCGGCAATGGTGGCGCTTCAGGCCGGTCCCGGAAGCGGGATTCGACGATGGTGCCCGGCCGGTCCTGGACACTGGCGGCGATCTGCTCGGCCACCTCCCGGTCCATCAGGCGGTTTTCTTCGTCCAGGTAGTCCTGGAATTGCTCGTCCGGCAGCCAGCGGGCGTTGAACGGTTTCGGGTCCACGCCTTCTTCGTGGGCCCGGAATTGGCCTTCGATGCGGAAGTAGGGCTTGGGCTCGAAGTTTTCGATGGTGTTGTCCCGCTCCACCACCAGGCCCAGAACCGGGGTCTGTACCCGCCCCACGGAATAGACCCCCTGTTCGCCCTGTTGCTGGTAGTTGAGGGTGTAGAAGCGGGTGAGGTTGATGCCGTAGAGCCAGTCGGCCCGTTGCCGTGCCAGGGCGGAGTGGGACAGGCGACGGAATTCGCGGTTGTCCCGGGTGCTGCGGATGGCCTTGGCGACGGCTGAGGGCGTGAGATCGTTGATCAGCAGCCGCTGGATTGGCGCCTGGGTGCCCACGTAGCGCAGCACCTCGTCCACCAGGAGCTGGCCCTCGCGGTCCGGGTCGCCGGCATGGACAATGGAATCGGCCTGGCGAATGAGGGATTCGAGGACTTTCAGTTGCTGGCGGACGCTGTCCTTGGGGGTTACCTCCCAGCGTTCCGGAAACAGGGGCAGGTCTTCGGCCCGCCATTTTTTCCACACCGGGTTGTAGCGCGCGGGTTCCGCCGGTTCCAGCAGATGGCCGATACACCAGCTAACCGTGGCCGCGTCTTCGCCCTGGCCACAGCGGATCCAGCCCTGGCCTTTCTGGTGCGGACCGGGCAGGGCGGCGGCGATGGCGCGGGCGAGGCTGGGTTTTTCGGCTATGTAGAGGTGCATGGCTTTTGGTGTTTGCTGATTGGCGAGGGAATGTGGCGTGTTAGCCGGTTGCTGTCAAGCGGCTCGGGTTACGGTTGAAATCTGTAGTAGACTGATGAGTGTGGAGTAAGTGGCTGTGGGAGAGGAGTTTCCAAAACACGCCGTGAACCCATCCATGGGGGCTTGGTGTTGCCATCCCTGGCAACACACAGTTTTGGAAACTCCTCTCCCACATCCACTTTAAACTCCGTGCAATTCGCCACATCAATATTCGAGTGTTGGAGCCCGGTATTAATGAAAGTACAGCAAGCCATTGAATCAAAACTGAAGGGTGCATTCGATGCAAACATCCTTCAGGTGGAAAACGAGAGCCACATGCACAGTGTGCCGCCGAATTCGGAGACCCATTTCAAGGTGACCCTGGTGTCGCCGGCTTTTGAGGGGCAGATGAAGGTGAAGCGGCACCAGACTATCTATAAGGTACTGGCGGATGAGTTGGCGGGGCCGGTTCATGCGTTGGCGCTGCATCTGTATACACCGGAGGAGTGGGAGGCCAGTGGCCACGCCACACCGGATTCACCGAACTGTATGGGCGGGTCGAAGGGCGATCCGGCCATGGCGATGAAAACCGGTCAGGGAGAAGGTTCATGAGTCAGTTTTTCCAGATTCATCCGGAAACGCCCCAGAAGCGTCTGATCAACCAGGCGGTGGAGATTCTTCGCCGGGGTGGGGTGATTGTCTACCCTACGGATTCGGCTTACGCCATTGGCTGCCATCTGGGTGACAAGCAGGCGGCGGATCGGATCAAGCGGATTCGTAAGTTGGATGACAAGCACAACTTCACCCTGGTGTGCCGGGATCTTTCGGACATCGGCGTTTACGCCAAGGTGGACAATACCCAGTACCGGTTGCTGAAGACGTTCACGCCCGGGCCCTACACGTTCATTCTGGACGCGACCACGGAGGTGCCGCGCCGGTTGATGCACCCGAAACGCCGCTCGATCGGGGTTCGGGTTCCGGACAACGCGATTGTCCAGGAGCTGTTGGGTGAGCTGGGCGAGCCGATCATGAGCAGTACCCTGATCCTGCCGGGTGAAACCGAGCCCATGACCGATCCGGAGGAGATCCGGGATGTGCTGGGCCATGAGCTGGATCTGATTATTGACGGCGGTTTCTGTGGCATGGAAGCGACCACGGTGGTGAATTTCACCGGGGAGGTGCCGGAGGTGACCCGGGTAGGCAAGGGTGATCCCGAGCCGTTCCAGGTCTGATCTGGCGCCTTTCGGACAGATCGCGGGGCTGGTTTCAGCCCCGGCGATCGGAAACAAACGGGTTGGTGGCGCGTTCCTGGCCGAAGGTGGACATGGGGCCGTGGCCGGGGATGAATGAGACCTGGTCTCCGAGCGGGAACAGCTTTTCCCGGATGGACCGGATCAGGGTGTTGTGATCGCCCTTGGGGAAGTCGGTACGGCCGATGGAACCCTGGAACAGCACGTCGCCCACCAGCGCCAGCCCGGATTCCCGGTGGAAGAACACCACGTGCCCCGGTGTGTGGCCCGGGCAGTGCAGTACTTCCAGGGTCTGGTTGCCAACGCTCACTTCTTCACCATCTTCCAGCCAGCGATCCGGCGTGAATACTTCCGGCGCCGGGAAACCGAACATCTGCGCCTGCTGGGGCAGGCCCTGGATCCAGAAATTGTCTTCCTTGTGGGGGCCTTCGATCGGCAGCCCAAGTTCCTTTGCCAGCTCCGCTGTGCCGCCAGCGTGGTCGATGTGGGCGTGGGTCAGCAGGATTTTCTCGACGGTCACGCCTTCTTCCCTGACCGCCGCCCGGATGCGGTCCAGATCTCCACCGGGATCTACCACGGCAGCCTTGCCGGTTTCCTCGCACCAGATCAGTGAGCAGTTTTGCTGGAACGGCGTGACGGGAATGATTCTGTATTTCAGGGACATACCTTTTCTCGGATGGTGTCGGAAATTGATGAAGGCCTTATGGTACCAGTTTCCGGCGGCATCAGGATTCAGGCAAAGCTGACCCCACCACGCCCGGAGGCCTTGGCCCGGTACATGGCGGCATCGGAGGCTTGCAGGAGTTCGGTCACGGTGGTGCCGTTGTCCGGATAGATGGCCACGCCCACGGAGGCGCCCACCCGCACGGCGTCATCTTCGATCCGGAACGGTTGGGCGGCCACGGCAATGATTTTTTGCGCGATGACCTCGGCATCATCGTTGTTGGCCAGGGGCGAGGTGATCACAAGGAATTCATCACCGCCGTGGCGGCCGACGATATCTCCTTCCCGGACACACCCGCCCAGTCGCTTGGCGATGACTTTGAGCAGCTCATCCCCGGTCTGGTGGCCGTATCGGTCGTTGACCGGTTTGAAGTGGTCCAGGTCGACAAACATCAGGGCGAAACGGCTGTTATTCCCTTTGGCGCGCGCGATGGCCTGCCCCAGAGAGTTGAGCAGTGCTGCCCGGTTTGGCAGGCCGGTGAGCAGGTCATAGTCGGCCTGCCGGCGGATCTTGCGCTGCGCAAGCTGGAGCTCTTCATTGAATTTGGCAAGTTCGGACGCCTGGTGGGCCATTCGATGCAAAACCGGTCTCAGGGATCGCCACACCAGCAAGCCGGCCAGCAGCGAAAGCGCGAGGGTGACCAGAACGCTGAACACAATGTCCCGGACAACCGTGCCGAAGATTTCGTTGGTTTCGGCCCACACATGCATTTCCCAGTCATAGCCGGGCAGGGGGCGAAGGAAGGACATCACCCGGGTTCCGTCTTCCAGCTTCGCCCGGAAGGATTCACCGGCTTCTCCCGTTGGCACCTCCAGCTGATCTGCCAGGCAAGGATCCGCGCCGCTCATCACAAACTCACCGGTAGTTCGGTCAATGGTGATTCGTTTGGTTCGGTCGCTGTCCAGCAGGCAGATCTGTGAGTTGTCCGGGCCCTCGAAAATGCTCCGGAGTGAATCCAGGCTGAACAACAGCAGGTCAAAGCCCACCACCTGGTCCTCTGAGGAAATCGGGCTGGCCACATGCAGCAGGGGCGGGCTGTCCGCTCCGCTTTCCAATGGATAGACCAGAATGTCGAGCTGCTCCCGGAACGGCAGGCGGGCAGGCAGAATGTCTGCCATCGGGCCGATGCGAATCAGCTCGGTGCCATTGGCGTCATAGCGAAGGATGGCCTGCAGGTTGGTAAGGCCTGCGGCGGCGTCCTCAAGGCGTGGCCGGGTGAAGTCCGCCAGTTCCGTTTTTGTGAAGTCTCCATCGTGGTATTGGGCCAGTTTTCGGGCCAGTTCCGAGCGGCTTGCGGTCTGTGCGGCCAGGTTCCGGTGCTGGTCGAAGGCGGTCTGGATGCTGGCTGCCTCGGCATCGGCGAAGCTGGCAGCGGAGAGTTCGGCCCGGGAGTGGATCTGGTTGATCAGTGGCGTGGCCACAATGGTGGCGACCAGTATGCCAGTGAGTACAACAGCGGCGACGGCCGTGATGATGATATGGCGCTTGTGTTCAGTGATATCCATCGATAGCCGTGCCGGGAAAAACTGTTGCAATAAGTGACATATTATAACCGATTTTTCTGTCTGCAGGGATGGTTAGCCAAAGGCCCATTGGAGAGTTGGCCTGGCCGCCCATGCTGGAAATTTTCCGTGTAGACTGAGCCCTCGTTTACCCTGAGTGGTATCAAAGCATTCACCCGATGGAGAGAACATGAAAGCATTGCAGACCCTGCAAATCGGAACCGGCGAAGATCCCCGTGTGGCTGTTATCTGGCTGCACGGCCTGGGCGCCAGTGGTCATGATTTCGAGCCGGTGGTACCGGAACTCGCGTTTGCCAGGGAGCAGGCTGTCCGGTTCATTTTTCCCCATGCGCCGGAGCTGCCGGTGACCGTGAATGGCGGCATGGTGATGCCCGCCTGGTACGACATCCTCGCCATGGATATCGACCGGAAAGTGGACACGCCCCAGCTCAAGGCCTCCGCCGATGCGGTTGCCCAGCTGATCGAACAGGAACTGGAGAAAGGAATTCCCAGTGAGAACATCCTGATTGGCGGTTTCTCCCAGGGTGGGGCTGTGGCCTATGAGCTGGCACTGAGCTATCCGCAAAAACTGGGCGGATTGTTCGTGCTCTCCACCTATTTCGCCACCGCTGACAGCATCCAACTGGCAGAGGCCAATCGCAACATCCCGGTGTTTGTCGGCCACGGCAGCCATGATCCGGTGGTGCCCGAGTCACTGGGCCGGGCCGCCACGGGTACGCTGGAAGAGCTCGGGTTCGAGCCCGAGTACCGCAGCTACCCCATGGAACACAGCCTGTGCCTGGAGGAGGTCCGGGATCTGGATCGGTTCTTCAGCCGCTGCCTGGGTAGTTAACGGCGAGGCTGCCAGCCGGCAGCCCGCGCCTTTGCCTTAATTCGTGGCTGGCTGATAGGTCACCACGAAGGCACCCCTGAGGTCACCCTCGGAAAAGCCCGTCGCCTGGTCATTCGGGTACAGCTCGGCCAGTTTGGCTTGTACGTCCGGATCAATGTTTTTGCCATGACAGCCCAGGCACAGCTCCTGGGTCGGAATGGCGCTCATGTACTGGAACGTCGGCTGCCCGGATGCCTCGGAGACCTGCCAGACTTCCACCGGCTTGCTGTTCTTCACCGGCTGCTTGTCCATTGCGAGCAGCTGCAGCTCTTGCCAGTCGGTCGGAGCGTTATCCGGGTTACGGACCTTCAGGCTGGTCCTGCTGATGGTCCATTCCTCGCTGCTGTTATCGGCGGCAATTTCAGGGGCCACGGTGTTGCAGACGCCGATACCGTTGGTGAGTCCGCCCTCCTTGATGGCCTGCTGGAGGGCCTGTTTCAGGGAACCGCCAAAGGCTTTTACCTTTGCGCGCGCCTCGGTGACCAGTTCTTCAGACGAGTGCGCCTGAGTTTCGGCCAGGACGGGCACGGAAAGCATCGATAGCAGCGCAGCCGCGGTGATAATTTGTTTGGCCATTAGGTATCCTCCCTGTTGATCCTGTTATTGCTGCATAAGTATATAACATGATCGTGGCCCACAACTTGAGCCAGGGCAGGGGCGCGACGATTTACCGTCCTATACTGAATGAAAACAGGAGATTGCCATGAAAACCCTTTTACAGGTTGATTTTCCCTTTACCGGACCGTTTGGCGAAGAAATGGCTACTGCCATGAAAGACCTGGCCGAGTCGATTGCGCAAGAGCCGGGGTTTATCTGGAAAGTATGGACCGAGAATCCGGAAACCCAGGAAGCCGGTGGTATCTATCTGTTCGAAGACGAGGCCAGTGCCCTTGCGTACCTGAAAAAGCACACCGAGCGGCTGAAGGGGTTCGGGGTTCCGGTGGTGAACGGCAAGGTCTTTCAGGTGAACGAAGCCCTGTCGGCGATTGATAACGGGCCGGTGTAGGACTGGCAGTAGCGCCAGCCCTCATCTTCCGGAACACCCCGTCCCTTTTTCTCAGATTTCAGGGCCCCAATGCTTTTACGGAGCGAGCGGGATTTCTGCGATCTTAAAGAAGCTGAGACGTTAATACTTGGTTACCAAGGAAAACTTGTAGCATCTGTAGTCGAATACTACTCTGTTTGCTAGTGTCGTCAGGATCCGATCTGGCTGCATGGACCTTTCCCCCTCGTCTGCCGCCAGCCAAGGACTGCCCTTATGCGACGACCATTGCTGTCTATTCTCCTGACCTGTGTCTATCTGACTCCTTTTCCTGCCTCCGCACAAAGTTACAGCCTGGGTGAAGATTACGATAAGGAACTGTATCTTTCGGTGCCCAAGGTGGCGCCGCTGTCTCGGGGTAATTTCGATGAACTGCCCACAAGAGTGAGTTTGCTGGACTATGCTCCTCCCGTTGGCGATCAGGGGAGCGCAGGCAGTTGCGTGGGTTGGGCCAGCACCTACGCGGTCGCAAGCATTGCCTGGGGGTTGACGGTGGAGCAGTCTCAGGGGCGCCTGGAGTCGAGCGGGCCCTTCTCCCCGTCGTTCGTGTTTAACCGGATCAAGGTCAGTGAAAACTGCGATGGTGGAAGCAATATTGGTCGGGCCCTGAAGGACTTATCGTCGAACGGTACCCTGCCGTTATCCCGCTTTTCATACACTCCCAGTGACTGCACTCGTATGCCTACCAGCGGTGAATATGCCGACGCCAGGCAATTTGCCATTGAGGGTTTTCGCCGCCTGAGCTCTGAATACTCCCGTCGGTCCTTGCATCTTTCGGTGCGCCGCGCTCTCGCCCAGCGGCATCCGGTGGTTTTCGGTATGGTGGTGGGGCCTTCTTTCCAGTCCTACAAAACCCATGATCGGGTTCTACGCATCAGTGAAGAGGAGCAAGCCCTCTACGATAAGTTGGGCCTAAACGGTATATATCAACACGAGGGATTCGGTGGTCATGCCATGGCAGTGGTTGGTTATGATGATGACCGCGGTGGTGGCGCGTTCCACATCATGAATTCCTGGGGGAATGGTTGGGGGGAGCGCGGTTTTGCCTGGGTTAGCTATGGGGATTTCATCCGCTGGGTAAGCAGTGCCTACGAAGTGGTTCCGAGAATTGCCAAAGCGCCCGAGCCGAAAAAACCTGACTTTGCAGGCCGCACCGTACTCAAGGGGTTTCGGCAGACCGATTTGCCTTTGTCTGCTTCGGAGCGGGGTTACAGTCTTCGAACAGCGCTTCACTCGGGTGCCCGTCTTCGGGCTGAAGTGAGTGTATCAAGCGACAGCTATGTTTACGTAATTGGTACTGACGATAGCAGTGGAAGGCACACGGTCTTGTTTCCGCAGCAGGGTGAGGTCAGTCCGCTGGTGAGCGCTGGTGACACGATTTTGTTGCCGGGCCCCACCGAGGACTTTTACTCCCGCCTTGATCAGAACGCCGGAACCGATTACCTGATCGTGTTGCACAGTCGAAAGTCGCTCGACATAGGTCAGTTGGCGAAAGCTATGGACCGTTCAGGAAGCGACAATGTGTATAAGCGGCTGCAGGCCGTTATCGGCAAGCGCCTGGTGACCAGTGGCAATGTTGGCTTTGATGACAGCCATTATGAAGCGATTATGGGTAACGATGGCATCCTCGCTAACGTAGTCAGCATCAATCATCTGGCAACCCCGGTGGGTGGTAGCGACCAGAATGGGCCTTTGATTGTGATTGTCTCTCCTGAAGTGGATAACGCCGACGCCTACGCCGATGGAGATCAGACGGTGCGATATGTCGCGGGTGACGAAGTGGTTATCAAAGGCATTGCTCAAGACGAAAGCGAGATTACGGACCTCGAAGTCACGAATGGCTTTGATATCAAGTTTTCGTCCCGAGGTCCTTTTGTCGCTCGAGTGGATCTTACCGACATACCTCTGGGCAGCAGCAAGGAAATTATCGTGCGAAGCCGTGATGCAAATAACAATGAATCCTCTCAAGCCATTACCATCCAGCGGGTGAAACCATGAGTAAGCCAAGCACGCGGTTTTCTGGCCGATTTATTTTAAACGTCCTGTTAACGGTCCTGGTCTTTGGGGCGCCTTGGGCTACAGCGCGCGACGATGCCAAAACCTTGTATGAGAACAGTTTGACAGCCAATGATGCCGATCTCCGTGGTTATTATCGGAAAAAGCTGGCAGACCAATACCCGAACACTGCACATGGGTTATTTGCCCGAGGGTGGCTCGCGAACGGTAATGGCGATGTTCAGGCTGCACATGATTTCTATAGGCGATCGGTTGAGGCTGGTGATATAGCGACGGCATACAACAATTTGGGAGTCGTGGATGAAGATGCAGACGAGTCCGACAAAGATCGTTACCGAAAACTGGCGATGGAATATGCCATCAAACACGACGATCCGGTCGAGAACTTCGTGGTTCATGAGTATTACTCGAATTTACATAGCCGAATGGACTCGCAAAGTGAAAAGCAACTGCTCTACAGCCAGCTTGGTCAATCGAAGCGGGAGTCAGTGCGCATTGCGGGAATGCAAATCAGGGTTCAGGAACTGGAATCCCAGGGGCGTTATCAGGAAGCACTCAATGTTATTCAGGAAGAGGATCCTTACAGTACCAGTAATGATTTGCTCGACCTGGAATTGAAACTCATCAATAAAATTGGCCAACAACAGCGTTCTGATGCAGGTTCGATTATCAAGGCCATGCTCAATAAACGTTCCTACTTGCATCAGGGCTACGCTGAAAATAATCCGATTCTGGAGTACTACTACAAGCGTGTTTATGACTACACCCGAAAGCTCGTAAAAGATCCCGCGTTTCAGGTCAAGTTGCTTAGAATGGCTTTTGAAGTTCGCCAATCCCCGGGTCTTATCGATGAATTGTACTCTCCAATGTCGGTGGTAGACATTCATGGATTTAAAGCGGATCTGGATATTCTGCTTGAACAATATCCCGACTACGGGCCTCTGTATTCGTATCTGGGACTCTATTACAAGAACGGCGTCAAGGATTCCGCCCGCGCATTCGCCGCTAACGAAAAAGCCATTGAGTTTGCCTACAGTGATAAAACAAAAGCGGACAACATTAGTTGGGCTGTAGGTGACGCAATCCATTTTGGCATGATGGATGAGGCAGAAGCGCTGTTGGAACGGGAAGCAAACGGGCTGCAGCAGGAATCTGCTTATCGAGCCCGCATGCGTGTTGCGCTTCTGAATCAACAGTTCGGCGAAGCCCGTAAACTGATTGCCTCGGCACAAAAGCACCAGATTGATATTGATAAAGACGATGTCTGGCTGACCCAATTGGGGGAGGCCAATGAAGAAACCCTTCGGCAAAATGCCCAGCAGAATCCATTCCTGACCAACTGGGATAAAGAGTTTGGTGGTTCACTCAGCCTGGCTATCGAGTTCCCCGTCAACTCAGCTGAGATTCCGACCGGAGCATACAGAGCACTCGACAAGGCCGCCAGCGCGCTAAAACGCCGGGGCGGTGAGCGGTATATATTTCGGGTTGAGGGGCACACGGACCCCAGTGGTGGCAACAAGATTAACATCCCGCTATCCCAGCGGCGGGCTGAATCGGTGAAACGCTATCTGATTGAACGGCACGACATTGATGCAGGCCGTTTGCAGGCTATTGGTATGGGGGATATCCAGCCGGTAGCGACCAACTATACGGAAGAAGGTCGCAAGCGCAATCGACGGGTGGATATCCGTCCGTACGGAAACATCAGTGAGCCTCAATTGGTGACCAGGGGCTATCTCGATACCACTTCTGCTGAGTTCAGCACCGATGGACGGTTTGTCGCTACGGGACAAATGCCCATCACCTTGTGGGACACCCGTTACGGAGTTCGCCTGCGCGAACTCTATATGGGTGGCAACGAGCGCCGTTTTTCCCCGAATAACCGGTACTTGGCGGTGGTGTCCGACGCCACGGACGTTCGTGGAACCCGGGCAAAGGCAATCTATGTCACTGATATAAAAACAGGCAATTTCAAGGCCATTATACCGCTTTACGAAGAGGGTGGCGGAATTGCCTGGAGTCCGGATGGCAGACAGTTGGCCTACACGGACGTTAAAGGCGTTCTGTCGGTGTTTGACCTCGAGAAGCAAAAGCTTGTAATGGCCACCCCGATGAGTAACAAACGAATCATAGGCCGGGTGGTTTGGACCAAGGATGGCCGATATGTGGTGGTGGGACAGGCGCAACGCAAACAGATTGATATTTTTGATGCCCTGACTCTGGAAAAGGCCCGGTCTGTTGACGGAGTTGATTGGCCACATGCTATGGGGCTGAGCGATGACGGCCGGGTACTACTGGTGTCCAATAATAATCGGACGCTCACACTCTATGACACGGAGAAGTGGGCGTTAATCGACAATGTGCCGCTAAAGTCTCCCATCGCGGAAAATATCTATCCGATTCCGGGTACGACCAAAGTTGTCATGGATGACAAGTTCGACGACCAGGGCGTTGCCGTTTTTGACTATAAGACCCGTACCTGGGATTTTGCATCCAGAACAGATGAAAAATCGAGGCTGGGGGCTACACCGGATGGCGATGGCCTCTGGGTAGCAAGTGATCACCGGGTACAGTTGATTAAACGCAGTGACCTGAAAGTCATAAGCGGATTCGTGAGCGCGGCCGAACCAGCTCGAAAGGGGCTTGATTGGGATGAATCCGACGACCTTCTGTTTGCCCAGGATGAAGCTGGTGTCAACGTTTGGCACGTCAGTCAGGCCCGTCTGGTGCAGAGGGTGGAGGAAGAAACCATTCGTTGGGTAAAGGACTCGCGAGATGGTAAACGCTGGTGGACCTTTGCCAAGAACGGTGAACTACTGAGTTTCTCGACCCGGGACTACGCCGTGCAGCGATACAAAGGCGTGGGTTTTAGGCCGAATATGGTCATTCAGAGAGGCCACTGGTTGGTTGTTTCCGAGGATGTTGAGTCCGAGGGCGCGACCTCAGCACGAGTTGCGACGTTTGATTTGCGTAAACCTGGCAAACAGTCGGAATTTAGCGTTGATCTGATTACAGCTTCGTTGCGTCGTGGCAATGCTGTCGCGTATTCAGGCATTAGTACCATGGCTATCAATGGCGATAGCGATACTTTGGCACTGTCGACCTGGTGGAACGATCTTTTTGAAGTGACCCATTCAAAGAACATACAGCGTTTTCGTTTGAGTGATGGGGCGCCGGTAGGCAAAGATGTGCTGAGTCCCTCGCCAATCCGGGGGCTTACCTATAACGGTGTGGATTCGGGTGACATCAAAGTGTCGGCACTGAGCCAATCCTTTATTCTGGACCTGAACACGGGACGTCATCGCGACGTCACCCCGAAAGGATGGCGGACCGTTGAGTTGGAAAATGGTAAGAAGGTTGAATTCGGAAGCTTTATTCTGGAGTACAACGGCCAACGCCGAGTGGTAAAGGACAGTATCTATGATGTTGTGGCCGACAGTAAGCGAAATGTGCTCATTGCCCAGTCAAAGAGCAACGTTCTGACCTACTATAGCTTGGATACGCTGGAACCACGTCTGTTCGTTCATTTCAAAAAAAATGGCGAGTGGCTGGCTGCGGATAACCGGGGCTATTTCACCAGCTCTCTGAATGGCACCTCGAACACCTATTGGTCACTTGGCGATAACTTCCTGCCGTTTGAAGCGTTGCGGGAGAAATACGAAAACTCACGTTTCGTGAAGGAGTCACTGGCGGCTTTGTTTAACGGGGAAGCGCCGATTGATCCAGAGCCTATCATTGAGCCCGATGTTCTTGATTTTCCGTTTGATATTGCAGTAACCAGCGAGACTTCGACGTCGACGAAGGACGAGACTTACAAGCTCCGGATCAAGATCACCAAACAGGATAAGAGCGTTCCTGATCCGACGGTTCACTATCTGGTAAACGGGCGCAAGTCCCGAGGCTTCGATAGCGATCCATTTGCAGATATGGATGAATCGCTCACCTTCGTGCGTACTATTCCACTTAGCGTGGGTGAAAATACCATTGAGGCCATTGTTCAGTATAAAGGGGTTGATGTCGCGAAGAAGGTGGTGGCCATTACTCGCGAAGAAGATCGTCAAAAGCAGATAGGCAACAACACTCTCTGGTATTTCGGTGTTGGAGTGTCGGAGTATGCCAACGCTATGCAGAACCTGGATTTTGCTGACCGTGACGCACTGGAGCTGGAAAAGGCGTTCAAGGCGCAGAAAGGACGTCTTTTTGAGGACGTGCGCACCAAGGTGTTGGTGAACGGGGATGCAACTGCTCGGGATATAAAAATTCAGCTGTACGATTTTCTGTCTCAGGCGCAACCGGAAGATAACGTTGTGATCTTCATTGCCGGCCATGGCGTGCAGGATAGTAACCAGACCCTTTACTACATGCCCCATGACGGAGAGCTGAAGCGCCCCTTCACCGGTATGGCCATGGATGATTTCAAGAACTTCCTTGACCAGCGCCCGATAAACCAGAAGGCGCTGTTCCTGATGGATATATGCCATGCCGGCGCTTTTGATAATACCGACAATGGCCGTGTGACTTCTGAAGATGTAATCAAAAAGCTCTCATACGGTACTGCCACCACAGTATTCTCATCGTCCACAGGCGCGCAGCAGTCATTGGAAGATGAGCGGTTTGGTGGAGGTCATGGTGCGTTTACCTATGCCATTCTTCAGGCCATTGAAGGTGCTGCGGATAAACAGGCGGGTGATGAAAATGGGTTTGTGTCGCTCATGGAGATGATCTTCTTCACCAAAAAAGAGGTGGCGAGTCTGACAAATAAAGCTCAACAGCCTACAGTCCCGGTGATGAGCGGCTTCCAGGATTATTCCATTTCGGCATCGAACTGAAGCGTATGCCTGTTATCAGCCTTTTGAATAGCTGCCGGAGGTCCCCGCCTCTGGTGGCCATGCCTCTGGTTTTTACCATTTCATTGGGTGCCGGATGTGCCTCTATGGGCACTGATTACGACGTCAACGCCAGCCATCCTGATTCCAATGCGGAGTTGATGCCCGCGTTTGAGGACTATCCGGTTTCCCGATTTTCGTCGGCAGCGGTTGAACGGGTCGTGCCAACGTTCCTTTCTCCGGTGGACGAGATGTTCCTGGAGCGCAAAATCGGTTCATCAGCGAACTATGCAGGGAAGTATGTTTTGACTTATTGGGGGTGCGGCACGGCCTGTCAGCGTATTGCGGCGATCAATGTTGAAACCGGCGCAGTGCTATATCCCGGAGAGGGAGCTGCCTCCAGTGGCGTTTGCTTCGAACGCCACAGTCGATTGCTGATTGTGAATCCTGTTGTCAGAGAACCGGACGATGAGATTCCTGATTGGTTTTATACGTATTTCTATGAGATTACGGACGAAGGGTTCCGGTTGCTGGGCAAGACTCGCGCAGGGCTGGCAAATCCATGCGGACTTGAATAGGTTATTTGTGCAATGACGGACCAGGTTCTCGATAGTATTCAGGTTTTTGGTGTTGGCTATGAGCTTGTCGCTGAAGATCCGGGGGTGTTCTCTCCATGGGATTACGGCATTGAGCCGCACAGCATCTGCTCGTCCAACTGGTCTGGTTACGTTGCGGGCTTTGAGGTCCGGGATAGGCGGCTTTACCTTTCGTCCCTTAGTGTTGGCTGGGCGCCTCCCAAAAGGATAACAGGGCGCGATCCTGCAGAGAATGATCCACTGGGGCTTGATCAGTACCAACCACAAACCCTACCTGAGTTGAACGGTGTTGCACCGAAACCCATCAGCGGCAGCTACATGCTGTATACCGGTGTTGGTATGCCGCTTGATTACACTGGCCGTCTGATTGGAAGCGGAGACTACCCTGATTCGCTGGAGGGTCTCATGGAGTTTGTTTTCGAATCGGGCGTACTGATCGAAGTTATTGAACGCTCACAGGATGCCCTGGGAAATAGTTCTTGATCTGGATGACTGGAAGGGGGACCACGAGGTGCTTTGTGAGTTTCAGTGCACAGATGAATGGTACCCCCGGCAGGACTCAATATTAGTTTTAAGGCATTGAAAATAAACGTTAAAGAGTTTGGAGTCTGAATATGTACCCCCTGTTATACCCCCATTTCACATCATTTAAGCGAGATTGGAGCTTCGGGTACACAAAACAAAAAGCCTGCTGACGCTGAGGGGAAACTAGCCCAAACCAACTTTGATTCCTTTATCAATAATCCCTTCACGGTTTCTCAAATCAGGGGGTGGGCTTACAAAAATTAGATCCAATCCATGTGCCAGGGATAAGTCCCGCCGCGAAACCTCCTCTGTTCACGCCAAAAAGCTACCTTCTGGAAAAATGCCAATTATGGAGAAAGGTGCACTCCGAAATGAGGAGTGCGAGTTCCTGTCTTCATATTCGACTGCCAGGCTAAAACTTACTCATTATATCAACAGACTACCCTCCTAATCGCACAGCCGCTCTGCACCGCTCAGGGTGTTGACGTGTATGCGGCGTATTTCTCCCGTCGCACTAGGGAGCTTCCAAGCCCAAATTGCAGTAACTCCTTAAACTCTTAACGTCCGGATTGAGCCAGAAAAGATAATTAATTCAATTATTTATGGGCTTACAAACTGGCTTCGTGTGTCTGAAAAGGCTAATCCGTCAATTTTTTTATCCAGAATTCTTGACATGGATAGGTTTCGATGCGAATCTCTTCTAAACAAACAGACTGGACGGTCTGTAATGTGACAAAGATAAAAACAGAGGTCAGTGCGAGATGAGCACTAAAGAGGCACATATCATTATCGTCGGCGCTGGTCAGGCAGGTGCAGCCTCAGCAATGCAGCTAAGAGCCGATGGCTTTAACGGCACTATTACCCTTATAGGGGAAGAGTGTCACTTGCCATACGAGCGGCCACAGTTATCTAAGGAATTGCTCCTTCAAGACAACTACGAACTCAAGTCAATCCATGCTTACGCTGAATTTGAGCAGTCAGACATTACACTGATTCTTGGGCGCAAGGTCATTGATGTCCGGTCGGACCAACAAACTGTTGTCCTGGACAGCGGACAGAGCCTGAAGTATGACTTTTTGATCATTGCCTCTGGCGTGCGTCCGAGAGCTCTGCCGAATATCCAGGGCGAGAACATCATTTACTTACGCACGTTTGAAGAAGCTCAGAAGATCAAATCCTTCATCCATGATCGAGAAAAGCTAGTAATTATCGGTGGTGGCGTAATCGGGCTTGAGGTAGCAGCCGCTGCGTTAGTCAAGGAGTGTGATGTAACAGTCATCGAAGCCTCAGATCGGTTGATGGCCAGAAGCCTCACGCATCAAACATCAAATTTTCTGCAGAAAATTCATTCTGAAAAAGGGATTAAATTCAAGCTTGGTGTAGGCGTGGAACGAGTCGACGATCAAGGTGAATTAATTCTGTCGGACGGTACAACACTAATCGCTGACAAGGTTTTGGTCGCTGTAGGTGTTATTCCAAACAGTGAGCCATTTTCAGGTTTAGGGATCACTGACGAATTCGGAATTCGAGTTGATCGTTATGGTCGTACTTCTATTCCCAATATCTTTGCCACTGGTGATATAGCCTCTCAGCCTCAATACGGTTCTTTCGGGAGAGTCGAAACGTGGGCTAATGCACAACAACATGCTGTTACCGTTGCAAGAAACATCATTGGAAAAGAAGAGCCATACGACAAATTAACCTGGTTCTGGTCGGACCAAGGTGATTTAAATCTACAAGTCGTCGGGACATGTGCTTCTGATCATAAAGTTGCTCGATTGTCCTCAGAGTCTCAGAAATTCTCCGAATTCGCATTGGATAAAGATTCGAAGCTTGTCGGATGTATTTCCTTCAATAGCCCTAAAGATATAGCTTTTGCGCGCAAATGGATCCAAAAGAGTTCAAAGCTTGACGCTAATCTTCTGGCAGATCCTTCCGTCAATCTTAAGCAGTGTGAGATTAGATAAATTGTTGAGGTTAAAATCATGAAAGATCAAAAAGAATACGTAAAAATCGACTGCGATAGAAATACGTTCCACGTATCCAGGTCCGCTTTTGTAGAAAGTGATGTTTTCGATCGGGAGTATGAGAAAATATTCGACAAGTGTTGGCTTTATCTTGGACACGAGTCTGAAGTGAAGAAAAAAGGCGACTTCGTTACTAGAACGGTCGCAAAGAGAAACATCATCCTGACTCGCGATACTAAAGGAAACCTGAACGCGCTACTGAATACCTGTCCTCATCGTGGCGCTACCGTTTGCCGGGAATCTTCGGGCAATAGCAAAAACTTCCAATGCTTCTATCATGGTTGGGTTTTTGGTTGTGATGGAAAACTGAAAAATCAACCTGGTAAAGAGAGTTACGACGTCGAGTTCAATAATGATGGTAGTAGTGACCTCGCATCAGTTCCGCGTTTCGATATTTACGCTGGATTTTGTTTTATTAGTTTTGATCCCGACATTATTCCATTGCCTGAGTATCTCGCAGGTGCGAAGGAGTATTTAGACCTAATTGCTAGCCACTCTGAGTCAGGCATGGGTGTCGTTGATGGTTCCCAAGAGTATGCAATCCGAGCGAACTGGAAACTGCTCGTCGAAAATAGCATCGATGGTTATCACGCAGTAACAACTCACGCTAGTTACCTCGATTACCTGATGAATACAAATGGTGGTCTAACGGACGTTGCCCTCGAAGGTAAGAGTTATGACTTGGGCAATGGCCATGCCGTTCTTGAATACTCAGCTCCGTGGGGGCGTCCAATTGCGCAATGGGTTCCTCTGTTTGGAGAAGAGGGGAAAAAAGAAATGCAGGGGATCTATGACCGGCTGGTCGAGCTCCATGGTGAGGATATTGCACATCGAATCGCCAATAAAAATCGAAACCTTTTGATCTTTCCCAACCTCGTTATTAACGACATCATGGCTGTGACTGTTCGTACTTTTTATCCTGCAGAACCCGGCTATATGGTGGTTAATGGATGGGCGTTGGCGCCTAATCAGGAAAGCGAGTGGGCTAGGAAATATCGTTTATATAACTTCCTTGAATTTCTTGGTCCTGGTGGATTTGCCACCCCTGATGATGTTGAAGCACTTGAGTCCTGCCAAACGGGGTATCGAAATTTTAAATTGGTGGAATGGAATGATATTTCAAAGGGAATGGGATTGGAAGCACCTTCCTATGACGATGAGCTTCAGATGAGGGTTTTCTGGAGTCAGTGGGATAAATATATGCAAGCTGGGTCCCAAATTATTTCTTCACTTTAAGAATATGTGAGGCATTTATGTCAAAAGAATTCAATAGACACGAAATTGAAGACTTGTTGTTCCTTGAAGCAGACTTGCTGGACGAGTGGAAGCTAAAAGAGTGGCTAGAGCTGTATACGAAGGATGCATCTTACTACGTTCCATCCACTGACTTGCCGAAAGACGCAAAAGCAGACAACTCCCTTTTTTATATTGCTGACGACAGGCTAAGAATGGAGGAGCGAGTGACTCGGCTGATGAAGAAAACGGCTCACTCAGAGTATCCTAGATCCAAGACTCGTCATTTAGTGAGCAATGTCAGAATCCGAAATATTGATACGGATAATGATGAAGCCGAAGTTTCCGCTGCAGTTGTAACATTTAGAACAAAAGGCGGAAATACTGATCCGTACATTGGAAGTAATTATTACCGTATATGTCGAGAAAATGGGGTTTTGAAAATACGGGAAAAACTTTGCCGCTTGGATCTGGACGGCCTTAGGCCTCATGGTCGTGTGAGTATAATTCTTTAAAGTGCGGAGTTCGCTCTATGTCTGTTCCATTTCGATATAAAAAGCTAGCTTATGCTGCGGTAAACGTCACGGACGTAAAACGATCCGTAGAATTCTATAAAAATGTTGTTGGCCTAGACCTCGTAGATGAATCTGAAGGCGTTGCATTCTTTAGGTGTAGTAAAGACCATCACAATATTGTTTTGTGTCAATCCCAGGAACCAGGGCTTAAGAGAGTTGCATTTGAAGTAGAGAGAGACTCAGATCTTGAATCCGCCTTTGAACACTTTCATCAATCAAACATGTCCCCCGAATGGGTAGAGGAAAAGGAGCGAAAGTTTTATAAGCAAGGTAAAACCTTCAGAGTAAAGGAACCCGTCAGCGGTTTAACAGTTGAGCTTTTTAGCAGCATTACACAAATGGCGAATGAGTTTGTTCCTACAGTTGCCAAGATCGCTCGCCTTGGGCACGTTGTCATCGGAAGTAAGAACTTTGATGTGGCTTGTGAGTCATTTGTCGAGAAATTTGGGTTTCGAATTTCGGATTTCATAGAAGACCGAATCTGCTTTATGCGGTGTTTTCCAAATCCATTTCATCACACATTTGCGGTTGGTCCTTCCAGCAAGAATCGTCTTCACCACATCAACTTTATGGTGACGGATATTGATGATGTCGGTAAGGCTCTCTATAGGCTCAAAAAGAATGACGTCAAGATCGTTTACGGTCCAGGGCGGCACCCTCCTTCTAACAGTGTGTTCATTTATTTTCTTGATCCCGATGGCACGACACTCGAATACAGTTTCGGGATGGAAGAATTCCCGGAGGCCGATGCGAGGGAGCCTCGTATGCTTGAGGCAGTTCCTGAGTCTTTGGATACCTGGGGGGCAGTGCCTGACCCGCTGTTTGGTGTGGGTGGCCCAATCGAGGAGGCGCTATGAGGGCGCATGCTTGGTCGAAAGGTTGTCTTCAGGGGCAAGTGGCCGTTGTTACCGGAGCCGCACAAGGGATTGGGCGAACAATATCGGAACAGCTCGCGTACACCGGCGTCAATCTGATGCTGGCCGACCTCTCTGAAGAGAAACTGGACAAGTTAAGAGGGGAGTTAACTTCGGAATATGGCATTGACTGTGCCCATTTCGTTGGGGATCTCTCTAATGAGTCAACGGTTAAAGAGCTGGGGCATCGCGCAAGAGCGGAACTGGGACCGGTGGATATATTGGTTAACTGTGCTGGTGGGGGTGTGATTCTCCCTTTCCTTGAGCACACAGCCGAGACGTTGAAGCAGACGGTCGACCGTAACCTGTGGACCGTGATCTGGTGCACCAGGGAATTTATTCCGGACATGCGGGACCGTAAATATGGTCGCGTCATCAACCTTGGAGCTGACTCTGTTCGCAATGGATTGCCCGACCACGCTGGCTATAACGCTGCGAAAGGCGGTGTTCACGGACTGACTACTGGATTAGCGAGGGAGTTTGCACGATATGGAGTAACCGTAAATACCGTTGCTCCCTGTGCGGTTGCAACCCCCCAGCTAGCTCATTTTCTGGAATCACAGCCAGAGTTGGCTCAAAAATTTATCGATGTAATTCCCTTGGGGCGAGCTGGTGAGTTAGATGAGATCGCATCAGCAGTGATTTATCTCGCTCTGCCAGAGGCATCTTTTATAACTGGCCAGGTTCTGAGTGTAAACGGTGGGAGCACAATGCTATGAATCAGCAGATAATAGCTACCAATAATACTAACAAGTGGGTTCCGATTTGTTCTTTCTCCGAGGTAGAGCCCGGAGATGTTATGCAGGCGGAGCTACCGGATGGTCATAAACTTGCTGTCTATAACCTCGACGGTGATATTTATGTGACAGATGACAGATGCACGCATGGTGAGGCATCGCTCTCGGAAGACGGCATGGTCGAAGGTGAGGAAATAGAGTGCACCTGGCACTTTGGAAGGTTTGATATTCGAACAGGTAAAGCCTGTGCAATGCCCTGCACGGTACCCCTTAAAACATGGAATGTTGAGGTTCAGGGTGACCAGGTTTTTGTGGAGGATGATCGGTCATGAGTCTTCCTGCAGGGCGCCAACCACTTCCGGTATTGCAGCAGCGCGTTCGTATTGTTTCGAGAGCGCTTGCCCGCCATGGTTTGGTTGGCGCTTGGGGCCACTGTAGTGCCCGAATAGATGAGAACCGTTTTTTGGTCTGTGCTGCAAAGCCCATGGGGCAGATTGGCTCTCATGACGATGGGGTCATTGTGAATGTCGATCAACCTTTGCCTGAGGGCGTTCTGGGTGAAGTGAGAATTCATCAAAGAATCTATGCCCGGCGTCAAGATGTAGGAGGGATATGTCGGGTTATGCCTCCCATTACCATGGCGTTATCCACGTTAAAGCGTGTCCCTAAGCCTCGCCATGGGGTTGGGGCGTTCATCGCCGATTGTCAGTTTTGGGATGATCCACGTCTCCTTCGTGACGATTCCTTGGCAGACGAGTTGGCAATTGAGATAGCTAATGAAGATGCCTTGGTCATGCGTGGAAACGGCGCGGTGACTGTTGGAGGAAGTATTGAAGAGGCCATGTGTAAAGCCTGGTGTCTTGAGGACGCAGCTAGGATTGAGCGATATGTCAGTGATCTGTCTGATGATTTAAGCCAATCGCTGCTTTCGAAGGATGAAGTGTTGGCTCGCCAAGTATCGTCGGGGAGAGTGTTTGAAAGACTCTGGGAATATCTGACTGCAGGTGACCCGGAGCCTCTGGATGAAAGCTTGGCGTTTCCGTCTGAGAGTGAGGTCTGGCTATGAAGGCGGGCGTGAATAACGTTGGGTTGTCGTGGCTAAGCAGAACCTACTTATTAGTTGATGCTAAGATTCGCATCGCGGTCGGTGCTTTGCTAACTACACTGACCGAGTTGAAAAGTGACGTTACCGAGTCCTTATATTTTAGAGAGTGGGATGCGAATGAGCACGATCAGCACAAATTCAAACGCTTCGAAGACCAAGCAACCTTCGCCACGGCGTACTCAGGAGCAGCGGCGAGAGGCGACACGCAAACAGATCTTAGCTGCTGCCATTTCTCTTCTACGAGAGAAAGGGTATGCCGGCTTTCGGATATCCGAAGTGGCAGAGAAGGCGCAGGTTTCTCGTGGGGCACAGACGCATCATTTTCCGACCAAAGACAGCCTCTTGTTAGCTGCGTTGGAGCAGGTTTATTCAGATGCGCGAGAAGATACGTTCAAGTTAATCAAATCTCTGACACCGGAGAGCGATCTCATTACAGCCCTATTTCAGGATGGCGAGAATTTCTTTCTTGGCCCTTATTTCTCGATGGCACTGAGCTTGCTAAATGTAGGGGATGGGAACACTTCTCTTGGTCGCCAAGTTCAGGAAATGTCCAAGGACAATCGCAGACCCCTGGAGATAGCGTGGGTCAATGCATTTGTAGAGAGAGGAATAAATCAAAGTTTGGCGGAAAATATTGTCTCTTCAGCCTATTGCTTGTTTCGTGGTTTGGCTGTTCGACAACTCTTGCACGTAGATCCACACCACGTAAAACAACAAGCGGAGTTCTGGGGAAAGCTACTCCGAAAAGAACTCGAGCAGAAAGCGTAACGTTTCAATCTTGGGGCGTCCCTAGAACACGGGGCGCTCACATTACTCCCCTTTAAGATGAACCAGCCTGGGCTTGTTGAAGCTCGGGGCATACCGTCGTGCGTCGAATTTAGGAGATTTTTATATGAGCTTATGGCTAGACATGTTGGGCACTGAGATTCGTTTTGTTTCAACTCCCAGTTTCGGTGATATTCGAATTGCAGAAGCCGGCAAGGAAAATAAAGAGGTTATTCTTTTTCAGCATGGGATAAATGGTCACCTCGAAGCATATGCAAAAAACATCATCGCTTTGTCCGAGGACTTTCATGTCATAGCTTTTGATTATGTTGGTCACGGTTTGTCTACCAAGAAAGAAATGGAATATTCGCCAATCGTTCTGGCAGATCAGCTGAAGGAACTGATGGACGCTTTGGGCATTGAGAAGGCGCATTTGTCAGGGGAGTCTTTGGGAGGCTGGACCTCAGCCCACTTCGCGGCAAAGTATCCGGATCGGGTTGATCGTTTAATGCTCAATACTGCCGCAGGTTTGCCAATTGCGACAGAAAAAGGAAGAAATGATCTTGAAAAGCTTATTGAGCTAAACAAAAGAAATACAAATAGTGTTCCAAATTATCAGTCTGTTGAAGCTCGGATGCATTGGCTGATGCATGAAAGTAACCATCATTTGATCAATGAGGAACTGGTTAATCTAAGACTCGGAATTTATCTAAAACCAGAAACAGTTAAGGTTGCACCGCTAATCACAAAAATCATTGAAAAGCATGATGATTTTTTGATTCCGCTGGACCGAATAACGTGCCAAACGCTTTTTCTCTGGACTGAAGACAACCCTATTCATGATATTGAAACCGCGCGTTCTGCCTCAGAGAAGATTCAGGGAAGCCACGTTTATTTGATGAAGTCAAAGTCTGCTCATTGGCCGCAGTATGAAGCGCCAGAAGAGTTCAATGAGGTAACAACGAATTTCTTCAAGTTTGGAAAAGTAGGGTAGGTAGAGGCGCAAATATGAATTCAAGTGCCAATAATTGTGAGCAAATTGCAAAAGAGCTGTTTTCTGCTTACCAGGGCTCCATGCCGATTGACAGTATTACAGACCGATATCCAGAGCTAACCGTCCAAGATGCTTATCAAATACAGAAACTGTTTGTTGGTAAGAGGTTAGCCCTGGGTGAACAAGTTATTGGCAAGAAAATAGGTGTTACCAGTCAGGCTGTCATGGACATGTTGGGTGTGAACCAACCCGATTTCGGTCAGCTGACGGACCGGATGGTGATCAACCAGGGCGAGTCAATTGCCATGAAATCCATGATCCAACCCAAAGCGGAGGGTGAGATTGCCTTTGTCCTGAAACAGGACCTGAGTGGCCCCGGTGTCACTGTGGCTGATGTGCTCAGGGCCACCGAAGGCGTAATGGCGTGTTTCGAGATTGTCGATTCACGAATTCGCGACTGGAAGATCCGGATTCAGGACACAGTGGCTGACAACGCCTCCTGTGGTGTCTTTGTGCTGGGTGACCGTTTGGTCGACCACCGAAACCTTGAGCTGTCCACGACTGGCATGGTGCTTGAGAAAAACGGTCAGGTAGTGGGTACCGGCGCTGGAGCAGCAACCATGGGGTCACCGGCCATCGCCGTCGCCTGGCTTGCCAATACCTTGGGTGAGCTTGGCATGTCGCTCAAAGCCGGAGAAGTGATTCTGTCCGGAGCCCTGTCCGCCATGGTGCCCGTGACTGCCGGTGACAATTTGCGGATGACGCTGGCGGGCATTGGCAGCTGCTCCGTGCGATTCGACTGATATAAGCAACAGGAAAGAGTCATGAGCAAGAAACTGAAAGCAGCCATCATCGGCTCGGGCAACATCGGCACCGACCTGATGATCAAGATCCTGCGCAACGGCCAGCACATCGAGATGGGCGCCATGGTCGGTATCGACCCGGAATCCGACGGCCTGGCCCGCGCCCAGCGCATGGGCGTGGCCACCACCCACGAGGGCGTGGACGGCCTGGTGAAGATGCCGGAATTCGCCGACATCGACATCGTCTTTGACGCCACCTCCGCCAAGGCGCACATGCACAACGAAGTGTTCCTGCGCGGTCACAAGGAAAACATCAAGATCGTCGACCTGACCCCGGCGGCCATCGGCCCCTACTGCGTGCCGGTGGTGAACCTGGAGCAGAACCTGTCTGAAGGCAACGTCAACATGGTCACCTGCGGTGGCCAGGCCACCATCCCCATGGTGGCGGCGGTCTCCCGCGTGGCCAAGGTGCACTACGCCGAGATCGTGGCGTCTATCTCTTCGAAGTCCGCCGGTCCGGGCACCCGCGCCAACATCGACGAGTTCACCGAAACCACCTCCAAGGCCATCGAAGTGGTCGGCGGTGCCCAGAAAGGCAAGGCCATCATCATCCTGAACCCGGCCGAGCCGCCCCTGCTGATGCGCGACACCGTGTACGTGCTTTCCGACGCCGCCGATCAGGCGGAAGTAGAAGCGTCCGTAGAAGAAATGGTGAAAGCCGTGTCCTCCTACGTACCGGGCTATCGCCTCAAACAGAAAGTCCAGTTCGATGTGATTCCGGAAGACCAGCCCATGAACGTCCCGGGTCTCGGCCGCTTCAGCGGCCTGAAGACCTCCATCTTCCTGGAAGTGGAGGGCGCCGCCCATTACCTGCCGGCCTACGCCGGCAACCTGGACATCATGACCTCCGCCGCGCTGGGCACCGCCGAGCGCATCGCCGAATCGCTGGTCAAGTGAGGAGACTGACTCATGACTTATAACCCCGGCAAGAAACTGTACATCTCCGACGTGACCCTGCGCGACGGCAGCCACGCCATCCGCCACCAGTACTCCATCAAGAACGTGCAGGACATCGCACGGGCGCTGGACAAGGCGAAAGTCGATTCCATCGAAGTGGCCCACGGCGACGGCCTGCAGGGCTCGAGCTTCAACTACGGCTTCGGCGCCCACACCGACCTGGAGTGGATCGAGGCGGTGGCCGAAGTGATCGAGCACGCCAAGATCGCCACCCTGCTGCTGCCCGGCATCGGTACCGTCCATGACCTGGACAACGCCTACAACGCCGGTGCCCGCATTGTTCGCGTGGCCACCCACTGCACCGAGGCGGATGTCTCCAGGCAGCACATCGAGCACGCCCGCAAGCTGGGCATGGACACCGTCGGCTTTCTGATGATGAGCCACATGCAGACCCCGCAAGGCCTGGCCGAGCAAGCCAAACTGATGGAAGACTACGGCGCCACCTGCCTCTATGTGGTCGATTCCGGCGGTGCCATGAACATGAACGACATCCGGGACCGCTTCCGGGCCCTGAAAGACGTTCTCAAACCGGAAACCGAAACCGGCATTCACGCCCACCACAACCTGGCCCTGGGTGTGGCCAACTCCATGGTCGCGGTCGAGGAAGGTTGTGACCGGGTCGATGCCTCCCTGTCCGGCATGGGCGCCGGCGCCGGCAACGCGCCGCTGGAAGTGTGCATCGCCGCCTTCGACAAGATGGGCTGGGAGCATGGCACCGATCTGTACGCCCTGATGGACGCTGCCGATGACGTGGTGCGTCCGCTGCAGGACCGCCCGGTTCGTGTCGACCGCGAGACCCTGGCCCTGGGCTATGCCGGAGTTTACTCCAGCTTCCTGCGTCACTCCGAGGTGGCGGCGCAGAAGTATGGCCTCAAGACCGTGGACATTCTGGTAGAGCTTGGCCGTCGCCGCATGGTGGGTGGCCAGGAAGACATGATCGTGGATGTGGCGCTGGATCTCCTGAAGTGAGCTGAATAGGAAAGATTTGTCATGAACAAAAACAATACGTTTCTGGAAGCAAGAAATTTTCTGATCTCACAAAGAATTAATTACGAAGATGCCGTTGATCAATTTAAATGGCCACAGCTTAGCGAATTTAACTGGGCTTTAGATTATTTCGATTATATTGCCAGCGGCAACCATAATCCGGCGCTCCACATCATAAATGATGAAGGAGATGACGACGTTTACAGCTTCGACCAGATTTCACGGCGCTCGAATCAGGTAGCCAATTTCCTTGAAGCCCAGGGAGTCTGCAAGGGCGACAGAGTCTTGCTTATGCTCGGGAACGAAGTAGCCCTGTGGGAAGTTATGTTAGCGTCCATTAAAATTGGCGCAGTAATAATTCCGACTTCAGAACTGTTGGTGGAAGAAGATCTTTTAGATCGAATTCACCGTGGAGGTGCGAAATTTCTGATTACAAACTCCAACCACCTTAATAAATTTGAGCGCTTCTTGGATGGAATGACCTCTGCGATTTGTGTCGATCTAGATTCTAATCTGGATGATTGGATTTCGTATAAATCAGCAAGTGCATTCAAAGAAGACTTTAAACCAAGAGAGAAGACTTTAGCGCACGATCCACTTTTACTCTATTTCACATCAGGGACAACCTCTAAGCCCAAGCTGGTTCTTCATTCGCATCAAAGTTACCCGGTAGGAAGTTTGACCACCATGTACTGGATTGGGCTAAAGCCTAATGACGTACATATGAACATATCGTCGCCGGGATGGGCAAAACATGCCTGGAGCTGTTTCTTTGCTCCATGGAACGCGGAAGCATGTATATTTATATATAACTCCAGTCGTTTTAATGCTAAGTCGCTTTTGAGTGTATTAACGAGCTATCCCGTTAATACTTTATGTGCACCAGCGACTGTCTGGCGGATGTTGGTCCAGGAAGATCTAAGTGCTGTTAAGTCTCGACTTGAATTGAGGGAGTTGGTTGGAGCTGGCGAGCCTTTGAATCCTGAGGTAATTCAAAAAATTCAAAAGGCATGGGGAATTATAGTAAGAGATGGGTATGGGCAGTCAGAAACCACAGCTCTCATTGGTAATACTCCGGGGCAACGCGTTAAGCCAGGGAAAATGGGGCGTCCTTTGCCTGGATATGAGGTTGTTCTTTTGGACGATCGAGGGATTCCTGCCCAGGAAGGTGAGGTCGCTCTCAAAATAGACAATAAGCCAACCGGCTTAATGTTGTGTTATGAGGACAGCGAAGAAAAAACCAATGAGGTCATGGCTGAGGGTTTTTATCGCACGGGCGATACCGCTTCTAGGGATTCGGAAGGATACATCACCTTTATTGGCAGGGCAGATGATGTTTTCAAGTCATCAGACTACAGAATAAGTCCGTTCGAGCTTGAAAGTATTTTGATGCAACATCCTGCCGTTGTAGAGGTCGCTGTCATTCCAGTTGATGATCCGGTTCGGTTGTATTTGCCAAAAGCATATTTGGTTCTGTCGGAAACTGCATCAGAAAAAGAGGAAGATGTCGTAAAAGATATTTTTAATTTCATATCCGTAAATATGGCCCCCTATAAAAGAGTGCGATTTATTCAGATTATTGATGAATTCCCTAAAACCATATCAGGAAAGATAAGGAGGGTAGACTTAAGGAAATTCGAGAATAAGGATGAAAGTTTGAGCTTGAATGTTAGTAGAGAGTATGGCGAGAAAGATTTCATCTAGGTGAATTAATATTCTTTAGATAAAAAATCCCGACAAAATTCCAAGCGGCTATGGGGTTTCTTTTAACAAGGACGTTTTACAAGAATAATTTCATATTTAATGGTGACGATTAAATGTTTCGGTCTGATTGTTAAGTCTTCGGTTTGATGGTTGGTTTTCTTTATATTTTAAAGGATATACATTTTTGCGGTTGTCTCTGCATTTTGCCCAGATTTTCTGGGATTTTTTTTGTTTTCGACGAAGTGATCGAAGAACGAACTGTTTGCAGGTGTTTCTATATTCTCTACAGACGAGGAAATCATGACTCTATTGAGTTGGTCAATTTTTCGCACAGTCCTGCGTTCTAGTCAGGTTTTTTGAATTTTTTATTTCGCTTTCCAGGTGATTTTTCACTGATAATAAGTCTTCACTTATTTGATGTGCTCAATTATATTTTGAGCTTTTAGGTGTTTGAGTTGTAGTTTTTTCACTGTAAACGTGGTGTGAGACGCTGGGGAAGTAACCCTGATCAGGAAGCCGTGCCATGAAGCGATCTTCTCACACCAAAGAGCAAATGGCCTTCACCCTGCAACAGGCCGAACTGGCTACGTCGGTCACGGAAGTCTTTCCCAAGGTGAGGGCCGGGCGCCACATTTTTCATCTATGGACTACCTCCCTATTGCATGTACCTTAAGCAATTGGAGGAGGAAAATCAGCGACTGAAGAAGCTGGTGGCCGATTTAAGCCTGAACAAGGCCATGCTTCAGTACATGGTTGCACAAGCTCTGAGATCACCTCTTCGAGGCCAGTTGGTGGCTGACCTGCAGAAACTATACGGAATAAGAGCAGGCCAGGGGTGTACGGTCTTGCAGTTTTTCAGGCGTCCTGTCGGTATCAATCGGCGACAAGGGACTCGCCGGCAGTGTCGACGAGAACCCGTGAGATCGCCGATACGAGCCTCCACTGCTTCTATCGAGGTGTTCATGTTCAAGTTTAAAGGGAAAGCTGGCGTGACAACCACAAACGGGTCTACCGACTTTAATCGTGGCCAAGTACTGTGACTTCGCCTCAAGTGTCCCAATTGCAGAAATGGGGCCAAGTACCGTCAGCCGCTTCAGTAGGCAAACCATCCCAATCACATCTGAGATATGAATTTTGTCTCAGATGCTCTATTCGATGGCCGGCGACTGCGCCTAATGACGATCATTGACCTGTTTACCGAGAATGCCTTTGTATCGTGGTCAGACAAAGTCTGAAGGGGCATGATGTTCAGTAAGTCCTGAATGCCACTGCTCGTTTTCGAGTAACCCCAAGGTCTTCAAACCGGACAAGGGTTTCGATTTTGCCGGCACGGTCCTGGACCGCCGGGCGTATGACCGGAAGGTTGAAATGGACTTCTCGCAGCCAGGCAACCCCACCGACAACGCGACGGTGGAGTTCTTCACTGGGCGACTGAGGCAGGAGTGGCTGAACGAAAACTGTTTCTCGCAATTGGCAGGCCAGGGAGAAAATCGAAGCGTGGAGGTCGTTCGATAACCATGTTCGCCCCCATTCCGCATTGCAGTAGTCCAGGCCCTCCGGCTACGCCATGAAATATGCGGTTTCTGGGTGAAAACAGCAACAACCGGAGTCGGATTTTTCCGACTCTGGCTTGCCCCTAATATGTTATTAGGGGCAAGCCCTCCGCCACGCTCCTCAAAGAAAACTCCTAGAACGCCTTAGTATAGGCGAAGGAAGCGGCGATTTGTGAATGCGCGACTTCGATGGGAGTGTCGGTTAACGGAAGGCTGTCGTTGGCGACCTTTTCCCGAAACCCGTATGCCAGTGCGAAATCGATTCTATCGTTGGCGCCAAAGGCATACGAGACGCCGCCTGTGACGTTGGTGGTTGGCGTAGAGGGTATGATTGGCAAGACCCCAGTGCTGGGAGTTGCTTGGTCCGCATAGTGGATGCCTGCGCGGAACGCCCAGTTTGTGCTGTAGCGATATTGCGCTCCAACAGAGAACACGTTGGTGTCCCGATAATTGAAAGGCAATATGAGGCTGAGGCTATCACCTGAATCTTGTTGCTTGAACCCAACGCGAATGTCTTTCATGACGTCACTCCAGTATACGCGCTTATAGTCGATCGAAACGACGAAGTCATCCGCAAACCAGTGACTTAAACCGGCTACCAGGTGAGCGGGCATTTCGAAGTTGCGCAACGTTACGCTGCCATCGAGGGGAATATTACCGGCGAGAGCGCTCACTGCTGTTAGATTGGCATCACCTGAGACATCGCCGACGTTCGTTTTGAAGTTATATGCCAGTCCAAATCGTGTTTGGGGGGACAATTGATAGGTCAGTCCGAGTCTGCCGCCTATTCCCCAAGCATCCACACCACCGCCGGCGGCACGCCCATTGTCCACAGACAGATAACCCGCAGATAGTTCTGGGACGCTCATTAGTGTCGGAACTAACGAACCTGACAGCCGCCCTTGGGCTGCTAAACTACCGATTTGTGATGTATCTAGCAGCAGGCCTAGGTTCACCGATGTCCATACGGCATCCAAAGAAGCACCGACAGCAAGTTTTTCGTTTACCTGATAGGCTGCAGAGAGTGGTACTCGCAAGACGAGCAGTCGAGAGAAGCTGTCGAGTCCCGTGTCGATGCCGTTGGTAGAGGTTCGGGAGAGAAAACTGCTATCGCCGAACTGAGTTCCGACACCGTCAGATGCAAAAGCCCCCACACCTAACGAAAATCGTTCACCACGCCAGACATAGGAAAGTTCTGGGCCGAAGTACGGCCCATTGTTTCGGCCACGGCTATGAGAGCGTGCTTTCTCGCCGGTTAGGGTATTACTGACCTCTAGATCGGCAGAAATGATATCTATACCGAGACCCAGATGGGCTCCCTTCCGAATCAGAGTAAGGGTCGCCGGGTTTAACATCATTCCCTGTGCACCAATATCATAGGCTGCGCCGCTCCCACCCATGCCGAGGGACACCGGGCCGTAACCGATGAGGTTGAAGGCATCGGTTGCATATGCACCGCTACTCCAAAGGCAGGCCTGAAGGGCTAGAAAACTACTTACGCTATAGCTGTATATTGTTTTATTCATAAGCTATTCCTTTTCATCTTGTTTTTGTAAAGAAAAAACCTACAGATCTCGGCCATCTGTGAACTTGTCATAGAAGATCTTCTCAAGAGGTATGCCCAACTCCAGGAGTCGAGTGATGGCGGCATCGATCATCGGTGGGGGCCCACATAGGTAACCTTCTGCGCTATCGCAAAATTCAGCGGGGATATGATCAGTCACCAAGCCTCGCGCGCCCGTCCAATCGCTAACTTCCGGTTCTTGGGACAACACAGGGATGAATCGGAACTCGCCCCGCCAGTTGGCAGCAATATTGGCAATCGAATCGAGCTGATACAGATCACCTTGCGTTCGTGCGCCGAAGAGCAAGGTGCAGTCACGCTGTATTCGATTTCCCCTAATGTGCTCAAGAATACTGATCAATGGCGCAAGACCACTGCCTCCGGCGATGCACACCATCGGCGCATCTCCGCCCCGCAGGTAAAATGTGCCATGGGGGGCTTCCATCTCCAGCGGTTTACCATCCAGCTCAGCGCTGAACAGAGCCCCGGTGAATTCGCCTCCCGGTACCTTGCGGATATAGAATTCAATGCTGCTTCGGCCATTGCGCTGTGGCGCGTTGGCAAACGAATAACATCGGAAGCGTTCAGAGCCTGGGATGCGAAGCTTCGCATACTGTCCGGCCAAGTAGTGGACCGGACGGTCAGCTTGAACGGTAACTTTGAGAATGTCGTGGGTGAGAGGCTCTGTCGCAACAATTCTTGCCTCGAACTGTTCAGCCGGCGGCAGGGTAGCCGACTGAACATCAAGCTCGACCACGGTGAGTTCGTCACGCGGGAATGCTTGGCAGGCCAGTATATAACCTGCATCCAGTTCGGCCTTTGACAAAGTGTAGCCAAATGGTGTTGCTTCCCGAACTCGGCCCTGCTTAAGGCGAGTTTTGCATGAGGCGCAGGTGCCAACCGTGCAGTCATGTGGATAGGGGATATCATTAGCCAGGGCAGCTTCCAATAACGTTTGTCCTGGCGCCATCGTAATTGTCACGTCTTGAGGCAGGATCCTTAGTTGTTTGGGTGCGCCTTTGCCAAAAATAGACTGAATGAAACTTCTCATTTGAGCTCCTCCTCACACTGGGCGGTAAAAGGCCGGCTTAGTCAGAATGATCACGACGAGAGTGGAAGCGACCATAATTACTGAGCTAGACATCCGATCGATAATCTATGACGATCGGTAAACGTTCTTGGGGCATTGTCTGTTGTCTGAGATGGTTAGGGTTTGACTGGGTGCGTGTATCGTCGCGATATAGTACAAGCCTGTGGCCTTGCTAGTCCGCGCATCCGTCTGCCAACACCGTCGAGTAGCTACAGTGGGGCCAACGAACAGGTTGGCACTCCAGCGTTTATATCAGTCTGAGCAACAACCCATCACCACCCAGCGAAGGGATCAAAAGAATTTGTCTATCGTTCCCAATCCCGCTCTCTGAAGGCCCCGCTCCGGGGGCCTTCTCTGGGATCATGGTTGTCTTCCGAGGCGCTCCGCCTAGCCATGAGTCAATGTGGTGTTATCAGGTCGGTGATTGTCACGGTTTCCACAATCTTCCACCCAATCTTCCCAGCCAGCTCTGCGGTTTTGCTCCATGGCCATCTTGCGTTCAGCAGCCGAGGCGAATTCCCTGTCCCAACGTTTCAAGGCTGGCTTAATGGTTCTGTGCCATAAAGGCGGAACAAAGCCTTGCAGGAAGCATGAGATGATGCTGGGGATAACGATTGCGTCTCTGTCGGGCTCCAGTTTGTAGTAAGGAATATAGGAATTGAGGTGGTGATCGGCGTGGTTGGTAATTTCAAATGCATACAGCCGAGACAACGTTCCAAAGTGGTTCCAGACGTGATGTTTCTCGATTGGCGTCCCAGATACGCGCACTTGGCCGTAATGTTGGTAATAGTTCATCGCCTCGACCCAGAAGCGGGCAATGACCATCGGAATCACGCATAAGCCGACTGCGGCCCACCCACCAATGAAGTAGATGATTCCGAGGAAAACCACGATCGCTAGCAGAGCACGCCATAGTGAATGCCGGATCGAGTAACGTCCGTAGCCTCGCCGCTCAAGGTTGTCGGCGTCCAACTTCAATTCCCAACGGAAGGACTCCAGCGCTGCTCTTGGCGTAAACGTGTAAATGCTTGTACCCCGAGGTGCGGTATCAACATCCTCCTTTGTTCCGACATCACGGTGATGCCCGACGACGTGAACTTCCATGCGCATAGTGTCGAGAAAGACTATTTGCGCGTAGCGACCTACGAATCGGGCTAGGCGTCCCCTGGAATGGTAAAGTTCGTGGGTCGCCGGAACGCCGGGAACTACCGACAGCCAGGCTAAGCCCGCCACACCAGCTACAATCTGAAGGGGGGTAAGGTCGTTATGCTGCACCGACCATGCAAATGCGAAATACATGATCGGTAGAAGGAGAGTGGAGATCCACACTGGAAGGTAGGCCCAGAAATGGCTCTCCATTTTTCGCTTTTTCAGATCTAAAGGAAGCAGCATATCGGCCAGTGCAATCGTCGGAAAGGCTGCGATTGCAATCCACATATAGTTGCCCCCCCAGTAAAACCCCAGGATAGCCAGAACCTGTACGAGTGGGGCAAAGTAGTATTTAATATATTCCCACATGATCGTTCTCCTTGAGGGATCGGATCCCTCTGATTTGTTTTTTAAGATTGTTGTTAGTCATCCAGCAGTGCACAGACGGTTTTGGTCTCGGTATAAGCAAGCAAGCCTTCCTCCGAGATCTCCCGCCCCCAGCCCGACTGTTTGAATCCGCCGAAAGGTGCCGCCGGATCAATTACCCCATGGCAGTTGATCCACACTGAGCCAGCTTGGAGGCGGTGCGCGACGCGGTGCGCTTTCTTGATATCCCGCGTCCAGATGTTGGCGGCAAGTCCATAAGAGGTATCGTTTGCCATATGGATTACCTCGGCTTCATCCTTGAAAGGGATAATGCTGATCACGGGTCCGAAAATTTCCTCCTGAGCGATACGCATTGAAGGGTCGACGTCGGCAAAGATGGTGGGCTGCATGAAGTAGCCCTTTTCACCAAGTGTCTTGCCACCGCTGACCAGTCGGGCACCTTGTTCGATCCCAGACTGAACGTAATCCATCACTCGCTCTTGTTGTCTTCGTGACACTAATGGGCCCAGCATGGTGTCTGGATCCAATCCGTTGCCGACTTTGAATTGCCCTGCGGCGGCTGAAACGGCTTCGACAACCTGGTCATATACACTGGCTTGGACGAATAGTCGGCTGGCGGCAAAGCAGACTTGTCCGGAGTTGAAGAAAACGGCGAGGGCTGCGCCCAAACCTGCCTGATCCAGGTCCGCGTCGGCAAAGACAATTCCCGGTGATTTGCCCCCCAACTCCAAAGTAACGCGCTTCATGTTGCCCAGTGCATACTCGACAATCTTCTTGCCGACTACCGTAGAACCGGTGAAGGTAATTTTGTCCACGTCAGGGTGACGCGCCAGCGCCTGGCCAGCCTCGTGCCCATATCCATTAACGATATTGAGTGCGCCTTCCGGCAGCCCGGCTTCCAAGCACAGTTCAGCAAGCCGGAGCGTACTCAGTGGGGTGAGCTCTGAAGGCTTGAGTACCACTGTGCATCCGGCAGCCAGTGCAGACGCAATTTTCCAAGAGCCCAGTGCGAGTGGATAATTCCATGGCGAGATAGCTCCCACGACACCAATTGGTTCACGGCGAGTGTAAGCATGATATTCACGGCCATCGAAAGAGATTGGGGGGGTTGTACCACCTAACTTGGAACACCACCCTCCCATATAACGAAAAACATCGACAGTAGAGGGCAGGTCGATGACCTTGGCGAATTCAATTGCCTTGCCAGCATCCAGCGACTCGAGATACGCCAATTCATCAGCATTTTCTTCCACTTTCCGGGCGATATTCTCAAGAATTCGGCCACGGTCGATCGGACGGATCTTTCGCCAAGCAGGCGACTGGAAAGTGGTACGGGCAACCCGTACCGCCTCGTCAATATCCTCCTGAACCCCCTGCGGTACATGGGTTATGATGCCTTCTGTTGCGGGGTTTTCGACGGCGATGGTCTTGCCAGAGACAGCGTCCTTCCATTGGCCACCGATAAGGTTTTGATTGCGGAACGTCGCATGGTTCGCATCGAAATTCGAGCTAGCGCTCATAAGCTGACTCCCTGATTGCAGCTAGTGAAGGGTTTTGCGGCGAGAGGTGATTAGAGGCTCATGTAAATGCCGCCATCCACAATAATGTTCTGCCCGTTCACATAAGAGGCTTCATCACTGGCTAGCCAGAGTGCCACACCCGCGATATCGGCAGGGACTTGCGATCGGTCGATAGCCCGCATTGAGGCGGAAACACCTTCGAACTGCTCATGCTGTTGAGCATTGGCGATAGCATTTTCTGAATGGGTGTAGCCGGGAGAGATGGAGTTGACTAAGATCCCGGACTTGGTCGCCGCGAACTCACGAGCCATAGCGCGTGTCATCGCTGCAACTGCGCCCTTGCTGGAAACATAATGCAGCATGAAGGGGGCCCCGATGTGGGCAATTACCGAGGCGATATTAATGATCTTCCCACCGCCGCCTTCGCGCATGGCGTCTGACACTGAGCTGGTACACAGCCATGGACCCTTAACGTTGACGCTATAGAGGCTGTCCCAGTCCTCAACAGAGATTGACTCCATCGGGGCATGATTGAGACCCGTGAAGATCCCAGCATTATTGACCAATAAATCAATCTTTCCAAAGCGCTCCAGCGCAGTCCTGGCCATCTGTCGAGTGCTTTCGGGATCTGACACGTCGGTGCAAACACCCACCGCTACTTCATCGCCCAGTTCTGACGCAGCCGCTTCGGCCCCTTTTACATCAGCAATGACAACTTTCGCGCCTTCTGCAAGGTAAGAGCGCGCAATAGCATTACCGATACCGGTTGCCGCGCCAGTGATGATCGCGACCTTGTTTTTTAGTCTCATTTTCGTCTCCTGTGATTGTTTTTGTGCCTGCTGCGGAGATAAATACAGACAGGTTGGTTTGTTTGTTGGGTGGATTAATGATCAGCGAAAGTAATGCTCGTGTCAATAGTTTTTGCAACGGGCCGCCAAGTCACTGAACAGGCAAAATACCCCCGTTGCTGCGCAAGTGGCAGGCCAGGGATACAGGCAAATAAGCGAAACGCGGCACCCTGCGATTACAGCGCACACTCTTCGATTGAAATCACTGTTCAGTTTGTCTTTGCAGGACGGGGTAGTTCTCAGCTGGAATAAATCTCAAACCTATATCACCTCTGTGAACCGAGGCACGGACAGTGCCTTCCCTCCCAATTCACAGAGGTAATTTCCGATGTCTGAACAATGCCCCAACTGCCTGTCCCGCCGGATTGGCAAGAACAACTACGGCAAGAAAACCGCTGGTGTAGTCGGTGCGTCTGCCGGCACCTATGGCGGCTATGCCGCTGCCACGGCCGGTGCTCAAGCGGGCGCTGCTCTGGGAATCGTTGCCGGCCCTGTCGGTGCGACCGTGGGCGGTATCGGCGGTGCCGTCATTGGTGCGCTACTGGGCGGTGCCACTGGCGCTTCCGCTGGCGTGATTCTCGGCGATGTCCTGGATGACCGTGTGCTGGATAACCTTCGCTGCCTTGATTGCGGCTATTCCTTCAGTACCGATCCCGACTCAAGCAACGATATCCGCTAATCCCCCTCTCAAATTCCATAGGAGAACGACCATGGCTCACCTTATCGAGCAAATGGCCTACGTTGGTCAAACCCCTTGGCATGGCTTGGGGAACGAACTGACTTCCAATCAGCCGCTGGAGGTCTGGGCAAAACAAGCGGGCTTGGACTGGCAGATTCAAGAAAGCCCTGTCCGCTATGTCACTAATTCTAGTGGCAGTCTGGGTGAAATCCTCTCGTACCCGGATTCCAAAGTGCTTTACCGCTCGGATACCAAGGCTCCGCTGTCGGTCGTCGGTAATCGCTTCAAGGTGGTTCAGCCCGAGGAGATTCTTGAGTTCTATCGGGATCTGACCGAGGTGTCCGGTTTTGAGCTGGAAACAGCTGGAGTCCTGAAAGGCGGTCGCAAGATGTGGGCCCTGGCCCGCACCGGCCAATCCGGCATGCTCAAGGGAAACGATCAGACCAATGCCTACGTGCTGCTGGCAACCGCCTGTGACGGCACCATGGCCACTACTGCTCAGTTCACTAGCATTCGTGTGGTTTGTAATAACACCCTCGCAGTGGCGCTGAAAGGCTCGACCGCAAATGCTGTGAAGGTGAAGCACAACACCGCCTTTGATGCAGACCTGGTGAAGAAACAGCTCGGTATTTCGGTCAGTGCATGGGATAACTTCATGTATCGATTGAAGACCCTGAGTGAGCGAAAGGTGAAGAACACCGAAGTCAGGAACTACTTCCTGAAGGTATTCACTGATGATTCCGAAAGTAGTGTTGGCAAAACGAACGAGCGATCCATGGCCAAAGCGCTATCTCTGTATGAAGGGGAGGGTACGGGTGCCACGTTGGCCTCATCGGATGGCACAGCCTACGGGCTCCTCAATGCCGTCACGGAATTCGTTGATCACCAACGCCGGGCCAAAAGCGTAGATCACCGGCTGGATTCAGCCTAGTTCGGAACCGGTGCGGCCTTGAAGAACCGTGCATTAGAACAGGCTCTGTCACTTGTGGCCTGAGCCGATCCTATAAATCGAATAAAACGCCATAAAACCCACCAGAGCCTGATGCTCTGGTGGGTTTTTTTATGTCTGGAGGAAAACACCATGGGCATGAGTGCAAACACAATTCAGATGTGCGTCGGTAACGGCGAAACCTGTAAAAGACTGACGCAGTCAGGAGTGCAGTCTTTGCCATGTCCTGGGCCGACGTTGTGTGAGTTCGGTAAAGGTGGTCTGTGCAAGCCGTATGGTCGTCTGAACGTGAAGGTAGGTAAAGACGATGATCTCGGCACGTTTATCTTTCGGACGACCGGCTACAACAGTATCCGGACTCTCGCGGCCAGACTGAGCTACTACCAGGCAGTCTCTGGTGGTCTATTGACGTACATGCCCTTGGAACTGAAGCTGAGAGGCAAAAGTACGACGCAGAGCCATCGGACGCCGATCTACTACGTGGATCTGGTCATTAGGAGGGGGTACCACTTCACGAGGCGGTGGCCGAGGCAAGAGAAGCCTTCAGGCTGGTGAAGGAGGAGGGCGTTGATCAGGCTGCATTGGATGCTGCCGCCGCAAAGGGGTTCGGCGACGCCCTGTTTGAGTATGATGAGGATGAGGTGAGTCAGGTGATTGAGGAGTTTTATCCACCGACGAAAGATGCAGCCAAGAGCCCGGCGGACAGCTCCTCTGTCGTATCAAAGCTAAAAAGTGACCTGAAACCTGCCCAGTCGGCTTCCAGATCAAATTTATCGAGTGGCCCTACATGGGCCACTCTGGCAAGCCCCCGATACAGTAGACGCTTGATAGCGCAACACTAAACGCAAATCTACAGGTGTTGGTAATGAGCGGAAAGCGCTACTCCGAAAAATTCACAATCGAAGCGGTCAAACAAGTTACTGAGCGGGGCTACAAAGTGACTGATGTGTGCCGGAGACTGGGGATTACCTCGGCCAGCCTGCACAAATGGATCAAGCTATACGGTGATACTGGCAGCCAACACCAACAAATTAGCGAGCAGCAGGAAGAGCTGCGCAAGCTCAGAGCGGAACTGCGCCGGGTCAGCGAGGAACGCGACATACTAAAAAAGGCCGCAGCGTTCTTTGCCAAGGAGTCCAAGTAAAGTATCGCTTCATCAGGACTCACCAGAGTGAATTTCGAGTCCGTGTCATGTGTCGGGTTCTGGGCGTCCATTTCAGTGGCTTCTATGCCTGGCTACATAAGCCGGAAAGCTCTCGCACCAAGGCCAACCGTCGCTTGGTGGGGCTGATCAAACAGGCCTGGCTCGAAAGTGGTGGCGTGTACGGCTATCGGAACATCACCCTGGATCTCAAAGATCTCGGCGAGAGGTGCAGCAAGAATCGGGTGTACCGATTAATGAAGGCCGAAGGTATCCGTGCTCAGCGCGGCTACAAGCGCCACAAAGGTTAATATGGCGGGGAACCTGCTCATGTCGCACCCAATCATCTGGATCGCGATTTTGAGGCTCAGAAGCCGAACGAGCGATGGGTGACTGATATTACCTACATTCGAACTCACGAGGGCTTCTTGTATCTCGCCACCGTTCTGGACCTGTTCTCTCGGCAAATTGTGGGCTGGTCCATGAAGTCGCGCATGTCGACGGACCTGGTTATGGACGCCTTACTGATGGCTTCCTGGAGGCGCAGACCAAAACAGGAGGTTCTGATTCACTCAGACAAGGCTCCAAGTACACCAGCCGTGAATGGAGAGACTTCCTGAAGGAGCACCGACTGAAACCCAGCATGAGCCGTCACGGCAATAACGGTGGGCTGTCACCGGTGGACTTCGAAAAACAGTATTTCACAAAGCTGTCGGGTGTCTAGGATATCGGGGGCTTGCCAAACAGCTTTTTGGGTTTTCCGAACTTTTCATAGTTGGCGGATTTAACCAGACGGTCTGTGAGTTTGTCGGTCGCCATAGTTGCAGTTCTGTACTTTTGTTGGGGGTATAAAGAGCACTAAAGCGAGCGAGATTCCATTTTGTACCCACAGTTGTACCCCCAGAAAACGTGGATATCGGTGGACTTCGGTAGACCGCTATGAACTAATGGTGGGCTTTAAGGCTTTTAAAAACAGGGCGTTATGTATAGTGGTGGACTTCAGTGGACAGCCGGATGGTACCCCCGGCAGGACTCGAACCTGCTACCTTCCCCTTAGGAGGGGGACGCTCTATCCAGATGAGCTACGGGGGCAAATCTGCGAGAAGGCCGGTATGATAGCGGGCGAAAGCTTGTGGCTCAAGGTGTTGGCGTGCTGAGTGGTCTTCCGGGAGTTTTATTTTGTCCGAGCCGTTCTCGTTAAGTGTGATCGTTCCGGTGTGGCAAGAGGCCGGAGCCATCGTCGAAACCCTGCAGCCGCTTCAGCCGCTGCGCGGGGCTGGCCATGAGGTGATCGTGGTGGACGCCGGGAGCCCGGACGGGACAGCTGAACTTGCCCGCCCGCGGTGTGACCGGGTGGTGGTATCCGGCAAGGGCAGGGCGGTGCAGATGAATGCTGGCGCGGCTGTGGCGCGGGGCGACGTGTTGCTGTTCCTCCATGCTGACACCCGTTTGCCCGAATCAGCCCTCGCCGAACTTGAGCAGTTCTCCCGGAGCCGGTGTGGCTGGGGCCGCTTCGATGTGGCTCTGAGCGGCCGCCGCCCGATCTTCCAGGTTATCGCCTGGTTCATGAACCGCCGGTCCCGTCTGACCGGAATCTGTACCGGCGATCAGGCCATGTTTGTGCGTCGGACTGTGTTCGAGGCCCTGGGCGGGTTCCGCGAGATCCCTCTGATGGAAGATGTGGAGTTTTCCCGGCGGTTGCGCCTGGTGTCCCGCCCCTGGTGCATCGCCGATCCGGTGCTTACCGACAGCCGGCGCTGGGAACAGAACGGCCCCTGGCGTACTATTCTGCTGATGTGGCGATTGCGTTGGCGTTACTGGCGTGGCGAGTCGCCGGAATCCCTGGCGCAGGCCTATCGATCGGATGTCCGAAATGCCTCAGAGTAATCCTCCCTCCGCTGTCTTTCTCCAGTTTGCCAAGTGGCCCGAAGCGGGCAAGGTCAAGACCCGGCTGATGCCGGAGTTGGGCCCGGTCGGCGCCCTCGAGGCCCACATCCGTCTGACCCTGAAGGTGCTCGATAACCTGTGCGCCACCGGTTACCCGGTGGAGTTCTGGTGGGATCGGGAGGTGGACGAACCAACCGGCGAGGCCTTGCCCATTCTCGAAGAGGTGGAAGGTGCTGGCCTGATTCAGATGGTGCAGCAGGGCAGCAGTCTCGGTGAACGAATGGAAGCGGCGCTGGGCCAATCCTTACAAGAGTATGACCGGGCCCTGATTGTTGGCAGTGATTGTCCGTCGGTGGATCCTGATTATGCTCGGCATGCAGTGGCGTGCCTGTCGGATCATGACGTGGTACTCGGTCCCTCTGACGATGGCGGATACGTGCTGATTGGTGCCTCCCGGGTTGTCGAAGGCATGCTGGATGATATCGAGTGGGGCACCCCACAAGTGTTGCATCAGACTTGCGAGCGGCTCGAAAAAGCAGGGCTCAGCTATTTCCTGCTGGAGCCCCGCTGGGATGTCGACGAGCCCGAGGACTGGGCCCGTTTTCTGGGTAGTCGCTGAGTCGGTCAGCTCGCCGGCACCGGCGGCAATTCGGTAAGTGTGCCCAGAGCCCGATCGGCCTCCAGGCCATTGCCACCGGTGACCACCCGCAGTGCTTGGTCTCTTTCCAGCACGGACTTGCGGAAGGTATCCAGCAGGTCCTGCCTGGTGACGTTCTTCACCGCCTCGGCAAGCTGCTCCCTCGAGTTGAAGGTTTCCATGCCACGGTCGATTTCCCGCCAGTAGCGGCCGGAGATGTCCCCCAACTGCCGATCCTGTTCCAGCAACTTGCTGATCACGGCCTGTTTCTCCTGACTCAGCCGTTCTTCGGTCAGGCCGGTCAGTACACTCTCAAAGCCTTCCGAGAACTCCTGTACCGCCCGATCAATCTCGCTTTGCGAGGCTGAGGGCGACTGCACCACGAAGCCCAGGGCCGGGGTTTCCAGCATTTCGAACGGGGTAGCGTACACGATGTACCCCAGCTGGCGGTTGGTGCGGATTTCCTCGTAGAACGGGCTGCTGATGATCTGGCCCAGCAGTCGATAGCGGGCCCGCTCCTCGAAGGTGGTGTTATCCCCCTGCATGTAGAGGGTGTAACCGGTGTCCGGGTGGTCCACTGCCAGAGACACTTCGGTTTCTTCTTCGGGCAGCTGGCGCACCTGGCTACGGGGAACTTCGGCAAGCCGGCTGTCGTCCAGCACGATGGCTTCCACCTGCCTTGCCAGGTTCAGGGCGTAGGCTTCGGTGACATTACCGTGGGCGAGCATGACCGGATCAACCTCGGTCAGCAGGTTGCGGGCATAGGAGCGCAGCTCGTCCAGGGTAATCTCCCGGGCAGCGGCCAGTTTCTCATCGGTGCTCCAGGCGCCTTCGATCAGGGCGGTCTGGACAAACTCGGAGGTCTGTTCCACCGGGCGGTCCTTGGCCTGGTTCAGCAGGTTGTCGATCAGGTTCTGACGGGCAATCCGGAATCGCTGTTCGGTCAGCAGCGGATCACCCACCTGGAGCAGAATCCGGTTCAGCAGGTTATGGAGTTTGTCGTTGTAGCCGCCCACGCGGATGGTGATGCCACGCAGGTGGGAGTAGACGCTGTAATCCAGGCCCGCAAGGCTGGCGGCATAGGAGGAAGCGTTCAGGTTGCTGTTGACCGCATCCACCAGTACCTGGGTTAGCACGGCACTACGCGCACTGGCCCGGGCGGCAGGCGTGCGCAGGCTGACGAAAACGTTGGCCTTGGGCGTGCCGAACCGGGTATCCCGGGCAAACCAGCTTTCTATTCCGTCCTGGCTGCCCAACTGAACCGGGTAGGCCATGGTATCGCCAGGAACCAGTCCAAGGTTCTCCGGAACAAAGGGATTGGGCTGAGGCAGTGCCAGCTGGGCTGCCAGCTGTTCCGGCGCGCCGGTAGTGATCTCCGAAGGCGACAGCTCGGTCATCTGCCAGGCGGCGTCGTACCACTGGGTGGTGTTGGGCTCTTCCAGTTCAGGCTCTGGTTCCAGCACGAAGACCATCAGATTCTCGGGAGTCAGCCGGTCCAGAATGTCGCGGTACTGCTCAGGCGCATACCGTTCCATCAGCCAGGGGGCGCTCAGGATATCTTCCGCCGGATAGTGCTGGAGCTGGCCGGCCAGGCGCATGGCTTCGTGCAGGGGCTGACCCTGTTCCCGGAAGCGGAAATCGATGGTGGCCAGCTGCTGCATTTCCTGGAACCGGTTCTCGCCGATGCCGGACTCGCGGATCCTTTCGATGTAATCGAACACCAGCGGCAGGATCTCGTCCTGGCGCTCCAGGCCCTCCGGAGTCAGAGCCATGCTGATTTCCAGTGTTGCGTTGTCGCCGGTGTCCATGCCCAGCCCGGCGGAAAGGCTGTCGGCCAGTCCGGCACGCTTGAGTACATCGAACAGGCTGCCCGGGCCTTCATGGCCCAGCAGGTTGGCGATGTAGCTCGCCGGCTTGGTTCGATAGTTTTTCTGCTGGGAGGGGATCGGGAAGCTCAGGGTCAGGCTGCGGACATCCTTGATGGCGTCCGCGGTGACCCTGGCTGGCAGGTCCTCGGCCCGGAACATTGGTTCCGGGTGCTTTTTCTGTTCGAGGTTGCGGTTTTCGATGGCGCTGAATCGCTCCCGCACCATGGTTTCAAGCTCGTCCAGTGACTGGGGACCATAGACCGAAAGTGTCATCAGGTTTGCGGAGTAATGGTTCTCCCAGAACTCGATCAGATCCGGGCGCAGGGGATTATCTTCGGTATTCTCCAGTGTACTCAGGTTGCCCACGGCAAACTGGCTGAAGGCGTGGTTCGGATTGCTCACCGCTTTCTTCACGGAATAGAAACGCCGGCCGTCCTCTTTCTGTTTGGCACTGAATTCCGAGTGCACGGCGTTGCGCTCCCGATCCACCAGTTCCGGAGTGAAAAGCGGAGCAGAGAACTGCTGGGCGAAGCGGTCGAGGGCGGGCTCCAGATGTTGCGCCTGCACGTCGAAGAAATAGTTGGTGTCCTGGAAGGCCGTGAAGGCGTTGTGGCGGCCGCCATGGCTCTTGATGAACTGCTGGTATTCGCCGGGCTCCGGGTATTTCTCGGTGCCCAGGAACAGCATGTGCTCCAGGAAGTGGGAGAGGCCTTCGCGCCCTTTGGGATCATCTCCGCTACCCACGGCGACGTTCATCGATGCCGCCGCCTTGTCCGCTTCGGAGTCGGAGACCAGGATCGCCCTGAGGCCGTTGTCCAGCTCCAGGTACCGGTACTGATTATCATCGTTCGGACTCTTGCGGATGTCTCCCGCGGCCAGTACCAGGCTGCTGAACAGGAGTAGCGCCAGGGAGGACAACACTCGAAGGTATTGGCGGATCGGCTTTCCGTGGGTCATAGGGCCTCTGCGGTCTGTGGATTCGGTTGATTCAGTGCATCAGGGCGTTGCGGGTCGCCTCTGGCTGCTGGTCCAGGGTTTTACGTGCCAGATCGGCCGCTTTCTCACTGTCCAGCTGGCCCGATGCAATCCGCTCAAGCACGGTGGCCATGATGGCGACGGACTGGCGGTACTCGGAAAATTCAGCCTGGAAGGCCTGATCGATGGCCTCGTACACCGCCTGGATTTTTTCTTCCCGGGAGCCGGAGTTGGCGGCAGTATCGTTGATGGCCTTCAGGCATGCCCGGGCGATGGCGATGTAGCGTTCAGTGTTCGGGTTGTCTTTTTGCATAGATGTGGTTTTCAGGGAACCTTGTTGACTGTGACATGAGATGACGCCGGAAAGCGCAATAAGTTCCTGATTATGGCATTGCCGGCCAAGTGTTTCATGGCTTTCTGTGACGGGATTTTCAAGGCCGGCAATTCGGGCGCCCTGTGCTAGTCTCAGAAACAATGTGTCGGAAAAATCGCCAGGCCCAGCGCAGGGCCTATCCAGGAATTAGAGTAATGGCTCTATACAAAACAATAGCTTAAAGAGTAAATGCTCTAAAAAAGTTCGATACATGAACGTTGCAATTAAGTACAATGCCGGCGTTTTCGGGTGGCTACGACTTTAGTCGAATGGCGCCCGGCATGGATAGACAAAAACAGAGCAACAGGCAGGGTGGAATTTAATGAACTACTTCCTTACTGGTGGTACCGGATTTATTGGTCGTTTTCTCGTTGAGAAGCTTCTGGCGCGGGGCGGCACTGTTCACGTACTGGTGCGCGAACAAAGCCAGGACAAGCTCCAGAAACTCCGGGAGCGCTGGGGTGCGGATGAAACTCAGGTCAAGGCGGTGATCGGTGACCTGACCAGCCCGAATCTGGGTATCGACGCCGATGCCATGGCTGCCCTCAAGGGCAAGATCGATCATTTTTTCCACCTTGCCGCCGTCTACGACATGGGCGCGGATGAGGAGAGCCAGCAGGCGACCAATATCGAAGGTACCCGTGCCGCGGTCCAGGCCGCCGAGGCCATGGGTGCTAAGCACTTCCACCATGTTTCCTCCATTGCAGCGGCGGGTCTGTTCAAGGGCACCTTCCGCGAGGACATGTTCGAGGAGGCGGAAAAACTCGATCATCCCTATCTGCTCACCAAGCACGAGTCCGAAAAGGTGGTGCGGGAAGAGTGCAAGGTTCCGTTCCGCATCTACCGCCCGGGCATGGTCATCGGCCACTCCAAGACCGGTGAAATGGACAAGGTGGATGGCCCCTATTACTTCTTCAAGATGATCCAGAAGATCCGCCAGGCGCTGCCCCAGTGGGTGCCGACCATCGGCATCGAGGGTGGTCGCCTGAACATCGTGCCGGTGGATTTCGTGGCCGATGCGCTGGATCACATCGCCCACCTCGAGGGCGAGGACGGTAACTGCTTCCACCTGGTGGATTCCGATCCCTACAAGGTTGGTGAGATCCTCAATATTTTCAGCGAGGCCGGCCACGCTCCCAAGATGGGCATGCGTATCGATTCCCGGATGTTCGGTTTCATCCCGCCGTTTATCCGCCAGAGTGTCAAGAACCTGCCGCCGGTGAAGCGCATCACCAGCGCGGTGCTGGATGACATGGGCATCCCGCCGTCGGTGATGTCGTTCATCAACTATCCCACCCGCTTTGACGCCCGTGAGACCGAGCGGGTGCTCAAGGGCACCGGCATCGAGGTACCGCGCCTGCCGGACTACGCGCCGGTGATCTGGGATTACTGGGAGCGGAACCTGGATCCGGACCTGTTCAAGGATCGCACCCTCAAGGGCACGGTCGAGGGCCGGGTATGCGTGGTCACCGGTGCAACGTCCGGGATCGGTCTGGCGACCGCCCAGAAGCTGGCGGATGCCGGTGCCATCCTGGTCATCGGTGCCCGCAAGCCGGAGCGGCTGAAGGAAGTGGCGGCCGAGCTGGAGTCCCGCGGTGCCAGCGTGCACCCCTACCAATGCGACTTCTCGGACATGGACGCCTGTGACGAGTTCATCAAGACCGTGCTGGACAACCACGGCCACGTGGACGTACTGGTGAACAACGCCGGCCGCTCCATCCGCCGGTCCCTGGATCTGTCCTTCGACCGTTTCCACGATTTCGAGCGCACCATGCAGCTCAACTACTTCGGCTCCGTGCGCCTGATCATGGGCTTTGCGCCGAGCATGCTGGAGCGCCGTCGCGGCCATGTGGTGAACATTTCTTCCATCGGGGTGCTCACCAACGCACCGCGGTTCTCGGCCTATGTGGCGTCCAAGTCGGCCCTGGATGCGTTCAGTCGCTGTGCGGCGGCGGAGTGGTCTGATCGGAACGTGACCTTCACCACCATCAACATGCCGCTGGTGAAAACGCCGATGATTGCGCCAACCAAGATCTACGATCAGGTGCCAACCCTGACCCCGGACGAGGCGGCGGACATGGTGGCCGAGGCGATCGTCTACCGGCCCAAGCGCATTGCCACCCGCCTGGGTATCTTCGCCCAGGTGCTGCATGCCCTGGCGCCGAAGATGGGCGAGATCATCATGAACACCGGTTACCGGATGTTCCCGGACTCACCGGCAGCCGCCGGAAGCAAGTCCGGCGAGAAGCCGAAAGTGTCCACTGAGCAAGTGGCCTTTGCGGCGATTATGCGGGGTATCTACTGGTAACAGTGGTCACGCAGGCATTAAAAAACCCGCTTCGGCGGGTTTTTTAATGGGCGTTGATTATTGCTCGGGGATCTCCACCGGAGGTGGGGGAAATCCGCCCAGTTCCTTCCAGCGATTGACGATACCACAGAACAAGTCGGCGGTTTTCTCGGCATCGTAGGCCGCCGAATGGGCTTCCTTGTTGCTGAACGGGATACCAGCCAGCTTGCAGGCCTGGGCCAGCACGGTGTGGCCATAGGCCAGGCCCGCCAGGGTCGCGGTATCGAACGTGGAGAACGGGTGGAACGGGTTGCGTTTGATGTCGGCGCGCATGGCGGCGGCGAACACGAAGTTATGGTCGAAGGTGGCGTTGTGGCCCACCAGCACGGCCCGCTTGCAGTCGTGGGCCTTCACCGCCTTGCGGATCGGGCTGAAGATCTCGCTCAGGCCCTCGAGCTCGGGCACTGCTTCCCGCTCCGGATTCCAGGGATCGATGCCGGTAAAGTCCAGGGCAGACTGTTCCAGGTTGGCGCCTTCGAACGGGTCGATCTGCTGCACGTGGGTCTCGCTCCGGCGCAGCCAGCCGTCGTCGTCCATGGTCAGCAGCACTGCTGCCACTTCCAGCAAGGCATCCCGCTCGGGGTTGAAGCCGGCGGTCTCCACATCGACCACCACGGGCAGGAAGCCCCGGAAGCGTTTGGACATGGGATGCGGTTCTTTGTTTTCGTCTGTCACTCGAACTCCGGTTGTCGACAGTGTGTGTACTCGGCGTAACAGATTACGCCATTTGCCAGTTAACGGTTTCACCGGCTTTCAGGGGCACAATGGAGCCATCTGCCAGGGGCAGTTGCTCGGGCATGGTCCAGGGCTTGCGCACCAGGGTGATGGTGTCCTGGTTGCGGGGCAGACCGTAGAAGTCGGCGCCGTTATGGCTGGCGAAGGCCTCGAACTTGTCCAGGATGCCCAGCTCCTCGAAGATTTCCGCGTACAGGCCAATGGCACCGAAGGCGGAGTAGCAGCCGGCACAGCCGCAGGCGGTCTCTTTCTTGTCTTTGGCGTGGGGGGCGGAATCGGTGCCGAGGAAGAAGCGCTTGTCGCCGCTGGCCACCGCGTCCCGCAGTGCCTGCTGGTGCAGGTTTCGCTTCAGGATCGGCAGGCAGTACAGGTGGGGGCGGATGCCGCCAACCAACATGTGGTTGCGGTTGTACATCAGGTGTTGGGGCGTCAGTGTCGCGCCGAGGTTGCCGCCCTTGTAGTCACGGACAAAATTTGCGGAATCGGCGGTAGTGATGTGTTCGAGTACCACCTTCAGGCCCGGGAACGCCTCGAGTGTCGGTGCCAGCACCCGCTTCAGGAACACTTTTTCCCGGTCGAAGATATCGATGTCCGCATCAGTGACCTCGCCATGCACCAGTAAGAGCATGCCGCAATCCGCCATGGCTTCGAGCACGGGGTAGATATTGCGGATGTCCTTCACCCCGGAAGCGGAATTGGTGGTTGCTCCGGCCGGATAGAGTTTGGCGGCGATGACGCCGGCGGCCTTGGCTTCCCGGATCATCTCGGGCGTGGTGGTTTCGGTCAGGTACAGGGTCATCAGAGGTTCGAAACCGGTACCGCTGGCGGCTGCCAGAATGCGTTCGCGGTAGGCGGCTGCGTCGGCTGCGGTGACCACGGGCGGCACCAGGTTGGGCATGATGATGGCACGGCCGAAACAGGCGGCGGTGGCCGGGACCACGTCCTTGAGGATATCCCCGTCGCGGACGTGCAGATGCCAGTCGTCCGGGCGGGTGATGGTCAGCTGTTCTGTCATGGGTGTTTTCCGGGAGGCCTGAAAAATTTGCCGAATTATATCAGAAGGTGAACAGGGTTGTTGCTCACCCTCCCGGAGAACCGTTCGATCAGTAGATGGAGTCCAGTACTTCCAGGTGTGCGGCCACGCTCTCGGCCAGGGCCTTGAGGTGGTAACCGCCCTCCAGGGTAGAGATGATGCGGTCGTTGGAATAGTCGTTGGCGACGCTGGTGATCATTTCGGTGAGCCAGCGGAAGTCTTCGGTCTCCAGGTTCAGCTCAGCCATCGGGTCCAGCTTGTGGGCGTCGAAACCGGCGGAGATCAGGATGACCTGGGGCTTGAAGTCCTGCAGTTTCTTCAGCCACGCGGCCTCTACCGTTTTCCGGTACTCCGCTGATGAACAGCCTGCCTCGATCGGTGCGTTGACGATGTTCGGCGCCTGGCGGTGCACATGGGAGTGGGGATAGAACGGGTGCTGGAAACTGGAGCACATGAGTATGCGCTCGTCACCACCGACGATGTCCGCGGTGCCGTTGCCCTGGTGCACATCGAAATCCACGATCGCCACCCGGTCCAGGTGGTGGAAGTTCAGTGCCCGCATCGCGGCCAGTGCGATGTTGTTGTAGAAGCAGAACCCCATGGATTTGGCGCGCTCGGCATGGTGGCCGGGTGGGCGGGCGCAGACAAAGGCGTTGGTGACCTGGCTGCTCATCACCATGTCCACCGCCTGGACATTGGCACCGGCGGCCAGGCGGGCGGCCCGCAGGGTGTCGGGCATCATCGCGGTGTCCGGGTCGGTAAAGACGCGGCCCCGGGTCGGCTCCATCAGTTCCAGCTGCTGCAGGTACTTTTCCGGGTGCACGGCCAGCAGTTGATCGCGGGTAATCTCTTCGGGACGGACCCAGTCCAGATCCTGCTCCAGATGGGTGTCTGCAAGATAGGCCAGGATCGTGGAGATTCGCTCAGGGCATTCCGGATGGTCCGGCCCCATGTTGTGTTTCATGCAGTCGTCGTGGGAAAAGAATGCCGTGGTCATACGTCTCTCAGTGTCCCGAATATGCTTGTATTTTCATCAATGTTATCAGGGAAAACCGCAGTCCGTCGTATTTCTTTGGTCTTATAGGGCTGATAGCCGTTTTACATCAATACCGGAAGGCCTAAGATAAGGCGTACACAGATAAGTAACCTGTTTTATTGACGTTATCACCTGAACCGGCCCGGCGGGGGCTGGTCTGAGGAGACCGCCTTGAGCACCCGTTACCTGGAAAGCCTTTTCAACCCCAGCTCCATTGTCGTGATTGGCGCCTCCGAGCGCGCGGACAACCTGGGTGGTATGGTCCTGCGGAACCTTCTCGGTGGCGGCTATCCCACGGAAAAACTGCTGGTGATCAACCAGAGTGGCTACGACAACGTCCACGGCGTGCCTTGCGTGCCCAAGGTGGCGAAGATGGACTTCTCGCCGGACCTGGCCATTATCTGTACCCCGCCCGATACCGTCGCGAAAACCATCAAACGCCTGGGCGAGGCCGGGGTTCGAACCGCCATCGTGATGACCGGTGGTATGTCCCGGACCCACAGCAAGACCGGGCAGCCGCTGATGTACTCCGTGCGCGAGGCTGCCAAGGAGACCGGTATCCGCGTGCTGGGGCCGAACACCATCGGCCTGATGGTACCGGCCCGGAGCCTGAACGCCACCTACGCCCACATGGGCGCCATTCCCGGGCGGGTGGCCTTTGTGGGGCAGAGTGGCACCATTGCCAGTTCGGTGCTGGACTGGGCGTTTGCCCGGGGCGTGGGGTTCTCCTACTTCCTGACCCTGGGTGATGGCATGGACATCGATCACGACGACCTGATCGATTACCTGGCCCAGGACACCCAGACCCGCGCCATCCTGCTGCACATCGAGAACGCGCCCAATCCCCGGCGTTTCATGTCGGCGGTGCGGGTCGCGTCGCGTACCAAGCCGGTGATTGCGGTGAAGTCCGGCCGGGTACCCGAGTCCGAATGGTTCCACCACGAATTGCCTGCCGGCCTGAAACGCAGTGACCCGATCTACGACGCCATGCTGCAGCGGGCCGGTGTGTTGCGGGTGGATGGCCTGGGGCAGATGTTCGACGCCCTGGAAACCCTGACCCGCATGCGCCCGTTGCGCCGGGAGTCCCTGGCGATCATGGCCAACGGGGTCGGGCCAGGGGTGCTGGCGGTGGACCGGCTGGCAGATCTGGGCGGCGAGCTGGCGGAGCTGTCGGAGCAGAGTATTGAATCCCTTGCCGAACTGTTGCCCCCGTACTGGACCCGCAAGAACCCCATCGACCTGAACTACGACGCCTCTCCGGAGCTCTACGCCCAGGCCATCAAGATCCTGGCCAAGGATCCGGAGGTGGCCAACGTGCTGGTCATGTACGCGCCCAGTCTGACCGAGGACAGCCTGCAAATTGCCGATGCCGTGGTGCAGGCCTCGAAGGGCACACGCCTGAACGTGTTCACTTGCTGGCTGGGCCAGAGCACGGTGATGGAATCCCGGGAGGAATTCTACCGGGCTGGCTTACCGTCTTTCTTCAATCCGGAGAAGGCGGTGATGGCGTTCATGCAGCATGTCCGGCATCAGCGCGTGCAGCGCCTGCTGACCGAGACCCCGGAGTCCTTCACCGACCATTTCGCCGACCGGACCCGGCCCCGCCGCCTGGTGGCCAATGCCCTGCGTTCAGGGCGAATGCATCTCTCCAACCGGGAAGCCCGGGACGTAATCCGGGATTACGGTATCAATACCATCGACACCATTTACTGCGACGACATCGAGGAGGTGCTGGAAGCCTTCGCGGTGGAGCGCCGGCCGGTGGACATTACCATTGTGCATGAGCAGGCCTGCCACCCGTTCCTGGACCTGAGCCCGACCCAGCGCCGTTACAAGGGCACGGTGAAGAAGCTCAACAGCGAGGCGGCGATCATGGATTCCTGCCGCTTCCTGATGGAGGAATACCAGGAGCATTTCCCGAACAGTGGATTCCTGGGTTTTGCGGTCCAGCGCTCCTACCAGCATGTGGGCGGGGTGGAATTCAGCGTGGGTATTACCCGGGATTCCGAATTCGGGCCGCTGGTGGTATGCGGGGCCTCGGGCGCCCAGATCAACGTGATGACTGACCGGCAGATTGCGCTGCCGCCGCTGAACATGGTGCTGGCTCGCGAGCTGCTGCGCCGCACCTACATGTACAAGCTCCTGAAGGAGCACAGCCTCAAGCCAGAGGAGGACATCCGGGCGGTGTCCGAAACCCTGGTGACTCTGTCCCAGATCGTGATCGATATTCCCGAGATCAAGGGGCTGGAGATCTCGCCGCTGCTGTTCAACGAGAGTGGGGCGGTGGCGGTCAACATCGCCATCAATCTCGATGACACGCCGACCAGGCCGATTATCCAGCCCTATCCCCGGGAACTGGAGGAGTGGATTGTGCTGCCCAAGTCCGGCCGCCGGGTGATCATCCGGCCGGTGCTGGCGGAAGACGAGCCGGCTCACCGGGAGTTCCACGAGCACCAGTCACCGGAATCCATCCGCTACCGGTTCTTCCAGTACCGCAAGCACTTCTCCCGGGAAGACGTGGCCCAGATGGTGCAGATCGACTACGACCGGGAAATGGTGTTCATCGCCAATGCGCCCCGGGAGGATGGCGAAGGCGAGGAAACCCTGGGCACCGTGCGCACCTGGACCGACGCCGACAACCTGCGCTGCGAGTTTGCGGTGATGGTGGATGACAAGATGAAAGGCGAAGGCCTGGGCGTGGCCCTGATGCAGAAGATGATCGATTACTGCCGGGCCCGCGGCACCGTGGAAATGATCGGCAACGTGCTGCCGGATAACCGGCCGATGTTGCAGCTGGCGGAGCATCTGGGTTTCGAGATCAAGTACAACACCGAGGAAGAGGTGATGGATCTGAGGCTGGTGCTGAATGAGCCGGAGAAGGATTGGCAGAAGGAGCGGCTGAAGAAGCGCGGGGCGCATCTTTAAGACGGGGTCAGATGAAGGCTTTCATCTGACCCCAACTTCATGCCCGATTCTAGCCGCGGAGTGGGGCCGCCAGGACGGGGTCAGAAGAACGAGTTCTTCAGACCCCTGAGCTGCTGACCCCAACTTCAGGTTTACGCCTGCCTCGGAGGTTTCGTCCAAGACGGGGTCAGATGAAGGCTTTCATCTGACCCCAACTTCATGCCCGATTCCAGCCCCGGAGTTCCGGGCCAAAGGCGGGGTCAGAAGAACGAGTTCTTCAGACCCCTGTGCTAAAGTCTGCGCCTGAGACGGGGTCAGATGAAAGCCTTCATCTGACCCCATTTTCACACTTCACTCCTCGACAATCGCCGAGCGATCCTCGCCCCCGAGGGCTTCCAGCAACCCCGGAATCATCCGCGACAGCTCCAGCGTCATCAGGCTGAACGCAGCATCAAGCTTCGCCACGGCATCATCAGCGTCAACGTCATCCAGCTGCTCCTGCAGCGTCTCGCCAAACTTCAGGCGGCGGATGCCCAGCTCTTCGTCGAGCACGAAGGAGACGTTCTCATCCCAGGTCACGGCAAGTTTGGTGACCTGCATGCCGGCTTCCAGGTGATTGCGGATTTCGTCGGCTTTCAGGTCCAGGCCCTTGCAGCGCACAACGCCGCCGTCCTCGGAGGGATCTTTCAGCTCACACTCGCTGCCCAGGGCAATGCTGGCGGGCAGGTCGATGGTTTCGTTCAGCCAGCCGGTGAAGGTGAACGCGGGGGACTGCTCCACCGCAGGCGGGCGTACCGGCAGGGAGCCCAGGCTCTTGCGCAGTGTCGAGGCCAAGTCTTCGGCCTGCTTGGCGGAGCCGGCATCCACCACCAGTACACCGTCCTGGGGCGCCAGGTAGGCATAGCAGCGGCGGTTCCTGGAGAATGCCTGGGGCAGCATTTCCAGCATGACCTGTTCCTTGATTTCGTCCTTTTCCTTGCGACGGACCTTGCGGCCCTGGTCGATCTCGATGGCCTCGGCCCGCTCTTCCACGGCTTCCTTCACCACCGGGCCCGGCAGGATCTTTTCTTCCTTGCGCAGGGAAATCAGGTGGTAGCCGTTGGCACTATGCACCAGTTGCTCGCCATGCTTGCCCAGCGGCGGCACCCAACCCTGCCGGCTGGTTTCCTGGGGGCCGCAGGGTTTGAAGGCATCGGCCTGCAGCTTCTCTTCCAGTTCTTCGGGAGAGATGTCGAACGGCTTGGTAAAACGGAATACGCGGGCGTTACGAAACCACATCAGGTTCGGTCCTTGCTTTTGATTTGAATCGGTGATGGTTCGAAAAGGGGGAAAGGATGATACGGCCACCGTATGGTGGCCGTAAAGTGACGTATCCGGCGCTACAAGATCTGGAGGATTTCAACCAGCACCGTCTTGATGATAAAGCCGACGACGCCGGCGCCGAGCACGGTAAACAGGGCAATTGTGCCGAACCGGCCAGCCTTGGACTTCTTGGCCAGGTCCCACACGATAAAACCCATCCAGACAATCAGGCCGGTGAGAAACACCAGCATGGCAATCTGGGAAAAGACTGCTTCGTTCATTGATGACTCCGATAACAACTGAAATTAATTACTGCTCGTCGCGCAGGAAAACCCAGTTGTTCTTATCGGACTGGTCTTCGCTGAAATAGTAGCCTTCGAGGTTGAAACCCTTCAGGTCGTCGGCCTGGGTGATGCGATTCTGGATCGCATAGCGGCACATCAGGCCCCGGGCCTTCTTGGCGTAGAAGCTGATCATCTTGTACTGGCCGTTCTTCCAGTCCTTGAACTGGGGCGTAACCAGCCGGCCATCGAGATCTTTCTTCTTCACACTCTTGAAGTATTCGTTGGAGGCCAGGTTCACCAGTACGCCGTCATCCTCGGCCAGCAGACGATTGATCTCCTCGGTGATCTTGTTGCCCCAGAAGGCATAGAGATCCTTGCCACGATTGTTTTCGAATTTCGTACCCATCTCCAGCCGGTAGGGCTGCATCAGGTCCAGCGGCCGGAGGATGCCATACAGGCCGGAGAGCATGCGCAGGTGTTCCTGGGCGAAGGTGAAATCCTCTTCGCTGAAGCTTTCCGCGTCCAGGCCGGTATAGACGTCACCCTTGAACGCCAGCACCGCCTGGCGGGCATTCTCCGGTGTGAACGGGGTGTGCCAGGTGCGGAACCGCTCGGCGTTGAGCTGGCCCAGCTTGTCACTGATGCTCATCAGGTTGCTGACCTGGTGTGGCTCCAGTTCCTTGAGCTGGTCAATCAGTTCGCAGGCATCGTCCAGGAAGTCCGGCTGGGTATAGCTTTCCGTTGCCAGCGGGCTCTCGTAGTCCAGCGTCTTGGCAGGGGAGATAACCATCAACATGTCAGGAAATCCTCATTGCAGAAAGGTCAGTAACTGGTCCCTGGTAAACGGCCAGTCCAGCTCCGCACCGGTGTCGTTACGGCGCAGCACCGGAATGCGGGTGCCGTAACGCTCTACCAGCTCTTCAGACTGGGCAATGTCCACCACGTCCACCGGAATCGGTTCCGGCATCGGCGTGTTCACCAGCAGGGCTTCCGCCAGTTCGCACAGGTGGCACTCGGAGGTGGTGTAAAAGTACAGTTCCATTATTTCTTGGGCTGCGCGTCCAGTTGTTGGCCGTTGACGCCCTGACTGTCTTTGCCCATCAGGTACAGGTAAATGGGCATCAGGTCTTCCGGCGCCGGATTTTGCTGCGGGTTTTCCGCCGGGTAGGCTTTGGCACGCATATTGGTCCGGGTGGCACCCGGGTTCAGGCTGTTGACGCGGATGTTGTGCCGCTCGTCGTCCAGCTCATCGGCCAGCAGCTGGCTCAGGCCCTCAATGGCGAACTTGGAGACGGCGTAGGCGCCCCAGTAAGCCTTGGCTTTGCGGCCCACGCCTGAGGAGGTGAAAACCACCGAGGCGTCATCGGATTTGCGGAGCAGGGGAATCATGGCACGGCTGAGCAGGAACGGCGCCGTGGCGTTCACATGCATCACCTTGTTCCACATTTCCGGGTCGTACAGCTCCACCGGGCTGCGGTTACCGAGGATGGCTGCGTTGTGCAGCAGGCCATCGAGCCGGCCGAAGTTGTCCTCGATGGTCATCGCCAGCTCTTCGTATTCCTTCACCGCCGCACCCTCGAAATTCATCGGCACGATGGCCGGTTTGGGATGGCCGGCGGCCTCGATCTCGTCGTAGACCTCTTCAAGCTTCGACACGGTGCGGCCCAACAGGATCACGGTAGCGCCATGGGCGGCGTAGGCCTTGGCGGCGGCACGTCCGATTCCGCTGCCGGCACCCGTCACCATCACGATGCGGTCCTGCAGAAGATCGGCGGGTGCTTGGTAATCTTGCATAACCTGTCTCCGTTTCAGGTTGTTGCCGGTCTGTATGCCGGGTACGGATTCATTTGAGGCGCTATTGTAACAGCTTTGCCAGATCGCTGACGGTATTGGCTATGAGGTCGGCTTGCCATAAATCAACCGTTTCCGGCTCCTCGATGTAACCGTAACGTACGGCAATGGTTCGCATACCGGCGTTACGACCAGCCTCGATATCCCGCTCATGGTCGCCCACGTAGATGGCGGTCTCCGGCGGTGCCCCGATTTGCGTACAGGCCAGGAACAGGGCTTCCGGATGCGGTTTGCGCTGGGCTACATGGTCCGGGCACACCACCGCGGCGCAGCGCTGGGCCAGGCCCAGGGCCTCCACCAGAGGGGCGGCAAAGCGCACCGGCTTGTTGGTGACAATGCCCCAGGGAATGTCCCGTTCTTCGAGGCTCCGCAGGAGTTCATCCATGCCCTCGAACAGGGTGGTCTCGACGGCGACGCCGGCTTCGTAGAGGTCCAGGAAGGCGGTGTGCTTTTCCGTGTAATCCGGATGGTCCGGTTCAAGGCCGAAGCCCACCCGTATCATGGCCCGGGCGCCGTTGGAGACGGAGCGTCGTATCTGCTCCGGCGGCAGTGGCGCGAGGCCGTGTTGTTCCCGCAACTGGTTCAGGCAGCGGATGAAATCCGGCGCGGTATCGATCAGGGTGCCGTCCAGATCGAACAACACCACGGAAGGTTTCGGATCAGTCGTCACGGGAATCCCTGGCGTGCATGAGGTAGTTCACGTCCACGTCCCGGCCGAGTTTGTAGACCTTGGTGATCGGGTTGTAGGTCATGCCGGTCAGCTCCTGTACTTCCAGGCCGGCGTGGCGCAGGTGATCGGACATTTCCGACGGGCGGATGAACTTCTTCCACTCGTGGGTGCCCTTGGGCAGCATGTTCAGCACATACTCGGCGCCGACGATGGCAAACAGGAAAGACTTCGGATTCCGGTTGATGGTGGACACGAACAGGTGCCCGCCTGGCTTGAGCATGGCAGCGCAGGCCCTGATCACCGAGGCGGGGTCCGGCACGTGTTCGAGCATCTCCAGGCAGGTGACCACGTCGTACTGTCCGGCCTGGCCCGCGTCGCGGGCCAGGTCTTCGACCGTGGTTTGCCGGTAGTCCACCTTGATGCCGCTTTCCAGGCCGTGGAGCTTGGCCACGGACAGCGGCGCTTCGCCCATGTCGATGCCGGTCACGTGGGCCCCGCGCTGGGCCATGCCTTCGGACAGCAGGCCGCCGCCGCAACCTACGTCGAGCACCTTCTTGCCGGCCAGGGATACCCGCTCGTCGATGTAGTTCAGCCGCAGGGGGTTGATGTCGTGCAGCGGCTTGAACTCGCTGGAGGGATCCCACCAGCGGCTGGCCAGGGCCTCGAATTTGGCAATTTCATTCCGGTCTACGTTCTGATTGGTCATGTTGGTCTCTGCCTGGAAAACGTATGAATTCGGTTATTGGGCCTGATATTGCCGGATACGGTCACGCCAGTCATTGACCCTTAGCATGAGGTCGGCCACATCGATCCGGGTCAGCTTGCCTTCCTGTAACTGAGGTACGCCATGAATCCAGCTATGGCTTACTGCCCGGGCGTGGTTGCTGTACACCAGATGGGAGGCCGGATCGTAGACTGGCTGCAGGAACGGGTCACTCAGGTCGATGGCAATGATGTCAGCCAGTTTGCCGGGCACCAGGGAGCCCAGGTCGTGTTCGCGGCCCAGGGCCCGGGCGCCATTGATGGTGGCCATGGCCAGCGCCTGGTGCGCGGACAGGGCGGCGGCATCGCCGGCGACGGCCTTGGCGACCATGGCGGCGCTGCGGAGTTCGCCGAACAGGTCCAGATCGTTGTTGCTGGCCGCGCCGTCGGTACCGATGGCGACATTGATGCCGTGGTCCATGAGTTTCTGCACCGGGCAGAAACCGCTGGCGAGCTTCAGGTTGGATTCGGGACAATGAATGACATGGGCGCCGCTGGTGGTCAGCCGTTCGATGTCGGAATCATCGATCTGGGTCATGTGCACGCACTGGGTGCGGGGGCCCAGCAGGCCTTTCTCTTCGATGCGCGCTGTTGGTCGCTGGCCGAACTTTTCGACAGCATCTGTTACTTCGAACGCGGTCTCGTGCAGGTGAATCTGAATCCTTGCACCGGTTGCTTCCGAGAGGGCGAGGGCATCGCCCAGTGGCCCATCGGAAACAGTGTAGGGCGCATGGGGGCCGATGGCGGGCGTAATGTATTCGTCATCCTTCCAAACCTCGATCAGGTCGGCCCCTTTTCTCAGGTATTCCTCGGGTCCCGAGCCCCAGGCGGTGGGGAAGTCGATCAGCGGGAAACACACCTGTGCCCGCATGCCCACATCGTGGGCGGCCTGAGCCACGATCTCCGGGAAGAAGTACATGTCGGAGAAGGTGGTGGTGCCGGTCCGCAGCATCTCGGCCATGGCCAGTTGAGTGCCATCGGCGATGAATTGCTCGCCAATGAACTGGTGCTCCGCCGGCCAGATGTGATCGTTCAGCCAGGTCATCAGGGGCAGGTCGTCGGCCATGCCCCGGAACAGGGACATGGCCGCGTGGCCGTGCATGTTGATCAGACCGGGCATGACCACGTGATCGGGCAGATCAATGGTTTCCCTGGTCCGGTAATCACGGTCCGCCTCGTCCTGAGGGAGCAGGGCCAGGATTCGGGAGCCCTGAAGGATGAGGGCGTGGTTCTCCAGGATGACGCTGGCGGGTTCGATGGGAATCACCCATCTGGCATTGATTCGGATATCGGCCGCGGTGGTGATGGTTTCTGCCGTCATTGACCTGCCTTACAGCGTTGGGCGCAACCTGTGCGCTCCGGAATGAAATGTAGCCCGAAAGTATAACCAGTGGCTGCGGCAAGGACTACCCGGGGGCTTGTTTAATGCGATGGTTGGTACCAACTTGAATAGAGGGGCAAGAATTTCGGAGTGCTTCCCCGGCTATCACCGCTATACTGCGGGCTTTTGAAGGACTGACAAGGAGCACGTTTATGGCGAATGAATCCCGTCCGGCTGAACGCAACATCGGCACTGTGGCCATGCGCTGGCACGGGCACTCCCTGGAGTTGCTGGATCAGCGGTTGCTGCCAACGGAGGAGCACTGGATTACCTCGGAAGGTGCTTCCGGCGTTGCCCAGTGTATCCGGGACATGGTGGTCCGGGGTGCTCCGGCGATCGGTATCAGCGCCGCCTACGGCGTTGCCCTGGCAGCCCGTCACGCCGGTGGCGGCGACTGGAAGGCGGAGATCCGGCAGGCCATCCGCGAGCTGGCGGAATCCCGGCCGACAGCGGTAAACCTGTTCTGGGCATTGCAGCGGATGGAGAGGGTGTTCCACGAGTGCCATTCCCTGGATGAGGCCATCAAACGCCTGGCCGCAGAGGCCCAGAGCATCCACGAGGAAGACCTCGAAGCCAATTTTGCCATGGCCGACCATGCCCTGGAATTCATGAACCCGGACAAGCCGATATCGGTGCTGACCCATTGCAATACCGGGGCCCTGGCCACCGGTGGCTATGGCACTGCCCTGGGCGTCATCCGCCGGCTGCACGAGGAAAAGCTGCTCCGGAGTGTCTATGCCGATGAAACCCGCCCCTGGTTGCAGGGTAGCCGGCTGACGGCATGGGAGCTGTCCCGGGACGGTATTCCGGTCACTCTCAATGCCGACGGTGCAGCTGCTGCCATCCTGGCCAGCGGCAAGGTGAAATGGATCGTGGTGGGCGCAGACCGGATTACCGCCAACGGTGACGTCGCCAACAAGATTGGCACCTACAGCCTCGCGGTATTGGCCCGCCACCACAAGGTCGGATTCATGGTGGTGGCGCCTTCCAGCACCGTGGATATGTCCCTGGCCTCCGGCCGCGACATTCCTATCGAGGAGCGGGATGGCACCGAAGTGCGAGAGATACGGGGTATTCCGCTGGCGCCGCCGGGTGTGCAGGTCTTCAATCCGGTGTTTGATGTGACGCCGGCCAGTCTGATCGATGCCATCGTCACCGAGAAAGGCGTCATCCACAATCCCAATATCACCGGGATGCGTGCCTTATTTGGTTGAGGTGTCGTCCTTGCCCTCGTAGTGGGCTTTCAGTCTACGGACTTCCTGCTCCTGTTCCTCCACGAAGTGCAGGGACATCTCGAAGCTCTGGCGGGTGAATTCCAGTACCCGCTGGAAGCCTTCATCGGACAGGTTCCGGGCGTCATCGTGGCGCCGGAAGATATTGATGAATTCCCGCTCCCGTTCAAACTGCAGCGGCAGTCTGCCCACACCCCAATCGTTCAGTATTTTCCAAACTTCCGGGTTGTAGTTCCGGGTGGTGCGCATGATGAAGGGGATAGGATCGTTGCGGGCGATCAGTGCCGCCAGTCGCAGGATCAGTTCGAAGGAGAGGGTGGACGTGCCGTTCTCGATGGCCTCGAGCACCGATTTGTCCTTGAGGTTGAGCGCCTCGCTCATCTCCGTCAGCGTAAGCCCGGCCACCTCCCGGATATCTTTCAGGGACTGGCCGGCCAGTAGCATCGCCCGAAGCTGGTCCTGGGAGTTGATCAGGGCCCGGCCTAACCGCAGCGAGGTATCGGTGGCCCGGGCACCGAAGCGAAGGGCAGAGCCGGTAAGCTGGTAGATCCGGTCCACCAGACCCTCCGGGGCTTTTTCCGGTGCTCCGGAGGTCTCGATGGCCTCCACTTTCTCCATGGATTTCATGGCGTGGAGTGCGTCCAGCAGCATGTCGCGAACTTCCCTCGCATTCTGCTGGCTGATTTTCGACTCTTCCTTCCTGGAGGTCATAAAAACAGGCCGTTGGTTTACTGGGCCGGTGCCTGGACCGCAAAGTGCCGGCGTTGCAGGATGGAAGCCATCTGCTGGTCCAGCTCCAGCATATCCGCCATGATGTGGCCGCCTTCACGGATCACGAAGTCCAGTTCCTCATCGGTGGTGTCCAGATCGGCAGCTTGGGCATCCTGCCAGTCCTCCAGGGCCTCCAGGGAGTCGAAAGGTTCTTCACCGCGCAGCTCCCGGCGAGCGTTGGCAATGGTCAGGCGGGTACGCTCAATCTGTTCGTGCTGGGCCTTGCGCTCGTCGAAGTTCAGGCTGACGGTTTCCAGTTGCCGCTGCTTTTCAAGGAATTCGATTTCTCTTTGAAGCAGCTTGAACTCGGGGTTGGTGTCAAACCGGGACTCGTGGCGTTTACGCAGTTCACCGATGATGCCGCTGAAATCAAAATAGCGGGTGTGGGGTACCGCCTCGATCTGATCCCAGGGCAGGGCATGGTCCAGGGCGTCTTCGCCGATCCGGGTCTTGTCGACCCGGGAAGGGATCTCGATATCGGGGATCACACCCTTGTGCTGGGTCGAGCCACCGGATACCCGATAGAACTTGGACTGGGTGATTTTCAGCTGACCGTGATTCAGTGGGCGAACCGCCTGTACGGTACCTTTACCGAAGGTCTGCGAGCCCACCACGAGCCCGCGGCCATAGTCCTGGATGGCGCCGGCGAAAATCTCCGATGCCGAGGCGCTCATGCGGTTGACCAGTACGACCAGCGGGCCGTCATAGGCAACCGAGGGATCCTCGTCGTTCAGAACCTGGACATCGTTGTTGGCGTTGCGGATCTGCACGGTGGGGCCTTTATCGATAAACAGGCCAACCAGGTCGTTTGCTTCATGCAACGCGCCACCGCCGTTGTTACGCAGGTCAACCACCAGGCCGTCGACACCGTCTTCCTGCAGTTCTCCGATGAGCTTGCGTACATCCCGGGTGGTGCTCTTGTAGTTCGGATCGCCGGCCTGCATGGCCTGGAAATCAGCGTAGAAGGTGGGGATGGTGATCACGCCCACCTTGTAGTCCTCGCCGCCGCGCTCAAGTTCGATCACGTCCTTGCTGGCGCTCTGTTCCTCGAGTTTTACCTCGTCGCGCTTGATGGCGATGGTCTTGGTGACCGTCTCGTCGGAGGCATTGGCGGGAATTACCTCGAGGGTCACAGTGGAATCACGGGGGCCCCGAATCAGGTCCACTACTTCATCGAGGCGCCAGCCAATGACATTTACCGGCTTTTTGCCTTCCTGCCCGACGCCGACAATGCGATCGGCTGGCTGCAGCTGGCCCTGCTTGGACGCGGGCCCGCCGGGCACCAGGCGAACCACCTTGGTGAACTCGTTATCCGATTGCAGCACCGCGCCGATACCTTCGAGGGAGAGACTCATGTTGATGTTGAAGTTCTCGGAGGTACGGGGAGAGAAATAGGAGGTGTGCGGGTCCCACATGCCGGTAAAGGCATTCATGTAGGCCTGGAAAGCATCCTCGCTGCGGGCCTGGTAGGCACGCTTGAGCTGGCCCTCGTAGCGCTGGCGCAGGCTCTCCTCGATCTGGTCATCCTCGGTGCCGTTCAGCCGCTGTGCCAGCACCGCATTCTTGATACGTCTGATCCAGAGGTTGTCCAGAGCGGCCTGGTCGGGCTCCCAGTCCGCCTCGGAACGATCCAGCAGGATGGTTTCATTGGCGGAGAAATCCAGGTTCTCCAGACCCTGATCGAGCGTTTTCAGGGCGAACTGGAGGCGTTCGATAATGCGTTGCTGAACCAGGTTGTAGATATCAAAGCCCGGCTGCAGCTGGCCGGTTTTCAGGGCGGAGCCAAGCTGGGATTTCACCCGGTCAAACCGCTGGATGTCCTGCTGGGTCAGGTAGATCCTCTGGCCATCGAGATATTCCAGGTAAGCACTGAAAACGTCCCCGGAAAGCTCGTCACTGATGCCCAGGTCACGGAAGTGGGTGAATTGCAGCTGGCGGGCAATCAGGATATTGGCCCGGGCCTGATCAATGGTCGGGGCAACCGGCTCGTAGACCTTACTGTCGTCCGGTTTTGCCTGCAGCCCGAGTGGCGTGGAGACCAACAGTGCGACGGCAAGGGCACGGCAAAGACCTTTTCCTCGACCAGTGAATGGACGGCTACGGGACATCATGTTTTCCGCGATGGTCATAAATTCTTACCTGACGGTGCTGGGCAATCGACGGCCAAATGTTGGCGGCGCCGAACCCGTGAGCGATAAATTTATTGTAGGCAAGCGCTATCCCCGTTGCCATAGGCAGGGAGTATCGGTTCGTGACAATCTGTCCATGAAATGGTCAGGTTGGTAACGGGAGAGACAAAGTTAAAGATAAAGTGGCCGGCGGGCAGAATGCCCGCCGGCGGAGCGGGATCAGGCGAACTTTGTGTTGGTTTCGGCCTTCTCCAGGAGCAGGCGCGGAGGCGCAAAACGCTCTCCGAATTGCGATTCCAGCTCTTTGGCACGCTCGGTGAAGGCACGCACGCCGTACTGGTTGATGAACTGGATGGCGCCGCCGGTCCAGGGGGCATAGCCGATACCGAAGATGCTGCCGATGTTGGCATCCTCCACGGTTCTGAGCACACCTTCTTCCAGGCAGCGGACCGTCTCGATGGCCTGGATGAACAGGATTCGGTCCTTGAGGTCCTGCAGGGAGGTGGCGCGGGCTTTGTCCTGGTCCACGAACAGGTTCTCAAGCTCCGGCCAGAGGTACTTTTTGCCCTTGTCCGGGTATTCATAGAAGCCAGCGCCGGCCGCCTTACCCTTCCGGGCGTGCTCGTTGACCATCGCATCGATGATCGCCTCGGCGGGATGGGCGTTCCAGGTGCCGCCGGTGGCCTCGGTATCCCGGCGGCTCTGATCCCGGATGTGCTGCATGAGGGTCATGCTGACTTCGTCGGAAATGGCCAGCGGACCCACCGGCATGCCCGCGAGCACGCCCGCATTTTCAATGCTGGACGGATGGATGCCTTCGCCAAGCATGGCAATGCCTTCGTTGACGAAAGTACCGAATACCCGGGAAGTGAAGAAACCGCGGCTGTCGTTCACCACGATCGGGATCTTGCCGATCTGCTGGACGTAGTCGAAGGCGCGGGCCAGAGTATCATCGGAGGTTTTCTCACCCACGATGATCTCCACCAACTGCATCTTGTCCACCGGCGAGAAGAAATGCAGGCCGATGAAGTTATCGGGCTTGCCGGACGCTTCGGCAAGCTGGGTGATGGGAATGGTGGAGGTGTTGGAAGCGAAGATACCGTTGGCTACCATCTTCGGCTCCGCTTCCCGGGTTACCTTGCCTTTCAGGTCGCTGTCCTCGAAGACCGCCTCGATAATCAGGTCGCAACCCTCAAGATCATCGGCAGAAGCCGTTGGCTTGATCCGGTCCAGGATGGCAGTCTTCTGCTCATCGGTCATTCGGCCACGACTGACTTTCTTGTCCAGCAGTTGCTCTGAATAGCGCTTGCCTTTCTCCGCGTTTTCCACGGACACATCCTTGAGCACAACGTTGACGCCACGAACAGCGGTGGCATAGGCAATGCCTGCGCCCATCATGCCCGCGCCCAGCACGCCCACCTTGCTGAAGGTTGCCCGGTCAACGCCGTCCGGGCGGCTGCCGCCTGCCTTGATGGCGTTGAGCTGGAACCAGAAGGTGCCAGTCATGTTCTTGGCGACCTGTCCCACCACCAGCTCGGTGAAGTAACGGGTCTCGATCAGGCTGCCGTTGTCGAAATCCACCTGTGCGCCTTCCACGGCGGCCGACAGGATGCGTTCAGGCGCCGGGTAACAGCCCCTGGTTTTCTGCTTGAGCATGGCCGGGGCAATGGAGAGTTTCTGGGCCATGGCAGGGTGGTGCGGCGCACCGCCGGGGAACTTGAAGCCTTTCTGGTCCCAGGGTTGCTGCTTTTCCGGATGGGCCTCGATGAAGGCCCGGGCAGTGCTCAGCAATTCCTCCGGGGCGCTGACCAGCTCATCCACGATGCCGGCGTTGAGGGCGGCTTTCGGGTTAACCTTCTTGCCTTCCATGAGGAAGGGGAAGGCCGCTTCCAGACCGATCATCCGCGGCAGTCGCTGGGTGCCACCGCCACCGGGCAGCAGGCCAAGGTTGACTTCCGGCAGGCCCAGCTGGATGCTTTCGTCATCCAGGGCAATGCGGTGATGGCAGGCCAGGGCGATTTCCAGGCCGCCGCCGAGCGCCGTACCGTTGATCGCCGCCACTACGGGTTTGCCGGTGGTTTCCAGGAAGCGCAGGTCGGCCTTCAGGCCATTGACCATGTCTTCGAATTCCTGGGCCTGGTCCCGGGTGACACTGTGCAGTTCCTTGAGATCGCCGCCGGCGAAGAAGGTTTTCTTGGCCGAGGTGATGATAATGCCGCGGATGTTCTCAAGGTCTTCCTTAACCCGGTTGACGGTTTCGGACAGGCCGCTACGGAACTCCCCATTCATGGTGTTGGCGGACTGGTTCGGCATGTCGATGGTGAGGGTCAGGATCTGGTCTGAACCCAGGTCGTACTTGATGGCACTCATGTTCGGTTCTCCTGTAATGGAACGTGGGTTCAAACGCGCTCGATGATGGTGGCAATGCCCATGCCGCCACCGACACAGAGGGTGGCGAGGCCATAGCGCAGTTCGCGGCGTTCCAGCTCATCCAGCAGGGTGCCGAGGATGATGGCGCCGGTTGCACCCAAAGGGTGGCCCATGGCGATGGCGCCCCCGTTCACGTTCACTTTCTCGTCCGGAACCGAGAGTTCTCTCTGGAAGCGCATCACCACGGAGGCGAAGGCTTCGTTCACTTCAAACAGGTCAATCTGGTCTGCGGTCATGCCGGCTTTTTCCAGTGCCTTGCGGGCCGCCGGGGCAGGGCCGGTCAGCATGATGGTCGGGTCGGTGCTGGTGACCGCGGTGGCGACGATGCGGGCCCGCGGCGTCAGCCCCAGAGCCTTGCCCTTGGCTTCGCTGCCGATGAGCATGGCGGTTGCACCGTCCACGATGCCAGAGGAGTTGCCGGCGTGGTGGACGTGGTTGATCTTCTCCACGTAGTGGTATTTTTCACGGGCAACACCGTCAAAGCCCATTTCGCCCATCATCTGGAAGGAAGGCCTGAGGCCGGCCAGGGATTCCAGAGTGGTGTTGCCGCGCACATGCTCATCCCGGTCCAGGATGACTACGCCGTTCTGGTCGGTGACGGGAATGATGGATTTGCTGAAATAACCCTTTTCCCAGGCGTTGGCCGCTTTTTGCTGGGACCGGACGGCAAATCCGTCGACATCTTCCCGGCTGAAGCCTTCAATGGTGGCGATCAGGTCGGCACCGATGCCCTGGGGCATGAAGCCGGTATGCAGGTTGGTTTCCGGGTCAGTGGCCCAGGCGCCGCCGTCGGAACCCATGGGCACGCGGGACATGGCTTCCACACCACCGGCGACCACCAGGTCCTCCCAGCCGGAGCGCACTTTCATGGCGGCCAGGTTCACGGCTTCCAGGCCCGAGGCACAGAAGCGGTTGAGGGTAACGCCTGCTACTTTTTCGTCCCAGTCCGCCGCCAGTGCGGCGGTCTTGGCGATGTCGGCGCCCTGGTCGCCGATGGCGGTGACGCAACCCATGACAATGTCATCCACCTGGGTGGTGTCGAGGCTGTTGCGCTCCTGCAGGGACCGGAGCATTGAGGTCAGCAGGGTGATGGGTTTGACGCTGTGCAGCGAACCGTCTTTCTTGCCGCGGCCCCGGGGGGTGCGGACTGCGTCAAAGATATACGCCTCGGTGGTCATTACCTTTCCTCTGATGGTTTTGTCGGATTATCGTTATCAGTCGACTAACCATAGCCCCTGCAGGGCAGGGTGGGTAATGACGCGGGCTGCCAATCCCATTGGCGAAATTGCTCAGGGCGTCCTGGGTCAGCAGCACCGCGGGGTTCGTTTATTGGTCGGTAATACCGGAAAGGGCGCTGTTCAGCCGTTCCGAGAGAGCGGTCTCCGGGGTTTCGTCAGACGGTTGCAGACACCACTGGGCAACCAGTTTCTCCAGCTCTGAGAGGCGGTCACCGGCCTGTTCGGTGTTGCCCATGCCCTCTGACAGGCGCTGGACCTGGATTTCCATCCGGCGTTGCTGGTCTTCGGCCGGAGACTCCATGCCTGAAAGAATTTCGGCACGAATCACCAGTTCCCGGTCTGAGAGACCGGCCTGGGTTGACGCCAGCGCTTGCCAATGGTCCGGAAGATCGGACGAAGCCACACCGCCGTTACCACGGGCGCTGGCCAGCTCCTGCCATTGACTGACCTTCTGCTGCAGAAGCTTGCTGTCCAGAGCCCGTTGGAACTCACCTTTGGCTGCCTGGACCCGCTCCTTCACATCCTGGGAGAGGGCATTGCCCTTCACGTCCCGGAGCTTCATCAGCGCATCCCGAAGGGCCTCGGCGGAGCTTTCCGGGGTGACAGCTGCCAGCTGAGTGAGAAGCTCGGTGGCTTCCCGGTCTGCGGTTTCGCTGGCCTGCTGGCGGGCATCGCGTTGGGCGTCCCTGCGGGCAAAGATCTGGTCACAGGCTTTGCGGAAGGCTTGCCAGAGTTTACGGTCCTCGCGGTGGCGGGTGATACCGATGGCCTTCCATTCGGACTGCAGCGCCTTGGCCTCGTTCATCGCCTCCTGCAGCGGTTCATGCTCGATCAGCGCCTCGGCTCTTTCAACGATGGCCTGTTTCAGGCCTTCATTCTTCCGGCGCTCCTCGTCGAGCGGTGATTCCAGACGCTTCAGCAGATCATCGAACCGTTTCTGCACCGGACGGTTGTCGCGGAATTCTACCGGCCAGGCGGCTTTCCACTCCTGCCGGGCGGTCTGGTGAATGCGCTCGGCGCCTTTCCAGTCGATCGTCGTCCAGTCGGCGTTCTCGAGGAAGGTTTCCAGCTCGGCACAAATGGCCTGGCGCTTCTCCAGGTTCGCCTGCTTGAGCCCGGATTTCGCCTCGAAATAGGCTTTGCAGGGTTCGAAGGCGCGATCAGAGGCACTCTTGAATCGGGTCCAGAGGGCCCGGTCGGAGGAACCGCCCAGTTCCCGCCATTCGCTCTGCAGTTCCTTGATGCGTTCGGCCTTCGCCTCCGGCTCCATGGGTTGCTCGGCGAGGTACTCCATCTGCTCGCACAGGGCAATCTGTTTGGGCTCGGTGGCAAAACCCTGCCAGTCGCTGAGTTCCCGGAACTGGCCGGTGAGCAACTGCATCCTGGCCTGGAAAGGCTTGGAGTGGCGCCGGTCCAGGTCCCGGAACTGATTCTGTGCGGTCTTCAGGAGTTGCCGGGATTCCCTGAACTGCTTGGCTTCCAGAGCAGACTCCAGCTTGTCGAGGGTGATTTTCAGGTTATCGACACGAGCCTTCTGGTCGCCCTGGTCCTCTTTCTCGGCAGGCTTTTCCGCACGCTTGCCGGCCAGTTTGCGTACCGGCTCAAGCAGTGCTGGCTTCGGGAATCCCTCGGGCCAGTCGATCTCGCGGATCAGGGTCTTGGCTTGTTGCTGCTGTTCTGTGGTGAATGCCTCATCTGAATCCAGTGCTGCGGAGAGTTCGCCGATGTGTTCACGCGCCTGGGTCAGCCGGCGCAGGGCCGACAGGTAGTTCCTCAGGGCCAGCATCGCCGACTCGTAAGTCTTTTGTTCCTGCCGGGACACGTCGGTATCCCGGGTGGCTTCCAGCCAACGGTTCTCCTGAGTTCTCTGGAGTGCGTCCAGGGAGGAGAGCGAGGGCAGGGAATCACCGGTCTGGGATTTGAGGTCTTCAAGCGTACTTGTGAGCAGTTCCAGGGTTTCCTCGCGCTGACGCAGTTGCTCCCCGTGACGCTTTTCTTCCTCGCGAGCTGCTTCCATCTCTTGCAGGCGCTCGCGGCAACGATGGGTAGCCTCGAGGAATTGCTGAACCTGCTCCGCCGTTGCCTGGCTTTCCAGTTCTTTCCACTGGTTGGTCAGCGCTTCCAGCCGTGCCTGGTAGAGCTTGGTGTCCTCGCTGCGGGCCTGCTCCTGTGCGTTATTGATCAGGGTCGTGATGGTGCGGGCAACGTTTTCCTGGCGTTCCACGTCCTGGCGGTGAGCTTGCAGCGCCTGCTTGACGGTCTGGTAGACACCCTTGTCCCGTCCTTTGGCCTGCTTCTGCACCTTTTGCAGTTGCTCGGCGTCGGTCAGACCCTTGGCGGCCGACAGGCGGATATCCGCGGTCACACCCTCCAGGGCGAGTTTTGCCAGCTGCTCCTGTGATGGCGAACCTTTCAGTAATCCGAGCTGGCTCTCCCTCTGGTCGGCGCGCAAATCTTCCTGGGGAACCTGGGACTGTTCGGGCACTTCCTTGCGGGGTTTTCCGGTCGTCTCTGATGACTTGCGGGATTTGAACAGTTTCTGGATGAATGCGGCCATGAAGGTGTCCTTTGGGATTGAAACCAGTCCTCGGTGTCCGGCAAAGTGTGCCGTCACCGGCCATCGGCCCTGTCGAGCCGGGTACACGCATAACGCGAAGCCTGTTCAGGTTTTCACGGGCTCCGGGCTATGCTTTGAAAATCGGTGGCTAGTCTAGCGTTTTGGGTGCGCTCGCGGAAAGGGTCTGAATGGCAAAACAGGAAAATCAGGACGATCAGGAATACAAAGCACGGGCGGCCGCACTGAGATTGCTGGCTCGCCGTGAACACAGCCGTCTGGAGTTGTCCCTGAAACTCAGGCAGCGCCGCTTCGAGAATGGTCTGATCGAGGAGGTGCTGGACGAATACGAGGAACAGGGGTGGCTTGATGACCACCGGTTTGCCGATGTCTATGCCCGCCAGAGAATGGATCTCGGTTACGGCCCGCTCAGGATTCTTGGCGAGCTGCAGCAAAGGGGCGTTCACCATACTCCGGAGTGCCTCGATGCCATGACCGATGAGGACTGGTGTGCGGTTGCCATCAGGCTGCGGGAGCGGCGGTTCGGCTTGTCAGACCTGGAGGACGACTGGGATACCAAGGTGAGACAGGCCAGATTCCTGAATCGCCGCGGGTTCTCGGCTTCCCAGGTTGAACGGGCCCTGGAGGCCCGGGAACTCCCGGAGGGCTGACTCCCCGCAAGTCTCAGAGAGTCGGTGGGATCAGTCCCAGCTCTTTGGGCAGGCTGGCTCTGAGTGCGGAGGTTGCCGGCTCTTCCGGCGTCGTGCTGCGGGAATCCGCGGGACCTGCCTCAGGCTCGATTCCCACGATCTGCGGTTCTTCCGGTTTCGCAGGAGGCGCCGGCGTTATCACCCGTGCCAGCACGTCGTAGTAGCGGCGGATATTCTGCACGTAGATCACCGGTTCCTGGCCGCGGGCAAAGCCGTATCGGGTCTTGGTGTAATACTCCTTCTGGGCCAGCAGCGGCAGGAATTCCTTGACGTCCATCCAGCGGTCCGGGTCCTTGCCGGCGCTCTCGGTCAGCCGTCGGGCATCCTCCAGGTGGCCAAAACCGACGTTGTACGAGGCCAGTGCAAACCAGGTCCGGTCAGGTTCGGGGATTCTTTCCGGTATCTTGTCGTGGACCATCTGGAAGTACTTGGCTCCGCCCTGGATACTTTCCTCCGCGTCCAGCCGGTTGTTGATGCCGACGTAGCTTGCCGTATTACGGGTCAGCATCATCAGGCCGCGGACACCGGTAGGCGAGACTGCATTCGGCCGCCAGTGGGATTCCTGGTAACCGATGGCCGCGAGCAGGCGCCAGTCCATGTTGAATTCCCGGGCATAGTCCCGGAACAGCTTCTCGTATTTCGGGAGGCGGTTTTCCAAGTGGTGCATGAAAGTCCGGGCACCCACGTAATTCAGCCGGTCCAGGTGCCCGTAAAAGCGCTCGGACAGCTGCGCCAGCACACCGTTGTCCTGCAGGCGCTGAAGGAATTCACCGGCAGCCTGAGCCAGGGTCCCGTCCTGCTTCTTCGGAAACAGCCACACCAATTCCCGCGGTTCGCCGAGACCGAAGGCCTCGTTCACGTGGGGGTAGAAAACGTGGTTAAGTTCGAGCTCGTTGGAGGACACCACAGCATACGGAAATTCGCCACTCTCAACCCGCGCCAGAACGCCGGGCGCATCGAGTCCCGGATGAACCTCCCAGGAAATGTCCCCGGCTGCGGCCGAGGCTTTCAACAGGTGCTCGTGATCGCTGTCGGCGACCAGGTGGAGGGTTTGCCCGGCGAGGGCTTCCAGGGATTCCGGATGCTCCATGTCCCGGTGATAAACCACCACGGACTGGGCCTTGATCCCGGTGGGAATGGCCTCGTAATTGTCCGCGAAGTCCGGCTGCAGAGACACACCGGCCATGCCGATGTGGGCAAAGTTACGCTCCAGTACCGACAGGATTTCCGTGTTGTCGTCGGCAACGCGGACTTTCAGTTCGACACCGATCTCGTCAGCGAACCGTTTCGCAAGCTCGTAGTCATAGCCGGTTGCCCCTTCGCGGCCTTCGAAGTACATGGAGGGCGCTACCCGGGTAATGACGTGGAGAACACCTTCGTTCTGGATTTCCTGGACGGTACTCGGGCGCGAGCAACCCGTTAGAGCCAGGGTGGCTCCTAACAGAAACACAAAATGCGCCGGGACGGCGCCGAGGTGATTGAAAAATCTGGACAAATCCCTAGTCTCCGTTGCAGCTGTATCAGCCAGATACGCTCATAAAACCCGAGCGTATTCCTTTGTCATGCTGTGCGTAGCGTCCGTTGCCACGCTAACTATGATCCCCGCCTCACCCCTGATGGTCAATAAAATTGCTCAATTAATGTGCAAAATAATGTCAATTTTACAGTCCGGAATAACCGCAGCGGCGCTGTAACCTCGATGCGCTTTCAAGTATCATTGCGGCCTTTCAAATAGCACCGGACTTCCTCTTTTCGCGCGATACAGGTTGATATCATGCTTGAACTTCGCGGCGCACCCGCGCTTTCGCCTTTCCGCTCCCGCAAACTGCATTCCCGAATTCAGGAGATTGTTCCTGAAGTCAGACATGTCTATGCAGAGTTCATGCACTTTGTGGACCTGGAGTTTGAGCTCTCCGATTCCGAGCAGGCCATCCTCGACCGCCTCCTGGTCTACGGCCCCAGCGTTCCGGTAGAGGAGCCGGATGGTGTTCTGTTCCTGGTGGTGCCGAGACCAGGCACCCTGTCTCCCTGGTCGAGCAAGGCCACCGACATCGCCCGCAACTGCGGACTGCGTCAGATTCATCGCATCGAACGGGGCGTCGCCTATTACATCCGGGCCACCAAGAAGCTTGGCCTGGATCAGCGTGAAAAGATCGCAGCGTTGCTGCATGACCGGATGACCCAGAAGGTTTTCCACGAGATGGGTGGTGCCGAACTGCTGTTCAGCCACGAAGAGCCCCGTACCCTGGGCCGCGTGCCGGTGCTGGCTGGTGGCCGCGACGCCCTGGTCAAAGCCAACCGCGATCTGGGCCTGGCGCTGGCGGACGACGAGATCGATTACCTGGTGAAATCCTTTACCGATCTCCAGCGTGATCCGACCGATGTCGAGCTGATGATGTTCGCCCAGGCGAACTCCGAGCATTGCCGCCACAAGATCTTCAATGCGTCCTGGGATATCGATGGCGAAGGTCAGGAAAAGTCGCTGTTTGCGATGATCCGGAATACCTATGAGATGAACAGCGAGGGCGTTCTGTCTGCCTACAAGGACAACGCCTCCGTCATCCGTGGCAGCCGTGGCGGTCGTTTCTTCCCGGATCCCGAGACCGGTGTTTACGGTTACAACGAAGAAGACATCCACATCCTGATGAAGGTGGAGACCCACAACCACCCGACGGCCATCGCGCCGGCGGCGGGTTCTGCCACCGGTTCCGGTGGCGAGATCCGGGATGAGGGCGCCACTGGTCGCGGTTCCAAGCCGAAGGCGGGGCTGACCGGATTCACCGTGTCCAACCTGAACCTGCCCGGCGATTCCCAACCGTGGGAGATCGGCTACGGCAAGCCTGACCGGATCGCTTCCGCGCTGGATATCATGATCGAGGGCCCGATTGGCGGCGCTTCGTTCAACAACGAATTCGGCCGCCCGAATCTTGCGGGCTATTTCCGTACCTTCGAAGAGAAGGTGCCGGGCCCGGCCGGCGAGGAAGTGCGCGGCTACCACAAGCCGATCATGATCGCTGGCGGTCTCGGCAACATTCGCGAACAGCATGTGGAGAAGGGCAACATTCCGGTTGGCGCCAAGCTGATCGTGCTCGGTGGCCCGTCAATGCTGATCGGTCTGGGCGGTGGTGCTGCCTCGTCCATGGATTCCGGCTCCAGTAACGAGAACCTGGATTTTGCTTCGGTACAGCGGGACAACCCGGAAATGGAGCGCCGCTGCCAGGAGGTGATTGATCGCTGCTGGCAGATGGGCGAGAAGAACCCGATCTGCTTCATCCACGATGTCGGCGCCGGCGGGCTCTCCAATGCCATGCCTGAGTTGGTCAAGGACGGTGGCCGTGGCGGCAAATTCGAACTTCGTGACATCCCCAGTGATGAGCCGGGCATGTCGCCGCTGGAGATCTGGTGCAACGAGTCCCAGGAACGTTACGTGATGGCGGTTGCGCCGGAAAACCTGGATCTGTTTGACGCCCTGTGCCGGCGCGAGCGTTGCCCTTACGCCGTCATTGGCGAAGCCACCGAAGAGCATCACCTTGAGCTTGGCGATTCGTATTTCGACGACAAGCCGGTGGACCTGCCGATGGAAGTCCTTTTCGGCAAGCCGCCCCGCATGCACCGGAGCATCAGCCGTTCGTCGTTCACCAAACCGATTTTCGATTCCACCAAGATCGATGTGAACGATGCGATCCGCCGGGTACTGCGGTTGCCGTCTGTAGGTTCCAAGAGTTTCCTGATCACTATCGGTGACCGGACCATTACCGGTCTGGTGGCCCGCGACCAGATGGTCGGTCCCTGGCAGGTGCCGGTGAGCGACGTGGCAGTCACTGCGAGCTCCTTCGACGTGCGCACCGGTGAAGCCATGGCCATGGGTGAGCGCACTCCGGTTGCGGTCATCGATGCACCGGCATCCGGCCGTATGGCAGTGGGCGAGGTGATCACCAACCTGGCCGCGGCGCCGATTGCCAACCTGTCCGATATTCGCCTGTCCGCGAACTGGATGGCCGCAGCCGGCCACCCGGGTGAGGACGAAAACCTGTATGAAACCGTACGTGCGGTAGGCATGGAACTCTGCCCGGCGCTGGGTATCACCATCCCGGTTGGCAAGGACTCCATGTCCATGAAAACCACCTGGGAAGAGGAGAGCGGTGAGCAGAAGAGTGTGACTGCGCCCCTTTCCCTGATCATCAGCGGTTTTGCGCCGGTGACCGACGTCGCCCGTACCCTGACGCCCGAACTGGCTACCGATGCCGGCGAAACCGACCTGATCCTGGTGGATCTGGCGGCCGGCCAGAATCGCCTGGGCGGCTCAGCCCTGGCACAGGTCTTTCGCCATGTGGGTGCGGTGGCACCGGATCTGGATGACCCGGAAGACATCAAGGCGTTCTTCGCAGTCATTCAGGGCCTGAACGCGGATGGCAAACTGCTTGCCTACCACGACCGCTCTGATGGTGGCCTGTTTGTCACCCTGGCGGAAATGTGTTTTGCCGGTCGTACCGGTGTCGATATCAAGCTCGATGGCCTGGCTGAGGATGCCTCCCAGTTCGCCCGTGAATTGTTCAACGAGGAACTCGGGGCGGTCATCCAGGTTCGCCGCGAGGACACCGGGTTTGTACTCCAGCAGTTCTCCGGTGCCGGCCTGGGCGATCACACCAGTGTGATCGGTACCCTGAACGAGGACGATCGCCTGCGCCTGAGCTTCGAGGGCGAGAAGGTGGTGGACGAACCTCGCACTGAACTTCAGCGTCTGTGGGCAGAGACCAGCTACCGGATCCAGTCCCTCAGGGATAACGCCGACTGTGCCCAGGAAGAGTTCGATAACCTGCTGGATGCAGAAGATCCGGGTCTGCACGTTGATCTGAGCTTTGACATCAACGAGGACGTTGCTGCCCCTTACATCAACACCGGCGCCCGCCCGAAAGTGGCGGTCATGCGTGAGCAGGGCGTGAACGGCCAGGTGGAGATGGCGGCGGCATTCGACCGCGCCGGTTTCGAAGCGGTTGATGTGCACATGAGTGACCTGTTGGCCGGGCGCGTTACGCTGGACGGTTTCAACAGCCTGGTAGCCTGCGGTGGCTTCTCCTACGGCGATGTTCTGGGAGCCGGCGAAGGCTGGGCAAAGTCCATCCTGTTCAGCGATCGGGTTCGGGATCAATTTGCCCACTTCTTCAACCGTCAGGATACGCTTGCGCTGGGCGTCTGTAACGGCTGTCAGATGCTGTCCAATCTCCACGAGCTGATTCCGGGCAGTGAGGGCTGGCCGCGCTTCGTGCGTAACCAGTCCGAACAGTTCGAGGCCCGGCTGGTGATGGTAGAGGTTGCCTCCTCGCCGTCGGCGTTCCTGGACGGTATGGCCGGTTCCCGGATGCCCATCGCGGTCGCCCATGGCGAAGGCCGGGTCGAATTTGCTTCCGGTACGTCTGCCGGGGCGCTGTCCGAGAACGAACTGGTGGCCCTGCGCTATGTTGATAACCGGGGCCAGGTAACCACTCGTTACCCGTACAATCCGAACGGTTCCGAGGAAGGTATCACGGGTGTTACCACCCGGGATGGGCGGGTTACCATCATGATGCCGCATCCGGAGCGGGTGTTCCGTGCCGTTCAGCATTCCTGGCGCCCGGAGGGCTGGCAGGAAGATGGTCCATGGCTGCGGATGTTCCGTAATGCAAGGCGCTGGTTCGCTTAAGCGATACTGAACCGGAAGCCGGTGTCGGAGATACTCCCTGGGAGTACTTTCCGGCACCGGCTTTTTTGTTTTGGCCTATGCTCCTTTTCAGGGCGGTTTTCAAGGAAAAAATGTCCCGAATTCTGCAAAAATCCCCTTGACTCAATAATTTTATGCACACTCTCAGCGCCACGTTGTGTGATCTGTGCACAAAACCCGGGAAATTGGTTCAATAATTGGCCGTATATTATAACCTATTGAAATATAAGGGATTTAATAGTTGGGCCATTTTGTCGCCAATTTGAGTGGAGTCCAGTAATCATGGGGGTTCGGGGCATGTTCCCAAAAACTTTCCCCAGAGTTATCCACAGATTCTGTGGGTAAGTTTCTAAGCTATTAATCTGTACAAAAAATATCCGATTTCGCAGGAGGTTTCATGTACAAGATGTGTTATTTCGTTCCGGAATCTCACCTTGAGCAAACCAAGCAGGCATTATTCACTGCCGGGGCCGGAAGAATCGGCGATTACGACAGCTGTGCATGGCAGTGTAAGGGGCAGGGTCAGTTCCGTCCGCTGGAGGGCAGTGACCCCTATCTTGGGTCCCAGGGCGAAGTGGAGGTAGTGGATGAGTTCAAAGTGGAACTGGTTTGTGAGGACAGTCTGATTCATGACGCTCTGAAAGCGCTTAAGCAGACCCATCCCTATGAGGAGCCTGCCTATGAAATCTTCCGGATCGAGGATTTCTGATCAAGCCTTGCCTTTGGCCGACATGGGGCGCCGGATGTCCTTGAGGTGCACCTGGTAGTTTTCAGTCTTCATGTCTTCGAGGAACAGCTCGAGGGTCTTGCGGACGGTCGGAAACGAGATTTCATCCCAGGGGATTTCTTCTACCGCAAACAATTTCGACTCCAGGGATTCTTCCCCGGCGCCAAACCGGCCCTCGATAAGGGTGGCCCGGTAAAACATGTGCACCTGGTTGATGTGTGGCACATCAATGATTGAGAACAGGCCATGGATATCCACTTCGGCCAGCGCCTCTTCACGGGTTTCCCGAGCTGCGGCCTCAATGGTGGTCTCGGCATTCTCCATGAACCCGGCAGGAAGGGTCCAGTAGCCGTACCTGGGTTCGATGGCGCGTTTGCACAGCAGAATTTTGCCTTCCCACACCGGAACCGTGCCGGCGATAATCCGCGGGTTCTGGTAATGTATGGTTTCGCAGCTGACACAGACATAGCGGTGCCGGTTATCGCCTTCGGGGATGCGTTGTTCCACCGGATGGCCGCATGTGCTGCAGTACTTCATGATTTTCCCCGTATACTGAATTGGTTTTGGTAGTCAGTTTAACGATACCGACTGCTGCTGTCTCACCTAACAGAAAGAAGTTCCCGGGAGACCAGATTTGCGAGATTTTCTCACTGAGCGACTGGCTGGCTATGCTCCACAGCAGCTCGCCCTTGATTATCCCGAAGCCGGGATCCTGGTGCCGGTTACCGATGATCCCCGCAATCCGGAAATGGTATTTACGCTCCGTTCCGCCAACCTGAGCACCCATCGGGGGCAGGTGGCCTATCCGGGAGGCAAGCGGGATCCCGGAGATCCTTCCCTTGCGGCGACCGCGCTGCGGGAAACCCACGAGGAGATCGGCCTGCCGCCGGACCAGGTGGAGGTGATCGCCCCGCTGAGCCAGGTCATGTCCCGCTACGGCATTCTGGTGACTCCCTACGTTGGGGTGGTGCCCGCTGATCACTCTCTCGAACCCAACCCGGCGGAAATAGAATGTGTATTCCGGGTTCCCCTGTCGTTTTTCCTGGAAGACCGCCGGGAACGCACCGATGCCCTGAGTTTTCTCAACAATACTTTCTATGTTCCCTGCTATCGCTGGGAGCGTTTCCAGATTTGGGGCCTTTCCGCTGTGGTTCTGGTTGACTTCCTGAACGCGGTGTACGATGCCCGGATTGATTTGCTGGAACCCCCCAAAGGAGGCTGACATGTTTTACGAGCTTGGAGATCGCAGGCCAAAGCTGGAAGGCGATAACCAGTTTGTTGCCCACAATGCCACCGTGATTGGCAACGTGAAACTGATGGAAAAAAGCAGTGTCTGGTACAACGTGGTTATCCGCGGTGACAACGAACTGATCACCATTGGCCCGGAAACCAATGTTCAGGATGGCTCTGTGCTGCATACCGACCCCGGGATTCCCCTGACTCTTGGGCGAGGGGTGACCGTTGGCCATAAGGTCATGCTTCACGGATGTGAGATCGGCGACTATTCTCTGATCGGAATCAATGCCGTTGTGCTGAATGGCGCAAAAATCGGCAAGCACTGCCTGATCGGTGCCAATACCCTGATCCCGGAGGGTATGGAGATTCCGGACGGATCCATGGTGGTCGGCTCTCCCGGCAAGATCAAACGTGAGCTGAACGACAACCAGAAGAAAATGCTGGAGATGAGCGCTGCCCATTACGTCGAGAATGGTGCCCGCTACATTCAACAACTGACAGCCTGCGACCCCGATAAATGAATGTGTCCGATAAAGTCCGCTCACCCTGCGTGAGCGTGTGTGCCCTGGACGAGAACGATGTCTGTATCGGATGTCATCGTACCGGAGACGAAATCCTGCGCTGGACCCAGATGAGTAATGACGAACGAAGGGAAGTCCTGCGCGAGGTGGCAAAGAGAGAACAAAAGGTGGCCCTCTGACATGACAGATAACAACACCGTACGTATCGGTACTCCTTTAAAGAGCAATGCCTTCAAGGTGCTGTTCTGCGGCTCCGGTGAGCTTGGCAAGGAAGTGGTCATCGAATTGCAGCGCTACGGCGTGGAGGTGATTGCGGTTGATCGCTACGCCAACGCGCCGGCGATGCAGGTTGCCCATCGCTCCCATGTGGTCGATATGCTCGATCCCGCGGCCCTGCGTTCCGTGATCGAGCAGGAGAAGCCGAATCTGATTGTTCCGGAAATCGAGGCAATCGCTACCCCGGAACTGGTGAAGCTCGAGGAAGAGGGTTACCGGGTTATCCCGACTGCCCGGGCGGTGAACCTGACCATGAACCGGGAAGGGATTCGTCGGCTGGCCGCGGAAGAGCTTGGTCTCCCCACGTCTCCCTACCGTTTTGCCGGTAATAAAGAAGAGTACCTGGCTGCTGTAGCCGAGGTTGGCTTGCCCCTGGTGGTCAAGCCGGTGATGAGTTCCTCCGGTAAAGGGCAGAGCACGGTCAAGACCGAGAGTGATATCGAGGCTGCCTGGGAGTATGCGCAAAGCGGGGGGCGCGCCGGCAAGGGGCGGGTCATCGTTGAGGGCTTTGTGGACTTTGACTATGAAATCACTCTGTTAACCGTGCGGCATCGCGATGGAGTGTCCTTCTGCGAGCCGATTGGTCATCGCCAGGAAGACGGAGACTACCGGGAGTCGTGGCAGCCCCAGCCGATGTCGGCAAGGGCCCTGGAACGTTCCCGTGAGATTGCCTCTGCCGTGGTTGAAGATCTGGGCGGTTACGGCATCTATGGTGTCGAGCTGTTTGTTAAGGGCGACGAAGTCTGGTTTTCCGAAGTGTCCCCGCGCCCCCATGATACCGGGCTGGTGACACTGGTCTCCCAGGATCTTTCCGAGTTCGCGCTTCACGCCAGAGCGATTCTTGGTCTGCCGATTCCGGCGATCCGTCAGAATGGCCCGAGCGCGTCGGCAGTCATTCTCCCGGAAGGTGAATCCGGGGAGGTGGCATATACCGACCTGCAGTCTGCTTTGACTGAGCCGGATACCCAGTTGCGCCTGTTCGGTAAGCCCGAGCTTAAAGGAAGGCGTCGGATGGGGGTGGCGTTGGCCCGGGGGGAGTCTATAGAAGAGGCAAGGGCGAAAGCTCGTAATGCTGCCGCTGCTGTAAAGGTAGAGATCTGATTTTCTGCCCGGGTGAATTGTGAGCTTCCGGGTATTGGCAGTGTGGTGCGTATTCAGTATAGTTTTTGAACGAACTGATCGGGTTTTGACCGGTCGAATAGGTGGAAGCCGAAGTCCGGGAAAATAAACCGAAATTGGTCGTTGACAGTTTCCCTGAGGGCTGTAGAATGCGCACCACTTCTGAGGGACAAGCCACTGACGCAGCGGCGGCCCGAGGGAGTAACTGCTTGAAAGCTTTGAAGAAAATGGTTTTCAGATTTCTTCAGAAAGCGGTTGACAAGGTAGCGGTTCAGTGTAGAATGCGCGCCTCGTTTGAAGCAGTAAGCCGAACGGTTTTTGGCGGATTTGAGAGTTTTGAAAACGCTGAAAATTAACGGTTGACAGGGTCGGGATTCGATGTAGAATACGCGGCCTTGATTGAGCAGACGCTCAACGCTCTTTAAAAAGTTAACCAAGTAATTCGTGTGGGCGCTGGCCGAGGTATTTCGGACACGAAATATCAGGACAGTGACTCGTCGAAATTGAGTTTTGTCTTGAGCAAGAATAGAGAATCTTCGGATTCTTGTATGATTTAAACTGAAGAGTTTGATCATGGCTCAGATTGAACGCTGGCGGCAGGCTTAACACATGCAAGTCGAGCGGTAACAGGGGGAGCTTGCTCCCTGCTGACGAGCGG
>NZ_FOUR01000008.1 GCF_900114925.1 Marinobacter pelagius | reverse complement strand
CCATGATCAAACTCTTCAGTTTAAATCATACAAGAATCCGAAGATTCTCTATTCTTGCTCAAGACAAAACTCAATTTCGACGAGTCACTGTCCTGATATTTCGTGTCCGAAATACCTCGGCCAGCGCCCACACGAATTACTTGGTTAACTTTTTAAAGAGCGTTGAGCGTCTGCTCAATCAAGGCCGCGTATTCTACATCGAATCCCGACCCTGTCAACCGTTAATTTTCAGCGTTTTCAAATCTCTCAAATCCGCTAAAAACCGTCCGGCTTACTGCTTCAAACGAGGCGCGCATTCTACACTGAACCGCCACCTTGTCAACCGCTTTCTGAAGAAATCTGAAAACCATTTTCTTCAAAGCTTTCAAGCAGTTACCCCCTCGGGCCGCCCCTGTCTCAGTGGCTTGTCCCTCAGAAGTGGTGCGCATTCTACAGCCCTCAGGAAAACTGTCAACGACCAATTTCGGTTTATTTTCCCGGCCTTCGGTTTCCACCTACTCGGCTGCTCAAATGCCACCCAATCCGGTCAACTAATAACCTTTTTCAGCGTCTTTTGGCCGCTCTCAGCGGAACCAGGGAATGCCAGCCGAACCAATACCCTCTTATGGCAAGCAAAAAGACCACCACCAACCCATAAATCACCATTTCGGTGATATCGCTCCTGGCCTGGAAGATAAAATGCAACCACACCAGAGCAACAGCCGGATAGATCAAACGGTGCAGCGGTTTCCACCGCCGCCCCAACCTGCGCACCATCGCTTTGGTGGAGGTGGCCGCCAGGGGGATCAACAGCAGAAATGCCAGACTTCCGAAGATAATGTAGGGGCGTTTGGTGAACGTCGCCCACAGATCGGTCCACCCCAGGATGAACTGCAAAAACGCCATCAGGTGGAGGGCTGCATAAAAGAACGCAAACAAACCGACCATCCTGCGCACCTTTATCCACCCGGACCAATGGGTCCAGCGGGCCAGGGGAGTCATGAACAGAGTTACGATCAGCAACTGAAGTGCCGACAGGCCGAGCGTCTCGGTCACCGTCTGCCCCGGATCGGGGCCGAGGGAGCCCGTGGCGATATCGAGGAGCAGTAATGCAAGTGGCACACAGGACAGCAGGAAGACCAGTATTCTGAACGGCAACATCGGAATGGTCATGGTTGGTCGTACATTCCCTTAATAGTACTTGGTCAGGTCCATACCCTTGTACAGGTGGGCAACCTGCTCGCCATAACCGTTGAACTTCCGTGTTTCCATCCAGTTGGGGCTTAACAGTCCTGACGGCAACCGGCGCTCACGCTTCTGGCTCCAGCGCGGATGGTCCACCTCCGGGTTCACGTTGGCGTAGAAGCCGTACTCCTGCGGAGCAATCATCTCCCAGGTGGTTTTCGGCCGCTCTTCCTGGAAACGGATCTTCACGATGGATTTGATACTCTTGAAGCCGTATTTCCAGGGCACAACCAGCCGCATGGGCGCACCATTCTGCTTCGGCAGGGTTTTACCGTAGAGTCCGACCGCCATGAAGCTCAGCTCGTTCATGGCTTCATCCATCCTCAGACCTTCCTGGTAGGGCCAGTCGATGGTACTGAACAGTGAACGCTGGGCCCTCATCTGGTCCGGGTCGTGGAGCGTCTCAAAATAGACGTATTTGGCCCGGGAGTTCGGTTCGAAACGCTTGAGCATGTCCGCCAGGGGGATCCCGATCCAGGGAATCACCATGGACCAGGCTTCAACACAGCGCAGCCGATAGATGCGTTCCTGGTAGTCATGGGGACGGACCAGATCTTCCAGGGCATAGGTTCCGGGCCTGTCGCACTCCCCCTCGACGATCACCGACCATGGATCCACGGACATCTCGTCCGCGTACTGGGCGGGATCGCCCTTCCCGGTTCCAAACTCGTAGAAGTTGTTGTAGCGGGTTACATCTTCATACGGGGTTTTCTCCTCGTCAGTGGAGAAGCCCGGCATGGCTGTAAATTCGAGGGATTCGCCCTGTATCGGCAAGGCTGCGGCGTCCACAAGGCGAGGCACTCCGGCGCCAGCAAGGGCAGCCGCAACCATGCCACCCATGAAACGGCGGCGGTCGAGGTAGACCGATTCGGGCGTGACGTCAGAATGGGAAAGTGCCCAGGACGGGCGTTTCTTGATAAGCATCGGGAATCTCCGGTTAACCAGAAGCCTGATTGGTTGACCGGAGTATCCCGTCAGAATTCCCCGGGCGCCGGGCCCGGGGCAATAACTGCAGGGTTGTTACGCCTTATTGACGGCGTGGCTTGCCGCGAAACAGGGCGCGGGCAGGTCCGGACAACGCATAGAGCAGGAACACGGTAAACAATACGGTTGCCGGGTCCAGGGCGATCACCACAAGGATAAGGACCACGAGCAAGATGGCAGCGAACGGCACGCGGCCCCGCATGTCCAGATCCTTGAAGCTCCGATAGAGAATATTGCTGACCATCAGCACCCCGGTACCGCCGACCACGATGACTGTCAGCATGGTCAGCCAGGTGGAGGGCTCGAACTGGTGGAAGCACCAGACCAGACCGGCAACACAGGCGGCCGCGGACGGACTGGCCAGCCCGACAAAGAACTTCTTGTCCACTGAACCGATCTGCGTATTGAAGCGGGCCAACCGCAAGGCAGCGCCGGCAACATAGATGAACGTGATGGCCCAGCCGAACTTGCCAAGGCCGTTCAGGGACCAGAAAAAGGCCACCAGCCCCGGCGCCACGCCGAAGGCCACCATGTCTGCGAGACTGTCGTACTCCTCGCCGAACTTGCTCTGGGTGTTGGTCATCCGTGCGACACGGCCATCCAGGCCGTCGAGGATCATGGAAACAAAGATCGCAATCGCCGCGTTATCAAAGACACCGTTGGCGGCCGAGACAATCGCATAAAACCCCGAAAACAAGGACGCGGTAGTCAGCGCGTTCGGCAGCAGATAAATACCCTTGCGACGGACGGGCGCTCCTTCGACCAGCTCCTCTTCCACGACCTCACCGGAATCGATCTCAGGGTCCTGGGTCTCTGGCTGTTCATTCTTGAAGGTGGCTTCTGCGTCGACAGATTTTTTCTCTTCAGTCATTCCTGGAACTCCGGAAAGCATTTGGGCGGAGTATATACGAAAAACGCGGCCACCCGGGCCGCGTTTTCGAAAACTGTGCCGGGAATCCGGATCAGTTCTTGTCTTTGTCCACGATCTTGTTGGCAGTGATCCACGGCATCATGGAACGCAGCTTCTCACCAACCACTTCGATCTGGTGGGCGGCGTTATCACGACGGCGCGCGGTCATGGACGGGTAGTTCAGGCTGCCTTCGGAAATGAACATCTTGGCGTACTCACCGCTCTGGATGCGCTTCAGAGCATTGCGCATGGCTTCGCGGGACTGCTCGTTGATGATCTCCGGGCCAGTCACGTACTCGCCGTACTCCGCGTTGTTGGAGATGGAGTAGTTCATGTTGGCGATGCCGCCCTCGTACATCAGGTCCACGATCAGCTTCAGCTCGTGCAGACACTCGAAGTAGGCCATTTCCGGTGCATAACCGGCTTCAACCAGGGTCTCGAAACCGGCCTTGACCAGCTCAACGGTACCGCCACACAGAACGGCCTGCTCGCCGAACAGGTCGGTTTCGGTCTCGTCCTTGAAGCTGGTTTCGATGATGCCGGTACGGCCGCCACCGATGCCGCTGGCGTAGGACAGGGCCAGGTTCTTGGCGTTGCCGGAAGCGTCCTGGAAGATGGCGATCAGGTCAGGGATACCGCCACCGTTGGCAAATTCGGTGCGAACAGTGTGGCCCGGAGCCTTCGGAGCCACCATGATCACGTCCAGATCCTTGCGCGGAACGATCTGGTTGTAGTGGATGGCGAAACCGTGGGCGAAAGCCAGGGTTGCACCCTCTTTCAGGTTCGGCTCGATCTCGGCCTTGTACAGCTGAGACTGGTACTCGTCAGGAGTCAGGACCATGACCACGTCAGCGGCGGCGACGGCAGACGGCACGTCGCTGGTCTTCAGGCCATAAGCTTCGGCCTTGGCGATGGAAGAAGAGCCCGGACGCAGACCGACGGTCACGTCAACACCGGATTCTTTCAGGTTGCACGCATGGGCGTGGCCCTGGGAACCGAAACCGATGATGGCAACTTTCTTGCCCTGGATGATGGAAAGATCACAATCCTTATCGTAATAAACCTGCATGAGAAACCTCTGTTATTTGTGATGGCCCCGCAGGGCCATGATGTTCGAACTTGTCAATTCTGGCCGTTACAGGCTCAGCACCTTCTCGCCGCGGGCAATACCGGACACCCCGGTACGGACCACTTCCAGAACTCCGGAAGTACCGACTGCCTGGATAAAGCCGTCGAGCTTGTCGCTGTCGCCCGCCAGCTGAACCGTGTACACCGAGCTGGTGACGTCCACGATCTGGCCGCGGAAGATATCCACCGTGCGCTTGATCTCGGCGCGCTGGGAACCGGTGGCCTTCAGCTTCACCAGCATCAGCTCGCGCTCGATGTGGGCGCCTTCGGTCAGATCCACCAGCTTCACCACTTCAATCAGCTTGTTCAGCTGTTTGGTGATCTGTTCGATGACCTTGTCAGAACCGGTGGTGGTAACGGTCAGACGGGACAGGGTCTCGTCTTCGGTCGGCGCCACGGTCAGTGTTTCAATGTTGTAGTTGCGCTGGGAAAACAGGCCAACCACCCGTGACAGCGCACCCGGCTCGTTTTCCAGCAAAACAGAAATGATTCGACGCATGATCACACCCTCTCCGTCTTGCTGAGCCACATGTCTTTCATGGAACCGCGGGCTACCTGCATCGGGTAGACATGCTCGAAGCGGTCGACATAGATGTCGACAAACACCAGCTTGTCTTTCATCGCCAGGACTTCCTTGAGCTTGGACTCAAGGTCCTCCTTCTTCTCGATGCGCACGCCCACGTGGCCATAGGCTTCCGCCAGCTTGATGAAGTCCGGCAGGGACTCCATGTAGGACTGGGAGTGACGGGACTCGTAGTTCATGTCCTGCCACTGCTTCACCATGCCCAGGGCCTGGTTGTTCAGGTTGATGATCTTCACCGGCAGGTTGTACTGCTTGCAGGTGGACAGTTCCTGGATGTTCATCTGGATACTGCCCTCACCGGTGATGCACAGCACCTCGTCGTCCGGATGGGTAAGCTTGACACCCATCGCCGCCGGCAGGCCGAAGCCCATGGTGCCGAGGCCACCGGAGTTGATCCAGCGATTGGGCTTGTCGAACTTGTAGTACTGGGCCGCAAACATCTGGTGCTGGCCCACGTCGGAGGTGACAAACGCCTCGCCGTTGGTCAGCTTGCAAAGCAGTTCGATCACTTCCTGCGGCTTGATGACATCCGGGCTGGTTTCGTAACGCATGCCGTGGAACGCCCGCCACTCGTCGATCTGCTTCCACCAGGAAGCCAGCGCGTCGGCATCGGGCTTGTCCTTGCTCTCTTTCACCAGGGCAAGCATCTCCTTGAGCACCGCATCCACGGGGCCGACGATGGGCACATCCGCTTCCACGGTCTTGGAGATGGAGGCCGGATCGATGTCGATGTGGATGATCCGGGCACCCGGACAGAACTTCTCGGTGGCGTTGGTTACCCGGTCGTCAAAACGGGCGCCGACACAGAGAATCAGATCCGAGTGGTGCATGGCCATGTTGGCTTCGTAGGTGCCATGCATGCCCAGCCAGCCCAGATGCTGCTTGTCGGATGCCGGGTAACAGCCGATACCCATCAGGGTATTGGTGAGCGGATAACCCAGCATGCGGGTCAGCTCGGTCAGCTGGTTCGAGGCCTTGCCCAGGATCACACCGCCGCCGGCATAGATAACCGGGCGCTTGGCCGCCAGCAGCATATCGACCGCTTTCTTGATCTGGCCAGCGTGGCCACGAATGGCCGGATTGTAAGAGCGCAGCTTGACCTTCTTCGGATAGGAATACTCATAGCGCTCGTTCGGCGTGGTCATATCCTTGGGGATATCCACCACCACCGGGCCGGGACGGCCGGTCGCGGCAATGTAGTAGGCCTTGCGAATGACTTCAGGAATTTCCTCGGGGTGGCGCACGCTCAGGTTGTGCTTCACCACGGGACGGGAAACACCGATCATGTCGGTTTCCTGGAAGGCATCCTCACCAATGAGGTGGGAGGCAACCTGACCACACAGAACCACCATGGGGATGGAATCCATGAACGCGGTGGCAATGCCGGTAATGGTGTTGGTGGCTCCAGGACCCGAGGTCACCAGTACGGTACCTGGTTTTCCGGTCGCGCGGGCGTAGCCGTCGGCCATATGGACCGCCGCCTGCTCGTGCCGTACCAGAATATGCTTGACTTTGTCCTGCCTGAACAGCGCATCATAAATATGAAGGGCTGCACCACCCGGATAGCCGTATATGTATTCGATACCTTCATCCTGAAGGGACCGGATCAGCATATCGGCGCCAGACAATAACTCCACGATTTTCTACCCTCTTCTACGAGTGAATGAGCCGGGTTTCGCCCCGGTTGCCTGGATTCACGGTCTCCCTGCTTCTTGTGAAAGCGGAACCGGCTTGCTCCTCCACACCTGCAAAATAAGAGGTTGTCTCCTGGCCAGCCGCCCTCCTGAGGGTTGCGGAGAACGACCAATCAACGGGTTGCACGTAAGCAACAACCAGCGCACATCGGGACCCGATGTGTTCAGTGTGGTGATTAACGGGGGATACTCGCTCGGGATTGCCTGCCGAATTAACCCCAGTTTCAGGCAATCGCCAATTCTGACAGCGCGAAACTCCCTGTCAATAGCCGCCGGCCGTTAATCCACCCAATATGACCGAAGGTCTGCCATACTTGGAGAATCCGGGCCCCGAGATTTGAACCAGACGAAAGAAAATCGGCGTTCCGGATGGCATGATAGACTTCACCAATAATTCCAACCGGCAGCGGAATCTGACCGGTAGCAAACCACGGCGAGTAGATCCATGAACAGAAAAATCCTGATGTTGACCCTGTTAATGGCTTTGGTACCGGGCATTGCCCACAGCGGTTCCGTCTACAAATGGACGGACGAAAACGGCGTTACCCATTTTGGTGACCGCCAGCCCACGGGCAGCAAGGCCGAGCAGGTCAGTGTCCGTTCCGGCAAGGGTTCCACCAACGCGTCCAACCGAACCAGCCCCCAGGAGCAGGTGCAGGCCATGGAGCAGGAAGCGGAAAAGCGCGAACTGACCGAGCGTGAACGGGCCGAGATGGAAGCGATCCGCAAGCAGCGCGAGGCCAATTGTGCGACTGCCCAGTCCAACCTGAGAATCATCGACAGCAATGCGCGGATCCAGGTGGAGGAAGACGGCGAGCGGCGGTACCTGTCACCGGAAGAGATTGCCGAGCAGCGGATGCGGTTTGAGGAGATTGCCGAAGAGAATTGTGGGCCGATGGAAGAATGAGGGGTGAAGGTGGGGTCAGATGAAGGCTTTCATCTGACCCCGTCTTAGATGTAACCCCGAGTCAGGCTTGAAAATGGGGTCAGAAGAAAGCTTTCTTCTGACCCCGACTTCAAATCCCGGCTCTGTCCGATACCGATCAGGCCTTCTCGAACACCAGCTGGTGATCCTTCACCGTGCCGCGAATGGTATCCCCGGACACAAACTCTCCCTGCAGCAGCTTCTGCGCCAGCGGATTCTCGATGTTGCGCTGGATCGCCCGCTTCAGCGGCCGTGCACCGTAAACCGGGTCGTAGCCCACTTCCGCCAGCAGATCCATGGCCACGTCGTCCAGCTCCAGCTTCATGTCCTGTTCCTTCAGGCGCTTGCTCAGACCGGCGATCTGGATCTTGGCGATGCCTCGGATCTGGTCTTCCGCCAGCGGATGGAACACCACCACTTCGTCCACGCGGTTGATGAATTCAGGGCGGAAATGGGTGCCTACCACTTCCATCACCGCATTCTTCATGGCCTCGTAGTTCTCCTCACCCGCTTTCTGCTGGATGATGTCGGAGCCCAGGTTCGAGGTCATCACGATAACGGTGTTGCGGAAGTCCACCGTGCGGCCCTGGCCATCGGTGAGGCGACCATCCTCAAGTACCTGCAGGAGGATGTTGAAGACATCCGGGTGCGCCTTCTCCACCTCATCCAGCAGCAGCACTGAATACGGGCGGCGGCGTACCGCTTCGGTCAGGTAACCACCTTCCTCATAACCGACATAGCCGGGAGGCGCACCGATCAGGCGAGCCACGGAGTGCTTCTCCATGAACTCGGACATGTCGATTCGCACCATGGCTTCCTCGGTATCGAACAGGAAGGATGCCAGGGACTTGCACAGCTCGGTCTTGCCCACCCCGGTCGGGCCGAGGAACAGGAACGAACCGTTGGGCCGGTTCGGATCGGACAGGCCAGCGCGTGAACGGCGGACCGCGTTGGAAACAGCTTCCACCGCCTCGTCCTGACCGATTACGCGGCCATGGAGGGCCTCTTCCATGCGCATGAGCTTGTCACGCTCGCCTTCGAGCATCTTGGATACCGGGATGCCGGTCCACTTGGAAACCACCTCCGCGATCTCCTCGTCGGTGACGCGGTTACGCAGCAGCTCCATTTTCTTCATCTCGGCCTGACCAGCCATTTCCAGCTGGCGCTCCAGCTCCGGAATCTTGCCGTACTGCAGCTCGGACATGCGGCCGAGATCGCCGGCACGGCGGGCATTTTCCAGATCGATCCGCGCCTGCTCCAGGTCGCTCTTGATCTTCTGGGAGCCGTGCAGCGCCGCCTTCTCGGAATTCCAGACTTCCTCCAGGTCGGCGTACTCGCGCTCGACACCGGAAATCACGTCAGACAGTTCTGACAACCGCTTTTTGGACGCCTCGTCCTTCTCTTTCTTCAGGGCCTCGCGTTCGATCTTCAGCTGGATCAGCCGACGCTCGAGACGGTCCAGTGCCTCGGGCTTGGAGTCCATCTCCATGCGGATCTGACTGGCGGCTTCGTCCACCAGATCGATTGCCTTGTCCGGGAGCTGCCGGTCGGTGATGTACCGGTGGGACAGCTTCGCTGCCGCGATGATGGCACCGTCGGTGACTTCAACACCGTGGTGAACCTCGTAGCGCTCTTTCAGGCCACGCAGGATAGCGATGGTGTCCTCTTCACTCGGCTCGCTGACCAGGACCTTCTGGAACCGGCGCTCGAGGGCGGCATCCTTCTCGATGTTCTCGCGGTACTCGTCCAGGGTGGTGGCGCCAACGCAATGCAGCTCACCCCGGGCCAGAGCCGGCTTGAGCATGTTACCGGCGTCCATGGAGCCTTCGGCCTTGCCAGCGCCGACCATGGTGTGGATCTCGTCGATGAACAGGATGATCTGCCCTTCCTGCTTGGACAGCTCGTTCAGCAGGGCCTTCAGGCGCTCCTCGAACTCACCGCGGAACTTGGCACCGGCGATCAGTGAGCCCATGTCCAGGGACAGCACCTTCTTGTCCTTCAGGCCATCGGGCACTTCGCCGTTGACGATGCGCTGGGCCAGACCTTCGACAATGGCGGTCTTACCCACGCCCGGCTCACCGATCAGTACCGGGTTGTTCTTGCGCCGGCGCTGCAGCACCTGGATGGTGCGACGGATCTCGTCGTCACGGCCAATCACCGGGTCGAGCTTGCCTTCGGCGGCACGCTCGGTCAGATCGATGGTGTACTTGGACAGGGCCTGGCGGTTTTCCTCGGCACCCGGATCGGTGACGGCCTCACCACCACGAACCTCGTCGATGGCCTTTTCCAGGGCGGCCTTGTCCACGCCCTGCTCCCGCAGTACCCGGCCGAGGGAGCCCCGGTCTTCCAGGGCGGCCAGCAGCATCAGCTCACTGGAGATGAACTGGTCCTTGCGCTTCTGGGACAGTTTGTCAGCCATGTTGAGCAGGCGGCCCATGTCGTTGGACATGGAGACATCGCCGGCAGAGCCTTTCACTTCCGGAAGGTTCTCGATTTCCTGGGCGATGGCCTGGCGGATGCGTGCAGGGTCGGCGCCGGCCTGTTTCAGCAACGGTTTAATGGAGCTGCCTTCCTGGTCGAGCAGTGCCTGCATCAGGTGCAGGGGCTCAATGAAGTTGTGGTCCTTGCCAACCGCGAGCGACTGCGCGTCCGCCAGTGCGGTCTGCAGTTTGCTGGTGAGCTTGTCGATTCTCATGTTTCCGTTTCCCCAAATCAGTTAGCGGATATCTGGCGAACCCTTTGGCGGTTCGGTTATATCCAAATTGCTTTGCATTTAAATGTAGGGGCGGCGGGAGGGACTTCAAGCTGGGGTGGTTTTATTTTGGGCTAAATTGACCACCGTCATGTGTGTTCGGAGCAAGCGATGGGCTGGTGGAGCTTCCCGGAACACGCCGTAAATACATCCATGTAGGCTTGACTGCAGCATCCATGCTGCAGACAGTTCCGGGAAGCTCCACCAGCCCATCGCCCGAACATTCGCGGGTAGACTCGCAGGCGCTAGTTCATCCAGATCAGCGTCGCCATACGCCCTGTCTTACCATCACGCCGATAGGAGAAAAACCAGTCACGGTCGCGAACGGTGCAGAGGCTGCCGCCGGAGACGGAGCGGACGCCGGCACTGGCCAGGCGTTGACGGGCCAGTTGGTAGATGTCGGCCAGGTAGTGACCAGCGCGCGCGCCCTCTTCTTTGAATGCCCTTGCGGCGTCCGGGTCGTGTGATAGGAATGCGTCACGCACTTCCGGGCCGACTTCGAATTGTTTGGGGCCGATGGCCGGGCCGAGCCAGGCGATCAGTTCATCGCCGGGCACGGCCATGGCGCTGATCAGGTTTTCCAGCACGCCGCCGCACAGGCTTCGCCATCCAGCGTGGGCGGCACCGACAACACTCCCGGTTCGGTCGCACAACACCACCGGCAGGCAGTCGGCGGTGAGGATGGCGCAGGCAATTCCCGGTTCCCGGGTAAAGCTGGCATCCGCCTCCGGGACCGTGGCGACGTTGTCGGCGGTGATCTCCACCACTTCGGTGCCGTGGACCTGGTTCAGCCAGGCGATACGGGAGGCGTCCAGGCCGGTGAATTCGGCCAGGCGCTGTCGATTGGACTGAACATGGTCGGGGTTGTCCCCGACATGACTACCCAGGTTAAGAGTGTTCCAGGGTGGCTGGCTGACACCGCCCTGGCGGGTGGTGCACAGCGTCTGGACATTTCTGGGTGCGGACCAGTCGGGGCGAAGGACGAGCTGCTCAGAAATCATGGCTCTCGAGTTCCCGGACGTGTTTGCGCAGGGCTTCGATCAGATGAACCATGTCCTCCGGCAGCGGCACTTCCCAGCTGAGGATTTCACCGGTTTCCGGATGCTCGAGAGTCAGCTGCCGGGCGTGGAGCGCCTGGCGATTGAAGCCGGAGAGCACTTCCCGCAATTCCTCTGTCGAGCCTTTGGGCAGGCGCATGCGGCCACCGTAGAGCTGATCGCCCACCAGGGGATGCTTCACATGGGCCATGTGCACCCGGATCTGGTGGGTTCGGCCGCTTTCAAGCTTGCAGCGGATATGGGTATGGGCGGCGAAGCGCTCTACCAGGCGGTAATGGGTGACGGCCGGTTTGCCGCTGGAGACCACGGCCATTTTCTTGCGCTCGCGGGGGTGTCGGCCAATGGGGGCGTCAACCGTGGCGCCGCCGGTGAGTGTGCCCACCACGACGGCGTCATACTCGCGCCCCATGGTGCGGGTCTGGAGCTGGTCGACCAGCGAGGTGTGAGCAATCAGGCTCCGGGCCACGACCATGATGCCGGAGGTGTCTTTGTCCAGCCGGTGGACGATGCCTGCGCGGGGCAGGTTTTCCACTTCCGGGGCGTAACTGAGGACGGCATTGACCAGGGTACCTGCCGCGTGACCGGCCGCCGGATGCACCACCAGCCCCGCTGGCTTGTTGATCACCAGCAGGTGTTCGTCCTCGTACACGATATCCAGCTGGATATCTTCCGCTTCCCAACTGACCTGCACTTCCGGCTCGGCATCCAGTTCGATGACGTCATCGAGCATGACCTTGTCCCGGGGCTTTCGGGCCTCGCCGTTGACGGTCAGGGTGCCGTCCTTGATCCAGCCCTGCAGGCGGGAACGGGAATGCTCGGGCATCAGTGCGGCAGCAGCCTGGTCGAGCCTGCGGTCGCTCAGATCGGGTGGAACAACAAATCGTGCGGTAATTCGGTTTTCAGATGACATCAAGCCCCCGGGGCCGGTGTGTTACGTTTTGATCAGATTCTGGCAATCGGGCGAGGTAACCTCTGCACATGGGCCGACTTCCCCGCTACAATGGCCGCTGCTCAAAAACTTTTCGACATTATACGGGATTCCGGCATGAGATCAGTTGTTCGTTTGCTGTTGCTGTCCACCCTGGTGGTCATGATCAGCGCCTGCGCCAGTAACAAACAGGAGGAAGTCCTGCCGGAACAGACCTATTACGAGAATGCCCGCCAGGCGATGGACTCCGGCAACTTCAATGAAGCCGAGGAGAGTCTGGATGCCCTGGAGACCTATTACCCGTTCGGCCGGTACGCCGAACAGGCCCAGTTGGACCTGATCTACGCCCGCTACCAGAACCTCGATCTGGAAGGCGCCCGGGCCGCGGCGGACCGTTTCCTGCGGCTGAATCCGCAGAGCGACCATGCCGACTATGCCCTGTATATGCGTGGACTGGCTTCCTACAACCTGGATCTCGGCCTGGCGGCCCGCTACTTCCCCATCGATGTAGCCGCCCGCAACCCCGGTGAACAGACCCAGGCGTTCCGGGATTTCTCGCAACTGCTGAACCGCTACCCGGACAGCCCCTATGCCAGCGACGCCCGCCAGCGCATGATCGCCATCCGCAATCGCATGGCCGAACTGGAGCTGCACGCCGCCAACTATTACATCAAGCGCGAGGCCTATCTGGCGGCCAATAACCGGGCGCGCTATGTGGTCGAGAACTATCCCTCCGCCCCGGCCGTGGAAGAAGCCCTGATCATCATGGCCGAGACCTACCAGTTCCTGGACCTGAAAAAAGGCGCGCGGGACAGCATTGCCCTGCTTCGGGAGAATTTCCCGGACAGTGAGGCGTTCAATGAGGACGGGGAGTTTGTGGCGGACCGGTTGAAAGGGGAGAACCGGTCGTTGATGAATGTGGTGACGTTCGGGTTGATGGGGGACGAGTGAAGTTGGAGCCGGACGCTAAATTGGGGTCAGATGAAGGCTTTCATCAGACCCCTGAGTTGGACCCCGGAGTTGACGCCTGGCTCAGAAGATTGACCTGAAGATGGGGTCAGATGAAAACCTTCATCTGACCCCTGCCTGGCGGCCGGACTCCCGAGCTTGACCCGAACCCGGGGTCTGAAGAACGCTTTCTTCTGACCCCATTTTCAATCACACCGCTACTTCCCACTCTTCCAGCCATTGGTAATCGGATACCGCCGATCCTTACCAAACCCGCGCTCGGTAATCCGCACGCCGATCGGCGCCTGCCGGCGTTTGTACTCGTTGATATCCACCAGCCGAATCACCCTCGCCACATCAGTGGCATCAAACCCCTCCGCTACTATGGCCTCGGCGCTGAAATCCCGCTCGACATAGAGATTGAGAATCTGGTCCAGCACATCGTATCCCGGCAGGCTGTCTTCATCCTTCTGGTCCGGGGCCAGTTCCGCTGAGGGCGGGCGAGTGATGACCCGTTCCGGGATCACCGGGGAAACGGTGTTGCGGTAGCGGGCCAGTCGGAACACCAGAGTCTTGGGCACATCCTTCAGCACATCAAAGCCGCCAGCCATGTCCCCATACAGCGTTGAATATCCCACTGCCATCTCGCTCTTGTTGCCGGTAGTCAGCACCAGGGAGCCAAACTTGTTGGACAGAGACATCAGCAGCACACCGCGCAGTCGCGCCTGCAGGTTCTCCTCGGTGGTGTCCGGCTTTGTGCCCTCGAACGGCTTCGCGAGGGTCGCCATGAAGGCATCGTACATCGGCTCGATGGAGAACACGTCGTACTGCACGCCCAGGGCGTTGGCCTGGGCCTCGGCGTCCTCCAGGCTCATGCTGGAGGTGTAGCGGAACGGCATCATCACGGCTCGCACCCGGTCCTTGCCCAGGGCATCCACCGCGACCGCCAGAGTGACAGCCGAATCGATTCCGCCGGACAGCCCCAGTACCACGGATTTGAACCCGTTCTTGTTCACGTAGTCCCGGACCCCGGTGACCAGGGCACTGTAGACATTAGATTCAAGAGACGGCTCCTCGGGCAAGGACTGGGACACCGGCTGGCAATGGTGATCACAGATAAAGTCGACCGGGTACAGTCCCTCGCTGAACTGCGGCGCTTCGGCCATCAACGCACCGGAGTGGTCGTAGACCATGGAGCCGCCGTCGAACACCAGTTCATCCTGCCCGCCGATCAGGTTCACGTAGACAATACTGACGGTATTCTCCCGAGACTTGCGCTCCAGCAGAGCCTTGCGGCTCGCCTGCTTGTCGATGTCGTAGGGCGACGCATTCAGGTTCAGGATCAGCCGGGCGCCGGCTGCGGCGCAATCCTCCACCGGCCCGTCCTTCCAGATGTCTTCACAGACGGTGATGCCGACCGGAATACCCCGGATATCCAGGGTTAGCACGTCCCTGCCCTCGGCAAAGTAGCGCTTTTCATCAAATACCTGGTAATTGGGCGGGAAGCGCTTGAAGTAGCGGCCGGTGATCTCACCCCTCTCGATCACCACGGCACCGTTGTAGAGCAGCCCGTGGTGGCGCAGAGGTGCTCCAATGACGATCGCCGGCCCCAGGTCCGCGCCCCGGATCTCCTCCAGAGCCTCATCCACCCGCAGGTCCAGGCTCGGGCGCAGCAGCAAATCTTCGGGCGGATAGCCGGTCAGGCAGAGTTCCGGGAACACTACAATGTCCGCCTGGTGCTCGGTAGCCGCCTTACGGGTGGCGTCAATCACCAGCCGGGCATTGCCGGGAATATCCCCTACCAGGAAATCCAGCTGGGCCATGACGACCCGCAGCTTCCGGGCAGGCGATTGGGAGGACGGGGCGTTCCCGGACACGGACATAAATCGGCTCCTGTAACTCATTGCCATGAAAAGGCTATTATAACCCCGCGAGGGCGAGAATTTCTTCCGACCAACAAAGACAAAAGGCAACCATGACAGGCAGTACGTCACCAACCGGCAGCGCACAGGCACTGAACCTGCCGGGCAACTGGCAGCAAGTGAAGCTGTTCCGGATCTACAACCATTACCGGCTGGTGGTCAGTTTGATGCTGGTGGGGTTGCTGTTTATTGATCCGGTCGCCATGGAGCCCCGTTTCCGCTGGCAGGATTACTACCAGGCTGGCGTGGTGTCCTACCTGGCCCTGAATGCCTTTATCGGGATGACATTGTTCGCCGGCTTCCAGCCCAGTCAGCGGCACATCACCCTGTCCATCCTACTGGACATCCTGATCATGCATGGCCTGCTGATAAGCAGTACCGGCATTACCAACGGCCTGGCCAATCTCGTCATCATTTCGGTCGCCGCCGGCAACATCCTGACCCCGAGTCGCATGGGCACCTTCTATGCCGCCCTGGCCGCGCTCTGCTCCCTGGGCATTTCCAGCTGGGCGGTCCTGGTACTGGATGAAAGTGGTGACGATATTGTCCGCGCCGGCTCCCTCGGCATTCTCTATTTCGCGGCTGCGTTTATCCTGCAGAACATCTCCCGGCGGATGATGCGAAGCGAAGCCCTGGCCTCGAGCCGCGCCCGCAGCATCGCCGAATTGGAGCAGATCAACCAGCAGATCATCCAGCGCATGCGCACCGGTATCCTGGTACTGGATCGCACCGGGCAGATCCGCCTGGCCAACGCGGCGGCCGAGGAACTGCTGTTCGGCACGCCAGGTGCGGAGGATTCAGGCCAGGTGCAAAACCGGGTACTGCCCCAGCCCCTCAAGCTCGGCCTGGAAGACTGGCTCAAGGATCCGCGCAAGCGCGTTGCGCCATTCCAGTCCGCTTCCACCTCGCCCCTGCTGCAGGCCAATTTTACCCAACTGGACCAGGAACAGGGGGACCTGATCCTGGTGTTCGTGGACGACATGAGCAAGGTGACCCAGCAGGCGCAGCAGATGAAACTGGCTTCACTCGGCCGACTGACCGCCGGCATCGCCCACGAGATCCGTAATCCCCTGGGCGCCATCAGCCACGCCGCACAGCTGATGGAGGAGTCCCCGTCCCTCGATGAGGGCGACAAGCGCATGCTGGACATCATCCGCCGCCACTCCCGACGGGTAAACGGCATTATCGAGAATGTCCTGGAGTTGTCCCGGCGCAAGGCAGCGAATGCCGAGTTAGTGGATATTCCCGTGTGGCTGCAGGAGTTCCGGCGGGATTTCCTGCAAACCCAGGATGACCAGTCCAGCCCGGTCCGGATCGATCTCGTCATAGACCCGGACGTACCGGCGGCACGGTTCGACAAGAGCCAGATCGAGCAGGTTCTGGTCAACCTGTGTGACAACGGGCTTCGCTACAGCCAGCAGCAATGTGGCGAGAAGCATATAAAACTTAGCGCGGGCACCACGGAGGATGGAGAACGGGCCTATCTGGATGTTCGGGACTACGGCCCAGGCATCTCGAAAGAACACCGCAGCTCGGTGTTTGAGCCGTTCTTCACAACCGACAAAAGTGGCACCGGCCTGGGCCTTTATCTGGCCCGGGAACTGTGCGAGTCTAACCAGGCGCACCTGTCGCTGGTGGAGGATGACCAGCCAGGGTGCTGTTTCCGCATTACCTTTGCCCCACCCGGGCGCATGATCTGATCTAGAAACTTTCTGACCCCGGGGCCCGCACAACGAGATGGAACCAACACGAGACAATGACCACGCATACCGCACTGATCGTTGATGACGAGCCGGATATCCGGGACCTGCTGGAAATCACCCTCACCCGGATGGGCATTGAAACCCTGACCGCGCCGGACCTCACCACCGCCCGGCAGCTGCTGGAAAAACATCAGCCCCAGCTGTGCCTGACCGACATGAACCTGCCGGACGGCAACGGCATTGACCTGGTGCACTGGATCCAGCAGCACGCCCCGGCCACGCCGGTGGCGGTGATTACCGCCTACGGCAACATGGACACCGCCATCGAATCCCTGAAAGCCGGCGCCTTCGATTTTGTCTCCAAACCGGTGGAACTGCCCAGGCTGCGGGAGCTGGTCAACAGCGCACTGAGACTTTCCGAGGCAGAACCCGACGCCGACCCGGATACCGACGAGCCGGGCCTTCTGCTGGGCAACTCGCCCCAGATCCGCAAGCTGCGCAACCAGACCCGCAAACTCGCCCGCAGCCAGGCGCCAGTGTTCATCAGTGGCGAATCCGGCAGCGGCAAGGAACTGGTGGCCCGGATGATCCACCTGCAGGGCCCTCGACGGGAAGGTCCCTTCGTGGCCGTCAACTGCGGCGCCATCCCCTCCGAGCTGATGGAAAGCGAATTCTTCGGCCACAAGAAAGGCAGCTTCACCGGGGCCGTCGAAAACAAGGAAGGCCTGTTCCGCTCCGCCAACGGCGGCACCCTGTTCCTGGACGAAGTAGCCGACCTGCCCCTGGCCATGCAGGTGAAACTGCTGCGGGCCATCCAGGAAAAGGCCGTACGCCCGGTGGGCGACACCAGGGAAGTACCGGTAGACATCCGGGTACTGAGCGCCACCCACAAGAACCTGCCGGAGCTGGTGCAGGAAGGCAACTTCCGCCAGGACCTGTTCTATCGGATCAACGTGATCGAACTGGCAGTTCCGCCACTGCGGGAGCGGGCCGATGACATTCCCCTGCTCGCCAGCCATATCCTCGGGCGCATCGCCCGGGAATACGAATGCGACCCGGCCGCCCTCACCCCGGATGCCATCGAACGGCTCAAGGCCTATGACTTCCCCGGCAACGTGCGGGAGTTGGAGAACATTCTGGAACGGGCCTTTACCCTGTGCGATGAGGACCGCATCAGTGCCGACGACTTGCACCTGGGCAACGGGGTGCAGCCCGCAGGGTCAGCCTCTGGCCCGGCCAATCCCGGCACCGATGCCCCCAGCGTACCGGAGGGGGAGATTGACCTTGAAGGGTTCCTGGAAACCATTGAGCGCCAGGCGATTGAGAAGGCCCTGGAGGCTACCCGCTGGAACAAGACGGCCGCGGCCAAACGGCTGGGGATCAGTTTTCGGGCTTTGCGGTATCGGTTGAAGAAGTTGGGGATGGAGTAAAGCGAAGAGCCGCACATACGCGTAAACCGGAACCCTATACAATTAGATGCGCTCCCTGGCAGGAAGCCGGGGCGTTCATGGATGAACACCTAACAAGGAGAGTTATTCAAAATGCAGGTCGTGCAGCGACCAGCGGGCTTTACTCTGCCCGAACTGGTCATCACCATCGCCATTCTCGCCATTGTTTCAGGTCTGGCCGTCCAAGGCTGGAATACTGTTGTAGAACGTAGCAGACATCGAACCATTATCGATACCTACCATAGCCTGTTTGCCTTTGCCCGCTGGGCTGCGGCCAGCAACCATTCCCTTGTTACGATTTGCCCTCTGTCCGAAAAGAACGAATGCGTGGACGACTGGCAACAGCCAGTATCGGTTTTCGTCGATGTAAATAACGATAAACAGCCTGACAACGGGGAAATTCTACGAGTGCAGGAACCGGTCAGTCACCCCTTCACTATGTACTCAAGAACCGCCGGGAGGGGGTACTTTCAGTTCAATGAAAAAGGCTTTGCTTACGGCTCCCTCGGAAGCCTTGTACTGTGCCCGGCAGAACCGGAAACCGGCACGATGACCTATATGGCGGTTAACATGGTGGGACGATTTCGCGTTCAGTCTGACAAGGACGGGGACGGAACTATCAAGCTGCGCTGGGGTGCCGAAATAACCTGCTGAATAAAAAGCCGGTCATTGGACCGGCTTTCATCAGATCATTTGTTCCAGGTATTCTCACCAGTATCGAAAGAGGTGCTGGCATCGCTGTCCCATCTCCGGGCGCCGGTGGAGTCCAGCTCCAACATCCCGTCACCGGCCTGAGCCCCCTTCGGTGTGGCACGCAGAGTGAATGAAGTCGCATCGGCAGCCTGGATAGTCAGGTCATAATACTTGGTATTACCATCGAGGGGCGCCTCGTCCGCGTAAATGGCCGGCGAACCGGTATCGGCACCGCCACTTGCGGCATCCTCATAGCTATTATTGGTCGCATAATGGCGCTCCATCGCCGCCGCCAAGCCCATGAGAGCCCCCTGAGCATCGGAACGCCGGGTTTTCTCGACATAATCCGTATAACTGGGGTAAGCGATCGCAGCAATAATGCCTATGATCGCCACCACAATCATCAACTCGATAAGGGTAAAACCTCTCTGCTCCTTACCTGGATTCATCTGGATCAGTCCTCATACCAGTAGGTTTCGACGACGCCTTTCACTGTTTCAATGGTTTGACACTCCGTGCCTATGCATATGACATCAGTGTCATCAACCCGCATCCTTTGCGGAGTCGGAGGCAGACCCGCTGTGCTGAGCTCTACGTAACGGTCCTCCCTGGTGAGCTCGCTATCACTGCCTACACCATCGTAATTGCGTACCGCCGTCCCATTGAACGCTGACAGGTGGTACATCCGGGATGTTCCGGTTGGCGGGAAGCAGGGATTGGTACTTGCCTTCGGCTCATAGGTTGTAATGTAGATTTCATTGTTGACCGTAGTGCTTTCGGACAGCACTTTTTCTCCATCATTGGTGAGGCGAATATACCAGCCTTTCTTGCCCGCCAGCTTTGTAGCTTCCTCTGTCCTCACTGTCTCGCTGTCGTCTTGCTGAATCTTGTTATCGGTGGCGTCATAGAGGTCTGATTCAGTCAACGTCTGGTAAAGAACCGTTGTTTCCGTTTCGTCGTCGGGATCGATTGGCGCCGAACTTACAGCCTCAATCTTCATCATGTAGATCCGATCTTCCACCGTAGTATCCAATGGGTGCGCCTGGTAACCAGAGCCCATAACGAGACCCAGATAACGCTTGCCGCCAATCTTCAGGCCAAACAAATCCGGAGTGTGGTAAAAGCGCCGGTTGCTGGCGGCAGTATCTCCGGCCAGGTTCGCGATCCGTCCTCCAGTCACGTGCAAGCTGTCATTTTTACCGGTCACACCAATGTCAAACCGGAAAATCTGTCCTCCCATATCACCGACATATACCTGGTCAGCTGCACCATCGCCGTTCACATCCAGAACTTTAGGTGAGGCAGGAATGCTGTACTGCATTTCTGACAGCTCCAGATCGGCACCACTGTCAGTTGCTCCGGCCCACCAGATCAGGGACCCGTCATTCGCATTAACGATATACAACGCACGTCCCTCATCATCCGCTGTCCGGACCGTTGCATCGTCCTGGTCGACGTCATAGCCGCCTGCAAAAATCAGCACATCAGTAAGCGAGTTACCTTGACGGATCCTCGTTTTTACGGGAGTAGACCAGGTTTGAGCCAATTCCTCGAATCCAGATGTGCCTCCAGATCCCCCGGTAATAGACCACATCAGACTCGGCGAAGTCGGCGTTGTAACGTCCAACGCGTAGTAACTCTTCCCACCACGGCGCATGCCCGAAAAGATGTGGACAAAATCGCTGTCAGAGCTGTTTATAGCACCATCGACATCCTCATCGTGAACCCACTTAACCACGGATCCGTCCATGCCATAAACTTTGCTGGAGGTATCGGTACTGTTCATCATGGCCGGTTGGTTCTTCAACAGTTCCCTGGGAATAAAGGAAAACTGGCTATCACCGGTACGGCCATCAACCGCGTGGATGAATCCCTGATTGTCCCCGTAGTAAATAGTTGTCGCCTGGGGAGTAGCCGTTGCATCGTAGATCACAAGTTGCGGGACAGAGTGCAAAGGATCAGCCAGAAGCTTTCTCGCATCAGTTGTATCCGAATCACCGTCCTCATCGTTCACATCGACGCCACGAGTCCAGTTGACGACTTTTTCGAGCTCGACGCCGGTCAAACTGGTATCGCCGAAGTCTGCACCGGTAACGTTGTCCACGATAACGTGGTTTTTTGAATTGGTGAGGTCAGATCTACGCGAATCCAGGTTCGAGTATACCTTGCGGTTTTCTGTAATCGCAGGTAGCTGAGAAGCGGCTCCACCGAGACTTACGTCAGGTCCATCAGCAACCGGGCTCCACCAGCTTCTTGCTGTTTCCTTGAAAAAGCCGGTGGTGTTGTCGATGGCAGCATTGCCATTGGCGTCTACGATAACCGCAACGTTTTTACCAGCCGAGTCTTTGCGAATCTCAAGCTTATAGCGCTTGAGGTTACCGTCCCAGATTGCCCCTTTATCCGACTGAAAAAGCGCGTAGTACAGCGTATTCAGGTGGTTAAGACGATCAAAGGTATTGATGGCAACACCCGGAGATACGTAGGTCGTGCCCTGGGCACGCACTGCCTCATAGATCTTGTCAAAGGCAGCTTCCAGCCCTTCCTGCTCATCTGCACGATAATAATTTCCCTTACCTGCTTCAGCAGTGTCTGACAATAGCGCTTGCGAAGTAGCAAAACCCACAGTGTTAGTGATCAGGTATTGGTTACCCTCATGGGTGCTGCTAAGGTCTCCGTTTGCCAAAAAGCCCGCCACTTCATCCAGGCAACTATCATTTGGATCGTCGGAGTTTGCGCTACCGCATTTTTCCCCTATGTAATTTCCGATGTCTGTATCGGTATCATCCGCCGTTGGAGCACCATCCGTCAGGAAAACCGCATAATTCCTTTGGCATTGATACTCGACCGGCGACTGATAGGCATCCGATGAAGCAAGCGCCGAATCAATAGGCTCATCATCATAGAAGGGACTATCGCCACGAAAATAACGGGCGAGTTCAGCCAGTGTTTCTGCCAATGGAGTGTTACCCACTGGCTTAAGTTCATCAACCAACTTTTTCAGTTCTACCTTGTTATCATCATCCAACGGTACTGGCGGGGACATGATATGCCCACCACTTTCTGTGGACTCCCAACAGGATCCGTGATAGTTGCAAGATTTCTGTACATTGAACTTCATCAACCCAATATTGACATCTTCCATCCGGTCGATGAGGTTCATGGTCACGGATTTGACGACCTCCATTCGTGTCATGTCGCTGTCGCCCACATCTGTATCCATACTTCCCGAGTTATCAATGATGAACATGATGTTGGGCTTCACGATCTGTGAAGTTCCCGGCGGGGTGAAGAATATCTCGGTATCATCCGCATGGAGAGGACTCGTCGCCGTTGCTCCAAATACGGTCGCCGCAGCCGCCAGAATCAAGCGCAAATTAAGGGATACTCTCATTGCTCACCACCTCCGGATGAAAGGACGCCAGGAAAGGACACCCGATAAGCCATACCGTTTGGCTGGTAAATGTGAATTACACCAGGCACACCATTGAGGTATTTTACTTCCGTACCATCAATCTGACGCTCTCCAGCCTCAATCACCAGATCGGCAGAAGGCAGGATCGTTGAAGATGGACAGCCGGGGCAGCCTTTAGCACGAATTCCCACCACATCACCACTGGCATTCAGAACGAGCTCAATTGCTCTTGCCTCGACAGCTTCATATTGGGTGTCAATCAGCTGGCCAGCGGGCTCTTCAGCCCAAGCAGGCGAGGAAACAATCACGAGGATCAATATCAGCGCTGCTGAAAGCGCTGTCGAGCAATAGGAATAGACTCTACTCATTTCTGCCTCCGGGGACTGAGCCCCCTCTATCAAGATCAGTAATACTCAATACCCTTGAAAACCCGAGCAGCAGCACCTGTATTTGCCACCCCGGCCTCACCTTCAAGCTCGTATCGGAACCCCTTCAACTGATTGGAGCTCTCATCGGCATCCATGGAACTTCCGCTGGTGATAATGACCTCTCCAAGAAAGCGGGCCTGATAACTGCCCGTTACACCGTTATCCTCGTCGACGGTTACCGTCACCCGATCGCTCTCCCTGGAAGTCTCCTGCATTGACTGGCGCAACAAATCCAGGTTGTTTGCATAAACTTCATCCAGCAATGACCTCAATGTGCTTTCTGCCGCCTGAAAAGCCCGATTCGAGTTTTGGGAATTCACGGCCATTCGCTCTTGCATTACCGATGTATTCATACCGGCAACGCCAATCAGCGTCAGCACCAACAAGACGATCAAGGATACGATGAGCGTTGCCCCACGCTCTTTCTTCAATGAAACCACTCTGCTGTGTTTGTTCATCATTCGATCACCAATAGCCGGTCAGTCAGTCACGATTACGAAGCATGACTGTCGTAACAAAGGTCCTTCGCAGACGCTGATCTTCGGGATGTGTAACGGTCCCCCCACCACTCGCCTCGGTTATGGTCTCGCCGGGGAGTGCATAATCTGCTATATCGTTATCATCCCGGACAGGGTCCGCATTGCTGACCAGCATGCCTATGCGCAGAGCAACAACACTTGCCATATTCCCGACTTCGTCTGCAGGGCGGTACCGGACGTTATTGGTTCCCAGCAGTTCACCATATTCGATCTGAAGATTTTCAACGCCTTCAACGATCTCCTGAGGGGATTGCACACTACCGTCCAGATTGTTGGCCTGCCGGTACAATGCAAAGATGTCGTTACCTTGAACATCATCCCGGCCGGTGTCTGCCACAAAATAAACCGACGAAGAAAAACGCATGATGCGTGCAGAATCTGTGTAGGCCTGGCTCAACCGGTTTGAGCTGTTGACATTCTTGGCATGAGCCCAGGTACCCGATGACGGCTCACTGGAGATCCTGAACAGGTCCGCTGCTTCACAGTCGGAAATCATGACGATATCATTCTGCGAAAAACGAACGATATCATCACCCAGAACCTGAATATTGGCGTTATCCGCTTTCATGTTGCCGGTCAGCTCTATTTCCATGGTTTCACCGCGCTGAACGGATATAACATCGCTGCCTACAATCGCGTTCGCTTCAATTTCTTCACCATCAAACTCAGTGCCGTCTGCCCACGTGCCATCACTCACTTCCCAGCCACGCAGTGTCGTCTCAAAAAAATCAGCAGTTGGGGGATTGTTAGCAATGATATTCAACGTCACGTCATCCGGATCGGCACAGCCCTGAAACCCGACCATACGCATGTCGCGAGCCATGATGTCGGTGGCTATTCGAGCTGCTTCCTGAGTTCTGGCAAGTGCAGCACTCATGCGCGAGGTTCGGCTGGAATCCAGATACACCGTGAAAATGCCAAAAATCAACGTGGCACTCAGTGCCAGAGCGATCATCAGCTCAACCAGAGACAGACCTCTTTGGCTCTTACTCAATCTGGCAAGTAACCTCAATTCAGGGGCTCCGTTCATTTTGTACCTCACAATGAAAACTGCACGGAGTAGGAACCATCACCGGAGATTGACTCTCCCGCGTCTCCGTCACGAGTTACCTCGTTCCAGGTGACGGTAATGGTGTATCTGGACGTTGCCGCATCATGCTGGATTGTACCCACGCCGCCCGGCAACAAAGCCATATCGCTTCCCACGCCCTGGATCTGACGCGTCCATTCCACGAGATCCACCTGCGCCTGCCCTGCTGGCGTGCAGCCAGTATCTTCACTTGCGCAATCAGGGAGAGTAGTTGTGGCTCCATCCGTGCTGAAGCCCGCATAATCGGATGCCCGGTCCTTGTTGGCCCGCATCCGATCAGCCATGTCGTATGCAAGGATACTCGCCTGCGTCCGGAGATAGGCTCCCTGGTTATTGCGCATACCTTCAAGGATTAGTCCGGCAAGTCCAAGCAGACCGATAGCCAAGATAAAAACAGTGACCAGAATCTCAATCAGTGTGAATCCACGCTGATTGCTTGCGCGGTACCCTATGCGAAAAACCGGGTGTTTGTGACTATTCACTTTACTCATGTCTTGGCTCACCATCACGGACAGGCAATGTCATTGCTTTTATGATCGTTCAATGTGCCATTGGCATCGGTATCACGTGCCAAATGGGTCTGTCCGGAGACGTTAATGGAGACTGCGCGCGCCTCAGCAGCTCCGCGATCATCACAAATGATAAAAGTCCCTGCGACTTCATCAGTAGCGGAGGCCCTGGGAAACCCTCTGCTATTAAATTGCACATAGCCGCCCCCATCACTGGTCATATCCCGAATTCTCAGCGTATTGCCGCCAGCGAGAGGGCCGCTGACTTTAAGCAACTGATCTGTTCCGCCGAACGCAGCATTCATATCGTCATCACGAAACACGATCAATCCGGTCTCCCAGGCTGCATTACCGCTGCATGAGGTACTGTCCGTAGAAGAACAGATCGTGACAACTCCCTCACGAAGTTTGGATGCCTCACTTCGGGCATAGCTAACGAGACTGGTCACTTCATTTGTTTGCGCGGTAAGGCGATTATTCAGCACCATCTCCCGGAATGAGGGAATCGCATAAGTGGCGATAATTCCGAGAATCGTGATAGTGATCAGAAGTTCAAGAAGGGTAAAACCTGAATTGTACCGGATGCCAGACATAAACTATCCCTACTGCTACGTAGGGACAGATTATTGGGTAGCTAGGCAGCAAGCCAGTGTGATTCGATAAGCGGCAGTGGACAGAGGATAAACGGCAGAAACAAGAAATTAGATGTGACCACCATCACATCAGCAAGTCGAAGTCACTCAACCTCGACCGCATCAATCCGAAGCTCTCTGGGCATGGAGAAAACAATATTCTCCTCCCGCCCGGCAACTTCCTGAGGCTCTTCCCCACCCAGCTCCTTCAGGCGAGAAATCACCTCATTCACCAGCACTTCCGGAGCGGAGGCACCGGCGGTCACACCAATATCGGTCTTGCCTTCTAGCCACTTCGGGTCGATCTGGGAGGCTTCGTCGATCAGGTACGCCGGCGTACCCATGCGCTCGGCCAACTCGCGCAGGCGGTTGGAGTTGGAGCTGTTGGGGGAGCCCACTACCAGCATCAGGTCGCAGTCGCCGGCCAGTTGTTTGACCGCGTCCTGGCGGTTCTGGGTGGCGTAGCAGATGTCGTCCTTGCGGGGGCCCTGAATCTCGGGGAATTTGGCGCGCAGGGCGTCGATGACTCGGGCGGTATCGTCCATGGAGAGGGTGGTCTGGGTGACGTAGGACAGGCGGGACGGGTCTTTCACCTCCAGCTTGGCCACGTCTTCCTCGTTTTCCACCAGGTAGATCTCACCGCCGTTGCTGTGATCATACTGGCCCATGGTGCCCTCCACTTCCGGATGGCCGTGGTGGCCGATCAGGATGCACTCGCGGCCGTCGCGGCTGTAGCGCATGACTTCCATGTGCACCTTGGTGACCAGCGGGCAGGTGGCGTCGAAGACCTTGAGGCCACGGCGGGCGGCCTCGTTCTGCACCGCCTGGGAGACGCCGTGGGCGCTGAAGATCACCAGGGTGTCGTCGGGCACTTCATCCAACTCGTCCACGAACACCGCGCCGCGGTTGCGGAGATTATCCACCACGAACTTGTTGTGGACCACTTCGTGGCGAACGTAGATCGGCGCACCGAACACATCCAGCGCCCGGTTGACGATTTCGATGGCGCGGTCGACGCCGGCGCAGAAGCCACGGGGGTTAGCGAGTCGGATTTGCATAATCAGTGCGTCTGTCCAGCCGGTTCCACATCGAGAATTTCAACTTCGAATTCCAGTGTACGCCCTGCCAGCGGATGGTTGAAGTCCACTTCCACTTCATCCCCTTCCACCCGGCTGATAACCCCCGGTAGCTCCTGCTGACGCGCATCGGCGAAGGACACCACCACGCCCGGCTCCAGCACCATGTCGGCACTGAACTCGTGGCGCTTGAAGGTCTGGAGGTTGTTGGGGTTGTGTTGGCCGAAGCCTTTCTCCGGGGAGACTTCGAAGGTCTGGCGGTCACCGGCTTTCATGCCCATCATCAGCGCCTCGAAGTTTTCCGGCAGGTTTTCGTCACCGATCTCGAGGGTGGCAGGCTCTTTCTCGAAGGTGGAATCCACCACATCGCCGCCCTTGATCTTGAGGGCGAAGTGGAGTTTTACACGGGTTCCCTTGTCTACGGGCAAATCTTTCATGAGTGTGGTTCACTCCTTTTCGGCATCCCCGCCGTCGGCGGGTTTGCGGAATATGTCCAGGATCATCATGCCGGCGCCGATGGTGATGGCGGTGTCGGCCAGGTTGAATGCGGGGAAGTGCCAGTCCTGCCAGTAGAAGTGCAGGAAATCCACCACATAGCCGTGCACCACCCGGTCATAGACGTTACCGAGGGCGCCGCCGAGAATGAGTACGATGGCGACGGCGGTCCAGGTTTCATGGGACTGCAATTTACGCAGCCAACTCACCAGCACCACACTGACCACCAGCGCCAGGGTCACGAAAAACCAGCGCTGCCAGCCATCGGCCTGGGCCAGGAAGCTGAACGCCGCGCCGGTGTTGTGCAGCAGCGTCAGGTTGAACATGGGCATCACCGGCACCGGGTCACCGTAGGTGAGCATGGCGCTGGCCATGGCCTTGGTGCCCAGGTCAATGACAATGACCAGCGCCGCCAGCCACAGCCATTTCAGTTTCGAGCCCATGGCCTTATCCGTCATGGCAGCTTCCATCAGGCAAAGGATCGGCTTTCGCCGGGGCCTTCCACGTTACTGACGCAGCGGCCGCACAGGTCGTCGTACTTGGCGTTGCGACCTACGTCTTCGCGATGGTGCCAGCAGCGCTCGCACTTGGCGTGGGTTGCCGGCGTGACTTTCACCAGCAGGCCCTCATGGCCGGTCTGCTCGGCACCTTCGGCCTCGGCCACCGGCTTGACGGTCGCCTCCGAGGTGATCAGCACGAAACGCAGCTCCTCGCCCAGGTGCTTCAGGCGCTCGGCCAGCTCACCTTCACAGTACAGGGTCACTTCGGCACTCAGGGAGCCCTTGATCTCGCCACGGCCACGGGCCTCTTCCAGGCACTTGTTGACCGCTTCCTTCACGCTGTAGATCTCGCGCCAGTAGTCACGGCCCAGCTCGAAGTCGTCCGGCAACTCGGTCAGGCCTTCGTACCAGGTTTCGTAGAACACGGTCTCACCGCGCTCGCCCGGCAGATGCTGCCAGATCTCGTCGGCGGTGAAGCTCAGGATCGGGGCGATCCAGCGCACCAGGGCCTCGGCCACGTGGTAGAGCGCGGTCTGGCAGGAGCGCCGCGCCAGGCTGTCGGCCTGGGTGGTGTACTGGCGGTCCTTGATGATGTCCAGGTAGAAGCCGCCCAGCGTCGCCTCACAGAAGTTGTAAACCTTCTGGTAAATGCGCAGGAAGGCGTAGTTGCCGTAGTCCTCATCCAGCTCCTTCTGCAGCTGCAGGGCCTTGTCCACCATCCAGCGGTCCAGGGCGATCATGTCCTCCGGCGCCACCATGTGCTGGGCCGGATCAAAGCCGTTCAGGTTGCTGAGCAGGAAGCGCGCGGTGTTCCGGATGCGGCGGTAGCCATCGGCGGTCTGGCGCAGGATGTCCTTGGAAACGGTCATCTCGCCACTGTAATCGGTGGCAGCCACCCAAAGGCGCAAGATATCCGCACCCAGCTCGTTCATGACCTCCTGGGGCGCAATCACGTTGCCCAGGGACTTGGACATCTTGCGACCCTTGCCATCGACGGTGAAGCCGTGGGTCAGCACCTGCTTGTAAGGTGCTACACCATTCATGGCGATGGAGGTCTTCAGGGACGACTGGAACCAGCCACGGTGCTGATCGGAGCCTTCCAGATACATGTCCGCCGGGAACTGGCCCAGCTCCTCGCGTACACGGAGGACCGAGTCGTGGGTCACGCCGGAATCGAACCAGACATCCAGGGTATCGAGCACCTTTTCGTACTGATCAGCATCGCTGCCCAGCAGTTCGTTCTGGTCCAGCTCGTACCAGGCATCGATGCCGCCGGTCTCGACAGCCTGGGCGACCTTCTCGATCAGGCCCTGGGTGTCCGGGTGTAGCTCCTGGGTTTCCTTGTGGATGAACAGGGTAATCGGCACACCCCAAGTGCGCTGACGGGAGATACACCAGTCCGGGCTCTGCTCGAACATCGCTTCGATGCGGTTCTGGCCCCAGCCCGGCACCCAGCGCACACCCTTGATGGCTTCCAGAGCGTCGGCGCGCAGGTTGTGCTTGTCCATGCTGATGAACCACTGGGGCGTGGCCCGGTAGATCAGCGGGGTCTTGGTCCGCCAGCAGTGCGGGTAGCTGTGCTGGAACTTCTCTGAGCGTACCAGTTTGCCTTCGCGCTCCAGAGCGGAACACACCGGTTCATCGGCTTTGTAAACGTGCACACCGGCAAACTCGCCGGCGGCTTCGGTGTAGGTGCCATCGGCTTTCACCAGGTTCAGGGTGCCGATGCCGTATTCCTTACCCACCTCGAAGTCTTCCATACCGTGATCCGGGGCGGTGTGAACCGCACCGGTACCGGCATCGGTGGAGACGTGATCACCCAGGATCACCGGTACCTGCTTGTCGTAGATCGGGTGGTGCAGTTCCAGCTTTTCCAGTGCCGAACCGGCAACGGTCGCCAGCACCTGGTAATCTTCCACACCCCAGCGAGCCATGATGCCCTCGACCATTTCATTGGCCAGAATCAGGCGCTCCGGTCCCTGACCAACATCCACCTGCACCAGGGCATACTCCAGGTCCGCACCCAGGGATACCGCCTGGTTGGCGGGAATGGTCCAGGGAGTGGTGGTCCAGATCACCACGGAAACATCGCCCTCGCCTTTGTCCGTGCCGAACAGCTCCAGCGCGCGGGCCGGATCAACCGCAGTGAAACGCACATCAATCTGGGTTGAAGTCTTGTCCTGGTACTCGACCTCCGCCTCTGCCAGTGCGGACTGACCTACCACACTCCAGTAAACGGGCTTGTAACCACGCACCAGGTGGCCCTTGGCCACGATCTTGCCCAGGGCACGGACGATGCCGGCTTCCACCTTGGGATCCATGGTGAGGTAGGGCTTGTCCCACTCACCCATCACGCCCAGGCGGATGAAGTCGGCCTTCTGGCCCTCGATCTGCTTGGTGGCGTAATCCCGGCAGGCCTGGCGGAAAGTCTTGTAGTCCACCTTGACGCCGGCCTTGCCGATCTCCTGCTCCACCTTGTGTTCGATAGGCAGGCCGTGGCAATCCCAGCCCGGCACGTAAGGCGCGTCATAGCCCTTGAAGCTGTGGGACTTGACGATCATGTCCTTGAGAATCTTGTTGACCGCATGACCGATGTGAATGCTGCCGTTGGCGTAGGGAGGGCCGTCGTGCAGGATGAACTTGTCCCGGCCTTCACGCTGCTTGCGCAGGGTGCCGTAGACATCGAGGTCCTGCCAGCGCTTGAGCATGTCCGGCTCGCGCTTGGCCAGGTTACCGCGCATGGGGAAGGCGGTTTCCGGCAGATTCAGGGTATGCTTGTAGTCGCTCATGGTTTCTGTGCGTACTCTTCTGGTCAGTGTTGGTCAGTAAACTTTTGGGGTTCGCGCCCGCGCTTTCAATGCGTGCTGCGAGCCGAACCGTGGGCCCGGATCCAGGCCCGGGCGTTGTCCATGTCCCGCGCGATCTGGTCTTTCAGGGCCTCGACGGAATCAAATTTCTCTTCGTCCCGCAGACCGTGGCGGAAGACGACTTCCAGATGCTGGCCATAAAGTGTGCCAGCAAAGTCAAACAGGTGCACTTCCAGTGATGGCCGTTTGCCGTCCACCGTTGGCCGGACGCCGATATTAGCCACGCCATCGTAAACGCTGCCATCGTCTAGCCTGCCGCTCACCACGTAAACGCCGCGCAAGGCGGGCATGCGGTGCAACAGGATGTTGGCGGTGGGCGCGCCTATCTGTCGGCCCAGTTGGCGCCCGTAAACCACCCGACCCCGGATACGGTAGGGATGACCGAGCAGCACTTCCGCTTTTTCCAGGCCATTGACGGTGAGCTGGTCCCGCACCCGGGTACTGCTCACCCGTTTGCCATCCAGGGTCACGGTCCGGGTGTTCTCGACGGTGAAGCTTTCGTCCTTCCCGACCTTTTCCAACAATTCAAAGTCGCCGGCGCGATCGCAACCAAAACGGAAGTCGTCTCCAACCACCAGGTGGCGAACCCCGAGGCCTTCGATCAGGACGTCCTCGATAAAGCCCATGGCGGAATAACTGCGAAAGGCCTGATTGAACCGAAGGCACAGGACGATATCGATACCTTCGGCCAACAGGGCCTCGAACTTCTGGCGAAACCCCATCAAACGCGGGGGCGCCTCGTCGCCCTGGAAAAACTCGCGGGGCTGCGGTTCGAACACCATCACCAATGAAGGCACACCCAGCTCCCGGGCCTTGCTCCGGACCTGATCGATAATGGTCTTGTGGCCGAGGTGGACACCATCGAAGTTACCAATGGTTGCCACGCACCCCTGCGCCAACGGCGAATCCGCCCGGCGCGAGAGCAGCTTCAGGTTGGTCAGGCCTCGAATCAGACGCATGCAATGCGAACCTTCAGTTGCCAGCTGGCTTTCAACACTCCTGCGCGACAGGAGCACTGGTGAGAAAACGCGCGATTATACCTTACCTCTGGCGGAAATGTCTTACCCGGACACCCGCCACCGCCAGCGCGACGAAATACACCCCAACACCGGAACCTACGAGAATGGCCATGTCCCGCGCACGCACGAGGCCTCCGGCGGCGAGCCAGTCTGCCACCGGCGCCTTGAGCCAGAGGATCACGGCCGCCAACGCGACGTTGGCGAACAGCAGCCGGGCCAGGAACACCGGCCACCCCGGCTGGCTCTGCCAGGCGCCTTCCTTGCGCAGGCCACGCCAGAGCAGATAGCCATTGAGCCAGGCAGACAGCGAGGTCGCCAGCGCCAGCCCGGCGTGGGCCAGGGGCACGATCAACGCCAGGTTGAAGGCCATGTTGGCCACCATGGCGATGACCCCGATTTTCACCGGTGTGGCGGTGTCTTCCCGGGCGAAGAACCCCGGCGCCAGCACCTTGATCAGCATGAACGCCAGCAGGCCCGCTGAATAGGCCCGCAGGCTCTGGGCGGACATGGCGACATCCCGATCGGTCACCTCGCCGTAATGGAACAGGGTGGCAATCAGGGGTTCGGCCAGAAGCGCCAGGGCCAGGGCCGCCGGCAGGCCGATCAGCAGGACCGCCCGCACCGCCCAATCCAGGGTCGCCGCAAACTGGTCCGCGGAGGCGGCGGCGTGCTTGCGAGAAAGACTCGGCAGGATGACGGTGGCAATGGCGATCCCGAAAACGCCCAGGGGCAACTCGGACAGCCGGTCCGAGTAATAAAGCCAGGACACGCTGCCGGTCTGCAGGAACGACGCCAGTACGGTATCGAGCAGCAGGTTGATCTGGCTGACCGAAACCCCAAACAGAGCCGGCGCCATCAGCTTGAGAATCCGCCGCACCCCCTCGTGCCGGTAATCCACCTTCGGGCGGGGCATCAGCCCAAGCTGCATCAGGAAGGGCAACTGGAAGAACAGCTGCAGGGCACCGGCGATGAACACGCCCCAGGCCAGCGCCATGACCGGCTCGGACATTACCGGGGATAGCCAGATTGCCGCGCCGATCATCGCCAGGTTCAGGAGCACTGGCGTGAAGGCCGGCACCGCGAAGCGGTCGTAGCTGTTGAGGATGCCGCCTGCAAAGGCCGTTAACGAAATAAGCAGCAGATAAGGAAAGGTGATGCGGAGCATGTCGCTGGTCAGCGCGAACTTCACATCATCGTCATAGAAGCCCGGAGCAAACACCGCCGTCAGTACCGGCGAACCGAGCATGGCCACCAGGGTGACCCCCAGCAAAACCAGCCCAAGGGAACCGGAGACGGCATTGACCAGCCACTTCACCTCGGAAATGTCCTGAGTCTCCCGGTACGACGACAGCACCGGCACAAAGGCCTGGGAGAAGGCTCCCTCGGCAAACAGACGCCGCAGGAAATTGGGAATCTTGAACGCGACGAAGAAGGCATCTGCGCCGGCGCCCGCCCCAAAGTAACGGGCAATCACCATATCCCGGACCAGCCCCAGCACCCGGGACAGCATGGTCATTACCCCGACCACACCGGAGGAACGGAGCAATCCGGGGGCGGTGGATTCAGGGGTTTTCGGGGCAGAGGAATCCGGTTCCGACGACATTCTGGCTCTGTTCAGCTAAAGGGTCCGTTTATACCGGAAATTACGCACACGGGCGTAACGCCTGTACAGCTCCGGTCAGCGAGCGGCGAGTTTAGCACAGGGCCGCGACAACAGCGCATGAAATGGGTTTTAGTCTTGACATTTCGGGAGTTCAGCGGCATAGTTCCGCGTCATTTATTTCGACGCGCTGGTTGTTGGCGCGCCTGCGATGTACGAATTCATCATGAATTCACTCGAGTTCATTCAGTAACGAATTTCAGATTTTCAGGAGTTTTACGGTGGCAAATTCCCCGCAAGCCAAAAAGCGCGCTCGTCAGAACGAGAAGAACCGCAAGCACAACGCCAGCCTGCGTTCCATGGCGCGTACCTACATGAAAAAGGTCCAGGCCAAGATTGAAGCTGGCAACTACGAAGAAGCCCAGGCCGCTTTCCAGCAGGCACAGCCTGTTATGGACAGCATGGTCAACAAAGGCATCTTCGCCAAGAGCAAGGTAGCCCGTCACAAGGCCCGCCTGAATGCCAAGATCAAGGCCCTGAAGAGCGCGTAAGCGTTTTCCAGAGTTAAAAAAACCGGCTTTCGAGCCGGTTTTTTTGTGTCTGAATGAAAGCCAACGACTATAAAAATCAGATAATGACCAGATTGTCCCGGTGGATCATCTCCTCATCGGAGATGTAGCCAAGCACTTCGGTGATCCGCTGACTGGGACGGCCGGCAATAGCGCGCGCCTCGTCGGCGTCGTAATTCACCAGACCCCGAGCAACCTCCCGGCCGCTCTCATCGACACAGGACACCATCTCACCCCGCCGAAACTGACCACTGACACTCTTCACACCCACTGGCAGAAGGCTGCGACCGCCCAAACACAACACCCGGACCGCGCCCTCGTCAAGGGTCAGTTTGCCCCGGGTCTGCAGGTGCCCGGCAATCCACTGCTTGCGCGCGGCCACCCTGCCCTGCTCAGGTAACAGCAAAGTGCCAATCACATCGCCCTGGCGCAGACGGGTCATCACCCCCTCGATACGGCCGCCGACTATCACCGTGAAGGCACCGGAACGGGCTGCCAGCCGCGCGGCCCGCAGCTTGGTCTGCATACCGCCCCGGCCCAGAGCGCCGGCGCCACCACCGGCCATGGCATCCAGCTCATGGTCACTGGCTTTGCGCTCGGTGACCAGGCTGGCGTCCGCATGTTTGCGGGGATCCTTGTCGAAAAGGCCCAATTGGTCAGTGAGGATGATCAGGCCGTCCGCCTCGATCAGGTTTGCCACCAGGGCGCCGAGGTTGTCGTTGTCACCGAAACGGATTTCATCAGTGACCACGGTGTCGTTCTCGTTGACGACCGGAATAACGCCGACATCCAGTAAAGCCCGGAGTGTGCTGCGGCCGTTCAGGTACCGTTTGCGATCGGAGAGATCGTCGTGGGTAAGAAGGATCTGGGCAGTGTGGATATCGTGCCGCTTGAACTGTGCTTCCCAGGACTGCACCAGCCCCATTTGCCCGACCGCGGCAGCGGCTTGCAGCTCGTGCAGCTGATCCGGGCGTTTTACCCAGCCCAGCCGGCTCATACCCACCGCCACCGCGCCGGACGAAACAATAACCACCTCGACACCATCGGCAATCAGACCAGCGATCTGATCCACCCAGAGCTCCAGGGCCACCTCATCAAGCCCCTTGCCGTCATTGGTCAGCAGGGCACTTCCGATCTTGATGACCAGGCGGCGGGCCTGGCGCAACTGGGCACGTTCACTCATGATGCGTGAGTCAGTCTCTTGATGGTGTTATCGGTTTATTCCGGTGCGTACACGATTTCAACGTCGTAATCATCGTCGTCAAAATCGTCGTCATCGTCTTCGTCCTGCCTGGCGGCACGGCGAGCCTTGCGGTCCGCCTCAATCTTGGCCCGGGCCTCCTCATCCATCCGCTGACGGCGAGCAGCCTCTTCTTCGGCAAACTCCGGATTCTCTGCCTCTTCCTGGGCCTGATCCTCAATCCAGCGCATCACTGCCTGAACCAGGGGCTTGGTGCCCTCTCCGGTGATCGCCGAGATCCGGAACACAGGACCGTCCCAGCCAAGTTCGTCGATAATGGCCTGGCAATGGGCATCACGATCCTCTTCCGCGACCATGTCCACCTTGTTCAACACCAGCCAGCGCGGGCGATTGGCCAGGGTTTCACTGAACTTCTCCAGTTCGTGGGCGATGGCCCGGACTGCATCCGCCGGCGACGACCCGTCATAGGGGGCCACATCCACCAGGTGCAGTAACAGACGGGTGCGCACCAGGTGTTTCAGGAAGCGGATACCTAAGCCTGCCCCTTCTGCGGCACCTTCGATCAGCCCCGGAATATCCGCGATAACGAAGCTTTGATGGGCCTGAACACTGACCACCCCCAGATTCGGCACCAGCGTGGTAAACGGATAATCCGCCACTTTGGGCCGGGCAGCCGAAACCGAACGGATGAACGTGGACTTGCCGGCATTGGGCATCCCCAGCAGCCCGACATCCGCCAGCACCTTGAGCTCCAGGCGCAGATTACGAGCCTCGCCCTCGGAACCCTTGGTGGTCTGGCGCGGAGCGCGGTTGACCGAGGATTTGAACCGGGTGTTACCCAGGCCGTGGAAGCCAGCCTGAGCCACTTTCAGGCGCTGACCTTCATGGGTCAGATCACCCAGGACCTCATGGGTATCCATGTCCACAACGGTGGTACCTACCGGCACCGGCAGCACCAGGTCTTCACCCTTGGTGCCGGTACAGTTGCGACCGGATCCGGGCTCGCCGTTCTGGGCCTTGTATTTACGCTGGAAACGGTAATCGATCAGAGTGTTCAGTGATCCGTCCGCCTCCAGATAGACGGAGCCACCGTCCCCGCCGTCACCGCCGTCGGGGCCACCCTTGGGAACGTATTTCTCGCGCCGGAAGCTCAGGCAACCATGCCCGCCCTTGCCGGCCTCCACAATGATGGTGGCTTCATCTACAAATTTCATGATCAACCCTTTGCGCGTTGCGCATAAACTAAAAAGCCCCGCAGCCTCAAGGAAGCTTTGCGGGGCTCCGGATGGCTCTGACTTCTGACTATATCAGGAAATCAGAACCACCCAAGGTTCTGCAGAACCGGATCGCCGCTGCTTACGCAGCCGGAACGATGCTCACGAACTTGCGGCTCTGCGGGCCTTTGGTTTCGAACTTCACCTGACCTTCTGCTTTCGCAAACAGGGTGTGGTCCTTGCCAATGCCTACGTTGGAACCAGCGTGGAAACGGGTGCCACGCTGACGAACGATGATGCTGCCTGCAGATACGGTCTCACCGCCGAAGCGCTTCACACCAAGTCGTTTCGACTCGGAATCGCGACCGTTACGGGTACTACCTGCTGCCTTTTTATGAGCCATTACCAGCCTCCTTCTCTAGGGGGTAATTCGAGGGCTTAGCCCTGGATACCCGTGATCTTTACTTCAGTAAACCACTGACGGTGGCCCTGACGCTTCATGTGATGCTTACGACGACGGAACTTGATGATCTGAACCTTGTCGTGACGGCCGTGGCTGACCACTTCAGCGGTAACCTTGGCGCCGTCTACTACCGGAGCGCCAACTTTAACGTTGTCGCCGTCGGCTACCAGCAGAACACGATCGAAATCGACTGTGCCGCCGGTTTCAACTTCCAGCTTTTCCAGCTTCAGAGTTTCGCCTTCCTTTACACGGTGCTGCTTACCACCGCTAACAATAACTGCGTACATTCACTAGTCTCCGCGATTGACCCATCCCTGCTCTTATCCACCTGGTTCTAAGGGAAGCGCTCTGGCAACCCTATAGCAGGGAGCGCAGGTTGGGATGAGTTGGGCGCGTGATTGTACGGGAAGATGGGGATAGAGGCAAGTTGAACATGGGGTCAGATGAAGGCTTTCATCAGACCCCTGAGTCTGGCGCGGGATCGGATTGAAAGTGGGGTCAGAAGAAAGCTTTCTTCTGACCCCGTCTTCACCGCGTTAACGTTGACACCATACGCGGCAATACCTAGCATTGCGGCGACCTGCCCGAAATATCAACAGAAACACCAGCAAGGGACCCTCAAGCCCCATGACAGCCCAGCGTATCTACGACACCGTGGCGGATGACTTCAGCCGCGTCAATGACCTGATCATCCAGCGGCTTGCCTCGGACGTCCCCCTGGTGGAGAAAATCGCCCAATACATCATTGAAAGCGGCGGCAAACGGCTCAGGCCCCTACTGGTCCTGCTCTCCAGCCGCGCGCTGGGCTATGGCGCGGACGATCACCTCAAGCTCGCCGCCGTGATCGAGTTCCTGCATACCGCCACCCTGCTCCACGATGACGTGGTGGATACCTCTGACCTGCGCCGGGGCCGCAGCACCGCCAACGCCAAATGGGGCAATGCGCCGAGCGTTCTGGTCGGTGATTTCCTCTATGCCCGCGCGTTCGAGATGATGGTGGAGCTCAAAAGCCTCGCCATTATGGATGTGCTGTCCCACGCCACGGCGGTGATTGCCGAGGGCGAGGTGATGCAGCTGATGAACGTGAAAAACCCGGACCTGACCGAAGAGCAGTACATGAAGGTCATCCACAACAAGACCGCCATGCTGTTCGAGGCCGCCTCCCACACCGGCGCATTGCTGGCCGGCGCGGACGAACACCGTGAGAAGGCGCTCCGGGATTATGGCAAGCACCTGGGCCTGGCCTTCCAGCTGGTGGACGATGTGCTCGATTACCAGGGCGATGCCGAGGCCATGGGAAAGAATGTCGGCGACGACCTGGCCGAGGGCAAGACTACCCTGCCTCTGATTTATGCGATGGCCGATGGCAGTGATGAAGATCGGCAGCTGATTCGTCAGGCAATCCGTAAGGGCGGGCTGGATGATCTGCCGGCGATTCTCAAGATCGTGCGGGAGTCCGGTGCGATTGAGTACACCATGGCGAAGGCGCGGGAGCAGGCGGAGTTGGCGAGGGCTTGCCTGGATGGTCTGGAGGAGTCCGGGCACCGGGAGGCGCTGGAACTGTTGACCGAGGTTGCTGTTGCTCGGGTGAATTGATCTGAAGAAGGGGTCAGTGAACATGGGGTCAGATGAAGGCTTTCATCAGACCCCGGAGGTTAGACCCCTGGGGATCGGCATGAAATTGGGGTCAGATGAAAGCCTTCATCTGACCCCGTCTTAGGCCTCACTCTCCGAACTTATCCCGCCCGTGAGGCGCATCAAAGTCCAGCGCCGGCCCTACCGGCACAATCTGCGTCGGATTGATGGTGCGCTGGCTCACGTAGTAGTGCTGCTTGATCTGCCCGATATCTACCGTCTCCGCCACACCCGGAACCTGGTACAGGTCCCTCAGGTAACCGGAGAGGTTCGGGAATTCCCGGATCGGCTGACGATTACACTTGAAGTGGCTGTAATACACCGCATCAAACCGGATCAGGGTGGTGAACAGTCGCCAATCGGCTTCGGTCAACTGCTCCCCGACCAGGTAACGCTGCCGTGACAGTCGCTCCTCCAGCCAATCAAGGGATTCGAACAAGGCCCGGTAGGCCTCTTCGTACTTGTCCTGGGCAGTCGCAAAACCAGCCTTGTACACGCCGTTGTTGACGGTGTGATAAACCCTCTCGTTCACTTCATCAATTTCCGGCCGCAGTGATTCGGGGTAGAAATCCAGCTCCGCATCCACTCCCTCAAGACCGTTGAAGGCGGAATTGAACATCCGGATGATCTCGGCGGATTCGTTGCTGGCGATGGTTTCCCGCTCCTTGTCCCACAAGGTGGGCACGGTCACCCGACCGGTGTAATCCGGGGCTGCCTTGGTGTAGACCTCGTGCATGAACCGGAAGTTATACAGGTGATCCTTGTGCTGATCATCATCGGGCCGGAACTCCCAGCCGTTCTCCACCATATCCGGGTGAACCACGGACACGGAGATGTGCTTCTCCAGCCCCTTGAGCTTGCGGAAGATCAGGGTCCGGTGCGCCCAGGGGCAAGCCATCGAGACATAGAGGTGATACCGGCCGCTCTCTGCCTTGAAACCACCATCACCACTGGGACCGGGTGATCCGTCTGCCGTCACCCAGTTCCGGAACCGGGCCGCTTCACGCTCGAATTTTCCGCCGGTCTTGGCGGTGTCGTACCACTTGTCCTGCCATTTGCCGTCAACCAGAAGACCCATCGTCAACTCCTTCACAATAATTTGTAAGGAAGAATAAAGCCCCGCCTGCTACCCTCTCAAACAAGCATTTCTGGCCAACAACCTCAGATATTTCGAACATGCATACAGCCATCACCATAGACGCCCTGAAAGTTCTTGATGCCATTGACCGCAAGGGCAGTTTTGCCGGTGCCGCAGCGGAACTGTTCCGGGTACCGTCGGCGATCAGCTACACGGTCCAGAAACTGGAAGAGGACCTGGACGTTGATATCTACGACCGCAGCGGTCATCGGGCCATTCTGACCCCGGCCGGCCGCTACCTGCTCGAGGAAGGCCGCGCCCTGCTGGAAGCCGCCGAGAACCTCGCCCACACCACCAAGCAGGTGGCCCAGGGCTGGGAAACCCGGCTTAAGATCGGCTTCAATTCGTTGCTGCCGGCACAGTGCCTGTTTTCGGCTATCCGGGACTTCCATGCGCTGGACGTTCCTGTGGACGTCCAGGTTGTCGAGGAAGTCTTTGCCGGTGCCTGGGATGCGCTACAGAGTCGTCGGGTGGATCTGGTGGTGGGGGCCGATCATTTCAGCAAACCGGCAGGCAACTTTACCACCATGATTCTGGGCGAGATGGAGTTCGTGTTCGCCGTGGCCGCCAGCCACCCGCTAGCAGGCGCCACAGAACCACTGTCGGAAGAGGACATTTCCGATTACCCGGCCGCTGTGGCCGCCGACACATCCCGGTCCTTGCCTCCCGGCCACGCCGGTATATTCCACCGCCAGCGCACGCTGACAGTGGCCAATATCGACCAGAAGATTGCCATCCAGGAGTCCGGGCTCGGAGTGGGCTGGTTACCCAAGGCCCGTATCCATAGCCAGCTTGAGGCCGGCACCCTGGTCGAGAAGGTTGTTCACGAACCTCGCCAGCCGATCGTGCTGCACCTGGCCCGCCATGCCGAGGACCAGGGCAAGGCGCTGATGTGGTTCTGGGACCGATTGCAGGACGACGCGGACATTCAGTCCTGGCTCAGGGAGTGAATGAGGGGTCAGAAGAAGGCTTTCTTCAGGCCCCGGGGTGGCCGCGGGGATGGGAATTAAGAAGGGGTCAGAAGAAGGTTTTCTTCAGACCCCGAGGGGTGGCCCCGAGACGGGCGAGCGACAGACTCCCCAGTCAACCGGATTGATCGCCCATTCGTTTATACTGCGGGAAAACACGCTGAAGGGAGTCCCATGATGCGGCAGCTGTCGGAACTTGATGCCTCGTTCCTGTACCTGGAATCGGAAACTGCACCCATGCACATTGGCGGGGTCTACCTGTTCGATGCCAGCAACCGGAACGAGCCGCTGCCGTTCAGCACCTTTGTCGCCTATCTGCGCAGCCGCCTGCATGTGGTTCCTGTCTTCCGCCAACGTCTGAAGGAGATTCCGCTGCGGCTCGGTCGGCCCTACTGGATCGATGATCCGGATTTCAGCATCGAGCGTCACCTGGCCTATGTGAACCTGGCGGAGCATAGTCATCAGTCGGATTTGATGGCGCTGGCTTCGAAGATTCTGGAGGAGCCGCTGAAGCGGGATCGGCCGCTTTGGCATATTACTTTTGTGGATGGGTTTACCCTTGGAGAAGAACGAGGGGGCAGGGATGAAAATGGGGTCAGAAGAACAAGTTCTTCAGACCCCGGGGGCGACCGCGAGGGCGAGAGTGGACTAGGGGTCAGAAGAACGAGTTCTTCAGATCCCGTGGGAGATGACCGCGAGGGCGAGGGTGAACATGGGGTCAGAAGAAAGCTTTCTTCTGACCCCGGCTTGGAGGGCGGGCACCAGGGCTCGGGCGGAAACAGGGGCTTTGCCCTGATCGTCAAGCTCCACCACGCCGCCATTGACGCGTTCAGCGGCGAGGAGATCATCGGCAAGCTGCTGGAATATACGCCGGAACCCCGGCCCATAACGCCGCCGCGGCCCTGGCAGCCGTGCCCGGAGCCGTCGGAGGAGCGGGTCATGCTGCAGGCGGGGGCTAATCTGCTGCGCACCCCGCTGCAGGTAACCTCCCTGGCGATGACGGCCGCCGAAGCGACCGCGCGGGGCGTGATCCAGAAGCAATTACGCAAACTGCCTTTACCCTTGCCCCTGTTTTCCGCACCCCACAGCCCGTTCAATCGCCAGATCACCGCCAACCGGCAGATTGTGGCCACCACGGTTGATCTCTCCAGGCTGAAGGCCATCAAGGCCACCCTGGGAGACGTCACCCTGAACGACGTGGTGCTGGGGCTGTGCGCGGAGACTCTGCGCCGGTACCTGGTCACCCAGCAGGCGGATACTGACCGCTCCCTGGTAGCCATGACGCCGATCTCGGTCCGCTCCAGCAGTCTGCGCCGGGCCACCGGCAACCAGATGTCTGCCATGTTGCTGGATCTGGCCACCAACGAGCCGGATCCGGCCAAACGCATCCGCCAGATCCACTGGAACGCGGTCGCGTCCGAACCTTACCGTGAGGCCATTGCCGCCGACCGGCTCACCGAACTCCTCCCCTCAACGATGCTAGCCCTGTCCGCCCGACTGTACTCGGAACTGCAGATCGCCCAGCGCTATCAACCGGTGTTCAACCTGCCGATCACCAATGTCCCCGGCCCCCAGGTCCCGCTTTATCTGCAGGGGGCGCGGCTGGTGCGCCAGTACAACACGGCGCCACTGTTCGACAGCATGGGACTGGTCATCGTGGCCGTGAGTTACCAGGGCAAACTGACCCTGAATTTCACCCTGTGCCCGGACGTGGTGGCGGACGGCATGTCATTCCCGGATCTGGTCGAGGAGAGTCTGGCGAGTATCGAGTCAAATGCCCCGAATGTGGAGCCGGCAGAAAGCGGGGATGCACCCCGGGAGGTGGCGGGTCAGAGCCTGACAGATGAGGCCCTGACCCTTCTGGAAGGTGTCTTGCGCAAGACCCTCAAGCGATTCCGGGCCTGACCGGTCTTGCGCGGAGGGCAGTTTATTCGAACGCCCAGCGCAGGAAAGCGCGCTTCTCTTCCTCACTGGCCGTGGCCCAGACCGACTTGAGCTGCTCCAGCGCCGTGCCGGTGGCGGCAGCGCCGGAACCTTCGGCGCTCGCGCCCGTGACCGGAGTGCGGGCTGCCACACTCTGCCGGGGATCCCAGTCACTGGAGCTTGCCACTTCCTGGCCGCTATCACTGACAATCACCGCCGAGAAGGTCTCGATCATCTGCTCGGCCTCCGCACGGGTGGCGGGCTTTTCAAAATCAAAACGATAGACCGCCCCGGGATTGGCATCAAAACGGACAACCTGAGGTTCGCTCTCGACGACGTGAACCTTGGATTCACCATTCTCGACCACATCGGACCGCGCCCAGATGGTCTTGTAGGTAAACACAACCTCGTTCTGGCCCGGCAGCAGGGCAAAATCGAGGGCCAGATCGTCCATCATGAAATTGGTGACTGACTTGCCGTTCACCCTGCTGACCTGGATTTCCCCCGGCGCCTTGAGGGTGGCGGCCTCAGCGGCGTTCGCAGGCTCCCCGTCCCAGGTTTCCACCCGACTGATGCTGGAGGCACATCCGGCCAGGGCAAGCACAAGCATGCCAGCCAACAAAGACTTGCACACGGCAGTTACACGACTGATTCTCATGAAATCTCCTTGATATCACAGGCAAAGGAAGGGCGCTGAGGTCCGCACTCGACGCCCTGCATTCTGCCCCTCAGCCATTGCAAGCGCAAGACAGTCTCAAGGTGAGCAACCGGGCCTGGAAATCCAGTTTTGGGACCGGCCCCGTAAAAATGTAAAAAAATGTTGAATTTGGTCCGGATTGGATTAATTTTAAACCATCGGCTGAATCCATACGGCGCCCGAAAGAATAAAACCAGAAACGGGCTCAGGAGACATCAATGGACACTCAATGCAGGTCCGGAGAAGAAGGGCCCGTGCCCTTCCGCAGCAGTCGCTTCTTCTGCGTCGGAAGCAAGTGGTACTTCACCACCCGGGAAGGATTTGACAGTGGCCCCTTCAGTTCTCGGGAGAGGGCTGAAATTGGCCTGAAGCGGTTTTTGCACGTCGTCCGGATGCTTCCGGAAGAGCAGAAACTGCACTGACCCGCGCCTGGCCTTTGCCTGTCAGATAATGATGGGCATAAGCCAGCGGTCAATGGCGTAGAGGCAGCCGAGGGCCATAAAGCCGGCCACCACGTCATCAACCATAATGCCCAGACCGCCTGGCAGGCGTTCGTCCAGCCAGCCGATGGGCCACGGCTTGACGACGTCGAACAGCCGGAACAGGGCAAAGGCCATGAGCACGCCGTAGATCTGGTCCGGGAACAGGCCCAGCGCAATCCACATGCCGACGAACTCATCCCAGACAATGCCGCCATGGTCGTGAACCTTCAGGTCCTCCGCCGTTTTTCCGCATAGCCAGATCCCGACGAGAAAGGCCAGCGCAACCACAGCCCAGTAGACCGCTCCGGGAAGCCAGGCAATCCCGTACCACAGCGGGATGGCAGCCAGGCTGCCCCAGGTTCCGGGAGCCCGGGCCGCTGCGCCGCTGCCGAACCCGAACGCCAGCAGGTGCACCGGATTCTTCAGGAATCCCGGCGGCAGGAGCGCCTGGGTCAGTTCCGGTTCTCCAAGATCCTGCTCACGACTCATGAATTACTCCCGAAATGATCGAAGCCCTGCGGGCCCGAATTCGCAACCGCACCACCGTCAAAGCGGATGCCCTCTCCACCGTCGATACGCCCGATCACCGTCAACTGGTTCTTTATCCCCTCGGGCAGACTGGCCCAGCGTTCCTCACTGACAGTAACACACAGCTCGTAATCGTCGCCGGAGGACAATGCCAGGCGTGGAGCACGCTCACCGGTACACCTCGTCAGTGGCCCGGATAACGGCAGCAAAGACGTATTGAGTGTCGCGCCCACACCGGAGCGCTCAAGGATGTGACCAAGATCGGCACGCAGGCCATCGGAGATATCAATGCAGGCGGAGGCGAACCCTCGCAGGGCCAGGCCCAGTTCTAACCTGGGCAGAGGGTGATGGTACCGCTCCAGCAGGGCACGCTCGTCGTCATCCGGCTCCGGTACGTCAAGATAGTCCAGGGCGGCGCCGGCATCGCCCAGGGTTCCGGAAACCGCCACCAGATCATTGACCTTCGCGCCGGAGCGCATCAGCCCCTGCCCTTTCGGAACCGTTCCGTGAACCTGTATGGAAATGGTCAGCGGGCCGCGGGTGGTATCGCCACCAGCCAGGGCCAGCCCGAACCGGGAGGCGGCCTGCGCCAGGCCTCTGCCAAATCCTTCGAGCCAGCTTTCATTGGCCTCCGGCAGGGTCAGGGCGAGGGTAAAACAGACCGGGGTCGCGCCCATGGCCGCGAGATCACTGGCGGCCGCCGCCAGCGCCCGCCAGGCGGTGTACTCGGGCTGGTAGTCTCGCGGGAAGTGAACGCCTTCCACCTGGGTGTCCACCGAGAACACTAGGTCCTGATCCGCCGGAACGCGCTGGATTGCGCAATCATCTCCCAGAGCCAGCAGCAGGTCCGGATGTCCCTGCTGTTCAGCGACCGGCAGGAAATAACGACGGATCAGGTCAAACTCACCCATTTCTCAGCGCGGACGCGTCTCGGCCAGGCGAAGACGGCGGCTAAGCTTGTCGAGGATGCTGTTAACAAATTTGTGACCTTCGGTGCCACCGAAGCGTTTGGCCAGCTCGATCCCTTCATTGATCACGACCCGGTAGGGAACGTCCAGCCGGTTCTTGAGCTCGTAGGCACCCAGACGGACGATGGCCAGTTCAATGGGGTCCACCTCGGCCAGGGGACGGTCCAGGAACGGTTCCAGCAAACCGTCGAGCTCACCCTGCTCACGGTGCACGCCACGGAGCAGGTCCCGGAAATACAGCAGGTCGACCTTGCTCATGTCGTTGTCGACCATGAACTCGGCTTCGATGTCGGAGATCGAACTCTTGCTGAAGTGACGCTGATACAGACCCTGCATTGCCAGCACCCGGGCTCGACGGCGATCGCCGGCCTTGGGTTGCCCGGAGGCAGGCTGCTGAGGGGTGGTGCCGTCAGTTTCGCTCATTACTCACCCAGCTTCTTGAACAGGCTGACCATTTCCAGCGCGGTGATGGCCGCTTCAGCACCCTTGTTGCCGGCCTTGGTGCCGGAGCGCTCGATGGCCTGCTCGATGGAATCGACGGTCAGAACACCAAAGGTTACCGGTACATCGGTATCCAGGCTGACCGCGCCCAGACCACTGGAGGCCTCACCGGCCACGTATTCGAAGTGCGGAGTGCCACCGCGGATGACCGCGCCCAGGGCGATGATGGCGTCGTACTCGCTGGTCTCGGCCACGCGCTTGACTGCCAGCGGCATTTCATAGGCACCTGGCACCCGGATAATGGCGATGTCGTCGTTGGAGATACCGTGCCGGCGCAGGGTATCGATCGCACCCTCAACCAGGCTTTCCACAACGAAACCGTTAAAACGACCCACCACCAGGGCGTAACGGCCGCTGCACTGGGTAAAATCACCTTCAATTACTTTGATATCTGCCATCGATGGCTCCTTCACTGGCCGTCCAGGCTGTTGGACGGCCGGGTTTCTCATTCGGGGGTGTAGGGAACGTACTCCACCACTTCCAGATCAAAGCCGGAAATGGCAGAAAACTTGATGGGCGGGCTCAGCAGGCGCATTTTGCCAACGCCGATGTCACGCAGGATCTGCGACCCGGTTCCCACGGTAAAATACACGCCGGAACTGCCCTTGCCGGCAGATTTCTGGCCTTCGTCGAAGAACTCGTGAATCCGGTCCTCGAGGTTGTAACTGTCTTCCGCACTGTTGAGCAGTACCACGACACCACGGCCCTCACTGGCGACCTTCTCCAGGGCATGGTGCAACGGCCAGCTCCGGGAGTCCTTCCGGCGCGCACCCAGCAGGTCACGCAGGGTGTCAGTAATGTGGACCCGAACAAAGGCCGGCTCTTCCGGGGTGATATCCCCCATGACCATGGCCAGGTGAGTGGCACCCTGGATGTTGTCCCGGTAGGTGCGCAGGTTGAACACACCGTATTCGGTATCGAGCTCGTTTTCCTCAACGCACTCGATGGTCCGCTCGTTCATGGTGCGGTAATGGATCAGGTCGGCGATGGTGCCGATCTTGAGATCGTGCTCCTCAGCGAAGCGCTCCAGATCTTCCCGGCGGGCCATGGAGCCGTCGTCGTTCATGATCTCGCAGATCACACCGGCCGGCTCGCATCCGGCCAGCGCGGCCAGGTCACAGGAGGCTTCGGTGTGGCCGGCACGGCTGAGCACACCACCGGGATCGGACATGAGCGGAAAAATATGTCCCGGCTGGACCAGGTCCGACGCCTTGGCGTTCCGCGCCACCGCAGCCTGCACGGTACGGGCGCGATCGGCAGCGGAAATGCCGGTGGTCACACCTTCCCGGGCTTCAATAGACAGGGTGAACTTGGTACCGAACCCGGAAGCATTCTGCTGCACCATGAGGGGCAGGCCCAGCTGCTCGCAGCGATCCCGGGTCATGGGCATACAGATCAGGCCACGGCCGAACCGGGCCATGAAGTTGATGGCTTCCGGCGTGCAGTGCTCGGCCGCCATCACCAGGTCACCCTCGTTTTCCCGGTCCTCATCATCCATCAGGATGACCATCTTGCCCTGACGGATATCTTCGATGATTTCTTCAATGCTGTTCAGTGCCATACGGTGTCGCACCCTTTTGGCTTCCCGGCAGACATCCACCCTGCCCGGGCCATGAATTTAGTGAATTAGCGTGGAGCCAGGATCAGGCGCTGATCCTCTCCAACCTGGCGCCTGTCCAGTACGTTCCATTGTACCTTGTCCGCCATCGTTTCCAGTGGCAGGTTTGCCGTCGGTCGCCCGGTACTACCGAGAAATACCGGTGCCTGGTAAAGCCAGAGTTCATCCACCAGGTTTTCGCTGATGAACGTTCCGGCCAGGGTCGGCCCGGCCTCCACCAGCAGCTCGTTGATCCCCAGTTCGCCCAGGGAATCCAGCAGCTCGGCCACGTCCACACCGTTGTCCTTCCAAGCCACACCGGTAAGGCTGATCCCCAGTGCCGCGAGATCCTGGGCCGGCGCTGACGGCAGGGCCGACGAGGCGCAAAACAGCTGGACATTGCCACCCCGCAGGATGGTGGCCGAAGGCGGTGTACGGGCATCCCGGTCCGCGATCACCCGAAGCGGCTGACGCGAGGGCTCGGTGGCATCACCGATGTCGCCCAATTCCTCCCGACGCACGGTCATGGAAGGATCATCCGCCAGCACCGTACCGACACCGGTCAGGATGGCATCGCTCATGGCCCGCAGGCGCTGGACATCACGCCTTGACTCCGGGCCGGTGATCCACTGGCTCTCGCCAGAGGCCATGGCAGTTCGGCCGTCGAGACTGGCCGCCATCTTCAGGCGCACCCAGGGGCGACCGGTATTCATTCGTTTCATGAAGCCCGGATTCAACCGGACGGCTTCATCCGCCAGCAAACCCTCAATCACCTTGATACCGGCCTCCCGGAGCATGTCCAGACCGCGCCCGGAAACCGACGGGTTGGGATCCTTGGTCGCCGCAAATACCCGGGTTACCCCCGCTTCAATCAGCGCACGGGCACAGGGTGGCGTCCGGCCGAAGTGACTGCACGGCTCCAGGGTCACGTAAGCCGTTGCATCCCGTGCCTCGGCACCGGCCTGGCTCAGTGCCCGGATCTCGGCGTGGGCCTCGCCGGCACGCTCGTGCCAGCCCTCACCCACGATACGGTCACCCTGGGCAATGACACAGCCAACGCGCGGGTTCGGGTGGGTGGAGTAACGCCCCCGCCAGGCCAGCTGGACGGCGCGGGCCATCATCGCCCTGTCACGGACGTCGATCATGACTTGCCTTTCCGGGAATGGTTGTCCGCCAGTGCCTTGGCCACGTCCACGGCATTCTCGCCGTTGTTGGCAGACAACCGCTCGATCTCTTCCTTGAACTCGTTGATGTCCTGAAAACTCCGGTAGACCGAGGCAAAGCGGACATAGGCCACCTTGTCCAGCTGACGCAGCTCGGTCATCACTTCTTCGCCCAGCTGCATGGACTTCACTTCCCGCTCGCCGGTGGCCCGCAGGCGGTACTTGATCCGGTTCAGGGCCGCATCAATCTCCTCGATACTGACCGGGCGCTTCTCCAGCGCCTTCATGAGTCCGGCCCGCAACTTGTCCTCGTCAAAGGGCTGACGGGTGCCGTCCTGCTTGACCACGCGGGGCATGACCAGCTCCGCGGTTTCAAAGGTTGTGAAGCGCTCATGGCAGGACAGGCACTCCCTGCGGCGGCGCACCTGATCCCCCTCGGCCACCAGCCGAGAGTCAATCACCTTGGTATCTGCTTCACCACAGAAAGGACAATGCATAATCGGGAACTCCGGAGAGGAGCCGGACCGGCAATCAGTTGACCGGTCCGGCGGGGTCTTGCCTGAAGTTTAGCCGTAGACCGGGAAGCGGGCACACAGGGCTTCGACCTGCTCGCGCACCCGGGCGTTGACGGCCTCGTCTTCCAGATTGTCGAGGATGTCGCACATCCAGCCGGCCAGATCACGGCACTCGGACTCACCGAAACCACGGGTGGTCACGGCCGGGGTGCCGATCCGCAGACCGGAAGTGACGAACGGGGAACGCGGATCGTTCGGGACCGCGTTCTTGTTGACGGTGATATGGGCACGGCCCAGGGCCGCATCCGCGTCCTTACCGGTGATGTCCTGCTTGATCAGGCTGACCAGGAACAGGTGGTTTTTGGTACCACCGGACACCACGTCATAGCCACGCTCGATAAACACCTCGGCCATGGCAGCGGCGTTCTTGACCACCTGCTGCTGGTAGGCCTTGAACTCGTCACTCATGGCTTCCTTGAAGCACACGGCCTTGGCGGCAATCACGTGCATCAGCGGGCCACCCTGGCCGCCCGGGAATACGGCAGAGTTCAGCTTCTTCTGCAGGTCTTCGTCGTCACAGGCGAGGATCAGGCCACCACGGGGACCGCGCAGGGTCTTGTGGGTAGTAGTTGCCACCACGTGGGCGTGGGGTACCGGGTCCGGGTAAACACCAGCGGCAACCAGACCGGCCACGTGGGCCATGTCCACGAACAGGTAGGCACCGACCTTGTCCGCGATGGCGCGGAAGCGGGCAAAATCCAGCTCCTGGGAGTAGGCAGAGAAGCCGGCGATGATCATCTTCGGCTTGTGCTCGACGGCCAGTTTCTCGACTTCGTCGTAGTCGATCAGGCCGGTTTCGTTGTTGATACCGTACTGAACGGCGTTGTAGATCTTGCCGGAGAAGTTGACGCTGGCACCGTGGGTCAGGTGACCACCGTGAGCCAGGCTCATTCCCAGCACGGTATCGCCCGGCTTGAGCAGGGCCATAAACACTGCGGAGTTGGCCTGGGAGCCGGAGTGCGGCTGCACGTTGGCGTAGGCGGCACCGAACAGCTCTTTTGCACGCTCGATGGCCAGCACCTCGGCCTTGTCGACAAACTCGCAGCCACCGTAGTAGCGCTTGCCGGGATAGCCTTCAGCGTATTTGTTGGTCAGCACACTGCCTTGGGCTTCCATCACCCGCGGGCTGGTATAGTTCTCGGATGCGATCAGCTCGATGTGCGCTTCCTGACGCTTGCGCTCCTCTTCCATCGCGGTCCAGAGTTCGTCGTCGTAGCCGGCGATTTTCATATCACGATTAAACATGGATGTGCTGCCTCTGTGTGCTTTGCTGGCCCGGCGCCCTGCCCGAGAAGACAAAACGCCGGTGGCCCGGAAAAATTGGGCCGCTATTCTATCTTGAAATCGGGTGAAAAATCATCCTTTAAACCGTCCGCAGATACCGTCACATCGCAATCTTCGGTTTTCCGTCAATTGCCATAGCGGGCCTGTTTCGCTACCTTACGTGGCTAATCTGCACGTTGCTTTTTATTACCTCCGAATTTAACAGAGGACACAGCCAGTTATGGCCCAGTACGTATACACCATGAACCGCGTGGGCAAGGTGGTTCCGCCCAAGCGTGAAATCCTCAAGGACATCTCCCTGAGCTTCTTCCCGGGCGCCAAGATCGGCGTACTGGGTCTGAACGGTGCCGGTAAATCCACCCTGCTGCGTATTATGGCCGGCGTGGATCAGGATTACATCGGCGAAGCCCGCCCCCAGCCGGGCATCAACGTCGGCTACCTGCCCCAGGAGCCGGAGCTGGACGAAGACAAGACCGTCAAGGAAATCGTCGATGAAGCGGTTTCCGGCGTCCATGACGCCCTGGCGGAACTGGACCAGGTGTACGCCGCCTATGCCGAGCCGGATGCCGACTTCGACGCCCTGGCCAAGAAACAGGGCGAACTGGAGGCTTACATCCAGGCCACCGACGGCCACGACATCGAGCGCAAGATGGAAGTCGCCGCCGATGCGTTGCGTCTCCCGCCCTGGGATCAGAAAGTGAGCGTTCTTTCCGGTGGTGAGCGCCGCCGCGTGGCCCTGTGCCGCCTGTTGCTGTCCGGCCCGAACATGCTGCTGCTGGACGAGCCCACCAACCACCTGGATGCCGAATCGGTCGCCTGGCTGGAGCGCTTCCTGCACGACTACGAAGGCACCGTGGTTGCCATCACCCACGACCGCTATTTCCTGGATAACGTTGCAGGCTGGATCCTGGAACTGGACCGTGGCCACGGCATCCCGTTCGAGGGCAACTACAGCCAGTGGCTGGAGAACAAGGAGAAGCGTCTGGAGATGGAAGCCAAGCAGGAGGCTTCCCACCAGAAGGCCATCAAGCAGGAGCTGGAGTGGGTCCGCAGTAATGCCAAGGGCCGCCAGTCCAAGAGCAAGGCCCGTCTGGCCCGCTTCGAGGAGATGAGCTCCCAGGAATTCCAGAAGCGCAACGAGACCAACGAGCTGTACATTCCGCCCGGACCACGGCTGGGCAACAAGGTGATCGAGGTGGAGGGCATCAGCAAGTCCTTCGGCGACCGCCTGCTGTACGAAGATGTCTCCTTCAGCGTTCCGCCGGGAGCCATTGTCGGCATTATCGGTGGTAACGGTGCCGGTAAGTCCACGCTGTTCAAGATGATTGCGGGTTCTGACAAACCCGATTCCGGCGACATTACTCTCGGTGAGACAGTGGACATCGCCTACGTCGACCAGATGCGTGACCTGGACGGCAGCAAGACCGTCTGGGAAGAGCTCTCCGACGGCCAGGACATCATCAAGGTCGGTAACTACGAAACCCCGTCCCGCGCCTATGTGGGCCGCTTCAACTTCAAGGGCAGCGACCAGCAGAAGCGGGTCGGCGACCTGTCCGGTGGTGAGCGTAACCGCCTGCACCTGGCCAAGCTGCTGAAACAGGGCGGCAACGTGCTGCTGCTGGACGAGCCCACCAACGACCTGGACGTGGAAACCCTCCGCGCCCTGGAAGAAGCCCTGCTGAACTTCCCGGGCTCCGCCCTGGTTATCTCGCACGACCGCTGGTTCCTGGACCGGGTGGCCACCCATATCCTCGCCTTCGAGGATGATGGTGAGGTGGTCTACTTCGAAGGCAACTTCAGCGAGTACGACGAGGACTTCAAGAAGCGCAAGGGCGATTCCGCGATGCAGCCCAAGCGGATGAAGTACAAGAAGTTGGCGTAATGGCCAAAGCAAAAACCGCCTACGTCTGCACCGAGTGCGGCGCCGACTATTCAAAGTGGCAGGGCCAGTGCACCGCGTGCCAGGCCTGGAACACCATCAGCGAAGTGCGCGGCGTGAGCAGCAATGCCAAGGGAGCCCGGGGCGCCCGGTTCGAGGGTTTTGCCGGCAGCCTGTCGGAGGTCCAGAGCCTGGACGAGGTCAGCCTGGCCGAGCAGCCTCGCATCAGCTCCGGCATGCAGGAGTTTGATCGGGTCCTTGGCGGCGGCCTGGTGGAGGGCTCGGCGGTACTCATGGGCGGCCACCCCGGCGCCGGCAAGAGTACCTTGCTGCTGCAGGCGGTCTGTCACCTGGCCGAGAGCGTTCCAGCGCTCTACGTCACCGGCGAGGAATCCCTGCAGCAGGTAGCCATGCGTGCCAAGCGCCTGGGCCTACCCACCCGGGATCTGAAGATGCTGTCGGAAACCAGCGTCGAGCGGGTCATGCAGGTGGCCGAGGCGGAAAAGCCGAAAATCCTGGTGGTGGACAGTATCCAGGTCATGCATGTTGCCGACATCGAGTCGGCCCCGGGCTCGGTGTCACAGGTCCGGGAGAGCGCCGCATTCCTGACCCGCTTTGCCAAGCAGACCGGCACCATCCTGTTCCTCGTGGGGCACGTCACCAAGGACGGCAGCCTGGCAGGCCCCAAGGTTCTCGAGCACATGATTGACTGCTCGATCCTGCTGGAAGGCTCCAGCGACAGCCGGTATCGCACCCTGCGCGGAATCAAGAACCGCTTCGGCGCGGTGAACGAGCTGGGCGTGTTCGCCATGCTCGAACAGGGCCTGAAAGAGGTGAAGAACCCCAGCGCCATCTTCCTGAACCGGGGCGAGGAGGCCGCGCCCGGCAGTGTGGTCATGGTGGTCTGGGAAGGCACCCGGCCGATGCTGGTGGAAATTCAGGCACTGGTGGACATGGCCCAGGGCGGCTATCCCCGAAGGGTTGCGGTGGGCCTGGATCAGAACCGGCTGGCCATGTTGTTGGCTGTGCTCCATCGGCACGGAGGCATGCATGTGTCGGATCAGGATGTATTCGTCAACGTGGTGGGCGGCGTTAAGGTCAACGAGACCAGTGCCGACCTGGCGCTTCTGGCAGCCATTGTCTCCTCCTTCCGCGACCGCGCCCTGCCCCAGGATCTGGTGATCTTCGGGGAGGTCGGGCTCTCCGGCGAGATTCGGCCGGTGCCCAGCGGGCAGGAACGGATTTACGAGGCGGCCAAGCATGGTTTCACCCGGGCGCTGGTACCCAAGGCCAATGTGCCGCGCAAGCCGGTTGAGGGGATGAAGGTGGTGCCGGTGGCCAAGCTGAGTGATGCGTTGGCAGCTTTGGAGGAGTTTTAGGTGTGAAGCAGGGGTCAGAAGAAAGCCTTCTTCTGACCCCGGAGTTAGATTTCAAAGCTGGGATGTGACTTGAAGATGGGGTCAGATGAAGGTTTTCATCAGACCCCTGAGTTAGGTGTCCAAGCTTTGGTGCATGAGGGTGGGGTCAGATTAAAGCTTTCATCTGACCCCGTTTTTGGGCCACGTTTTTACTTATCCACCAACCTGGCGAATTCCCGCTGCAGCAGCGCCGGATCCCCAAGATTCAATTCCACCAGGCGCTTGAGGTGGGTGGCGCTCTCCAGGTCAATGTACTGACAGCTGAACCCCAGCCGCTGCTCATCCACATGCTTCAGCTCCACCGCCATGACGATGGCGGCCGAGTGATCGTCCAGGTGAATCACCACCTCGCAGGGCTGCCGGAGCGGCGCTGACCAGCCTTCCGGCCGCTTCACCAGTACTCCCCTCATGGAGATATCCAGAACCTCGGTGCGCCAGACGTTATCCTGCCAGTGCAGCTCACAGGGCGCGTCGAATTCGATGCGCTGAAAACGGCGTTTGTCTTGGACGTGTGCGGACAAGCGGTTGCTCCTGTTGTCGGTTTTTTATATGACCATAGTCCGGACAGGATAAACCGGCCAGTAATCAGGGGGAAATGGGGGAGTTCGGCCTGGTTTGACGGGGTGAACATGGGGTCAGATGAAAGCTTTCATCTGCCCCCTTTTTCTATGACCAGACAGTCAGGCTCTTACCGGTGATATTCCGGACTCAGCTCAACAACCGCCTCGATAAAGGCACCGGCATGCTCCGGATCCACATCCGGCGTAATACCATGACCAAGGTTGAAGATATGGCCGGGACCGGAACCATAGCGGCGCAGGATGTCCGCCACTTCCTGACGGATACGCTCTTTCGGGGCATACAGCATGGCCGGGTCCATATTGCCCTGCAGGGCAACGCGGTCACCAATCCGGGCCCGGGCGTTGCCGATATCGGTGGTCCAGTCCAGGCCCACAGCATCACAACCGGAATCGGCAATGGTTTCCAGCCACTGGCCACCATTCTTGGTGAACAGGATCACCGGCACCCGCCGGCCTTCACTCTCACGAATCAGGCCGTCGACAATCTTCTTCATGTAACGGAGGGAGAATTCCTCGTAAGCCCAGCTGCTCAGCACGCCACCCCAGGTGTCAAAGATCTGCACCGCCTGGGCGCCGGCCTTGATCTGACCGTTGAGGTAGTCAATCACGGCGTTCGCCAGATGATCCAGCAGACGATGCATCACCTCCGGCTGGCCATACATGAGCTTCTTGGCCTCGCGGAAATCCTTCGATGAGCCTCCCTCGATCATGTAGGTCGCCAGGGTCCAGGGGCTTCCCGAAAACCCGATCAGCGGTACCCGCCCGCCGAGCGCAGAGCGAATCGTGGACACGGCGTTCATGACGTAGTCCAGGTCCACTTCCGGGTTCATCGCCGGCAGCGCATCCACATCCGCCGCCGAACGGATGGTGTGCTTGAACTTGGGCCCTTCACCGGTCTCGAAATACAGCCCCAGTCCGAGTGCATCCGGAATGGTCAGGATGTCGGAGAACAGAATGGCGGCATCCAGCGGGAAGCGCTCCAGGGGCTGCAGAGTGACCTCACAAGCCAGCTCGGTGTTCTTGCACAGACTGAGAAAATCACCGGCCTTGGCCCGGGTGGCACGGTACTCCGGCAGATAGCGGCCGGCCTGGCGCATCATCCACACCGGGGTACGGTCTACGGGCTGGCGCATCAGGGCACGCAGGAAACGGTCATTTTTCAGCTCGGTCATGGGAACTCCTGGCCTGGGTATCAAATTTTCTGGGGTGCAATGATACGCGGTTTGGGGGAATTGGGAAGGCGTGAACAAGGGGGCAGAACGAGGGGTCTGAAGAAAGCTTTCTTCTGACCCCGTCTTGGACTCTGGTTTCGGGGCTTGTCGCTAACTCGGGGTCAGAAGAAGGCTTTCTTCAGACCCCTTGGGCTAACGCCTCAGACGTCCAGGTAGTCGAGGATGCCCTCAGCTGCCTGGCGCCCTTCCCAGATGGCGGTGACCACCAGGTCGGAACCGCGGACCATGTCGCCGCCGGCGAAGATCTTCGGGTTGCTGGTCTGGAAGGCAAACTCGGCCTGTTCCGGTGCGGCCACGCGGCCGGAGTCGTCGGTGTCGATCTTCTGCTCATCGAACCAGTCCGCCGGGCTCGGGCGGAAGCCGAAGGCGACGAGGACCGCGTCAGCCGGAATGACTTCCTCACTGCCGGGAACCACTTCCGGGCGGCGACGGCCATTCTCATCCGGCTCGCCGAGCTGGGTCTGGACCACTTTCACGCCTTCCACACGATCTTCACCAATAATCGCGATGGGCTGACGGTTGAACAGGAACTTCACGCCCTCTTCCTTGGCGTTGGCCACCTCGCGGCGGGAGCCAGGCATGTTGGCTTCGTCCCGGCGATAGGCGCAGGTCACGCTCTCCGCCTGCTGACGGATGGAGGTGCGGTTACAATCCATGGCGGTGTCACCACCACCGAGCACGACAACTCGCTTGCCCTTCATGTCGATGAAGTCCGCCGGATCCTTCTCGAAACCGAGGCGGCGGTTCACGTTGGAGACCAGGAACGGCAGGGCATCGTAAACACCCGGCAGGTTCTCGCCCGGGAAACCACCCTTCATGTAGGTGTAGGTGCCCATACCCATGAACACGGCATCGAATTCATCGATGATGTCCTTGAGCTGCACGTCCTTGCCCACTTCGGTGGCCAGGCGGAATTCCACGCCCATTTCCTGGAAGACTTCCCGGCGACGGGACATCACGGACTTCTCGAGCTTGAATTCGGGGATACCGAAGGTCAGCAGGCCACCAATTTCCGGGTAGCGATCGAACACCACCGGCTTGACGCCGTTACGGACGAGGATGTCCGCACAACCCAGTCCGGCAGGACCGGCGCCGATCACCGCAACCTTCTTGTCGGTCCACTTCACCCGGGACATATCGGGTTTCCAGCCCAGGGCAAAGGCGGTATCGGTGATGTATTTCTCCACGGAACCAATGGTCACCGCCCCGAAACCGTCGTTGAGAGTACAGGCACCCTCGCACAAACGGTCCTGCGGGCACACCCGGCCACACACTTCCGGCAGCGAGTTGGTCTGGTGGCACAACTCCACCGCCTTCATGATGTTACCCTCGGAAACCAGCTTCAGCCAGTTCGGGATGTAGTTGTGTACCGGGCACTTCCATTCACAGTACGGGTTACCGCAGGCCAGGCAACGATGGGCTTGGGAGGCGGCGTTGTCCGCCGTGAACGGGTGGTAGATTTCGCCAAACTCTTTCTTCCGCTTTTTGGCCGGAACCTTCTTGGGGTCGATCCGCCCAACTTCGACAAACTGGAAGTCGTTACTCAGTCGTTCTTTCATCATGATGCTCTCATCAGCTCAATTTCGACCGGGGTGCCGGACCCGCCGTACACCCCCAAACCTCTTCGAACCGGGCGGTTACTCCGGGCGCGCCCGGGTGCTGGCCAGCAGGCTGCGCAGACTCGCCGCCTTGGGCTTGACCAGCCAGAAACGGCCGATGTAGTCGTCGAAATTCTCAAGAATGTGCTCCGCCCACTCACTGCCGGTCTCCGCGATATGCTCACGGATAACACCGCGCAAGTGGTTGCGGTAGGACTCCATTTCCTCGCTGGAAATACGCTGGATCTCTACCAGTTCGTGGTTGTACTTGTCCACGAAGGCATTGTGCTGGTCCAGTACGTAGGCAAAACCACCGGTCATGCCGGCACCGAAGTTATGCCCGGTGTTACCGAGTACCGTTACCAGGCCGCCGGTCATGTATTCACAGCAGTGATCACCGGCACCCTCGACCACCGCGTGGGCACCGGAGTTACGGACCGCGAAACGCTCACCGGCAGTACCCGCTGCAAACAGTTTGCCACCGGTGGCACCGTACAGACAGGTGTTGCCCATGATGGAGGTTTCCTGGCTCTTGAAACCGCTGTTGCGGGGTGGCTTGATGACCAGCTTGCCACCGGTCATGCCCTTACCTACGTAATCGTTGGCATCACCTTCGAGGATCAGGTTCAGACCACCCACGTTCCAGACACCGAAACTCTGGCCGGCAGTGCCAGTAAGATCCAGGGTAATCGGAGCGTCCACCATGCCCTGGTTACCATGCCGCTCGGCAATCTCGCCGGACAGGCGGGCGCCGATGGAACGGTCACAGTTGGTAACCCTATAGGACCAGGCTCCACCGGACTTGTTCTCGATGGCGGTCGCCGTATCCTTCACCATCTGCTCGGCCAGGGTACCCCGGTCGAACGGCTCGTTCCGCTCAACCTGGCAGGTCTGGGGCTTGTCCGCCGGAATGCTGTCGTTCTCCAGCAGGCGGGTCAGGTCCAGCTTCTTCTGGCGCTCGGTATCACCCGGCAGACGCTCCAGCAGGTCCACGCGGCCCACCAGCTCTTCCAGGCTGCGAACGCCGAGTCTGGCCATCCATTCCCGGGTCTCTTCCGCCACGAAGCGGAAGAAGTTCATCGCCATTTCCACCGTGCCCTTGAAGTGCTCTTCACGCAGGTGGTCATTCTGGGTGGCAACACCGGTGGCACAGTTGTTCAGGTGACAGATCCGCAGGTACTTGCAGCCCAGCGCCACCATTGGAGTGGTACCGAAGCCGAAGCTCTCGGCACCGAGAATGGCGCCTTTGACCACGTCCAGGCCAGTCTTGATACCGCCGTCAGTCTGCAGGCGGATCTTGCCACGCAGGTCATTCGCGCGCAGGGCCTGCTGGGTCTCGGTCAGGCCCAGCTCCCAGGGGGAGCCGGCATAACGGATGGAGGTCAGCGGACTGGCCGCGGTACCGCCGTCGTAGCCGGAGACGGTAATCAGGTCGGCGTAGGCCTTGGCCACACCGGCCGCGATTGTGCCGACGCCGGGTTCGGAAACCAGCTTCACGGAAACCAGCGCCTGCGGATTGACCTGTTTAAGGTCAAAGATCAGCTGCGCCAGGTCCTCGATGGAGTAGATGTCGTGATGCGGCGGCGGCGAGATCAGGGTGACACCGGGCACGGAGTACCGCAGGCGGGCAATCAGGTCGTTGACCTTGCCGCCCGGCAGCTGGCCGCCCTCACCGGGCTTGGCGCCCTGGGCCACCTTGATCTGCATGACATCGGCGCTACGCAGGTATTCGGCAGTCACACCAAAGCGGCCAGACGCCACCTGCTTGATCTTGGAACGCTTCTCGGTGCCGTAACGGGCCGGATCTTCACCGCCCTCTCCAGAGTTGGAGCGCCCACCCAGGGTGTTCATGGCTACGGCAAGAGCTTCGTGTGCCTCCGGAGACAGGGCCCCGAGGGACATGGCTGCGGAATCGAAACGCGGGAAGATGTTCTCCACCGGCTCCACTTCGGAGATATCAATGGGCTTGAGATCCTTTCGGAAGCCAAGCAGGTCCCTAAGAGTTGCCACCGGGCGCTCGTTGACCAGGCCAGCATATTCCTTGTAATGGCCGTAATCGCCGCTGGTTACCGCTTCCTGCAGCTTGCCGACCACATCCGGATTGAAGGCATGGTACTCCTGGCCGTGAACATACTTTAGCAGGCCGCCCTGGGAGAGCGGCTTGCGGGCCTTCCAGGCAACGGAAGCCAGCTTCTCCTGGTCTTCCTGGAAATCGATGAAGCCCGCACCCTGGATACGACTGGGTACGCCCTTGAAGCACAGATCCACGACGTCATCCGCCAGACCAATAGCCTCGAACAACTGGGCACCACGATAGGACGTGATGGTTGAGATACCCATCTTGGACAGGATCTTCAGCAGCCCCTTGTTGATACCCTTGCGGTAGTTGTTCTTGGCCTCGATCGGATCAATCAGCACCTCACCGGTGCGGATCAGGTCGTTCAGCACCTGGTAGGAAAGGTATGGATAAACCGCGGTGGCACCGAAGCCGAACAGCACGGCAAAGTGGTGCGGATCCCGAGCCCAGCCGGTTTCAACAATGATATTGGAATCACAACGAAGACCCTTGCGGACCAGGTGATGATGGACTGCACCAGTGGCCATCAGGGCATTCACCGGCAACTCGCCTTCTTTCAGATCCTTGTCAGTCAGGATCAGCAGGACCTTGCCGTCACGTACCGCCTGCTCCGCGCGATCGCAGACATCACGAATCGCCTGCTCCAGGCCCAGTTCCGGCCAGTAGCTCATGGGAATCCGTGCCACCTCGAAACCGGGACGGTCGTTATTGCTGATGCGAAGGTACTTGGCCGGAGACAACACCGGCGTCGTCAAAATGATCCGGTCCGCGTGCTCCGCGGTTTCCTCGAAAACATTCCGCTCTGCCCCAAGACAGGTCTCGAGGGACATGACGATGGATTCACGCAGCGGGTCAATCGGCGGATTGGTCACCTGGGCAAACTTCTGGCGGAAATAATCCGCCACATGGCGCACTTTGCTGGAAAGCACGGCCATGGGGGTGTCATCACCCATGGAGCCCACGGCCTCCTGACCATTTTCGGCCAGCGGGCGCAGCACCTGGTCACGCTCTTCAAAGGAGATATTGAACATCTTCTGGTGTACCAGGAGCTCGTCGGGATCCATCAATTTGAATTCCGGGGTGTCCTGGTTGAGCGTGGTTTCAATGCGCAGTGCGTTTTCACGCAGCCAGCGTTTGTAAGGCTGTGCGGTCTTCAGGCGCTGATCGATGTCCCTGGTGTGCAACACTTCACCGGACTCGGTATCGATCGCCAGCATCTGGCCCGGACCGACCCGACCCTTGGCGACCACATCATCCGGCTCATAACTGTAGGTGCCAATCTCGGAAGCCAGGGTGATGAAATCATCCTTGGTAATGACCCAACGCGCCGGACGCAGGCCGTTGCGGTCGAGCATACACACAGCGTAACGGCCATCGGACATAACCAGACCCGCCGGACCGTCCCAGGGCTCCATGTGCATGGAGTTGTACTCATAGAACGCCCGCAGCTCGGAATCCATGGTGTCCACATTCTGCCAGGCGGGCGGAATCATCATGCGCACCGCACGGAACAGGTCGACGCCACCGGCCAGCAGTACTTCCAGCATATTGTCCATGCTGGAGGAGTCGGAGCCGGTCAGGTTAACCAGGGGCTGCAGAGTCTGCAGATCCGGCAGTTCCGGCGAGCTGAACTTGGCCGCCCGGGCAATCGCCCAGTTCCGGTTGCCATCGATGGTGTTGATTTCACCGTTGTGGGCCAGGTAGCGGAAGGGCTGTGCCAGCGGCCACCGGGGCATGGTGTTGGTAGAAAAGCGCTGGTGGAACACACAAATGGCGGTCTGCAGGTCCGGATCACCCAGATCCTTGTAGAAGTTCGCCAGATCCGCCGGCATCATCAGGCCCTTGTAGGCCAGGGTGCGGTGCGAAAGGCTGCAGATATAGAACTCTGAATCATCAGCCATATCGCTCTCGGCGTGGCGCCGGCCGATAAACAGACTGATTGCGAACTCTTTCTCGGCCTTTCCCGCCGGCACCACGAAAACCTGCTCGATTCGGGGCAGGCAATCCAGTGCCATGGGGCCAAGGCAGCTGTCATCAACGGGCACTTCCCGCCAGCCCATCACTTCCAGCCCCTGCTCTGTCAGGCGCTTTTCAAGCGCCGCACGGCCCGCGGCAGCCTTGCTTTCCTCCTGAGCTAAAAAAACCTGGCCAACTGCAAACAAGCTGCCAGGTTTTTTGCCAAACGCCGCTTCAGCAGCTTTTTGAAGGAAGGCCGTGGGACTCTGTATAAGCAGGCCACAACCATCGCCCGTCTTGCCATCGGCGGCAATGCCTCCACGATGGGTCATGCAGGTAAGGGACTCGATGGCCGTTTGCAACAGCTTATGGCTAGCCTCGCCCTTCATATGGGCAATCAGGCCAAAACCACAGTTGTCCCTGAACTCATCGGGATGATACAAGCCTGTTGTCATAAGCGTTCTCTCGCGTATAAATGCTTTTCAATCAGTGAGTTACGCACCAAAATGGTGCAAAACATGCACTGACTCCAAAAAAATGGGGAAGCGATTTTACACACGTAGATCTACGTATACAAACTTTTTTGTTTTTCTTCCCGGTTTTCAGGCCTCCTGACAAAAAGAGCTCAGGGTCCCAGAAAGGTGTCCAGAGGAAGCACCAGCTGTCACTATTGCATTACCGATGGCTTTCAGCAAAACCAAACGCAACTGACCGTCCACGTTTTTCTTGTCCACTGCCATCAGACGCATAAAATCATCCGGCACCATGGTTTCCGGGGGTAATCTCGGCAACCCAGCGCGAATGATGAGATTCGCGGTACGCTCGTAATCGGTTCGCGAAATCATGCCTTCACGAACAGACAGGTCCGCCGCCATGAGCATTCCGGTACCCACTGCCTCGCCATGGAGCCAGGTTCCATAACCGGCGAATGTCTCGATGGCGTGACCAAATGTGTGGCCCAGGTTAAGGATGGCCCGCAGCCCCCCTTCCCTCTCATCAAGAGCCACGACCTCCGCCTTGCAGGCACAGGAGCGATAGATCGCTTCGGCCAGCGCCCCTGCTTCCAGCCCCACCAGCGCATCCATATTGTCTTCGAGCCAGGCAAGAAACTCTGTATCCCGGATCAAGCCGTACTTGATCACTTCCGCCAGCCCCGCTGACACTTCCCGCGGTGGCAGGGTTTGCAGGGTATCGGTGTCGATCAGCACCACCTGCGGCTGATGGAAGGCTCCGATCATGTTCTTGCCAAGCGGATGATTGATGCCGGTCTTGCCGCCGACAGAGGAATCAACCTGTGACAAAAGGGTTGTAGGCACCTGGATAAAAGGCACGCCCCTCTGGTAACAGGCAGCGGCAAACCCGGCCATATCCCCGATGACACCGCCGCCGAGGGCCACCAGCGTGGTCTTCCGGCTGTGCCGCTGCTCCAGCAGCGCATCGAAAATCTGATTGAGGGTTTGCCAGTCCTTGAATTTTTCGCCGTCCGGAAGCACGACGGTATCGACCTGCTTGCCCGGAAAACTGTTGCGGATCTTGTCCAGGTAAAGGGGAGCCACGGTGTCGTTGGTTACGATCATGACTTGGGAGCCGGCGACGTAAGGGGAAAGATCGGTGCTACCCAACAGCCCTGAACCGATGATGATCGGATAGCTTCGCTCACCCAGATCAACGGTGAGCTCCCGGAATATCTCAGACATGGTTGCGACCTTCCTTACGCACCTGGCGCCGATGCCGTGGCGTTCTCGGGTTAATACGATTGATCAGTTGCCGGACCACCAGGCGAGGGCTTTTCCGGTCCGTATACATGACAACGTCTGCCAACTGCCGGTAGATCGGATCCCGGAGCTCGAATAACCGGCGCAAGACCGCCTCGGGATCATCATTCTGCAACAGCGGGCGATTCCTGTCTTTGCGGGTTCGCTCAACCTGTTGATCGATCGAGGTCTTGAGGTAGACCACGATTGAATCCCGCTTCAACAAAGGATGATTCTCGGGACGCATTACCGCCCCCCCGCCCGTGGCAAGGACGGTTTGAGGCTCAGCGGACAACTCCTCAAGCATGGCAGTTTCCCGCTGCCGGAAACCATCTTCGCCTTCAACATCAAAAATCCACGGGATATTGGCACCGCACCGCTCTTCGATGATCCGGTCGGTATCGAGAAAACGGTAACCCAGCTCACGGGCCAGCATGCGACCGATAGTACTTTTCCCGGCGCCCATCGGGCCAACCAGAACAATGCGTTTGGGCAAAGACATAACTTCCGCTCAACAGGTTTCAGGCGGGTGAGAATATCACAAAAAAAGCCGCCGGTTTTACGCGGCGGCTTCTGGCTTCAGCAGAACGATTACCGGAGCAAATCGTTCTTGATGATTTTCGGCGTGATGAAAATCAACAGCTCGCTACGCTCGTCGATGTGTTCGGTCCGCTTGAACAGGCGACCCAGATAGGGAATGTCGCCAAGGAACGGCGTCTTGGTCACCTGGGTGGCCACCTCAGACTGGAAGATACCGCCCAGAACCACGGTTTCACCATTACCGACGAGCACCTGCGTGGTGACCTCATTGGTGTTGATGGACGGGATACCGGCAGTAACCTCGCCGCGGGAATCCTGGTTCACCACCAGATCCATGATGATCTTGTCATCCGGCGTGATCTGCGGAGTCACTTCCAGGGACAGCACCGCTTCCTTGAAGGATACGGAGGTGGCACCGCTGGAAGAGGCCTCCTGGTAAGGAATTTCCTCACCGGACTTGATGGAGGCCGTCTGGCGATCAGCGGTCACGACACGCGGCTGGGAAACAACCTCGGCTTGACCGTCACTTTCCAGGGCCGACAGTTCCAGATCCACCAGGAAGTCGTCGCTGCCCCAGCCGATAGCGAAGGAAGAGGCGCCCTCACCACTGACACCCAGATCCACAGCCAGCGCACCCGGGAAGGTAATGGTGCTGTCGGTGCCGGAGGCCGCGTCACGGGCCTCCTGCAGGGTACCCTGAGAGCCACCGACGGTGAACACGTTGTCGCCGCTCACATCGTAAGCCGCGCCACCCCAGCGAATACCCAGGTTCTCGGCAACGTTGGTCTGGGCGCGAACGATCCGCGCTTCAATGGACACCTGGCGTACCGGTACGTCCCAGGTGGACACCAGACGGCGGATTTCCTCGAGCTTCTGGGAGGTCTCACGCACGCTGATGGTGTTGGTACGCACATCTGAAGACACGAAACCACGATCCGAAATGAGCTCTTCGTCCGCTTTGATCAGCTCGACGACATCGGCGGCCTTGGCGTAGTTGACCTGGATGATATCGAGGCGAACCGGCGCCAGCTCGGCAATTTGCTTGGTGGTTTCAAGTTCCAGTTTCTCGCGGGCTGCGATTTCATCCGCTGGCGCAACCAGCAGAACATTACCGATCTGGCGCTTGTCCAGGCCCTTGGTCTTGAGAATCAGGTCCAGAGCCTGATCCCAGGGTACGTTCTGCAGACGCAGTGTGATGCTGCCACTCACGGTGTCACTGGCTACCAGGTTCAGGCCGGTGAAATCCGCGATCAGCTGCAGCACCGAACGCACTTCGATGTCCTGGAAGTTCAGGGACAGCTTATCCCCTGTGTACGGGAACTTCTCTTCGCGACGGGCTTCGGCCTCCTGTTCGGTCAGTTTTTCCACACTTACGGTGAACTCGCTGCCGGACTGGTAAGCGATGTAGTCGTAATTACCTTCGGGACGGATCTCGACGACAGCATTGCCATCTTCGGTGTAGGTGTCGATACGGGTTACCGGAGTCGCGAAATCGGTAACATCCAGGCGACGGCGCAGGTTCTCCGGAACTGACAGCTCAGGCATGGTCAGGCGGATCCGGCCACCGAGCTCGGACAGATCGACCGGCGTGCTGCCGGAACCGAGATCGATGATGACACGCCCCTCGCCATCCTTGCCGCGGCGGAAATCCACACCCGCCAGGGTATTGGGAGCAGTGCGAGTAGACGTAGTGGCCGGAGCCGCGGAGCCACTAGTACCGGCAGATGCCTCGGCAGCGCCTTCACCGCCAATGGTCATCACCAATGAGTTGTCGCGGCGAACTGTGTCGTAAGGCACCAGTTCCACCAGATTGAAAATCAGGCGGGTGCGATCGGGCGTTTCCACTACCGTCATGCTCTGGGCATTGCCACCGCCGAGGGGGATGCTCCGGCTGTCCAGACCGCTGGTGGTATCACGCAGATCCACAGCGATACGAGCCGGGCGCTCGATAGTGTAGCCGGAGGGCTCGGGCGGTTGCCCGTCAAACTGGAGCGTTACCTCCAGGCGTTCTCCCGGCAGCGAGGAAAACGACACGTCTTCCAGCGTGACCGCACTGGCCAGGCCGGAGAACAACCCCAAAGCAATCACGCCGACGTATACATTGAGTTTTTTGAACATCGCTAGCCTCGACCCCAAACCTTTTTGTTCGTGCATGTTTCTTTCAAATTTCATTGTGCCGCTCCTTAGCCTTGTTCCTCGTCCAGAGACAGGGAACGAGGACGCTCGACCCATCCGCCCGAGCCATTCGGAACGATTTCAATCAGTTCGATGCGGGTTTCGCTGACACCAACAATCCGGCCATAATTCTGGCCCATGTAATTGCCGGAACGAACGCGGTGAATACCACCGGAGTTATCGCGAATAAGTGCGAACAGATTGCCTGTCGGCCCCTGAAGCGTGCCCACCATGCTGAGCTCTTTCAGATCAAAGTTCTCCAGCACCTCACGGGGCCGATCCAGATCCGGCTCGACGTCGCTGACAGGCTGGTCATCGACCATGGTCAGCTGAACGTCCACCGGTGGCTCGAATGGCGCACGCCGGTCCGCTGCCGAATAGGTAAACGCCTCATACGCCTTGAATTCCGGCAATGGCTCTACGTGCCCTCGGGGCTTGGCCCGGGTTTCTGCCATGAACTGATCCAGATCCGAAAAACCGCTTTCCTGGGTACAGGCCGTCAGCAAGGACACCAGACACACTCCCAGCCAGGCCTTACCTGCATGCTTTGCTGCCATGCTCACTCTCCAGCCCGGTAGCGGTAAGTACGAGCGACAACCTGCATATCAAGCTGCTCTCCATCTCCGCCTGTTGGTTTGATGGTTAAATCGTGCAGTGTCACGATCCGCGGGAGACTTGCAACACTGCTCACAAATGACGCCAGCTCGTGGTAGGTGCCGGAAACCCGGATATTGATGGGCAACTCAGCATAGAAATCACGCTGCTGCTCCGGTTGCAGTTTGATTTCCTGCAACGACAGCCCGCTGCCAAGAGCGGTGTTGGTGATATCCTCGAGCAGGCCGGGCACCTCGGTTTCACTGGGCAACTGACGCACCAGCGCGCCAAAGGTTTCCTCCATTTCGGCCATTTGCGCCTTGAACACATCCAGGTTGGCTACCTGATAGGCTTTCTCTTCGTATTTCTTGCGCAATTCCTGTTCGGTTTTCTGCACCCGTTCGAGCTGGGCATACTGATCCTTGACGAAAAACCAGTAACCGCCGCCGACGATCAGTCCGAACACGATCAGGGCAACAATGATCTTGACCGGTGTCGGCCAGATGCCGGCGTTGTTGAGGTCCAGATCATTGACGTCGAATTCATTCAGGCTTTTGAGAGAGTCCGCGAGGCTCATTACTTATCCTCCCCTTCGGGCTCGGGGGTTTTCTGTTTCACAGACAGGTTGAACTGGCTGTATCCGGCGCGGCGCTGGTCGGCAGCGGCAACATTGGAGAGGTTTGGATCGGCGAACCAGTCTGACTTCTCGAAATCGCGCATGAGGGTGGAAATCCGGCTGTTGGACTCGGCCATACCGACAATCTGGATGCTGTCGCCGGTTTTCTTCAGGTCCGTGTAGAAAAGACCGTCCGGGAGGGTTTTTACCAGTTCATCAAACACCCGAACAATCACCGGACGCTTGCCCTGGAGATCCTGGATAACCTGCATCCGCGCCAGCAGCTCGTCGCGCTTGCGCTTGAGGTTCTCGATTTCCTTGATCTGGGCATCCAGTTTCTTGGACGCTGTTTCTATGTAGGCGTTACGGGATTGCTGGTAGGCAATCCGGTTGTCCATGTCGGTTTTCCAGAGGAACACACTACCGGCGCCAATAATCGCTGCAGCCAGGATCATGACCACGAACTGCTTCTGCTTCTCGGCGCGCAGCTCTTCCCGCCAGGGTCTGAGGTTAATCTTTGCCATCAGTCGAAGCTCCTCATTGCCAGGCCACACGCAATCATCAGTGAGGGCGCATCATTGCTCAGTGCCGATGCGTTTACCCGGGACCCGACGGCCATATCGGCAAAGGGGTTTGCCACCAATGCAGGCGTTCCGGTCTTCTCCTCCACCATCTCGATCAGGCCCTGGATAGACGCGGTGCCACCGGCAAGTACGACATAATCCACTGCGTTATACTGACTGGCTCCGAAGAAGAACTGGAGGGCCCGGGCCACCTGCTGGACCACGGCTTCCCGGAACGGCGTCAGCACTTCGGATTCATAATCGTCAGGCAAGCCGCCCTGCTTCTTGGCCAGACCGGCCTCCTCAAGGGACAAGCCGTAGCGACGCTGAATTTCTTCGGTCAGCTGCTTGCCACCAAAAATCTGTTCGCGGGTATAGACGGTCGTCCCGCCAGCAAGCACGCTCAGCGTGGTCATGGTCGCACCGATATCGACGATGGCAACCACCAGCTCCTCACCCTGGGATTCAAGCTGAGGCTCGATCAGGGCGTAGGCACGCTCCAGCGCATAGGCTTCTACATCGACGATCTTGGTAGTAAGGCCGGCAATCTCAAGCGCGTCTTCCCGGATATCGACGTTTTCCTTCCGGCACGCCGCCAGCAAGACATCAACCTGATCGGGATTGGATTCTGATGGCCCCTGTACCTCGAAGTCGATCGCAACTTCATCCAGGGGATAAGGAATGTACTGGTCTGCCTCCAGGGCGATCTGGTCTTCCATCTCGAATTCATTGAGACCGCCGTCCATCTGGATCAGCTTGGTGATCACAGCAGAGCCGGAGACCGCAACCGCGACCTGTTTAAGGCTGGTACGGGACTTGGATGCGACGCGCTTAAGGACTTCTCCGACCGCCTCGACATCCGTGATGTTTTTTTCTACCACGGCGTTGGCCGGTAGTGGCTCCACCGCGTAGCTTTCAACCTTGTACCGGCCGCCCTGCTTCGACAGCTCCAGAAGTTTGACCGAGCTGGAACTTACATCCACGCCCAGCACTGCACTGGATTTCTTTCCGAACAATCCGAACACGCGCTCACCCTATACCTGGTTACATGCACCCGGTTAAATAACTTATGTGTTTTTTATGTAAGAGAATTTCTTCTGCTTTCCGTCTACAATGCCTGTTCTTCTTTTTTGAGATGCATTGCTTAACAGCGAAGTGAGTTACTCTTCCTAAAGCAATTTCTCAAATGATAGACCTATATCCAACAGTTGTCAGAAAAAAATGTCTCATTTGTTGCGTACATCTCGTCTTTTCGCCTGGCTGTTTCTAACCGGACTGAGTGTCGCCGTTATTACAGCGTCAGGCTTCTATCTTTACCTTCGTCCCGGGCTACCCCCCGTCGAGCAATTGCTGGACATCAAACTCCAGACGCCGCTGAGGGTCTACTCCAAGGACCACAGATTAATAGCAGAATTCGGGGAAAAGAGAAGGGCACCAATCACAATCGAACAGATCCCTACAATTCAGTTACAAGCCTTCATGGCGGCTGAAGACGCCCGGTTCTATGAACATTTCGGAGTCGATATCAAAGGCCTGATGCGGGCTGCAGTGCAATTGGTCTCCACCGGTGAAATCCAGTCCGGCGGCAGTACCATCACAATGCAGGTTGCAAAAAATTACTTTTTGTCACGGGATCGGACCTTTATACGGAAGTTCAATGAGATACTTCTGGCTCTTCAGATAGAGCGTGAGCTGGACAAGAATCGCATTTTCGAGCTGTACCTGAACAAGATCTACCTGGGCAACCGGGCCTACGGCATTGCCGCGGCGGCACAGGTTTACTACGACAAACCTGTCAATGAGCTGACACTGGCTCAGATGGCCATGCTGGCCGGCCTACCAAAGGCTCCCTCGGCCTATAACCCGCTGGCCAACCCGGAGCGCGCATTGATCCGCCGGAACTGGATCCTTGGGCGCATGCAGGAACTGGGCTACATCACCGCTGATGCCTATGACCTGGCAGTAAACGCCCCGCTGACCGCCAGCTATAACGCGACCGAAGCGGAAGTGGATGCCGACTATGTTGCGGAAATGGCGCGGGCCGAGATGGTGCGCCGATTTGGCGAGGACGCCTATACCGACGGCTACTCCGTCACCCTGACGGTGGAAGGTGACAAGCAACAGACGGCGACAGAAGCCCTGCGTGCCGGACTGGAAGCCTATGACCAGCGACATGGCTACCGGGGGCCGATCGGCCAGCTTGAACCTTCAGAGCTGCAGGAACGCGACGTAGCGGAACTGGCCAGCAATTACCCGCGGGTCGAGTCTCTTCTGCCCGCAATCGTCACCTCAGTCAGCGATGAGGAACAGCAGGCCCTCGTCCATGCCAGAGGTATAGGGCAAGCCGTCATGCCCTTCGAAACCATGACCTGGGCCAAACGCTACAAAACCGAGGACCTGGCCGGACCCGAGCCCAAGAAGCCTTCCGATGTGGTTGCGGTCGGTGACGTGATCTACGTGAAGCTGCAGAACCCGGCCATGATCGACCCGGAAGACACAGGCTCCGAAGAGCCTCGAATCACCCCGGTCAAGGTGGCCCTGAGCCAGGTACCGAGAGTTGAGGGCGCACTGATTTCCCTCAAAGCAGACACCGGCGCCATCGAGGCGCTCGCCGGTGGCTACAGCTTCAATCAGAGCAAATACAACCGGGCAACCCAGGCTGATCGCCAGCCCGGCTCCACCTTCAAGCCATTCCTGTACCTGACGGCACTCGAGAACGGCATGACTCCGGCGACCATCTACAATGATGCGCCGATCGTGTTCGAGGACTCAGAACTGGAAACCGCCTGGCGACCGGAAAACTCGTCAGGCCGCTTCGGTGGTCCGACCCGGCTTCGAGAGGCACTTTATAGCTCCAAGAACCTCGTTTCCGTCCGGCTGTTACGCGATGTCGGCATCAGGACCACGCTCGAGAACCTGGAACAGCTTCGCATCCCCGTCGATAACATGCCGGACAACCTGTCTCTGGCGCTCGGCAGTGGTCTGATCACCCCCATGCAACTGGCCCGCGCCCAGGCCGTTATCGCCAATGGCGGCTTCGATGTGGAACCCTACCTCATCGAGGAAATTCGGGACATGAACGGCGAGGTGGTCTACCAGGCTCCCAAGACCATCCTTTGCGAGGACAACTGCGACGACCTGGTCGCCAAAGAAGAGCTCGAAGAGACTCCCGAATCGCTGACAGACGCCAACCCGAAGGACCTGACCAGCGAGGGGCTGACAGACACCCGGGATGACCAATCGATTCGGCTCATGAAGCGGCTTGCCGACGAGCGCTCTGTCTATATCCTGCACTCGATGATGCAGGACGTGATCCGCCGCGGCACCGGCCGCCGGGCACAGGCCCTCGGTCGCAGCGACATCGCCGGCAAGACCGGAACCACGAACGAGCAGCGGGATACCTGGTTTGCCGGCTTCAACCACAAGGTTGCCACCACCGTATGGGTAGGCTTCGACCAGCCGGCGCCTCTGGGCCGCGGCGAGTACGGCGCCAGCACCGCCCTGCCGATCTGGATCGATTATATGCAGGTCGCCCTCAAGGACGCGCCACCAGCCGTGATGCCACGCCCGAACGGCATTGTGAACGTGCGCATCAATCCGGAGACCGGCGAACGGGCGCGCCCCGGGGAGGAAGGCATATTCGAACTGTTCAAGGAAGAGGAAGCGCCACCAGCACTGACAGCCGAGGACAGCAACGGTGGCGGCAGTGACAACGGTGGCAGTGACCTCTCCCGCCAACTGTTCTGACCCCTTTCCTTCAGGCACAAAAAAACCGGCGGGATCACCGCCGGTTTTTTTATATCCCGGGAACGATCAGATGATGTCGTCCATGGACTTGAGCGGGTAGTGGGCCGGATACGGGTTGCGGGCAACACCGGAATCCACGGCTGCACGGGCAACCGCCGCCGGAACCACTTCCAGCAGGCGCACATCCATCGGCTTCGGAATGATGTATTCCTTGCCGAACTCCAACTTGTCTACGCCGTAGGCTTCACAGATTTCCTGCGGTACCGGCTCTTTCGCCAGTTCGCGGATCGCGTTGACCGCAGCCACCTTCATTTCCTCGTTGATCGCGGTGGCACGAACGTCCAGCGCTCCACGGAAAATGAATGGGAAGCCCAGAACGTTGTTGACCTGGTTCGGGTAGTCGGAACGGCCGGTAGCCATGATGAGATCATCACGAACCGAGTTCGCCAGCTCGGGGCTGATTTCCGGATCAGGGTTAGAACAGGCGAACACGATCGGGTTCGGAGCCATTTTCTTCAGCTGCTCGGCTGACAGCAGATCCGGACCGGAGAGGCCAACAAACACGTCCGCACCATCAATGGCGTCGTCCAGTGTGCGCTTGTCGGTATCGTTTGCGAACATCGCCTTGTACTGGTTGAGATCGTCACGACCAGAGTGGATCACACCCTTACGGTCGAGCATGAAGATGTTCTCAGAGAGAATACCGCAGCTGATCAGCAGCTTCATGCAAGCGTTAGCGGCCGCACCGGCACCCAGGCACACCACTTTCGCCTCTTCAATTTTCTTGCCCTGCAGTTCAAGGGCATTAATCATGCCGGCTGCAGTCACGATTGCCGTACCGTGCTGGTCGTCATGGAAGACAGGCACGTTACATTTTTCGATCAGAGCTCGCTCAATCTCGAAGCACTCAGGTGCCTTGATGTCTTCGAGGTTGATACCACCAAACGTATCGGCGATACGCTCGACCGTTTCAATAAACGCCTGCGGGCTTTCGGAATTGACCTCTATATCAAAGACATCAATTCCGGCAAAGCGCTTGAACAGTACGCCCTTGCCTTCCATTACCGGCTTGCTCGCCAGCGGACCCAGGTTACCCAGACCAAGAATCGCGGAACCGTCAGAGATGACAGCCACCAGGTTGCCCTTGGCGGTGTACTTGTATGCGTTCTCCGGGTCCTTTGCGATCTCGCGGACCGGTTCGGCAACCCCGGGGCTATACGCCAGGGAAAGGTCGCGGGAGGTCTGGGTGGGCTTGGTGATTTCAACACTCAGCTTACCAGGCCGCGGCTTGGCGTGATATTCAAGGGCTGCTTCTTTCAGATCTTGAGACATTGCCACTGTTCCGTTTGTCACGTTTAAAGGTAATAAACCGCCGGAGCTTGCCCAGCGGAGCGCGCCATTATGGCCCGCCCGTCCCGAAACGACAAGTGGCAACAGCGCAATTTGTGATCAGTCAATAGGGCTAATTGCGTATATCGTAAATTACTACACACTAACAAATGGCCATAAAAAAAAGCGCCCGGAGGCGCTTTTTTTTGCGTGCAACAGTCGATATCAGGACTTGTTGCCACCGATACGGCCACCGAAACGCTTGTTGAAACGCTCGATACGACCGCCGGTGTCCATAACCTTCTGCTTGCCGGTGTAGAACGGGTGGCACTGGGAACAAACGTCCAGCTGCAGATCGTGGCCAACGGTAGAACGGGTCTTGATGACATTACCGCAGGAACAGGTGGCGGTAATCTCTTCGTACTTCGGGTGAATACCTTCTTTCATGGCGAACCTCTTTCGGTCATGCCGCTACCCGGTCACGGGGAATCAATCCCTGGCGCCTGGCACCGCATGTTTGAATCAAAGTGAAAGGCGAGGCACAATCATGCCCTGCCGAAAACAGACCGCGAATCATACTTGCAATCCCTGTAGCAGGCAAGCCTTAAGGGCGCTTCATTACCTGCTTCGCAGCCACGATACCACCAGGCTGCCGGGCCCGACCCCTAAGTGAAAACCACAACATCACCAAAATGGAGTCCCGAGTGCCCCGAACCGCACGAATTGCCCTCAACCGGCCACTACGGAGACTGTTCGATTACCTTGTCCCTGAAGGCATGCAGGTTACCCGGGGGCAAAGAGTGCAGATTCCGTTCGGGCGGCAACAGCTGACCGGCCTGGTGGTGGAAACAGATGTGGAGCCACCCGCAGGCATCACCCTGAAAACCATCAGCCATGCTCTTGAGGACTGGCAGGCGCTGCCACCGGAAACCTTTGAACTGCTTAGCTGGGCCAGCACCTATTACCAGCATCCACTCGGAGAATGCCTGTTCACCGCACTACCACCTGCCCTCCGACGGGGCCGGCCCGCACGGGAAAAAGAGGAAGATAGCTGGACGGCAAAAAGTTCGGGTAGTGAATTGCCGGCCAATGCCCACCGCCAGAAGGCCCTGCTGCAATGGATGAGCCAGCAACCGGGTCCTGCCAGTACCAGCGCCATCATCAAGGCCGGATTTACCCGCGCCCAGGTTACCGGCCTGGCCGGGAAGGAGCTGATCGAGAAAGCACAGCAAGATCATAACCAGGCAGGCGCACTGTTATCCCCGGACCTTCGACCGACCCTGACACCAGCACAGCAGAACGCGGCAAGCCAGCTTCCCGCAGGCCGGAAAGGCTTTGACGCCACCCTGCTGTACGGAATCACCGGCAGCGGTAAAACCGAGATCTACCTTCATTACCTCAAGGAACGCCTGACCGATACGGGCCAGGCGTTAGTGCTGGTGCCGGAGATCAACCTGACCCCGCAAACCGTTGCCCGTTTCCGACATTATTTCGGAGACCGCATCGTGGTGTGGCACTCGGCGCTGAATGACGGCGAACGGCTGAACACCTGGCTCAAGGTCCGCCGCGGCCAACCGGTCATCCTGATCGGCACCCGCTCCGCCGTGCTGCTGCCCTTTACCGGCCTTGAAACCATCATCGTTGACGAAGAGCACGACAGCTCCTACAAGCAGGGCGAGGGCTTCCGCTATTCAGGGCGGGACCTGGCGGTTTACCGGGCCCACCTTAACAAGTGCCCGATCATACTTGGCTCTGCCACCCCATCCCTGGAGTCCTACCACAATGCCAGACAGGACAAGTACCGGCTGGTGAAACTCGAAGAACGGGCGAAGAAGGCAGTACCGCCAACCCTCAGCCTGCTCGATATCCGCAGCCGTCCACTCGAGGGAGGCCTTTCCCGCCCTGCCCTGAACGCCATCCGGGACACCCTTGATCGGGGTGAGCAGGCCCTGGTGTTCGTGAACCGCCGAGGCTATGCCCCGGTCATGATGTGCTTTGATTGTGGCCACATGGTCGAATGCCCCCGCTGCGACACCCGGCTGACCTACCATCGCCGGGACCGTGCCATGCGCTGCCACCACTGCGACTACCAGGCCGCCGCCACCAGTCATTGCCCCAAGTGCCAGAGCGAGGCGTTCAAGCCGGTTGGCCAGGGTACCGAGCGGACCGAAGACACGCTGGCCGAAGCTTTTCCGGCCGTGCCGGTGGTTCGGGTCGACCGGGACAGCACCCAGAGAAAAGGCAGCATCCAGGCCATCCTGGACAAGGTGAACAGCGGCGCTCCCTGCGTGCTGGTGGGAACCCAGATGCTCGCCAAGGGCCACGACTTCCCGAATGTGACACTCGTGGTGGTGGTGAATGCCGACGGCGGACTGTTCAGCGTGGATTTCCGCGCACCCGAGCAGCTCATCCAGACCCTGCTCCAGGTCAGTGGCCGGGCCGGCCGTGGCAGCAAGGCCGGCAAGGTGCTGATCCAGACCTGCCACAGCGACCATCCGCTGCTCAAATCACTGTGCACGGAAAACTACCTGAGCATTGCCGACCAACTGATGGCAGAACGGGAGCAGGGCCAGTTCCCACCGTTCCGGCACATGGCCATCTTCCGCGCCGAAGCCGACACCATGCAGAACAGCCTGGAACTGCTGGACGCCATCAAACCCTCAGCCTCCGGCCCCGGCATCGAAACCTGGGGGCCCCTGCCCGCCCTGATCGCCCGCCGCGCCGACCGCCATCGCGCCCAGCTGGTACTGCTCAGCAACCAACGGGGGCGGCTCAACGCGGTTCTCGCCGGCATCTGCCAGCACCTGGATCAGCAGAAGCTACCGCCAAAGGTGAAATGGATGGTGGATGTGGATCCGCTGGAGATTGGGTAACAAGCCTGCCAGCCACGGTATCAGTCTGAATTTTTGGAGTTTTCGCGGCGGGAATGGACATCAGCGCAGACGATGCTAATATCAAGAATACATATTAACATTTCTTTATTTTCATTAATCGTCTAAGCCTTTTCCAGAAACTCTAATCGAGCACTAGGCTAAGCCAAACATAATTCAGGGAGATTCGTATGCGAGGGAGACACACCGTACTTGGTCTAACATTATCTGTGACTTTCTTGTTGGCCGCGTGCGGCGGCGAAGAATATTCCCAACCTCTGGCTCCGCAGGGGAATCCACCTTCCCCCCTATTCGAACCGTGGACCCCACCAACCAATACCCAGACTGAAACGGGCGATTCCGAGCAAGTAGTTTCACTGCCGATCAGCCCCGGCTTTTACGAGACGACTGTGACTGTTGAAGGTGGCGACACATTCGCGGGTGTTGCGACAATCATTGACCCAGACGGCAGTTTCGTCACTTTTATCTCACAGACAGACGCCACATTCGGCGTATTGGCAGGCACTGGGGAAAATCAGATTATTGGAGCCGGCACCAATATCTTTTATTCCGACACATGGAGCCAGGTTGACGGCTCCGTCAGCGGCCAGGCAGCAGACTCGGAATCTGCCACATTGAATGTCGAAGCACCAGAAACCGGCTATCAATCGGTGGTCGAAATCTCCAGAAACAACTCCATCAGCGATACGCCCATTTCTCTTGCGGAGCTATCCGGCTCATATCTGATGCAGGATACCGGGCTCGTCACAACCCAAATATCCATCGATTCGGACGGTGTTGTTACCGGCACTGACCAGCGCGGCTGCATCTTTAACGGTTTGGCAAACATTCCAGACGAATCCGTTAATGTTTTCCAGGTGCGATTCACCGCTGAGAACTGCGGTAGTGCTGGAGGCTCAAGCGCAGAACAGCGAAATGGAGACTACTCCGCATTGGGAACTTTCGGAGGCGACCAGGTTCTGGTCGTTGGAACCAACGGTGTAGTGGTCGCTTACTTCCGGGGACTCAAAAACTGAATTGGCAAAAAGCCCGGCCCCAGCGCCGGGCTTTTTGCTTACATCCAAACTTTCCGCGATAATACCCGCCTTCTGTTTCCATCGGGCTCCCTGCCCTGACACCCATTCTCCTGAAAACCGAGTCATCTGACAGCATGAAAGAGACCGTTTCCGAGCTGCTCCAGTCTGCGCTGGCGGCGCTGCAATCTGAAGGCACCCTGCCCGCGGACCAGACCTTTACCCCGCAAGTAGGCAACACCAAGGACAAGGCGCACGGCGATTACGCCTGCAACATTGCCCTGGTTGCTTCCAAGGCCGCAGGCTGCCCGCCACGCCAACTTGCCGAGGCTCTGGTTGACCGTTTGCCGGAGAGCAAGGCGGTGGCCAAGGTGGAGATTGCCGGGCCCGGCTTCATCAACTTTTTCATGAGCACGGCCAGTGCCTTCGAAATCGTGGAAGCCGTCCTGAACGAGAGGGACCGGTTCGGCCGCAATGACAGCGGCAAAGGCGAAAAGGTGCAGGTGGAATTTGTCTCCGCCAACCCCACCGGCCCACTCCACGTAGGACATGGTCGCGGCGCAGCGATTGGTGACAGCCTGTGCCGGCTTCTGGAAGCCAATGGTTACAACGTTACCCGCGAGTTCTACTACAACGATGCCGGCGCCCAGATCAACAACCTGGCGCTGTCTGTCCAGTCCCGCGCCAAGGGCCTGACCCCTGACGATGACAGCTGGCCGGCTGACGGTTACCGCGGCGACTACATTATTGATGTGGCCAAGTCCTACCTGGCGGGTGAGACCGTGACTGCCGACGACCGGGAAGTGACCGGCAAGGGCGACCCGGAAGATATGGATGCTATCCGGGAGTTTGCAGTGGCCTATCTGCGCCGGGAACAGGACCTGGACCTGAAGGCCTTCGGCGTGCACTTTGACGTCTATTTCCTGGAATCTTCCCTGTACGAGGACGGCAAGGTAGAAGCCACCGTCAAGCGCCTGCAGGAGAACGGCTATACCTATGAACAGGATGGCGCCATGTGGCTGCGCACCACCGAGTTCGGTGATGACAAGGACCGGGTGATGCGCAAGAAGGATGGCGGTTACACCTACTTCCTGCCGGATGTGGCCTACCATCTCGACAAATGGCAGCGGGGCTTTACTACCGTCATCAACGAACAGGGCGCAGACCACCACTCCACCGTCACCCGGGTCAGGGCCGGCCTTCAGGCACTCAAGGCCGATATCCCCCAGGGCTGGCCCGATTACGTGCTGCACCAGATGGTCATGGTGACCCGCTCCGGCCAGGAAGTGAAGATTTCCAAGCGTGCCGGCAGCTACGTGACCGTGCGCGACCTGATCGACGAAGTGGGCCGGGACGCCACCCGGTTCTTCCTGGCGGCGCGCCGGGTAGACTCCCAGTTGACCTTCGATATCGACCTGGCCCGCTCCCAGACCAATGAAAACCCGGTCTACTACATCCAGTATGCCCATGCCCGGATTTGCAGCGTACTGCGCAAACTGGCGGACGAAGGCGTTCACCGCGACCGCCATGAATGCGTGGGCGACCTGTCCATTCTGACCCTGGATGAGGAAAAGGACCTGGCCAACCAGCTGGCGAAATACCCGGAACTGGTTGCCAACGCCGCCGCCCAGCGCGAGCCGCACCACGTGGCCCACTACCTGCGCGAGCTGGCCGGGCAGTTCCACACCTATTACAACGCGCACAAGGTATTGATTGAAGATACCGCCCTGCGGGACGCACGCCTTAGCCTGTACCTCGCGGTTCGCCAGGTACTCGAAAACGGCCTGGACCTGCTGGGCGTCAGCGCACCGGAAGTGATGTAAGACAACCCAATGTCCCGAGACTACGCCCGCAAAGACCGGCCCAGCCGGTCTTCCGCCACGCCAAAGAAGGCGCCCGCAAAGCCTGCACGTTCAAAACAGCGTGCCCGGCCTGCAGCACCGGCACACCGCCAGCACGGCAGCCTGTCACTGAAGTGGATCCTGTCCCTCGCGGCGGTGGGCGGCTTTATCGGGTTTATTGTGTACCTCAACTCCCTGCCTGCCACCAGCCAGCAGGCCAAAGCGCCAGCCCAGGTTCAGGCACCGGTACAGAAGGCGCCGGAAACCGCCACCCAGGAAGAAAAGAAGCAGAATTTCCGCTTCTACGAAATGCTGCCAGAATCCGAGGTGGTGCCGCCCAAGGTAGAGGAATACAGCCCCTCCCCCACCAAGCAGAACTTCGATTACCTGGTCCAGTCCGGCTCCTTCCGCAGCCGTGAAGACGCCGAACGCCAACGGGCCCAGATTGCCTTCCAGGGACTACGGGCCAGCGTCCAGCGGATCGACCTGGACAACGGTTCGGTCTGGTACCGGGTGAATGTCGGACCGTTCACCTCCCGCAGCCAGATGAACTCGGCCATCGACAAGCTGGTTTCACTGAACATCCAGCCTTTGATTCGGAAGATTCCCAAAGAGGGCTGATTTCCAACCTTGGTGTAAGCACCTTTTAGGTCTGGCTTTCCGAAACACGCTGTGAATACGTCCATGTACGCTCCGCTCCGCCATCCATGGCTCCGCAGGGTTTCGGAAAGCCAGACCCAAAAGGTGCCCAGAGTCCTCAGGTTGATTCAACTTAATTGAGGTTAACTCACAGATCTGAGGCCGGCTTTGGAGACCCGTTTCCAAAACTGTGCGGAGCCATGGATGGCGGAGCCCAAGCGCCACATGGGTGAGGCCGAGCGTTTATGAAGCGAAGCTTCATGCGACAGCCGAACGACCGCAATCTGTGATTGCGGGCTGGACCCCGGAGGGGTGCCGCAAGGAGCGTGTTTTGGAAAACGGTCTCCAAACCCGGCCTACTCCCAAAGCCAAACCTCTTGAATTCCCACCATAAGCCTCCATTACTTCGGAATACCAATTTCAAACAGGCAATTGGAGCCCCAATGACTACCATTCTTTCTGTCCGGCGAGACGACGAAGTCGCCATGGGAGGCGACGGCCAGGTTTCCCTCGGCAACACCGTGATGAAAGGCAACGCCCGCAAGGTACGCCGTCTCTACAACGGCCAGGTAATTGCCGGCTTTGCCGGAGGAACCGCGGACGCCTTCACCCTGTTCGAACGGTTCGAAGCTCAACTGGAAAAACATCAGGGCAACCTGACCCGGGCCGCGGTCGAGCTGGCAAAAGACTGGCGAACGGACCGGGCTCTCAGAAAACTCGAAGCCCTGCTGGCCGTGGCGGACAAGACCGCCTCGCTGATCATTACCGGCAACGGTGACGTCATCGAGCCCGAGCAGGGTCTGATCGCCATCGGTTCCGGCGGCCCCTTCGCCCAGGCATCCGCCCGTGCCCTGCTGGAGAACACCGAGCTGTCCGCCCATGAGATTGTGGAAAAAGGCCTGGATATCGCGGCCGACATCTGTATCTACACCAACCACAATCGCACCGTCGAAGTGCTACCCACCAAAGATTGATCCGGAGCGACCATGTCTGCAATGACTCCCCGAGAAATTGTCCACGAGCTCAACAAACACATCGTGGGCCAGGAAGAAGCCAAACGCGCGGTGGCCATCGCACTGCGTAACCGCTGGCGCCGGATGCAGCTGGACAGCAGCCTGCGGGACGAGATTACCCCCAAGAACATCCTGATGATCGGCCCCACCGGTGTCGGCAAGACCGAAATCGCCCGTCGCCTGGCCAAGCTGGCCGATGCTCCCTTCCTGAAGGTGGAAGCCACCAAGTTCACCGAAGTGGGCTATGTCGGACGGGATGTGGAGTCCATTGTCCGCGATCTGGCGGACATGGCAGTGAAAATGTTGCGCGAGAAGGAAATGAAGCGCCACGAAAGCCGCGCCCTGGATGCCGCCGAGGAACGGATCCTGGACGCCCTGCTGCCGCCGCCCCGGGATTTCAACGAAGAAAGCCAGCGGGCCAGCAACGATTCCTCCACCCGCCAGCTATTCCGCAAGAAACTGCGGGAAGGTGAACTCGATGACAAGGAAATCGAGATCGACCTGCGCAGCGCCGGTGCGGGCGTGGAGATCATGGCGCCTCCGGGCATGGAGGAGATGACCAACCAGCTGCAGAGCATGTTCTCCAACCTGTCTTCCGACAAGCGCAAGACCCGGAAGATGAGGGTGGCCGACGCGCTCAAGCAGGCCAAGGACGAGGAAGCGGCCAAACTGGTGAACGAGGAAGAGATCAAGCAGAAGGCCATTCAGGCGGTGGAGCAGAATGGCATCGTGTTTCTTGATGAGATCGACAAGGTTGCCAAGCGCTCGGAAAACACCTCCTCCGACGTTTCCCGGGAAGGCGTGCAGCGGGACCTGCTGCCGCTCATCGAAGGCAGCACGGTGAGTACCAAGTATGGCTCCGTGCGCACCGATCACATCCTGTTCATCGCTTCCGGTGCCTTCCACCTGTCCAAACCTTCGGACCTGATTCCGGAACTGCAGGGTCGCCTGCCGATCCGGGTTGAGCTGCAGGCCCTGACGCCGGATGACTTCAAGCGCATCCTGACCGAGCCGGATGCGTCACTGGTCCAGCAGTATGAAGCGCTGATGGCGACCGAGGGGGTCAAACTGACCTTCGGCGAGGATGCCATTGCCCGGATTGCGGAGGTGGCCTGGAAGGTCAACGAGACTACCGAGAATATTGGTGCCCGTCGCCTGCATACGGTGCTGGAGCGGTTGCTGGAGAGCCTGTCCTACGATGCGGGTGACCAGGTGACCGAGAGCTTTGAGGTGACGGCAGAGTATGTGGACGAGAAGCTTGGGGAGTTGTCCGAGGATGAGGACCTGAGTCGGTATATTCTCTGACGGGAACATGGGGTCAGATGAAGGTTTTCATCAGACCACGGCCTGAAGTTGGGGTCAGAAGAAAGCTTTCTTCTGACCCCGATTTGGACTTCATCTCCGAGGCCTGTTGGTGAAGATGGGGTCAGATGAAGGCTTTCATCAGACCCCGGCCGGGACAGCAACTTCGAGGTTTGGCGGTAAAACGTGGGGTCAGATGAACGCTTTCATCTGACCCCTTTTTCATTCCGTCACTGGGCCCTGGAAAACAGGTGCGTCACGTTCTCCAGGCTGGCGGCGATCTTTCCCTTCTCCGCCTGATTTTTCCTGCCTTTCGCCACGTACAACGGCAACATCTCACCGTACAGGCTGGTACTGATGGTTCTCTGCTCATCCTCGAGACGGTCCCGGCGCAGCTTGATTCCATAGCGGGCCAGTTTCGGCTCCAGTTCGTCGGCCCGATTTAGCAGATCCCGGCGGGTCATCTGGTAGGCGTGTTCGCACACCATCCGGCGGCTCTGGAAACTGAACACGTTGGAGAAGAACAGCTTGGCATCATCGCGGGTCGGCTCGAACAGGAGAATTTCCTTGTCCGGATAATCTCTCGCGTATTGGGCGATGCCGGACTGCATGCGCGAATAGACCATGGTCCGGAAGGTCTGGGACAGCAGGTTGGGCATACCTGAGCGAGTGAGTTCACCCGGCTTCATGGTGCCGGCCCGCACGGCGGCGCTGGCGTCAATGGGTACCTGGGGATTCACGGCAAATACCACATCGGCGCCATCCTCGAAGGCAACCGAGGCATGCAGGCCTTTGCGCAGGGTGCCGTCAACATAGTAACGGCCATCGATTTCCACCGGCACATAGAGCCCCGGCGATGCGGTGCTGGCCTGGATAGCCTTGGATATCGGTACATGGTCAAAACCCGGCGCCCCGAAACACACGGCTTCAGTGCTTTCCACATCGGCCGCCACCACATAAAGGCTGCGCTTCAGCTCCCGGAAATCGTTGGTGCGCCCGAGCATGGTGAAGGCACGCTTGAGGTAGTCGTGCAGCCCTTCATTATCGAACAGGCCGGCCGGGGCGGCCTGGGCCAGGATGGTCAACGCCTCCAGGAAACTCTGATCGTAGGGGTTATTGATGAACCGGCTGACCGCGGTAGACATCAGGCCCGGTACCGCCAGCAAACGGCTGCCGATTTCACGGAACGCCGGACGATAGAAGACTTCCGGATGAAACGGGTGCACCTCCGCCTCATTTCGAACAAAAATCCGGCACAGCTGGGCTGTGGTCATCTGGTTTGCCAGATTGGCAGCGGCGAAGGAGCCGGCATTGACGCCCACATAGACATCCAGATTGTTGAAATCCAGGCCATCCAGCGCCTCATCGAGCGCCCTGAGTGCACCGATCTCGTAAATGCCGCCCAGCGGCCCACCGCCACCGAGGGCGAGGCCGATTCTGGGTTTCGGTTTGAGGTCTGTTGAGGCACTCATAATCAGTCAGTCTCCGGACCGTAGCGTTGTCGGTATCCCTTGACCACAACATAACAGTCGAATTTAGAAAACACACCCTATATTCCCCGGGCGGGGCCGGGGGTCAGGAAACGGCCTGTTCGGAGAAGGCCATGGAGGAGCTACGACCGGGGCGCAGGTAACGGCCAAAACCGGCGTTCCGAAGTGCCAGATCGACGCAACTCTTGATGACATGGGGAGAATCGAGCAGCAGGACGTCTTCCAGAAGCTGTATCGCCCACTCGCGGCTGATGCTCCGGATGACTGATTTTACCTTGGGCAGGCTGGCTGCGTTCATGGACAGGGAGTCGTAGCCCATGGCCATCAACAGCAACGCCCCACCGGGATCGCCCGCCAGCTCACCGCAGATGCCTACCGGTTTTCCGACCGCATGGGCGTCCTGGGCAATCCGCACCAGGGCCTGCAGTACTGCCGGATGGTAGGAATGGTACAGCTGCGCGACCCGGGGGTTGTTGCGGTCCACCGCCAGCAGGTACTGGGTCAGGTCATTGGAGCCCACGGACAGGAAATCCACCCGGTCCGCCAGTTCACGGATCTGGTAGACGGCCGCCGGAATTTCCACCATGACGCCGACCTTCGGCATGTGGATGTCATAGCCCTCTTCCCTCACCTCGTGATACACGCGGTAGATCAGGTGCAGGGATTCCTCGACTTCCGAGATATTGCTGATCATGGGCAGCATGATCTGAAGGTTATTCAGCCCTTCGCTGGCCTTGAGCATGGCCCGGACCTGTACCAGGAAGATTTCCGGATGGTCCAGGGTGACCCGGATGCCACGCCAGCCGAGGAACGGGTTTTCCTCATTGATCGGAAAATACGTCAGTGCCTTGTCGCCACCGATGTCCAGGGTGCGCATGGTGACCGGATTGGGGGCGAAGGCTTCCAGCTGTTCCCGGTAATACTCCCGCTGCTCCTGCTCGGAAGGAAAGCGGTCCTTGATCATGAACGGCACTTCGGTACGGTACAGGCCGATACCCTCGGCACCGTGGGAGAGCGACCGCACCACGTCGGTCATCAGACCGGTGTTCACCAGCAGGGAGACCCGGTGGCCGTCGGTGGTCTCGCAGGGCTTGTCACGAAGCGCCTCGAGCCCCCGGATCAGCTCATCCTCTTCGTCACAGATGGCCTGGTAGAAGGCGCGGAGATCCTGTGACGGCGAGGCGAAGATCTGGCCCTCGAAGCCATCAACGACCAGCTCCTTGCCATCGAGCTGATTGACCGGGATATCCACCAGGCCCATCACCGTGGGCACGCCCATGGCCCGAGCCAGGATCGCCACATGGGAGTTGCTGGAGCCCTTGACCGAAACCAGGCCCACCAGTTGTCCCTTGGGCACCTCCCCGAGCATGGCGGGCGTCAGCTCCTCGCTGACCAGCACCGTTCTCTCCGGGTAGACCAGGTGCTTCTGTTCACCTTCCTGCAAATGGGACAACAGGCGCCGTCCGAGATCGCGAATATCTACCGCTCGCTCCTGCAGGTAGTGGTCATCCATCATCTCGAAGTGGCGGACATACTGCTGGACCACCTGCTTGAGAGCGCCCTGGGCCCAGGTGCCGTCAGCAATCTTGTTGGCCACTTCGCCGGGCAACGCCTCGTCTCCCAGCATGCGCAGGTAGACGTCGAACAGCGCCTGTTCTTCAGGCCGCAACTGGCTGGCCAGTCGCTTCGCCACGCGTTCAATATCTTCCCGTACCGCCTTGACCGCAGCCTTGAACAGCTTCAGCTCACCCTCGATATCTTCCGTGGGTTTTTCCGGGACCACATCCAGGTCTGCCGCCGGATACACCACCACACCGGTGCCGATGGCGACACCGGGGGCACCGGGCACACCGTTGAAACTGACATCCCGGGCTTCCTCGCCGGTGAGGGACAGACCACTGATCGCACCGGTGGCTTCACTGTGGGCGATAACCCCGGCCAACTGGGCAGAGACCGTCACCAGAAAAGCTTCTTCACCCTCGTCAAAACACCGGGAGCTCTCCCGCTGCTGAACCACGAGCACACCGAGTACCCGGCGATGGTGAATGATGGGAACCCCCAGGAAAGAGCGGAAACGCTCTTCACCGGTCTCGGGGAAATAGCGATAGCGGGGATGAGAGGGAGCATCCTCGAGGTTGATGGGCTCCTCGCGGGAGCCCACCAGACCAACCAGACCTTCCGAGTACCCCAGGCTCACCTGCCCCACCGCCTTGCGGTAGAGGCCCTCGGTGGCCATCAGGATATAGCGGTTGGTGGCGGGGTCGAGCAGGTAGACGGAACAGACCTCTGTATTCATGGCCTTTTGCACCCGCGATACAATGATATCCAGCGCCTCCTGCAGATCGCGGGCGCTGTTTACCTCTTGTACAAGACTTCGCAGTATGCTCAGCATGGCAGGGTCAGTCCGTCATCTTGAGTGATCCTTCAGCCGCCGGTTCTGCTCGGCTTTCCGCCACTGTTCCATGTTGTAGAACAGTCGTGGAGCCAGCTCCCGCAGCGCACGTCTGTAAACTTCTCGTTTGAATGAAACCACCTGGCCCAGCGGGTACCAGTAGCTAACCCACTGCCACCCGTCGAATTCCGGTGAATCCGTGCCGTCCACACGCACCTGCGCGTCCGGCGATAACATCCTCAGCAGGAACCATTTCTGTTTTTGGCCCACACACACAGGGTGTGAATGATGGCGCACCATCCTCCTGGGAAGACGGTACCTCAGCCAGCCCCGTGTACAGCTGATGATTTCCACATCACTGGCTGTGAGACCGATTTCCTCTCCAAGCTCCCGGTAAAGCGCATCCTCCGGTGATTCGTTGTGCTTGATTCCACCTTGGGGAAACTGCCAGGAGTCCTGACCTATTCGCCTTGCCCAGAGAACTTCGCCCCTGTGGTTGGCCAGAATGATTCCGACATTGGGTCTGAAACCGTCTGAATCGATCACGGCACAGTCCTCGCAAAAGTCGGCCGCCGGTCAATTTCTGACCGGCGAGAATTGTCCAAGTTGCTCTCATTCTTACAGAATCCCAAGGGTTCGGCAAACGGAGCCGATGCCGACAGGTCATGGTAGACTGTGAGCCTTCCTGAAAGCCCTTGTAACAGCGGAGGACACCCTTTGACGCTCGCACTTTTTGATCTGGACAACACCCTGCTGGCTGGCGACAGCGACCATGCCTGGGGCGAATTTCTGGTGGAAGAAGGTCTGGTCGATGCCGAGGAATACCGCAAAGCCAATGACCGGTTCTACGAGGAATACCTGAACGGCGAGCTGGACATCTTCCATTACCTCCGCTTCGCCCTGCAGCCACTGGCCCGGCATGACATGGACGAACTACTGGCGTGGCGTGAAGCCTTCCTCGAGAAAAAAGTGCGCCCGATGATGCAGGACAAGGCCCGGGAACTGCTGGACCAGCACCGCCAGCAGGGCCACACCCTGATGATCATCACAGCCACCAACCGCTTTGTCACCGAGCCGATTGCGGAGTTGTTAGGGGTTGAGCACCTGATCGCCACCGAGCCGGAACTGGTGAATGGCCGGTATACCGGGGAGGTCGCCGGTGTCCCCAGCTTCCAGGACGGCAAGGTGACCAGGCTGAACGACTGGCTTGATCATCACAAACGCACGCTGGAGGGGGCCTGGTTCTATAGCGATTCCCATAATGACGTGCCGCTTCTGAAGCAGGTGGAGAATCCGGTGGCGGTGGATCCGGACCCGAGGCTGGAGGCGCTGGCGAAGGAATCGGGGTGGCCGGTGATTTCTTTGCGGGGGTGAGTTCGGGGTGAAGGAGGGGTCAGAAGAAGGCTTTCTTCAGACCCCGGGTTTGCACGGGGGCGAATTCAGAGTGAAAGAGGGGTCAGATGAAAGCTTTCATCTGACCCCGGGATTAAATTGGGGTCTGAAGAAAGCCTTCTTCTGACCCCGTTTTCAGGCCCTTCACATAAACCCGGTCAACGATCGCACGAAGCACGACTTGATGTAATCCGTTTCCGGAATCCCCGGGATCACCGGATGATCCGGCGCCTGGTGGCCCTGCTCCAGCAACTGCACGAACCGGTCAATCTTGCGGCCGCTGCTGCGGATGATGTCGATCAGCTTTTCCTGGGACAGATGCATGGAACAGGACGCCGACACCAGCAATCCGTCCCGCTCGAGCAGCCGCAGCCCAAGCTGATTCAGCCGGGCATAGGCCTGTTCGCCGGCTTTCTGGTCCCGGCGCCGCGGAATCAGCGCCGGCGGATCCAGCACCACGATGTCATACTTTTCTTTCTCGTCCGCCAGGGCCTTGAGCGCTTCGAAGGCATCGCCCTCGATGGTTTCGATATTGTCGAGCCCGTTGATCTTAGCGTTGTGGTGCACCGCATCGATTGCCGTTGCCGAGGCATCGACACAGGTCACATGGGTAGCACCGGCACAGGCGGCCTGCAGCCCCCAGCCACCGACATAACTGAACACATCCAGCACCCGCTTACCGGGCGCGTAGGCCTGCAACCGCTGACGATTCATCCTGTGGTCATAGAACCACCCGGTTTTCTGACCACCGGCCAGCGGCACCTCAAAGCGAACGCCATTCTCCTCGACCTGCAGAAGATCCGCCTCCGGCCCATGCGCCTGTTCCACATAGGTCTCAAGGCCTTCAACCTTCCGCATCTTGCCGTCGTTTTTCAGGATGATCGCATTGGCATGCACCAGACGCTGAACAGCGCGAACAATCGCCTCCTTCATCAGCTCCATGCCCGCCGTGGAAATCTGCACCACCACGGTATCCCCGAAACGGTCAACCACCAGCCCGGACAGCCCGTCGCTGTCACCAAACACCCAGCGGTAGAACGGCTTGTCGAACAGCCGCTCCCGCACCGCCAGCGCAAGCTCCATCCGTTCCGTCAACCGCTGCGGTGTCATCCCCTGGGACGGATTCCGGCTGATCAACCGGCCACAAATCAGCGCATGGGGGTTCACAAACACCGTTCCCAACGGCTTGTCATTGGACGCTCGCAGCTCGGCCTGATCACCGGGCTGGAACTCCGTCAGCGGCGTACGGCGGGTATCCACCTCATTGCTGTAAACCCACAAATGGCCGGCACGGAGGCGGCGTTCAGCGCCTTTTCGAAGATACAAAATCGGGAAATTCATCAGATACACCAGCCAAACAAGAAATCAAAGGATGCGAGATTATAGCCAATTGGCCACTGCACCCAGACATGGGAGCAGTCGGGCAGGGCTTTCGAAAACTGTGCGGAGCCATGGATGGCGGAGCTCAAGCGTCACATGGGTGAGGCCGAGCGCTTATGAAGCGAAGCTTCATGCGACAGCCGAACGACCGCAATCTGTGATTGCGGGCTGGACCCCGCAGGGGTGCCGCAAGGAGCGTGTTTTCGAAAGCCCTGCCCGACTGCTCCTGCACGGAGTATGGCGCCAGAGCTTTTATTCCTCGGCAGCCACATGCTCTGCGTAAGCGGCGGCATCCATCAGCCCATCCAGCTCACCGGCATCCTCCAGCTTCACCTTGAACATCCAGCCATCACCATACGGATCCTCATTGACCAGCTCCGGCTCATCCTCAAGGTTCTCATTGACCGCAATCACCTCACCGGTCACCGGACTGAACACATCAGAAGCCGACTTCACCGACTCGGCAACACCGGCTTCCTCACCACCGTTAACCGTCACACCAACATCCGGCACACCGATGTAGACCACATCGCCGAGCTGCTCCTGGGCAAAATCGGTAATACCTACGGTAGCTGTGCCATCGTCAGCCACCCGCACCCACTGGTGGGTCTCAATGTATTTCAGGTCTGAGGGAATATCACTCATGATTGTGCTTCCTGTTGAATTTTTCGCGCAGTTTAACGCAAGAGCCTAGCCCCAGCGAACCTCCCGGGCCAGGTTCATGAACGAATTCAGGTAATCTACCTCACAATCCCGTTCACGAAGGCCCAGAAAGATCTGCTTCGGCAGCCCTTCCTCTCCCAGACGCACCGGAACCACCGGGAGCTTCTCAGCATACTCCGCCACCAGCCATTTCGGCAGCGCAGACACACCCCGCCCGGCGGCGACCATCTGCAACATGATGTCCGTCGTCTCGATGGTCTTGTGCCTCGCCGGGCTGGCATGAGCCGGCAGGAAGAAGCGGGTATAGATATCCAGCCGCTCCACCTCCACCGGATAGGTGATCAGGGTTTCCCGCTCCAGATCACCGGGCACAACAAACTCCCTGCTCGCCAACGGATGATCCCCGGAGACCACCAGGACCTGCTCATAATCGAACACCGGCTCAAACACCAATCCGGGCCGATGCAGCGGGTCCGGGGTCACCAGCATATCGATGTCATGACCGAACAGCGCGCCGATCCCACCAAACTGGAATTTCTGTTTCACATCCACATCCACATCCGGCCAGCCCTCAAGATAGGGCCCAACCACCTTCAGCAACCACTGGTAACAGGGATGGCATTCCATCCCGATACGGAGCGTACCCCTCTGCCCCCTGGCAAACTGGCCAATCACCTGCTCGGCATGCTCAAGCTGGGGCAACAGCCGGTTGGACAGTGACAGCAGATACTCTCCAGCCTGAGTCAGCCGCAGCTGACGACCGTCCCGGAGCCACAGGGATGTGCCCAGGTAACGCTCCAGTTTTCGAATGGCATGGCTAAGTGCCGACTGCGTCAGGTGCAGGGACTCTGCCGCCGCCGTCAGGGAGCCGTCGCGATCAACGGCACGGAGAATCTCGAGATGGTGTCGATCAATCATGGGCCAACCCGCCAGTTCGTGAATTTATTTCATGGAATATTGAAATAATACCATTTTTATTCATGTCACAGCCCGCCTAACCTGACCGACTCTTATCCGAAGCAAAAAAATCAGACGTCAGGAGCAAAAGATGGTTACCACTCACTCACTGGGATACCCCCGTATTGGCGCCCAACGGGAGCTTAAATTCGCTCTGGAAGCCTACTGGCAAGGCCGGCTGACCGAGGAGGAGCTGGAGATTACCGCCAGTGACCTGCGACGCCGCCACTGGCAGGACCAACAGGCGCTGGATCTCGTGCCGGCAGGAGACTTTTCCCTGTACGACCAGGTACTGGACATGAGCGAAACCCTCGGACACCTCCCTGAACGGGCGGGCAAGCCGGGCGGTCACAAACTCGACCGGTACTTCCGGGCCGCACGGGGCCGCGGCGCCAACGACGATGGCTGCTGCGGCACCCAGGCCGGCGAAATGACCAAGTGGTTCGACACCAACTATCACTACATTGTCCCGGAGTTTCACCGGAACACGGAATTCGGGCTCGATAGCACCCGGATACTGGCCCAGCTCGACGAGGCGAAGAAACAGGGTTTCCGTGCCAAACCGGTCATCATTGGCCCGGTCACCTATCTCTGGCTGGGCAAAGCCAAGGACGGAAGCGATCCCCTGGCACTGCTCGAGCGACTCCTGCCCGTTTACGGTGAGTTGCTCGACCAGCTCGCCGAGGCCGGCGCGGAATGGGTTCAGGTGGATGAGCCTGCCCTGGTCACCGAACTGGACGATCGCTGGCGCCATGCCTTCAGCCTTGCCTACCATCACCTCAAGGCCGCCCGCCCAAAACTCCTGCTGACCACCTATTTCGGCCAGCTGCGGGAAAACCTCCAGCTCGCCTGCGAATTGCCAGTGGCCGGGGTGCATCTGGATGCCGTGGCGGCCCGACCTGAAGCGGACCGGCTGGCCGACTGGCTGGCGCCACACAAAGTGCTGTCGCTCGGGGTCATCAACGGCCGGAATATCTGGAAAACCGATCTCATTGCCACCCTGGACTGGTTGGAACCCTTGCATTCACGGCTCGGCGACCGGCTATGGCTGGCCCCGTCCTGCTCACTGCTGCATGTTCCTGTCGATCTGGAGCGTGAAGACAAGCTCGATCCGGAAGTTCGTCAGTGGCTTTGCTTTGCCCGTCAGAAACTCCGGGAGCTCGCCACCCTGGCCAAAGCCCTGAATCATGGCCGGGCCAGTGTTGCCCGGGAGCTTGAGGACAATCGCATCGCCGTTCACTCCCGCAGGCGGTCGCCGCGAACCCGCAACCCGGCAGTTCGCGAGGCGATTTCCCGAATTACGCCGCAGCTTGGCCAGAGAAACACCACTTTCGAGGCTCGCCACAAGCTCCAGAGCAAGGCCCTGCCCCTCCCCCTGTTTCCGACCACCACCATCGGATCTTTCCCGCAGACCGGAGACATTCGGCAGGTGCGGCAACAATACAGGACCGGAAAGCTGTCCAAAGCAGATTACCTGACCCGGATCAAGCAGGAGATCGCCCACTGCATCCATGAGCAGGAATCGCTGGGCCTGGATGTTCTGGTCCATGGTGAAGCGGAGCGGAACGACATGGTGGAGTATTTCGGGGAGCAACTGGATGGTTATGCCTTCAGCCGGTTTGGCTGGGTCCAGTCCTATGGCTCACGGTGTGTCAAACCACCCATCTTGTTCGGTGATATCACTCGCCCCAGGGCAATGACCGTAGACTGGATCCGATATGCCCAGTCGCTGACCGATAAGCCGGTGAAAGGCATGCTCACCGGACCGGTCACCATGCTCAACTGGTCTTTTGTCCGGGACGACCAGCCCCGGGCCGAGACCTGCTGGCAGCTGGCCCTGGCCATCCGCGAAGAGGTGCAGGAACTGGAGAGGGCCGGCACCCGGATCATCCAGATTGACGAAGCGGCGCTACGGGAAGGTCTGCCCCTGCGAAAATCCGACTGGCAGGACTATCTGGACTGGGCCATCGACGCCTTCCGGATTGCCGCCAACGGGGTCGATGACACAACCCAGATCCACACCCACATGTGTTACTCGGAGTTCAATGACATCATCCAGGCGATTGCCCGGATGGACGCTGATGTCATTACCATCGAGACCTCCCGTTCCGACATGGAGCTCCTCGATGCCTTCCAGGATTTCGAGTATCCCAACGATATCGGCCCCGGTGTCTATGACATTCACTCTCCCAACGTGCCGGAACAGGCGGGGATCATTGCCCTGATGGAGAAGGCAGCGGAGAGGATTCCGGCCCAAAGGCTGTGGGTGAATCCGGACTGTGGCCTGAAAACCCGGCAATGGCACGAGGTGAGACCGGCCCTCCGGGCGATGGTCGCGGCAGCCAGAGAACTCAGACAGCGACTGCCGCAACCGGCCGACAACGGCGAACTGGTATCTCAGTAGCCGGAGCTTTTCTGATCCAGCTCGAACTCGAAGGCCCTGGCGCGATGAACTTCGGTGCTGAAGTGACCATCCGGTTGGAGTTCGAACCAGCGGTAACCCGGCGCCAGCGGCTCCACGGAAAAGTCCCTGGCGCCGGAGGTGAACTGGATACAGGTGGAGGGTGTGGCAAGCAGCTGCACCCCGTTCCGGATTTCTGCGTGCTCCTGATGAACATGACCCCAGAGCACGATCCGCACCTGGGGATGGCGGTCGATCACCGCCCAGAAGGCGTCGCGATTGCGAAGCCCGATTTGCTCCATCCAGTCCGCCCCGATGTCCACCGGATGATGGTGCAGCGTGACCAGTGTCGGCACATCGGGATATTCGGAAAGCGCGCGTTCGAGAAACGCCAGCTCACTGTCCGCCAGCTCACCATAAACCTTGCCATGGACGGAAGAATCCAGCAGGACGAAATGCCAGCCGCCCTGCAGAATCTGGTGGCGATCGGCCTGATACTCCGCCGCAACACGGTTGAGCACTCCGGAGTCATCGTGATTGCCGGCCAGCCAGGCGGAGCCGCAGTGGAAGGAGGAAAGACTGTCACCGAAAACGCGATACGCCTGTTCCGAGGCGTCCTGGGCCAGATCTCCGGTGGCCAGGATCAGGTCCGGCTGGCCATGGGCCTGCAACACCTCATCGACCACGGCCGCGAGACTGTCCCGCGTATTTACGCCCAGCAAGGCACCGTCCTCACGGGCCATCAGATGGGGGTCTGTTATCTGGAGTACCCGCAAGGGGCGGGCCTCGTCCGGTCTGGTCATGGCGAACCTGTTAAGCCTGATGCAACCACTTGAAACAGGGACAAGTGTACGACGAACGCGTCAGAAAGGGTCAACGGCAATTGCAACCGGAATCACATTCCCGCCCGGCGCCGTCAACATATTGCTATTTTTGACAACTATGACACATCCACTGCGGACCGTCAGTCCACACCCTCGCCGGCTGGCCAGGCGGCGTACTCCATGGGCAAATGACCAAAACGCAGACAATAATCCAGCCAGTCAGCCAGGAATCCATTCACCTGAACCTTTTCGTCCGGGTGATGCATGAAGCGGTTGGGATAGTCATTGACCGGCGCAATCTGTCGGTCCCGGTAACAGCTGATCACCTCGGCCATGGCAGCGTCGTGATACACACGTACGGTCATCTGGGGATTGTTCAGCCAGCGACCGGAATTGTGGATCTGCTCCAGCAACAGGGTTTCGGTAAATCGCGCCGTCTGCAGGACCTTGATCCGGACCCGACCCAGGTACTGGTTCTCCCGGTGCAACTCGAACTCGCACACCGGCTTGCCATCGGCTTCCAGCTGACGCAACTTGTTCAGGCGCTGGTAATTGCCGTCGCACAGGGCGCCGAGCTGCCGGAGATCCGGCACGTAGCGCTTGGGTTTCATGGTCCACTCGGTCATCACTGCTTTCCTTCACGGAGTCTTGAACGGTTCAGTTCAAGCCATTGAAGCGCGATGATAGCGGCAGCGTTGTTGATCCGGCCATCGTGGATCATGGCTATGGCTTCGTCCGCAGAAACCACGTGGGCCCGGATATCTTCGTGCTCGTGTTCCATCCCATACAGGCCGCCAGCATCTTCGGTGCTGATATGGCCACAGTACAGGTGGATCATTTCCGTGCTGCCGCCCGGAGACACCAGGTAATCGCAAATCTTGTCGAGCCGGCTGAAGGTGAGCCCGGCCTCTTCCTGGCCTTCCCTCTGGGCTACTTCTTCGGGGGTTTCACCGTCTTCGTTCATTCCGGCCACGAGCTCGAGGAGCCATGGGGACTGGCTGCGGCCGAGGGCGCCGAGGCGGAACTGTTCGAGCAGGACGACTTCGTCCCGGTCGCAGTCGTAGGGCAGCACGCAGGTGGCGTCGCCCCTTATGAAGAGCTCCCGGGTAAAGACCGGCATGTCTCGGCCATCAAAACGCGGGTGGGTCAGCCAGAGCTTGTCCATGCGGAAGAAGCCCTGGAAGACGGTTTCGCGTTTTTCGACTTTGACGTCGCTGGCTTTGAACTGGAACGGTTCGGTCATCGCTCACCCCGGTTGGTAATCGACTTTGAACGATAGCCGGTTGTTGGGGCTTCCTGCAAGCGCATGGTGTAGCCCTTCGGCTCCTCACCTAGCCTGTTGGCTAAGGAGGTGGATGAATCGGGAAGCGCCTCCCAAAACACGCTCCTTGCGGCACGTCCATGTGACGCTTGAGCTCCGCCATCCATGGCTCCGCACAGTTTTGGGAGGCGCTTCCCGATTCACCCGATCTGACGCCCTGCAAATCGCAAGTCGAGTCCCTGCCACTTAGATAACAGGGACCTATCGTTTCTGATTTCCCGGTTTCTTAAAGCGAATTCCCGTGAGTCTAGTAGAGCTCGGTGGGTGGCCCGGTTCAGGACTGTGCGGAGCCAGGGATGGCGGAGCCCAAGCGCCCCAGGGATGGGCCGTCAGGAGCGTGTCCTGAACCGGGCCACCCACCGGGCTCCAACCACGAAGTCACAGTCCTGGGAACCAGAGCACCAAGCTATCAGACCTTGTCGTAAAGCTTCCCGCCGGACTCCACAAACTCGCGGGACTTTTCCTGCATCCCGGCGTCAATCGCGGAAACCTCGTCCAGCCCGTTTTCTGCCGCGTAATCCCGGACTTCCTGGGAGATTTTCATGGAACAGAATTTGGGCCCGCACATGGAACAGAAGTGAGCCACCTTGGCAGAGTCCTTGGGTAGGGTTTCGTCGTGGTAGGCCCGGGCGGTGTCCGGATCGAGGCCGAGGTTGAACTGGTCTTCCCAGCGGAACTCGAAACGGGCCTTGGACAGGGCGTTGTCGCGGATCTGGGCGCCCGGATGGCCTTTGGCCAGGTCGGCGGCGTGGGCGGCGATCTTGTAGGTGATGATGCCGGTTTTCACGTCATCCTTGTTGGGCAGACCCAGGTGCTCTTTCGGGGTGACGTAGCAGAGCATGGCACAGCCGTACCAGCCGATCATGGCGGCGCCGATGCCGGAGGTGATGTGGTCGTAGCCCGGAGCGATGTCGGTGATCAGCGGGCCGAGGGTATAGAACGGAGCCTCGTCACAGCATTCCAGCTGTTTGTCCATGTTCTCTTTGACCAGATGCATGGGCACGTGGCCGGGGCCTTCGATCATGCACTGGACGTCGTGCTTCCAGGCGATTTTTGTTAGTTCGCCCAGGGTTTCCAGTTCGCCGAACTGGGCGGCGTCGTTGGCATCGGCTATTGAGCCGGGGCGCAGGCCGTCGCCGAGACTGAAGGAAACATCGTACGCCTTCATGATCTCGCAGATGTCCTCGAAGTGCTCGTACAGGAAGCTTTCCTTGTGGTGGGCCAGGCACCACTTGGCCATGATGGAACCGCCGCGGGAGACGATGCCGGTCACGCGATTCGCCGTCAACGGCACGTGGTGCAGACGCACGCCGGCGTGGATGGTGAAGTAGTCCACGCCCTGCTCGGCCTGTTCGATCAGGGTGTCCCGGAAGACTTCCCAGGTCAGGTCTTCGGCCACACCGCCGACTTTCTCCAGGGCCTGGTAGATGGGCACGGTGCCGATGGGGACCGGGGAATTGCGGATGATCCATTCCCGGGTTTCGTGGATGTTCTTGCCGGTGGACAGATCCATGATGGTGTCAGCGCCCCAGCGGATGCCCCAGGTGAGCTTCTCCACTTCTTCCTCGATGGAGGAAGTGACCGCCGAGTTACCGATGTTGCCGTTGATCTTCACCAGGAAGTTGCGGCCGATGATCATGGGCTCGATTTCCGGGTGGTTGATGTTAGCGGGGATGATGGCGCGGCCGCGGGCCACCTCATCCCGGACGAATTCCGGGGTTATTTCCGGCGGGAGGTTGGCGCCAAAGGGCTGGCCGGGGTGTTGCTGGTCCAGCAGACCCTGTTCCCGGGCTTCCTGGAGCTTCATATTCTCCCGGATGGCGATAAATTCCATCTCCGGGGTGATGATGCCCTGGCGGGCGTAGTGCATCTGGGAGACGTTCCTGCCCGGCTTGGCCCGCAGGGGTTTGCGCTCGTCCATGAAGCGGAGCGGGTCCAGTTGCGGGTCTTTCATGCGTCGGCGGGTGAATTCGGATGTGTAACCTTCCAGCTGTTCGACATCGCCCCGTTCGGCGATCCAACCGGCGCGGATGGGCTCCAGGCCTTTGCGCAGGTCGATGTTCGCTTCGGGATCGGTGTAGGGGCCGGAGGTGTCGTAAACGACCACCGGCGGGTTCTTTTCGCCACCCATTTCGGTGGGCGTATCCTCCACAGTAATTTCCCGCATGGGCACCCGGAGATCGGATCGGCTACCCTGCACGTAGATTTTTCGTGAGCTTGGTAACGGTTTAATTGCTGCGGAATCAACTCTGGCGGAATCGCTGAGGTAGGATGGCAGGTCGGTCATCATTCGCTCCCGGTAGATGGACTGGGGTTTCGGGTCGCGTATGACGGAGCCTGCATGGGCAGTCAAAGCCACTCTGGCCGGACTGCTTTTGGGTCATCTGGTCTTAATCCCTACGCCGGTATTATCCGGATCAGGTCGCGGGTTCTGCGATGCAATCTCAGCCGGCCACCCAGGAATCAGGTAAGCCAGCACCCCGTCAAGACGCGAGTAAAATTCGGTTCAGCACACAATTTGTGTGACGTTTGCAAGTGTAGAGGCCAGGGGAAATATTGTCCATAATGGCCAACCATAAGCCCGCCGGATGCGCAACCTGCTGCTTGAAAGCACTGTGCGGCCGGTTACCAGGCGTCCCAGACTGACGCCCATGTGCACAGGTACCCAGGAGAAAGAATGAAAAAACGACTGCTTTCCGGACTGATTGGCGTGATGGCTGCCCAACCGGCCCTTGCCCTTGACCTGATCGAGACCTACGAAAAAGCCCTCTCCTATGACTCCGGCATTGCGGCCGCCCAGGCCAGTTTCGAGGCCCAGCAGGCCGCGAGCGATGTCAGCAAGAGTGCACTGCTGCCACAAGTGGGCGCCTTCGGCAATGCCAACCATACGGACCTGGATGGCGACGTCCAAGACGAAAGCTACAAGTCCACCAGCTACGGTGTCCAGCTGACCCAACCGCTGTTCCGGGCCGACTCCTGGTTCCGTTACGACGCCAGCCAGTTCCAGACCGAATCCGCCCGGGCCCAGTACAACCTGGCCCAGCAGCAGCTGATCCTGGACGTGGCCACTGCCTATTTCAATGTGCTCAGGGCCCAGGACACCGTCACTACAGCCCTGGCCACCGAAGCCGCAATCCAGCGCCAGTACGAACAGGCCCAGGAGCGCTTTGATGTTGGCCTGATTGCGATTACCGAGGTATATGAGGCCCGCGCCAGCTATGACGACGCCAAGAGTCAGCGCATTGCCGCCGAAAACCAGCTCAACGTGGCCAAGGAGCAACTGGCACGGCTGACCGGGGAGTACCCGGAGGATCTGGAGAACCTGCGCCGGAACTTTCCGCTTGGTCGCCCTGAACCGATGGATCCTTCGGCCTGGGAAACCACGGCCCTGGACCAGAACTGGTCGATTCAGTCCGCGCTCTACGATCTCAACGCCAGCGAGGCCAACCTGAAGGTTGCCAAATCGGGCCACTACCCGACCCTGGATCTGACTGCCTCCTACGGTGACAACGAAATTGACGGCGGCAGCCCCAACCAGTTTGAAGGTACTCAGGGCGTCATTGGCCTGGAACTGAACGTACCCCTGTACACCGGCGGCGGTACCCAGGCCGGTGTTCGCCAACAGCGTTCACTGGTGACGGTATCCGAGCAGCAACTCAACACCATTCGCCGGGATGTCCGGGTGAATACCCGCAGCCTGTTCCTGACCGTGAACAACAACGTCGAGACCGCTTCGGCCCTGTCACAGACCATCATTTCCCGCCGCAGCGCACTGGATGCCACCCGTGCCGGTTATGAAGTGGGTACCCGGAATATCGTGGAAGTGCTGGATGCGGAACGGGCCTATTACGTGGCGCTGCGTGACTACGCCAATGCCCGGTATGACTACGTGATCAACACGCTGCAACTGAAACAGGCCGCCGGCACCCTGAGCCCACAGGATCTGGTGGACCTGAACAACTGGTTGAGCGAAACCGCCCCGGGCATTGAAGCTCTGGCCAATGAGGAGCAGACCCTGGACGATCCGGCCCAATAAGGTTCCGGCGGGCAGTTGCGCTGCCCGCCTCTCCTCTCACACCCGCTCGATAATCCCCTCGACCACTTTCTCCAGCGCCCCCCGGTTCTTGTTCACCACAGACAATGCGCGGCGGCCGATCGCCTCCCGCTCTGCGGAGTGGCTGAACAGGGAAATCAGGAAGGTCGCCAGCTCTTCGGCGTTGGCCACGATCTTTACGCCGGTATCATCCAGCAGGCGCTGATAAATGGTTTCGAAATTGAACACATGGGGGCCGGAGAAGACCGGGATTCCCCAGCCCGCGGGCTCCAGGGGATTGTGTCCACCGCGCTCAATCAGCGAACCACCGACAAAGGCGATGTCGCTGGCGCCATAGAGCATCATCAGCTCACCCATGGTGTCACCAAGGTAAACCTGGGCATCAGCCGGATCCTCGCCGAGGGAACGCCTGGCAACTGTCAGTTCCCTGGACATGGCCTTGTTGGCCACCGAATCGAATCGTTCCGGGTGCCTTGGCACCAGGATCAGGAGGGCATCGGGATGGGCGGCCAGCAATTCCTGGTGGGCCGTCAGTAACTGGACGTCCTCACCACCGTGGGTACTGCCGGCAATCCAGACCGGCCGCCCCGCCAGCCGCATACGCAGATCCCGGGCGGCCTGCCGGACATCCGGTGGTATATCCACGTCGAACTTGACGCTTCCGGTGACTTCCACCTTGTCCGGGACTACCCCGATACGCCGGAAACGCTCGGCATCTTTCTCGGCCTGCGCTGCCACCCAGCTGATACTCTGCATGATCGGTAGCGCCAGACTCCGGATCCTTTCATAGCCGCGGGCAGAACGTTCCGATAACCGGGCATTAATCAGGAATACCGGCACCCCACGGGCCCGGCTCTGACGTATCATGTTCGGCCAGATCTCGGTTTCCATGATGACCAGAATCCGGGGGCGGGTGCGATTCAGAAAACGGCGGATGGAACCAGGCGTATCGTAGGGTGCATAGGCATAACGAACCCTGTTACCGAACATCTTACGGGCCTGGGCCAGGCCGGTGTCGGTCATGGCGGTCATCAGGATGGTGATCTGCGGGTCCCGCGCCAGCAGGCGTCGCACCATGGGTGCCGCCGCGATGGTTTCGCCGACTGACACCGCATGGACCCAGACCACCGGTCCCGGAAGCCGGGGAACCAGCCCGATGCGATGGCCAAGATCCTGGCGCAGGGCGGGCGCCTTTCGGCCTTGCCACCACAGTCTCAGCAGGATGAACGGCAGGATCAGACGGATGAGCTGGGAATAGAGAAATTGGAACACGCAGGACTCCCGGCAAAACAGTGCGTTATCATAGCGCAAAAATCGTGAAGGGGCCGCATGGTGCCCCCGGATTCACTCATTGTCGATGCAAGGTTCCCTGTTTTGAAGAAGAAGTACCGCAAACTGCCGCGCAACACGGATTACTCGGCCTACCGGCATCCACGCTGGTGGCCGACCTGGCTGGGTATCGGCTTCATGTGGCTGGTAGCCCAACTGCCGATCCGTCTGCAGTGGGGGCTGGGCAAGCTGGCCGGACTGCTGGCGTGGAAACTGGCGCGCAGCCGCCGTCACATTACCGAAGTGAATATCCGGCTATGCTTTCCCGAGCTGACCGAACAGCAGCAGGCGGCGCTGGTGCGAAAAGCCTTCATCGCCAACGGCATCGGGCTACTGGAGCTGGGCATTGCCTGGTTCCGGGACCCGGCAAAGCTCACCGGAATCACCCGCATCCACGGCATCGAGCATTTCGAAAAGGCCCTGGAGGCAGGGCGCGGTGTATTGCTGCTGGGCGGTCATTACAGCACCCTGGACCTGGGAGGCAGCCTGGTGACTGAATACATCGAAGCCGATGTCATGCAGCGGGATCACAACAATCCGCTGATGAATGCGGTCATGACCCGCGCCCGGGGCCGGCGTTACGGCAACGTACTTGGGGCCAAGGACCTTCGCGGCCTGTTCCGCAGCCTGAAGAAAAACCGCGCGGTATGGTACGCCACCGATCAGGATTACGGGCGCAAGGATATCGTGTTCGCGCCGTTTTTCGGCATTCCGGCCGGTACCATTACCGCCACCTCACGGATTGCCGAGCGCAGCGGTTGCACGATCGTGCCGTTCAGTCACTTCCGACGGGATGACAAGCCGGGCTATGACATTTACTTCCACCCGGCACTGGAGGACTTTCCCAGTGGGGACGACCTTGAGGATGCCACCCGCATCAACCGGATCATCGAACAGGAGATCCGCAAAGCCCCGGACCAGTACCTCTGGATGCACCGGCGCTTCAAGACCCGGCCGGACCCCGACGACCCTGGTTTTTACCGGCGCAAGAAAAAGTAGGAGTCGCCCTTGAGCCTGGAGCCAGAGAACGATGCGCCAGTGGTCTGGCTGGTGACCGACGGCAAACCCGGCCACCGGAACCAGTTGAGAGGCCTTGGTAACCGCCTGCGCGCCCACACGGGGGCACGCTTGTATTGGCTGGATGCAACCGACTACCAGGTGCCATTATGGCGCGCCCTGCTCGGAGTGGCACCGACCCTGCCAACTGACCTGCCCCGCCCTGATCTGATCGTGGCCGCCGGCACCGGCACCCACCGGTTGTTGCTCTCACTCCGACGCCTTGGCAACGCCCGAACCCTGGTGATCATGAAACCGGCCTTCCCGCTGTCCTGGGTGGACGGCGCCATCATTCCCGCCCATGACGAGGTGAAAGCCTCCGTCAATGTTTTCGTCACCGAAGGCGTAATGAACACCATCACCCCGCTGGCAAAGCTGACCGACAACCGCCAGGCTCTGGTTCTGGTCGGCGGTCCCTCCCCCCACTTTGACTGGGACGACGATGCCGTTCTCACCCAGATCAATGACCTGGTTGCCCGTTACCCGGACTGGCGCTGGACCATCAGCGATTCGCGGCGGACGCCGCCGGCAATGCGGGAGCGCCTCGCGGATCTTGCCGCCCCCCGGATCACGGTGGTGAGCTGTGAAGCCACCCACGAGAACTGGCTCAAACATCAGCTGTCTGCTTCCAGGGCGGTATGGACAACGCCGGACAGCATGTCGATGGTGTGCGAAGCCGCCACTTCCGGCGTGCCTACGGGACTGCTAGACCTGCCCGCCAGACCGGGCAGCCGGGTGGCAACTGGCGTGAATCGTCTGGCCGAGGCGGGAATCGTCGCCCACTGGAGCGATCATCGCAGTGTCATGGACCGGCAAACGGTTGCCAGCAGGCAACTCTGGGAGGCCGACCGCGTGGCCAAATGGGTTATAGAACGGTTTCTCAAGAGCCAACGAACATCCAAACAAGGAAACACAGCGTGAGGATTCTTCAGGCACTGCCAGCCCTGTACAGCGGAGGCGTGGAACGAGGCACCGTGGATCTCGCCGCCGAGCTGGTTCGCCGCGGCCACGAATCCTACGTGGTTTCCAACGGCGGCCCGATGGCAGAACAGGTGCGGGGGCATGGCTCCACCCATATCCACATGCCAATCCATCGCAAATCCCTGGCTTCATTCGGGCAGATCCTGCCCATGCGCAGGCTAATACAGGACCTGAAACCGGACATCATCCACGTGCGATCCCGCATGCCCGCCTGGATCATCCACCTGGCCCTGAAAAGCCTGCCGGCGGAGGATCGACCTGCGGTCGTCTCCACTTTCCATGGCATGTACTCGGTGAACCCCTACAGCGCCATCATGGCCAGGGCCGATCACGTGATCGCCGTGTCGAACTGTGTGCGGGATTACGTGCTGAAGAATTTCAACGTCCCGAAAGAGAAACTCACCGTCATCCAGCGCGGCGTGAATGTGGAGGCCTTCCACAACCGGGCACTCAGCCAGCAATGGCTGGATCACTTTTTATCCCGCTACCCCCAGCTGGCCGGCAAGAAAATCATCATGATGCCCGGCCGAATTTCCCGCTGGAAAGGCCAGCTGGACTTCCTCGCCATGATGAACCAACTGATCCGCCTGCGCCCGGACTGCCATGGCATCATCGCCGGCGGTGCGGAACCGGGCAAGGAACGCTTTCTGGAGGAGCTTGAAAGGGAACGCAGCCGCCTGAGCCTGACCGACAAGGTGACCTTCCTGGGCCAGCGCAACGACATGAACAGCCTGTATCTGTTCGCCGATGTGGTCTGCCACATGTCTACCAAACCCGAACCCTTCGGCCGCACGGTGACCGAAGCCCTGGCCTCAGGTACACCCGTCGTTGCCTACAATCGCGGAGGGGCGGCAGAGACCCTCCAGGCCTGTTTCCGCGAGGGACTGGTACCTCCGGACAACACCGGGGCCTTTGCTGCGACCGTTCAGAGGATTCTTGAAGCACCGGAGCACGAGATCCTGATTCCGGACCGGTTCCGGTTGGAGGCGCAGACGGAGGCGACTCTCGAGGTCTATCGCAACGTTCTGAAACAGCGCCATCGTCCATGATCATTGCCATGATATTGGGAACCCCGGGAACCGGATGGGGTGGCATGGAAAAACACACCGCCGATCTCGCTGGCGCGCTTGCGGAGCTTGGCCACGAAGTGCACGTTCTCGCCCATCCATCCTACCGGCAGCAATTTGTCGAACGGGTCTCGTTTCATCCCTGCCCCATGCAACTGGGCAGGCGGAATCCCTGGCTCAGTTACCGGATGCGACGGATCCTCAACGCTGTCAATCCGCATGTGCTCCACGCCCAGGGGAGCAAGGCGGCCACGATGGTGAGCCGTATGCGACTATCTCCCGGATGCCAGAAAATCGGAACGGTTCACGGCAGCAAGTCGACCGAGAGGCCATTCCTGCAGCTGGACAAAGTGATCGCGGTGAGCACACCGGTATATGACAACCTGACCCACCCCCGAAAATTCCGGATTTTCAACGGCATTGATGTGCATCACAGCAACGAAACCGTATCGCGAGTAGAGAGTTATCCCCTGCCTCAAGCCATTAACGTGATTGCTGCCGGCCGGCTCGAGCCGGTCAAGGGTTTCCGGAAGCTCATCGCGGCATGGCCCGGAGTGCTGGAACGGTTTCCGGCGGCGCATCTGACCATTTTTGGTGATGGCAGCGAGAAAACCGGACTTCTGGAGCAGGCGAAGCAACTGGGTTGCAGCGAATCCATTACCCTGGCGGGCTATCTGAACAACCTGATGCCGGTCCTGGAGCAGGCAGATCTCCTGGTGATCAGCTCCGAGCGGGAGGGATTCCCCTACATCCTTGTCGAAGCCCTGATGGCGCAATGCCCCGTTGTATCAACCCCTGTGGCCGGTTGTGTTGAGATCCTCCCCAGCGAAGCCATCTCCAAGGATCACTCCGCCCGCGCGTTATCGACCGTGATCAGTGCAGCCTTGTCGGCACCAGAGGAACTCAGGCGCTCGGAGCAACCGGCTTTTGACTACGCCCGAACACATCTAACCCTGGAAGCCATGGCCAGTGCCACACTGGAGGTCTACGTCGATCAGGCCCCCGACGACTGAGCATCGGATTTGCCCGATGCTTCCAACTCCGCGAGCATCTGTATCTCCTTTGCCTTCGCCAGGCGCATGAAGTTGCGGTTGGCAGCGGTAATTGACACGCTGAGACCAAACCAGCCATTGAGAATCTGGCGATGGATCAGGTAATACTTGAGGAACTTGAGGGGAAACTCCACGAACAATCGACCTGAGGAAATCTTTCGGCCTCTGGCGGCCATGTATCTGGCCTGCTCGGAAGACAACTGGCAGTACTTGCGTTCCATCTGTTCCAGGGACATGAGTGTGCGATGGAGGACGTCACCCTTCAAATCGAGCACTTTGCCCGACAACACTCTCGGACGGTCGTCATTGCTATCCTTTTCCGCGTGTATGGCTGCCCGGGAACGATTGTAGAGCCGCAGAATTTTTTTGGTCTTGTCATGACGAAACGGGTGCCCGGGGATTGGCTGGGACAGCACCCAGCGCATCCGATAACCTGCGACCCCCTCTGGCAACGGAGCAGAAAACAAGGCCTTGATATTGGCCACCAGTTGCCCGGAGAGCACCTCATCCGCATCAAGGTCCAGAACCCACTCATTTCGGCATAAACTGGCTGCGTAGGCCTTCTGGCTGGCAAAGCCCTCCCAGGGGCGATGCACAACCCTCGCTCCAAACGACCGTGCAATAGCTACGGTGTTATCAGTGCTGCCCGAATCCACCACAATGACCTCATCGGCCCAGTCATGAACCTGTTCGAGGGACTCCGGGAGCCTTTTTTCCTCGTTTTGGGTGATGTAGTAGACAGATAACGGTAATTTCATAGCTCAAAACCGCCAAAACCTTAACAGTAGAATGATCGCTGGCCTGCCGAAACAGAGCGCCTGTGGTAGAATTCTTGCCCACAAATTCTGAGTGATGCTGGACCAACCCAATCCCCGGAGCAAATCCATGATACACCCCGTCATTATGGCCGGCGGCACCGGCTCCCGCCTCTGGCCGCTTTCCAGACAGCTGAACCCGAAGCAGTTCCTGAAACTGACGGACGAGCGGCTGTCCATGCTGCAAATGACGGTAGCCAGACTGGACGGAATAGCCGCAGCTGACCCCCTGTTGATCTGTAACGAAGAACATCGGTTTCTCGCCGCAGAACAAATGCGTCAGTCCGGTTTTGACGATGCACGCATCATTCTCGAACCTTGCGGCCGAAACACCGCACCCGCCATTGCTCTGGCGGCTCTCCAGATGGTCAACGAGCTCGGTGATGATGACGAAGACCCTGTGATGCTGGTATTGGCCGCAGACCACCTGATTCAGGATGTGGCCGCGTTCCAGGCAGGCATTTCCCGGGCCATTCCCCTGGCGCAACAGGGCAGCCTGGTGACCTTCGGGATTGTACCGGGGCACCCGGAGACCGGATACGGCTACATCCACCGCGGTTCGGAACTGGCTCCGGGATGCTTCGCGGTAGACAGCTTCGTGGAAAAGCCGAACCTGGATACCGCCCGGACATACCTCGCTTCCGGAGACTATCTCTGGAACAGCGGAATGTTCCTCTTTGGTGCCCGACGTTACCTCAAGGAGCTGGAGAAGCACCGGCCGGACATCCTCGCAATTTGCCGGGCGGCCGTTGACGATGCAAGTCAGGACCTCCATTTCACCCGCATCAATGCCAGTGTCTTCGCCGACTGCCCCGAAGAGTCCATTGACTATGCCGTGATGGAAAAGACTAATGATGCCGCCGTGGTATCCCTTGATGCCGGCTGGAGTGATATCGGTTCCTGGTCGGCCTTGTGGGAAGTCAGCGAGAAGGACGAGCGTGGCAACAGCTTCAGCGGTGATGTGATCGCCCATGAGACCAGCAATACCCTCGTGCGGGCAGACAGTCGGCTGGTCGCCACGGTTGGCGTGGAGGACCTCGTCATCATTGAAACCAAGGATGCGTTACTGGTGGCCCACAAGGACAAGGTTCAGGACGTGAAGAAGGTTGTGGAGACCATCCGCAACGACGGTCGCCACGAGCATATGAATCACCGGGAAGTGTATCGCCCATGGGGTGTTTATGATTCCATCGACAGCGGCAAGCGATACCAGGTCAAACGGATTACCGTAAAGCCCGGCGCCAAACTGTCGGTACAGATGCACCATCACCGCGCCGAGCACTGGATCGTGGTAAGCGGCACTGCCCAGGTGACCAACGGGGAAAAAACCTACCTGGTGACTGAGAACCAGTCCACCTACATCCCCGTGGGCCAGGTCCACTCGCTGGAGAACCCCGGAGTGATCGATCTTGAACTGATTGAGGTCCAGTCGGGCTCCTATCTGGGCGAAGACGATATTGTTCGATTCGAGGACCTGTACGGCAGAACATGAGCAAGCTGAAGTACTTTCTGATTGCGGGGCTGCTTCGCATAGTTGGCTCAATGCCCCTTGGCATGGCGCAGAAGCTGGGGCGGCTGGTGGGCTTGATTGCCTGGGTACTGCCGACAAAATCCAGAAAAGTGACTGATACCAACATTGCTATCTGTCTTCCGGAGCTTTCTGAGGACGAACAGCACCGCCTTTCCAGAGAATCGATGGCCCAGACGGGTATGACGTTGTTGGAAATCCCGCTGATGTGGGAGTGGCCGGTAGAGAAGTGCCTTGGATTGATCAAGGAGACCCGGGGACTGGAACTCGTGGACCAGTCCCTGGCTTCTGGCAAGGGACTGATCCTGCTGGCCCCTCATCTTGGCAACTGGGAATTGGCAGGGTTATTTTTCTCCTCCCGTTACAAAATGGCGGCGCTATACAGCCCCCCGCACCTACCGGAATTCGAGGATTACATGATCCGGGTAAGAGGTAGATTGGGCTCTGAACTGGTACGGGGTGATCGCCGGGGGCTCACCCGCCTGATGGCCATTCTCAAGGAGGGCGGCGTGGCCGGCATCCTCCCTGACCAGTCTCCCCGGGGCAAAACCAATGCCTTCGCGCCATTTTTTGGCATGGAGGTCAAAACCATGACCCTCGTGGGAAAGCTGATTCAGAAAACCGACGCCAATGTTCTCGTTACCTATGCCGAGCGGCTCCCTGACGGAGAGGGCTTCCGCATACTCGTTACCGAGGCGGAACCCGGGATGGGTGATGACAACCCGGCGGTTGCGGCCACGGCTCTCAACCAGTCGGTTGAAAAAGTGGTGCGCCTGTCACCGGAACAGTATCAGTGGGAATACAAGCGCCTGAGACATCGCCCGCCTGGAGAAATCAACCCCTACAACCCTGACCGGGTCTGTTAGCCCTGTTTCATCCGATTGATTCAGCTCAACACCAACTCCACGATGCGAAACATCCGGCCGACACTCAAGCAGCGCCTCAACTGGGCGCTGACATTCACCTTGGCAAACGGCCTGATCGCGACAGTGATCGGGTTGAACTATCTGAGGTGGATGTCCGTTAGTGACGGTTATACTACCGCGTACGTATTTACCCTATACGGCGGCCAGTTCTTTCTGCTGGCAATGGTCTTCGGTCTGCCCCTGATCCTTCTCGCTTTTGCTCCCTGGCGAACTCTCCTTATCACGCTGGGAAGCTTTTGGGCAGCCATACTCATCTGCCTGCTCAGCCTCGATACAGCCGTCTATGCCCAATACCGCTTCCATCTGTCCGGATTCGTCCTGGAGCTGGCCGCACAGGCGGGACAGGAAGTTTTCAATTTCTCCGGGCGAACGTGGCTTGAGGCAGGTTTTGTCGCCACTGGCGTACTGATCGGAGAAATTGTGCTTGCCTGGGTAATATGGCACTGGCACCCGAGGTTCCTGTGGCTCGGAGCAGCATTCGCGACCACACTGGCCTTCCAGATGACCGCCCATGGCTGGCACGCCTGGGCAGATGCTCACTATGACACCCGGATCACCACTATTACTCGGCATGTACCACTGTACTACGGGGCAACGGCCAAGCGCTTCTTCAAGGAAAATGGCCTGATCGATCCAGAAAAGATCCGGGAGCAGGCGCAGCTCCAGGAAATGGTGGGAGCGCGCTCCCGGGCTGAAAAGCCGGATTACCCCAAGCATCCACTGGCATGCTTAACACCGGAATCGCCACCCAACATCCTGATCATTGCAGTGGATTCATTGCGTTGGGACATGCTGGATGAGCAATGGATGCCTGCTGTGAGCCGCCTTGCAAAGTCCTCACTCGTATTTCATAACCACCGGAGCAATGGAAATGCCACCAAACCGGGCATTTTCACGTTGTTCTATGGCTTACCGGCCAGTTATTGGGATCTGTTTTCCTCAACCCATACTCCCCCGCTATTGATCCAGCGCATTCAGGAGCTCGGGTATGTGCTCCGGATCTTGAGTTCTACCACGCTGGTAAGCCCTGCTTTTGACCGCAATGTATTCTCCTCGGTCGAGAATCTGAGACTACAAACCCCCGGTAGCAGTGCGTGGGAAAGAGATGCACAAATCACGGACGACTGGTTAGCTTCCATGGAAGAGTGGCAGCAAGAGCAGCGGAACCAGCCATTTTTCGGTTTTCTGTTCTACGACAGTCCCCATTCATTCTCACCACCTCCCGATTTTCCGAGAGTTGAACCGTTCTGGGATCCGGTCAATGTACTGGAGCTCGATAACGACTTTGATCCCGAACCCTACTTTAATGTATACAAGACCACTGTCCGATATACGGATCATCTTATCGATCAGGTTCTGGAGGATCTCCGGCAACGCTCACTGCTGGACAACACCATCGTTCTGATAACCGCTGACCACGGCAAGGAATTCAACGAGAATGGCAAGAATTACTGGGGCCACGGGAGCAACTTTTCCGATTACCAGCTCAGGGTCCCCCTGATCATTCACTGGCCCGGAAGGGAGCCTGCGGAAATATACCGGGATACCGTTCACTTTGACATTGCCCCAACGCTACTGAGATCGGTGCTGGGATGTTCAGAAACTCCCGCTGAAAACCTTGCTTCAGACTTCGGCCTTTTCGCGGAAAACAGCCGGCACTGGACAATTGCTCACAGTTACATGAGTCACGCCCTGCTGATAGACGATACGATCGTCGTAACCGACCCGGCTGGCAACGTCGATATCCTTGACAAGAACCTTGAGCCAAAGGCCTCATTCCCGGCATCCGCCGTGCTGGTACAGAGTGTGCTCCAAGAACTGGCCAGATTTAACAAAAACTGATGGAACCCCGTATGATGCACCTACCCCATGCCCTCCTGCCCCTACTGTTCATGACAGGTCTGGGCGGTGCCCTGTTTTCTTCTAGTATCCTGGCGGGTGCCACTGCATTACTCGCCATCGCGGGTATCACACTGATCTTTCGCAAATCCCTGAACCAGTCCGGGTGGGTAGTTCCGAAAGAACTCAGGCTGATGCATTTCGCCTTCTGGTTTTTCGTCCTGGTGAGTTTCTGCTCATGGGCATTAGAGGGATTCACCTATGAAGGCGGAAAAAACCTTGGTACGCACGCCCGGCTAATCCTGTTCTGGCCATTGATTATTGCCCTCACCTACTCCGGGATCAGGGCCCGCGGCATCTTCACCGGTCTCGCATTGATTTCCGCGTCCGTGATCATTGTGTTCCTGATGGCCCTTGCCGCACGGAGCGGCGCCTGGGACAAGCTTCTCAACACCCGGTTCGGCGGAGGCATCAATCCCATCAGCTTTGGCAACATCGCCCTGCTCGGGGGCATGCTCACAGTGACCGGGGGACTGTTCTTTGTCCGAAGCAAGCGGCCGCTACCGGCGACCTTAATGTGCATAGTCGGCGTGACCGCTGTGATCGTATCAATGTTTTCGGAAACACGAAGCAACCTGGTGGCCCTGCCGGCCCTGCTACTCCTGCTGCTGCCTCTGATCTCCAGAAAGCTCCGGATTGCCGGTGCAATAGCAATCCTGGTTATCGTTGTTGCGACTATAGCCAACAGTGACCGGATGTCCCGGTCTGTCGAGCACCTCCTGGAAGGTGGAAAACTTGATACATCCATGGATGTCCGCATCGAGGTGTGGGGACTGGCATGGGATCTTTTCCTCGAATCACCTCTCACAGGCTCCGGACTCGGCGGCTATACCCGGGGAGTCGAGGAAGCCGTTACCGCAGGAGAAGTGCCCAGGAAAATTGGCGACTGCTGCACGGGACATGCACACAATGATTTCCTCAATAACGCGGCAACCAGTGGAATACCGGGCATCCTGAGCTGGGCTTTCCTGATCTTCATTCCACTTTCAGTATTTTCGCGTCACATCTTCAACAAGCATGCGCCTACCGCTCATATTGCAGTTGCAGGCTCCATGGTGGCTACAGGATATCTGGTGTACGGTCTGACGGAGGCAACATTCGATCGCAGCCTTTTCCTGACCTTCTATCTGCTGGTCATGGCCGGGCTGGCTTCGGCACTCTTTACGGAACTCAGAGCCTCCTGCTACCGGGAACGCAAGGTCCGGGTTTCTGCTACCGTCATCGCCAAGAACGAGGAAGACCATATAGCTGACTGCCTGCAATCCGCCCGCCTGGTGGCTGATGAGATCATTGTTCTTGACAGTGGCAGCAGTGACCGGACAGCGGAGATTGCCAGACAGTACGCCGATATTGTCGAAGTTACCGACTGGCCCGGTTTCGGAATCCAGAAGCAGCGGGCCCTGGAGAAGGCAACTGGCGACTGGGTACTTTCCCTGGATGCGGACGAGCGGATCACACCCGAGCTTGCCCGGGAAATCAACCATCATCTTGCCGATCCCGATGCGGACGCCTACAAACTGCCCTGGGCCGTAACCATCTATGGCAAACGACTGGATTTCGGTCGCAGCGGGCGAGCACCTTTGCGCCTGTTTCGTCGCGAGGGAGTGCGTTTCTCCGATGCCCTCGTTCACGAACGAATCCTGATTCCGGAAGGTCGTAAGATCAGAACGCTAAGAGGACGGCTGACCCATTACACCCACCGGGATTTTGGCCATTCCCTGGAAAAGAGCGCAAAGTACGCCTGGCTCGGTTCACAAGAGAAACATCGAAGAGGAAAGAAAACCCGCACCATGATCTATCCCACCTTGCGCGGGTTGATGACCTTTATCCAGGTCTATTTCATCCGGTTCGGCTTTCTGGATGGTGCGGTCGGCTACCTGACGGCGGTCACCTATGCCCAGGTGACCTTCAACAAATATGCAGGGTTGTGGACATTAGGTCGCCCGACGCAAGACAACCGGAACACCGAATAGCGACTGCGAAAACCAACCCCGGCTTCAGAGCCGGGTTGTCTCTACCCCTATGCCCTGAAACATGCTCTGGATCTCACTGTAAAACGGGAGTTTTGCCGCAAGAACCGCATCATCGATCTGATAGACGGAGAGCTCCGGAAAAATCTTCTTTAGCGTAAACAGGGCTGTCGAAGTGAAACTGTAGAAGGCTATGTATGGCTCCCGGGACAGCGACACCTCAACTTCAATGGGCCAACGAGGAGAAGATCTCAGCTCAACAGGAAATTCCGCCAAAGTTTGTTCCAGCTCCCGGCGCCGCTCTTTACGGTGCATAAAATAGACAATCCGAGCATCCGGGTGCCGTTCGACCACATGAGCCAGCTGAGATCGCATTTGCTTTAAACGGTCTCCCCCCCCGAACGGCTGACCAATAAATCCCACGAGAGGGATTCCCTCCTTCCCCTCCGTTCGCGGCGGGAAGATCTGACGAAATACAGGGAAATCGTGAGTCTCAACATCCACTTTGCCGGAGCTCTCCAGAGGAAAACAGGTGAAGAAACTTACCCTGTCAGGAACAATGCCCTGCAGATCAACTCCGAGCCTTGCCAGCAGCCTCCGCTTGCCTTCGGTGATCCTGGAGGCGAGACCCTCACTATGAATTGCATGGTAGTACCTGACCGTTGCAAGGCCATCGTCAACGAAGATCAGCTGCTTCCACGCCAGCCCCAGGTAAAAAGCTTCGTGAATCCAGCTGGACTTATTCCCGATGAACAATCGATCGATCCGGTGGCCTGACAGTTTCCGGAACGCAGATCTCAGGCGCAGATAGAAAGTACTTTTCTTCAAGTAGATTGTCTGGATATCGTTGAGGCGCAACCTTTCCAGCAGGAAAGCCATCTGGTTTTCGGTGACCTTGTTGTCAGGCCTGGCGATAATCAACAGACAGGATGAGGCCTCACATTCATATCGGGCACGGGCTTCAGCACAACTGATAAGCTGCAACGGTGTGCTGGCAACGAAAACGTTCAGATTCATTCACTCCTTCGCATTTTTTTCAGTTCCTTCCTCAACCGTCGCCTGACCTTGAGCTTTCGAACCAGATTCATTGGCTTTCGTTCCAACCCTGACTGCTGGTGCACGAGGAAATCCTCTACCGCATCCAATACACGAGAACTGGACCTGCCATCCCGGTAACTGTGCAGTTCCTCACAGAGCGAGCGAGTTGACGCCATCAGGTCTTCCGGATACGTCAGCGCCTTTTCCAGTGCCGCTTCAACGTCGTCTACCCGGTCCACGTCGATCAGGTAGGGGCCAGGCATTTTGGTCCTGAACGTCACTACGGGGCGGTCGAGGAACATGAATTCGAACATGATGGAAGAAGTGTCACAAAGCATGACATCTGCCTCTGGCAATATCGGCAGCAAATCCTCATCACTTTCAACAAATCTCAGATTTTCTCCTGCCAGCTGCCGGTACCGCTCCACAACTTCCGGATCCATTTTCGGATGCAGGGTCACGATAAAGTTCCAACGCCCACTGCGCGAAAGCTCACCGATCTTTTCCACCAGATCCGGCGCTGAAGTCACAGAGCGGCTGAATGTTGAAGCATAAAAAACAACCGGTAGTTCGCCGGACTGTCTTACTCGGGGACCCTGGACAGCCGCGGACAACAGCGGATCCAGTTTGGGCCAACCAGTATGGGCTACTGCAAAGTGCCGATACTTATCTGCCAGCTCCCGGAATTTGGCGGTATCCTTCTCTGCGTGGGTACAGTAGAGGTCAAACCAGCCACGTATCCGGTAATGATCGCTCTCGTCCTCACTGCTGTGCCCACGTTTGTTCCTGGCCATGCCATGGAAAACCTCGACCTTGATTCCGGGGAAAAAGTACGGCACCCAATCGCCCGGCACGAACGTGGCATCCGCCTTGTACTCCATTACCTCCTGGACGGTTTTCAGATGTCGCTCATCAGGTCTGAGAGGATCAGTAGTACACCCGGCGACGAACCAGGCAGACTCATGGCCACGACGCCTTATCTCGTCCTGTAGTGGCCGAAGAATCGAGTAGGAATAGGGCTGATTAACGAAAAACAGAAAACGACGCATTCAGTCTCTGCCGGTCAAGGATTTATAAAGCTCACCGGTCTCGCGAACGGTTTGTGAGGTATGGAAACGCGTCGCGATCCGCTCTTTTGCGGCCGCCCCCATCCGGCCCAGAAGGTCACGGTCCCGATAAAGCTGCTCAATACCCCCCGACAATGCAGAGGCGTCTTTTTGTGGCACAACCAGCCCACTCACTCCGTTTTCGACCAGTTCGGGCATTCCGCCTACCCGGGTGACTACCGGAGCCACGCCATATGCCATGGCTTCTATGACTGCCCTGGGGAGCCCTTCCCGTTCGATGGAAGGCAGTACAAAGACATCACTGGCCGCTGCAATGCCCGGAGCATCCTGTCGATAACCAGTGAAATGGATCCGTTCGGGGTGCTTCGTGCCGGCTACCTGGGACTTGAGCTCCTCATTGTTGATCACATCACCCACCAGAAGCAGGTGTACCTCAACATCCTCAGGCAGCTCATCAATTGCTCTGACAAGAACATCAAAGCCTTTTCGGGGTCGGTCCCGGCCGGTGCAGCAAACCACGAAGGCATCTTCTGGCACTCCGAACTGGCCCAGGTCCGTGGGAGGGTCCTGATACCAATCAAGATCATGCCCCTTGTAGATTCGCTGAAGTTTCTTCGGAGGAATACGCATCCAAAGGAAACGGACCTCCTCGGCCAAATGCTCCTTGATGGCATCTGCCACACACACGATCTTGCTGACCCGGGGATGCAGGAAGGTTAGCCAGGACTCGGGATTAAGGAAACTGATATTCCCGATCACCCCACGATAGGCCACCACACGGATATCAGTACCTTTTGAGGCCCGCAGCCCGCAGGCAAGCGACCTGGGATTGAAGGCATGAATTATGTCGTATTGCTTGCGGGCCAACTGCTCCCGGATTGCAGCAGTGCCCTCTTTATCAAAGCGGTTTTTCAACGCCATGGGCTGGGCAACGAGACCTTCATCCACCAATCGCTGATAGTTTCGCCCCTTGGGATTGCACATGACATCCACATCAAACCCGGCGTTTCTCAAACCGATGAACAGCTCGGTTTCAGGGCGGTCACAGGCATCCGTCAGACACAGAATGGCTGGCAGAGCACGGTTTTGCTGCTGATCGCTCAAGAGGATTGGCTCCCGTTATATCCGTTCATGAATGAATCCCACACCCTATCCAGGGCTGAATTGCCCGCCACCTTCCGGATCGAACGGGCGAAACGCTCAAGGTTACCGGCCTTCCACTTTTCTGCCGGCTGGTCCGGCATGATACGCCCCTTGTCAAAATCAATCAGGAAGTAGGTACCGTCTCTCACCAGAACATTGAAACAGTTCAGGTCGGCGTGGTGCACACCGGCATCATGAAAGCGGCGAATTGTTGCCCCAAGGACTTCCCAGTCAGCGACGTCAAGCCCAGGGATCAGATCGGCAAGGGGAGTTGTACCTTCCAGGCGTTCAATAAGAATTGCGGCCTGGTACAGGAAGGCCGAGACCTTCCGGTACCAGGCCGCAACCGGCCTCGGAACCGGCAGCCCCATGTCGACAAGGCGATCAAGCAGACGAAACTCGGCAAAAGAACGGACATCCTGTTCACGGGTGAATACATAACTCTGCTCGGAAATCCGTGCGACAAGACCACCACGGCGGTACTCGCGCAGTACCACCTGCCCCATGCCGGTATCGATAAACCAGGCTCCACCGCGACCTCCACTGCTTACCGGTTGCGCCCTTGCCCCCCAGAACTCGGGACGGAACCAGTCAAAGGTTACCCGGCCCTCATAGTCGGGATGGACCAACAGCACGGAGCCCTCTTCCCGCAAACAGATTTCGGATTCAGCCATGGTCATCCGGACACCAGAACAGACACGACAACACTCGGCCCGGGCGCCCTTCGGGACCTTCGCCGGCGAGTACGATAGAATGGCGGCCAGTTTACCAATGATTACCGGCAAAGCTCCACAAACCTGCGGCCGGAACCTTTAACGGATCGTTAACCGATGAAGTCTATCTGCATTCTCCGCCTGTCTGCTATCGGCGATGTCACCCATGTCATTCCGGTGGTACTCAGCCTCCAGGAACAAGTACCGGGCGTAAAAATCACCTGGGTGATCGGAAAGATCGAAGCCAAACTGATCGGTGACCTGCCAGGAGTCGAGTTCATCGTTTTTGACAAGAAAGCGGGGCGGGCAGGCTACGCGGATCTGCGCAGACAAATGAAGGGGCGCCGGTTCGATGCCTTGCTGCACATGCAGGTGGCATTCCGCGCCAACCTGGCATCCGCCTGTATCCCTGCAAAAATCCGGGTCGGTTACGACAAGGCCCGGAGCAAGGATCTCCACAGTCTTTTCGTCAACCGTCGCATTGCACCGGCAGCACAACAGCATGTCAGGGACTGCCTCGCCAGCTTCCTCGAGCCCCTGGGACTCGAAGCAGCAGCTCCCCGCTGGACTATTCCCCTGAGCAGTTCGGACCATGATTTTGCCAAAGAGCACCTGGCCAATGATCGGAGGAACCTCGTGATCAGCCCATGTGCCAGCCACAGACTGCGCAACTGGCCGGCAGAGCGTTACGCGCAACTTGCGGATTATGCAATCCGACAGCATGGGATGAATGTGATCCTGGTAGGAAGTCCCGCGCCTTTCGAACTTGAGTACTGCGCCGCTATAGAGTCAACGATGGAGGGAAAACCCCACAATATCTGCGGCAAGGACACCCTCAAGCAACTGACGGCCCTGATGACCCATGCCGATCTCGTTATCGCACCGGACACCGGCCCGGCTCATATCGCCAGCGCTGTCGGTACCGATGTCATCGGACTGTTCGCCGCCAGCAACCCTAACCGCTCAGGGCCATACAATTCCCTTGAGTGGTGTGTAAACCGGTATCCGGACGCGCTGAAAAAGTTTACCGGCAAGACGGTAGAAGAAGCCCGTTGGGGGGCCAAGGCGGAATTCGAGGGGGCAATGGAACTGGTGACTGTCGAAGATGTGGCCGAAACGCTGGATCGGTGGGTCAGCGTGAACAGGGGATTAAACAAGGGGTCAGATGAAAGCGTTCATCTGACCCCGTCTTCCTGACCCTGACTTTCAACATTTGAACAAGGGGTCAGATGAAGGCTTTCATCTGACCCCGACGTCCGATCCACGGAATTTACGTTACTTACGAGCGGTATAGTCCTGGTAGGACTTCTCTTCCACGAAACGGGAGCCCAGCGCCAGGTTGACTTCTTTCTTGATGGCGGCGCGCTTGTCGTTGGTTACGTAGACGGCGCGGGCCAGCTCGATAAAGCGGGAGCCAAAGTCCTGCGCGGCTTCCTGATCCCGGATGTCATCCTCAATCACCCAGAGCTCTTCGTTCACGGCTTTGAGCTGCTTGCGAAGATCCTCGATAGCACTTTGATCCTTCACTGCCTCGTTCCAGGTTTCGGTCAGCTCGTCGAGTTCGAGGCGCACGTTTTTCAGCTTCGCCTCATCCTTGATCCTCTCGGATTTGATTTCGAGGATGGTGATTTTGTCGAGTACCTCACCGAAGGATACGGGTACCTTGATTACATCTGCCATTTGCTCGTCCTGAAAGAAAGTGTTTCTGAATATACAAGAAAGCCGGCGGCTGTCGGTTTTTCCGGGAAATCAGCCTCTGACCAGCGTCAGCCAGTCACTGTGCTCAGGCAGCTTACCCTTAACAGCATCAAAATAACGTGACTGCAGCTTCTCGGTCACCGGACCGCGCTTGCCTTCGCCGATGATGCGGCCATCCAGTTCACGGATGGGCAGTACCTCGGCTGCGGTACCAGTGAAGAACGCCTCCTCGGCTACATACACCTCGTCCCGGGTAATACGGCGCTCCTTCACCTGCAGCCCCATGTCCCTGGCGAAGTCGATGATCGTGGCCCGGGTGATGCCCTCGAGGCAGGAGGTCAGTTCGGGCGTATGCAGAACGCCATCACGGACGATGAAGATATTCTCCCCGGAGCCTTCCGCGACATAACCCTCGTTGTCCAGCAACAGGGCTTCCTCGGCACCGCCGGAGATGGCCTCGTTCAGCGCCAGCATGGAGTTGATGTAATTGCCGTTCGCCTTGGCCTTGCACATGGTGATGTTGACGTGGTGACGGGTATAGGAGGAGGTACGGACCTTGATACCGATCTCCTTCGCTTCCGGAGACATGTAGGACGGCCAGCTCCAGGCGGCAACCATGATATGAACCTTCAGGTTGTCGGCGCGCAGACCCATACCCTCGGAACCCAGGAACACCATCGGGCGCAGGTAGGCTTCGTCCAGATTGTTCTCACGCACCGCCGCGCGCTGGGCCTCGTTGACCTCATCCTTGGTGAACGGCATTTTCATGTTCAGGATGTGGGCGGAGCGGAACAGGCGGTCGGTATGCTCTTTCAGGCGGAAAATCGCCGGGCCATTCGCGGTATTGTAGGCTCGCACACCTTCAAAACAGCCAAGGCCATAATGCAGGGTGTGAGTCAGCACGTGGGTTTTGGCTTCCCGCCAGGGAACCATTTCACCGTCGAGCCAGATAAGGCCATCGCGATCAGCCATCGACATTGTTTTCTGCTCCTAAAAAAGCGGTTTTCGGGGAGTCGGCATTCTAGCAGGAAAACTCAGGGAAAATAAATTTAGCTTACTAATCAAGCATCACTTTTTTCCACATACTTTGGATGTAGTCACGCTCTTCCGGGAACGCATCCCCCTCCACCTGGCTGTTCAGGTTCTGCAGCGCGCGGCGATGGATGGTCGAGCGCAGGGTTATGAAGGTCTCCCGCAGCTTTTCGGTGTCCTCCACCGGTAATACCCCGGCTCGCCCCAGCTCTTCCATCTGGCGGATATTATCAGGCCACTGGGTCAATTCAGGATGGTCGGAACACCACGCCAGCATCAGGTACTGCACCATGAACTCGATATCGACAATACCACCGGGGTCGTGCTTGATATGAAACACCTCGGATCGCCTGCTCTCCGGTGTTCCCAGGCTTGACCGCATTTTCTCCCGCATCTCCACCACTTCTTCCCGAAGTTTTGAGCGGTCACGCTGCTGGCAGAGGATGTCATGGCGGATAGCCTCGAAAGCCTCCAGCGTCTCGGTGCAACCGGCTACACCACGGGCGCGGGCCAGGGCCTGGTGCTCCCAGGTCCAGGCATCGTTGCGCTGGTATTTCTCGAACGCGCTCAGGGTTGTCACCAGGAGCCCGGAATTGCCCGAGGGGCGGAGTCGCATATCCACCTCGTACAGTTGCCCCGAAGGGGTCTGGGTACTGAGGATATGCACGATTCTCTGGCCGAGGCGGGTGAAGAACACCGCGTTATCGATGGGCTTGTCGCCATCGGTGGACAACTCCGGATCGGCCTTGTGCACGAACACCAGATCCAGGTCCGACGTATACCCCAGCTCGATTCCACCCAGCTTGCCGTAGCCGATGATGGCAAAATCCGTTTCGCAGGCGGAACCGTCTGAGCGTCGCGGATAGCCGTGGCGACTGACCAGGTTGGCGAAAGCCACATCCACCACGTGATCCAGAACCACTTCGGCGATCCAGGTCAGGTAATCGCTCACTTTCATCAGCGGCAGAGTGCCCTTGAGCTCTGAAGCCGCCACCCGGAGGATGTGCGCCTTCTTGAAATGGCGCAGGGACTCCATCTGCTCCTCCAGATCCTCAAACGGAATCCGCAGCATCTGCTGGCGCAGGTCATCCTGGAGCTCCTCCTTAGCCGGAGGGGTGTACAGACTCTCTGCATTGAGCAGTTCATCCAGCAGCAACGGCGTCTCCGCCAGCTGTTGCGCCACCCAGGGGCTTTCGCTGCACAGGCGCACCAGCTGGGTGCGGGCGCCCGGATTTTCCAGCAGCAGGACCATGTAGGCGGTACGCCTCAGGATTGCGCTGACCAACTGCAACACCCGGGACAGTGTCTGCGAGGGATTTTCAACGTCGGTCAGAGCATCCAGCAGCACCGGCATGAACTGGTTAAGGCGTTTTCTACCCTGGGTCTGGAGGGTCTCAACGGTCCGGCTATCCCGAAGCTCTGTCAGCTCACGGCAGCTCTCCTCGGGGTTTTCATAGCCCTGCTCTTTTAGCCAGTCCCGCGCACTTTCGTCGTCCATCTCCGCCAGCCAGATTTCCTGCCATTCCTCGGCCAGCTCGGATTCCCCGTCCTCTTCTTCCTCTTCGGTGGCAATGATGTTGGCAAAATGGGTGGCGACCCGTTCACGGTGTTCGTCCAGAACTTTCTGGCATTCGGTCCAGGAATCAAAGCCCATGATCAGGGCAATGCGGGCACGGTTCAGGTCGTCCTCCGGCAGGGTCTGGGTCTGCTTGTCCTCGATACCCTGCAGGGCATGCTCGAGATTCCTGAGGAATACATAGGCCTCCCGCAATTCACTGACGACCCCGGAGGGCAGCAGTTCAAGGGCTTCCAACTCTTTCAGGATGGTCAGAAGCTCCCGCTGCTGTAGTTCCCGGTCCCGGCCACCCCGGATCAGCTGGAAGGCCTGGACCACGAACTCGATTTCCCGGATGCCCCCGCTGCCCAGCTTGATGTTGTTTTCCAGGCCCTTTCGCCGCACTTCCCGGCTGATCATGGCCTTCATGCTGCGCAGGGATTCAAAGGCGCTGAAGTCGATGTACTTGCGGTAGACGAAGGGGCGCAGGCTTTCCATCAGCACCTGCCCGGCTTTCTGGTCACCGGCCACTACCCGGGACTTGACCATGGCGTAGCGCTCCCAGTCCCGGCCCTGGTCCTGGTAGTAGGTTTCCAGCGCGGCAAAGCTGAGCGCCAGGGCACCGCTCTGGCCATAGGGACGTAACCGCATATCCACCCGGAAGACAAAGCCGTCTGCGGTTATCTGGTCCAGGGCCTGGATCAGACGCTGGCCCAGGCGAATGAAAAACTGCTGGTTATCCAGCGAGCGCCGCCCGCCGCGAGTTTCACCTTTACCGGGAAAGGCAAAGATCAGGTCGATGTCGGAGGAGACGTTGAGCTCCCGGCCGCCGAGCTTGCCCATGCCGATCACAACCAGGGGCTGAGGCGCCTCCTCACCGGTGACCGGGTCCAGACCATAGGGAGTGCCCAACTGCTCACAGGAGTCTTCATAGAGCCAGTCCAGGGCGCCGTCGATACAAGTATCCGCGAACGCACTGGCAGCGGCCATGGTTTCCGCCAGATCGGCCCACCGAAGCAGATCACGCCAGATTACCCGGAATTGGATTTCCCGCCGGAACCGGCGCAGGGCCGCATGCAGTGCCGGCTCGCCATCAACCCGCTCAAGGTACTCCTGCCAGCGCTTTGCCAGATATTCCGGGGTTGTCGGCTCTGAGAGTAGGCGGGAGTCCACCGCTTGCCTGACCTGATCTGCATGCCGCTCCAGAGTCTGACGCAGGAACAGGCTGCGACCCACCGCATCGGCAACCACGGACTCCGGGACCGCCTCATCCTCAACCAACCATGCGGGCACTCCGTCCGGGAAAACCGATTCCCAGCATTCGGCGACGTCCTCGGCGATTGGTGACGGCAAGGCACTCCATGGCGCGGACATAATGCAAACCCCTGTCTCTCTGTTATATTTTCGGTACTGTATACCCTACTCACCCACGACTGAACAGGCCCATCCACCGAATGCTGCCACTCAGACGCTCCCTTAGTCCGGAGCACGCCGAGACTCACCTGCCCATGGGGCGCATCATCCGGGCAAGGATGAAACGGCTTTTCCTGATTCTGATCGCCATGATCACCCTGCAGATTCTGATCATCTGGGCAGCGGAGGATCTGGACCTGTTCGAATCCATCTGGCTCACCCTGACCACGGCAACAACCGTCGGCTATGGGGACTTCTCCCCAAAAACGCCCGTGGGCCGGATAAGCACCATGCTGATCATGTTCGTGGGCGTGATCACCATGCTCACCATCATCATCAGTGATTTCATTGAATACCGGTTCTACCGCCGGGAACAAATCCTCAAAGGACGCTGGATCTACAAAATGAAAGAGCACATTGTCATCATCAACACACCAAAGACCGGCGGTGCCCAGTATTTCATGCGCTTTGCCTCCCAGGTCCGGGCGGTTCCCGGCTACGAAACCATCCCCATCATGCTGGTGACCCGCGAATTCCCGGCCGGCCTGCCGGCCGAACTGTCGGACTGCGGCGTCGTGCATTATCACGGCTCTGGCAGTGACCCGGAGGCGCTGAAGGCGGCCCATGCCGGCAGTGCAAAGCACATTATCGTTCTTGCGGCGGACGAGGCCGATCCGATCTCGGACAGTCTCACCTTCGACATCGCCCATCGCCTGGCCGAGTCCAACCTTGGCAGTCACACCACTGTAGAGTGCGTCAGTGATCGAAACCGGGAACGCTTCAAGGCCCTGGGTATCCGGACAATTATCCGCCCGGTCCGCACCTATCCGGAAATCATGGTCCGGGCCGTAGTGGCGCCGGGCTCCGAGAAAGTGCTGGAAGACATGTTCAACTATGAACGGGACCATCCCCACCGTTATGACCTGACGCTGGACGATCTGAGCTGGGCAGACATTGTCAGCGCCCTGGTCCGCCACGGCATCGGGACGGCTTTGGCTTATATCGATAACGACGACGAAGTGATATGCCACCCGCCCACGAACGACGAGGTAGAGGGCAAGGGGCTGATCGTATTGGTAAGGTCCACGGACACACCCGGGGTTGAGGTAGTAGAAGAAGCCCTGGATCGCTACCGCAAGTTTCTGGCCAGCTGGCATGAAAAGGACCAGGCCGGGAAACCCTCCGGTACCGCCTGATGCAGTTACTCAGGCCGAGGCAAGCCGGAGCTGCAACTGTCCGAGTTCAGGCCTTCGCGCCAACTCCCGAACGCTTGCGCCCTGCTCCAGGGCATCGAGGACGCTCATTAACCCGGCTTGTGCACCGGCCGTACCGGCGGCCCGTTCAACTTCGGAGAGATCACTGCCTCCTGCCGTCCATCCAAGATCCTGAAGCCAAGCCAGACTCAACTGATAAAGAAATCCTGTTATCGACAAAGCGCCGGCTTCCGGCTCAATCCTTGGCTCATAGAGCCCAGCCAGGTAATATCCCTGCTCAGCCTTGCTGACCAGGTTCAGAAAAACAGGGACTTTCTCCGCCAGCTCACGGGCCAGTGACATCAGAATGGCCGGGTTACCGGACTTGAGCTCAAACTCCACCTCATTCAAAGGTTCAGCCCGGCCCCCACCGGCGACGGTTCCCGAATCCAGTGCAACCTCCACTTCGGCGTCGTCACGCCTGATCATCCAGATCTGCCGCCGGAAGTTGGTTTCAAACGCCACCGTCAATTCAGCGAGATTGACCCGGTCAGCTAAAGGCGTATCCGCGAGCAGGCCCAGGCTCAGATCCGGCCCCGGCAGCGGCCATTCCCACTCCTGCCGGCGGTGGGCGCCGTTGACGAATTCACCCCGGGTTTTGAGGGTCTGGATGTACTTGTCCCCGGCCTGACGGACTCTCAGGGCGGCTTTCTGCCGATTCAGCTCGGCTCCTGGCGTATCGAAATAGCGGTTGATCAGTGATTTTTCACCGACATATTCAGCGGTCGCGTCATTGGACAGCCAAGCCTGAACCTTTTGTTGGTCGGCCTCTGAAACCGTCAACTTGATCTCGAGTTCTTCTGCCATTTCCAGTTTCCTGTCGGGTTTTGACTGAGCATACATAAAAAAAACCGGCGACCCGAAGGTCACCGGTTTTTGGACTACTTGATTAGCTGGTTAGCTGATCAGAAGTAGTATACGCCACCGATTGCAGCGATGGATTGCTCGTCACCAGCGCCGGCACCGTCTTCAAGATCGAACTCGTTGTTGTCAGAGCCGTACAGGTAGCCTTCGAAGTAGACGTACATGTTGTCAGAGACGTTGTGCAGGGCCTGCAGAGCAACGACGTCTTTCTGATCGCTAGTGTTGTCATCTTCAACCAGCTGGTAAGCCAGGGAGAATTGGTTGGCACCCATGGTGTACACACCGATCACACCGTACTCGTCACTAACGTCCTTGCGGGTCTGGTATTCACCAGTCAGGCTGAAGTCACCCATGGCGTAGGTAGCACGTACACCGTAGGTGTTCTCGTTGTTTACAGACGCTGTGTTCTTGGAGTAAGCAGTATTGCCATCGTTGGAGTCCATGGCTACGGCCAGTTCAAGCGCGTCAACGCTGTACATAGCGGCCAACTGGTACGGGTAGGACTTACCGTTGTTGTCTGCGTCGCCGTCGCCGTTAACCTGAACAGCTGCACCCAGCTTCAAGCCACCAAAGGACGGAGTCAGGTACTGAATCAGGTCACCTTCACCAGTGTCGTAGCTACCGCCAACGCCAGTACCCACTTCGTGGAAGTTCACGATCTTGTCGATGGCGCTTTCGTACATGGAGTCGTCAGAACCAACCCAGACCTGACCGAAGCTGTCGCCCTTCACACCGATGTAGGCCTCGTCCAGCTTGTCGATACCGCTGCTGGCAGCTTTATCGTCAGCGTTGATGCCTTCCAGCTCCATTTTCAGGAAGCCGGTGATGCCCGGAGCGATCTCGTGGTCGTGCGTAACACCCAGAGTAGTACCGTTGTCGAAGTGATCTACAGCAGAACCACCACCATCAACGTTGGTGTGGGTGATTGCGTACTGAATGTTACCGTAAACGGTCGGCAGGTTGCTTTCCTGGGCTGCAACAGCGCCAGAGAAAGTAGCTGCTGCAATAGCAGATGCGATGAGCGTCTTTTTCATGTTGCGTCTTCCTTTTTGAGTTAACTCAGGTTTAGCGACGGGTATTAATCCCGATTTATTAAGTTGTTCAGGCATCACCAGTCAGGCTGGATGAGCCGGATTCTCCATTATCTCCATGTCAGTTTTATGACATCCAGATAACTTTTCTTCTTCTTTTGAAAATCTGCAGAACTGCAGATCTTTGTAGCTCAGTTACTTACAGCACTTTCTTAAAGCACTGAGTAATGAATCTGTTTTAATACAAAGAACCTGCATTTGCAAATTTTAAACAGCGCATTTTTAGCTTGTTTGGCACCAGAAAGGCAACCTTTTATAGCCATGAGCTCTGTTCGGTTTTGTGACCAGTGCGTTACAAATACGAGGCCAACCACCATTTTTTTCTTTCAATTCAGCGAACTAACACGGCCTATTTTCTGTCTCAGGCCAAATATCAAACTATTCGGGTTATCGTGCGCACCATCCACAAACACGCAGGCGACCGCCGCCCAATCATGGTGCAACGCCCATTCATGACGAACCTGTAACCTCCAACATGAAGGTCACCGGCCCATCATTGATCAACTGCACCTTCATATCCGCCCCGAAACGCCCTTCCGAGACACGCTCAACCCCCAGGCGCTCTTTCGCCTCAAGAACGAACTGGCAATACAGGTCATTGGCCACATCCGGCTTCGCGGCCAGGGAAAAGCCCGGGCGGGTTCCCGAACGGGTATCGGCTGCGAGAGTGAATTGGGGCACAACGAGCAAGCCGCCGCCGATGTCCTGAAGACTGCGATTCATGCGGCCCTGCTCGTCAGGGAAGATACGATAGGAAAGAATTTTTCGGCACAGCTCCTTTGCCTCTGCAGCCCCGTCATCCCGCTCAACCCCAAGCAGAAGTAAGACGCCACGGCCAATCGTGCCAACTGACTGGCCATCAACCGTGACACTGGCTTCCGACACTCTCTGGATAAGCCCTTTCATTCGCTTCCTGACTGACGGGGAAATTACGAATCGGCAAGAGTGTATCCCCGCTCCCGGAAGACCGCAACCCGACCAAAGCCTTTTTATCCGACCGGCTTCTCGCTTTTAGCAACCACTTCCTCTACGCCTCTGATCAGGGCATCGATAATGGCTGGCTCGGACGCGGAATGACCCGCATCCCGGATGATCCTGAGGTCGGCCTCGGGCCAGGCATTGCTGAGTGCCAGGGCGTTATCCAGAGGACAGACCATGTCATAGCGGCCATGAATAATGATCCCCGGAATGTCGGCCAGCTTGTGGGCGTCCCGGACAATTTGATCGGGTTCGAGGAAAGCGTTGTTCATGAAGTAATGGCATTCAATGCGCGCCAGGGCGATGGCCACATGAGGGTGTGCGAAATGCTCGACCACCCGGGGGTTGGGGTTCAGGGTGGCACATCGTCCCTCCCATATAGACCACGCCTTGGCAGCCTGGATCTGCTCCAGCTCGTTGGTGCTGGTCAGTCGACGGTAGTAGGCCGAAACCATATCGCCACGCTCGGCCTCGGGTATCTGCGCCTCAAAATCCTCCCAATAGTCCGGGAACACCCGGCTGGCGCCTTCCTGGTAGAACCAGTGAATGTCCCGCGGCCGGCAAAGGAAAATGCCCCGCAGCACCAACCCCATGACTCGCTCCGGGTGAGTTTGCGCATACACCAGGCTCAGGGTTGAGCCCCAGCTGCCACCGAACAGGAGCCAGCGGTCAATGCCCAGGAACTGGCGAACGGTTTCCATATCCTCGACGAGCTTGTCGGTACTGTTGCCTTCCAGTTCCGCCAACGGCGTGGACCGGCCGGCACCGCGCTGGTCCATGAGGATGATACGGAAACGTTCGGCATCGAAAAAGCGGCGGTGGTAGTCCTCGCAGCCACCGCCCGGGCCACCATGGACCACCAGAACGGGAATGCCGTCGGGGTTGCCGCTTTCTTCTATGTAGAGTTCGTGGGGGGGATCGACAGCCAGGCGGTGCTGTGCGTTGGGGTGGATTTCGGGGTAGAGGGTCAGCATGGGCGAAACTCCGGTGTAAAGGCTTTTATGGGAGTTTGGCTGAAGATGGGGTCAGAAGAAAGCGTTCTTCAGACCCCTGGGGGGGATAAAAAAAGGGGTCAGATGAAGGTTTTCATCTGACCCCGACTTCACGTCACGCCTGCGGCAACCTACTTCTTGCCGGCGCGCTTGCGCTCGTTTTCGGTGAGCAGTTTCTTGCGCAGGCGGATGGACTTGGGTGTTACTTCCACCAGTTCGTCGTCGTCGATGAACTCCAGCGCCTGCTCGAGAGTGTGCTTGATGGGCGGCACCAGGCCGATCACTTCGTCCTTGCCGGACGCGCGCATGTTATCGAGCTTCTTGGCCTTGGTAGGGTTGATCACGATGTCGTTATCACGGCTGTGAATACCACACAGCTGGCCCTCGTAGATCTCGTCACCCGGCGCCAGGAACAGCTTGCCACGGCTTTGCAGGGTTTCCAGGGAGTAGGTCATCGCCGTGCCTTTGGCCATGGAGATCAGCACACCGTTCTGGCGGCCACCCATGGCACCTTCCTTGATCGGGCCGTAGTGGCTGAAGGTGGAGGTCAGGATACCGGTACCGGAAGTCATGGTCAGGAAGGCGTTACGGAAGCCGATCAGACCACGGGCCGGGATGATGTATTCCACACGCATGCGGCCTTTGCCATCCGGGATCATGTTGGTCATCTCGCCCTTGCGCAGGCCGAGCTGCTCCATCACGGCACCCTGGTGCTGCTCTTCGATATCCACGATCACGTTCTCGTACGGCTCCTGCTTGACGCCGTCGATCTCGCGGATGACCACTTCCGGGCGGCCCACGGCCAGCTCGAAGTTCTCCCGGCGCATGTTCTCGATGAGAACCGACAGGTGCAGCTCACCCCGGCCAGACACCTTGAACTTGTCGGCAGAGTCACCCTCTTCCACACGCAGAGCCACGTTATGCAGCAGCTCTTTTTCCAGACGCTCCTTGATGTTGCGGCTGGTGACGTACTTGCCTTCCTGGCCGGCAAACGGGGAATCGTTCACCTGGAAGGTCATGGAAACGGTGGGCTCGTCCACGGTCAGTGCCGGCAGCGCCTCAACGTTGTTCGGATCACACAGGGTGTCGGAGATATAGAGCGGATCCAGACCGCTGACACACACGATGTCGCCAGCCTGGGCTTCGTCAACTTCCACACGCTGCAGGCCGGAGTGGCCCATGATCTTGAGAATTCGACCGTTACGCTTCTTGCCGTCAGTACCAAGAGCTACTACCGGGGTATTGGTCTTGACGGAGCCGCGCATGATGCGGCCGATGCCGATGACGCCAAGGAAGCTATTGTAGTCCAGCTGGGAGATCTGCATCTGGAACGGGCCATCCCGATCGACGGCAGGCGCGGGTACGTGGTCGACAATCGCCTGGAACACGGCGTCCATGTTGTCATCCAGGTCTTCGTGCTCCATACCGGCAATGCCGTTCAGAGCGCTGGCGTACACAATCGGGAAGTCCAGCTGCTCGTCGGTGGCACCCAGGTTATCAAAAAGGTCAAACACCTGATCCACAACCCAGTCCGGACGGGCGCCGGGCCGGTCAATCTTGTTCACTACCACGATCGGGCGCAGGCCCGCTGCGAAAGCTTTCTGGGTAACAAAACGGGTTTGCGGCATGGGGCCGTCGATGGAATCCACCACCAGCAGCACACTGTCCACCATGCTCATGACCCGCTCAACTTCGCCGCCGAAGTCAGCGTGCCCCGGAGTATCCACGATGTTGATATCGTAGTCTTTCCATTTCAGCGCGGTATTCTTGGCCAGAATGGTGATGCCACGCTCTTTCTCCTGGTCGTTGGAATCCATAACGCGCTCGCTTTCGAGCTCCTTACGGTCCAACGTGCCGGACTGGCGCAACAACTGGTCAACCAGGGTGGTCTTACCGTGGTCTACGTGGGCAATAATGGCGACATTTCTGAGCTTATCAATCACAACGGGTTTCCTGAGGAAAAAATGAGCGGCGCGCAGTATATCGAAAAGTCGATGTCGTTAATATGAAGATTAGTGCCTATTCTTTAACCAACTGGTTGCGCACTGATATGACGCATCCGTGGCGAGGCCGCACCATATTGGTGCGTTATTTTGGTGCAAAGCAGTGGGTGACCATCCCGTGCTGCGCGCCATAACGAGCCGAAAGCCTTGCGGCTGCGCCGTTCTGGCGCAAGAGCAAAAAACTGGCAAGCCCCTTGCTTATGCTTAGTCAGCCGAAATTATCAGGTAAGGGATGCACGCTTTTGGTAAGCTGCCCGAACCCGAAAAACAGATCGGAACTCAGTCCCACTGAACGATCCGGCACCACGAACATGAAATACGCCCGCGCCGCGGGATAACTTACGGAGCATGCACAATGTCCAAGACGATTGATTTGATTAAAGAGCACGAAGTCAAATGGGTAGACCTGCGCTTCACCGACAGCCGCGGTAAAGAGCAGCACGTGACTCTGCCGGCGACCGAGGTCGACGAGGATTTCTTCACCGACGGCAAGATGTTCGACGGCTCCTCCATCGCGGGCTGGAAGGGCATCAACGAATCCGACATGATCCTGATGCCGGTCGATGAAACCTCCGTACTGGATCCGTTCACTGAAGAAACCACCATCAACATTACCTGCGACATCGTGGAGCCAACCACCATGCAGGGTTATGAGCGTGATCCGCGCTCCGTGGCCCGTCGTGCGGAGGAATACCTGAAGTCCAGTGGCATTGCCGACGGCGCACTGTTCGGTCCGGAGCCAGAGTTCTTCGTATTTGACTCGGTAAAATGGAACGTAGACATGCAGGGCGCCATGTACTCCCTGCACTCCGAAGAAGCTGCCTGGGTCTCCGGCGAAGACTTCGATCGTAACAACATCGGTCACCGTCCGGGCGTGAAAGGCGGCTACTTCCCGGTTCCGCCGGTAGACAGCCTGCACGACCTGCGTGGCGCCATGTGTGCCGCCATGGAGTCCATGGGGCTGGAAATCGAAGTGCACCACCACGAAGTCGGCACTGCCGGCCAGTGTGAAATCGGTGTTGGCGCCAACACTCTGACCCGCAAGGCGGACGAAGTTCAGATCCTGAAGTACTGCGTACACAATGTGGCCCACGCCTACGGCAAGACCGCCACCTTCATGCCCAAGCCGGTAGTGGGTGACAACGGTTCCGGCATGCACGTGCACATGTCCCTGAACAAGGATGGCAAGAACCTGTTTGCCGGCGACGGCTACGCAGGACTGAGCGAGATGGCGCTGTACTACATCGGCGGTATCATCAAGCATGCCAAGGCCATCAACGCCTTTACCAACCCGGCCACCAACAGCTACAAGCGCCTGGTTCCGGGCTTTGAAGCTCCGGTCATGCTGGCCTACTCCGCCCGCAACCGCTCGGCCTCCATCCGTATCCCGTATGTAAACAGCCCGAAGGCACGCCGCGTAGAAGTGCGGTTCCCGGATCCGGCGGCCAACCCGTACCTGGCCTTCGCGGCCCTGATGATGGCCGGCCTGGACGGCATCCAGAACAAGATCCACCCGGGCGATGCCATGGACAAGGATCTGTATGACCTGCCGAAGGAAGAGGCCCTGAACATTCCCCAGGTTGCCACTACCCTGCAGGAAGCACTCAAGTGCCTGGAAGAGGATCACGAGTTCCTGACCCGCGGCGGCGTCTTCACCGAAGACATGATCGCCGGCTACATCGACCTGAAGCAGGGCGAAGTAGAGCGTCTGAACATGACCACTCACCCGGTCGAGTTCGATCTGTACTACTCCTGCTGATCCGGTCTGATCCCGGAACTGCAGCAAGCCCCGCCCCGTGCGGGGCTTTTTTTGTGCGCGACCGCACACTCTCGCGCCCTTAACGATATGTAACCAACAAGGACCGGCCAGAGCGTTGAAAAGGCTTTTCAGGCCGTTGATAATCAAACCAAACCATCGTTGCAGGTTACGGTTATGAACGCGAAGTACGGATTGGTGGCAGGTTTTCTGGTTTTGCTCTCGGCACCGGCCCTTGGTGAGGTGTACCGCCACGTGGACGCCCAGGGTAATGTCACCTTCTCCGACGAGCCGATCGAAGGCGGTGAAACCGTTGATGTAAAACCGGTCACCACCGTCACCCTGCCCAAACCCCAGACCGTCCGCGAAACCGACAAACTCCGGGAAGAGGTGAAACGCGAAGGCTCTGTCTACGAGAGTGTCTCCTTCGTACAGCCGCAAAATGAGCAGGCCTTCCACAGCGGCAGTGGCGATGTTCGCTTTGAAGTCACCAGTACGCCGGGACTGCAGGCCGGCCACAAGTACGAAGTCACACTCGACGGCCAGCCGGTCGCCCAGACCAGTTCAGGCTCGGTGGTGGTGAACAACATTTTCCGGGGCACTCACGAGGCCCGCGCCCACATCGTGGACGAAAATGGCGTGCAAGTGAAAACCGGCTCTCCCATCACCTTTACCGTCCATCGCCCGTCAGTGAACAACTGACCCCCACAATTATTTGCACCAGTTTGGTGCGATCGCACCAGATAGAGGCCATACTTTGATCAGCAACAGGGCGGAATTGCCCGGCTGACCACCTTCTTGGCCAACGTCATGCACCAGTGTACGGCACGCGGGCCGTGCCATAGCGGGCACGGGCCCCGCCTTTGCCCATCTTTTGGGGCAAATTGGCCAAAGTGGTTCGGTTTTTGCAATTCCTACCCCGTCATCTTTAAAACGACACGACAGGAATTGCCCATGGCGTTCGCCCCGGCCACAAATGACGGATACAAGAGCATTCTCGACAGCCTGACCACCGCGGTGCTGGTACTCGAGGACAACCTTAGAATCCGTTACCTGAACCCCGCCGCCGAGAGCCTGTTCGAAACCAGCCTCACCCGCAGCCAGGGCCACCCGTTTCGCGAGATTCTCGCGGCATCCGAGGACGCCCTCAAAACCCTGGACGCCGCCCTGAAAAACGGACAGGCCTATACCCGCCGGGAAGCGGAATTCGTGCTCACCAGCGGAGCAAGGCTGACCGTGGACTATTCGGTCACCCCGATTTCCCTCGAACCGACAGAACTGCTCATCGAAATCCAGCCCCGGGACCGGTTGCTCCGCATCAGCCGGGAAGAGGACCTGATCTCCCAACAGGAAACCTCGCGCATTCTGGTCCGCGGCATGGCCCACGAGATCAAGAACCCCCTGGGCGGTATCCGTGGCGCAGCACAGCTGCTTGACCGCGAGCTGAACGACGAAGACCAGCGGGAATACACCCGGGTGATCATTGACGAGGCCGACCGCCTGCGCAGCCTCGTGGACCGCATGCTCGGGCCGAACAAGGCGCTCAAGTTCGCGCCCACCAATATCCATGAGGTGCTGGAGCGGGTGCGCACGTTACTCGAGGCCGAGAGCAAAGGCCGGGTGACCTTCCAGCGCGATTACGATCCGAGCCTGCCGGAGCTTTGGGCCGACAAGGAACAGCTGATTCAGGCCTTCCTTAACATCGCCCGCAATGCCATGGAGGCCGCGTTCGAGAACCAGACCGGGGCGAGCAATGAAGAACCGCCCACCATCATGTTCCGGACCCGCGCCCTGCGCCAGTTCACCATCGGCCATAAACGCTACCGCCTGGCCTGCCGCGTGGACGTGATCGACAACGGCCCCGGCATCCCGCCGGACCTGTTGCAGAACATTTTCTATCCGATGATCAGTGGCCGCGCCAGTGGTACCGGCCTCGGCCTTTCCATTACCCAGAGCATCATCGGACAACATCACGGGCTTGTGGAGTGTGAGAGCGAGCCCGGGAAAACCGACTTCATCATCTTCCTGCCCCTGGAGGAAAACCCATGAGCCAACCGGCGAACGTCTGGATCATAGACGACGACCGCAGTATTCGCTGGGTGCTGGAGCGCGCCCTGAACCAGGCCGGCATGCACCCCCGGGTCTTTGACAGCGGCGAAAGCATCATGACCCGCCTGGAACACGAACACCCCGATGCCATTATCAGTGACATCCGTATGCCGGGCGTGGACGGTATCACCCTGCTCTCCCAGATCGTGGAAGCACACCGGGATGTACCGGTGATCATCATGACCGCGCACTCGGATCTCGAAAGTGCGGTCACCAGTTACCAGACCGGCGCCTTCGAATACCTGCCCAAGCCCTTCGATGTGGACGATGCCGTGGCCCTGGTCAAACGTGCCGTGGCCCATAGCCATGAGCAGCGGGCCAAGTCCGAGCCTCAGACCGAAAGCGTTCAGCGCAACACCGAGATCATCGGTGAGGCCCCTGCCATGCAGGAGGTTTTCCGGGCCATCGGCCGGCTTTCCCACTCCAACATCACGGTTCTGATCAACGGTGAAAGCGGCACCGGCAAGGAACTGGTGGCCCAGGCCCTGCACAATCACAGCCCCAGGGCCAAGCACCCGTTCATTGCCCTGAACATGGCGGCAATTCCCAAGGACCTGATTGAATCCGAACTGTTCGGTCATGAGAAAGGCGCGTTTACCGGGGCCGGTGCCGCCCGCCAGGGGCGCTTTGAACAGGCCAACGGCGGCACCCTGTTCCTGGACGAGATCGGGGACATGCCGGCGGACACCCAGACCCGACTGCTTCGGGTTCTGGCGGACGGCGAGTTCTATCGGGTCGGCGGCACCACCCCGATCAAGGTGGACGTGCGCATAATCGCCGCCACTCATCAGGACCTGGAAAAACTGGTCCAGGCCGGCAGCTTCCGGGAGGACCTGTTCCACCGCCTGAACGTGATTCGGGTACACCTGCCCAAGCTCGCCGAACGGCGGGAAGACATTCCCCGGCTAATGCAGCACTTCCTCAAACGAGCCGCCAAGGAACTGGCCGTCGAGCCCAAGATCCTGCGCCCGGACGCCGAGGAATACCTCACCACCCTGCCCTGGCCCGGCAACGTCCGCCAGCTGGAAAACACCTGCCGCTGGCTGACCGTCATGGCCAGCGGCCGGGAAATCCACATCGACGACCTGCCACCCGAGCTCCTGCACCAGGCCGAAGCTGAAACCACCGCCACCGGCCAGACCTGGCAGGAGGGCTTGCGTAACTGGGCCGAACAGGAACTCAAACGGGGCAAGAAAGGCATCCTCGACACAGCCATCCCCGAGTTCGAGAAAATCATGATCGAGACCGCCCTGAAGCACACCGGCGGCCGGCGCAGGGATGCCTCGATCCTGCTGGGCTGGGGCCGAAACACCCTCACCCGCAAGATCAACGAACTGGGACTGGATCACCCGGAAACCGGAGAAGATTGACGAGAAGCAAACCGCCGGGGTTTGCAGTTCTCAAGTTGGGGTCAGAAGAAAACCTTCTTCTGACCCCTTTTTTACACACACTTCGAGGTCTGATGAAATTCTTCATCTGACCCCATTTTGATCCGAGACCACGGCGGCACAGTCTCAGCCCCCGGGGTCTGATGAAAGCCTTCATCTGACCCCATTTTCATCCGAGAGCACGGCGGCACAGCCTAAGCCGGGGTCAGAAGAAAGCTTTCTTCAGCCCCCACTTTTACCGCTCACGCCAATAAACAATCCGATCATTCCCCCGAAACACCCCAAACGTCGCCGTCGCCGAAGGATCCTCCAGCACACCATCCTGGTTCCAGTCGCCCTCGAGCCAGATGGGCATGTTCCAGATCAGAGTATCAGTGCCGCGATCCCCGTTAGGCTCCAGAACCAGTGGTCCGCCAAGGCCGCCGGCCATAACCGACGAGTCCGCAACTAGCGAATGGTAATCCTCGGGGTCATTGATATCTGCTGTGTTCCAGGCCGTACAAACATCATCGGTATTCGTCACGAAGCCCGAGCCATTCCAATACTCGGCGGAAAATGGCATGAACAATTCGTCCACATTTTCGGGGCCGTAGACGTTTTCCATTTGCAGGCGGCCGTAGCGGATTTCGAGTGGCGCCTCGGGGCTAACCGTAACTGCCCCGCTGGCAGCCACACCATCGGAATCTTCAACATTGGGAATCTGAACGGTAAGGTCCGGGTTGAAAGGGCCTACCATCGATTCTACAGACTTCTGATAGCGCCAACGATCATTCAAAGAAAAGTCAAAGGACATCACTCCGGGCGCCGCTACGGATAACGTACCTGGCTCCAGCGCCATTGACACTGGGTAGTTCACGCCAGACAAATTTTCAGCCGTGTTATCACTGATTGGAGCGACCCTTTGCACATCAGAATGAATCAACTTTTGAAAGCCTGGCTCGGTATAGTTCTTTGTGACATAGTTTCCAGGCCCGTAGGCCGTGATTTTAAGCTCGGGCACAATCAACCAAGTACCAGGCTGCCCCGCATAGATAAACGGAGCAGAAACACTGCAAAATGCATTCAGTTCGCCCGACTCCACAGATACTTCAAAACGATCCGGTATGAAGCGCCCGACTGGGCCGGATCGCCCATCGATTGCCGGAGTGATCCCCAGGTAACTGGCATTAGTCGCAGTAAGCTCAATGATGCCCACCTCATTCCAGCTAAGATCCATTACAGAAGCCTGTCCACCGGCGAAGTCATTACCTTGAAGAGTCGTTGTTCCAACCAGAGTCCCGGTTGATTTTTCAGCAGGTTGGAGAAGGTCCAGAGTAACTTCCGCACCCTGAGGATTTCCTTCGCCACCATAGGATTGTAGCGAGCTACCTTGCCTCCCCAGTGCCCTAACAATAAGTTCAAAATCCTGACCGGCCTTTCGAAAAACCGCCCCCTCCGCATCAGTAGCACCCGGGTTATCAGTCACCTCGACCTCAAAACGGTCCGGCCGTACTGTCCAGATGGAACTTTCGCCGACAATTGTTAGAGGCGCTCCTTGCTCATCAACAACGAATTTCGAAGCATTGTCGACCAAACTCAGTCTGTACTGACCAACATCAGAAGTTCGCAGTGAAAAAGGCGCTTCACCGCCTTCAAACTCAAGCAGCAAATTGCTCGTACCCGGTGGCGAATCGGGAAGCGATACCATCCCCTGGCCAGTCAGCAGAGCTGGGGGTGATCCACCAGCGTCATTGCCGGTCCTTTCCAGCCAGGCCTCAACATTAACGTCACCATCATACTCGGTCACCAAGCCGCACCGGGAACTGTCAGAAGGATCGCGTTTGACGGCTCTAACCATAAACTCATGATCACGCTCAGCGATAATATCTAACGCGTTCGCATCAACACTCTCTATGACAAAGGCAAAGTCCTGGAACCTTACCGCCGACGACGTGCTTTGCACCCCAAGCATCAAGTCGCTCACCCTAATGCGAAGTGAATCAGAGGTAGTGTTCTGTAGGTAAAGACTGATAGAGCCGTTGTCACTCAGATCAAACTGATATTCGGCCTGGCCGTCGTTATCGAGGTCGGGGTCAGGGGAGAGAATGCCCTCAAGTGATCCGGATGGTCCCGGTGCCCAATTCGCAGTTCCGGACGTTGTCTCAAGAGAAATATTGCCCGTGTAATCATCAATAACGGCATTATTGATGTCCCGCGCGCTGACCACCACTTCCACTGGGGCGCAAAAACTCGCTGTTGACGCAACGTCAATCTCAAAATGGTCGAGCCGACTAATAATCGGCTCAATGGTCGCAACCCCCACCTGTGTAGCGAGGCGTCCATATGGAGAACCGACAGTATCCGCTGGACTCTCATAAACTCTAGGATTCTGAAGTAACACATAGAACTGTTTTGCATCCTGGCTCCCTGTTCGTAGGGTTGGCACAGTAATCGTGGCGTCGGTCCGACCTGCAGGGATAGTGAGCTGATTTTTTGTGTACTCATAATCCTGACCTTGAACTGCTGAAAGGTCGTACGTCTCATAATCAATTACGACATCACGGGCACTCGCGCTTTCCATGATAACGTCGAAGGTTGCGGCCTGCCCTTGTGAGACAGTCACATCGCCAATGCTGATTACCGGTCCGAGGACATTCTCATCGTTAGTGGTTTCTTCGGTGTCTTTCCCATCCGAAGCACCAGAGGCAAGGCCCCAGTCGCCGCTGCCATCAGGGGAGCGCCTGGCGTATTTGCCACTTTCCCCGCCAACAATTTCTAGTTCGTTGTCGAAAGGTAGTTCCGAGGAATTGATTGGGCACTCTGGATCTTCTGCCGTTGAGGAATTCCCTACTCTCACGTAATCAACTGTTCGACCATCTGCATCCATCAAACGAATATCCATGCCCGCAAGATTAATACTTGGATTGTCATTTTTATCGACGTATCGCACCAACCATAAACTTCCATCAGAGATTGCAGCAGGCAGATCCAATGTTCCACTGCATGCGCCATTCGCTAAACAGAACTCTAAAGTCCATGGGTTGCTGCTGGGCCACACCAAGGAAGTGGACAGCCTCTTTACCTCGATAAATTTGTTGTTGTTTTCATCAACAATTTCATTGATTGATGCAAGACCCGCAAATGGTGAGCATTCAGCCCAAACGTAACTGGCTGGGAGCAATACCAAAATACTGACCAAACACCACTTGAGAAGCACCTTCTCCCAACTTCCGCGAATCGATACCATCTTCATCGCACCCTGACCTCCACCGTTCTGCTGGCCAGCTCGTTACCAGAACCACACTCTCCAACACTGGTCAGTGTAAACACGCTATTACTGCCACTTCCCGGTATCGGCAGGGGGGTGGTTACGGCACAAGAAAGTCGAGCCTTGCACTCGCTAAGGGCTCCAAGGGTATATACTTGCTCTGTCAGCACGCCAGCACAGCTCCCTGAATCCAGCACCTCAGCCACCGCCAACTGCGCCCCAGTTTCAGCCGCATAAAACGCCCGCTGAGACTGAATCTGAAGGCTCACCGACTGCCCGGTCGCCTGCTGAAGCTGGGCCATACCAACCACCAGCAAGGCCAGTACGGTGATCACAAACAGCGCAATGGGCAGCCCAATACCGTGCTGGTAACGGATTGCTAAATGCTTGAAAGAATGAGAGTCAGGGAACATTACGGATCTGCACCTCCTGCCTCACGGTTGTGGTTTCGCCGCTACGGGGATCTTCAAGCGTGAACGAGAAACCTACCAGCGCCCCTCGTTGAAGAGTTGGCGGAATGAACGAAAAACCCACGGTGCCGGTCAGATTTGCAGCCAGCACCTCACGGGTTCCACCGACCGGAGGTGTCGGCTGAGAGGGGTCAACACCATAATCTCTGTAACGGTAGAGAAACCGACCGCTCTGGCACAGGCTGATGGGCGAACCAACCACGAACAACCTCCGCTCGGGAGAGTTCTGGTTGAACTTGTGGCCATCGGACAAGTTAATAACAGCTGGGGAGACATTGTTATCGATGCTGGTGATTAGCGGACTGACCGGCCCCGGATCGCTAGTGTCGTACAAGGCATCAACCGTTGGCGAGCCATAGCCATAGATAAGTGCTCGAGCATCACCGAACGACGGGTTTCCGCCAAACGGGACGACTTCAATTTCATTGAAGTTCGGCCCCGAGGTCCGTTTTATATAGGTTGTTGCTGATATGACTGGCAGCCACTCGATACAGCTCCCGGCAGTCCGCACTGAAATGGGATACGCCTGCCGAAGCTCCCGGGAAATCTGCTCACTGACCACCACACCCTGCAATGCCCGCTGCTGCCGGGAACCCACATCCAGGGCACCTTGGGTCGACAGGGTTACAAACTGGACCGAGATGGTAGCTATAATCGCCAGCAACACGATCACCATCACCAACTCAACGAGAGTAAAACCAGCCGACCGTCGCATCAGAAATTAGTCCGATAAGCGGTGAACAGCCAGTCCTGGCCGGAGGGATCGGTGATGGTGATGTCGATGCGTTTGGCATCCTCCTCGGCAACACCGACCTCCGAGCCGGCACAGGTAACTGCCACCGTTACCGCAAAGCCACCGTAACCCGAAAGATCGTCACCTTCTCCATCCTTCGGCGGGGAATCCGCCAGCCCATCGTAATCGTCGGCGTCATCAAAGGTCGGTCGAGTCTCGCCATCGGGACCACCGGTAGCACAATCCACATCTCCCGACGCCACTTTTCCGCCACCCACTGGCGTGGATTCGTCGTAGTAGCGAGTCAGGATTTCATCCATATACAGCTGGGAAAGGTTAATGGCGCGGGTCTGGTTCAGCGGGTCTGCGCTACGGCCACTGATCACAGCAAATGCCCCAACTACCCCGGCGATAGCAATGCCGAGCACCACGATGGTAATGATCAGCTCGACCAGGGTAACACCGGACTGCCGCTTCACTGGCAGGCGCCCTGGTAGACTGCACCCAACGAGCTCAGGCACAGATTGTACTGGCTGGATCCGGTAATGCGGAAATCGATGTTTTCACGTGGTACCGGGGCAGCGACCCGACCGAATCCGTTGAACGACACGGTTAGCCCTGCTGCCGGAATCGGAGCGAAAGAGCCGCTACTGATACGGTAGCTCAGTGATGAACCTTCGCGGTCCAAAGCGAAACTCTCGCCTGCAGCCTCGAACTGGAGCTCATCAGCTAACTGTCGAATGACAATGCTACTGGAAGGATTCCCCGCCAACGCTGCCTGTTGGGCAAGCAGCGTGGCTGAGGAGAGTTGCTGTGTGGCCAGCAAAGGAGAGAAGGTAGAGGTTCTAGCAAACAATCCTATGCCAAGTGCAGAGAGTACGCCGAGCAGTATGATAACCATGACGAACTCTACCAGGGTGAAGCCTGAAGATCTTAAGACTGCCACCTTTCCCAAGCTCCTTTAGAAACCCCAATAGCAAGAATCCGCCTATTCTTGTGTTTACTCGCTTAGCAACCGCTTGTTGTTATTTCAACCGTCGGTTTCGTATCTGCATCTGCGGCTTCAGTATAAACAATCTGACAATTGGCAGCCGTCGCGGCCCCATTCGCCTGGATAGTTACGCTTGTAGCTCCCAGAGGAGTAACAACAGTAAAGTCCCCGTCCGTTCCAGTACTTATCTGCGCTGCCTCCAATATGCCTCCGGTGCCCGCATCAGCAGTGACATCCTTCGCCTCAGGGTAACCAAATATCAGATCGATTGTTTCTCCCTCCAAGATGACGGACTCACCACTAGCGGCGGTTTTGTTTTCCGCCAAAGCTTTCGAGTGCACAATTGCAGAGGCGGATTTCATTGAACCGGCAGCTCCCTCAACGGTTGCGGCTCTGGCATCCCCACTTAGGTTCGCAAACCTCGGTAGAGCGAACGCTGCCAGAATCCCAAGAATAACAATCACCATGACCAGCTCAATCAAAGTGAAGCCTTTTTGCTTCTCACTGACTAATTTCATTAAAGACCTCTTCTATTTCCGCGACTAAAAACCATTAGGGCGTAGGACATTTCTCGAGGGCGGTCCCACCTGCAGAATTATAAGTATTTCGCACGGTGCTCACCGCCGCCGGGATGTTATTGCCTGTAGAGCCAGTGAAAACGAAACAGGGATCACCATCAGATGGGGTCGCCAGAGTCACCACACCATTCTCTGTGTCTGAACCCGGAACAAAAGAAAAATCACTTGCGTCAAGGCTTGCAGCTGTCGTAACCGAAGTTGCATCCAGATAACCAGTTTGCAGCGCAATTGCTTGGCCTTCTAATGTAAGGGCTCCCGAAGCTGTTGATGCTTCAGTTACTGCCTCCTTGCCACTTGCAAGAGCTTTAGAGCGCACAATCCCCATTGCCGATTTCACGCTTCCCTGAGCACCCTGAACCGTTGCAAGTTCGGCATCACCACTGAGATCCGCAAACCGAGGAAGCGCAAATGCGGCAAGAATCCCCAGAATCACAATTACCATCACCAACTCAATGAGGGTAAAACCTTTCTCTTTTCTCATGGGAATGATGTCTTTCATATTTCGACTCCGCCTTTAAAGTTTTTATCGTTACTCGATAAATCAGTTCACATTAGTAGTAACTGAACCAGTATCTGCATCGTAGGTAATTGTCTTTGAACTGGTACCATCCAGCTGATAGGTAAACTGGCAGTTAGGCTGGGTGTCAGCTGCCGCAGCTCCGGCAGGCACCTCAGCGGCAACGTATTCGACTCCAGTACCTGTTGCGGTAGCCACTGTGGGCGCGTTGGCCTGCAGGACACCATTCCAAATCTGTTCACACCGACTTGCATTCATAATCGCTGAACCATCCGGCTCACCTTCATAAGTTCCGTTGAAAGCCACAGCCCACCCGCGACTCGAAACATTAAGGTCACCATCGCCAAATCCCTGCAGAGTTTGGGTGGAGCCTGACAGCCCGTTAGTCACCCACTGCGCCTTGGCCAGAGCCACACCTGCTGCCAAAGCGCCCGTAGTAGCCTTGGCACTAGACCGATGCGCCTCCTCAGAAAGCTGCGCAAACCGCGGCAGTGCGAAGGCCGCCAGAATCGCCAGGATGGCAATGACCACCACCAGCTCGATCAGGGTAAAACCCCGGTTTCGTTGCTGAACGCTCATAACAGCTCCTTTAGTTGATCTATCGTTCAATTTTCTCATATCTGCCATTAACCCCATAGTTAATAAGGCTTTTGCTGACCAAAATTCACACGATTTAACACCAGCCCCACCGCCCGGCGTTCGGGAACCTTTCCCAGCCGAGCAAATTCCGTTTCCACACGCCAAAAAAGCCACTCCACCTGTTCCGGGCTACCATTCAATCCTGGAAACTCCGACCACCGGGACCTGTACACCAGAACCCGCTCGCCCCGACTGAAACACCAGATGCCTTTCCGGTGTTCCGCCCCGCTGCAATCCCCGCCCCAGTTCATGGGGGCTGACTGCAGCAAGTCCACTGGATTGGTACCTTGCCAATCCTCTAACCTTCCGCCGGTCAACATGACCTCGGCGCCTTTCACCACCAGCGCACTGCGAAGCTGGTTCAGCATCAGCTGCACACTCTGTCTTTCCGCTTGGGCGGCGGTGCGTTCGAGGGACATCAGCAGTACGGTGACTGCCACCCCCAGAAGGCAAAATGCCACCAACCACTGAAACCGGCGGTGGTTGTCCGCCCCGACATAGCCCACGGCGCTGACCGCAGCCAAGTCAGCCCCGCCCCATGGCGGCCGAGCCAAGATCCCAGATGGGCAGGAATACGCCCAGCGCCAGGATCAGGACCAGTATGCCCATGGCAACAATCAGGATTGGCTCAATGGATTCCGCCAGCCGCTTCAGGCCGTAATCGATATCTTCGTCATAGAAATCGGCGACGTTGGTGAGCATTTCGTCCACCGCACCGGTTTCTTCCCCCACCGCAATCATCTGCAGGATCAGGGGTGTGAACATGTCGCTCTGGCGTGCGGTGCGGAGCAGGCTTTCCCCGCGCTCGACACCCGCCCGCATGTCCCTTATGTGCAGCGCGATCCAGGCGTTATCCGTGGCATCCGCCACCACCGTCAGGGCGTGGTTGACCGGCATGCCGGCGGCCAGCATGGAAGCAAAGTTACGGGCAAACCGGCTCAGGGTGATCAGCTCAAGCAGGTTACCGATTACCGGGAGCCTCAACTTGTAGCGATCCCAGGTCAGCCTGCCCTGCTCGGTCTGTTTCCATTGCCGCAACAGCAGGCCGCCCGAGGCGACCGCAAACAGCACCACGTACCAGTAACCGAGCAGAAAGTTCGAGGTGCCCACCAGCACCTGGGTCAGAAACGGCAGGTCCGCCCCGAGCTTGTTGAACACCGTGGCGAACTTCGGAATCACCAGGAAGTTCACCACCATCAGGGCCGCCAGCAGCGCCACCACCACGAACATCGGGTAGCGCATAGCCTGTTTGAGCCGACGCTTGGTGTCCCGTTCCAGTTCCAGAATGTCGGCGAGGCGCTTGAAGGCATCGTCCAGCCGGCCAGTGTTCTCCCCCACGTGGATCATGGCGACGAACATGTCGGAGAAAACATCCGGATGGGCCTGCATAGCAGCAGCCATGGCGGTGCCACCTTCAAGTCTTGCCGTTACATCGTCGAGCACGTCCGCCAGTACCGGTGAGCGGGAAGTCTCGGCCAGCCCGCGCATGGTCCGGATCAGGGGGATGCCGGCCCGGGTCAAGGAATGCATCTGGCGGCAGAACACGATCAATTCATCCAGGGTCACCTTGCCCCGGAAAACCGCCAGCCGGTTGACACGGTCGGACAGCGAGCGGGTCTCGGCCTGTTCCCGGATGGTCAGAGGCGTAATGCCCCGGCGCATCAGCTCTGCTGCAGCCGCATCGGCATTGCCGGCAATCAGCGAGCCCTGCTTAAGGCTGCCATTGGTATCCTTGCCCCGGTAGAAGAACTGCATCAGACAGCTCCTCCAAGCGGCTCATCCGGCCCCGGGAATTCGTCTTCCGGCGAAAACTCACCTTCGGAGGTAGCCGCCACCCGGGCCACTTCTTCCAGGGTGGTCACACCCCGCAAGGCATAATCCATGGCACACCGGCCCAACGGACGGTATAGGGGACTCTGGCGGGCCGCCTTGCTGAAGCCGGAAACGTCCTGCTGGCGCAGGGCATCCAGCATGGGCTCGTTCATCTCGAGCATTTCATAGACGCCGATCCGGCCCTTGTAGCCGGTGTTGCTGCACTGGTAGCAACCGCGACCGTGGACAAATCCGGCTTCCCGGTCCAGCGGATCGAGATCGAAGGTTTCCAGCCACACCCGCTCCTGCTCGGTGGGCTCGTAAGGCGCGGAGCAGTTCTCGCACACCCGGCGCACCAGGCGCTGGGCCACCACTCCCAGCAGGGAGCTGGATACCAGGAAGGGCTCGGCGCCCATATCGATCAGGCGCATGGCGCTGCTGATGGAGTCGTTGGTATGCAGTGTTGAAAGTACCAGGTGACCGGTCATGGCGGCACGCAGGCCGATTTCCACGGTCTCCCGGTCCCGCATCTCGCCCACCAGCATGATGTCCGGGTCCTGGCGCAGGCCGGCGCGGAGGACATCGGCAAACTCGAGGCCGATCCGGGGATGGACCTGTACCTGGGTAATTCTGGGCAGCCGGTATTCCACAGGATCTTCGGCAGTAATGATCTTCACTTCCGGGCGGTTGAGTTCGCTCAGGGCCCCGTACAATGTGGTGGTCTTGCCGCTACCGGTGGGGCCGGTGACCAGGATCATGCCGTGGGGCTTGCGAATCATTCGGCGAAAACGCTGCAGCAGTTCCGCCGGCATACCGATGCTGTCGAGATCGAGCAGGCCCTGGCTCTGGTCGAGCAGACGCATGACCACGGATTCACCGTACTGCACAGGCATGGTGGAGATCCGGACGTCAATGCTCCGGCCCTTGACCCTCACGTTGAAGCGGCCGTCCTGGGGCAGGCGTTTCTCCGAGATATTCAGGCCTGCCATCAGCTTCAGGCGCAGGACCAGAGCGGCATTTACCCGCTTTTCTTTCATGACCTGCTCTTGCAGGACACCATCCACCCGCTGCCGGATCCGGACCACGGTCTCATCAGGCTCGATGTGAATGTCGGAGCTGCGAGCCTGCACGGCATCCTCGAACAGGGTCTTGAGCAGCCGGACCACCGGGGCGTCTTCGCTCTCCGGTTCCTCCGACATGCTCGCCAGGTCAAAGGCGTCGTCCGAAAGCTCGTCCTCCAGCTCTTCAGCCAGGGAGGCAATCTCTTCGGTGCGGCGATAAACCAGGTCGAGCGTAGACAGCAGTTCGCTCTCGCGCACCACGGCCTGTCGGATCGGCTGTTTCAGGACCCGCACCAGCTCGTCGTAGGCAAAGATATCCAGCGGATCGGCCATACCCACCAGCAGTTCGCCGCCTTGCTCGTCCAGCACCAGGGACCGGAAACGGCGGGCCATGGCTTCCGGCAGCCGGCGCACCAGTTGCTCATTGAAGCGAAAGTGACGCAGCTGCACGAACGGCAGATCCAGCTGCCGCGACAGCATGTTGAGGATGGTGTCTTCATCCACGTAGCCGAGGTCCACCAGGGTCTTGCCCAGCTTGCGGCCACTGTTTTTCTGCTCCCGCAGGGCGGTCTGCAGCTGCTCTTCGGTAATGACGTCGTTCTGCACCAGCAGGTCGCCAAGACGGAGCTTTTTCTTCGGTTCCGTAGCCATTCAGCCTGCCTGTAATTGCTTCAAACGTTCACGAACATACTCCGCCAGGGACTTCGACAGCCCCGGCAGTGCTGCGGCCTGGGTATAGGCGCGCTTGGCGCTTGCGGATTTGCCCTGGGATTCCAGGGCCACGCCAAGGCCTACCCACCAGGCGGCCCGGCTGTCATCGGTCGTCAGCAGCGCGGTCCATTGTTCAGCGGCCGCACCACTCTCACCGGCCTGTTGCAGCAGGGTCGCCAGGGTTACCCGGTATTCGATATTTCCTTCCAGGGGCGGTACCTGGCTGCGCAAGACGTTTACCGCACCGTCCAGCTCACCGGTCGCCAGCAGCGCCCTGGCCCGGAGCAAGCGTAATTCAGGCACAGCCATCACCTGCGGTACCGGCAGCCAGGCCAGGGCAATTTCCGGCTGATCTTCCACCAGCAGGGCACGGGCCAGAGTTGCGCGACTAACCGGGGCCTGCTGTTCCGCCAGCAGGGCGCGCAACTGTTCACCGGCTTCCCGGAAACGGCCTTGCCTGAGCAGGGAAGCCAGCTCACGACTCACCCGGCGATCAATACTCTCGGGGGTCTCGCGTACTTGTTTGACCTGTGCGGGTTCGGTTTCCGGCTCAGACGGTTGCTCCTGACTGACCGGTGGATTTTCCGGTTCCGACCGGGTGCTTTGGGCAACCTGCTTTTCAGGAGCCGGCGCTGGCTCCTGCCCGGTCTTGGGCTCGGACCCGGGAGCAGGTTCCGGTGCATTTCGGGGCGCGGTTTCCGGCGCTTCTTCAGGCGCTTTTACTGTCACCGGCTCCGGATCTTTGGCCTGTAGCGTCTTGGTAACTGGCTTTTCTGGCGCGATCTCCGCCCCCGGATCCTGGGGCGCCTGATTCACAGGCGACTCCGTGGAGTTGTTCTCCGGTTGTTCCGCCACTGGCGGCGTCGAATCCGGCGTCTCTGCCTGTGCGGTTTCCGCAACGCCCTGGTTGCCGGCGAGCAGGGCGTAACCAGCCACCGATGCCAGCACGACCACCAGCCCCAGCAATACCGGCACCAGCCGGCTCTTTCTGGCCGGCACGGCGTAACCCTGGCCAGTATAGGCAGCAGGCGCCTCCGGCTTCTGTTGCCGTTGCTCCGCGGCCCGGAGTGCGTCGTTCAGCAGGCTCATAACCACCTCGCTAACAGGCCGGGCTGTCGGGCACTTTCGGTGTCCCGAATGGCGCGGAGCACATGGGCGCGGTTCACCTGCCGGGCCCCCTGCCCCCAGGCCGCCAGCATGGCCTTGTGGGCCAACACGTTGACCAGCCTCGGTATACCGCCGGAAGAACGGGTAATGAGTTTCAGGGCTGCCGGGGCAAACAGTTCGCCGCCGTTGTATCCGGCCTGGGCCAACCGATGACGCAGATACTGGCTGACAGACTGGCGATCCAGGGCACTGAGCCTGTACTGGAAAGTTATGCGCTGGCGCAGCTGCCGAAGACTCTCCTTGCCCAACATGACATCCAGCTCGGGCTGCCCGAAAAGCACCACCTGCAACAGTTTCCGGCTTTCCGTTTCCAGGTTGGTGAGTAACCGGAGCGCTTCAATGGTCGGTTCAGGCATGGCCTGGGCCTCATCGATCACCAGAACAACCGAGCGCCGCTCCATGGCCAGTTTGATCAGACGCCGATTCAGGGCTTTCAGTACCTGATGGGTGTTGGCACATTTGGAGACATCCACGCCGAGCTCCTCGGCCACCGCCTCGTACAGTGCTTCAGGAGGCAAATTGGGATTGGGGATATAGGCCGTGCTGACCCGGTCCCGCAGATCTTTGAGCAGCAAGCGGCAAAGCAGAGTCTTGCCGGTACCCACCTCACCGGTAATCTTGATAAACCCTTCCCGCTCTTTCAGCGCCACGAGCAGCAATTCCAGCGCATCGGCATGGCTGGGCGCCCGCAGGAAGTAGCGGGTATTGGGCGTCAATGCGAACGGTGCTTCCTGCAGTCCGAAATGGGTTTCGTACATATCAGCGTGGCGCTTTCTCCGGCTCCGGAGTGACCGACCGCGAGGACTGCAGCAGCTCCCGCAACACTTCCATACGCTCCCGGCTCGCGGAAACATCCGCGTTCATGGTCGACGTCTGGGCCACCACCGGGCGCAGCAGGATCACCAGCTCGCTCTTGCGGGACTCGAACCGGCGCTGCTTGAACAGCTCACCAACCAGGGGGATTTCACTGAAGAAAGGCACCGAGGAATTGGTGTCCTCACTGGTATTCTGGATAAGGCCACCGATCACCACGATCTGGCCACTTTCGGCCCGGACAATGCTGTCGGTTTCCCGGACCTTGCTGGCTGCCAGCGGCAGGGTCACGTCCCGCTCACCGATGGTGATTATTTTTTCCTGGTCATTCACTTCGCTCACAGACGGATGCACGTGCAGGGTAATGTTTCCGTCCTCGCCAATCTGGGGCGTTACATCCAGGGAGATACCGGAGAAGAACGGCGTCAGCTCCACGGAGGTGGAAGTGCTGTCCGAACCGGTGACGGCGGAATTCTCGTCATCAAAGTCGATGTCGGTCACAAAGAATTCGTCGGTACCTACCTTGATCACCGCCTTCTGGTTGTTCACCGTGGAAATCCGCGGGCTGGAGAGAATCTGCACGTTACCCTGGGTACCCAGCAATTCGATCAGCGCGGTAAAACTGCCTTCCCGGAACGTAGCGGAAAACAGGCCACCGATGTCGGATGTCTGAATGGCCTGCCCGGCCAGGCTTTGGGCGGTGAAATCCGCCGGCAATCCGTCTGCAGCCGTTACCGAGGAGGCGCGCTGGAGATCGGACCAGTTGATGCCCTGCTGGTAGCCCTCGTTGAGTGCCACCTCCAGAATCTTGGCCTCCAGTACCACCTGCCGCTGCATGATCAGCTCGGTCCGGCGCAGGTAATCTTCCACCAGCCGCAGCTGCTCGGAACCACCCCGCACCATGATAAGGCCCGGGCCCGGGTTCACGATCACCTGGCCACCCTCACCGGTACTGACGATCATCTCCACGGAGGTACGCAGATCCTGCCAGAAATCCGATTCGGTCTCGGTGGAGATTGCGGTACCGATCAGGCTCCGGGTCTCGCCGTTGTCGGTATCGCCATTGCTGGCGTTGCTGCGGGAACTGGTTACCTGGCCGGAGCTCACGCGGGTTTCGGAACCACCCTTGCGCTTGAAATGCAGATAATCGATGGGAAAGATCCGGGTCTGGATGCGGTCGGCGTTGACCTGGTACAAGCGGCCCTTGCGCTGGATATCCAGGCCATACAGGTCGGCAACAATGTCCATGACCTCAGGAACGGTGACATCCCGAAGACGAAGGTCGATCGCGGTCGTGACTTCCGGATGCACCACTACGTTGAAACGGGTGCCGGTCACCAGGGACTGGAAGAAGCTGTCTGCCGCCACGCTCCGGGCATTGACGTCAAAGCGCTCCTCCAAATCATTGTCCGCGGCAAGAGGTGGCAACAGCTGGGCACTGATATCGGCAGGCATGGCAGACGTCGCAGGTTCGGGAGAGCCATTCCCACCCTGCTGTTCCGCTTCGACCTCCTCGAGGGCTCGCACGATATCGTCCGCCGCGTCTGTGGAGGTCGCCGCCCCCGTGCGCATCAGCGGGTTGTTGCTGCAGGCGGTCAGTACCATCCCGGCAACAACGATCAACGCCAGCTTCTTGAATGAATTCATGGTTGCCTGAATTTCTGTCATTGGGTTCCCCGCACTTGCGGAAGCTTGTCCAGGTAAAGGACCCGGGGATCACCCCGATCCAGCACCTCGACCCGGTCCTGATGAATTTTTGTCACGCGGATGCCATTGGCACCCTGGCCTTCCCGGAGCGCCTCGCCTTCAATAACCGCTACCTTGCGATCCCGGCCATAGACGATCGAGTCCAGGGACAGGGACCTTGCCGGCTGGCTACGGATCGCCGGAGCTTCCGTACCGGGCGGTTTGGTAGGATCCTGCAGGGCATCGACCGGCATGCTGGCGAGCAAAGCGATAATGGCGATTAACGATCCGGCGAATCTCATGTCATACCCCCAGCCAGGCCTTGTCCAGGCTCAGCGTCCGCACCTCGATCACGGCTTCTCCGGCTGGCCAGGACGTGGCGTCGTAACTCAACCGCACCCATCCGAGCCGGTCATCCATCGCCTCCAGACGCTCCAGGTACGCGAGTACATCCAGATAACCGCCCTGAACCCGAAGCTCAACCGAGTGCGCAAACAGCAGTGGTTCGGGCGTGCCGCCGGCTGCCTCACCATTTCCGGAACCACTTGTTCCGGAGTCCGCGTACACCGGCTCCGGTGTTTTCAATTCCATTGCCTGCAGGGTCAGGTTGTCCTGCGCCGCCAGAATTTCCCGCAACAACGCTACCATCGCCCTTGGCGCAATCAGCTGGCCTGCAGTCTCGGCCACCTGCTGATCAAGCTGGTCCAGACGACTCTGCCGCTGTTCCAGGCGTTGGCGTAGCTCCTCAGAAGGATCCTGGGCCAGTATCTGTTCCAGCTCCTGTTGCCGGGTAAGCAGATCCGTCTGGCGGGTTTCCGCCAGTACCCGACGGCTTTCCAGATTCCTGATCTCCTGGCTGACCGGGCCCAGTGCGAACTCCCATCCGGCGAACAGCACGACCACCAGCCCGGTGACCAGCAACAGCACCCGCTCCCTGGCGGGGCGATCATTGAACCAGTCTCCGAGCCTTGCCAGGCCACTCTGTCGGGCGTCGCTCATGACTCCTCCCCGGCACCAGGCTCACTGGCCACAAAGAATTCCACCCAGTTACCTTCGTCCGGGCGATCAAGGCGGAACACTCCGAACGTCCTGCCGGTGAAAGCCGGCGCCTGCCCCAACTGCTCCAGGTACAGTGGCACCTGCGCCGAGGTACGGGTCCGGCCTTCGATCTGAATTCGCTGGGGCTGGGCCTCCAGGACTATGCCGGTAAGCCAGACATTCTCCGGAATCTGCCGCGCCAGGGCTGCCATCTGCGGGGAAAAACCTTGCCCCGGGCTGACGACCAGCCCCTCTACACGCTCCAGAAGTCGTTGGCGTCTGGCCAGGGTTTCACTGATACGCTGCAATGCCGCCTCCAGCTCGGGATCCGGCTGGCGGCGCTCGACCGCCTCGGACAGGCTGGCCACCGCCTCATCCAAACGGACATTCTGTTGCTCCATCCCGGTGACTTCTTGCGCCAACTGCTGCTGCTCGTGACTGAGCCAGGCGGCATAGCCGGCAATAATCAGGATCAGCAAAACGGTAATACCAAGAGCCGTGGCCGCAGACAACCGCTGTTGCCGAGGACGCAGCTCACTGGTGTAAAGGTTGATCTGCTGAATCATTTGCCCCTCTCCCCGACCAGCGGCAAGCCGGCGCTCCAGGCCGGCAGACAGCGACTGTCGACGGCACTTTCCAGCCCGAGGGCAGCCCAATCCAGGTTGCTGACGCCGGCGGCCAGGTAGGAGGACAGCATCGATGCCAGGGGCAGATCGCGGTCCTTCGCAACCAGGTGGATATGGGCCGGAGGAACCTGACCCATCTGGCTTTCGTAGTAATCCAGGGAACGTTGCATTTCGAGGGCCAGCGCCTGCACCACACTTTCCTGCCGGGCCGCATCACGCAGCCCCGAGGCAGACACATCAAGACGACGGGAAAGGTAGAGGGTCTGCCCCCGGCAAATGATCATCTGGCCATAACTCTGGCGAAGGTGAACCAGAGCGGCGCCCTTGCTGTCCGGATCCAGCCTGGCCGCCAGGTTACGCAGGGCCAGTTCGGCAATATCAATACGACCCGGCTTGAGGCCGGATTGCTGTACCAGTGCAACCAATTCTTTGAGGAGGGATTTACGGGCCGCAACCACATTCACCAGCTCGCCACGGCCCCGGGCGGCATCGGCGGGAAACGGAAACACGTCGGAAATAGCATCGGCGGGGCTGAACTCCAGCAGATCCCGGAGCTTCCACTTGAGGGCATCGGCAAGCTCTGCATCGTCGAGACCCGCCGGGCGTTCCATCTGGAATACCTGGTACTGCTCCATGGGCAGGACCAGGTCTGCCAGCGCGCCGCTCCAGCCCAGTTCGCCCACCAGGGACCCGAGCACCTCGGCTCTACGGGCCGACGGGCATTCAACAAACCCGAGCTGCTGTGCCGGGGAGGCGGGCGCCACCGACCAGGCAATACCATCCGGACGTACCTCCAAGGCAACGCGCACGGGTGATCCGCCAGGTCTCAAGAATCCGGTGATCTTGTTGAAAATTGGGTTTTGAAACATGAGCCAACGCTGGAAGCGGGGCCACTCGCAAGGCCCGTATTATCATTATGGGTCTGAGAAACAGACGAAACTCTAATTGACCCGGAATGATAGGTTAAAAAGTAAGCGCAGTTCCATGTTTTTTTGAACTATTTCACGTTCTTTTGCACTGGCGTAACAAAAAACCCGGATGCGCTTGCTATCCGGGGGTTTTGTCTAATCGGTTGATCCGATCCAGAGATCAGAACGGAATATCATCGTCAAAATCATCAACCGGCTCGGGCATGCTGCCCTGGGAAGGCTGGTTGTAACCGCCTGACTGCTGACCCTGGGCTGGCGCATTCTGCTGACCAGCCGGCGCGTTGTAGTTCGACTGCTGGGGGCGGCCCGCCGGGGCGCCCTGGCTCATACCGCCTTCACCACCACGGCTGTCCAGCATTTGCATCTGGCCGTTGATGTCGACCACCACTTCGGTGGTGTAACGGTCCTGGCCATCCTGCCCCTGCCATTTGCGGGTCTGCAGCTTGCCCTCGATATAGACTTTGGAACCCTTGCGCAGATACTGCCCGGCCACTTCAGCCACCTTGCCGAACAGCACGATACGGTGCCACTCGGTTTTCGGCACCAGCTGGCCGGTCTGACGATCCTTGTAGCTCTCATCGGTTGCCAGGTTCAGGTTCACCACGGCATTGCCGTTCGGGGTATAGCGGGTCTCCGGGTCCTGGCCCAGATTGCCGATAAGAATGACCTTGTTTACGCCTCGTGCCATCATCAACTCCTGAATGTATTTTCAAGGGAAGCCGCACTCCCTGCGACCTTCCGGATTTCAATAACCGTTACCCTGCCGGACAAACGCCAGCTCCGCAAGTAACCCTTCATCAAATTTCTGCCTGTCCACCTTCAGGTAGGCGGTAGCGGCATCTTCGACGATAACCACATCCTGAACCCCGGGCAGGCGACGCAGGCGTTCATCAATATCGTCGTAGGTCTGGCTGACTGCCTGCTGCAACTGTACCACGAAACTGGTGGTGTAACCCGGTGCCGGCATGGTCAGGGCCACAAGTAACCAGGCCGCCAGCACAGCCACCATCATCCATACCACACCCTCAACGCCGGCCGTTTCCAACAGGACACCACCCAGGGCACCACCAAGAAACGCACCCAGGAACTGGGAGGTGGAGTACACCCCCATGGCCGTGCCCTTGCTCGCCGCCGGCGCTTCCTTGCTGATCAGCGACGGCAGGCTGGCTTCCAGCAGATTGAAAGCCATAAAGAAGAAGAACAACACGCCCCACGCCATGACCAGGCTCACACCCAAACCGGCCAGACCGGCGGTCGCCAGCGTCAGCAGGGCAATGGCACCACAGAGCACCGGCTTCATCTTGCGCTTCTTCTCGCCGATGACGATAAACGGCACCATGGCGAAGAAAGAGGTCACCATGACCGTCAGGTAGAACCACCAGTGCGAACTGGCCGCCAGCCCCAGCCGCTCCTCAAGCACGGACGGGAACACCAGAAAAAGTGCGGTCAGTACCAGGTGCAGGGCGAAAATGCCGAAGTCCAGCCGAACCAGGCGGCCATCCATCAGCACCCGGCCCAGCATGTCTTTTGCCGGGTGGGTATCGGCGCTGATCTTGTGCTGGTGCGGCGTGGGTACCACCCGGTTCACGATCACCAGGGCAATCACCGCCAGCACTGCCGTAGCATAGAAAATGCCCTGAAGTCCCCACGCGGCGCCCAGCAACGGCCCCAGTACCAGGGACACCGAGAACGACAACCCGATGGAAATGCCCACCGTTGCCATGGCCTTGGTGCGCTCCTCTTCCCGGGTCAGGTCACTGAGCAGCGCCATCAACACACTGGCGATCGCACCGGCGCCCTGAAGAATCCGACCGGCAATTACGACGTATATGGAGTCAGTTGCGGCCGCGAGCAGACTGCCGGCGGCAAACAGGATCAGGCCCAGATAGATCATCTTCTTGCGACCGACCCGGTCGGACAGAAGTCCGAAGGGGATCTGCAGCAGCGCCTGGCTCAGGCCATAGGCGCCGATGGCAAAACCGAGCAACGCGGGCGTGGCGCCCCGGAGGTCGTCGCCGAGCAGCATGAACACCGGCATGACCATGAACAGCCCCAGCATACGCATGGCATAGACCGATGCCAGGGCTGCTACGGAGCGTTTTTCCAGCGCGTTCATCGCGGTGTTCACCTCAGCCGGGGTTGAAAGCATGTAACCGGGAGGTCACATACCCCCCGCAGGCGGCGCATTGTATCAGAACCGACCGGACCGAGGGACTCCCGGAATTGTCTCGGTCAATACCGGTTTCACCGGCCTTCCGGTAACGCGGTATAATTCTCGTTTTTCCCAATTTGAGAGGTGGTATGGACCATATCCAGATCAAGGGTGCACGCACCCACAACCTGAAGAACATCGACCTGGATATACCAAGGGACAAGCTGATCGTGATCACAGGCCTGTCCGGCTCCGGGAAATCGTCGCTGGCTTTCGACACACTTTACGCCGAAGGGCAACGTCGGTATGTGGAATCCCTCTCCACCTATGCCCGGCAATTTCTTTCCATGATGGAAAAGCCCGATGTGGACCACATCGAAGGCCTGTCACCGGCGATTTCCATCGAGCAGAAATCCACCTCTCACAACCCCCGGTCCACGGTGGGCACCATCACCGAGATCTACGATTACCTGCGGTTGTTGTTTGCGCGTGCCGGCGAGCCCCGCTGCCCGGATCATGGCCAGCCACTTGAGGCCCAGACCGTCAGCCAGATGGTAGACCAGGTACTGGCCATGCCCGAGGGCAGCAAGCTGATGATCCTGGCCCCGGTCATCCGGGATCGCAAAGGCGAGCACCTCCACATGATCGACAACATGCGCAGCCAGGGTTTTATCCGGCTGCGGGTCGACGGCACCGTCTACGATATCGACGATGTGCCTCCCCTGGACAAGAAGCGCAAGCACCAGATCGACGTGGTGGTGGACCGCTTCAAGGTTAAGGAAGGCCTGGAGCAGCGCCTGGCCGAAAGCTTCGAAACCGCCCTGGAACTCGCGGACGGCATCGCCCTGGTTGCGCCCATGACCGGCGAGGGCGAGGAACACACGTACTCCGCCCGTTATGCCTGCACCCAGTGTGGCTACTCCCTCAGTGAGCTGGAACCCCGGCTGTTTTCCTTCAACAACCCCGCCGGCGCCTGCCCGACCTGTGATGGTCTGGGCGTGAAGCAGTTCTTCGATCCGGAAAAGGTCATCCAGCACCCGGAGGCGACCCTTGCCGAAGGTGCAATCAAGGGTTGGGACCGGCGCGCGGTGTATTACTTCCAAATGCTGTCGAGCGTGGCCGAGCACTACGGCATGGATCTGGAAACACCTTGGGTCGACCTGCCTGAATCTTTCCAACAGGTGCTGCTCTATGGTTCCGGCTCCGAAGAGATACCGTTCCGTTACGTGAACTCCCGCGGCCATATCATGGAAAAGGCCCACCCGTTCGAAGGTATTCTGCCCAATCTCGAGCGCCGCTACCGGGAAACCGATTCCCAGAGCATGCGCGAGGAGCTGGCCCGGAACCTGAGCACCCAGCCCTGTACGGACTGTGGCGGCTCCCGGTTGCGCCGCAGCGCCCGGCACGTCTTCATCGAGGAGCGGAACCTGCCCGAGGTGACCCACTTGCCAGTGGGCGAGGCACACGACTATTTTGAACAGCTGACCCTGCCAGGCCGGAAAGGTGAAATTGCCGAGAAGATCCTCAAGGAGGTGCGGGAGCGCCTGCAGTTCCTGGTCAATGTGGGGCTGGAATACCTGACCCTCGAGCGCAGCGCCGATACACTCTCCGGCGGCGAGGCCCAGCGCATTCGCCTGGCCAGTCAGATCGGCGCCGGTCTCGTCGGTGTCATGTACATCCTCGACGAGCCCTCCATCGGACTGCATCAGCGGGATAACGACCGTCTACTGGCCACCCTCACCCACCTGCGGGACCTGGGCAACACGGTGATCGTGGTCGAACACGATGAGGACGCCATTCGCGCCGCCGATTATGTCATCGACATCGGTCCCGGCGCCGGGGTCCACGGGGGCCACGTCGTTGCCCAGGGGCGGCCCGAAGACATCATTGCCAATAAGGACTCCCTGACCGGTCAGTACCTCAGTGGCCAGAAGGAAATTGCCGTACCGCCAACGCGAAACAAGGGCTCCGGCAAGCAGCTGACCCTTACAGGCGCCACAGGCAACAACCTCCAGGATGTGACCCTGAACCTTCCTCTGGGAGTGATGACCTGCATTACCGGTGTGTCCGGCTCCGGCAAGTCCACCCTGATCAACAGCACTTTGTATCCGGTAGCCGCCGCCAAGCTGAACAAGGCCACGAGCCTCAATCACTCGCCCTACAAGAAACTCAAGGGCCTGGAGCACCTGGACAAGGTGATCGACATTGACCAGAGCCCGATCGGCCGCACCCCGCGCTCCAACCCCGCCACCTATACCGGGTTATTCACGCCCATCCGGGAACTGTTTGCCGGCACCCAGGAAGCCCGCTCCCGGGGCTACAAGCCCGGCCGGTTCTCCTTCAACGTCAAGGGCGGACGCTGCGAAGCCTGCCAGGGCGACGGCGTGATCAAGGTGGAGATGCACTTCCTCCCCGACATTTACGTGCCCTGCGACGTGTGCAAGGGCAAACGCTACAACCGGGAAACGCTGGAGGTACGCTACAAGGGCAAGAACATCCACGAAGTGCTGGAAATGACCGTAGAGGAAGGCCGCGAGTTCTTCGATGCGGTTCCGTTCCTGGCACGCAAGCTACAGACCCTGATCGACGTCGGCCTGTCCTACATCCGGCTGGGACAGAGTGCCGTCACCCTGTCTGGCGGCGAGGCGCAGCGGGTGAAGCTGGCCAAGGAGCTGTCCAAGCGCGATACCGGCAAGACCTTGTACATCCTGGACGAACCGACCACCGGCCTGCATTTTTATGACATCCAGCAGTTGCTCAACGTGTTGCAGCGCCTGCGGGACCACGGCAACACCATCGTCGTGATCGAGCATAACCTGGACGTGATCAAGACCGCGGACTGGATTGTCGACCTGGGGCCGGAGGGCGGCTCCGGGGGCGGCCAGATCATTGCCGAAGGAACGCCGGAGGACGTCGCGGAGAACCCGGTGTCTCATACCGGCCGCTATCTGAAACAGATGCTGGCGAAGAACTGAGGTGAAGGTGGGGTCAGATGAAAGCGTTCATCTGACCCCGTTTTAGGCCTGAACCCTTCGGAGTCCGAGGTGAACATGGGGTCAGATGAAGGCTTTCATCTGACCCCTTTTTTATACCCGTATCTTCGGGGAATACGACGTGAACCCGGGGTCAGAAGAAAGCCTTCTTCTGACCCCACTTTTATTTCAGGCACAAAAAAGCCGGAAGTGTTTCCACTCCCGGCTTCTTCTGAACCACTCCGAAGATCTTACTCTTCGTCGTCGTCCACTTCTTCCGCTTCGATATCCAGCGGGCGACCTACCAGCTCGACAAATGCCATCGGGGCATTGTCACCGGCACGGAAACCACACTTCAGGATACGAAGGTATCCACCCGGACGGTCGCTGTAGCGCGGGCCCAGCTCGTCAAACAGCTTGGCTACCGCTGCATCGTTGCGCAGGCGAGAGAACGCCAGGCGACGGTTTGCAACCGAATCATTCTTGGAGAGCGTGATCAAAGGCTCGGCTACCCGACGAAGCTCTTTGGCTTTCGGCAGCGTTGTTTTGATCAGCTCGTGTTCAACCAGTGACGCAGTCATGTTACGGAACATGGCCTTGCGATGCGCACTGGTCCTGCTGAACTTACGACCACTCTTACGATGACGCATTGCTCTGATTCCTTACCTTAAACTAATCGGCGATTAACCGCCCAGAACCCGGTCGTCGCCACGAAGGCTTGCCGGCGGCCAGTTATCAAGACGCATGCCCAGAGACAAACCACGGGACGCCAGGACGTCCTTGATCTCGGTCAGCGACTTCTTGCCAAGGTTAGGCGTCTTCAGCAGCTCAACTTCGGTGCGCTGAATCAGATCGCCGATATAGTAAATGTTCTCAGCCTTCAAGCAGTTAGCTGAACGCACAGTCAATTCCAGATCATCTACCGGACGCAGCAGAATCGGATCGATTTCTTCCTCTTCTTCCACGCGCTCCGGCTCTTTCTCGTGATCGAAATCAACGAATACCGCCAGTTGCTGCTGGAGGATGGTCGCCGCCCGGCGAATTGCTTCTTCCGGGTCGATGGTGCCATTGGTCTCCAGATCAATTACCAGCTTGTCCAGATCAGTCCGTTGCTCAACCCGTGCACTTTCCACGGCATAGGCCACGCGACGAACCGGGCTGAAGGTTGCATCCAGCTGCAGGCGTCCGATGGCGCGAGTTTCGTCCTCGTCAAGACCACGCTGGTCGGCTGGCTCATAGCCACGACCGCGGGCAACACGCAGACGCATGTTCAATTCACCGTTCTCACTCAGGTGACAGATCACATGGTCCGGGTTGGCGATCTCGACATCGTGATCCAGCTTGATGTCACCGGCTGTCACAACGCCCGGGCCTTTCTTGCTGAGGGTCAGCTCAGCTTCGTCCCGACCGTTCATTTTCACGGCGACGCCCTTGAGATTCAGCAGAATCTCGATGACGTCCTCCTGGACACCCTCAATGGCGCTGTACTCGTGCAGGACACCGTCAATCTGCGCTTCAGTAATGGCGCAGCCCGGCATCGAAGACAAGAGAATACGGCGCAGTGCGCTACCCAAGGTATGACCGAAGCCCCTTTCCAGAGGCTCCAGGGTCACCTTGGCACGCGTGGCGCTGGATTCTTTCACGTCAATGGTACGAGGTGTCAATAACTCATGTACTGAACGCTGCATAGACGCCCCTATCTGCTATCGTTGCTTACTGGGCTTTACTTGGAGTAAAGCTCGACGATGAGGTTCTCGTTGATGTCGGCCGGCAGTTCAGTACGCTCAGGTACTGACTTGTAAACGCCGGACATCTTGTTGGCGTCAACCTCTACCCAGCTTACCGGTGCACGGCTGGCAGCCAGATCCAGTGCGCCTTTGACACGCAGCTGGTTCTTGGCCTTCTCGCGCACGCTCACAACGTCACCCGGCTTGACCTGATAGGACGGGATGTTAACCGCCTTGTCGTTGACCAGGATCGCCTTGTGAGAGACGAGCTGACGGGCTTCTGCACGGGTAGAACCAAAGCCCATGCGGTATACAACGTTATCCAGGCGACCTTCCAGAAGCTGCAGCAGGTTTTCACCCGTTGCACCTTTGATACGGGCTGCCTCTTTGTAGTAATTGCGGAACTGCTTCTCCAGTACGCCGTAGATACGACGGACTTTCTGTTTTTCACGAAGCTGTACGCCGTACTCGGACAGACGACCGCGACGCGCGCCGTGCATACCCGGCGGAGTCTCGATGTTGCACTTGGAATCGAGCGCGCGAACGCCGCTCTTCAGAAAAAGATCTGTCCCTTCACGACGAGACAGCTTGCACTTCGGGCCTATATAACGAGCCATATTTCACTGTCTCCTGTGTTAGACGCGGCGCTTCTTGGGCGGACGGCAGCCGTTATGGGGAATCGGCGTCACATCAGTGATGTTGGTAATCTTGTAGCCACACGCGTTCAGCGCGCGAACTGCAGATTCACGTCCGGGCCCAGGACCCTTAACCTCTACGTCCAGGTTTTTAAGGCCGTATTCAGCAGCCGCATTACCGGCTCTTTCAGCTGCTACCTGCGCAGCAAAAGGTGTACTCTTACGTGAGCCGCGGAAGCCGGAACCACCAGAGGTGGCCCAGGACAGGACGTTGCCCTGACGGTCCGAAATGGTCACGATAGTGTTGTTGAAGGACGCGTGAATGTGCGCGACGCCATCAACAACCGTCTTTTTCACCTTTTTACGGGTACGTGTACCTGGCTTTGCCATGTTTGCCTACCTGTTACTTGCGAATAGGTTTGCGAGGACCTTTACGGGTGCGGGCGTTGGTCTTGGTGCGCTGGCCACGGACCGGAAGGCCATGACGGTGACGCAGACCACGGAAGCAACCGAGATCCTTCAAACGCTTGATGTTCATCTGTACTTCACGACGCAGATCGCCTTCGACGACAAACTTGCCCACTTCTGTACGAAGGGATTCAAGCTGCTCGTCGCTAAGGTCTTTGACCTTAAGGTCCGGCTTGACGCCGGTTGCGTCGCAAAGCTTCTGGGCTGTTGTCTTGCCAACACCAAAGATGTAGGTCAGCGAGATAACAGCATGTTTGTTATCGGGTATATTGACACCGGCTATACGTGCCATCCAAATTACTCCGCGTTCAAAGCTTTGCTGTGTGAATTTTCCGCCACAAAAAGGGCGCGAAATAATAGCGCCTGACCCGCTTCCGAGTCAAGCGCCATCATTCCGAACCCCTTTTGCAATGTCAGGATTGTTCCCGGAGGGATCAGCCCTGGCGCTGCTTGTGACGAGGCTCCGTGCAGATGACTCGAACCGAGCCATTGCGACGAATTACTTTGCAGTTACGGCAAATTTTCTTTACCGAAGCGCGTACTTTCATTGTCGACTCCAGTTTTCAAGGGGAACGGTGTTACCCGTTCCGTCCATAGCCCTTGAGATTGGACTTCTTCATCAGTGATTCATACTGATGGGACATCAGGTGCGACTGTACCTGCGCCATGAAATCCATCACCACGACTACCACAATCAGCAGTGACGTACCGCCCAGATAGAAAGGTACGTTCCCCGCCACCATCAGGAACTGAGGGAACAGGGACACTGCCGCAATGTACATTGCGCCGAACAGCGTCAGGCGGGTCAGCACACCGTCAATATACTTGGCGGTCTGCTCGCCCGGACGGATGCCCGGAATAAACGCTCCTGAGCGCTTGAGGTTATCCGCGACTTCTTTCGGGTTGTACATCAGCGCTGTGTAGAAGAAGCAGAAGAATACCACTGCTGCCGCGAACAGGATAATGTACAGAGGCTGACTCGGTGCCAGTGCCTGGGAAACGTCGCTCAACCACTCCATACCTTCACCCTGGCCGAACCACTGCCCGATGGAAGCCGGGAACAGCAGGATGGAAGAGGCGAAGATCGGCGGAATAACACCCGCCATGTTCACCTTCAGCGGCAAATGGCTGGACTGCTGGGCAAATACCCGCCGCCCCTGCTGCCGCTTGGCGTAGTTGATGGTCAGACGACGCTGACCACGCTCCATGAACACCACAAATCCGATAACGGCTACAGCCAGGATACCGATCCCGAGAACCACCAGCAGGCTCATCTCGCCGTTGCGCGCCTGTTCAAGCGTCTGACCGATCGCGCCGGGCAACCCGGCAACGATACCCGCGAAGATCAGCAACGAAATACCGTTACCAACGCCGCGCTCGGTGATCTGCTCACCCAGCCACATCATGAACACCGCACCACTGACGAACGAAACGACCGCCACGAAGTGGAAGCTGAAGCTATCGTTAAAGGTGACACCCTGAGATGCCAGCCCCACAGATATACCAGCACCCTGAACCAGGGCCAGGATGACCGTGCCGTACCGAGTGTACTGGCTGATCTTCCGACGACCAGCCTCGCCTTCTTTCTTCAGCTGCTCAAGCTGCGGACTGACCGCAGTCATGAGCTGCATGATAATGGAAGCCGAGATGTACGGCATGATGCCGAGTGCGAAGATACTCATGCGCTCAAGCGCACCACCGGAAAACATGTTGAACATGCTCAGGATCGTGCCCTGATTCTGCTCAAACAGTGCCGCCAGACGGTCGGGGTTGATACCCGGCACCGGAATATGGGCACCGATCCGGTACACCAGCAATGCCAGGAAGACAAACCAGAGCCGCGATCGCAGCTCTGCCAGTCCTTTACCCGCGCCCGCAGGCAATGATGCTGTCTTGGCCATTTAGTCCTCGACTCGCCTTAGTCCTCGACTTTACCGCCCGCTGCAGCAATTGCCTCGCGTGCGCCTTTGGTGACCCGCAGGCCCTTCACGGTTACCGGACGGCTCAGTTCGCCGGACAGGATAACCTTGGCTTCACGGATCTCTTCACGGATCACGTCAGCCTTCTTCAGGGCTTCCAGATCAACCACATCGCCTTCAACCTTCGCCAGTTCGTTCAGGCGAATCTCGGCAACATAACGCTGCTGACGGGAAGTGAAACCAAACTTCGGCAGACGACGAGCCAGCGGCTGCTGACCGCCCTCGAAACCGGGAGCTACGGTACCACCGGAACGGGCCTTCAGACCCTTGTGACCACGGCCACCGGTCTTACCGAGACCGCTACCGATACCACGACCAACGCGCTTGGCGTCCGGGCGTGAACCGGGTTCTGGAGCAAGTTCGTTCAGACGCATCTTAGTTCTCCTCAACCCGTACCAGGTAATTTACCCGGTTGATCATGCCGCGGATGGAAGGAGTATCTTCCAGCTCCACGGTCTGACCGATTTTACGAAGACCCAGGCCCTTCACGCACAGCTTGTGCTTGGGCTGGCAGCTGATAGGGCTGCGGGTCAGTGTAACTTTGATTGTTTTCGCGTTCGCCATGACTTCAACCCAGAATATCTTCCACGGATTTACCGCGCTTGGCTGCAACGTCCTCAGGCGCCTTCATGGCCTGGAGACCCTTGATGGTGGAACGTACCACGTTCACCGGGTTGGTAGACCCGTAACACTTGGACAGTACGTTCTGCACACCCGCCACTTCCAGGACCGCACGCATCGCACCACCGGCGATGATACCGGTACCTTCGGAAGCCGGCTGCATGTAGACCTTGGAGCCGCCATGCTGAGCCCGGACCGGGTACTGCAGAGTGGTGCCGTCCAGCGCCACGTCTACCATGTTCTTACGTGCAGCTTCCATGGCCTTCTGGATGGCAACCGGAACTTCCCGGGCCTTACCACGGCCGAAGCCAACGCGACCTTTACCATCACCCACTACGGTCAGTGCGGTGAAGGCGAAAATACGGCCACCTTTTACAACCTTGGCGACTCGGTTTACCTGAACCAGCTTCTCCTGGAGCTCAGGCGCCTTCTGATCGTTAACGCTCATCTTCTCCACCTCTTAGAATTGCAAGCCAGCTTCACGGGCAGCGTCGGCCAGAGCCTGAATACGGCCGTGATAACGGTAACCGGAACGGTCAAACGCAACCTTTTCAACGCCAGCCGCCTTGGCACGTTCAGCGATCAGCTGACCGACCTTTTTGGCAGCATCCACGTTACCGGTTGCGCCCTGGCGCAGTTCCTTATCCAACGTGGAGGCAGAGGCCAGCACCTTGCTGCCGTCTGCAGTAGTGACCTGGGCGTACATGTGACGCGGAGTGCGGTGAACGCACAGACGATCAGTACCCAGTTCACGGATCTTCATGCGCACTTTGCGTGCGCGACGCAATCTTTCGTTATTCGCGCTCATAGTCCCGCCTTATTTCTTCTTGGCTTCTTTGCGTCTGACCTGCTCATCCGCATAACGAACACCCTTACCCTTATAAGGCTCGGGCGGACGGAACGCGCGGATTTCAGCAGCGACCTGGCCAACCTGTTGCTTGTCGATACCGCGAATCACGACTTCCGTGTTGGACGGAGTCTCGGCGGTAACACCCTCGGGCAGCTCGTACTCGACCGGGTGAGAAAAACCCAGTGTCAGGTTGAGCTTCTTACCCTGCGCCTGGGCACGGTAACCTACACCCGTCAGCGTAAGCCTGCGCTCCCAACCTGTAGAAACGCCGGTGACCATGTTGTTAATCAGAGCACGGGTCGTACCAGCAAGAGCACGGGACTGTTTTGCACCATTGCGGGCTTCAAAGCGCAGAACGTTCTCTTCCTGCTTTACTTCAACCGCCTGGTGAATGGTGAATTGAAGCGCTCCCTTGGAGCCCTTCACGTTAATTTCCTGTCCGTTCAGCTTAACCTCAACACCGGAAGGCAGCACGACAGGATTATTGGCAACCCTGGACATGTGTATCTCCTAGAATACGGTGCAGATGACTTCGCCACCCACGCCGGCAGCTCGTGCGGCGCGGTCTGTCATAACGCCCTTGGACGTTGAGACAATCGCGACTCCCAGACCACCGGATACTTTCGGCAGTTCCCCAGCGCCCTTGTACTGGCGCAGACTCGGACGGCTGACCCGCTTGATCTCTTCAATAACCGGCTTACCACCGAAGTACTTCAGAGTAATCGTCAGCTCGGGCTTCGCGTCAGCTGAAACAGAGAAATCTTCAACGTAACCTTCGTCCTTGAGGACCTGGGCTACGGAGATCTTCATTTTTGAAGACGGCATCGTAACGTCTGCTTTGGATGCCATCTGGGCATTACGGATACGGGTAAACATATCCGCAAGCGTGTCTTGCATACTCATTGGTATGAGGCTCCTGATCTTTTTAGTTGTGCAGCGGCTTGCCGCACCGCTTACCAACAGGCACACCTGACCGAAGTCAGGCGGCCTATCTTACCAGCTTGCCTTGGTCAGGCCCGGAACGTCACCGCGCATGCCGTATTCACGGAGTTTGATCCGTGAAAGCTCGAACTTGCGCAGAACGCCGTGGGGACGACCAGTCACCTGGCAACGATTACGAAGACGCGAAGGAGACGCATCGCGAGGAAGCTGTTGCAGCTTCATCTGCGCATCCCAACGCTCGTCGTCGCTGGTATTCGGGTTCTTGATAATCGCCTTGAGCTCTGCACGCTTGGCTGCGTATTTGGCAACCGTCTTCTCGCGCTTGAGCTCGCGCTGTTTCATGGAAACCTTAGCCATGTCTCTCGTTCCTTATCTCTTGAACGGAAAGCCGAAGGCTTTCAGCAGTTCGCGACCTTCGTCGTCGGTACCGGCAGTCGTGGTGATGGTGATGTCCAGACCACGGATCTTGTCGACCTTGTCGTACTCGATCTCAGGGAAAATGATCTGCTCACGCACACCCATGCTGTAGTTACCGCGCCCGTCAAAGGACTTGGGGTTCAGACCGCGGAAGTCACGAATACGGGGAACCGCAATGTGAACCAGACGATCAAAGAATTCCCACATACGCTCACCGCGCAGGGTAACCTTGCAGCCGATAGGCCAGCCTTCACGGATCTTGAAACCCGCAACGGACTTACGTGCCTTGGTAACAACCGCTTTTTGACCCGCCAGGCGCTCAAGATCCGCCACGGCATTCTCAATCAGCTTCTTGTCACCAACCGCTTCGCCGACACCCATGTTCAGGGTGATCTTTTCGATACGCGGCACCTGCATCACGTTCTTGTAACCGAACTCTTTCTGCAGGGCGGGTACCACTTCCTGACTGTATTGCTCTTTGCTATTTAGCATCGTAACCACCACCGCTTACTGGTTATCGACAGCTTCGTTCGTGGACTTGAAGATCCGCACTTTGCTGCCGTCTTCCTTCACCTGAAAGCCGACACGATCGGCTTTGCCGGTCTGCGGATTAAAGATAGCCACGTTGGAAACCTGGATAGGTGCTTCTTTCTCGACGATGCCACCCGGGGTGCCCAGCATCGGGTTCGGCTTGGTGTGCTTCTTCATCATGTTGATGCCAGAAACAAGCACTCGGCCATCATCCTGAACCTTCAGGACTTTACCACGTTTGCCTTTGTCTTTGCCCGTGGTGACGATTACTTCGTCATCTCGTTTGATCTTTTTCATAACCGGCCTCTGGTCCTTTAAAGTACTTCGGGTGCCAGTGAGATAATTTTCATGAACTTCTCATTACGCAGTTCACGGGTAACCGGTCCGAAGATACGGGTACCAATCGGTGCGTCCTGATTGTTCAGAAGTACTGCCGCGTTTCCGTCGAAACGGATCAGCGAACCGTCGGGACGGCGCACACCCTTGCGAGTGCGTACCACGACGGCTTTCAGGACCTGGCCTTTCTTCACTTTACCGCGGGGGATGGCTTCCTTGACGGTTACCTTGATGATATCCCCTACGCTGGCGTAACGCCGGTGTGAACCGCCCAGGACCTTGATGCACATCACCTGACGCGCACCGCTGTTATCCGCGACTTCAAGCATTGTTTGAGTCTGAATCATGGTTGTTCTCCGGGCGAATTACACCTTGGATGCACGTTCGGTAACTTCCACCAGAGCCCAGCTCTTGGTCTTGGAGACCGGACGGGTTTCCTGGATCGTTACAGTGTCACCGATGTTGCACTGATTACTCTCATCGTGAGCGTGAATCTTGGTAGAGCGCTTCATGTACTTACCGTACAGCGGATGCTTCACCTGACGCTCGACCAGAACCACGATGGACTTGTCCATCTTGTTGCTCACGACCTTCCCGCTCAGAGTTCTGGCAGTTTGGGTAGCTTCGGTCATGTCACTGTCCTGCCTTTTCGTTCAATACTGTTTTCACGCGAGCGATGTCGCGCTTCACCTTGCCGAGAAGGTGAGACTGATTCAGCTGACCTGTCGCCTTGCGCATGCGCAGGTTGAACTGCTCCTTCAGGAGGTCGATCAGCTCTTTGTTCAGCTCCTCGACTGACTTTTCACGCAGCTCTGTTGCTTTCATCACATCACCGTCCTCGTTACAAAGGTGGTCTGTACCGGCAGTTTGGCCGCTGCGAGTGTGAAGGCTTCGCGTGCTACGTCTTCAGCAACACCTTCCATCTCGTAGAGCATACGGCCTGGCTGGATCTCAGCCACCCAATACTCGACAGAACCCTTACCTTTACCCATTCGAACTTCAAGCGGCTTGCCGGTGATCGGCTTGTCCGGGAACACCCGGATCCAGATCTTACCGCCCCGCTTGATGCGACGAGTCATGGTACGACGCGCTGCCTCAATCTGGCGCGCAGTTATACGCCCACGGCTGGTCGCCTTCAATCCGTATTCACCGAAGCTCACCTTGTTGGCACGCTGAGCAAGACCGGTGTTACGGCCTTTCATTACCTTGCGGAATTTGGTGCGTTTTGGTTGCAGCATAAGAGTGCCCCTTTACTTAGAACCTTTCTTCCCAGAGGCTTTCTTGTCAGCACGGACCTGCTCCATACCACCAAGAATCTCACCTTTGAAGATCCATACCTTGACGCCGATAACGCCGTAAGTGGTATGCGCTTCGTAGGTTGCGTAATCAATATCTGCACGCAGTGTGTGCAGAGGTACACGACCTTCGCGATACCACTCGGAACGTGCGATTTCAGCACCCCCAAGACGACCGCCTACCTGGATCTTGATACCCTTGGCGCCCTGACGCATGGCGTTCTGTACCGCGCGCTTCATGGCGCGACGGAACATCACACGACGCTCGAGCTGACCGGCAACGTTCTGCGCTACCAGGCGGGCATCCAGGTCCGGCTTGCGGACTTCCTCGATGTTGATGTGCACAGGCACACCCATCATGTCGCTGACTTCGCGACGCAGACGGTCAACATCTTCACCCTTCTTGCCGATAACAATACCGGGACGGGCTGTATGGATCGTGATCCGGGCGTTCTGAGCCGGGCGCTCGATCACAATCTTGCTGACAGACGCCTTAACCAGACGCTTGTCCAGGAACTCTCGAACCTGAATATCATTCAGCAGGTTCTTGGAGTAGTCCTTCTTGTCGGCATACCAGACTGAGTTGTGCTCTTTGATCACACCCAGGCGAATGCCGGTTGGATTTACTTTATGACCCATCTGAGCATCTCCTACTTGTCGGCGACCTTGACGGTGATATGACAGGTGCGCTTGAAAATACGGTCAGCGCGCCCCTTGGCTCGAGCTTTGATTCGCTTGAGCGTCGGGCCCTCATCCACCATGACGGTGGAAACCCGCAGATCATCTACGTCCAGACCTTCGTTGTGCTCAGCGTTGGCAATGGCGGATTCAAGAGCTTTCTTGATCACAACCGCCGCCTTCTTCGGGCTGAAAGTCAGAATGTTCAGGGCGTCCTCAACAGCCTTGCCGCGTACCTGGTCAGCGACAAGACGCGCTTTTTGAGCTGAGAGGCGAGCGCCCTTGTACTTGGCTGCTACTTCCATTTCTATTACCTCAGAATCAGCGTTTAGCTTTCTTGTCGGCCGCATGACCACGATAAGTACGCGTTGCCGCGAACTCACCCAGCTTATGACCGACCATATCTTCGGTGACATAAACCGGCACGTGCTGCTTGCCGTTGTGGACTGCAATGGTCAGGCCTACCATCTCCGGAAAGACTGTTGACCGGCGGGACCATGTTTTAATGGGCCGCTTGTCGTTAGCTTCCAGAGCTGCCTCGACCTTCTTCAACAGATGCAGGTCTATAAAAGGACCTTTCTTCAAAGAACGTGGCACAGCAAATTACCTCTATGTAGTCGTTTACTTGGCCGAACGACGACGTACTATCATCTTGTCAGTACGCTTGTTCTTACGAGTCTTATGCCCTTTGGTCGGAACACCCCACGGAGTAACCGGGTGACGTCCGCCAGAGGTACGCCCTTCACCACCACCATGCGGGTGGTCAACTGGGTTCATAGCAACACCACGTACTGTTGGCCGTTTGCCGCGCCAACGTGATGCACCCGCTTTACCAAGTTGCTTGAGGCTGTGCTCGCTGTTGGATACTTCACCCAGCGTGGCACGGCAATCTACAAGCACCTTTCGCATTTCACCTGAACGCAGGCGGATGGTGGCATAAGCACCTTCCCGAGCAACCAGCTGTACGGATGCGCCCGCGGAGCGAGCCAGCTGGGCACCTTTGCCAGGCTTGAGTTCGACGCAGTGGATCACGGAACCGACCGGAATATTCCGGAGCGGCAGAGTGGAACCCACCTTGATCGGCGCGTCGATACCGGAGCGCACCTGATCACCGATCTGCATACCTTTGGGAGCGATGATGTAGCGACGCTCGCCATCGGCGTACTTCAGCAGTGCAATGTGCGCAGAGCGGTTCGGATCGTATTCCAGGCGTTCGATGACCGCCGGGATACCATCTTTGGTCCGCTTGAAGTCGATAACACGGTAGTGCTGCTTGTGGCCACCACCGATGTGACGAGTAGTAATGCGACCAACATTGTTACGGCCACCAGACTTACTCTTTGTTTCTACCAACGGCTCGTAAGGACGTCCTTTGTGCAGATCCGGGTTGTAAAGTTTTACAACGTGACGGCGTCCGGCAGATGTTGGCTTGGTTTTGACGATCGGCATATTACGACCCCTTTACCTTATTCCACATCCAGAAAATCGATGTCCTGACCTTCTGCCAGCTTGACGTAAGCCTTACGAATGTCATTACGCTTGCCGAACCCGCGGATAGTGCGCTTGAGCTTACCCTTACGGTTCAGAACCTGAACACCTTCTACGGTGACGTTGAACAACTGCTCAACGGCTTTTTTGATCTCCGGCTTGGTGGCGTCAGGCGCTACACGGAACACGACTTGGCCGCGCTCAGCTGCCAGAGATGCTTTCTCTGATACGTGCGGTCCCAGCAGGACCTTGTAAATACGTTCCTGATTCATCCCAGCATCTCCTCGATCTTCTTCAGAGCGGGAACAGTCACCACGACTTTCTCGAAGGCAACCAGGCTGACCGGGTCCAGGCCTGCGACATCACGAACATCCACGTGGGGAATGTTGCGGGAAGCCAGGTGCAGGTTCTGCTCGACGTTGTCGGACAGAATCAGCGCGTTGGATACACCGATGTCCTTCAGCTTGGCATTGAAGGCCTTGGTCTTCGGGCTTTCGACGTTCATGTCGTCAACCACCACCAGACGCTCTTGGCGCACCAGCTCCGAGAAAATGGAGCGCATGGCCGCACGGTACATCTTGCGGTTGACCTTCTGCTCAAAGTCGCGGGGCTTGGCAGCAAAAGTTACGCCACCAGAGCGCCAGATCGGGCTACGAATGGTACCCGCACGGGCACGACCGGTGCCCTTCTGACGCCAGGGCTTCTTGCCACCGCCACTGACTTCGGAACGTGTCTTCTGAGCCTTGGTACCCTGACGACCGGCTGCCATGTAGGCAGTGACCACCTGGTGAACCAGGGACTCGTTGAAATCTTTGGCGAACGTAGCGTCGGAAACAGAGATTCCCTTGCCGCTACCAGTAATTGTCAATTCCATCGCACCGCTCCTCAGGCTTTGACTGCAGGCTTGATGACAACGTCGCCGCCAGTTGCGCCGGGGACGGCACCACTTACCAGCAGCAGGTTGCGCTCGGCGTCGACACGGACGATCTTCAGGTTCTGCACGGTGACCTGTGCGTTACCCATCTGGCCCGCCATCTTCTTGCCCTTGAATACCTTGCCCGGGGTCTGGTTCTGACCAATGGAACCCGGTGCACGGTGAGACAGGGAGTTACCGTGAGTAGCGTCTTGCATGGAGAAGTTCCAGCGCTTCACACCACCCTGGAAGCCCTTACCCTTGGACTGACCGATGGCATCAACCATCTGACCGTCTTCAAAGACAGAGGCAGTAATCTCGCCACCAGCGGCCAGATCTTCACCTTCGCCATCAGCCAAACGGAACTCCCAGACACCACGGCCGGCTTCAACACCCGCCTTGGCAAAGTGACCTGCTTCCGCCTTGGTTACACGAGAGGAACGACGGGTACCTACAGTGACCTGAACGGCACGATAACCATCGCTTTCAAGAGTTTTCAGCTGGGTAATGCGGTTGGGCTCAACCTCGATTACCGTTACGGGCAGCGCCTGCCCATCTTCCGTAAAAATACGGGTCATACCGGCCTTGCGACCGACAACACCAATTGCCATGTTTCACCTCTTAAGTGTACGGGGCTCGCACCCTCTATGGCCTTATGACAGTTACACAGACTAATACCGGGCGGTATTAGCCGAGGCTGATCTGAACGTCTACACCTGCTGCCAGGTCCAGTTTCATCAGAGCATCAACTGTCTTCTCCGTCGGCTCAACGATGTCGAGCAGACGCTTATGCGTACGAATTTCATACTGATCGCGCGCGTCCTTGTTGACGTGCGGAGAGATCAATACTGTGTACTTTTCCTTCCGCGTCGGCAGAGGAATCGGGCCACGCACCTGAGCGCCGGTCCGCTTTGCGGTATCGACGATCTCCTGCGTGGACTGGTCGATCAGGCGGTAATCAAACGCCTTCAACCGAATTCGAATTTTTTGGCTTTGCATGATGCACCAAACTCCACTCGTAGCAGCTACTGTTTAGCCGACCTTCAAAAAAAGGAGCCGCATTGTATGCATAATACCCAACCCTGTCAACAGCTATGCTGGATGACCAGGTCGGGCAGACTTTGCGACTGAAACAGAAAAAGGGGCTGATGGTTCAGCCCCTTTCTCAGGATCAAGCGAGCAGATTACTCGATGATCTTGGAGACCACGCCGGCACCAACGGTACGGCCGCCTTCGCGGATCGCGAAGCGCAGGCCATCTTCCATGGCGATCGGAGCGATCAGGGTAACGCTCATCTTCACGTTGTCACCCGGCATAACCATTTCCACGCCTTCCGGCAGTTCACAGGAACCGGTTACGTCGGTGGTACGGAAGTAAAACTGCGGACGGTAGCCCTTGAAGAACGGAGTATGACGGCCGCCTTCTTCTTTGGACAGTACGTACACTTCGCACTCGAACTTGGTGTGCGGAGTGATGGAGCCCGGAACCGCCAGCACCTGACCACGCTCAACGTCGTCACGCTTGGTACCACGCAGCAGAACACCAACGTTCTCACCAGCACGGCCTTCGTCCAGCAGCTTGCGGAACATCTCAACACCGGTACAAGTGGTC
>NZ_FOUR01000009.1 GCF_900114925.1 Marinobacter pelagius | reverse complement strand
ATCCGGAGCCGGTTCGTTGATGCGCGGCAGGCCCGCTACAGGTGCTGCTTGGTTTTCCATAGAAATGTCCTCTTGAGATTGGGTTGTCAGTTGACGGGTTCAAAGATAGGCCTACACCGTAATTCCTGCAAGGAATAACCTTATATCGAGATAATATATTGTATCTATCGTAACTTGAGCTGAGGGTCGGTGCGCTCTAAGTAACTGAAATTAAAAACGTGGTTTTCATTAGGCCTGAACGTGGTCTCTCTGTGGCGCAACGGAGGGAGGCGTCTATACTGTTTGCACTGATGAAAAATTCTGCTCCATGGACTGCCTGAAGAGGGACCTGTCATGATATTCCGGCAACTGTCTGACGATGTATCTTCGACCTTTACTTATCTCCTGGCGGATGAGGAAAACAAAGAGGCAATCCTGATCGACGCAGTGTTCTCCCAGGCCAAGAGGGACCTGGCACTGCTGGACGAACTCGGTCTGACACTGGTGCTCGCTGCGGATACCCACGCCCATGCGGATCACATCACCGCCGCTTGGCTGCTCAAACAGAAAACGGGCTGCAGAATTGCCTCCGCCAAAGCCATAGGAGCAGAGCATGTGGATGTTCCACTCGAAGATGGTCAGGAATTCGGCGTGGCGGGGGTCACACTTCGGGCCATATCGACGCCGGGTCATACCGACGGGTGTATGAGCTATGTCATGGCCGACCAGTCAATGGTGTTCACCGGCGATGCCTTGCTGATCCGGGGTTGTGGCCGCAGTGATTTCCAGCAGGGAAGTGCCCATAAACTGTTTGAGTCCATCACCAGCAAACTGTTTGCGCTGCCGGATACCTGCCTGGTCTATCCGGCCCACGACTATCATGGTCGGAGCGTCAGCACCATCGGGGAAGAAAAAGCATTCAATGCCCGTGTGGGCGGAGGGGCGAATGAAACGGATTTCGTGGAGTACATGAACGCCATGAAGCTTCCCCATCCCAAAAAAATCGATGAGGCTCTACCGGCCAACCTTCGCAGCGGTTGCCCTGAAGATGGAAAGCTGCCCGAGGAGCCGGATTGGGCCGATATCCGGCTAACCTACGCCGGGGTCCCTGAAATCGGGGAAGAGTGGCTTGAGCATCACCTTGATGAGGTAACAGTTCTTGACGTCAGGCTTGCTGAGGAAGTCAAAGACTGCCCGGTCACCGAAGCACTGGTGGATCTGCACATCCCTCTGGACCAGCTAAGGTCACGGGTTGACGATGTCCCCAGGGAAAAACCCGTAGTCGCGCTCTGTCGCTCCGGCCGACGGTCAGCTATGGCGGTCAATATTCTCAGGGAGAACGGTTTTGAGAAGGTGGCCAGTCTGAGTCGCGGACTCATGGAAATCACGAGAAATTAAAGGGATATAACTTTTACCTAAACTATTTTCTCAACCCAGGGAGAGCCAGGCGCCTGCATGGATGATACCTTCTGGACTGCGCTGACAACGAGCATCCTTGCCGCACTGGTCACATCCATCGGCATTTTTACGATCCGCCGCTTTGCAGATTGGGGGCATCGAAACACCACCTACTTTATCTGCTTTGCGGCGGGTGTTCTCATTTCGGCCTCCTTTCTCCATATCATCCCGAAATCCTTTTCCATGAACCCGGATGCACCGGTGTGGCTCCTGGTGGGTTTCATGGGGCTGCATCTGTTCAATCGTTTTCTGACGGCCTTTGTCTGCGAAAAGAACCCGGCGAGAAAGGACTATGTGATTGGCGTCATCCCGATGCTGGGGATCGGGTTCCACACGTTCATTGACGGCTTTATCTATTCAATCTCGTTCTCTGTGAGCATCTTCACCGGCTATCTCGCGACCGTGGGGATGGTGCTTCACGAGTTCCCGGAAGGGATCATTACCTATCTTCTCCTTGTTCGGGGCGGGGTTGCCCCGAAAGTGGCCGTGATGCTCGCGTTTCTGGCGGCGGCCGCTACAACACCGCTCGGTATGCTTGTTTCATATCCACTGGTTAATAACATTGATCAGCAGGCTCTCGGCGCCTTGCTCTCGTTGTCTGCAGGCGCCCTTGTCTACGTCGGTGCAACACACCTTCTGCCCAGAGCGGAGCAGGAACAGAAGAAGTTCAGCCTGGTTGCCCTGGCTGGGGGTGTGCTGGTTGCTGTGGTGATTGTCGCGTCCAAGGCATGATGAAAATGGGGTCAGATGAAAACGTTCATCTGACCCCGCCTTTTCCGCTTTCTTCCGCAGCCCAAAGCTCCCGCCAATCAGAGTGTTGTGCAATTTTCTTCAGGTACGGGTAACCTTGATTGCGTGTCGAGAGAGCATGCATTCGGACAGGGGAATATTTGTGCCCAGATTTCTTCATACCGCAGACTGGCAGATGGGCCGGTCGTTCAGTCGTTTTGAAACGGAAGATGGCGCTGCGCTGGTGGAGGCCCGTTACGCGGCCATCGAAAGGCTGGCTCAACTGGCGGTCGAGCAGGAATGCGATGCGGTCCTGGTGGCGGGTGATGTATTCGACGCCCAGGGAGTATCCGACCGGACTATTCGCCGTGTATTCAACGCGACCAGTGCGTTCAAAGGCCCCTGGGTCATGCTCCCCGGTAACCACGATGCCGCCCTTGCCGAGAGTGTCTGGACGCGGGCCCGGAGGCTCAAGGCAGTACCCGATAACATTCACCTTGCCCTTGAGCCGGATGTGATCCTGCTGAAAGAGCAGGGCATTGCCGTACTCAGCGCACCGCTGACCCAGCGTCATACCTACAGTGATCTGACCGAAGACTTCAGCGAGCGCGAGACGCCCGCCGGTCTTCTGCGGGTCGGTCTGGCCCATGGCAGCGTACAGGGTGTTCTGCCGGATGAAGTGGATGCGACCAACCCGATTGCACCGAACCGGGCGGAGCAGGCCAACCTTGATTACCTGGCGTTGGGCGATTGGCACGGCGCCAAGCAGATCAACGAGCGAAGCTGGTACAGCGGTACGCCGGAGCCGGAACGTTTCCGCAACAACGAAGCCGGTTATGCCCTGATAGTTGATATTTCCGAGCCTGGTGCGGTACCTGACATCAAAAGCGTTGATATCGCCCGCTATCGTTGGCATCAGTGGCGGGAAACGCTATCTGTGCCCTCAGACCTGGACGGCTTGATCCAGCGTATGGAAGAGCTTCCGGAAGCGTCGGTTCTGGATATCCGCCTCGATGGCGCCATTACCCTGGAAGGTCTGCAGCGCCTCGATCACGCGCTTTCGTTGGCGGAGGCCCGGTTCCGAAGCGTCAGTTGCGACCGTGCCGCCCTCCAGCTCGAGCCTACCGAAGAGGATATTGCGGCGCTTAACGCCGATGGCTACCTTGGGGAAACCATCGAGGAGTTGAGGCAGCTCCAGCTGGGAGACCACCCGGAACCGGCAAGGGATGCTCTGGCTATCCTTACCGGCCTGCTCAACAGCGGTAAGCAGGAGGTGAACCAGTGAGACTCGAAAGACTGAGTATCGAACAGGTTCGCCAGTTCCGGAACCCCATTACCCTCGATGGTCTCCAGCCGGGTATCAACCTGATCCACGGCCCGAACGAATCCGGTAAAAGCACTCTGGTGCGAGCCATCCGGGCCGCCTTTTTTGAGCGGCACCGCTCCAAATCCGTGGAAGACCTGCGCCCCTGGGGCGACTCTGCAGCGGCCCCGTCGATTGAGCTGGGGTTCGAGCACGGCGGCCACCAGTGGTCACTGACCAAAAGCTTCCTCCAGCGTAAACGTTGTGATCTGCAGGTGGATGGCCAGAGTTTCAGTGGTGAAGAGGCAGAAGAGAAACTTGCGGAGTTGCTGGGTTATCAGTTCCCCAAGAAAGGTGCGAGCAAGGAAGAGCACTGGGGTATCCCAGGGTTGCTCTGGGTCGAGCAGGGTACCGGCCAGGATATCGAGAAGGCCGTTGAGCACGCCGGCGATCACCTGAAATCCGCCCTCAACAATCTGGTTGGCGAAGTGGCCAGCACCGGTGGTGATGACGTGATCCAGGCCGTCGAGAAACAGCGGGCGGAGCTGCTTACCGGAACCGGAAAACCCCGGGGGGAATATCTGCAGCTGGAAAAGGAGCGGGCCGAGCTGGAAGTCGAGATTGCTGAGTTGCAGGCACGGATCGGGCAATACCAGGCCCAGGTGGATCGCCTTGGCACACTGACGGCGGAGTTTGAGAAAGCGAATCGGGAGCGGCCCTGGGAAGAGGCCCGACGCAGGATGGAGCAGGCTCAGGAACAATTTCGTCAGGTCGAGTCACTTCAGGCGCAGCAGGTCAGAGAGCAGGAGACACTCGATCATGTGCGCCAGAATCTGAATCTACTCCGCCAGAATCTGGAACAGATGCAGAGTCAGGGCAAAAAACTGGAACAGCGTGAAACCGATCTCCGTAAGGCCCGGGAGATTCTGGCACAGGAGGAGGCTCGAACTCCCGCTTTCGACAAGGCTCTTCAGGATGCGCGTGAAAGCTATGACGCAGCGATCAAGATCGTCGAACAGGCCCGCCAGTTGGAAAGTCTGACCAGGCTCAAACAGGAAGTCACCCGGCTGGAAAACCAGCACAAGACTCTCCGGCAAAACCTGGATAAGGCCACCGAATTCCAGCAAAAACTGGACGAGGCCAGAAAGCAGAAGCAGGAGAACAGGATTGACCCCGATCTGGTGCAACAGGCCAGGGTGACCCAGCGCCAGCTGGACGAAGAAGCAATCAGATCCCAGACCATAGCCACACGCCTGACCTGGCAGCTGGAGCAGGGGCACAGCCTGCATCTCAGTGACGAAAGCATCGAGGGTGAGGGCGAACGTCGCCTCCTTGAGGAGACCACCCTGGAGATTCCCGGTGTGGGACGCCTTGGAATCACGCCGGGTGGAGAAGATCTGGCAAGTGTCCGGCGCACCCTGGCGCACCTTGAGCAAACCCTGAGTGAACATCTTCGAGCACTTGGCGTCCCTAACGTTGAAGATGCGGAACAGAAGCTGGCCCGGCTTCGGGATGCGGAGAACCGGCTGAAGCACACTGAGGATCTGTTGGCGTCGGTTGCGCCGCAGGGGCTGGAACGTCTTCGGACTGAAACCCGGGATACCCTGGCGGACCTGGAGGCTCGAAAAGGGGAGCTCAATGCGCTACTGAAATCTGCAGAAGTGGGTGATACCAATCTCCCGGGCTTTACTGAGGCAGAAAGGGCCAGGAAAGAGGCGGAGCAGCGTCTTTCCGAGGCCGAAACTGCCCGGAGCAAGCACCAGACGGCCATCCTGACTGCCAGACAGAATGTCGAGAACGCCAACCGGGAATGGCAGCAACTCAGGGAGGAATTGAACAATTCCGAAAGCCAGCGCCAGCTTCGTGAACTCGGCGACAAAATCACGGAATCGGAGAAGCGGGAAGCGACAGTGCTGGGTAACCTGGAGGCACTGACCAGAAAGATACGTGAGGCCCGACCGGAATTGCTTCAACAGGATATCCAGCGCTTCCGGCAGGCGGCAGACACGCAGCAGAAAGCGCAGGAAAACCGGGAGCGGGAACTCCGGGATATAAGGGTCCGGCTGGAAGCCTGGGGGGCAGAAGGTCTTGAGGAACTGCTCAGCGAGAAATTCGGGGAGTTTGAGCACATCAATCGCCGCTACGATGAACTGCACCGGCGTGCCCGGGCGCTTGATCTGCTTTTGAATGTGCTTACCGGGAAACGTCAGGCGTTGACACGTCGCTTGCAGGCACCGCTACAAAAACACCTGGATCACTACCTTTCGGTACTCTTCCCGGAGGCGACGCTGGAGGTGGATGAACACTTGATGCCGGGCAGGTTTACCCGTGGTGACGAGCTGGGACAGATGACGGAACTGAGTTTCGGGGCGAGGGAGCAGATGGGGCTGATCAGCAGGTTGGCCTATGCGGACCTGCTAAAGGACGCAGGGCGACCAACGCTGATTATCCTGGACGATACCCTGGTTCACTCCGATGCGGAGCGGCTGGATGGAATGAAACGGATTCTGTTCGATGCGGCGCAGCGGCACCAGATTCTGTTGTTCACCTGCCACCCGGAAAACTGGCAGGATCTGGGCGTCGAGCCCAGGGATCTGCAGGCGCTGAAGATTGAGCCAGTACCCTGAAACGAAAAAAGGCAGCCGAAGCTGCCTTTTTCGTGATTTGGCTGTTAGTTACAGACCAACCACGTTTTCCGCCTGAGGACCTTTCTGGCCCTGGGTCACGGTGAACTCGACCTGCTGGCCTTCAGCCAGAGTCTTGAAACCGCCGCCCTGAATAGCGCTGTAGTGAACGAATACGTCCGGGCCGCTTTCGCGAGTGATGAAGCCGAAGCCCTTGGATTCGTTGAAGAACTTGACGGTGCCGGTAGTAGTAGACATAGATAAAATCCTGAATTCAATATTTTCAATGTGCCGCCAGGAATCGTTGTGATCACTGATCAGCGTTGTGCGGGAAACAAAAAACTGGCGGAATCAAAAACAGGACTTGCTAATACTTGGCAGTGTCTTATTGATGAAATGCTTTGCTAAATCTTTCCAACGAGGCCCACTGTACTCCTGCTGTTACCAAAAGCCTAGCTTTTTCTCGTAGGCATTTACACGTGCTGGGGGAAAGGTCTCTTTTCGTTGCAAATGCTAACCGATGAACACATAAGCTGAGGGCGACCTTACAAAACATTGCCAATATTACCTTGCCGCCTGGTGATGCGCGGATCAAATTTAACGTGTATCGACACTGCACAAGGATGTAATACTGATGATCAAGCTACAGCACTCTGTGGTTCTCTGCATACTTCTGTTGTTCTCCGGGTTTCTGCAAGCGGATGAAGGGTTCCCCGGAAGAAAGCTCTATCCCACGGTTGATGCCATTGAGCTGGATGAACTCCGGCAGCAACTGGACGAACTGACCGTTGTGGATGTCCGCTCCCGATTCGAATACGACACGCTCCACATAGCTGGTGCCCACCATGTCGCCCTCTCGGACCGGGATTTCGCGGCTCGGGTTGCGAGTCTGGAAGCTGAATCTGGCAAACCCCTGGTCTTCTATTGTAACGGCCGAACCTGCGAAAAATCCTACCGGGCGGTGGCCAAGACAGAGCATGAAAGCACTACAGCGCCTCGGTCCTTCGATGCCGGAATCTTCGACTGGGCCCGCGCCAATCCCGACCGTACCGTTCTGCTCGGCCAGCCACTGGACGATGCCGGCAAACTGCTCACCCGGGAAAAATTCGAGGCTCACCTGTTGCCGCCGGATCAGTTCGGCCGCGAACTCCAGGCAGCCGGCTTTGCGGTCGATGCCCGGGATTCCAAGGAACGTGCCGGGCTGGCACTGTTCATGGGCTGGGAGAAGAGAATTCCCTTCGACAACCGTGCGAAGTGGGACCGACTGCTCGCCGAACGGACCGATAACACCAAGCCCTTGCTGATTTACGATGCGGTAGGTAAGCAGGTGCAGTGGCTGCAATATTTCCTGGAAGCCAGGGGTGTGCAAAACTATTACTTCATGGCCGGCGGTGCGAAAGCCTTCTTCGATACTCTTTAAGGGCTTGCCGGCAGTTTATTCTCGATATTTGATCGTGCGCCGCGCTGGTTCCAAAATCAGGGCGGGCGCACAAACTTTAATCAACAAATCCCTATAAAACAGAAACTTGAAAAAAAGTATTGACGACGGAACCGTAATCCGTAGAATACGCAGCCGTTGACGAGGCAATGCCTCTGAACACAGAGCGGGAATAGCTCAGTTGGTAGAGCACAACCTTGCCAAGGTTGGGGTCGCGAGTTCGAATCTCGTTTCCCGCTCCAATTTCTCTCCGGTCAGCCGGTTGGAAATCACAATTCAAGTCTCTCAATGCCTCCTGAGAGCAAAAGCCAGCATCAAAGGCTTTCCCCGGCGCGGTGGCAGAGTGGTTATGCAGCGGACTGCAACTCCGTGTACGCCGGTTCGATTCCGACCCGCGCCTCCATTATTTCCTCTTGATTTCCAGCAGTCCGAAACTGCAGGTTAGGGCCGTTTTCCTATCCAATCAGTTTACGATCGTCTGGTGGCACCACACCCTGATATGCTTCAATAGCTCGTAAAGAGTCAGGCTAGCCAACAAGGCTGTCTTTGTGTGTTTCAGGGCCTGGTCAAAAACAATGAGAACAGACGAAAAGAAGGTCAAACCCCGGCGCTCTGCACCTCGTGGTCGCCAACTGGAACCCGCCGTATTGTCGGAGCTGCGGGACCTGATCGGTGACGAACGCAACGATCCGTCTTTACGCCGCCGGGATCGCCTGATCGAGCACCTGCACGCACTGCAGGACACCTATGGTCACCTCTCAATGCCTCGCCTCCGGGCCCTGGCAGCCTTCATGAATCAGCCCATGGCCGCCATTTATGAAACGGCCACCTTTTACGCCCATTTCGACGTTATTCACGACGAACAAACGCCACCACCTGCGTTGACTTTACGGGTGTGTGACTCGCTCTCCTGTCGTTTGGCCGGAGCGGAGGCGTTGCATCAGGCGCTGTCTGAAGGAGCTGATCCCGAAACTGTGAGGGTAAAGCGCGCGCCCTGTATGGGTCGCTGCGACACTGCGCCCGTGGTGGCCGTGGGGCAGCACCATGTGCTGAATGCCAACGCCGAGAATGTTGGGGCCGCGTTAGAGCAGAGGCAGGTCCAGCCAGAGGGCGTCTCCTGGCAACGTCTGTCGGATTATCGTTCGGCCGGTGGTTACCAACTGCTAACAGATTGCCGTGAAGGCCGGGTGAACCTCGAATCGCTGGAGAAGGAACTGGAGCATGCCGGCCTGCGCGGCCTCGGCGGCGCCGGATTTCCTACCTTCCGCAAGTGGCAGGCAGTGCGGGCCGAGCCGGGGCCACGCTACGCAGTGATCAACGCCGACGAAGGGGAACCGGGCACTTTCAAAGATCGCTATTACCTGGAACGTGAACCCCATGGATTCCTGGAGGGCGCGCTGGTTAGCGCCTGGGCGGTTGAGGCGAAGGCCTTATACATTTATCTGCGGGACGAGTACCCCGGCCTGCAGGGTGTGCTGAAAGAGGCCATTGCCGAGCTGGAAGCAGCCGCAATCGTCAACCCGGGCTTCGTGATCTTGCGTCGGGGAGCGGGAGCCTATATCTGTGGCGAGGAATCCGCCCTGATCGAGTCCCTGGAGGGCAAACCCGGCAAGCCACGCCATCGCCCGCCTTTCGTTGCCCAGAAAGGACTTTTTGGCCAGCCCACCCTGGTCAACAACGTCGAGACGGTCTACTGGATCCCGCGCATCCACGCCGGGGGCGCCGACTGGTTCGCCAGTCAGGGGCGGCATGGTCGTCGCGGCCTTCGAAGCTTTTCTGTATCTGGTCGGGTCGCTCGGCCCGGGGTTCACCTCGCCCCCGCGGGCATCACCCTCAATGAATTGATAGAGGAATACTGCGGCGGCATGGCGGAAGGGCATCGCCTGCTGGCCTATCTGCCCGGCGGGGCCTCCGGCGGCATACTGCCCGCAAGCAAAGCAGATATTCCCCTGGATTTCGATACCTTGCAGGAGCACGGATGTTTCATCGGCTCTGCTGCGGTGATTGTTCTGTCTGAACAGGACGATCTGGCCGCGGCAGCCCGCAACCTTCTGAGCTTTTTCGCGGATGAATCCTGCGGGCAGTGCACTCCCTGCCGTGTGGGCACCGAGAAAATGCTCACGTTGCTGGAACGCGACACCTGGGATGAGCAGACGCTCCAACAGTTGGCCAGAGTAATGACCGATGCCTCCATCTGCGGTCTCGGCCAGGCCGCACCCAATCCGGTGCTGAGTCTGCTGCGAGATTTCCGCAGCGAACTCGCCAGCAGCAACCTGATAGCGAAAGGTTAGGGGAGGCAACCATGAGCGCAAGCTTTACCCTGACGCTCGACGACGTTGAAGTTCAGGCCTACCCCGGCGAAACCCTGTGGCAGGTTGCCAAGCGCGCTGGCGAGACCATTCCGCACCTGTGCTTCAAAGACGCGCCAGGTTACCGGGCTGATGGAAATTGCCGCGCTTGCATGGTGGAGATCGAAGGGGAGCGGGTGCTCGCCGCAAGCTGTATCCGCGAGGCAGCGCCCGGCATGGTCGTGCGAAGTGCAGGCTCCGCCCGTGCCCAGGAAGCCAGGAGGGGGGTACTGGAATTGCTGCTGGCCGATCAGCCCGAGCGAGCGCAAAGTCCGGACCAGTCTAGCCACCTGTGGCATACGGCGGATGAATTGGCTATCGATGCCAGCGCCGTTCGCCAGCGCCTCCCGGCCCGTTCGGATCGCGACGAGCCCACGGTTCACCATGTTGTGCCTCGATCGGATTCGCTGACCCATGCCCGGGGCCATGACACCAGTCACTCCGCCATGAGCGTCAATCTGGACGCCTGCATCACCTGCGGCTTGTGCGAGCGTGCGTGCCGCGAGGTTCAGGGCAACGACGTCATTGGTCTGGCGCACCGTGGCGCCGCATCCAAGGTGGTGTTCGATTTCGATGATCCCATGGGGGACAGCACCTGTGTTGCCTGTGGCGAATGCGTGCAGGCCTGCCCGACCGGGGCTTTGATGCCCGCCACCCTGATTGATGCCGAGGGCCGCGGAGACTCCACCATGGCCGATCGCACCGTCGACTCCGTCTGCCCCTATTGCGGGGTGGGTTGCCAGCTGACCTATCACGTGAAAGACGAGCCTTCCCATGCGCAACTAAAGGCAGGCGAGCCGCGAGGGCGTATTCTCTTTGTCGAAGGCAAAGACGGGCCCTCAAACCAGGGCCGGCTGTGTGTGAAGGGCCGTTTCGGCTTTGATTATCCATCACACCCGGCACGTCTTACCCGCCCGCTGATCCGTCGGGAGGGCGTCCCCAAGGGTCTTGATCCCGACTTTGATCCGGCCAATCCGTTAACCCACTTTCGAGAGGCACGCTGGGAAGAGGCGCTGGATCTGGCAGCAAACGGGTTAACCCAGCTTAAAGGACAATACGGCGCTGACGCGCTCGCCGGCTTTGGCAGCGCCAAGTGCTCCAACGAAGAAGCCTGGCTGTTCCAGAAACTGGTGCGTACGGGCTTTGGTTCCAACCATGTTGACCACTGTACCCGGCTCTGTCACGCCAGCTCCGTGGCGGCGTTAATGGAGTGTCTGGGCTCTGGCGCGGTCACCGCCTCGTTCATGCAGGCGCTTCAGGCGGATGTGGTGATCCTCACCGGCTGCAACCCGGCCGTTAACCATCCGGTGGCCGCCACCTACTTCAAACAGGCGGCGCGAAACGGCACCAAACTCATCATCATTGATCCCCGGGGCCAGGCACTGGACGCCTACGCCTGGCGCAGCCTGCGTTTCTCGCCGGGAGGCGACGTGGCAATGTTCAACGCCATGCTCCACGTGATCATCGATGAGGGGCTGTTTGACCAAACCTACATCGATGCCCACACCGAGGGCTTCGAGGCACTGGCAGCAAGTGTCTCGAACATGACCCCGGAGGTGATGAGCTCCCTCTGTGGCGTTGAACCGGAAGCCATTCGCGAAGTGGCCCGGGCCTATGCCGGCGCCGATCGGGCGATGATTTTCTGGGGCATGGGCATTTCCCAGCATGTGCATGGTACCGACAACGCCCGTTGCCTGATCTCAATGGCCCTTGCGTGCGGCCACACCGGCCGGCCCGGCACTGGTCTGCACCCCTTGCGGGGGCAAAACAATGTTCAGGGCGCCTCGGACGCCGGCCTGATCCCCATGGTCCTGCCCGACTACCAACCGGTGGGAGACACCCAGCTGCGCGCCGCTTTTGAAGAACTCTGGGGCACGAAACTTGATCCTGAACCGGGGCTCACCGTTGTCGAGATTATGAACGCTATTCTGGCGGGGACAATCAAGGGCATGTACATTCTCGGCGAAAACCCTGCGATGTCTGACCCGGATCTGACCCACGCCCGGGCAGCGCTTGCGGCTCTCGAACATTTGGTGGTGCAGGACCTGTTTGTCACCGAGACTGCCCAGTTTGCCGACGTCATCCTGCCCGCCGCCGCCTGGTCGGAAAAGTCCGGCACCGTCACCAACACCAACCGGCAGGTGCAGATGGGCCGTGCCGCTCTGGCGCCGCCCGGTGAGGCAAAACCCGACTGGTGGATTATCCAGGAAATGGCCCGCCGTTTCGGGCTGGGGTGGAACTACGCGGGCCCCGAGCAGGTATTCTCCGAGATGAAGCAGGGCATGCATTCGCTCGATCATATCTCCTGGGCCCGCCTGGAACGCGAAGGTTCCGTGACCTATCCATGCCCCGCCGACGACGCACCAGGGCAGGATGTGGTCTTCTCCGATGCCTTCCCTCGCGTCGGGGGGCGGGCCAGGTTCTCGCCGACCCGGCCGCTGCCGCCGGATGAGCCGGTGGATGAGTCGTATCCCATCGTTCTAACCACCGGACGCCTTCTGGAGCACTGGCACACCGGCGCCATGACCCGTCGCAGCCGGGTACTGGATGAGCGGGAGCCAGAAGCAGCGGCCTTCCTTGCGCCCGATGAGTTGACTCGCCTTGGTGTCGAATCGGGAGACCCAATCCATATTGTCACCCGGCGCGGCAGCATCACCCTGACGGCACGAGCCGATCAGACCATGCCCGAGGGCATGGTGTTCGTACCCTTTGCCTTCGTGGAAGCGGCGGCCAACCTGCTTACCAACCCGGCGCTGGACCCGGACGGGAAGATTCCGGAGTTCAAGTATGCGGCCTGCCGACTGAGCCCGGCGTAATGCGAATCCCCGTCTGTGCATCCCGTTTTCAGCTACACTTATTAGTCTGAATGTTTGTTCGGTTTTGAGGTCGCCGGATCGCGTCCGCCTTTAGATATGGGGGAGCGCTGGGCGACCGGAAATGCCAGGTCAGAGGGAAAGGATGCAGCTATCTCCGGAAACCCGTCTTAAGGCCATACTGGATGGCACCGGTGCAGGCACCTGGGAATGGAACCTGGACACCAACGATGTCATCTTTAACGAACGTTGGGCGGGCATGTTGGGGTACACCCTCGATGAGCTTGCTCCGGTGACCTTTGGTACCTGGGAACGCCTGTGCCATCCGGCAGATCTCGCCCTCGCGTGGAAAGCTCTAAAGAAATACCTGGATGGCAAAGGGCCTCAGTTTGAGTGTGTCATCCGGATGCGGCACAAGAATGGTGACTGGCGTTACATCCATACCCGCGGAATGCTGCTACACGGTACGCATACTGATCAACCACGCTGGCTCATGGGAACCCATCTCGATGTAACCGAAGAGAAGGTCACCGAGCACCGGCTGTCGCAACTGGCAGAGTCTCTGCCGGGCCTTATCTACACCTTTGTCATGGAACCGGACGGCGGCTACTACTTCACGTATATGAGCAGGAAGGTCGAGGATTTCTTTGGAATTACACCGGAGGAAGCCTGTTCCGATGCTGAGTTGCTTTTCCAGCATATTCACCCTGAAGATCGCGAGGCTGTTCATGATTCCATTGCCGACTCTTTCAGTACTCTCGAACAATGGGAATGCGATTACCGGGTCATCAACAGCGGAATGACCGGTTGGCTTCGGGGCGTGGCCAAGCCAGAGCAGGAGCCGGATGGCAAGGTGGTCTGGCAGGGTATGGTGATGAATATTGACGATGAAAAACGCCTGGAGCTGGAGCTCGAAAGACTGTCCGTTACCGATGAGCTTACCGGGCTATTCAATCGTCGCTACTTCCTGCGCAAACTGGAAGAGACTGCCGCCCAGCAGGATCGCTATGGCGGGGAGTTTTCCCTGGTTGCAGTTGATCTCGACCACTTCAAGGCAATCAACGATGCCTACGGTCACCCGGTCGGGGATGCGGTCCTGAAGCGGTTCGGTGAGCTGATCCAGCGCAGGGTGCGAAAATCCGACGTGGTAGCCCGGACCGGAGGTGAGGAATTTCTCATACTGATGCCACAGACGTCCCTTGAGAACGCGGCCCAGGTGGCGGAAGATCTCCGGCGCGCCATTGAAAACGAGAGCTTTGTCGGTGATGAGAGTCAGGATTTCCGGGTCACCCTGAGCGCCGGGGTGGTCAGCTGCATGGACGAGGTTGTGACGGTTCGTGATTTGCTTTCAATCTGTGACCGATCGCTTTATCGGGCAAAGCGACAGGGGCGTAACCGGATCATGGTGCAGTACCCATTATCCGGGAGGCAGGCATGACGTGGGCCGGATAGAATGAAAAACCCCGCCGAAGCGGGGTTTGAAGTCCGGTTTATGTCAGATGGCTTCCGGCAATGGATCCTGAATCACCGTGTGGATGAACTGAATGACATTGCGGGTATCTTCAGCCTGCTTGACGAAAGCTTCGATATTTACACCGCTGTATTGGTCGCTACCAAGCACACGCTCCCACACGTCTTCAGTGCGGTCGCCGTAGGCACAGCTGAGATCATCCGGTTGACGTTCCACGAAATCCACCTCGGCACCCGAGTAGATGGTTTCGGTGGTGTGGGTGAAGGTGCTGTAGTCCACGTAACCGCTCGGGAGATGTCCGACACCGCTACTGGAGCTATCCGCTTTCAAAAACTCTAACCCGGCTTCCGCAAGGGTTACATCAGTGAAGCTAGCGTCATCAATTACGAGCGTATGGGTCACCCAACTTCCGTCTACCATGATCTCAACATCGCCCTCCAGGCTGCCCCAGCGCATGAGTGCCCAATACATCGCCAGGCCAGCCAGGGGTGAGTCTACAGTCTTGTAGGTTACAGTGCCGGCTTCGGCATCTTCTACGCCATAGGCCAGGCGACCAGACAGATCCAATTGGAGACCAACCGAATTGTTGATGGAGTTCTCGACAACATCATACAGCGCCCGATCGAGAACCCGCGGATTGGTCAGCGCCACCCGAACCACGTTCAGGCGGCCAAGCTCCAGTTCAATCACTTCATCCTCAAAGCCTTCGACGATCTCGCATTCGCCGGAATCCGGGTCGAGTACCATTGGAACGAACCCACCGTTAACCGAGATCGGTTGGGGGCAGCCATTTTCATCCAGTACGGGAACGCCATTCACATCACGTTCCAGTTCCCAAAGGTCACCAAATACTTCCCCCTTGTTGGTAAAGTCGACGCCCTCGTTCAGGCCAAGCACGGTATTGATGAACACCAGGCCGTCAATGGTCAGGGGCACGCTCTTATTGGAGGCACCTCCAAGGAAGGAAGCGGCAGCGTGCATCAGGTCAAACCTTCCGTCCGCTGTGGGCAGGGTTTGCAGCGGTGCTTCCGGCATATCCTGGATAACATCGTGCATAAACACGATGGTGCGCCGGGCGTCGTCCGCATGGGTCATGAAGCCGTTGATGTTCACCCCATTGTAATCTTCGAGGCCGAATACCTGCTCCCAGGCATATCCTGTCTCATCACGGTAATGACAGGCGCTGCCGTCGTCATAATACTGGATGTAGCTCAAAGTCTGGGTTGCATAATCCAGTTGCCGGTCATGAACGGCTTGTGACAGATCGGCATAGCCATCATGCAAATCAACGCCATGGTCCCGCCCTGGCGTGCCGTCCCTTAAATAGGCGAGGTCACCGAGGTCCAGGTCCTCCCGGATCTCGAGCCATTGAGGCGCGATGGTCTGTCCGCCCTCGTGTTTCTCAGGGCCGAAACCAGCAATCCGACCTTCCTTGAGAAGTGCATTGTATAGGGCGAGGTTCTCACGCGGAGAGTCGATGGTGTTTTCAACCGGTAAACCGGTGACCGGATCACTGGAAACCAGGATCAGCCGCCCGGCAGGGTCAAGTTTGATCGATTCGGAGGCGTTGATGTTCTTGATGGCCTCTTCCAGAGCACGAGCGAAAACGGTCGGATTCTGGGTCATGGTGCGAACCATGTTCAGACGTCCGATCTCCAGTTCGATGGTGTACTGCTCGTAGCCTTCCTCCACTGCACAAACCGGCTCTTCTTCCAGAGTATCAATGACCATTGGCACCGTGTCAGTCGTGGTGCCGTCCGGAAGCGTGATTGTTTCCGAGGCGATGGGTTGTACGCAGCCCTGGGTATCCAGCACAGGAGCGCCATAGGCATCGCGTACGATCATCCACAAGTCACCAAACAGGTTCTGCGGATCATTGGGGACATCGTTCAGTCCCAGTGCCGAGTTGATAAAAATGACTGAATCCACCGAAAGCGGTATCTCTTTTCCGGTGGCGGCGCCAAGGAAAGACGCGGCACTATCTAGTACGGCCGGGGAAATATCGGCCTGGGGGATCGTTCCTCCGTTATCAATGACATCCGGCAAGCTGCCAAAGTTGGACGAGCTGCCATCGCAGCCAGCGAGGAAGGCAGAGGTCAGGAGGGTTCCAAAAAAAGCTTTTCTGTAGTTGTGCAAATACATCATGGCCACACCCATTGAAGATGTTACGCCGGAGCACCGTAACTAATACAAATCCGGACAGAAGCCGTCGATTGGCAACTACCTGGCAGGGCGTTGGTGGCCTTGCCTACCCCTTCTGCTCTTCTGTGTAAGATAACTATAGGTCCAGAATTTCTGAGCGTGGTAGATCTGGATCAAAAAATAGCCATCAGGAAGGAGCGGGTTGTACCTATGATTGCCGGTATAGAAATTTCCGGTTGAGCTGGCTTGGCGCTACTATGTTTTGAAAGGAACTGGAACGGGATCATGGAGGCAAGGATGGCTGAAACTCGCTTCAAGGACAGGAAGGACGCCGGTGCCCGGTTGGCTGAAGTGCTGGCAGAGATGAATATTGAGTCCAACGCCGTGGTTCTGGGGCTTCCCCGTGGAGGAGTTCCCATCGGTTACGAAATTGCCCGTCAGCTGAATTTGCAGCTGGATTTCCTGAACATTCGCAAGCTCGGGGTGCCATGGCAGCCGGAGGTGGCCATGGGAGCAGTGGGAGAGGACGGGATACCGCACCTGAATTCGGAGCTGGTGCGTTCGCTGGCGATCACTTCGGAGCAGATAAAACGGGTAAGGGATCTGGAACTCAGCGTCATCTACGAGCGCAAAAAGGCCTACCGAGGCTATGCTCCGACAGCGGATCTTCAGGGCCGGCAGGTGATCCTCGTCGACGATGGCATCGCAACCGGCGCCACCATGGACCTGGCGATCGAAATGGTCAGAAACGCCGGAGCCAGATCACTGATTGTGGCCATTCCGGCCGGGCCGGAAGGCACGACCGACAAATACGGGGAAATGGTGGATCACTGCATCTGCCTGCAGGAGCCGGCAGAGTTCAATTATGTCGGCCAGTTCTATCGGAATTTTAATCCGGTGACGGACGAGGAAGTGTGCGAGCTGTTGCAGGCAAGCTTCGAGGCACTCAATCGGGGAGTGTCATGACACCATTGGAAAGAAGACGCTGAAACGTGGTAGCAGGCATGGGCTTGCCGAGGTGATAACCCTGCACCTCGTCGCAAGCGAGCCTGTCGAGCTGCTCCAGCTGGGATGCGTTCTCTACGCCTTCGGCGATCACTTTCAGGCCCAGGCTGTGCGCCATGCGGATAATCGCAAGCACGACCGATGAGTTATTGGGATCCGAGCCCATGTCATGGATGAACGAGCGATCGATCTTGAGTTTGTCCACCGCGAAGCGGTTAAGGTAGGCAAGGCTGGAATAGCCGGTACCGAAGTCGTCGATGGCAAGATGGATGTCGCGCTGTTTAAGCCCCTGAATCGTCTTTACCACCCGTTTATGGTCGCCGATCAGTACGGATTCGGTCAGTTCCAGTTCCAGGTAACGGCCTTCGAAGCCGGTTTCGTCCAGTATCCCGCCGACCTTGTCACACAGATCCCCCCGCTGGAACTGAATCGCAGACAGGTTGACCGCCAGGGTAATCGGCGGCATTCCGCTCTCCAGCCAGGCCTGGCCCTGCCGGCAGGCCTCACGCAGTACCCATTCGCCAATTTCCACGATCAGGCCGCTTTCTTCGGCGATCGGGATAAAGCGGGAAGGGGATACCCACGCCAGCTCCGGATTGTTCCAGCGCAAGATCGCCTCCGCGCCGGTGATCTTGCGCGTGGCCAGGTCCATCTGGGGCTGGTAATAGACTTCCATTTCCTTTCTTTCCAGGGCTCCGCGCAGCTTGGCCAGCAGGTTCTGCCGCTCGAAGGCCTTCTCCTGCATGGTGGTATCGAACCGGCGGAAGGTGTTTCTTCCCTCCATCTTGGCCGCGTACATGGCGGTATCGGCATTGCGGGATAGCGTGGTGAAGTCATCACCGTCATCCGGGAACAGGGCGACCCCCATGGAGACAGAAGTTGCCAGATGGTGTCCTTCTATTGCGAAACTGTTGGCGAACAACTGGTGAAGCCTCTCCATTTCATGCACACAGGATTTCTCTTCGGGCCCGAGTTTGGCCAGCACCATGAACTCATCCCCGGATGCGCGGGCGATGACATGGGTTTCCGGGGGGAGGGTGCCCAGACGACGGGCTACTTCCTTCAGCAGGTTATCGCCGACGGTGTGGCCCAGTGAATCATTGATGTCCTTGAAGTTGTCCAGATCCAGATAAACCAGGGCGTAGCGACTGCCTGAAGATCCGGCACGGTCCAGGCGGTCATTGACCAGTTCCTCGAACCGGGCGCGGTTCGGGAGCCTGGTCAGGGGATCGAAGTGGGCGAGAAACTCGATTCGGGCCAGGTTGGACTTGCGCTTGGTGATGTCCCGCACGAAGGAGAAAAAGCCCGAGGTGAATGTGCCATCAAAGACGTGGGCGCTGATTTCCACATCCCGGATGCTGCCATCTTTATGGCGCCAGCGGCTTTCCAGACGCCCTGAACCCTCAACCATGACCTGATCCAGTGAGCGCTCGATGGCTTCGGCGTCCAGATCCACTTCCAGGTCACGGATGTTCATTTCCAGCAGCTCGGTCTGGGAGTATCCCGTGATCTCTTCCGTTGCACGGTTGACCTGGATGAAGTTTGCCTCGTAATCCATCACCAGCAGACCATCCATGGCAGCCTGAACCATCAGCTCGTAGTTGGCCTGGGTCCGGCGATGGTCGGTGACATCGGTTGCAATGGCTCCGCTTCCGGATAGCTGGCCGTTTTCATCGAGGATCGGGAAGTGCACGGCCTCGAACATCCTCGGCTCATTCTCGAAGTTTACGATGTCGGTCACGGTGATTGGCCTGGCCAGTTCCCGCGCTCGCTGGTCCTGGCGGCTGATCGATGCCGCCGCTGCGGGCGGAAACACGTCAAAAATGCTCTTGCCCAGGATGTGTTGACCTTCAAGACCAAGCAGCTTCCGGAATGCAGGATTGGTCAGCGTCACGCGGCCCTCTGCATCCATCAGATAGATGAGCGCGGGCGAATGTTCGATGAAGGTTCTGGTCAGGGATTCGCTGCGGGCAAGTTGCGCAGTGCGCTCGGCGACCAGTTCCGAGAGGTGCTCTTCATGGCGTTTCAGGTCCCGGAAGAGAAACTGGTAGGGCCTGATCAGGCCGGTTACCAGTACGCCCCGGTAGATCAGGTAAGAAGACACCAGCAGCAAATAATGGCCCAGTTCGTTGGCAAGGCCATAGACACTGACATACCGGGTGAGTGTCAGGGTCGCCAGGATGTTGAATACCAGAGAGGTCTGGATCAGGTAGAAGACCGGTGTGGCGAAGCGCCGTCTCTGGCGGTAGAGCCATATCATTGTGACCGCGAAGATCCCGGCGATGATGTACTCAGAGGTAACCTTGAAGGGCGTCAGACCGCTGCCTTCCAGGTAGCTGTCCGGAAATAGTCCGGAGAATACGGCAAGCCCGAGAATCACGGCGGCCGAGCCAAAGACCGCGAAGGGTAACATCAGGCTGATACGCCACCTCACAGCCATCACCGCGATCAGGAAAGCGACAGCTTCAAGGTAGCGGAAGGCGATCCACAACTGGGTCGGCAGGTTGCCGTCATCGTCGGGGAAAATGCCGAGGCCCTTGTAGCCAATAGTATGGAGCAGCTCAAGGGATGCGATGAAGATGGCGGCGGTGCCGATGACTCCGAGAAAGCTGTTGGTGGCCCAATGTCGTGTATGCCAGGCAAGCGCAAATAGTCCTGCCAGCACGACAATACGGAGCATTTCCACGAGGGTATGGAAAAGCAGGAAATCGTGGCGGGCAATCAGGTGCAGGGAAACCAGGACAACAACAAGCCCGACGACTTGCGGCAGGGCAATCGGCAGGTCGGTTCTTTGGGCTTGGTTCTGGTACCGTGACATGGGCCTTCTGCAATCAGACTTTCAAGGGTTCAAGTCTATACCACTGCGAAATTTTCGGCTCGGGTCTGCTGGAAAATACTGACCCGCAGGAGACGACGAACAGGCGAGTAAATTATCAGCGGGGATAGCCTGTTATGTCACGAATTTTTCGGTATATGGGCTGCAATCTAGGGTACATGGCCAGGTACACCTCGGAGTAGAGCCGGTTATACAGCGCGTGGGTCTCCGGATCGGGCTGGAAGCATTCGCCAACACGGGTCATGGCCGAGACGGCGGTTTCAAAATCCTGGTGCAGGCCCAGTCCCACGGCCGCGTCGATAGCAGCGCCCAGGCCGGACGTTTCATGGGTGTGGGGGCGCTCGGCGGGCAGTCCGAAAATATCCGCAGTCAATTGCATGGCCGCATCGCTCTGGGAGCCGCCCCCGGCTACGCGGAGTCTGCGGATGGGCACACCACTGCGCTTCTCAATCCGCTCCTTGCCCTCGCGCAGGGCGTAGGCGAGGCCCTCCAGGATTGCCCGGTAGATGTGGGCCCGGGTATGAACGTCACCAAAACCGATGATGGCACCCTTGGCTTCCGGTCCCGGCTGGCGCACACCCGGGGACCAGTAGGGTTGCAGCATGAGTCCCATGGAGCCGGGAGGCACATCCCGCACCAGTTCGTCGAAGAGGACCTCCGGCTCAATGCCTTGCTGTTCGGCAATTTTCCGTTCTCTCAGACCAAACTCCCGCTTGAACCAGCTGACCATCCAGAATCCACGGTAGATCATCACCTCCGTGGAATAATGCCCGGGCAGAGCAGCCGGATAGGGCGGCATCAGGCGCACAGGCTCCACGTATCGTGGGCTGGTGGTGTTGATCGTTGCCGTTGTGCCATAGCTCATGCAGCCAATGTCCGGGCTCAGACCGCCGGAACCCAGAACTTCACAGGCTTTGTCCGAGGCGGCTGCAATGACGGGAAGCCCCTCCGGTACGCCCAGGTGGCGGGCGGCCTCCGGAACTAGTTGGCCGAGTGGGTCACCGGGAGCCACCAGTTCCGGCAGCTGGTCTGGTCGTACGGGCATGGTTTGCCATTTGAAATCATGGCTGCCTGCCCAGCGGTGTTTCTTGTAGTCAAACGGCAAATAACCTACCTGGCTGCCGGTCGAGTCACGGTATTGCCCGGTCAGGCGAAAGTTGAGATAACCGGACAGCAGCAGGAATTTGTGGGTTTTTGCCCAGATTTCCGGCTGGTTCTGGGCGATCCAGTTAGCCTGGGTTTTCTCGCGAAACCGGTTAATGGTGTCTTCCAGGCGGGCAAGCTTGAACAGCCAGCCCCAGGGGCCCTTGACCGGCCCGTCAACGCGGGCGTGGCGCTGGTCGAGCCAGATGATGGCCGGGCGCAAGGGGTGGCCGTTTGGGTCCAGGTTAATGACGGTGCCCCGTTGGGTGGTGACGGTGACGCCGGCCACCCGTTCGGGACTGGCATCGGTGCTTTGCCAGAGCTTGTCGCAGGCTGCTCCGAGGCTCTCCCAGAAATAATCCGGATGCTGCTCGGCCCAGCCGGGTTGTTCCGAGAAATAGGGCTCGATGTCCTGCTTGCCCTTGCCAACCAGATTGCCCTGGGTGTCGAACAGCAGCGCCCGAACGCTCTGGGTGCCGTTATCGATGGCCAGGATCAGAGGTGTTTCGGTCATGTCACTCACCCTCCGCCGGCAAGCTGTAAGCTTGGTGATACAGCTTCAGGTAGCGCGTTTTTTCCTGTTCCCATTGTTGGTCGGACCAGCCAAGCAGTGGCTGACAATAGCGTCTTATCTGCGGCAGAAGTTCGGCTGCCCCGCCCGTCAACACTAGCCCCAGGCGGGCCCGGCGCAGCAGCAGATCATCGAGATGAACCACCTGCTCATGCTGGCAGGCCCAGGCCAGCTCCGCCCACAGCACGCCGGTATGGGCGACGGACGCCGGGTTGGCTGCTGCACAAAGGGTCCCCGCATTGGGGCCATACCAGCCCAGAAGGCGCTGCCAGGTCAGGAACGGTATACCGGCCGGCCGATTTGGTGGCGACGGCCGGGTGAATACCGGGCTGGAGTCAGGGCGTAGAAGGTTCCGGCGCTGCTCGCCCAGACCCAGTTCAAGTGCTTCCCGGGCAATGCGCCGGAAGGTCGTGAGCTTACCGCCGGCAATGCTCACCAGGCCGTTGTCCTCGCGCAGCACATGCTCCCGGCTTTCCTTTGACGCGGCCTTGCCGGTCCCATCGGTCACCACCGGGCGCACGCCGGCCCAGGTAGACAGAATATCCGTGTGCTCCAGTCCGGAGGACGGGAAAAGCCGCCCGGCAATCGCCATCAGATAGTCCACTTCTTGCGGGGTAATACCGGGCTCGTTATTCAAATCGCCCTGGTGATCAAGATCGGTGGTGCCAAGCACCGTTGTTCCCGCCCAGGGAAAGGCAAACACCGGCCGCCGGTCGTCAGGATGCAGCAGCGAGACGGCACAGGAAACCGGCAACCGGTGCCAGGGAAGCACCAGGTGGCTTCCCCGTAGTGGCCGTATATGGAGAGGTTCCGAGGCGTTTACCTGTTGTTGAAGCGTCGAGGCCCAGGCGCCCGTGGCGTTGATGACCAGCGGTGTTTTGACCGTCACTGCATGTCCGTCCTCGGCATCCACCAGTTCAATACCGCTGATCCGGCCTTCGTTCCGGCGCAGGGTTCTGGCCTCGGTGTAGTTCAGGCAGACTGCGCCGTCCCGACGGGCTTCGTCCAGGACCCGGAGCACCAGGCGGGCATCATCGGTCACACCATCCATGAACAGGCTGGCGCCGTTCAGATCCTCGGAGATGAGCCAGGGCACCCATTGCAGGGCTTCGCGATGATTCAGGTAGCGGTGGGTTTTGACGCCGGCGATGCGATCATAGATGCCAAGCAGCAGCTGAAACAGCTTCGGGCCGGGAAAGGTTTTGCGGAAATGGGGCATGACAAAGGGCAGTGGGTCCACCAGCCCCGGCGCCTCTTGCATCAGGCGCTGCCGTTCGGTGACCGATTCCCGGGCCAATCGGAGGTTGCCGCTGCCAAGGTAGCGCAGGCCTCCGTGGACCATCTTGGAGGAACGGCTGGAGGTGCCCCAGGCAAAGTCCTTCTGTTCCACCAGCAGGGTCCGGAGGCCGCTGCCCGCCGCTTCCCGGGCAACACCGGCGCCGGTGATTCCGCCACCGACCACCACCACATCGAATTCGGGATTGGCCGTGGTCAGGTCTGCAAGGCTTCCCTTTCTGGCCATGGGTTACTCCACCAGTGTTTTGGGGTTGAGCAGGGTGTCCGGGTCAAACTGGTGGCACAGGGTCCGGATGGCTTCCATGCCCAGCTCGCCTTTTTCCACCGGTAGGTAAGGCGCATGGTCTTTGCCCACGCCATGTTGATGGCTGATCGTGCCGCCATTGTTGACGATCAGCTCGGAAGTGGAGTGCTTCAGTTTCTGCCAGCGCTGCAGGGTCCGCTCATAATTGTCACCGACTCGGAACACGTATGTGGTGTAGATGCTGCAGCCCTGGCCATAGAAATGGGAGAGGTGCGTGAACACGTGGGTCCGTTCCTGCTCGCCTGAAAGGCCGTCACGTAGATTGGATTCAATCAGATGCATCAGGTTGTCCACGTTCGACCAGTCAGTAGCGGTTTCCAGGGTGTCCACCGCATAGCCGATTTGCCAGAGCGCCTCACGCAGGTAGGGCATGGCGAAGCGTTTCTCCGCCCACTTTTCGCCCATGCGGGTGCCGGTGTAGACGCCGGAATATTCCTTGCAGATGGCTTTGACCTGGGCGAGCGACGCCTTGCACTGGTGCCGGGTGCCGGTAACCCCGAAGGTCATCATGCATTTGCCCTGGCCAGCGCCCCGGAAGGCGAGAAAGCGTTCCAGCAGTCCGATCAGGGCCGGGTGTCCGGCCAATGCCAGCTGGGTTTCCGTTTCCACCGGGTTACTGAGGCGAAGCATGGAAAGCTGGGTGCGATGCTGGACCAGCTTCCGGCAGGCGGTGCGGGCACTGTCCCAGTCGGGAAAGAAGGCCACATGGAAGCTTTCGTTTTCCGCCAGTTCGCTGACCCGGACCTTCACCTCGGTAATGATGCCCATGCGGCCCTCCGAGCCCAGGATCATCTCCCGGATGTCGGGGCCGGCGCTGGAAGCCGGGATCGTGGGTATTTCCAGGGTGCCCTTTAGTGTCTCGATCCGGCCACCGGCAAACAATTGCTCGATCCGGCCGTAACGCAGGGACTGCTGGCCGCTGGAGCGGGAAGCCACCCAGCCGCCGATCGTGGAGAGTTCGAAGGACTGCGGAAAGTGGCCCAGGGTGTAGCCGTGGGCACGAAGCTGGGATTCCACCAGGGGACCGGGGGTACCGGCACCAAAGGTTGCGATCTGGCTTTCCCGGTCCAGATCGGTCAGCTGGTTCATGTTGGCAAGGCTGACCGTCAGTACCGGCTTGTCGGTGTCGGCCGGATTGACATGACCGGCGACGCTGGTGCCTCCGCCGTAGGGAATCAGCTGAACGCCATGGTTTTGGGCATAGCTGAGTAGTGCCTGGACATCCTCGCTGGAGCGGGGCAGGGCAACGCCGTCCGGGAACCGGCCAATGTCGCCACTACGCATGGCCAGCCAGTCGGGCAGGCTCTGGCCCCGGGCATGGCGGACTCGGGTCTCAGGCGATAGGTCGACCAGATGCTGGATCTCCGGGGCGGGAGAAATCCGGGATTCGGGCACGCCGGCACAAACAGCTTCAAGGGTTGCGTCACTCAATGGTTGTCCCTGCCCGATGCGTTCATCGAGAAAGGCCTGACCTTCCTTTGGCAATTCAAGTGAAAACTGGTCGTCGCCCCAGCCGTTCCAGCGTCTCATGGCAGTACTCCGTCTGAATTCTTGGTCCGGTTGGCATTCTAGCGGTTCAGATCGGCCCGTCATTGTCGGGTGACGACATTCGGGGTGTCATTTGCCGCCATCCCATTGTCGGATCCGTCACGGCCGGAGGGACTGGTCCAGGCGTTTGTTGAGTTCCTTCCAGCGCGAACGAGTTGACCAGCCGGAGCGGCGGCACAGTCCTGGCGCTGCCGTCGTCATGGCTGGACCTAGTTGTTGTTCCGGAGGCGTTCCCGGAGCTGTTCGAGACGCCGGCGGATTTCCTCACGCCGTTGCTCATCGGCGCTCGGGGTGGTGGGCGAGGTGGTGGACTGGCCTGACGCAGAGGCCTCTGCTTCGGCTTGCTCGGCCTGGTCGTCTGCGGTAAACGACATGCCGGAGCGATTGGCCTCTTCAGGGAAGTACAGATTCTCCAGCTTGCCGGAGCGTTCGATTATCACCCGGTTAGGGAATACGGACCGCAGGGTGGCATTGCCCGGCAGTTCGTCACCCACCAGGTAAACCTCAGTCTTGCTCTTGTCGTCCTCGATCAGGGCGCTGCCGGGAAATTCACCGCTGGCTGCAAGCACACCGCGCAGGAAAAGCCGAAGATTGGTCTCGGGCAGGTTCTCGGTATCAAGCTCGGCCGGCTCGCTATCGGCGTTGGGGGAACCAAACAGGGTGAGGGTTGCCAAATCTACATCGGGAACCTCCCGGGTACCCGGCAGGGATTGTTGAGCCGGATGGCCGGTGGCAGAGAGGGTTGGCTGGCTTTCTGTCTGCCAGAACCGGTATCCCTGCCAGGCTGTAACCGCCAGCATGGTTGCTCCGGCAACTGTCGCGAGAACCATGGGGAGCCGTGGGTGAATTGACAGCATCGATCATCCTGAGTGCTTGGTGGGCCATTAAAAGGGCCACAGGTTATCAGACTGCAACGTTTTAGTGGCAGTATAGTGTATAGAGTTATTCAGCGGGTCCATATCCTGTGGTAGCCTTTCTGAATTAGTTGAATCAAAAAGGGTTTCCGGGCTGATGAGGCCCGGGTTACCGACAAGAAGATTGCCTGACGAAAACGAGGACGACCTTGACCACCGAGACCGAAGTTCAGCCGCAGGATGCTCCGCTGGGACGTCTTCCGTTTACCTTTGCCAAACGCAACGGGGTGATCCTGACGCGTTCTGAAGACGGCGAGCCGGTCATCCTGGTACGCCCTGGTGCGTCCCACTCGGCGGTTGCGGAGGCCAATCGTCTCAGCGGTGGCCGGGCCAGGTTCTCGGCCATCGATCCCGCTCGCTTCGACCAGGCGCTGAATGCGGCCTACCAGAGTGATTCCGCCGAGGCCATGCAGATGGTCGAGGGCATCGGCGACGACATGGATCTGGCGTCGCTGGCGGATTCGGTGCCGGAGACGGAAGACCTGCTGGAGCAGGAAGACGATGCCCCGATCATCCGGCTGATCAACGCCATCCTGACCGAGGCGGTCAAGACCAATGCCTCGGACGTTCATATCGAGACTTACGAGAAGCAATTGGTAGTGCGCTTCCGGATCGATGGGGTGTTGAGGGAAGTGGTGCAGCCCAAGCGTGCGCTGGCGCCGTTGCTGGTATCCCGGATCAAGGTCATGGCCAAGCTGGACATTGCCGAGAAACGGATTCCCCAGGACGGCCGGATTGCCCTGCGGGTGGCCGGCCGGGAAGTGGATATCCGGGTTTCGACCATGCCATCCTCCAGCGGCGAGAGGGTGGTACTGCGCTTGCTGGACAAACAGGCCGGCTCCATCCGTCTGGAATCGCTCGGTATGGCTGGGCAGGACCTCAAGGTTCTCCGCAAACTGATCTATCGACCCTATGGCATCCTGCTGGTGACCGGTCCCACCGGTTCCGGTAAATCCACCACGCTGTATGCGTCGCTGCAGGAGATCAACGACCGCAGCCGGAACATCCTCACCGTCGAGGATCCCATCGAGTACAACCTACCGGGAATTGGCCAGACCCAGGTCAACACCAAGGTGGACATGACGTTCGCCCGGGGCTTGAGGGCGATCCTGCGCCAGGACCCGGATGTGGTCATGATCGGTGAGATCCGGGACCTGGAAACCGCCGAGATCGCGGTGCAGGCCAGTCTGACCGGTCACCTGGTGCTTTCGACCCTGCACACCAACACGGCGGTCGGCGCCATTACCCGTCTGATGGACATGGGAATCGAGCCCTTCCTGATTTCCTCGAGCCTGGTGGGCATCGTCGCCCAGCGCCTGGTTCGGGTGCTTTGCCGGGAATGCAGGGAGCCCTACACGCCGAGCGAGGAGCATTGCGAGTTCCTGCAGCAGGATCCCGCCAATCCGCCGACGATTTATCGCGCCAAAGGTTGTGAACACTGTAACCAGTTGGGCTACCGGGGGCGTATCGGTATCTATGAGGTGGTGGAGATCAACGAGGAAATCAGCTCGCTTATCCACAAACGCGCAGGTGAACTTGAGCTGGAAAGAGAAGCCCGCAAGGGCGGTCCGAGTATTCATGCGGATGGGGTTCAGAAGATTCTGGATGGCGTCACCACGGTAGAAGAGGTTCTCCGTGTAACCCACCGGAGCCAGTAACCCATGCCAGCATACGAATACAAGGCACTGGATGCGCGAGGCAAACAGAAACACGGTGTGCTCGAGGCCGATGCCCCGAGGGCTGTGCGCCAGCAACTCCGCGAAAAGGGCTTGACGCCGCTGGCGGTTGAGCCGGCGGTGGAAAAACAGCGCCGCGCCAGTCCGCTCAGTGGCCGGGGTTCACTGACCGCCTCTGATCTCGCGCTGGTGACCCGTCAGCTGGCCACGCTGATCCAGTCCGGTATACCGGTAGAGCAGGCCCTTAGTGCAGCCGCACAGCAATCCTCCAGGCCGAGGATCCGCAGCATGCTCATTGCCATCCGGGCCAAAGTCATGGAGGGCTACAGCCTTGCAGACAGCCTGGGCGAATTCCCGAAGGCGTTTCCCCGCCTTTACCGCTCCACCGTCGCCGCTGGCGAGCATGCCGGGCACCTGGACCTGGTGCTGAATCGCCTGGCCGATTACACGGAGAACCGGCAGGAAGCCCGTCAGAAAATTCAGCTGGCGGCGATCTACCCCATCATTCTCAGCTTCGTGGCCATCGCCATCGTGGTCTTCCTGCTGACCTACGTGGTTCCGGACATCATCGAGGTGTTCCTGAAACAGGGCCAGGAGCTGCCGGCACTGACCATGGCCATGCTGGCCATGTCGGAATTTCTCGGCACTTATGGTGTCTACCTTTTGATCATCCTGATAGTGGCTCTGATCGGCTTTCGAGTTGCCTTGCGCAAACCCGGTTTCCGGAAACGGTTCCACAAGCGTTTACTCCATTTGCCGCTCGTTTCCGGCATGGTGCGGGGGGTGAATACCGCCCGTTATGCCAGCACGCTGAGTATCCTGACCACCAGTGGTGTCCCGTTGGTGGAAGCCATGCGAATTGCCGGTGAGGTATTATCCAACGATTACCTTCGGGAACGGTTACGGGATGCTGCCCGCAAGGTGAGCGAAGGCGGGTCGTTGCACCGGTCACTGGACCAGACCGGTTATTTCCCGCCGATGATGCTGCACATGATTGCCAGCGGCGAGGCCAGCGGCGAACTTGATAGTATGCTGGAACGAACCGCCCGGATGCAGGAGAACACCCTGCAGTCCAAGATTGCCGCCATTGTTGGCCTGTTTGAGCCGATGATGCTGCTGGTCATGGGTGTGGTGGTGCTGATTATCGTGCTGGCAATCATGCTGCCGATCCTGAATATGAGCAACCTGGTTGGCTGACATCCGGGCCCCGGGGGCCCGGCAGTTCTATTCCGGGAAAGGAATCCATAGCAACGACGAGTGAGAAAATGACGAGCAAGACTATGCACAAACGCTTCACACAGCGCGGTTTCACCCTGATTGAAATCATGGTGGTGATGGTCATCCTGGGCCTGCTGGTGGCCATCGTGGCGCCCAACATCATGGGGCGGAGTGATCAGGCCAAGGTAACCATCGCCGAGACCCAGCTTAAGAACATCCAGAGCGCTCTCGACCTGTACCGGTTGGATAACAGCCACTATCCCTCTACCCAGCAAGGTCTGGAGGCACTGGTATCCAGGCCCAGCGGCAGTCCCGAGCCGAAGAACTGGAACCAGGATGGCTATCTCAAGAGCGTTCCGGAAGATCCCTGGGGTAACCAGTTCCAGTATGTAAGCCCGGGCACCGAAGGCCCCTACGATCTGTATTCCTATGGCGCTGACGGTCAGGAAGGCGGTGACGGTGATGCTGCCGACATCAGCGTCTGGAAAACCGAGGGCTGATTGGCTGTGCAGTACAGGACAACGCAAAGCGGCTTTACGCTGATAGAGATCCTCGTTGTCCTGATTGTAGTGGGGCTCCTGGCCTCCCTCGCGGTCTTCACCATGGGAGGCAGTTCCCAGCAGAGGGAGCTGGAAAATGAGGTCCGGGAGCTTTATCTGCTGATGCAAACCGCCTCTGAACAGGCGGTGCTCAACAATCTCGAGATGGGCGTCAGGCTGGAAGACGGTGGTTACCAGTTCGTGGCCTTCCAGGACCGGAACGCCGAGTGGAAAGCTTCCGGCGAACGGATTTTCCAGGCCAGGGCTTTCCCGGACTGGTTGGTGGCGACCGAATACATTGAAAACGATGCCCCCAGGCTGGCGTCCGAGGAGGATCGCGAACTGCCCGATATCGTATTTTTCTCCAGTGGTGAGACCACGCCGTTCCAGGTCGAGTTTACCCCGGGCAGCAACACCGACTACATGCATGTGCTCGAGTCGGACGGAGTAACCGGTATCCATTGGCGCAAGCCCGGCTCGGAGGACGAGCTCTGATGGAACGCGCCCGTGGCTTTACCCTCATTGAAGTTCTGGTGGCGTTGCTGGTTTTCGGCCTGATTGCCACCGCGGCAGCCGAGGTGGGCAGCCAGTATATTTCCAGTTTCGAACGCATCCGCGACAAGACCCTGGCCGGTTGGATCGCGGACAATCGCATTAACGCCATCCGCCTCGACGAAGAGCTTCCCGGCATCTCCGAGAATTCCACCGACACGGATTACGGACCATTCCGGTGGCAGGTAACGACAGCAGTAAAAGCCACGGCTGAGCCCACCATGCGGCGGATAGAAGTATCCGTGGCCAAGTACACCGATGAAGTCAGTGATCCGGTGCCGCTTCATACGCTTTCCGCGTTCGTGGGGGAGAAGTGATGCGCCAGTCCGGCTTTACCCTCATGGAAGTGCTGATTGCGGTAACCATCACTGCAGTGATCGGTCTGGGTGTCTGGCAGGTCATTAACGGCGTGGTCAATTCAAGGGACCGGGTCAATGAGCTGGCCGAGGAGTTCGATCGCATCCAGCGCGCCATGCTGCTCCTGGAACGGGACATCACCCAGGTGGTGAATCGTTCCGCCCGGGATGTCTACGGTGACTTTCAGCCGGCACTGACCAGCCGCGAGGAAGGCTATGCCCTGTTGCTGACCCGCCAGGGCTGGCGTAACCCGCTGGGGCTGAGACGCAGCGGGCTCCAGAGGGCAGGCTGGGAATACACCGGTACCGAGCTCTTCCGGCGCTACTGGCCCACGGTGGACCAGGGCCAGGAAGACAACAGCGAGAACGTTCTGCTCCTTGAGGACATTACCGCCTTTGAGGTGCGTTTCATGAACAGCGAACGCAGCTGGCAGGAAGACTGGCCGTCGGATGATGACCTGGCTGGCCTGACCCCCGGCGACCGCCCGGAATTCCCGTTTCCCCTGGGCATTGAAGTCACCATAGAACACGAGCGATTTGGCGAGCTGGTCCGTACTTTTGCCCTGCCGGACTTTGACCCGGCGGCAGCCCAGGGGCTGGTCAACCAGGCAAATGAAGCCGCCACCGAAACCGACGAGGAAGAAGAGGACGAACAACAACCCGAACAGCCGCCGGAGCAGCAACCAGGCCAGGAAACCACTACCCAGCCGGGTGGAGCTGCGGGATGATAGTGTTTCGGGGTCGCCCATCCGGAAACCGGCAGCGCGGTGTCGCCCTGGTGATGGTACTACTGGCCATGGCGCTGGTGGTGATGCTTGCCTCAGGCATGACCCAGCAACTTAACATCCGGGTATTCCAGGCCGGGCATTACCTGGCCCAACAGCAGGGGCAGAGTATCGCCCTGGGTGCCGAGGCCTTCGCCCGACGTATCCTGGTCCGGGATTTCGAGGAGGACAAGGAAGACGGCTCGATGGTCGATAGCCTCGATGAGTTCTGGGCGATGAACGCGGCCATCCTTCCCCTGGATGATGGCAACAGTGTGGTTGAGGTGCAGATAGATGATCTTGGCGGCCGGTTCAACCTGAACGATCTTGTTACTCCGGCGGGGCAGGTGGACACCCTGGCGAAGGATCGGTTCACCCGACTTCTCATGGTCCTGGGCGTCACCAGTATCACCGCTGATGCCCTGATCGACTGGATTGACAGCAATGACCAGACCATCAGCGCCTATGGTGCCGAAGATGGCCAGTACCTGATGGCCGATCCCGGTTATCGTGCCGGTAACCAGCCGTTTGTTGACGTCACGGAGCTGCGACTGATCGAGGGCATGACCGAAGAAATCTACCAGGCGTTGCGACCCCATGTGGCGGCTCTGCCGGTCAGTGGCGCAGGAATCAACGTCAACACCGCGACTGGTCCCGTGCTGCAAAGCCTGCACGAGGAATTATCCGAGGCGGCGATTGCCTCCGTCCTGGAAAAGCGGGAAGAGGAAGCCTTCGGGAATCTTCAGGATTTCCTCGCCTTACCGGAGTTTGCCGGTCTCGGGCTCAAGACTACGGGGCTGACCCTGCAAACCCGTTTTTTTGAAGTTGTTTCAAGGATTACCTACGATAATCGTGTCGTTAATATGGTCAGCACCGTTTTCCGTAACGGGGAAGGTGAGGTCCGGACGGTTCACAGGGATACCGGACAGAAAAACCGAATTACCAAAGAGCCGTTTACCATTTCAGAAGGATAGCCATGTCTTATCGCCTTTTTGTCCGGCCGGTCCCGCCGTTTGCGGATATCGATGAGAATCCGGACGCCCAGCTTTACAACTGGGTGCTTCAGGATGCCACCGGCGATGCTCAGGCCCGCGGCACCGGGGATAACCGGGACATTATCGAGCAGACCCTGGCCCAGAACGCGCTGGAAAACGTGTTGCTGGTGGGCCTGATACCCGGCGAGGACGCGCTTTTCTGCGTTGCTGATATCCCGGCCAAACAGAACCGGTTCATCCTTCAGGCTTTGCCCTATGCGGTCGAGGAGCAGATTGCCCAGGACATCGACTCGGTTCACCTGGCCCTGGGCAAGCACTCGGAAGAAGGCTATCGGGTTGCCGCCATCGATCGGGAACGGATGGGCAACTGGATCACCCTGTTCTCCGGGTGGGAGAATGCCCGCCTCGATGCCATCTATCCGGATGCGTCACTGCTGCCGGCCACCGAGGGTGGCTGGAGCATATGCCTGGACGGCGAGGTGGCCATGCTGGTCAGCGATCGTGGCGAGTGGCTGAGCATGCAGGCGGCCAACCTTGGCATGTTTGCCCACACCCTGGCGGTACCTCCGACCGAGGAAGTGATGGCCGAAGTCCCGGTCACGGTGTACGGAACACAGGACGAACTGGAATACCATCAGTCGGTCATCGCGGAACTGACTGCCCCCGGGCGGCTTGTGGTCCGGCAGGAACAGCTCGATCTGATGCCCCTGGAGCTGCTTGCTCATGCCCACCATCACCATCGCTGCCAGCCGATCAACCTCTGCCAGGGCGCATTCTCGGTCAAGGCCGGCAAAGACAGTCCCTTCAAACCCTGGAAGCCGCTGATTGCAGTGGCTTCAATCTGGTTTGTCATTCAGGTGGCGTTCGAGGCCGGAATGGGCTTTTATTACCAGGGGCAGGCGGAAGAACTTGAAGAACAGGCCATGGCCATTTATCGCGATGCCTTTCCCGATGACCGTCGCACCCATGCCGGAAACGTCCGGCGGGTTCTTGAAGGTCAGCTACGGGTTGCCGGATCCCGGGGCCCTGAACTCGACTTCATCGCGCTGATGAAATACACCGGTCAGCAATACTCACAGTTACCGTCCTCCGGCTCGGTGACCTTCAACTCGGTCAACTTCAGCAAGGATCGGGGCGAGCTGGTGGTGGATATCCGTGCCGACAGTTACGATCGTTTAAGCGCGCTTCGGAACGGCTTGTCGGGGCAGGGGCTTGAGGCCCAGATAGGGTCGGTCGTCAATGAATCCGGCGGCGCCCGTGGCCGTTTGACGGTATCGGGAGGATAACGGAATGTTGGAACGCTTGAAGGAACAGCCTGCCGTCGCCAAGCTGGTTGCGCAGTACGATCAGTTGCCCCGCCGTGACCAGCAGGCATTGAGTTTGCTGGCGATCGCCATACTGGTGGGAATTCTCTATTTCGCCGTGTGGCAGCCGGTAGCTGGCTTCCATGACCGCTCTCTCAGCGCTCGCGATAACGCGGCGGACCTGCTGGGGTGGATACAGGCCAACGAACCGGTCATCCAGGGATTGGCGGGAACTTCGTCGTCCACCTCCTCCGCAGCTGTAGACAAGCCGGATGACGGCCGAGCTCTGATGGCCCTGGTAACCAGTTCCGCCCGCGAGGCAGGCCTGGCATTGCAGCGTTTTGAACCCAGTGGCGATGAGGCAATCCGTGTCTGGCTGGACGGCGTACCCTACGCCGACGTTGCCTCCTGGCTGGAGCGGCTCAACACAGAAAACGGCGTGGTTATCGACCAGGCTGCCATGGACCGGGGCAACGACCCGGGTAAGGTTTCAGTTCGTTTGACACTGACTATCTGAAAAAGGGGAAGGCGATGACTGACGGCAAAGACAATAATAACAATCCTGAGCCGGTAATTGTGCGTCTCGACGACACCGCCCGGAACGAAGCGCAATCCATTCTTTACCACGCCTACCGGAATGAACCGACGTTCCAGTACCTGTTCGATCACCGGCGGCCGGGCTACGACCAGCGTGTCCGCGCCACGGTACGGGAATTGATCGACCTTTACTTTGAGTATAATCAGGACGCTATTGGCGTAATGGTGGATAATACGCTGGTGGCGGTGGCTTTCGTTGGGGAACCTGAACTGAGGATGAACCTGGCCGAACAGTTGAGCTGGCGCATCCGCATGGTGTTGACCACCGGTTTTGCCTCCACCCGCCGTTACCTCGATTATCACGAGAAAATACGAAACATGCTGCCCCAGCCACAGGCGCATCAACTGCCGTTGATGGGGGTGGATCCGAAATACCAGAATCGTGGCTATGGCCGCTTACTGCTAAAGACGGTTGAACGGCTTTGTAGCGAAAATCCCCGGGGCAGCGGCCTGGTCCTGGATACCGGGAACAGCCGCTATCTGCCATTTTACGAATCCGAAGGGTTCAGGAGCCTGGGCAAGATTCGTCTGGGCGACTATGAGGACCACGTGCTGTTCCGGGAACTGAAACCGGAAAGCAAAGCAGCAGCCTCTGGACCCGGTTGAAGTCATTTTCATCAACAGGAGAAACTGTGTCTGACAGTCTGGATTATGATCTGATCGTTATCGGCGCCGGTTCCGGCGGTGTCCGCCTGGCCCGGATGTCCGCCCAGCGAGGGGCGAGGGTAGCTGTCGTTGAGTCGCGATATCTCGGCGGAACCTGTGTAAACGTCGGCTGTGTCCCGAAGAAACTGTTCGTCTACGGCGCGCACGTTCACGATGAGCTGGAAGACGCAGCTGGTTATGGCTGGAACGTTCCCTTGGGTGACGTCAGTTTCGACTGGTCCACGCTGGTGGCCAACAAGAATGCCGAGATTGAACGACTCAACGGTATCTACGGGCGCCTTCTCGAGAACGCCGGGGTAACGATTATCCAGGGCACCGCGACCCTCCAGGATGCCAACACCGTGCAGGTTGGCTATACCTCCTACACTGCCAAACACATCACCGTTGCCACCGGAAGCTGGCCGGTTGTTCCCGATGTACCCGGCAAAGAGCACATCCTGACTTCGAACGAAATGTTCTACCTGCCGCAGCTGCCGAAGCATGCGGTGGTCTGGGGTGGCGGCTACATCGCGGTGGAGTTTGCCGGCATCCTGGCCGGCCTGGGTGTAGAGACCACCTTGCTCTACCGGGGAGAGCTGTTCCTGCGCGGCTTTGATGACGATATTCGTCATTTCACTGAACAGGAGATGCGCAAGAAAGGCGTCAACCTGCGTTTTGGTACCACCATCGAGGCTGTCGAATCCAACGATACGCACTACCAGGTCAAGCTAAGCACGGGCGAAACCCTGGATACCGGGCTGGTCATGGCGGCAACCGGGCGTAGGGCGCTGGTTGACGGTCTTGGTCTGACAGACCTGGGGGTGGAGCTCAGTGCCTCGGGGCATATCGTAGTGGATGACACTTTCCAGACTGCGGTTCCTTCGATCACGGCGCTTGGCGATGTGATTGGTACTCCGCAGTTGACTCCGGTGGCCCTGGCGCAGGCTATGGTGCTGTCCCGTCGTCTGTTCGGGGACGGGCAGGGCGAGATGGATTACACCGCCATCCCAACAGCGGTTTTCTGTCAGCCGAATATCGGAACAGTCGGCCTCACTGAATTCGAGGCCCGGGATAAAGGTCACAAGCTGCGGATCTACCGTTCCGAGTTCCGTCCCATGAAATACACCCTGAGTGGCCGCGACGAACGGTGCCTCATGAAACTGGTTGTTGACGACGACTCCGACAAGGTGCTCGGTGCTCACATGGTGGGTCCGGATGCCGGTGAGATCATTCAGGGTCTGGCGGTTGCCATCAAGGCAGGGGCGACCAAGGCCGAGTTTGATTCCACCATGGGAATTCACCCGACCTCTGCAGAGGAATTCGTCACCATGAGGGAACCTGTCGCCTGACAGTCCGGGCCAGCTACACGTGATGGCTGGCCCTTCCTCTCATTCCTCCCGTATGACCGTCCAGCGGCCAAGGACTTCCTGGAGATTCTCCTTCCGGACTGGTTTGGCCAGGAAATCATTCATTCCACTGCCAAGACAGATGGATTCGGTCGCCGGCAATACGTCCGCCGTCAGCGCAATGATTGGAATACCCTGTTGGCCATTGCTGCGTTCCCATTCCCGGATACGACGGGTTGCCTCGTAGCCATCCATGACCGGCATCTGGCAGTCCATCAGGATCAGGTCATAGCCGGTATGATTGCGTTGGACGATATTCACCGCTTCTTCGCCGTTTGCCGCCGTGTCCGTGCGGAATCCCAGACGAGTCAGCATCGCTGAAGCCACCCGCTGGTTTACCGGATTGTCTTCCACCACCAGAGCATGGGGTAGCCCGTCGTCCTCACTTCGGGCAGGGAGTGTTCTCCTGGTGGGGGCGGAGATGACCGTCGGGCCCAGTTCAAACGGCAGCTCAAAGCGGAAGCTGGAGCCCTGGCCAAGATCGCTCTCCACCTGGATGTGGCCACCCATCAGCTCCACCAGACGCTGGACCAGTGAAAGGCCGAGGCCGGTGCCGCCATAACGACGGGTGTTGCCGGAATCCAGCTGTTCGAAGGAATTGAAAATGTCGTGCATGCGCTCGGCGGGCATGCCAGCGCCTGAATCGTTCACCGCACAGTTGAGCACAATGCTGTTTTCCTCCAGCGGAAAACAGCCCGCCTGGACAGTGATGGCGCCTTCGGCGGTAAACTTGATGGCATTATCCAGCAGCCCGGCGATAATTTGCCGCATTCTGCCCGCATCACCAATGACCAATGCGTTCTCCGGCCAGTCGCCATAGAAATCGACGCTGAGGGAAAGACCGTGCTGCTCGGCCTGGTGACGGTAGGAGGCCGTGCAGTTATTGATGACATTACGGAGGTCAAACTCACGGTTTTCCAACCGTATTTCTCCGCCATCCATTTGTGCGTAGTCAAGGATGTCGTTGATGACGGTCAGCAAGTCTTCGGTCGATTGCCGGGCCGTTTTCAAATAATCCCGCTGCCGGCATGTCAGTGGTTCTTCTTCAATGAGGTCGACCATCCCCAGAACCCCGTTAAGTGGGGTGCGAAGTTCGTGACTCATGGTCGCAAGAAACTCGGATTTTGCCTGGTTGGCTGCTACCGCCCTCTCGCGGGCCGACTCTGATGCTGACAACACCTGATCATGTTTTGCCTTGAGGTTTGCCAGGTGTTCAGCAAGTTTATTAAGTTTATGTTCTATCAGGTTGATATCTCGCGAACTTCCAGACGTTCTCGAAACAGCTTTCGCGTAATCGCGGTTGATCAGACGGTCGATTCGCTCCGACAAGCCCTGAATGGGCGAGAGAATATTGCCGAGGAAATGCCTCACCACCAGGACTGTAAACAGCAGCAGTGAGGAACCAACGGCAATGGAGGTCCACAGGATTTCCTGTTGTCTTGCCTGCAGGGCAAGGGTGCTGACGCCGACCTCAATGGTGCCGACCCTCAGTGCCCCCGAATCAAATCCGAACTCTGGTGCAAACCACTCGTTGGCGTCATTGGCCCCGATTTTCAGTGGCAACTGCAGGATCTCCGCCTCGAAGGTCAGGTAGTTGTGACCGGCCCCTTCGGTCCGGGGTTCGCTGGAGGCCCGAGCCATTCCGATTTCGTCTCCCATGACATCCGTTACACGGACCCAGGCTGCGTTACTGTATTTCAGGGACTGGGAAAGAATCTGTTCCAGCGCCACGCTGTTACCGGAAACAACGGGATATTCCAGCGCGGGAGCAAGGCTATCCGCCAGCATCTGTCCTCCCGCTATCAGGTCCTTTCGGGCGTCCTCAAGCCTGGCCGAGGTGAAAAAGACCATCAGCACAATGAACATAACCACGGCGGGCAGGGCACCCAGAAGCAACAGCTTGCGGGACAGAGAAATCCTGGTGGTCGTGGGCCTGTTCATTCTTCAGAACCCTCAAATTGCGCCCGTGCCTGATCAAGCTCCTGTTCCAGGGTTTCCTTGTCAGGTAATGGAATGTTCAGGGATCGTGCCACCTGACTGTTAATCTCCACGCTGTATTGATCGGGGTAGTCCGGAACCGGAAACTCCCCTTTGGCAAAATAGTGGTGCAGCTTATCTGCAGCGGCCTCCGCCATGCCGGGAAAAGGCGCGTAACCGGATGCCAGTGAGCCTGCTTTGACATAGGCCTGGCTCGGGCCAATGACAATCCGGCTGCGGCGGTAGGTGGTCAGCAGGATGTGTTTGATGGTGCTGGGGTTGTAGATACGGTCATCGGGACCGGCGAGCAGGAAATCGCCGTAGCTTAATGCCCTGACCAGGGTCGGAATAAGATCCTGCTGCGTATCAACGATGAAAACCCTTGGTTGCAGGCCCATGGCAGGTAATTTATCGACCACCGGCTCATAAAGCCCGGCCGTCTCGGTACTGGCAATGATGGCTACCTTGGTTGCCTGGGGCAGCACCGCCTTTCCGATCAATGCCTGCAGTTCCAGGGGCACATCGTAATAAACCGCTGAGATCTGGCCGGGGTTACGTGCCGCATAATCCTTTATGAAAGACCGTTCTACCAGCATGGCCAGGATCGGGGCGCGGCGGTTGGCCTGGCGCACCCTGGAAAAGGCCGAGGGGCCGATGGTTACGATCGGGGCATCATCCGGCGTCGCGGTCTGGCCATTGGTCAGTGGCCGGAGGGCGGCTTCATCTCCCAACGCATCCCCCAGCAGCCGGGTCATGTGCTGGTCCAGGGCGGGATTGCCGGAACTTGCGATATAGACGGTGTTGACGGCCAGATCCTGTGCCTGGGCAACGGTCGACAAGAAAACCGTGAGAAGTGCAAAAAGAAACATCACCGGCGGCCAGGTAACCGCAGCACGATCATGGTGACTTGTCTGGAACAAACTCGCTCGCTTCATACCATCCCGGGTAAAACGCTGTCCCTGATTATCGTTCAGAAGCGGATCCCCGCTTCAATGAAAAACTGGTTATGATCCTCAATCCGGTTGTCCGGACTCATCCATGCCTCTGGATTCAGATAGTGTTGCATCGTGAGCGCCAGCACGTAACTGTAGTCTGGCGCGTCCACCCGTTTGGCGAGCCGGAAATCCGCACGCTCAAAACGGGTATTCCTGACCTCGTTCGTCCAGTAATAGGCCACCGAGGAAGTCAGGTCCATCGGGAATTCCTGGATCCAGGCCAGACTGCCGGAATGCTGGGCGGATAACCGTCCCAACAAATCAACAGTGTATTGTTGATCGCTTTGAGACAGACCCGTTGGATCACCAGTGTACCGGCCATCCTGGTCGAGATAACCGTAGGTAGCCCGTAACATCGTACCCGGAAACTCCAGTGAGGTTTCAATTTCAAATCCCTCCTGGTCCAGGTCAACATTGTTATCTATGGTCCATTCCTCTTCGTTGATAACGCCGCTGATCATGTCGTCCAGTTCATCATTGAAATAGCGGACTTCCATGGAAAACAGCGCATTATCCAAATGAAACTGGCCGAAATAGCTGATCTCGCGGGACGTTATCCATTCCTCGTCCAGGTCCTCACCCAGGGTTGAGGTTTGGGGATCGACCAGATCCTCGATCAGAAACCTTACCCCTTCAAGCGCCGTAAATGGCGGCCGGACATTGGCTGGACGGTAAGACCAGTCAGGATCCTGCTCAAACGCATCCGGTGTTCGCACGGCTCGGGAGTACACAAACCTAAGCGCATGGTTGTCATTGAAGATGAAGTTCGTGGCGGCCCGGGGAGAGAAATAGCCTTCACGGGTCGTCGTGGTTTTCTCGTAGTTCCCGCCGGCGTTGAATGTTACCCACCGCGCCGGAGAGTATTCCACGTTGGCGAATACCCGGCTCTGGTAGTTGTTGCCCCGTCCATTGAAGAAAGTTTCCGAATTGAAGGTATCCTTGCGATAACCAAGTCCTGATACCAGCTTCAGGTCCGGATTGACCAGCAGCGTATCCTGCAGTTCGAATTCCTGTCGGGACTCTTCAATGTCCTCGTTCAGGTCAGCGATGAAGAAGGTATCCGGGTCGCTCGGAAAAGGACTGTCCGGTGGCAGAAGCGAAGAAAACACATCTCCTGGAATAGCAATGGTCCAGCGCTGCCTCCTTTTCTGATTCTGGTAACTGGCCTGAAGGTGATAGAAATGGTTTCGGGATGTAGCGCCATTGAATCGGACCTGCAGGTAGTAGTCGTCCATCAGAATATCCGGATTGGTCACTGCCCCCAGTTTTCCGGATTTATCCTTGTCTTCTTCATTGACACCCTCCAGCGCACCTGCCCGGAAATCAACGGAGTGTCGATTATCGATTTTCACGATGCTGTCGAAGTTGAAATTGTTAGTGTCATGGCCGTCATGGAACGGCACCGCCTCGCCGCCCTCCAGCTGAGAGTCGAAGCCATTGGATTTGCGTTTTTCGTAGGACAGTCGCCAGCTACCGTCTGGATTGGCATCACCGACTGAGGTGAACGTTCTCAGGTAACCTCTTGAACCGGATGCCGCGTAGGCTTCAACACCGGCCGTGTCGTCGGGTGACCGCGTGATGATATTAACGGTACCTAGAAAGGCGTTGATGCCATAGGCGGCAGAGTTGGGGCCCCGGCTCACCTCGATGCGTTCGATATTCTCCAGCGCCACCGGCATGGCTAACCAGTCCACATCAGCGAGACTCGCGCGGTATGCTGTACGCCCGTCAATCAGAACCTGAAGCCGGCGCTGTTCATACTGGGATGTGCCGTGGTACGTTGCCACAGGATTGGTACTGCCCCGGTCGCCCACGACCATTCCGGGCACCAGTCTAAGCGCTTCCACCAGGTTCATGATCCCCAGGTCGCGAATCATGTCACCGGTAAGGATGGTGGTGGTGCCCGGTACCTTGAGCTTGGATTGCCTCAGCCGGGTAGTGGTCAGCACTTCAGGAAGTTCGGAGAGTTCGCTGTCAAGCGCGAAGATTTCTGACGACATCAAGGGGTCGGAAACCTGGGCGTGGGCCGGCAAACATGCAGCGGAGAGCAGCATCAGAGCGTAACGAAATGACCGGCGGCGCGGCAGGTTTATGAAACTTAACTGCAATCTAGTCGAAACACTCATGAATCACGTTCTATAATCTGCCGGTCTCAGGGGGTTTAACACGGTATTCTTCTTGTTTTACCTATCGTAGGGGACTACACACGGTTTGTCTCTCAATATTGTAATCAATCTCGGGGCTGGGAGTTACGGCTATATGAATTGCTGGGAAATCCTTGGAATCGAACCAACCAGTGACCGTCAGCGAATACAGCAGGCGTATGAACAGCAGCTGAAATTTGCGTCCGCGGATGAGGCCGAAGCGCTCCGCAGAGCGTTTCAGGAGGCCAGCGGTGAGTCGGCACCGGAGTCTGCAGCCGTCGTTACGTCGGAGCCGGGTTATAGCTCTGTTCAAGAGGAAGACCGTGGGGATGCCGTTGAGGCGGCTCCTGTCAGGGAAAGGCCCCTGGACGCGGAGGAAAGCCAGATCGTCCGGGAGGTGGTCATCCAGATCAAGGCCTTGCTGAATGATTCCCAGCGGAGCAAGGATGTGGGTATCTGGAAGGCTATCCTGTGCGAGCCGCCTGCCGACAAGCCGGCGTTGCGCCGCGAAATTGCCGTTCAGCTGGAGCCGCAGCTTCGGCCGATGGCGGAAAACGGCAGCCTGGCAGCCCCGGTCACCCGTTTTCTGGGCGAGTGGTTCGACTGGTACAGCCTGCAGGACGTACCGGAGGAGCCGGTTGATGACCGGAACTTCCCGGAACCCGGGATGGCCGAGGATCAGCCGGAACAGCCGCCACAAATGGTCAATTTCTGGCCGGCTGTCATCGGCTGGATTGTCGGACTGGTGATTCTGGCGTCAATTTTCGGCGGTATGGGCGGGGGATGATTCCCTCGCCTGTTCAATTTTCTCGCGATATTTCTGGGCCAGAATGGCCCCGACAATCACCTGGATCTGGTTGTAGCACATAATCGGCAACACGATCATGCCGAAGCCCGGGTGACCGGAAAACAACACCTTGGCCATAGGCAGCCCCGATGCCAGGCTTTTCTTTGATCCGCAGAACACAACGGCAGTCTCATCCTCCAGGCTGAAGCCGAACCGCCGTACCAGGAACCGCGCCATCACCATAAAGAAGCCCAGAAGTGCAAAGCACAGGGCGACGGCAAAGACGATGGCCTGCAACGGCAGGTTCTGCCAGAGCCCGCTTACCACGGAATGGGAAAACGCGGAGTACACGATCAGCCAGATCACGCATTGATCGTAGCGCGCCATGAGTTTCTCGTTCCGGGCCAGGTAACCTCCCAGCCAGGGTCGCATGGCATGGCCCACTGCAAACGGCAGCAACAGCTGCATCACAATATCCTTCAGCGCCTCGGCCACCGAGAACCCTCCCGCACCGGACGTACTGACCAGCAGCAATAACAGGAACGGTGTCAGCATCATGCCGAATACATTCGAGGCTGCCGCACTGCAGATCGCCGCCGGTACGTTGCCCTTCGCCATCGCTGTGTAGGCAATGGAAGAAGAGACCGCCGAGGGCAGAACCCCCAGATAAAGGAAGCCAAGCCCAAGGTCCCGGGGCATCCACGTGGGGATAATGTCCGACAGCGCGTTGATAGGCAGAACGGCCAGCGGGAAGAATACAAAGGTGAGGGCCGTTATCAGGATGTGCAGGCGCCAGTGGGTCGCGCCGGCAATGATCTGCTCCCGGGATAGCGCCGCGCCGTGGAAAAAGAACAGGAGAGCCACGGCTACGGTGCCGGCCGTTGCCAGCCAGTCCGCAGCAGTGCCGGTGGCAGGAAGGAAAGAGGCAAGAACAATGGCCCCCAGCAACAGCAGGGTAAAGGTATCAATGCGCAACTTCATGAAATGTCAGCTCCCGGATTGAGGGCGTCAAGACTTGGTTGGAGCAGTTCCCGGGCCAGTTGTCCGGCCTTCTGGGCTTCACCGCGACGAATGGCGGCCAGCAGCAGTTCGTGGTCTTCCTGGGATGGTTCCGGCAGGTCGGCATCCATCTCTGTGCGCTCGATGGTCTGGCTCACGCCGTGGGAGAAATAATCGTAGAGTTCGAGCAGGGCAGGGTTGTGGGAGGCCATGACCACGGCATGGTGAAACCGCTCATCGTGCCTGATGCGTTCCTCAAGGTTGTTCGCGGAGCGCGCGCGGGCATCAAGGGCATCGGTCATGCGCTTGAGATCGTCCTCCGTTCGCCTCAGTGAGGCCAGCTTGGCGGCCTCGGATTCGAGCATGATGCGGACCTCCAGCTGGTCGGCCAGCTCGGTGCGGGCAATGCGCCGCAGCGTTTCGCCGGCATCCCGGGTGGCGCGCACATAGGTACCGTCACCCTGACGGGTTTCCAGCATACCCACGTGTACAAGAACACGGACCGCCTCCCGCACGGTGTTACGGCTTACGCCAAGGGATTCGGACAGCTCCGACTCGACCGGGAGCTTGTCTCCAAGAGCCCAGTCTCCCTTCTCGATGGCCTGCCTGAGGCTTTCGATAGCGGTTTCCACCAGGGAACCTTTCCGGATCTTTTCCAGCATCAGATGATCATCCTTCTAACAGATGAACCAATCATCCTATGAATGTGCCGAAAATTCAACGGCAGCGGAACTGCCGTTGAAGGAAAGTCAGTTGGCGGGGTTCAGGAACTGGTAGTCGGCGGTCTCTACGTGCCGGGTGGCAAACCGGTAAGTGAAGGTAAAGCCTGGCCAGTTCACGGTGTTCTTGCCATTCTCATCCAGGTACCAGGAGGTACAGCCGGTATCCCAGACGGTTCCCTCCAGCCCGGTCTGAACCACCTGGGAGAAACGCTCCTGGCGATCCTCGCGCACATCCATGGCCGCTCCCGGGTACTTGTCCAGTGCCTTCAGGCAATCGAGAACGTAGTGGAACTGGGATTCGAGCATGTAAAGAATGGAGTTGTGGGCCAGGTTGGTGTTGGGCCCGTAGAGCATGAACATGTTGGGAAAACCGCTGACGGTGATGCCCTTGAAGGCAACCGCGCCGTCTTCCCAGGCCTGGTTCAGGTTCCTGCCGTTGCGCCCGGTAATGGTGATCGGTGACAGGAATTCGGATGCCCGGAAACCGGTCGCCAGTATGATGGCATCGGCCGGGTAGTGAGAGCCGTCGGCGGTGACCACACCGTCCGGTGCGACCTCGCGGATGGCGTCGGTAACCAGGTTCACGTTGGACTGGTTGATGGCCGGGTACCAGTCGTTGGAGATCAGGATACGCTTACAGCCGATCTGATAATCCGGGATGATCTTCCGGAGTTTTTCCGGGTCAGTAACCCGTTTTTGTGCTTCCTTCCGCGCCTGTCGGGCAAAGATCTCCAGCAGTCCATTGAAACGGGTGAACGCGAGCGCCCGGGTTTCGTTCTTCCAGTAGATCAGGTACCGATAGAGCCGGTCCCAGACCGGCAGTTTGCTGAACAGCCACTGCTCCCAGGGCTTGAACGGGCGATCCGGCTTGGGCAGGACCCAGGCGGCGCTGCGCTGGAAGAGGTTGAGGGTGTTCGCCTGTTTGGCGACTTCGGGCACAAACTGGATGGCGCTCGCACCGGTGCCGATCACGGCGACCTTCTTGCCGGTCAGATCGTAATCGTGATCCCAGCGGGCGGAATGGAACATCCGACCCTGGAACTGGTCCAGGCCTTCGATATTGGGCCAGGCCGGCTGGTTCAGTTGGCCGGTCGCGGTAATGAGTATTCGGGAGGTGAGCGTTTCCCCGGAGGTCAGGGTCACGTTCCAGCGGTTCAGCCGCTGATCAAATTCCGCTTCTGCAACCTCCGAGTTGAAGCGGATGTGCTCGCCAAGCCCGTATTTTTCAACGCAGTGCTCCATATAACCCAGGATTTCACTCTGCAGGCCGAATTTGCGGGACCAGTCGTGCTTGGGCTCAAAGGAGTAGGAATAGAAATGGGACTGGACGTCACAGGCGGCGCCGGGATAGGTGTTATCGCGCCAGGTGCCGCCCACGCGGCCCGCTTTTTCCAGCAGGATAATGTTGTGGTAGCCCGCTCTCTTGAGCTGAATCGCCATCCCCAATCCGCCAAAACCGGTACCGATGATAAGTATGGACGGGGACTCGGTGTTTGCTCTTTGCATGATTCTCGCTGCCCGGATGTTGTTATTTTCATGGACTCGTTCCGAGTATACGGCGACAGACGAAAGGAATGTATGACTTATTCGCACATCGGCGCTAGTCAGAATTCTCAACCGGGCAGGGAGGTTAGCAGCTCATCTGCAGGTTGAGTCAGCAGTTCCGACACCAGCGACTGCTGGAACTGACGGCGGATGCTGATCGCATAGAACTCCTCGTAAACACCGGGAAGGGCCCCGTAATCCCGCAATACCCCGGCACGCAGTTCATCCCTGACCACAACCGGCGGTAACACCGCAAAGTTGCGGGTATCACGGGTAAGCAGTCGCATCATGGCCATGTCATCCACTTCCGCGATGATGTTCGGGTAGATGCCGTGGTATTCGCAGATCTGGTCGAAGGCCTGGCGGATATGGTTGTCCGGTCCTGGCACGATCAGGTTCCTGCCGTGCAGGAATTTGGGCAGATCAGGCATGCTGTTATCACTCGGCGGGCCGATGACACTCACGGGTTGCCGGGCAAGGCGCCTTGAACGCCAGGGATTCTGCTCATCGCCCTGGACCGGCTGATTGGAGAGAATCAGGTCCAGCCGGTGGGCAGACAGACGCCTGAGGAGATCATCGAGGCTGCCGCTCTGAAGCTTCAGTTCCAGATCCTTCCGCCCCAGCAGCGGCCTCAGAAATCCCTCCTGAAAGTTCCGGGACAGTGTGGCAACCGCGCCCACCTTGAGAATCTCCCGGTTGGTCTGGCTGCCGGAGCGGAACAATGCCGCCAGTTCCTCTCCCTGCCGGAAAATGTCTTCTGCATAGTTGAAGGCAACCCGTCCTGCCTCTGACAGCCTGAGCCGGCGTCCCTCACGGATAAAAAGGTCATGGCCGAGGCTCTCCTCCAGCTTCCGGATCTGCCCGGACAGGGCCGATTGGGAAATATGCAGCGATTCCGCGGCCTTGGTCAGATGACCGACACGGGCCACGGTCCAGAAATAGTAGAGGTGGTGGTAGTTCAGTCGCATTCGAGCTGTCCCGGATTGAACGTTCTGTTTAAGTGAACGGTTTGATATTTATAAACCATTTTTATCGATGCTGCACTCCCGGCAAAGTATGCGTACGCGATGAAGGGAGTTAAGCATGAACGAGAGCTTCAGTTTTTTATCCATTCCGGTGCTGATCGGCTGGCTTTTGCTGCCAATCAGTTTCTTTGCCGTTGCCGTTTTCAGTAACTGGACACGTAACCCTCTCAAACTCCGCCATTGCTGGCGCATTTCCGAGGGCCTCCTGTTGGCCACGTTGGCAATTACGGGCATCGTAGGTGTGCTGTTGTTGCTGGATGCCTGGCTGATTGACACCGGGCTGCCGGAGCAGGGTGCCCGCCTTGGCCTGTACCCGGATGCATTGGCGGTCTGGATGGGTGTGATGGTGGCGTTCATCGGATGGGTGATTCTCAGGTACGCCCGTGATTATCTGGCTGGCGATCCGGCGCGGGAGACATTCCTGCCCTGGTTCCTGACAACGCTGGCCTGTGTGCTCCTGCTGGTGTTTACCGACCACATGCTGGTGCTGGCAGGCGCCTGGATCGGTGTCAGCCTGGCGCTGCATCAGTTACTGACTCTGTACGGGGACCGGCCGGAGGCGCGGCTCGCCGCTGCCCAGAAATTCATTGCCAGCAGGCTTGGTGATGTGTGTGTTATCACCAGTGTCCTGTTGCTCTGGAGCCATTACGGAACGTTCCGACTGCCCGAGATGATCGAAGGAGGTGCGGTTGTAGGCCAGTCTTCCGCAACACTGACGCTTGCCTCGGTACTTCTGGCGGTGGCTGCCATCCTGAAATGTGCCCAGATTCCCTTCCACGGCTGGCTGCTGCGGGTTATGGAAGCTCCCACACCGGTTTCTGCCTTGTTGCATGCCGGTGTCATCAACCTGGGTGGATTCCTGTGGCTGCGGCTGTTCCCGGTGTTTGAGGGATTCACCGCCGGCCATGCCCTGTTGCTGGTGGTGGGCGGGGGCACAGCCCTGATTGCGGTGCTCACCATGATGACCCAGACCTCCGTCAAGCACGCCCTGGCCTGGTCCACCATTTCCCAGATGGGCTTCATGCTGTTCGAAATCGCGCTCGGAGCCTATGTGCTGGCGCTGTTGCACCTGCTCGCGCACTCCCTTTACAAGGCACATTCCTTCCTGGCGTCGGGACGGACGGTCAAGGTCTCCGCTATCTCGTTCCACTCCGGCTCAGCAACGGGCGGCAACATCATGCTGGCCGGTGCCGGTGCGGCACTCGCCACCCTGATCCTCTGGCTCTGGCCTGATCTGGTTGAGGGCAAATCGGTGCTTGCCGGCCTGTTGGTCCTCGCGGTTACCAGCGTGATCATGGGCATTCCAAACGGTGCCAGCGCCAAAACACGGGCGCTGGTCATGACCATGGCCCTCATGCTGGTGCCGCTTTACGGTGCACTGCATGCCGTCCTTGGTGGTGCCTTCGGAGCGCACGAAGCGATGGTGCCGCCCCTTGAGGCTTCCATTGTTGCCTGGGGAATCCTGATTGCGCTGGCACTGCTCTCTGCGCTGATCCTGGTTGCCAGCCGGTCCAGGGCGGTCCGTGTTCTTCAGGCTCGATTCAGCCAGGGGCTGCGTCTGGAACAGCCTTTTGAGCAGATCACCCGCAAGCTTGCCAGTGATGCGCTGAACGTTCCGCACAAAACTCGCGACCACCTGTCCGGTTATCCCGCTACTGCAGGAGAAAGATCATGACCGCTAAACTCGCCGTTGCCCTGGCGGCCCCCGAAAAAGAGGTAACCGCCTTGCTGTCGGGAATCTGCCAGACGATTGCACCGATCTGGCCGCTGGACCGCTGGATCGCCGTGAATCCCTGGTGGGGATTGCGTGACCTGCCCATGATCGGCGCAGCCCGCAAACTGCAGCGCAATGCAGGCATAGGTGTGCTGATGCCCGCCGAGTTCTACCTGAACGCCCTGGAAAGCGGTCGGATCCGGGAGGAGGACCTTCTGGAGGCTATTTCGGAGCGGGAGCTGGAGGTGTCGGTCGATGCCGTCATTGGTGCCCTGAAACGCAGCCCCGGTGGCAACCGGCAGGTGTTTTCCGCGCTGGAACATTTTCCGCCGCCGGATTCCCGGCCGTCCCCGGCCGCGGAGGTCAGGGAACAGATTGGCCGTGTCTGCGCACGATTTTTTGACCAGAGGCAGTCCCGGTGGCGCTCTGAGGATGACTCCGGAAGTCTGTTCGCATTCTGGCTGGATCAGACCCGCATCGATCCCTGGCCCGGCAAGGGAACGGAGCTTGGAGTTACTCGCGAGGCGCTCGCGGGACTCCCGACAGATTGGCGTCAGGCGGCCGGACGGATCATCGAAGGCCTGCCCTATACCGAGGGTGAACTTGAGGCTCTGGGCCACAGCCTGCTTTGCGGTCTGCCGGGATGGGCTTCCTGGTGCCGGGGTGTTGACTGGCGCGCGGGATTGGAGGGCCGTGGCTCGGACGCCTGCGCCGAACTCCTGACGATTCTTCTCGCCTGGGAGTGGCTTGCGATCGATCGCCTGCCGGTGAAACGCAAGGCAGCATGGCAGCGCAGCCGGGGAGCCTGGACGGACACCGCAAGCGATTCACCGGTGCCTGATCTTCAGGAAATGAGCCCCTGGATTTTCCAGCGGGCATTCGAACTTGCGTGGACCCGGAGCCTGGAGGACCGGCTGATCAAGGCCGCGTCTCACCGCGAGAAGGACAAGGTAACGCCACCGGCCATTCAGGCGGCGTTCTGTATTGACGTTCGTTCCGAGGTGTTCCGGCGCCATCTGGAAGCAGGACGACCGGGAATCCAGACCATCGGCTTTGCCGGATTCTTCGGCGTTCCTGTGACCCATCAACAGCCCGGGCCCAGGGAAGATGAGCCGCGTCTTCCGGGTCTGCTGGCACCCAGTTACCGGTTCAATGAATCCACCGGCAACCTGACGGAAGACATGGATCTGAACCGTCGCCTGGACCAACGGGAGATGACCAGGGAGTCAGTCCGGAAGGGCAAGTATTCCAGTCTCTCCACTTTTACCCTGGTGGAAACCACCGGGCTTGCCTGGGCATGGAAACTGATCCGTGACAGCCTGAACCGGAATTCCGCTTCGGTTGCTGGAGAAGACGGCCTCGGGGAAGGGCGCCTGTGCCATGTGCACGGAGGTGATCCGGTCCGGGATGAGGAAAGGGTCGCGATTGCCGAGAACCTGTTGCGGGGCATGTCCCTCACCGGCAACTTTGGCAGCCTTCTGCTACTGGTTGGCCACGGAACCCATACCGACAACAACCCCAACGAGGCCGGACTGGCCTGTGGTGCCTGCGGTGGCAAGAATGGAGGTGTCAACGCGAGGATCGCCGCCGAGCTGCTCAACGACCGGATTGTTCGCGAGGGGCTGGCAGAGCGGGGCATCCGCATTCCGGATTACTGCTGGGCGTTGGCGGCGGAGCATTGCACGGTCACCGACAAGGTCAGGATCATCGGCCGTGACCGGGTGCCGGACTCCCACCTGATCCGGCTTGAGGAGCTGGAGCGGGCCCTGGCAGAGGCTGGCCACGAGACCCGCCGTGAGCGGGCCACCAGTCTGGGCCTCAACGGAACCACGGATGAACAGCTCGAGCAGGAGCTGAGCAGACGAACCAACAACTGGGCGGAAATCCGGCCGGAATGGGGCCTGGCCAACAATGCGGCAATTATCTTCGCCAAACGCCAGCGCAGCCGCGGTGCCAATCTTGGTGGTCGCTGCTTCCTGCACGACTACGACCCGGCTCAGGATGAGGACGGTAGAATCCTGGAAGCACTGATGACCGCCCCGATGGTGGTGGCAAACTGGATCAACCTCCAGTACTTCGCCTCCGTCACCGCGCCTACGGTCTACGGTGCCGGCAACAAACTGCTGCATTCCGTGGTGGGAGGCAATCTCGGAGTAATCGAAGGTAATGGCACAGATCTGCGGATCGGCCTGCCGATCCAGTCGGTCCACGACGGCCGCCTCTGGAGACACGAACCCATGCGTCTGACGGTAGTCATAGACGCGCCGGAAGCCCGTATCCGGGCGGTACTGGAAAAGCATCCGGACGTGGCAGCGCTGGTGAACAACCAGTGGTTATGGTTGTACCAGTTGGGCAGTGGGGGAGAGTTGATTCCCTGGAAAGGGTGAAGTCGGGGTCAGATGAACGCTTTCATCTGACCCCTTTTTTCAATACCGAAGCAACGCCGACCCCCAGGTAAACCCACCCCCGAAGGCCTCCAGCAACACCACCTCATTCCGCTTGATCCGCCCGTCCCGCACAGCCACATCCAGCGCCAAGGGAATAGATGCCGCGGACGTATTCCCATGCTTGTCCACGGTCACCACCACCTGATCCATCGGCAGCTTAAGCTTCTTGGCCGTCGCCGAAATAATCCGTAGGTTGGCCTGATGCGGCACCAGCCAATCCACGTCACTCTTTTCCATATTATTGGCTTCAAGGGTCTCATCGACGATCTTGCCCAGGGTATTCACCGCCACCTTGAACACCTCGTTACCTTTCATCTCCACGAAGGCAAGACCGGCTTTCACCCGCTCGAAGTCATCGGCAATGCCGCAAGGAACATGCAGCAGCTCTTCGTACTGACCGTCCGCGTGGATATGGGTGGAGAGAATGCCGGTTTCTTCGTTGGCCTCAAGGATCACCGCACCGGCACCGTCACCGAACAGCACACAGGTACCGCGATCTTCCCAGTTGAGGATCCGGGAGAACACTTCTGCGCCAATCACCAGGGCTTTCTTGCTGCTGCCGGTCTTGATGAACTTGTCCGCAACGGAGAGTGCGTAGACAAAACCGCTGCACACAGCCTGAATATCAAAAGCCGGGCAGCCGTGAATGCCGAGGCGAGCCTGGAGGATGCAGGCGGAGCTCGGGAAGATCTTGTCCGGGGTGGAAGTGGCAAACACGATGAGATCGATGTCTTCAGCCTTGATGCCGGCTGCTTCAATCGCCCGGAGTGAGGCCTGCTCGGCGAGGTCGACAGTGGTCTGTCCGTCCTCGGCAATGTGCCGCTGCTCGATACCGGTACGTTCCCGAATCCACTGGTCGGAAGTATCCACCAGAGACTCCATGTCCTTATTGGTCAGGATCTTCTCCGGAAGATAGGAGCCGGTGCCAGCAATTCGGGCGTAGGTCATGCTTGTTATTCCTCAGGTGTACGATTTTCAGTATGGCATTGGGTGCAATAGTGCCATCCTATACTTTGACGACCCCTGAGGTTATTAGCGATTTGTCAAAGACCCCACAGGAATGTTCCAGTTCTACTATGATGATGGAGGAGCCAAACGCTCGCTCAAATTCAGTTAACTGGAGGCAAGTCACCATGGGCATTACCAGCCACGAACTCCAAAAGGAATTTCCCGAATACAAGGACCGAATCGAGGAACTCAAAGCCAACGACATGAAATTCAGCGAGAAACTCACCCGCTACTCGGAGTTGGACCAGGAAATCGAAGGGCTGGAAAAAAGAGGTGGACCCATCAGTGATGACAAAATGCACCGGTTGAAGACGTGGCGAGCCCAGCTGAAGGATGAGCTCTACCAGACATTAACAAACGGTAAGTAAATTCCGCGCACCCTTAGATCCTATACGGAACTGGTGGCGCCAGCCGTTGAAAGCTGGCGCCAGGCCATAAAGAAAATCATCAGTCCCGCCACCGCGGTGGTCGCACCGACATAACCCGTGGATTCCCACCCGAAGCCCGCTGTAATTGCCAGACCACCCAACCAGGGCCCCAAGGCGTTGGCCACGTTGAAGGCAGCGTGGTGGGAAGCGGCAGCGAGGGTCTGAGCGCCGCTGGCCACATCCATCAGGTGAGTCTGCAGGGCAGGCCCAAGCCCGACCATCAGCGCCACCAGGAAACACATTCCCATCATTAGCCAGAGGTTGTCAGTGGCGAGCGGGAATAGCAGGAGCGTGCCGGTAGCCCACAACAGCAACCAGCCGACCCCTCTGAACTGAAGGCGGTCAAAGATCCATCCACCCAGGATGTTTCCGGTGAATCCGCCCAGCCCGAAGATGAAAAGAACGACCGGAATCCAGCCATCCGACACTTCAGTAACTTCCAGAAGAGTTGGCGCCAGGTAGCTGAATACACAAAACATTCCTGAGAACCCGATTGCTCCAATGGCCAGCGGATACCAGATCTCCGCCCGGCCAAAAGCCCGGACCTCATGCAACGGGCTGTTGCGTTCCTCGTTACGATCAACCGGGAGGAAGCTGTATACCGACAGCCCGGTAACCAAGGCCATCAAACCTACGAAGGCGAAGGCATAGCGCCATTCCACGCTTTGTCCCATCAGGGTTGCCAGGGGATTGCCAATGAGCAGAGCCAGAGTCAAACCAATCATGACCCGACTGACCGCCTTGGCCCGCTGGTTGACGGGTACCAGGGACGCAGCAACAAGTGCAGCCACACCGAAGTAGGCACCGTGGGGCAGGCCGGCGATAAACCGGGAGACCAGAAGCGTGCTGTAATCACCCGCGACCGCACTGGCCAGGTTGCCCAGGGCATAGAATCCCATCAATGCGATCAATAAATGACGCCGGAAAAAGCGCGCGCCGATGATGGCTAGCAAGGGAGCGCCTACCACCACACCCATAGCGTAGGCACTGATGAGGTGACCAACCTGAGGCTCGCTCACTCCCAGGTCGCTGGCCACGTTCGGCATGAGCCCCATGAGCGCGAATTCACCGGTGCCAATGGCGAATCCACCCAGGGCGAGGGCAATCTGGATCAATATTGCCTGTGTCGGCGTGACGGATTGCGCTGCGTTCCTGGCTGACATGGGTTTCCTTTGGAAAGTGGAGGGGAAACCGAGCATTGTCGCGGAGATTGGGGCTGATTTTTATAGGCAATTCCGCGAACTGATAAGTCTGGATGGAGAGTGCCTAAAGGCCGCAACAGTGAATTCGGGATTCTCAGGCGTTCTTGCCAGAAAACGCTCGGTTGGCGAAAACCTCTGAGAGAATGGCCTGCTCAACATGACTCCGCTGCCCGGATTTCACGGGTAGTCGGACGATAAGATGGATTTCCCCGGCCGCCGGGACCTGAATGCTGACCTTCGGGTCTACGGACGGCACCTCCAGCCCGCGCGAAATACCAACCTTGTTCATGTATTTCCGGACAGTTTCCAGGTAAGGCTCGCATTGGCGCCTGGCCGATTCGAGAAGGGCTTGCTGGGCTGCAGGCCAGTCGTCCTCCCGCTTGAACGGTACAGTGAAAGCGTGAAAATCCCAGTTGTCGGTGAAACTCTCGTTGATAACAGGTTCTGACACAAACAGTGAGTTGGGTATTACAACCATGCGGCCCGTACGATGATGGCCCGTCTTGCCAGGGCCGACCTCCATGATCGTTGTGGCTAGGAGCGTCTGGTCGATCACGTCGCCACGAAAATCCTTCACCTGAATGCGATCTCCCAGATTGAACGACCTGGCGCCACCTTTGAGAATCGAGCCGGACATGCACAGAATCAATTCCTTGGTCGCAATGACAACAGCGGCGGCGATGGCGACGATGGACAGTGCCAGGGCCCGGATCTGATCTCCCCAGATCAGCGCAAGGCCCAGTATCCCCAGCAACAGAAACCCGTTGCGGGAGTTAACCAGCAACCTTCCACGCAGTTCTGAGGAAGTCACGTTCTTTCGGATGAATCGGGCGGTCAGGGTTCGCAGGATAATAATGGCAACGACCAAGAGAGCCGTGCTCACCAATAACCGAAACATAGACCCCGGTACTGAAAAGTTTTCCGGCAACAAGGCCAGATTTTCCAACATATTCAAGTTCCCTGTGTTACTTCAGACCAGTCGGCGTCGGCCCTCGGTGCGCCTTCTGACCTGCTCGGAATTCACGTAAACCGATTCGGTGAAAGTAGCATTGGCGTGTCCGAGCTCTTCGCTGATGTGCCGGATATCGCCACCGGCCTCTATCGCCTGGCTGGCACCGGTATGCCGAAGATAGTGGGTCTCGGATCGGATCGCCAGCATCTGTTTGGCTTCATCGCTAAAACCTTCTCGCTCCATTCGATCGGCAGTGCCGACCATGGCCTGCTCATAGATCCGCTGAACCTGCCTTTTACCAATCGCATCTCCTTTTTTGGAAGGAAGGATCGGTGTGGATTCGCCGGGAACGGGCAGGGGGGAGGTGAGTCCCAGATGTAATCGCCATCGTTTCAGGTAATCAAGGTAGGCATCAGGCAGAGTAACCTGACGCGTCTTGTCGCCCTTACCGAAAACCGAATAAACCCAGTAGGGCTCGCCATCGACGATGGTTCGTCTGAAATCGCCAAAGGTGGGCGTTCGCATCTGGCCCCGGTCGACAGGTCTTGGGGCTAATTCGCTGACGCGCAGAAACAGGCTTTTCATCGTTACGATCACGAAAAGATGACGTTCGAACTTGGCATCGGCGCTGGCCAGTTCGGTCAGCGTTTCCAGCAGGTAGGACCATTGCCAGTCCGTGAGCCGCCGCACCTCGGCATCGCGGTCCTGGTTCAGGTTTGGCTTGGCATTCCGATCCCGTTTGCGAACATCCAGCAGTGGGTTTCGTTGCAGGTAATCGCGACTGACCAGGTACTTGAAGAACGTTTGCAAGGCGGTGCGACTGGCGTTGAGGCTGGCCTGGGATACGGAATAGGGCGTGTTCGTGTCCTTGGACCGCAGGGCCATTGGGCGCCAATGGGGATTGAAACGCCGCAGGTCAGCACTGGCGATAAAGGCCGGGTAGATCCCCCGGGACACCCAGCCTGCGGGTGGCGTCTTTATAAAGGAGAAATAACTGCTTACCAGGTCGGTGTCCGCCTGGGATAGGTGACGCTTTGCGACCAACCAGGTGTAATTCAGAAACCTCTGAATCTCGCTTCGAAAGCGGTTGTAAGTGCCTGATACATCGCTGTATTTGACCAGAAATCTGTGAGCGATCTGGAAGTCTTCAAGAGCCGCATCGTGGTCAACTGGCAGGGAGGCCAAAGCGGCACGCAAGTCTGGATAGAGCTCGAGATCGGCCTGTTCATGGATGAGTTCGGCGGTATCGAATACTGGAAAACCGGGGAATCTGGCTTTGGAGGTCATGCGAGGGTCTTTCTGATGGTGGGTTCAGGGCGTTAAAATGCCGCCCAATGTCCAATACTCCTAAATATTGGACATTATGTATATCCTCTTGAAATCAGAATGTTACCTTAATATCTGTTTGGTGTAACTGAACTGTTTGGTGGTTTGGTTTTGCGTTTGAAAAACTGAACGCGCTTTTGTCGTATCGAGGTGCGTTCGACCGTCGAGCGTTTGCGGGGATTCTAAAAAGGGGTCAGATGAATGCTTTCATCTGACCCCGGTGTCGGGATCGCTGGTCATGGTGGATTGATGCACTTCGGTGTTTCTTCAGCTCGGGGTTTGTCCGGGGGGTTGTTCCAGGAAAAGGGGTCTGATGAAATCTTTCATCTGACCCCGGACTTACGCGACTTGTGAGATGGGAGCGGAAGATGAAATGGAAGCTTTGGTACCAGGGTTCATCAGGGTTCGAAATAGCGACAATGCACCGAGTTCGCTGCGGAGAATAATAAGGGGTCAGATGAAAGCATTCATCTGACCCCGATCTGACCCCGGCGGTTGTTGGTAGGTCTGAAGAATGTGGCTTGAGCTATCGTTCTCTATAGATTTTTGGGAAGGTGTGTGGTGCCCTGATTTTTAGCTGCGCCAATCCGGTACTGCGCATAATGTATATTATGTTAAAAGCGGTAAGTGCTCCCATAAATCCCACTAAACAAATGCTGATGGCAAGACAGTCTTCCTGGCTTGCGGGAAATCAGCCTCAGATCGCGACACAGAGGCTGCTGTAATCTGTAACAAGCAAGAGGGCTTCTAGCTACCCGCCTGTTCGGCAAGATGCCGGAATTTGGTGATCAAAAGACAGAGAAGTGTCTGTGGCTCAAGCATTCCATCTGCGTCTCGCCACTCCCATTCCGGCAAGACCGATACCTAAGAGTGCGAGAGTACCGGGTTCCGGTACCGACGCCACCGCATCGCTATCAAAAGTGAAGTTGTCCCACACCATACCCTCACCTGCAACAATTGAATCCGGCTGGTAAAACTCGACACGCCAAATTGAGGGATCGCTTGCAGCGATAGTGGCTTCGGTTCCAACTCCGATTCCCGTTCCGAAAAACTCGTCAAAATCGACCAAGTTTCCAGCTACTGGGGAGTCGTAAGCATCAATCCGAATACCATTCCCACCAACATCCCTCCCGAAAATTGATACAAACGAGACGGCCGACGAAAAAGTGGCAATTATAGGATTGTCGGCTTTTGGTCGGAACGTGTCAGAGCTTGAGTAGATAGCCAGTGGATCTCCTAATGTTGACGTCCATGTCGCGTTGGAAAACGTCACACCCAACCCCGCGTAAAACTCACCAACCGAGCTACCAGCAGTCCCGTCGTTGAAATCGATCGTAATTGGTGCTGCGTTCACTGTTGTAGCCGACAAGAAAATCGATAGTGATGCCAGAAACGTGGTTTTTGCTCTTTTCATTGGAAAGCCCCTTTTGATTTAGTTACAAAGCTTAGTACAGCAAAAAAAGGGCCATTTTTAAGAAAATGTTTTTTGTTAGTGTAATTAGGAGAGAAGGAGATGGATGGACAATCACAACATGTAAATAATACTGACGAACCATCTGGAAACCTTTCCTATATGCTTGTTGTCTAAACTTCATGAGTTTCACGGGAAAGTTTAATCACCACAAACAGCGCCAGACTCAGCCAAGATCGGAGCCATTACGTCCCCTGGTAAACCACCCCACCGCAGCTATCGCCGTTGCGACCACGATTGGCCAGCACAGGCTCCAGAGTTCACCTGGTGTCAGCACGAACCACGAATGTCCTGCCTCGGATCGGGCTCCAGGTAAAAACCAGAATCCCACGAGGCTGCAAACCGTTGCTGCCACCCAGCCCAGCCATTTGAAAGGATGGTTATGCCCTCTCCGAGCGCTTTGATGGAGCGTCCAGATAAATCGCCAGATCAGGAGCATGGTGGCAACAGCCCCGGCGGTCATTATCAGGGGTAAGTATTCCGCCACGGCGAAATCATACTGTTCAAGCTTCAATTCAGCCTTCATGGCGAGTTTGGCGGCTGCACCACTGGTAAACGGCAGGCCCGCGAGTGAAAAACCGGGTAATGCTATTAGCAACCACAAAGTCCACCGGAACCGGCGTTGTGTTGGCAGCTCCACTGCCGTGGAAAGGAAAAGGCACCCTTTGGCCAGGCCATGGTGTAACGCATACAAGGCGATGACAGAGAAAAGCGTTGCCGCCTGTTCCATATTTGCCATAGCGGCGCCAACCATCAGGGTAATCAGCCCCATCTGGCTGATGCTCGAATAAGCCAGAACGGTTTTCGGGCGAACCTGTTTTAAACCGAGTGCTGCGCCGCCGAGCGCTCCGATCGCACCAAGAACCACGAGCGTATTGCTCCAGGCTGGCAACGACAGTTCGCCGAAAGGCAGCGTAACGAGCCAGCCAAGTAATCCTGCCTTGATCATTGCACCGCTGAGCACGGCACTGGCCGGTGTTGGCGCGACCGGATGTGCCAGTGGCAGCCAGAAGTGAAGAAACGGAAGCCCCGCCTTGACGCCGAAGCCGGAGACCAGCAAGGCGATGATCATTCCGCTCCGGTCCGATTCTGCAATGGCTCCGGGCAGCTCGGTAAGCAATGTGCTGCCGGCCTGATGGGCCGCCATCAGCAGACCGGTGAGCAGGGCCATCTCGCCTGCCACGGCCATGGCGAGGTAGACCCGCCCTGCCCGGTTGGCTTCGTCGGTACGCTCATGGACTACGAGCCCATAGGCGGCGAAGGTCATGAGGGCAAAAAAACTGTAGAAGCTGGCAAGATCCACAGAGATTATCAGGCCCAGGTTGCCCGTTAACGTGAGGGCCCAGAACAAGCAGAATGGGCGTAGTTTCCGTGTCTCCAGGTAGCCAACCGCAAAGATACCGGCCGTTGCCCAGAGCACAGACGTGAGCAGAAGGAAGGTCTGCCGTAGCTCATCCAGCCCCCAAAGCCCGCCAATAAGTAACCAGGGAAGCTCCAGCCAGTGATGGAGTTCGGCCATCAGACCCGCCAGTATTGCCGGAAGTGGCAGCAGTGGCAGGCTGTACCGGTAAATTGTCTGCCACTGGGGCCTGATGGCCAGGAAAAGAGAGGCCAGAGGGAGAATCACGGTCATCAGCATTAGTGGAGAGGCAATCATCACAGGTCCACCTCCCTTGCCACAATCAGTTCGACCCATCCCAACGGGCTGAACGAAGCCGAGGCCAACAAGCCGGCCAGCACGAGGAAGCCGGCAGTAATCAGCGGGGGCCATAGCAGCCAGGCGCTGGTTTCAAAGCGGCCCCATTGACGTTCCTCGGGCCACGCGTTTTTCTGCTCGCGGAACCATATTCTGTTCAGTACCGGCAAAAAGTACGCGGCGTTGAGCAGGCTACTGATCACCAGCACGGCAATCACCCAATCCATGCCAGCTGCTAGAGCTCCGGTTCCCATGGTCCATTTTGTGATGAATCCCGCCAGTGGTGGTGTTCCGATCATGCCGAACGCGGCAAGGGTGAAAGCCACAGAAGTACCCGGCATCCGCCGCCCCGCACCGTCAAGTTCATCGATTCGGTGTATGCCCAGTGTTTCGGCGTAGTTGCCTGCGCAGAAGAACAGTGTGATCTTCATGACGCCCTGATGAACCAGATGGACCAGGCCGCCGGCTACGCCCACCGGCCCGGCCAAACAAAGTCCCAGAATGATATAAGACACCTGACTGACGGTTGAGAACGCCAGTCGTCGTTTCAGGTCGGATTGACTCAGCGCCCTTGCAGAGCCATAGATGATCGTGAACGCAGCAATGGCGGCCAATCCCCATAACAAACCCAACGCATTTGCTGTTTCCAGGCCGTAGATTTCGAACACCACCCGGACAATGCCGAAAGCCCCTGCTTTTACCACAGCCACGGCATGCAGCAGCGCGCTGACCGGCGCCGGTGCCACCATGGCCGTTGGCAACCAGCCATGCAGCGGCACTATGGCGGCTTTTACGCCTAAACCGGCAATCAGAATCACGAAAACAAGTGTCAGGGGCGCCTGCAGATCCGGTGACATATCAGCAAAGTGACCGCCCGGCCGGAACGGCAGGTCACCGGAAAAACCGTGGAGCATGGCGATCCCGAACAACAGAACCGCGCCTCCGGTGAGCGTGTAGATAATGTAGGTGCGCCCGGCCCGCAATGCCTGTTGGGTTCCGCGGTGTACCACCAGAGGATAGGTGGAGAGCGTGAGCATCTCGTAGAAAAGAAAGAAGGTGAACAGGTTGCCCGCCAGGGCGATCCCCATGGTGCTGGCTACGCACAGGCTGAAAAAACCGAAGAATCGACTTCGATTCGGGGAGTCTTCCAGGTAACCCACCGCATAAACCGTGGTCAGCAGCCACCATGATGCAGACAGTCCCGCAAACAACATGGCGAGGGCGTCCGCACGGAGCACGAATTCCACCCCTGGGATCATGGGGAAAGAAATCCCGTACTCCCTGCCCTGAAACACACCCCAGATCATCAGGCCGACCAGCAGGAGCTTCAGTACTGCGGCGATAAGGTTTACGGCGGTTCGGAGTTGGTGCTTTTGTTCGGGCAAGGTGAAAATGATGACGGCCGCAGTAAGGGAGGTCATCAGTGCAAAAACCGGTAGCAAGGCGCCGGTAGTCATGTGCCCTCCCCGTTGGCGAACGTCAGGGCCATCACGGAAAGTACCGGCTCGGCCATCAGGCCAAGTCCCAGGGAAAGCAGCGCCAAAATCATCGGGATGATCTCAAGGCGCCGGGCAGGATGAAAGAAATGATCGATATTGGAGTCTTCGACAAATGAGGCTCGATACACCCGGAATACATAGGCAGCAGACAATAATCCGCCACCCAGAAGCACCACCAGCCACCACCATTGGCCGGTGGCGAGGCTTGCCTGAAGGAATAGCCATTTTGCGGCGAAACCGCCGGTCGGTGGCAAGCCCATTAGCGATACCCCTGCCAGGCCAAACGAAAACAGGGAAAACGGCAGAAAATGGCTGACTCCGGCCAGCGCATTCACCCGATTGCTACCTACCGACATGATCAGATTCCCGGCGGAGAGAAACATCGCTGCCTTGGCGAGGGCGTGGCTGATCACCTGCAGGGTCATGGCCTGTTGTGCCTGAAGTGCCGCGGCCTCCGTGGTATTCCAGGTCAGCGGGAACAACAGGAACAGGTAACCGATCTGCGCGACCGACGAGTACGCCACAACCTGCTTGAGCTTCCGCTGCCGCAACGCCTGCCAACCACCCCAGAACACCGCCATACCTCCCAGTAATCCGAGCAACTGAGCGAGGGCAAGTGAACCCAGGGGGGCACCCAGTTCGAGCCAGAGCCGTGCCGCGATATAGAACGACCCTTTCACCACCAGTGCTGACAGCAGAGCGCTGACCGGAGATCTCGCGATACCGTGAGCCGGTGGCAACCAGCGGTGCATCGGAAACAGCGCTGTTTTCAGAGCTAGACCAAAAAGCATCAGTACCAGGGCGAAACCAGTGCCATCCCCGGAGCTGTCCTGACCCAATGCGGATGCAATTCCCGAGAGCGAGAGGCTGCCAAACTCACCATAGAACAGAGCGACGCCCAACAAATAAGCCAGGGAACCCAGCAAAGCGGCCATCAGGTAACGAAGAGCAGCCCTTAAGGCTTCCGACTGCCCGCCAAGCGCAACCAGGCCAACCGCCGACAGGCTTATCAGCTCCAGGCCCACGTACAGGTTGAATAGATCGTTGCCCAGCCAGACGACATTCAGGCCAGCCCAGAGAAACCAGAACAGCGGCCAGAAATACCGGTGCCACTGTTTATCCGGATCCAGGTAGAAGCCTGCGTGCAGCCCGGAGGCCGCAGCCACCAGCGCGGTCAGCAGAACAAACGTCACCGCCAGGCCATCCACCCGTAGCTCTATACCCAGGGGCGCCTGCCAGCCACCCAGCGGATACTGAAAGCCTCCGTCTCTGACAACAACCGCCCAGAGCGCCAGTGATACCAATACCTGAATCGCTATTCCAAGCCACGTTACTACCCGGCCCCGCCTGAATCCGGCCAGTAGTGTCAGGACTGCCCAGGCAAGCGGCGTAAACAACAGCCCGGCCATCAACCACAGGGTCATTCGCGTGGAGCCTCCCGGACCTCGCGAGGCCCCTGGTGCGGGAGAGTGTCCCGGGCAGGATCTTCAAGAGCGGTCTTTCCGGAGAGATGGAAATAGCGCCGGATCAAGACCACTGCCAGTGCGGTGGCAGCAATGGCAACCACGATGCCGGTGAGCACCAGGGCCTGGGGCACCGGATCCGGTCCGGAGCGGTGCTGGGCGAGGCCGACCAATACCAGGAAAACTCCGGAACCCATGAGATTGAAAGCCAGCAGCTTACGCAACAGGTGCGAGATTACGATAAAACCGAATAGGCCAATGCCGCACAAAGCGGCTCCTGCGAAGGCGTACAACAAGGAAGGCGTCATCCGGAACCGCCCTCTTCCGGTTCCTCTGCGTTATTGACCGGAGCGGAGACAAACAGCGCGAGCAGTACCATGGCAATGGAGAGCGTCAGAACCGTCTCGATGACAACGATAAGAGTCTTTGCCAATTCGGGAGGGTACGCCAGGAACTCGCCTCCGTGCAGAGCACTGGTGACAGCAACAAGAAGGAACACGGCGAAACCCAGTGAAAGTCCGAGCCGAAGCATTATGCCCGGGCGCAGAAAGTCCATCGGAATGCCGCCGAGTCGCATCAGAACCCCGCTCGCCGCCAGAACGGCTCCGGCCTGAAAGGCGCCGCCGGGCCGATCGGACCCGGCCCACAGCAGATATCCGGCCAGCAACAGCATCAGTGGGATTAACCAACGTTGAAGCGCATACAACAAGGTATCCGAGGTTCGAAGCTCCGGATCTTCCAGCGATGAAGTCCTGGCCACTGAGATCCCGGCAATGCCGGCAATCACCAGGACACCGATTTCAAGCAGCGTGTCGTAGCTTCGAAAATTAAGAAGCACCGCGGTGACCGGGTTCTCGACACCACTTTGGTCAAGGTTTTCTCCCAGCAAACCGGGCAAATCGACCGATGTGGTGGTTATCGCAATCTGCCAGATCGAATAGGCCAGGCCAGACACAAAAGCAAGACAAACCGCGGTGGCAGGCAACAGGGTCAGAATGCGTTTCATGACGGTTCTTCCTTGTTGTCATCGCCTCCGGACTTGCCGTTCGAAAGATGGCGGGCAGCGTCCAACAGCAGCACCCCCGTCAGTCCGGCCCCAATGGCTGCTTCGGCAAGCGCAACATCGGGTGCATGCAGGCGTACCCAGGCCAGGGCCATCAGCAAACCGAAAGCAATAAAGAAGACAACAGCCCGGAACAGGTCACGGGACCACAGGACGCTCCCGGCCGTTACCAACAGAGCTATGACAAGCAGAACATCCAGCAACCATTCAGCCATCATCGTCCTCTGTCCTGGGGCCGCCTGAGGTATTGCCCCGTACCGCCCGCGCTACAAGATGCGCAGAGGTGGCACTGGCTGCCAATGCCACAACCCAGATCAGCAGTGTCTTGAAGCCGGCGGCAAAAGAAGGCGCCAGAGGCAGTAACGCCAGCACAATGAAGCCCAACCCCAGGTTATCTGCCTTGGTCAGCGCATGAATACGTGTAAGGGTATCGGGGAAACGGAAAAGACCAAGACTGCCCAGTGCAAAAAACACGCAGCCCGCGACCAGCAGAACCAACTGAACCGCAATCACCAATCCGTCAAACATGGGGCTCCTCCCTGGACTCAGCATTGCCCGACTCCTCTGCCGTGTCTTCCCGGTCAATCCTGACCACTCGGGTGACAAAGGCTGCCACGGCCAGAACCGACAATACGGCAAGGATCAACGCCACATCCATCAGCGCCGGCCACGAATGGGCATATGCCAGTACCAGCAACAAGGCAACGCCGGTGGTGCCAAATAACTGGGACGCCAGCATCCGGTCTGCTGCCTCCGGACCACGCCAGATACGGATCAGGGCAAGGAGCAACGTGAGCAGAAGAAAGGCAGCAACGCCCAACAGGACCACGGTCATGCTCTGACTCCTTCCGGCGGATCAAGCGTGATTCCAAAGGCTCGTGCGACCTGAAACTCAGCCTGACGAACGCCAGGTTCGATCGCATCACTGGTATCCAGGCAGTGGACGGTCAGCTGGTTCTCTTCCAGGTGTACGCTGAGAGTTCCCGGCATCAGCGACAGGGTGTTTGCAAGCAACCAGCGAGGGCCGCCTTCCGGCAGACGGAGGGAGAGCGTGATCTCTCCGGGTTTGATGGGCAGTGACGGTGTCAGCAGACGCCTCGCCACATCAACGCCGGCGATCACGGAATGGCCGAGGAAGTAGGCCATAAACTGCAACAGTCCCAGCGGTCGAAGCCGATGGATGGAAGGGGGAAACAGCAGCACGGATAATGCGGCGACCAATGCAATCACTACCGCGCCGAATCCCCAGGCCGAGGGGTCCCCAACGGTTAACATCCACCACACCACGGCGAGCATAACTGCACGGGCGGCAAAGGTCGCAATAGGTGACGCCGGCGCCGGCTGCATAGGTACTCCTTTTACCTTGTCAGAGGTTCGGGTTCGCTAGCTCCCTGTCATAACCTCCAAAAGCCTAACACAGTCAGGTTGGATGGCGGCACCGGCTGGAATAACGGGGGTTCCTGATCTAATTTTAGTCAAGAGGTCGCAGTCTTGGTCAATACCATTGGTAGTAATCTCGGACGATTAAACCAGGATTAAACGAAAGGAAGCAGATATGAAACGGACCAACTTATCAATCGCGCTGGCAGGCTGCGTTTGCCTTTCCCTTGGCTCAGTGACGGTACTGGCTGACTCCCACGGAAAAGGCACTATGAAACTGGCTGAAGAAAAACAATGCATGGCTTGTCATACCACCAGTGAAGAGGTTCCCCGTGCGCCCTCCTTCCAGAGCATCGCCCAGAAATATACCAAGGACGATGCAGACCGACTTGTTCAGGTCGTTCTTACGGGCGGTGAGGATCACTGGGGCTCAGCGGAAATGCCCGAGATGGATGCCCGTGCAGAAGTGAGTGAGAAAGAGGCAAGAAAACTGGTGAACTGGATTCTGGATATGCGCTCAGAAAAAATGTGAATATCCGGGGGTATTGGGCAAAGGAATCAGGCCGGAGGCAAATTCACTGCTCCGGCCTTCTCTTTTCCGCCCAACAAAAAGCGGCAGTCAAAACTTCCAGAACGGTGTCCGAAGTCTTGCTTCAACAACTTCCGGCGAAACGCCTGCATCCAGAAGCAGACGGGGGTCGGTGTTCTCTACGAGGCGTACAAATTTGCGCTTCATACGCCAACCTTTGAACCAGGTAGCAGCTGTTTTCATGGTCTCTAATCATCCTGTTAGTGTTACGGCAAGCGAATCGTGCCTTGGTAGTCATTAGGGAACTATTCTAATGCTTACCTTTTTCTAAACAGATGCTTAGAAACCACTACTTCCGGCCTTCGTGGCGGAAGTAGTACCGGCTAGTACCTACTAAAATCATCCCTGGGTCAGAAATACTCAAACTCGAGATCCTGGTAAACCCGCCCGGCATTCTTGCCGGCCAGTTCCTCGAAAGTATCGAGGTAGGACCACTCGGACTGGTCGATGTTGTAGGCTTCGTCCAGTCCACCGCCCTGCTCCAGGATCTCGATCACCGCGTTACGAAGGAAGACGAGGTAGCCACGGGTTTCCTTGGTCACCACATCGATGGTGGTCGGCTCGCCATGCCCAGGAATCACGATTTCCGGGTCCAGTTGTTCGGTCATCTTGTCGAAAGATTCGATCCAGGCGCCGGTCTCGGTATCCTCAAACACAGCGAGCAGGCGTTGATGGAAGCCCAGGTCGCCGGTGATCACCAGTTTTTCCGCGGGTAACCAAAGAGCAATGTCTCCCGGCGCGTGGCCCGGGCCGAAATAGTGCAGTTCGATGGTTACGTCCCCCATTTCCAGGTCGTAACGCTCATCAAACCCAATATCGGGCACGGCAACGTAGGTTCCCTCAGCCTTGTCCTTCATCCGGCGCTGCATGGAGGCCAGTTTCACTTCGCCCTGATGCTCGAACTCGGCAATGGCTTCGTTCTGCGCGATGATCGACACTCCCTGGTCTCGCCAGTAGCTGTTGCCCAGCATCGAGTGTCCCTGGGCGTTCTCATTCACCACGTATTTGACGTCTTTATCGGTGATGCTGCGAATGGAGTTATGGAAGGATTTGGCCAGTAGATAGTTATCACCGCCGTTGAAGACCACCACACCCTTTTCCGTGATGATAAAGCTGAGGTTGTTGTTATGGCCGTGGTTTTCGTAGGTGCCCGGCGCGGTTGCACCGATGGCCGAGTAGACCCGGTCGGTAACTTTGGTGAGTTCCAGTTGCTCGGGAATGCCATTGCTTGCATTGACAAATCCGGGAATGATCAATAACGCCAGTAACAGTCCTCGAAAACCCATTGTTATTCTCCTTGTACTAACAATCCGGAGCGAATAGCCACTCTATTCCGGATACCTGAAAACCGCTTCGGATAACGCCGAGTCATCAGGCAGGCCGACGATCTTGCGTATTTCTCCGTCCGGATCTTTGTAGAAGACCGATGGAGTCGCTGCCACCGACAGCGTCTCCATCAATTGATTGTTGCTCTGAACCTTTTCCCTCAGGTCTTTCGGCACATTTTCTTCGGATTCCAGCCAGTCCCTGGGGAACTGGCTGTCATGGAATTCAAGCTTCTGCACCGGGTTCTCCGCCCCAAGTACGCTGGCTGCCTTGGCCAGGCTGGAAGGCTGGATGATGCCGACCATGATGTGGCGCAACTCGATACCGCGCTCCAGAAATGGCTGGGCTTTTTCACGGAACGCGACGCAATAACCGCAGTTGGGATCGGAAAAGACATAGACGATGCGCCGGGCATCACTGGGTCCCTCCGAAACCCAGGCGGCGTCCGCCAGGGTTTCCCAGGCTCCGGTCAGGTCCGGTTTCGGGAGCCAGTTTCTGAGGTGGTTCGCACTCAGATCCTGGCCAAACCCGTCCACCATCTTGCCGATAATCACATGCTCGCCATCCGGCATGAGGTATAGCGAAACCGGATGTCCGTTCCTCCGGCCGACAAAACCTTTAAGGCCACCCGGCGCTTCAAAGCTGGCCTCGACCTTCAGGCCCTCATCAATCAGGACCTGTACGGCATCCGGGTAACTCGCGGATACCGCCATTGTGGGCAGCAGAAGTACTGGGGAAAGAACTTTCAGAATACTTCGTAGGATCATGATTCCCCGCGAGTTTTAATGAAAACCAATCAGAAGGACGCCATTTCCAGGTCCATTTCCACGGCCGCGACACCGGCCTGGGCACACATTTCATCGGTCTCCCCGGAAGGTGCGCCACTTACGCCGACACCGCCGATGGTTTCACCGCTCGCCTGGATGGGAACGCCCCCGGCCGAGAGCAAGACGTTATCCACCTTGCCGACCGAAAACGGGCCGGTGAAACGGTCCTCGAGCGCCGAAGTCGGGCTGGTGAAGGTCATGGCGGTGTACGCCTTGCGGTAACTGACCTCGAGGGACAGATCCATGGCCAGGACATCCCGCAGAACCACCTGGGGATGTCCGCCGCGGTCAACGACTGTTACCGAAACCTGAACGCCCTCCTCCCGGCATGCATCGATAGCCGTTTTTGCGATGGTGAGGGCGGTATCCATGGACAGTTTCTTGATCTCGACCATGACCGGCTGGTCGCTGCCCTGGGCGCCGGCAATACCACTGGCGGCGAGGGCTGAGACGAACATCAGGGATTTTGACAGCTTGGTCTTCATGACATGCTTCCTTTATATAGAGGGACGATCATGGGCGAACAAGCACATAGCCTTCTTCGACCACGTCCAGGATATGGGCAACTCCCACGTCGACCGGGATGCTTTCAGGATGAAGTTCGGGTCGTGTTCCCGACTCCCTTTCGATGGTGTTGATTGTGTTCATGCAGACGGTGAACCGGACGCCCTGGGCCATGAGGCTGTTAATTCTTTCCTGGCGGCTGTTGTCTGCGTACATCAGACGAACACCGGGCCCAAAGGTGGTTATCTCGATATCAATCGCATCCGGGCCATAATATTCGAGGAGGTTTGCGGCAACGCTCAGTACCTTGTTCTGCTTTTCAGGTTCACCATCACTTAGTTGCATGAGCAGGAATTTCTCGGCAAACGGCTTGCTCTCGCTTACCGGTTCCGCGTGGAGTATGCCCGCGGCAACACAGAGCATCAGGCCCAGCACCGCTGCCTTGGATCCGGCGAAGAAATTCCTGTTCATGGCTTATCCTGCGTAGTCTTCAAGCCCCGGATTGCCCTCCACATTCTTGAGCTTCGGGGTGTTGAACTTGTCAATTTTCACGGTCTTCTCTGACCGCAGATAATCGGCGACCACATCCCAGATCGGTCGGCCCGGTGCCCTTGAGTTCACGGTGGCCCAGCCAGCAACCTTGTACATCTTGTTGGCCTCGATGGGCTCGCCATTGTCCAGACGCATATCAGAGATACGGCCGTTCATGGAGCTGGTGGGATCACAGGTGTAATCCATGCCACCAACGCGCACCATGTCCCCGCCCTGCTGGTAGTAGGGATCCTTGTTGAACAGGTTGTCGGCCACATCTTCCATGATCAGTTTCAGATCCGCCCCGGACATCTCCCGGACGTAGGTTTCCGGATAGGTGATTGCGGTGGCGTTCATCACGTCATCCATGGTGATGTGATCACCCGGTAGCACCGTGGTCCCCCAACGGAAACCGGGCGAGAGGGCAATCTGGGCATCGAGCACCTTGCGTTGGGCATCACAGATCACCTGGTCCATGGTGCCGTTAAAATTGCCCCGCCGGTACAGCAGCTCGTCCGCGATGGCCAGCTTCTCACCGAGCTTGTCCATGTATGGCGCCCGGACTTCCTGGATAAAGTTGACCATGTCGGGATCCGGCTTGATCAGATCGGAGAAAACCGGCAGCAGTTTGTATTCATAGCCCCGAACTCCGTTATTGCCGATATCCAGGTCCAGCACGGCAACGTATTTGCCATTGGTGCCGGCGTTGCTGACCAGCGTTTTGCCGCCCGGATTGCTGACTTCTGTCGGCTGCGGCACGGCATCGTGGGTATGGCCGCCCAGAATGGCATCGATGCCGGTAACGCGGCTGGCCATCTTCAGGTCAACGTCCATGCCGTTGTGGGAGAGCACCACGACCGCATTGACCTTCTCGTTCTCACGGATTTCGTTAACCAGCGCCTGCATCTCGTTCTCACGAATGCCCATGCGCCAGTCAGGAATGAAATAGGACGGGTTCGCAATCGGTGTATAGGGAAAGGCCTGGCCGATGATGGCAACACGTTTACCACCGAGCTCGCGGATGGTGTATGGCTTGAAGACCCGGCCGCTAGCCTCGTCATAGGCCTCTGCGCCCATGAACATGGCTTCATCGGAGAGGAAAACATTCTGGGCCACAAATTCGCCCTTGAAGGCACTGAGATTCTTGCGGATCTGCTCTTCCGGATAGGTGAATTCCCAATGCGCGGTCAGGATATCGATGCCAAGACGGTTACTGGCTTCGACCATATCCTCGCCGTTGGTCCAGTAGGCTGTACCGGAGCCCTGCCAGAGGTCACCGCCGTCAAGCAACAGGGAGTTGCCGGCACCGGCCTGCTCCCGGAGCTGGTCAATCAGGGTTTTCAGGTGCGCAAAGCCGCCCAGCTTGCCGTATTCCTGCGCGGCTTCAGTGTAATTGAGATAGGTAAAGGCATGGGATCGACGGCTATCCAGAGGAACGCCGAAATGATCCAGGAAGTGTTGTCCCACCAGATGCGGCACTTTGCCTTTGTTGGCCCCAATCCCCAGGTTCACGTTGGGTTCGCGGAAATGAACCGGTGACAGCTGGGCGTGGATATCGGTGAGATGAAGCAGTCGGACATTGCCGAACTTCGGTGCGTTGTACAGTCCCTCGCCGCCTTTTGCCAAAGCAAGTTTCGGCGCAAGCCCGGCTACGGCTGCCGCTTGCATTGCCATCAGGAAGTCTCTGCGGGAAATTGTCACTGCACTCTCCTTTCATTCTTTGTAGTTATTGGAGGGACCGGCTCCCCGGGTCACTGAACGGGAAGCCGGTCAGGTTCGGCTCACGGCGTCAGTTACCTATGGCGACATGGCGCCACGCCTCCTTTTGCTGTTTACGCTGGGCGACGGACTCCTCGGCAAGCTTCAGAGCCTCATCGGCCATGGCAATGGCCTTTTCATAATCGCCATTGTCAGCCGCGGATTTCGCGGCTTTCAGACGGTCGCCGGTGATGGTCCACTGAAAGGTTCCGGCATCCTGATGGGTGCTTTGGGCCTTCGAGTAAACCTCCTGAAAGTCCTCTTTCGGACCCGCCTGGGCGGCCAGCGGAACAGACAGAGCAAGCGAGATACCGATTGCGAGTAAAGGTTTTTTCATTGCGTTTCTCCCTCTGCGTTCCTGACTATGGCCGTGTTGCCGGTCCGACGACTGGCAGGCCATTACTCATGTAGGTCAGGAAATACTCGAGATTGCGGTATTCCTCACTTTGTGCCGGCAACGGATCCGCACGAACGTTGTTGTTGCATCCTGCGAAACGCCGGTGCAGCGTACCCAGCTCACCCCACTTGGCCCGGTGTACCGGGAAGTTCGCCGGTTGCCCGACGGTTGGTGACAGGAAATCCGCCCGAATCCACTTGCCTGGATTCTGCACATGACAGCTTGCGCAGGAGAAATTCAGTTGCCCCCGCCGGCTGTAATAGAACTCCTTGCCATCCTGGTAGGCAGCCAACGCATCGGGATCATCCGGTACCTTGATGTTGATGGGCTTGCCCTGGGAGGTGGATGCCATGTAAGCGGAAATCGACGCGATGGCCCCTTTCTTCCATTTCAGGGGCTCCTCACCATTGGCCTCTCGACACCGGTTTATGGCGAGTTCAAGCGTGATCACCTCGTTCTTTTCTGTGTCGAAGTAGGGATAGTTCTGGCGAATACCGATGCCACCGTTTTCGAAACAGCTGGCGTAGGTCTTGCCATTGGCGAACGGCGTTTCGAACATCTCCTGCCCTTCGGCTACCGCAAATTCGTAGGGTGGGAAATCCTGCATGGATTCCCACTGTTTGCGGCGGTCGTCGTTCAGCGCGTACTGGCCGTTCACGAATTCCTCGAATGGCACATCCGGGAACATCTGCTTGAAGTATTCAACCGTTTCTTTCCGGTCTTCTTCAGGTGTCGCTCCCGCCAGTGCCTGGGGCACCGCGAGCGCCGCCCCGAGAGCGACCAGAATGACTTTCGCTTTAAGCATGTCCAATCCTCCTTTTCGGCGGCTCAGGAGGTTCCTGTCCGCCGACCATCTTCAGGCGATCGTTGCGGTGGTTGAATCGCTTGCGCCCTCGTTATCGATCCAGCTGATGGTGAGCTCGTCACCCTTCTTGGCTCCCTTGAATCGACACTCGAGGAATGGATCCTTGGATACCGCCGGGCCCCAGTTGGCAACAAACACGTTCTTGCCGTTGTGGGAAATGGTCAGAACCTTGATGAAGTGGGCAGGAATGACATTGCCTGCCGAATCCTTTACAAACCCTGAGTCCATGGGGTGTCGGACCAAGGCTTTCAGCGATGTCACACCATTATTTTCTACTGCACGTACTCTGATACTGGACGCCATTATTGTTCTCCTGTCCTTTTACTGTTAGCCGCCGCAGCCGCCAACGGTGACTTTCACGTTCTGGGTGGCCTTGTAGGCTTTGCCGTCAGAAATAACGACCGCTACCACATCTGTCGTCTCTGCCATCTTCAGGCGGTTGGACACAAACGGCAGGGTGCCTTCGGGAACGTCGAAATAGGCCGCCAGGGCATTCGGGTTCTTGGCTACCAGCAACGCGATGCCAGTCACGTTCGGAAGTGTGGTTTCGACGCTCACCGGTACCACTGCACCGTTCTGCGCGATCGTTGGCAGATCCATGGTGATCTGGTCGGATTCAGTGGCCTCCATTCCGTAGAGTTCGGCAATGGTCTCATCCACCCCGGGGGTCTTGAACGCCTTCTCCGGCCATTCAGATGCATCAGGTGCAGTCGCAGCCTCGACTCGCAGTGGCACAATGCCGGAACCCAGTGCAAAGCCGGCAACGCCGACACCCAGCATTCCCTTCAAAAAGCCTCTTCGCCTTTGGTCAGTCACGGTAACTCCTCCTCCGCATTTAAAGCGTGTACAGGTAATCGATGATCCGGTTGATTTCTTGTTCGCTCAGGATCATGTGTCGTCCGAATGGCGGCATGACCGTCATCGGGTTGAACTGGGTCTCGTCCCAGATGCGTTTGAACAGCATTTCCCGGTCGGGAAAACGGGCTTTCATGTCGGCAAGTTCAGGGCCGATGTTCCCGGTAAGTTTGCCGTCATCCATCTTGTGGCAGGCCAGGCAGTTGCCGTCCTTCCGGCTGTATGCGAGTTCTTTGCCCCGATCGATATCAGCCTGGGTCGGTTCGGCGAACACCGGCGCTGTGGCGCTCAGTGCGAGTGTGGTCAAGCACACGGAAATTAACCCTTTTCGCATCACGCATTCCTCCTCGGCACTCTTTGGAGCTGTTGCTCCGGTTCAGCCTTCTTATTCTGTAATCCCCTCGTCGAGGGGCCCGGTTGTGCTTGGTGTCAGGTTCTTGCCCGCAGCGGATTCGGACACAGTGACCTCCTCTTTGCAGTTCTCCATGCAACGCTCGTTGTTCACCACCGGTCGCGGGTCTTCCCAGATGAAGCCATCGTGATTGGGCATCTCCACCTGCGGGAGTGTTTCCTTGTTAGCCACGAAGTCGGCTTCCACTATGTAGTTGAGGTTCAATACATAGGCCGTTACGGCATAAACCTGGTCATCCGTCAGGGATTGCGGCGCGAAGAACGGCATGGCCCGGTGGATGTAGTCCCAGAGCGTGGAGGCGTAAGGCCAGTAACTGCCCACGGTTTTCTCCGGACGGTCCTCGGTGAGGCTGCCATCCCCGCCTGCAAGCTTGGGATACCGGCCCATACCCTCACCAAAGGCGCCATGGCATGAGGCACAATGGGTCTCGAAAACAGCCATGCCTTCATCGACACTGCCACTGCCCTCAGGCAGCCCCATGCCGTCTGGACGCACATCGATATCCCAGGCTGCAATCTGTTCATCGGTTGCAGGTTCGCCATAGCCGTAATATCCGGTCTGCTCGGCCGCACCGAGGATGGGCACTGAGGCAAGGATCACACCACAACAGGTACTGGCGAGCAGGCGTGGTGTTTTATGAAAGCTGAACATTGACCACACTCCCGTCTCCGTTGACTTTCCAGGTCTGGATCGCGTTCTTGTGATAGATCGAATTGGTGCCGCGGGCCTGCTTTAGCTGGGCCAGCGTCGGTTGCACATATCCGGTCTCATCAATGACCCGGGATTGCAGCAGTGCGGGATTGCCATCCCACTTCCACTCCAGGGAGAACCGGGTCAGGGATTTGGACATCACCGGCTCACGCAATTGCGCCTGTTGCCAGTTCTGGCCGCCGTCAACCGAAACGTCGACAGCTTTCACCTTGCCGCGGCCGCTCCAGGCGAGACCTTCGATCTGACAAACCCCCTTGCTCTTCAATGGCATTTCAGGGCATGGCGAGGTGATGACCGATTTGGCTTCCATGACCCAGGTGAAGCCATGGGCGGTGCCGTCGGGCATCAGGTCCGTGTACTTGGACGTTTCCTCCCGCTGCATCCAGGGTTTGTCCCCCACTTCCAGTCGGCGCAGCCATTTCACATGGGTGTTACCTTCCCAGCCCGGCACTACCAGGCGGATGGGGTAGCCCTGCTCCCGTCGCAATGCCTCACCGTTCTGGGCATAGGCGACAATAACGTCGTCAAGAGCCTTCTCCAGAGGAATACTCCGGGTCATGGCGGCACCATCAGCGCCTTCGGCGAGCAGCCATTTGCCTTCCGGCTTGATTCCAACCTCCTGGAGCAGCGTGGAGAGCCGGACACCGGTCCACTCCGCGCAGCTCACCATGCCGTGCAGGAACTGGAGGGAATTGAGCTGGGCGCCACGCCATTCCATGCCGCCATTGGCGGGGCACTCGATGAAGTTAATCTGGGAAACACTGGGGAATCGCTGCAGATCTTCCATGGAGAGGATGATCGGCCGGTCAACAAGACCATGAATCATCAGGCGGTGTTGCTGGGGATCGATTTCAGGCCGACCGGCGTGGTGCCGTTCGAAGAAAAGACCATTTGGAGTGATGATGCCTTTGAGGTGTTGCAGCGGGGTAAAGCTGATGGAAGAAACTTTGTCTGCCGTTAGCCAGGGTACGTTCCGGCGTATGACATCTTTCTCGAACGGGGATGGTACACCGTAGGGATCGGTGACCACACCTGGCCCGAGGGTGCGGGTCCACGGCGGAATCTCGGGCGGAAACTGTGTCGAAGCCAGTGCCTTCGGGGCGATGCCCGCCAGAGCACCTCCAACCATGGCACCGCCTGCGGTGAACAGTCCGCTTCTGAGAAAACGTCTGCGTTCTTCTGAGGGTAAGCGTTCTGACTCTTCCAGGGCTATTTTGGACGCATCCTGGTTGAGTCGGCGGAGTTTGCCGAGCATATTGTTTTTCTCCTCCTTCGATGCCTTCTCGGTGGCAGTCGGCCGACTATCAGTGCGGGACTGAGGGGCGGTCTTGTTGTTTCTGTTATAAGGATATAATTTAGTTATAAACCCGTATTTTTGACGTTACAAGTGATTTTTGAATCCGGGTTCATTGGACGTTCGTCGTAAAAACGCTACTTGAGTTGCCATCGAATTGACGTGAATCAATGCGAATACAGGCACTTACGTGGCAGGCAAAAACAATAAAAGGAGTGTCGAAATGAGGACGAGAAAATTTGAAATAGTTATCAAAAATGCGGGATTAGTAAGCGCAATGATGATTGCGTCCGGATCAATGGCCGCCGAATCTGCTTCCGGCTATGCCCCGCTCTCGATTCCGTTCGAAGCCGAACCGGTCAGCGTGGACAACGTTTATTATTTTGCCGGCCAGTCCGGGGTTCCCGGGAAGCAGAATGAGGGCTTTACCGCCAATGCTGGGTTTGTCATCACCGAGGACGGCGTGGTGGTGTTTGACGCCCTGGGGACACCAAGCCTTGGCGCCGCGATGATCGATAAAATACGTGAACAAACGGAATTACCTATCTCCCACGTGGTGATCAGTCACTATCATGCAGACCACGTTTATGGGCTCCAGGCTTTCAAGGATCTGACCGATGCCCAGGTTATTGCCCAGGAAACGTCCAGTGTCTATATCAATAGCCCCGATGCCGGGCAACGTCTTGAGCAACGCAAACAGGCACTTTCACCCTGGGTTGATGACAACACCAGAGTTGTCGCTCCGGATGTAACCTTCGAGGACGAAACGTCGGTGGAATCGGGTAGCTACAGCTTCAGCATCGTACACGCCGGCCCCGCCCACTCGACCGATGACAGCCTGATGATGGTGCAGCCTGCCGGTGTACTGTTTTCCGGAGATATCATCCAGAACGGGCGGGTGCCCTACCTCGCCAGTTCCGAAGTCGATACCAGAAACTGGATGGAAGCCATCGATAAGGTTCGGGAGATGAATCCCAAAATCCTGATACCAGGCCATGGCAAGGCTTCTGAGAATGCCATGGAAGCCCTCAACTTCACCTACGACTATCTGGCGTATGTGCGGGAGCAGATGGGCGCGGCAGTTGAAAACTGGGTTCAGTTCGAGGAAGCCTATGCAGCAACCGACTGGTCCCGCTACGAGGGCCTGCCGGCCTTTGACGCATCCAACAAGGCCAACGCCTATCGTGTTTACCTTGAAATGGAGAAAGCGGCACTTGGCGGCAGCTAGGCCCTGGAATCAGCGAGCCACTCTCGCCTCTTCCTCGGCGGCTACCTCTTCCAGGGTGCTGTACTCGCACTCCTTACTGGCGATGAAGCCGTCGGATGAGTCCACCAGAATGTTGTCGTCGCGCATGAAGCGGCGGCCAAGGAGTACGGGATAGGAGAACTTACCGCGATCGGTCAGCGAGAACTGGGTAGTGTGCATTGTTCCTGCGATGCAGAACTCCAGATCGACCACATAGCGGCGTTGGGATGGTGCGCCCTTGCGTTTGATGAGTACCGTCCTGCGCACCGGGCGTTCCAGCACGATCACCACATCGTCATGCTTGAACTCGCCCTCAGCTGGCTGATCCTCATGATCTCCCAAGGGAATTTCAAAGCTCACCCACCGTTCCTCGTTACGGGTGAATTCCTCGACATTCACCGCATGAAGAGACGATGTTTTCGCCCCGGTGTCGAGCCGGGCCTTGAGTCTCAGGCGAGTATCTTTCATGACCACCCACTCGACGAACCCCAGGGTTTCGGGAACCCGGTCGCCGTTACCTGTTTTTTCCTCAGCCATGGCAGACGTAGCTGCCAGCGATAACATCAGCAGAACAGTAGTCAGAAACCGCATTAAAATCCCTTCGCAATAGATTGAAGATCTGGGAAAAATTCAAGAAACCGCTCTTCAAGCTCCGGTCGGTGATCGTGGATTTCCTCAATCATCCCCTCAAACCGGTTGGCAAACCGGATGCGGGAGGCGACCCGGTCCAGCGCCTGTCCTATATTCTCAAGGTCCTGATAGGCTCCGAACCAGTCGTAGTCCACCATCCTCGCTGTTACGCGCGCCATTTGTGGCGGCATCAGATGGCGATTTTCATTCAGCTCCCGGTAGGTGCGCTCGATAAACCGGTCGCAATCATGATCACTGAACCTGTACCAGTGTTTCAGCAGGAAATGGTCGTAGAGTATGTCCAGCGCGACACCGGCAAACCGTCTGCGCTGTGACGAGAAAAGCCGTTTGGAAGCGAGAACCTGGGGATGGCGATCGGTAAAGGTATCCACCGAGAAATGGTGCCGCACTCCCCGGTGAACTTCGCCTGGTAACGCCGATAGTTCGACGCCCCGGGTGAAGTCACCGAGAATGCTGCCCACGCGGGCTTCCGGGGAATCCGGTGCGAGGAATACGTGGGCAAGATGGTTCAAATCAACTCCCGATTCGCTAACTCAGAGAAACGATCAGAAATTAAGCTGGATGCCTACGCCGAGGCCATCGAGCTCAACATTGTCGTCGTCATAGTAACGCATGTATTCCAGGTTACCGGACAGGTTCGGGGCGAACTCCATGTTGGCGCCGATACCGTAGGAAACATCGGAGTCATCGTCTTCTACTGAACCAACTTCAGCCTCAACCCGGGTGAAACCCAGGACCGCATACGGCGTTACCGGGGATTCATTGGCCAGGTTGAACGTGGCGTAGCCTCCATAGAAGTTGTCTACGGAGACATCTACGCCGTTGATCGTGTCGTCGTCAACGCCAAAGCCGGCACGGGCCTCGATGCCGAGGAAGGGGGTTGCCATAACCCCGACCTTGCCGGAAAGGGTGCCCACATCAGCATCGTAAGGCCCCAGCTCGGCGCTCATGAAGGTATAATTCAAGCCGGCATACAGCCCGCCAACACCGGATTTGTACATGTCCTGAGCCTGGGCCGCGCCCGTTGCCAGGAGTCCGCCAGAAAGGGTTGCCAGCGCCAGTGCAAGTGATTTTGTACGAGTCATAGCTTGTTCTCCTTAACCGATTCTTCGGTGTTCATCACTGAAAATGCACCAACCCCACGCTGTTTGCCATAGTAAAGATCCGAATTTACCTGTTATTTACGCCGATTTAATTTCGGCTTCATCGCATGCTAAGGCCTTGACTGCCTTGCGGAAGACGGGGCCTGCAGGTATTCTGGCGCGGACTTCCGGTTCAGCTGGCTAGAGCATCCTTTTGAGAAACCTAAGCCCTGTCATCTTTATTGTCAGCGTTATGTTTGTGCTTCTCAGCATATTCATGACGTTACCGGTGATTTTTCTTGCCGGGTCCGAAGCGCCCAATGCCATGGCGTTTGCGGAATCGGCAGCGATTGTCTGCGGTCTCGGCGTGCTCGGTATTGTCACCACCTATAAGCAGCCTCGGGATCTGAAGCCCCGCTTCATGTTTGTGCTCACCGTCTCCAGCTGGTTTATCATCGCCCTCTTTTCGTCCCTGCCCTTTTACCTGAGCGACCTGCAGATTTCAGCGGCCGATGCCTTTTTTGAAGGCACCTCCGGCATAACGACGACCGGTGCAACGGTTTTAAGCGGGCTGGACGACATGGATCGGGATCTGCTGCTCTGGCGTTCGATCCTGCAATGGATAGGCGGTATCGGGATTATCGGCATGTTCGTTGCCGTATTGCCGTTCCTGCGGGTGGGCGGGATGCGCCTCTTTGCCACTGAATCCTCCGAGTGGACGGACAAAGCCCTGCCGAGAATGAAAACCCTGAGCCGGGGGCTGCTGGTCGTCTACGTTACCTTTTCGGTGATCGCGGTCCTGACCTACTGGGCCTCCGGCATGACCCTGTTTGATGCCTTCAACCACGGGTTGACCAGTATCGCAACCGGGGGATTCTCAACCTCTGATCTTTCCATGGGCAAGTTCAATGACCTGATCCTCATGGAAGCCACGCTCTTCATGATTATCGGCAGTCTGCCCTTTTTCCTGTTCGTACGGGAAATGCACGGTCAGCACGGGGTGTTGTTCCGGGACCAACAGGTGCGCATGTTCCTGGCCATCCTGCTGATCGTTCCAGCCTTGCTGACACTTTATCGCTGGTGGGTTTCGCCGGTTCCGTTCGATCCGATTCACAATTACGCCGCCACCCTGTTCAACGTTACGTCCGTCGTCACCACGACCGGCTACGCCTCCGAGGATTACAGTGCCTGGGGGCCGCTGGCGTTCGTGCTGTTCTTCTTCCTGATGTTTGTGGGCGGCTGCTCCGGCTCGACCGCCGGCGGTATGAAGATATTCCGGTTCCAGTTGTCCCTGATCATCCTTCGGGAACAGTTGATGCGCCTGCTGCACCCCCGCGCGGTGCTGACCAGGAACTACAATGGCCGCTCGGTCAGTGACGAGATCATCTCCTCGATGATCGCCTACACCTTCATATTCCTGTTGTGTCTACTTCTGATCACCGTCGCCCTGGCGGCGATGCAGCTCGATTTTGTAACGGCGTTGTCCGGCGCGCTCACCTCCCTGACCAATGTCGGCCCGGGCCTGGGCGAGATCATCGGGCCCGCGGGCAATTTCGGCCCGCTGCCGGATGCAGCCAAGTGGGTCCTGTCTGTCGGGATGCTGATGGGCCGGCTCGAAATCCTCAGCGTGATTATTGTCCTCTCGCCGGCGTTCTGGCGGGGCTGATCCCTACCGGATTAACGGAGCCAGAGCACCGAGGCGTTTTCCAGGGGCAGGTTCAGGCGATCATCCCTCACCCGGATTCTGGGCGTGTAGTGGCCTTCCGGACGGGCAGGAACCGTGCACTGATAGATCCAGCCCCGGGCCGAACCCTCCATGGCCTGTTTGCGCTCCATGGGATGAACCTGCCTTGGTCCGTATTCGGAGGCTTCCGCAATCAGCTCAACCCCGATGTGTTCTGCCGGCACTCCATCCAGATAGACATCCACCGTGAAGGTCTGTTGCTGGTCCTGTTCTTCAACCTCGATCGAGGTAAACCGGAGCCGGGACCAGTGAGCATTGATCTCGCGGGATTCCTGGACCAGGGCGTGTGCGGTATCCGGATCCCTCTGCCTGCCCAGCGCCACCATCGGTCGGTAGAAATCCTCCACGTATTCCCGAACCATCCGATTGGCGGAATAGTGCGCCGTCAACTGGTCCATGCTGGCCCGGATCATGGTGATCCAGTCCCGTGGCCGACCCTCCTGGTCAACCCGGTAGAACGCAGGAACCACCTGCTGTTCCAGAAGATCGAACAGTTCCCGGGCATCGGATTCGTCGTGATCATTGGTATGGCTGAGTTCCTCGAAGGTCGCACCGGGTCTGATTGCCCAGCCCACATCCGGGTTCCAGGCTTCCGCCCACCAACCGTCAAACTGGGACAGGTTCAGCCCACCATTGACCAGGACTTTCATGCCGCTGGTGCCGCAAGCCTCCCACGGATGGCGCGGGGTATTGAGACAGACATCCACGCCCTGGACCAGCTGATTCGCGACGCCCAGATCGTAATCCTCGATGAACACCACCTTGCCCTCGGCTTCCGGCATTCTCGAAAACTGTTTCCAGCGCCGGATCAGCTCCTTGCCCGACTTGTCATAAGGGTGAGCCTTGCCGGCCAGCACGATTTGTACCGGTTTGTCCCGGTGATTGAGCAGCGCCAGGAGACGGTCAGGGTCACTCAGCAACAGATTTGGCCGCTTGTAGTCCGTAAAGCGCCTGGCGAAGCCCAGGGTCAGGGTTTCGTTGTCGAGGAGCAGGCCGCAGGCCGCCGCGGGGTCGTTGCCCGGATTATGTTCACAGTGCTGGCTCGCCAGGCGCCGACGCAGGTAGTGGATCAGGCGTTTCCGCTGGGAAAGGCGCATGTTCCACAAATCCTGATCGGATATCTCGCTCATCGGGCAAGTGGCTTGCATCGGTCGACGCCAGCGATCCTTGCCGCAGGCGCGGGTCCACAGTTCGTCAGACTCCGGGGAATCCCAACTTGGCGTGTGAATACCGTTGGTAACATATTCCACGGGAATGTCTTCGGAAGGCCAGCGGGGGAAGAAGTCCTGAAGAATCGTCTGGGAGACCTTTCTGTGAATCCTGCTGACGCCGTTGACGCGCCCGCTCATGTTCAGTGCAAGCCAAGCCATGTTCAGTAACGGATCGCCGGTGGTGTCCTGATCCGAGTTGTGGGTCCCCAGGTCCATCAACTGGTCCACGGTCAGATCCTGCCCGGCCAACCAGGGGTCCAGGTAGAGTTGCACCAGCCGTCTCGGAAAACGGTCGAAGCCGGCGGCCACAGAGGTATGGGTGGTGAACAGGTTGGTTGCCCTGGTTGCCATGCGGGCGGTATCAAAGTCCCGCTCGTTGTCATGGGCCCACCCGAAAGCACGTTCGAGGAGGGCCAGCGCACAGTGGCCCTCGTTAATATGGCAGGCAACTGGGTCCCGTCCCAGGGCCCGGAGCAAACGCCAGCCGCCAATGCCGAGGACCATCTCCTGCTGCAGCCTTTTTTCCGGATCACCACTGTACAACTCACTGGTGATACCGCGATCTCCGGGTTCGTTGCGGGGGTCGTTGCTATCGAGGAGCAATAGCTCACAATGCCCTACCTGCCCGACCCAGGCCCGGAGACGCACATCCCGACCCGGCAAAGGTACAATCACCCGCAGCCACTGATCATCCTCATCCCGTAGTGGTGAAACCGGCAACATGGTGGGGTCGTTGTAGGGATAGAATTCAAGCTGTTCGCCATCGGTACTGATGGCCTGCCGGAAGTAGCCCTGCTGGTAAAGCAGGCCAACAGCAGTGACAGGAACGCCAAGGTCACTGGCTGCCTTCAGGTAATCCCCGGCGAGTACGCCGAGACCACCACTATAGAGCGGAAGTGACTCGCTCAGACCGTATTCCATGCAGAAGAAGGCGATGCCACGGTCCAGTTCGTCCCGGCAGTGCTCGGAATACCAGGTTCTGGCGCGAACGAACAGCTCGTGGGCATCCATCTGTTCCCGGTATCGGGCCAGAAATTCCGGATCCCGGCTGAGCTCGTCCAGGCGCTCTCCCGAGGCACTGTTGAGCACCAGCCAGGCATTCCGGGTACTGTCCCAGGTTTCCTGGTCCAGAGTACGCCACAGCACGTCACTGCCGTGATGCCAACTCCATCTAAGGTCCAGGGCAAGGGAGAACAAACCATTAAGGGCCTCAGGCAACTGCCTTGGCCGGTAGGCCGCTAACGTCATTGGTGTTCAAATCCCTTTGTCGCTGTTTGCCAATTAATCAGTGCGCTGTATAGCCGCCGTCTATCACCAGCTCACTGCCGGTCATGAACTTGGATTCCTCGGAAGCGAGGAACACGACACCCCAGGCAATATCGTCCGGTTCACCCATGTGTCCCAGCGGATGGAGCCCCGCTGTTGCCTGCTTGGCGGCATCAAGGTCGTCCCCCGTAGTTTTCAGGTGGCCTTCCACCATCGGGGTCCATATAAAGCCCGGGTGGATGGAGTTCGCCCGGATGTTGTCCGGTGCGTAGAGCATGGCATCGGTCTTGGTCATCAGCCGTACCGCACCTTTCGAAGCATGGTAAGGAGGTATATCCGGCGCACTGACCAAGCCGTAAATGGAAGACATATTGATAATGCTGCCGCGCCCGGCCTTTTTCATGTGGGGGATAACGTGCTTGGTACAGAAGAATACGCCTTTAACGTTAACCCTCTGGACCAGGTCCCACTCCTCCTCGGTCAATTCGTGGGTCGGCTTGTTCGGGCCGGAGATGCCTGCGTTGTTCACCAGTACATCAATGTGGCCGAATTTGTCCGCAGCCTCGTTGATGGCAGTCTTCACATTCTCCTCGTCACCCACATCGCAATGCCAGTAGGCAACCTGGTGGCCTTCCCCGGAGAGCTTCTTCACCAGGGCATTTCCTTCATCGTCCAGGCAATCCAGGATCGCCACCGCGGCGCCCTCCTCTACCATCCTGGTAACCGCCGCAGCGCCAATACCGTGTGAGCCGCCGGTGATCACGGCGACCTTGCCTTTCAGTCTATCCATAACAACTCCAGAAGAATCAATCAGTAGACCCGATATTTCGGGGACGAATCGTAGTTGAAAGTTGCGTGGTGGCTTGCCAGCCAGTTGAGAAGTTTGGAGATACCCAGAGCATCATTGTCAGCGCCGTCAAAATCCAGGCCCAGCCCTTTGGCGGATTTCCGGACGACGTGGGCCTTGAGCCTGCGAAGGGGTTTTTCGGTTTTCTCCGGGTAGCAGAGTTCCAGTTCGAGGGTCTGGTTCAGATTTACATCATCATAGTCGGTGGAGACAAATACGCCTCTGCGTGAGGCATTGCGGACCTGACCGGTGGCGACCGGCATTCCACGTTTATAGACCAGGAGTGAAAGTTTACCCGGGACGCGTTTACTAAGCCTGTGTTCCATTTGGTCCTCCCTGAACAGGTTTGACGTCTATCAAGAATTGCCTGTTTTTTATACACCAGCGAAGATGACAGCATGTTGACACTGGTCAACATATGACCAATCAGAACCGAATTCGTTCATGCCTCGAGATCTCTTCCCGGATTTTTTCCGCAAGCTCGTCCGTGCACTGTGACAGTTCCAGTTGCCAGACCCAGTTACCCTCTATTGTGCCCGGCGTGTTGAACCGCGCCTCCGAGCCGAGCTGCAGAAAATCTTGCATCGGAACCATGGCCAACCAGCACACCGAGCGGAACGCTGCATCCACGATTGGCCAGGGCATTCCCGTACCATCGGTACCCAGATACCGGTTCACGTAATCCCGAGTGTGGTCATCCAGGCTCAGGTACCAGCCAAGGCTGGTATCGTTATCGTGGGTGCCGGTATACACGAGGTCACCCGGTTCGTGCCGATGCAGCAGGTGCGGATTATCCGGGCTGCCATCAAACCCGAACTGGATGACGGTCATTCCGGGCAGCCTGAACTCCCGACGCAACTGCTCGACCTCGTCACTGATGATGCCCAGGTTTTCCGCAACCAGCGGCAATCCGGGGAATCGCTCAAAGCAGGCCTCAAGGAACCTGCGGCCAGGGCCGGCAACCCAGTAGCCGAACCGTGGTTCAGGGGTTGTTGCAGGAATCTCCCAGAACGATTCCAGGCCCCGGAAATGGTCAATCCGGATCAGGTCGAACAGTTGGCGCTGGCTTTCCAGCCGTTGCAGCCACCACTGGTACCCGTCTTCGTCCATGGCATCCCAGTCATAGAGCGGATTGCCCCAGTGCTGGCCGTCAGGCGAGAAGTAATCCGGTGGCACACCGGCGACTACGGTGGGGTTCCCCTCGCCATCCAGCTTGAACAGGTGACGATTCGCCCAGACATCGGCGCTGTCGTGGGCCACGAAGATCGGAATATCACCAAACAGCAGAACGCCGCGCTCGGCAGCATAGTCCCTCAGCGAGTGCCACTGGTGGTGGAACAGGAACTGCTCGAACCGGATGGTCTGCACCGATTCCGCATTTTCCCGGACAAACTGCGCAAGCGCTTCGGGATGCCGATCACGCAATGGTGCCGGCCATTCGGGCCAGCTTATACCCGGCAGCGTCTCCCGGATGCCGCAAAAGATCGCAAAGTCTTCGAGCCAGTCATCCTGTTTATTACAGAAATCTTCGAAATCCTGGTGGCCCAGCTGCCCTTCCCCGTCGAAAAAACGCCTGGCGGCCAGTTTCACCAGTTCTCGCTTGCTCCTGTCGGCGGAAGGGTCTAGCTCCTCCCGCCGTAACAGACCAAGCGTGACCAGCTCAGAGAGATCGATAAAATCCGGATTACCGGCGTGGGCGGAAAGCGACTGGTAGGGTGACAGATCACTGTGCGTCGGGCCCACCGGCAAGGTCTGCCAGACGCTCAGACCACTTTTCACCATGAAATCCACGAAGCGTCGGGCATTGGCACCAAGGATGCCATACTGCCCCTCGAGTGCTGTCGGATGCAGCAAAACCCCGGCGCGACGTGCCTCGAAAAGACGTTGCGATATCTCCTCCGTACTCATGGCGCCTCAGCATCTTTGTCATGGCCGGGCCGCATGGCGCCGCCGCGCGCCGGTTCCCCGCCACCCTGGCTCAGTTGCTGGAACACCGACGGTGGCGCCGGATAACCAATCCTTTCATACAGATTGACCAGGTGCCGCCGGTACAGACGCTCGAAATCCTGGACGATCTGCGCCGGGTTATAATCTCCGAACCACCAGAACCAGTCAGAGCCTTCACACAATGCGAGTTGTCGTTGCGCCGCGTGCTTTTCTTCGGAGTTCAGGCTGCCGTTATCCATGACCCGGTCGTAATGGGTTTTTGCCTCGCAAAGCAGGTCCCAGGCACGGTTCTTGTCTGGATCCCCGATCCAGGTGGAAAAGGTGCCGTAGATCCAGCTCCCGGCAACCAGGTGTGGAAGCTGCACCGGTTCGGTGACCGGTTGTTCGAGCAGCTCACTGTAGGTCGCCAGCCTCAGCCGCGGGTGATCCTCAAGCACCGTATAAAGCCGGTCGAGGAAATGGATGCCGTTTTCCGGGTAGTATTCCCAGGCATTCTCACCATCCAGGATGACGGAAATGACCGGCCGTGGTTTTCCCTTGGCATGCCCGGCGATATTTTCCATGTGGTGAACGAGGTCCCCCACTGCATCCTCGGCGTGCCAGTCCGCGTAGTTGAATCCGATCAGATCGGACAGGCCATCGTCCCGGAAAAATACCGTTACCTCGTTGTCGCCAAAGCGGAAGGGCTGATGAATACCGGCCTGCTCGGGTAGCTGCCCATTTTCCCGGGCCAGGTTCATGCTGTTGTGAATGACGGAATCACCACTCGCCGTCCACTGGAACCCGTGTTTCCCAAGCTGTGCCAGGGTTGCCTGGCTGAGACCGCCCTCGGATGCCCAGCAGCCCTTGGCATCGATTTCGAAAAACCGTTTGAATGTTTCCCGAGCCTGCTGCAACTGCCAGCTTGCCCGCAAGTCTCCGCCGGGATAACGGGAATGTGAGGGCAAGGCGATATCCGGCATCGCCTCCCGGGCCGATTCGAGATCCAGCAGCAGAGGCAGGATCGGATGGGTATAGGGGCTGACGGAGAGCTCCACCTGCCCGGTCTTCGCCAGATGCCGGTAACGCGGGCCGATACCGGCCATCACCTCGAATATCACATCCAGTAGCGCAATCCGGTCATCCAGGGTGAACCCGGTCCCTTTTTCCTGGAGACTCTGGATACAGGCGTTACGCTGGCGAACTATCTCTCCCATCCAGCCCAGGTGATACCAGACCAGCAGATCGGTCAGGAAGGTGGACGAGATATAACGCTGGATGTCCGGTTTGGAGCGGTAGAACTCGGCCAGGTCGGCAAGACGGGCATAGGCGGGAAAACGCTTGATAATCCGATCAGGGTTGGCCCTCAGCGCCTTGTTCATGAGGTCCTGGAAGGCCGGGCTGCCGGTTTCAGGCAGGGTTTCGGCAACCAGCGCCGCCAGGAGCGGATCGCCGATGGCCCCGGCCCCGTGCCGCCACCGCTCGATCTGGACCAGGTAGGTTTCGATCTGCTCCAGCAGCACCGGCGCAAAGTTCACCACGGCCCGGGCCTTTGGATGCGCCTCCAGGTGCGCGGCCATGTCGCTGTAATCCTTGATGGCATGCAGATACACCCAGGGAAACAGGAACTGGCCGGTTTTCAGGTCCTGGTAGCCCGGTTGGTGCATGTGCCAGCACAGCACCACCGGCGTCTTTGCATCAGAGGCCATGGGGATAGTCCTGTCCGAGCATCTCGGGTGTCACCAGAACAACGCCTTTCGGGGAAACGTGAAATCGTTTGCGATCTTCTTCCTCGTCAAATCCGATATGGGTGCCTTCCGGAATCTTGCAGCCTCGATCGATCAGGGCCCGTTGGATCTTGCAGTTCCGCCCGATTTCAACATCCGGATAGATGACCGAATCGGATACCTCGCTGAACGAGTGCACCCTTACCTGAGAGAACAGGAGCGAATGCTTTACCATGGCTCCGGAAACGATGCAGCCGCCGGCAACCATCGAATCCACAGCGGTACCCCGGCGGTTTTCGTCATCAAAAACGAACTTGGCCGGAGGCAGCTGCTCCTGGTAGGTCCAGATCGGCCAGTTGGAATCGTACAGATTCAGTTCCGGGCTCACCCCGATCAGCTCCAGATTGGCCTGCCACAGGGAATCAATGGTGCCCACGTCACGCCAGTATGCCGGCCCGTTCTGCACCGGGTCCCGGAACGGAAACGCCATGACCCGTAACCGCCGAATCACGGACGGGATAATGTCCTTCCCGAAATCATGGGAGGACGTGCCCTGTAACTGATGGTCCCGGATCAGTTCCTCGAACAGGATCCGCGTGCTGAACACGTAAATTCCCATGGATGCCAGCGCCTTCCCCGGCCTGCCGGGCATGGGCCGGGGCTTCTCGGGTTTCTCTTCGAACTCACGGATCCTCATCTCCTCATCCACATCCATGACCCCGAAGGCCGAGGCATCCTCGATCGGCACCTCGATACAGCCCACGGTAATGTCCGCCTCGCTTTCGACGTGAGCGGCCAGCATGGTGCCGTAATCCATCTTGTAGATGTGGTCGCCTGCGAGGATCAGGACATATTCCGGATGGTGGCTGCGAATGATGTCGAGGTTCTGCAGCACCGCATCAGCGGTACCCTCGTACCAGGAGGTTTCGATCCGCTGTTGTGCCGGCAACAGTTCGACAAACTCATCAAGCTCTCCGCGCAGGAAACTCCAGCCGCGCTGGATGTGGCGGATCAGTGAATGGGATTTATACTGGGTGATTACGCCGACCTGCCCTATGCCCGAATTGATGCAGTTGGACAGTGGAAAATCAATAATCCGGAACTTTCCGCCGAAGGGAACGGCGGGCTTGGCGCGCCATTTGGTGAGATCGTAAAGCCGGGAGCCCCTTCCCCCGGCGAGTACCAGAGCAAGTGTCTGGCGAGTGAGGCGACTGACAAAACGCTGAGCCGTATGCATGAATCCTTCCCTGCAAGCCATCGTGCTTGATGCTTACTGCCGTGAGCCTTTGCGGCACATCGACAGTCTTCTTACCGCCGTAATAATATTAGAACAATATCACGGGATTATGACGTAGAATTGTTACAGGTCATTTTTTGAACGCGCATACGGGCGTTCAATACCCGGGAACCCGGTAAGGAAGATGCGTGGTCTATGGAAAGCCCGACCCTGAGCGAATTTGATTTATACCTTTTTGGCGAAGGCCGCCACTGGCACATCTACAACGTGCTGGGAGCCCACATACAAACCCGGAACGGTACCGAGGGTGTGCGGTTCGCAGTCTGGGCACCCAATGCCACTGCGGTCAGCGTTGTTGGCGACTTCAATGACTGGACTCCCGGGCACCACCCCATGACCGTTCACGGGGCCTCCGGCGTCTGGTCCGTGTTCATTCCGGGTGCCGGCGCCGGTAGCCAGTACAAGTTCGCCATCACTACCCGGTCCGGCAAGCAAGTCTTCAAGACCGATCCGTACGGCCAGTTTTTCGAACTTCGCCCCTCCACTGCGGCCGTGGTGGTGCAACGCGGCAGTTACAGTTGGGGGGATGGCGACTGGCTGTCCCGGCGCAGCAAGTGGGCCTGGCAGAAATCGCCGGTCTCCGTGTACGAGGTGCATGCCGCTTCCTGGCAACACCATGGATCAGGGCGATGGCTGACTTACCGGGAACTGGCGGACCAGCTGATTCCCTATGTCCGGGAACAGGGCTTCACCCATATCGAATTGCTGCCGGTTACAGAACACCCGCTGGACGAATCCTGGGGCTACCAGACCACCGGCTACTTTGCCCCCACCAGCCGTTTCGGCACGCCCGACGATCTGCGTTACCTGATCGACCAGTGCCACCGCAATGACATTGGCGTGATCCTGGACTGGGTGCCCGGCCACTTTCCCGAAGATGAACATGCTCTGGCCAAATTCGATGGCACCGCGCTGTACGAGCATGAGGACCCGCGCCGGGGACAACACAAGGACTGGGGCACCCTGATCTACAACTACGGTCGCCACGAAGTTAGCAACTTCCTCATCGGCAGTGCCCTGTACTGGCTGGACACTTTCCATATCGACGGCCTGCGGGTGGATGCAGTCGCCTCCATGCTTTACCTCAACTACTCCCGCAATCCCGGCGAGTGGTTGCCCAACATTCATGGCGGTCATGAGAATCTTGAGGCCATCGACTTCCTGAAAAGCCTGAATCAGACCTGTCAGAGCCGGTTCCCCTGCACACTGGTGATCGCCGAGGAATCCACCTCCTGGCCGCGGGTAACGCGCCCGCCGGAAATCGGTGGACTGGGATTCAATCTGAAGTGGAACATGGGCTGGATGCACGATTCCCTGGAATACCTGCAGCAGGATCCCATCTACCGCCAGTATCACCACGACAAGCTCACGTTCGGCTTGCTGTATGCGTTCTCCGAAAACTTCATGCTGCCGCTCTCCCACGATGAGGTGGTCCACGGCAAGGCCAGCCTGCTCAACAAGATGCCCGGTGACGACTGGCAGCAGCGCGCCAATCTCCGCCTGCTGTTCAGCTTCCAGTTCACTTACCCCGGCTCCAAGCTGCTGTTCATGGGCGGGGAATTCGGACAGCGACGGGAATGGAGCGAATCCCGCGAGCTGGACTGGTACCTCCTGCAATACCCGGAACACCGCGGTCTGCAGAAACTGGTGCAGGACCTCAACGGCCTGTATCGGCGGGAGGCTTCCCTGCACGCCCGCGATTACTACGGCGATGGCTTCGAATGGATCGACTGCCACGACTCACCCCAGTCGATCATCAGCTACCTGCGCCGTGCCGGGGACGAGGTCACCGTGGTGGTGATCAACTTCACCCCGGTGCCCCGCTATGGCTACCGAATCGGCGTTCCGTACGGAGGGCGTTGGGTAGAGGTGCTGAACTCCGACTCGGAATACTACGGAGGGAGCAATGTCGGCAATCCATACGGCCTGGAAGCCCGTGAGGTGCCCTGGATGGATCGCCCCTGTTCTCTCGAAGTCACGCTGCCGCCGCTGGCAGCCGTCGTTCTCAGGCCGGAATCATGAAACGGGTTCTTTTCGTTACCAGTGAAGTCTATCCGGTTATCAAGACCGGTGGCCTTGCGGATGTCTCGGCCAGCCTGCCTGAGGCTCTGAGCCGTCAGGACTGTGATATCCAGATAATTCTGCCCGGGTACCCGGCTGCTCTTGAGGCCGCACGCACCGCCGGCAGCCGGCGCAAGGCACGACTCAGTATTGGTCAGTACCATGTAACGCTCTGGCGCACCCGGCTGCCCGGCACCGCCGTAAGCCTCTGGCTGGTGGACTGCCCCGCGCTTTTTGACCGGCCGGGCAATCCCTATCAGAACGAGGAAGGCCAGGACTGGTGGGACAACGCCCATCGCTACCAGCTGTTCTGCCGGGTCGCGGCCATGATGGCCAGCGGCCAGCTGGGACTTGGCTGGGCGCCGGACATCGTGCACTGCAACGACTGGCAGTCCGCCCTGGTGCCGGTTTTCCTGGATCATCTTCCCAACCGGCCCGGCACCGTATTCACCATCCATAACCTGGCGTACCAGGGTCTGTTTTCCCAGGAGACCTTCCGGGCGATGGGTCTGCCGGACTCACTCTGGCGCTTTGAGCGGCTGGAATTCCACGACCAGCTGTCGTTTATCAAGGGCGGGCTGGTTTACGCCGACAGGATCACCACGGTCAGTCCCACCTATGCCCGTGAGATCCAGACCCCGGAGTTCGGGTATGGTCTGGATGGCCTGCTGAGATACCGCTCTGATCGCCTCTCCGGAATCCTCAACGGCATCGATACCCGGATCTGGAATCCCTCGGATGATCGGTATCTCGACTTTCATTACGGGCCGGACAGCCTCAGCAACAAGAGCCAGTGCAAGGCCCGCCTTCAGCAACAGCTCGGGCTCGAAGTGAACGGTGCGCCCCTGTTCGGGTCCATCGGACGGCTGGTGGAGCAGAAAGGCATCGATTGGCTGCTGGCTGTCATTCCGCCGCTGCTTGAAAAGGGCTGCCAGTTTGCCATTCTTGGCTCAGGCGAGGCGCGATATACCGATCCCCTGCGGACCCTGGCGCGGGAGCATCCGGAGCAGGTGTCCCTGACCGTGGGTTATGACGAGCCGCTGGCACACAGGATCACCGCCGGAGCCGACATGTTCCTGATGCCCTCCCGTTTCGAACCCTGTGGCCTCAACCAGATGTTCAGTCTGCGCTACGGCACGATTCCGGTTGTCCATGCTGTAGGCGGACTAAAAGATACCGTGGTGGATCCAGGCCAGGCAGCTGGCACCCGCGCAACCGGCTTCTGCTTCGAGCGCCCCAACGAGGATGCCTTCCTGCATGCGATCGACCGGGCTCTGGAGTACTACAGTAACCGCAAACAATGGCGACACCTGCAGCGCAACGGCATGGCGGGTGATTATTCCTGGAAGTACCGGGCCCGTGAATATCTGGCCCTGTACCAGTCGATTCTGACCGAACAATGCAAACGAAACTGACGCCACGTCAGCAGGTTCCTTTACAGGAGGACGACCATGAGCAAGGCCACTGAGTTCCGGCTTGAAGCACGCCCCAGGATTCCGGAAGGTCTTGAACGACTGGAAGAGCTGGCCAACGATCTGTTCTACAGCTGGGATCACGGCGTCAGGAACCTGTTCGCCCGAATTGACCCGGTACTGTGGCAGCGCGTCGAGCACAATCCGAAGCTGTTCCTTCGCCGGGTAGCGCAGGAGCGACTGGATGATGCCGCACAGGATCGGGCGTTCCTTGCAGAATACCGCCAGGTTCTGAGTAGTTACGATGTCTACGTGGAGTCTGAACCAGGGCCTGAAGTGACCGAAATACTGGATCCCACGCGGGACCTGGTGGCCTATTTCTGTGCCGAGTTCGGTTTCCACGAGAGCTTCCCGATCTACTCCGGCGGTCTCGGGATTCTCGCGGGGGATCACTGCAAGGCGGCCAGCGACCTGGGCCTGCCCTTCGTGGCCGTAGGCCTGTTGTACCAGCAAGGCTACTTTATCCAGACCATAGACGCCCAGGGGCATCAGATCGCCCGCTACAAATCCCATTCCAGTGACGAACTGCCGATCTCGCCCGTTGAGGTGAATGGCGAACTGCTGAAGGTCAGCGTGCCCTTCCCCGGTCGGACCGTTACCGCGCGGGTCTGGGAGGCCCGGGTCGGCCACATCCGCCTCTACCTGCTCGACAGTCACACCCCGGAAAACAATGACGAAGACCAGAACCTGACACTCCAGCTCTATGGCGGCGACGAATCCACCCGGATCAGCCAGGAAATGCTTTTGGGCATCGGCGGTACCCGGGTGCTTGAGGCGCTGGGTCTGCAACCTTCCGCCTGGCACATCAATGAAGGCCATGCCGCCTTCCAGATCCTCGAGCGGTGTCGGCAGTTGCTGCAGCAAGGCATCGAATTCGCGGCGGCTCTGGAAGCCGTTGCCGCCTCAACCCTGTTCACCACCCACACACCGGTACCGGCCGGCCACGACATCTTTTCACGGGAACTGGTCCAGCATGCCCTCGGCACCTACCTGGAAGAGTCCGGTCTGGACATGAACAAGGTCTTTGCCCTCGGTTCCCGGGATGGCGGCCACAACTTCAACATGACCAGCCTGGGGCTGCGGGGCTCCCGTTTCCACAACGGTGTCAGCCGAATCCACGGTGGCGTGGCATCGCAAATGGAGGGGTATGTCTGGCCTCAGGTACCACCGAACGAGAATCCGATCGGTCACATCACCAACGGCGTCCACGTGCCCACGTTCCTGGCGCCGGAATGGGCAAGCCTGTTCGACATCCAGGCACCCACCTGGAAAAGCGAGTTGCGTAATCCTGAATTCTGGAATTTTGTCGATCACATTCCCGATTATCACTACTGGAGTGTGCACAAGGCCCTGAAGCAGCAAATGGGCGAATTCGTGGTGGAGCAGCTGGCGCGGCAACACGAACGCAACGGCACTGGCCACTCGGTAACCGAACGGATGACGCGGCAGCTGGTTTCACCGGAAAAAGACACCCTGGTGATCGGCTTTGCAAGGCGGTTCGCCACCTACAAGCGCGCCACCCTGATCTTTTCAGACCTGGAACGGCTCGAACGCCTGCTGACCGATCCGGATCATCCGGTGGTGCTGATTTTCGCCGGCAAGGCACACCCGAAAGACAATCCCGGGCAGCAGCTGATCAAGGTCATACACGACCTCTCCATGCGTCCCGCCCTGATGGGCCATATCATCCTGCTGGAGGATTATGACCAGGCCATGGCCCGCTACCTGCTCGCCGGTGTCGATGTCTGGCTCAACAACCCGGAGTACCCGAAGGAAGCCAGTGGAACCTCCGGCGAGAAGGCGGCCCTCAACGGCGCCCTGAATCTCAGCGTTCTCGATGGCTGGTGGGGTGAAGGTTATGACGGTACCAACGGCTGGGCCATCACACCCAGGGATACTGGTCTGGATCCGGAATTCCGTAATGAGGAGGAAGCCCGGGACCTTCTGGACCTGCTGGAGTTCGAGATCATCCCGCTGTATTACGACCGCGCCTCCCAGGGCTATTCCAAGGGCTGGGTAGCCCGCTCCAAAGCCTCCATGAAGACCATAACCCCCAGGTTCAACAGCCAGCGCATGGTGATGGACTATGTGGAAAACTACTACGAACCGGCCTCCGCCCAGGGCCGCAGGTTACTGGCGGATGGCGCCAGCACGGCCCGTGAACTGGCAGAGTGGAAAGCGAGGGTGCGCGAGGCCTGGCCGGGCGTGTCAATTTCTGTCGTTGGCTGCGTGGAGTGCCGGTGTGCCTATGATGAGACGGTCGAATTACGGGTCGAGGCGGTGCTCAATGGCCTGACCGCCGAGGATGTCCGGGTGGAATGCCTGGTTACGCCGGAATGCACCGGCAGCCACGATGCGCCCGGTACCGATCGCTTCCTGCTTACCATGGAAAGCGTGCAGGACGGTAAAACCGTGTTTGCAACACGGGTTCCACCGCCCTATCCCGGCCTGCAGACGCTCCGGCTGCGCATGTATCCCTATCACCCGGCCCTGACCCACCTGCTGGAGATGGGCTCAATGCTCTGGGTCTAGCGGGAATTGGCCTGGAGTGCGGTGACCACCGGGTTGGCGTACATATCCAGCAGGTAGGGCCGGATGGCGGGCTCACAGGCCTCCAGCCGCCGTTCCATCTCTGCCTCTGCGGCTGCCATATCTGCCGGTGACCAGGTTTCCGCAGTCACGACCGACTCGGTCACCGTTTCCGGCGTAGCGTGGGCGTCCGGATGGAGTCCCCGTTGCTGGTAGGCTACCAGGTTCGAGGCATGCAGGTGGTAATTGGCGTGCATCTCATGATCGATCCGGCTCGCCAGTTCCTTGGGGTTTTCCGGAGCATCCGCGATCGGCGCGCCAAAGTGCACATGCACATGGCCCTTGAACCCGGTCAGGCCCTTCACGATCTGCTCGCTGTCCTCTCCCTCGGTCTTGGTGTAGCTGCCGGTCCGCGCCCGGGTTTCCAGCTCTTTGGCCTTGTCCACATCACAGGGGTCGTACTCGTAGGAAATCGATACCGGCACGATATGCAGGCGGTTCATCGCCTCACCGAAGCTCAGCCCGCTCTTCTTGCGGCTCATGTAGAACATCTTGATGATGGCCGGATCGGTGTAGTCCAGACCGTCCTTGGCGCGACCTTCCCGCTGGGCGATCCAGATGCTGTGGTTGGTGTCGATGCTGTGATTGATGAACGCGGATAGCGTCATGTACGCGTCCCGCATTTCCCGCGGGCTGGTCATGTTCCGGCGCACCACGAAGCTCTTGTTGAGCCGCATCATTTCGGCAAATACCCGGTTCTGGAGCAGGTTGTCACCAATCGCGATGCGCGTGGTGTAGAAACCGTTCTGGAACAACAGGTAGTTGACCACCATGGGATCGAACACGATGTCCCGGTGGTTGGAAATGAACAGATGGGCGCTGTGCTTGTCCAGGTTCTCCAGGCCACTGGTGGTGACCCGGGTAGTGGTGCCCTCAACCAGCTCACCCACATAAGACGACAGTCTGGCCTGCAAGTCATCCACGCGGGTGAAATGGCCGAAATTGCTGATCAGCCAGCGGCGGAGGAAAAACCGCAGTACCGCAGGCGCCCAGCGCTCCAGAGTGGGCGACTTGAAACGCCCGACCATGTCGAGAAACTCCCGGTCATTGACCAGGCGCTGGATGGCCGGACCGGTTTCTTCGTCCGAATACGGACGGATGGCATCAAATTCTTGCATTGAAACCCTGTTGTTATCGTATCTAACGGATTACGCCGGGAAATGTCTGGTTCAAAAACGGCGGTATTGTAGCGTTTCTGAGGCAGCTTTGCCTCACCCGAAAGCCGCCTTGACCAACCTGCCGGATTATTCTGGTATCATCCCATCCGCGCCACGGACATGGCGCCATCTCCCTGTCATCTTTATTTCCCATCACGGACGACACACACGGCTTTGCTATGCAACTTGACCAGGATTTCGAACAGCTCGCCACAGAAAGGCCCACCGCGACCCGGAGAGACCCCGAGCAGGTTTTGCACGAGGTTTTCGGTTACGAATCGTTCCGGCCACTGCAGGGTGACATTGTTCGCGAAGTAGTCAATGGCGGAGATGCCCTGGTCCTGATGCCCACCGGTGGCGGCAAATCATTGTGCTACCAGGTACCGGCCCTGGTGCGGCCCGGTACGGCGATTGTCATTTCCCCTTTGATTGCCTTGATGCAGGACCAGGTCGCGGCACTAAGGGAGCTTGGCGTCAAAGCAGCCTTCCTGAATTCCACCATGGATATGGAGCAGGCCCGTGCTACCGAGTACGCCCTCACCACCGGCGAACTGGACCTGCTCTACTGCGCGCCGGAGCGGCTGATCCAGCCCCGGACCATCGAGCTGCTGCACAATGCCTCGATCTCACTCTTCGCCATCGACGAGGCCCACTGCGTCTCCCAATGGGGACACGACTTCCGCTCGGATTACCTGCAACTGAGCATGCTGGCCGGAGAGTTTCCCGGTATTCCCCGCATTGCGCTGACAGCCACCGCCGACGAACGCACCCGCAAGGAAATTGCCGAGCGGCTGTCACTGACCCAAGCCCGGCATTTTGTCAGCGGTTTCGACCGCCCGAACATCCAGTACCGGATAGCTCCCAAAACCAACGCCAACAAGCAGCTGCTGGACTTTATCCGGGCCGAACACGATGGCGAGTGCGGCATTGTCTACTGTCTGTCCCGTAACAAGGTGGACTCCACCGCCCGCATGCTCGCGGACAAGGGCTTCACCGCACTGCCCTACCACGCCGGTCTCAATGCCGAGGAGCGGGCCAGGCACCAGGAACGTTTTCTGCGCGAAGACGGCGTCATCATCGTCGCCACCATCGCCTTCGGCATGGGCATCGACAAACCCGATGTCCGCTTCGTGGCACACCTGGATCTGCCCAAGAGCCTGGAAGCCTACTACCAGGAAACCGGCCGGGCCGGCCGGGACGGCAAGCCTTCCACCGCCTGGATGGTGTATGGCCTGCAGGACGTTATCAAACTGCGGCAGATGCTCGAGGGCTCCCTGGGCAATGACCAGTTCAAGCGGGTCGAACGCCAGAAGCTCGATGCCATGCTCGGCCTGTGTGAGGTCACCAGCTGCCGGCGCCAGGTGCTATTGCGTTATTTCGGTGACGACCTGCAAGAGCCCTGTGGTAACTGCGACACCTGCCTGAATCCGCCCGAGACCTGGGATGGCACCGTAGCAGTCCAGAAAGCGCTTTCCTGCGTCTACCGTACCGGTCAGCGCTTCGGTGTGACCTACCTGATTGATGTACTGCGGGGCTCGGAGAACGAGCGTATCCTGCAATCCGGCCACGATCGGGTGTCCACCTACGGCATTGGCACCGAACTCAGCGCCAACGAGTGGAAATCGGTGTTCCGGCAACTGGTGGCCAACGGTTACCTCAGGGCCGACCCCGAAGGCTACGGCGCCTTGCAGCTGACCGAACGCTGCCGCCCGCTGCTCAAGGGCGAGGAGACAGTCTGGCTGCGTAAGGACCCGGTGCAGAAAAAGACATCCTCCGGCCGCAGTAGCTCAGGACGCAAAAGCTTCGCGGCCGACCAGATCGTGGATCAGGCTGCCTGGGATCATCTCCGCGCCTGCCGCAAGGCCCTGGCCGACAATCAGGGTGTGCCACCCTACGTGATCTTTCACGACACCACCCTGTTCGAAATGATGGAGCGCAGGCCCCGCACCATCGAGGAACTGGGCGAAATAAGTGGTGTCGGTGCCGCCAAGCTGGAGAAGTACGGCGAGACCTTCCTCAAGGCCGTCGCCGAACTGGAGACTCTTTAGGCCTTGCCTTCGGCCTGGAAGCCCTTTTTACGGACCCGATAATGGGCGATCGACGTCGCCACGTGATTGCCTTCCTGATCGGTAAGCATGCCTTCCAGGGTAAACTTCGCCCGGCCGGTGGCGTCGGCATCGGCACGGATGGCCGCTACCTGTTCCGGGCTCAGGGAAAACTCCACCGTGACATCCGAGTTGGCCGGCTGCAGGAACTGGAGGGTCATTTCCTTAAGAATCGGCGTGTAGGACGGGCCCAGATCGAATAGCGTCAGAACACCACCGGGAATCTCGGCCACCAGGAAATAGGCGCCCGCATAAAGGCTGCCAAAGTGGTTCTTGTTACCCTTGAGCCGGATCCTGGCGCGAACATAACCCGGCCGGACCTCTTCCACGCGAAAGCCATTGCGGGGCGCAAAGGGAATGGACAAGCCGATGATCCGGTTGACCGCCGCGTAGCCTCCGGTTTTCTTGAGCCATTCAAGGGGGTGCGCGAGCGTGGCTTTTGGGTCCGTCGATGCCACCCACTGGCCGGTGGCTCCGATGATGTTATCTATCAATGCCATAAGGGTATCCTGTGATTCGGTTGACCGGATCATTGCAATCACCCGGCGGAACCGCAAGCCCGGATAAAGTTTTTCAACAACCGGGCGGCGATCTGCGACGTCTGTCACACCTTCTGTTAAACTCCTGAAAAAGCCGACTGGCCTGACTCAAAACTCACTCTTTTCTGACGACGGGAGCCTCTCTGAATGCCCCATGATGAGCTGCATCTCAATCTCCGCAACCTGACGCTTGACGACTACGAACAGCTTCAGGAGCTGATGGACCTGGTCTATGACGACATTGGCGGGGCCTGGCCCAAAGAGACAATCAAGGCATTGGTCGAACAGTTTCCCGACGGGCAGATCTGTATTGAGGATAACGGCCAACTGGTTGCCGTCGCGCTGACGGTAACCGTGAAGTACGAGCGTTTCAGTAACCCGCATACCTACGACGACCTGATCCTGCGTAACGAGAAGATCTGGCACAACGCCAACGGCGATTCCCTGTATGGGCTGGATGTCTTCATCCACCCGGAATATCGGGGCTACCGTCTTGGCCGGCGTCTGTACGAGGCGCGCAAGGAGCTGTGCCGTTCCATGAACCTGCGAGCCATCCTGGCCGGCGGTCGGATTCCCAGCTACTACAAGTACAAGGACCAGTACTCCCCGGCCGAGTACATCCAGCGGGTGGACCGCAAGGAAATCTACGATCCGATCCTGAGCTTCCAGCTCTCCAACGATTTCCAGGTCACCCGGCTGATGCACAAGTACCTGCCGGAAGACGAGAAATCCATGGGCTATGCCACCCTGCTGGAATGGCGGAATATTCTCTATACACCGCCCTCCCCGGTGCTGGACGTCCGGAAAACCCAGGTTCGCCTTGGTGCCGTGCAATGGCAGATGCGGGAATTCACCTCGGTGGATGAGGTGCTCAAGCAGGTGGAGTACTTCGTGGACGCCCTCTCCGACTACAAGAGCGACTTCGCCCTGTTCCCGGAGTTTTTCAACGCGCCCCTGATGGGCCTGACTGACCAGATGGATCAGACCCGTGCGATCCGTTTCCTGGCCGGTTTCACCGAACAGTTCCGGGATGAGATGTCGGAAATGGCGGTCAGCTACAACATCAACATCATCACCGGTTCCATGCCCCTGCTGGAGAACGATCGCCTCTTCAACGTCTCCTACCTGTGCCACCGGGACGGCCGGGTGGACGAGCAGCGCAAGATCCACATCACGCCCCATGAGCGTCGCGACTGGGTCATCGAGGGCGGCGACACCTTCGAGGTGTTCGAAACCGATGCCGGACGGGTTGCTATCCTGATCTGTTACGACATCGAGTTCCCGGAGCTTGGAAGGATCGCAGCCAGCCAGGATGTGGATATCATCTTTGTACCGTTCTGGACCGATACCAAGAACGGTTATCTCCGGGTACGTCATTGTGCCCAGGCCCGGGCGATCGAAAACGAATGTTACGTCGTAATTACCGGCAGTGTCGGCAACCTGCCCAAGGTGGAGAACCTGGACGTCCAGTACGCCCAGTCTTCGGTGTTCTCGCCGTCGGATTTTGCCTTCCCGCACGATGCGGTCATGGCCGAAACCACCCCCAACACCGAGATGATCATGTTCTCGGACATGGATCTGGAAAAACTGACACTGGTTCGTAACGAAGGGTCGGTAAACAATCTGAAGGACCGCCGGGAAGATATGTACGAAGTTCGGGTGAAATCCACGGACCAATAAAAAATCGTGCCCTCTCACTATTAAGGAAGTGCCTGAGAGGGTTAACGTAGGACACTGATGGAATTGCCAATACCGTAAACAGTGTCTATTGTTTAATCATTATCCAGCCTGTCCGATCTGTGGACAGGTCGCAGTGGATAGGGATATTAGCAGAGAACAGGATTCATGAACGAAGCACTACCGGATCTTATTGCCCGTTTCAGGATCAAGCAGGGGCTCTTCCGCAAGGAATTGGTGGAGGCCTCCGTCTTTGAACTCGACAGCTACGGCTGCGTGATGAAAACCGACAAGGTCTTCGAGCCCGGCGACAGCCTGACCCTGGACCTGGTCATGGATATGCCCTTTGAAGAAATCTGTGCCGAAAGCGTGTCCGGCCTGGTGACCGAGCGTAGAAAGCACTGTAGCAATTTCTTCTACTCTATTGATTTTTCAGAGTTTGAACCTGGATCGCCGAACGGCGACAAGCTCAAGCGGATTCGCGAAGTGCTGTCCAGAAAACTGTCTCTGAAATCCCGCCGTACATCCTCAGGGTCCATCTCCGGCTTCCGGCAAATGGCCTGATCGTTACTGTCCGTTCCAACCCATCCGTAAGGAGACATTTCATGGCGAAGAAAGCCAAACCGAGCGTCGACAAGATCGTAAAGAAGGTCAACAAGGAATTCGAGAAAACCTCGTCCCAGATTGAAGGGCTCGTCAACGATGCCCTGAAGCAGTTCGACAGCCTGCAGACCCAGATCGAAGAGCCGGTGCGCAAACTGCTCAAGGAAGTGAACGAGCTCCGGGAACGGGAAATGAAACGCTTCAACGAGGAATTCGAGCGCCGCCTTGCCGAGTTCCACGAGCTTCAGAGCAGCATTCTCGAGCGCCTCGGCGTGGCAGCCAAAGAAGCCGGCTCCGACGTCAAGCAGCTGACAGATGAAGTCAACAAGGAAGCCCAGGCTGCCGCCAAAAAGGCCGCGCCCAAGAAGACTGCTTCAAAGAAAAGCACTGCGAAGGCAAAGTCCACGACTACGGCCAAGAAGGCACCGGCCCGGTCTTCGGCCAAAAAGGCGGCCAAGCCCGTGGACAAGAGCGATCTGACCCTGGTGAAGGGTATCGGCCCGGCAACGGCGAAAAAGATGAAGGACGCGGGCATCACCTCCATCGACCAGATCGCCAATCCGTCGGCGGCTGACAGCGAGAAACTGAAAGCCTTCAAAAGTATCAAGGGATTTGACCAGCTGACCGCCGAAGCCAAGAAAGTTATCTGATGCAAACGCCTGACCAGCCTGTTTTACGGGACATTGTCCTGGTTGGCGGCGGGCACAGCCACGTCGGGGTCCTCAAGCGGTTCGCCATGAACCCGGTCCCCGGTGTGCGCCTGACCCTCATCTGCCGCGACACCCACACCCCCTACTCCGGAATGTTGCCTGGCTATGTGGCCGGCCATTACAGCTACGACGATGTGCATATCGACCTGAGCCGGCTTGCGGAATACGCCGGAGCCCGGTTCTACCGGGACGAAGCCATCGGTATCGACCGGGCAAACAAGCGCATCCTGTGCCGGAACCGGCCGAATGTGCCCTACGACATTCTCTCCATCAACATCGGCTCCTCGCCCCGGGTGGGCGAAGTTGAGGGAGCGGAGGAGCATGCCGTACCGGTGAAGCCCATTAACGGCTTCAACCAGCGGTGGCTGTCGCTGCTGTCGCGCATCGAGAACCATGAGGGCCCAATGTCAGTCGCAGTGGTCGGTGCCGGAGCCGGAGGCGTGGAGTTGACCCTGGCTATGCAGTTCCGGCTCAGGAACGAGCTCTCACTGCGTGGCAAGGATCCGGATCAGCTGCACTTCCATCTGTTCGATGCCGCTGACCAGATTCTCCCCACTCACAATGAGAAAGTTCGTTCGGTCTTCGAGCGCAAACTGTCGGAACGGGGTGTGAAGGTGCATCTCGGTTCCCCGGTCTCCCGGGTCGAGTCGGGGCTACTGACTTCGGAATCTGGCGAAACACTGCAGGTGGACGAAGTGCTCTGGGTTACCCGCGCCGGTGGACCGGCGTGGCTGGAGGAAACCGGCCTGGCACTGGACGAGGGCCGCTTCATCCGGGTACGGGACACCCTGCAGAGCGAAAACGACGACAGCATCTTTGCCGCCGGTGATATTGCGAACGTGATCAATCATCCCCGGGAAAAGGCCGGCGTGTTCGCCGTGCGCCAGGGGCCGCCCCTGGCTGACAACCTGAAACGACTGGCCACCGGCAAGGACACACGCAACTTCTATCCCCAGAAGAAATGGCTGGCCTTGATCAGCACCGGCGACAAGTACGCCGTGGCTTCCCGGGGTGACATGGAATTCCACGGCCGCCTGGTCTGGCGCTGGAAAGACTGGATTGACCGGCGGTTCATGCGCAACTTCAGTGACCTTCCTGCCATGGAAGAGTCCACCAAACTACCGGATACCGCAGCGGCCCAGAGCCCCGAGGAAGCCTCCCAGGCCATCTCCGCCGTGGCCATGCGTTGTGGCGGTTGCGGCGCCAAGGTGGGCAGTACGGTTCTCTCCCGCGCCCTGAATGAACTCAAACCCATTGAACGGGACGATATCATCATCGGCCTGCACGCTCCGGATGATGCCGCCGTTCTGCGGGTACCGCCCGGCAAGGCTGTGGTCCATACCGTGGACTTCTTCCGGGCGTTTATCGACGATCCCTACGTGTTCGGCAAGGTTGCCGCGAATCACAGCCTGGGCGATGTTTTCGCCATGGGAGCGGAAGCCCAAAGTGCGACCGCCGTGGCAACGGTGCCCTACGGTATCGAATCCAAGGTGGAGGACGTTGTTTACCAGATGATGTCCGGCGCCGTGGAAGTGCTGAACGAGGCCGGCTGCGCCCTGGTAGGCGGTCATACCGGCGAAGGCAAGGAACTGGCACTCGGGTTCGCGGTGAATGGCCTGATCGATCCTGAAGAAGTGATGAGCAAGGGCGGCCTGCGGGCCGGCGATGTTCTGATCCTTACCAAGCCAATCGGCACCGGCACCCTGTTCGCGGCCCACGCCCGGCTTGCCGCCAAGGGACGCTGGATCGATTCCGCCCTCGCCTCCATGATCCAGTCCAACAAGCTTGGGGCCGAGTGCCTGCGGCGCTATGGCTCCAGGGCCTGCACGGATGTCACCGGTTTTGGCTTGCTGGGCCATCTGGTGGAAATGACCCGCCCCTCCGGCGTGGATGCGGAACTCGACCTTTCCGCCATTCCGGTATTACCTGGGGCAGAAGAGACGGCTGCCGCAGGCATCCTGAGCTCCCTGCAACCGGCCAACATCCGTTTGCGTCGCGGCATCCGGGACCAGGAGAAATGGGTGAACCATCCCCGCTACCCGCTGATCTTCGACCCCCAGACCGCCGGCGGCCTGCTCGCCAGCGTTGCCGCTGACCAGGCCGAGGCCTGCGTACGGGAATTGAAAGCTCTCGGTTATCCGCACACCGCGATCATCGGCCGGGTTCTGCCCCAGGACGAATCCGGGCCTATCGAGCCGATCAGTCTGAAAGATTAACCGGTACCCACTCGTTCGGAACAGCGCTGGCAGGCAAGCGCCAGCGCCTGTTCCAGGCTCGCCTGCTCTCTGTCCGGGGTAAAACGGGCAGCAAGTCGTGCCACCCGGGATTCCAGGTCCTGAAGAAACTCGGGATCGGTTTCGGCCTTGTGAATGAGAGTGGCCAGCGCGTGTTCGTCCCGGACCGGAAAATAGCCCGGATAGTCATCTCCCAGCAGGCCCCGGTTGCCGGGTATGTCGCTGGCGAGCACCGGAACACCAGCACGGCAGGCTTCGGAAACCACATTCGCACCGCCTTCCATCACCGAACTGATAACCATCACCCGGCTGCCGGTCAGCAATTCCCGGGTACCCTGCTCGTCCAGTTGCCCGAGCCACTGGAATCGTGGATTTTCGGCGGTTTCCTGTTCGGCCATTTGTTGCCATTCAGCATTATGAGCCTTGCCTGCCGCAATCACCCGGACTCGGGATTCTTCAGGCAGCAGCCTGGCGGCCCGGGCTGCCCGCAGGGAATCCTTCTCCTCCCGCAGATGGCCGATAACGCTGACCCGGAAGTGGTCGATCGAGTGCTGCGGCGCCGGAGGTGGCGCAATGGCGGACTGGTAGAGGGTGACCAGTCTGGCCCGAAAACGGGCGGGAATGTCTTCTGCCACGCGATCATGCAGACCAATGAGGGCATCAGCGGCGTCCATGGTCGCGAGGGTTGGCTCTGGAACTTCGATCTGATGGCGGTATATGTCGGTGCCGGTCAGCACCACGATCAGCGGTATGTTGGGCCAGAGCTCCCTGAAACGAGCAACCGCCTCGCGGCTTCGCCAGGCATGCAACGCAATGAAAAGGTCACAGGATTCGCCCTGATAGTCCGCAACGACCTCCACCCGGTGGCCGGCATTTTCAAGTAATCTTTGCCAGCGTTCCGCCGTCGCGCGGTTGCCGGCCCGGGAACCCCGAGCGGCGGGAGTAATCATTATTATTTTCATCGGTTGCGGTATTGGTAATCACCTGAAAGAAAGAAGTTTTTGGCTGAGCCGATAGGGCCTGTCAATCGTATAGCTGTTCAGAGTTCAGGTAAATCAAGGTATCCTGACTACCCTACCAATCCAACCAAAACAGGGATTTCAAATGGCTTTGAAACTTATACGGAAATTTGTGGCTTCCAGCCTTCTGTTCGTAACTGCCGCTTCTGCAAGTGCAGAAACGTTTGTGTTCACGGCGATTCCCGATGAAGACGAGACCAGGTTGGTCGAGCGCTTTCGTGGCGTGGCCGACTACCTCTCCGAGCAACTGGACGTGGATGTCCGCTACATCCCGGTAAAGTCCTATGCAGCAGCGGTCTCTGCCTTCCGGAACAATCAGGTTCAGCTGGCCTGGTTCGGTGGTTTGTCGGGCGTTCAGGCCCGTCGTCTGGTTCCCGGTTCCGAGGCCATTGCTCAGGGCGTGGAAGATGAAGCTTTCCAGACCTACTTCATTGCCAACACCAGCACCGGCATTGACCCGGCGGAAGATCTGGCCTCCCTTGAGGACCAGCTCCGGGGCAAGACCTTTACCTTTGGCTCCAAGGGCTCCACCTCTGGCCGTCTGATGCCCGAATTCCATATCCGCGAGACCTTCGAGGAGGCCCCTGAAGACTTCTTCGCCCGGGTCGGCTTCAGCGGCAACCACACACGAACCCTGCGCCTGGTCGAAGCCGGCACCTATGAAGTCGGTGCCCTCAACTTCCAGGTCTGGGAAAAGGAACTGGAGAACGGCAACATTGATACCAACGCCGTCCAGGTGATCTGGGAAACCCCGGCCTATCCGGACTACCAGTGGACCATCCGTGGCGATGTGAATGAGCGCTTTGGCGATGGCTTCAAGGAACGCGTGAAGGAAGCCCTGCTGGCGCTGGATGATCAGGAACTCCTGGAGAGTTTCCCCCGTTCCGGCTTTATCCCCGCTTCCAACGAGGACTATGAGCCCATCCGCAAGACTGCTGAAGAGATTGGAATCCTTGATTGATGTCCGGATTTGATCTCTCGGGCCTCAAGGCCTCATTCGGGGGAGAGCGCGTCCTCGGGCCGCTCTCCCTTCGTGTCCGGGAAGGGGAAAAGGTTGCCCTTGTCGGCAAGAGCGGCGCGGGCAAATCCACGCTGATCCGCCTGATCCACGAGCAGGTGGGCCGCAATTCTTCACTGGTTCCCCAGGATCTCGGTCTGGTCAACGCCCTGCCCGTTTTCCATAACGTGTTCATGGGGCAACTGGACAAGCATTCCACCTGGTACAACACCCTGACCCTGATCCGGCCCTTCGCCGCCGACCGGGCTGCGGTGAAGGACCTGCTGAACGATCTCGGCCTGGCCGAGAAACTCTGGATTCCCGCAGCGTCCCTGTCCGGCGGGCAACGCCAAAGGGTTGCCATCGCCCGGGCAATCTACCGGAATGAAAGTCTGCTGCTGGCGGACGAACCAGTCTCGGCACTGGACGGCCCCAGGGCCCATCAGGTGATGTCACTGCTTCGGGATCGGTTTGCCACCAGCGTCATTGCCCTGCACGATGTAGAACTGGCACTGCAGTACTGCAACCGGATTGTCGGCATCCAGGACGGCCTGGTGGAGCTGGACGAACCCAGCGACCGCCTCTCGTCATCCGACATCATGTCCCTGTACTGAGGTTATCGGCGGATCCATGCTTTCCTATCCCACGGTCAGAGCCAGCCTGATTTTTGTTGCCGTCGCGGTCGTAGGGCTGTTGTTTGCGGATATAGCCATCACCGCCTCCAATCCCTGGCGGGACCTGGGCAACTTTTTCCTGGGTGTGGTCACGCCGAACTTCTTCAGCTCCGAGGGGCTATTAACCGCCCTGTTGCGCACCGTGGCCTTTGCCTTCGTGGGTGTGGCGCTGGGCAGTTTCTTTGGCTTCCTGCTGGCACTGGTGTATCGGCTCCTCCCGGTACGGATCTTCTGTGCGTTTATCCGGGCGATCCATGAGCTGTTCTGGGCCCTGATATTCCTGCAATTCTTCGGCTTTCACCCGCTGACCGGGGTGCTCGCCATTGCCATTCCCTATTCGGGGATCTTTGCCAAGGTCTACTCGGAGATCCTGGAAGAAGCCGACCCGGAGCCACGGCGCTTGTTGCCGCCTGGCACTGGCATGATTGCAGCGTTCCTGTATGCCCGCATCCCGGATGTCTGGGACCAGATGCGCACCTACACCGCCTATCGCCTGGAATGCGGCCTGCGCTCCAGTGCCATTCTCGGTTTCGTGGGCCTGCCCACGCTTGGTTTTTACCTTGAGGCTTCATTCTCTCAAGGCCTCTACTCTGATGCCGGGGCCATGCTGATCCTGTTTTACGTGCTGATCGCCACCATTCCCCTGTGGGTGCGCCCGAAACTGCTGCCAATCTATATCCTGGCGGCACCGTTCTTCCTGGGCGAAGGCCTGCCCATTGTCTGGGGCAATGTGGAGCGTTTCTTCACCGAGGACATCATTCCCGCGCCTCTCCGCAGTGGTGAAGGTATGGCCGGGATGGTGCCCTGGCTCAGTGACCTGATGGTGAACGAGGCGATGCCCGGAATCTGGAATACCGTCCTGCTGACCCAGATTGCCCTGGTTGCCACCGGTATCCTGGCGCTGCTCGCGTTCCCCCTGATCTCCAATCATTTCGGTGGGCCGGTGCGCCGGACCAGTGGCCACGTATTCCTGGTCATTGCCCGTTCAACCCCGGAATACATCCTAGCCTACATCCTGCTCCAACTCTGGGGGCCCTCGATGCTGCCCGCCGTGGTTGCCCTGGCCCTCCATAATGGCGGCATTATCGGACACCTGATCGGCCGTCAGACCAACACCCTGCGGCTGCGTCCCGATGCAATCACCGGCTTCAACCGCTACACCTGGGAGCTGGTTCCGCGGGTCTACCGATCGTTCCTGGCCTTCCTGTTCTATCGCTGGGAAATCATCATGCGGGAAACCGCCATCCTGGGGATCCTGGGTATCTACACCCTCGGTTTCTATGTCGACAGCGCCATCCAGAACATCCGCTTTGACCGTGCCATGGTACTCATCCTGATTACGGCGCTGCTTAACATCGGCGTTGATGCCCTGGGCCGTTATATCCGCCGTAAGCTCGCCCTGCAGACCATGCCCACCTGCTGACGCCGCCTGAGACCGGCGTCACAAGTTGGCAAACCTTTGCCCGACCCTCGATAAATTGCTGAACCGTTGGCAGTTTTCCGTCGTTACAGATTGTTACAATCGCTTCGTTCAGGGAGATAATCAAGGTGGTCGAGGATATGTCGTATTGGCTGGTGTCGTTCACACAGGCGGGCTTGTTTGCACTTTTGCTCTTGCTCGGGGTTCAGATGTTCCGGCTGTCACGGGAGGGCGCGCTGGTCGAGGGCGTTAGCGATGAGCCAATCCGGACTCCCGGGAATAATCGGGAGCAGGCCGGAAAGACTTCAAATAGTCGGTATCGCACGGAACTTTTCACGCAGCTACACATCCTGGCCGCACTGCAGGAAAGGGAATGCCGGAACCGGGGCTTCGACCGGCCGGAAATGGCTGCGATCGTCGGTTCCTGCGCCACTGCGTGGCTCTACGGTGCCGGTTGTGCCCTGTGCGACGAATCCGATCGCCACTCTAAAACCCTCGCTGGCCTGATTGCGCACATTGTCAGTCGGAAAACCGGCATCGACCGGGCAGAGGCTCTTTCGGTCATCGAGGAACTGACGGCCAGCGGTGTCCATCTTGCCTGCTTCCGAGGCGGTCTGGACGGCGCCAGACACTGGCGGGAGCACAACCATGTGCCCGGTCAATCCGGTCTTTGTGAACTGATTGCCGGTCACACGTTCATCTAGGGAAACTAACGGGCCCAGAAGGTAAGTTTCATCGGGTTACCACCGACGGGCTCTTCGGCACTCTGCAGGTCAATCCGCCATTCCATCTCGGAGCCGGTGGTACAGAACGGTGCGGTGAACCGGGCAGTCCAGATGTCACCCTCCTGGTGCTTTAGGGGAATCGGGTATTCGCCCATATACATGGATTCACCCCGCAATACCGCGAGAAAACGGTTGGGAGCTTCAGGCGCATTTACCGTGAGCTGGAACTCCGTGCCCTGGTCCCCTTCGCCGAGTGGCTCCAGTGCTACCAGCCAGCTGCCCTCTTCCCCTTCCCACTGGCAATCCCGCTCCAGCAGATCACAGCGGGGCTGATCAGCGCCTGACACTTCACCCGGTTCGGGAGAACTCAGGAAACGGGGGCCAAATACCAGTAACGCCACCAACCCGATAATCAAACCTGTAACCGCAATCGCCCGTATCATTAGCCACCTCTTTTTGCCAAAGGCGCATTATGGGTATTTCCCCTGCCAAGGCAAAGGTTTCTAAACAGGCGCCAGTCGTGAGAAAATACTGCGCCTCCTAACTTATGGTTCCACCTTCTGACACAGGACACGCCCGTGCAACCGGATATTTCCGTCAGGCACCTGAACAAAACCTATGGTGATGGCTTCCAGGCGTTGAAAGACATCAACCTGGAGATCGAACGCGGCGAGATCTTCGCCCTGCTTGGCCCGAACGGCGCCGGCAAGACCACCCTGATCAGCATCATCTGCGGCATCGTCAACCTGACCAGCGGTGAGGTAAAGGCCGCCGGCTACGACATCGTCAAGGATTACCGCAAAGCCCGTGAAACCATCGGCCTCGTGCCCCAGGAACTGAACACCGACTCCTTTGAGACGGTCTGGGATGCGGTGTCCTTCAGCCGCGGGCTGTTCGGCAAGGCACCGAATCCGGACCACATCGAGAAAACCCTCAAGGCACTGTCACTCTGGGACAAGCGCAACAACCGGATCATGTCCCTCTCCGGCGGCATGAAGCGGCGCGTGATGATCGCCAAGGCACTCTCCCACGAACCCCAGATCCTGTTCCTGGATGAGCCGACCGCGGGTGTGGACGTGGAACTGCGCCGGGATATGTGGGAGATGGTACGCAAGTTGCGGGAGAACGGCGTCACCATCATCCTGACCACCCACTACATCGAAGAAGCCGAGGAAATGGCGGACCGCATCGGGGTGATCCGGCAGGGGGAAATCATCCTGGTGGAAGACAAGGCTCAGCTAATGACCAAGCTCGGCAAGAAGGAGCTCCGCCTCCAGCTCCAGCACAAGCTCGAGCAGGTGCCCGGGGAACTCACCCTGGAACCGGTGGAGCTGGCCAACGACGGCTGGGAACTGATCTTCACCTTCGATTCCCAGCAGGAGCAGGCCGGTGTGGCACGGCTGTTGCGCACCTTGGGCGACCTCGGCATCGAGTACCGGGATCTGCAAACCCGGGAAAGCTCCCTGGAAGAGATTTTTGTCGGGCTCGTTCACGAGTAGCCCGACCTGACGGAGAATTGAATGAACCTCTACGGTATCCGCGCAATCTACAAGTTCGAAATGGCCCGGATGAAGCGCACGGTGATGCAGAGCGTACTGTCACCGGTGATTTCCACCTGCCTGTATTTCGTGGTGTTCGGCTCGGCCATCGGCTCACGCATGGGCGATATCGACAACATCAGTTACGGCGCCTACATCATTCCGGGCCTGGTGATGCTGTCGCTGCTGATGCAGAGCATTTCCAACGCGTCTTTCGGCATTTACATGCCCAAATTCTCCGGCACCATCTACGAGGTGCTGTCAGCACCGGTCTCCTACGTGGAGGTGGTCATCGGTTATGTCGGTGCGGCCGCAACCAAGTCGGTGATCCTTGGCCTGATCATCCTGGCCACCGCCAAACTGTTCGTGGACTACACCGTACTGCATCCATTCTGGATGCTGTCGTTCCTGGTGCTCACTTCAATAACCTTCAGTCTGTTCGGTTTCATCATCGGCATCTGGGCGGATGGCTTCGAGAAACTGCAGATCGTGCCCATGATGATCGTCACGCCCCTGGTCTTCCTCGGCGGCACCTTCTACTCCATCGACATGCTGCCGGAGATCTGGCAGACCATCAGCCTGTTCAACCCGGTGGTGTACCTGATCAGCGGTTTCCGCTGGGCGTTCTACGGGGTGTCTGATGTGCACGTGGGCATCAGCGTGGGCATGACCATGGTGTTCCTGGCCCTGTGCATGACCGCCGTCTGGTGGATCTTCAAAACCGGCTACCGGTTGCGCTCCTGATGGTCGCTTTTCGATGGGCCAGCCTTGCGCTGGCGTTTGCCCTGGTTACCGGATGCGGAGTAAGCGCAACCCCGGCCCAGACGGATCTGCCCGTAACCAATGCGTGCTTCGTGACCGATTCGGATTCTGTTTCCGTAGTACTGGAAGTGGCCAGCACTTCGGAACAGAGACAGGTAGGACTCATGGGGAGAACAGAACTGCCGACAAACCACGGCATGCTCTTCCAGTATGAGGACCAAAGGGAGCCAAGGAACGGTTTCTGGATGTACCGCACCCTGATTCCCCTGGATATCGCTTTTCTGGACCGGGAAGGCACCATCCGCAATATCCGCGCCATGGTGCCCTGCTCCGCCTCACAAGGCAGGAGCTGCCCCATCTACCCGGCAGGCGTGCCTTACTGGTCCGCCGTGGAGATGAATGCCGGCTTCTATCTCGCCAACGGCATCGACGTGGGTGACCGGCTGGTCCTCAATGGGGACAAGTGCCCGACGGAAGACTAACTGTCCTTCCACTCGGGCTTGCGCTTTTCCAGGAACGCACAGATCCCTTCCTGGGCGTCGTTGGCCTGGAGATTCTCCGCCATCACCGTTGAGGTGTATTCGTAGGCCTCCGCCAGTGGCATCTCCAGTTGCTGGTAAAATGCGCTCTTGCCAATCTTCAGGGTGTGGCCGGATTTCTCCGCAATGGTGCGCGCCATCTTATAGACGGTTTCATCCAGAACCTGCTCATCCACCACGCGGTTGACCAGCCCCATCTGCTCCGCCCTCGGCGCGCTGACCAGCTCGCCCGTCAGCAGCATCTCCATCGCATGCTTGCGGGAGACATTCCGGGACAGGGCCACCATCGGCGTGGAACAGAACAACCCGATGTTCACACCCGGCGTGGCAAAGCGCGCGGTATCCGCGGCAACGGCCAGGTCACAGGATGCCACCAGCTGGCACCCGGCCGCAGTCGCGACCCCTGCTACCCGGGCAATCACCGGCTTGGGCAGATGCACAATCTGCTGCATCACCTTGCTGCAGAGGTTGAACAGACCCAGCTGGAAATCATGACTGTCGAACTGGTCCCGGATCTCTTTCAGATCGTGCCCGGCGCAGAACACATTACCGCGCGCAGCCAGAACCACGACGCGGGTCTCCGGATCATCCGCTACCCGCTCAAGTTCCTCCGACAAGGCCTCCAGCATGGCCATGGAAAGGCTGTTGCGGCGCTCCGGCTGATTCAGCGTGAGCGTAGTGATACCGTTTTCCGAATAATGCGTTACCAACGCATCGCTAACCTCGGTCATGACATTAACCTCCTGAACGTGTTGTCATTCTTTTGATTCAGTATCAGCCAGGAGTAGAGCTCTGTCGAAGGGACTTTGGTCGGATTCATTCGCGGATGGCACTGATTAACCCGCTAACGGTTGCAAATGCTGTTTCCATCCACAGGATTACAGGTAGACACTCGTTAAAAACGGGAGGAGGACCGGATGTCCAAATCACTGATTCTCAGGATCATCGTGGCTATTGCCATCATCGGTGGCGGAATTTTCGTCATAATGAAAGACGAACCACGGCCGCCCACCGGCGACATCAACAGCATTCAGCCACTGCCAGAACAGGATAACCCATGACCCAACCCAAACGCGTCTACCTGGCCGGCCCGGAGGTCTTCTTCCCGGCAACCGAACACCACACCATCGTGACCGAGAAGAAACGGATCCTCCGGGAACTGGGCTGGGAAGGCGTGGATCCCCTGGATACCGAACTGGAATTCGGCGATACCGAATCCCCGCAACAACGCGGCTTCCGGATCTACAACGCCAACCGTGAGCTGATGGACAGCTGCGATGCCATGATTGCCAATCTCACGCCTTTTCGCGGCATCAGCGCCGACCCCGGCACCGTGTTCGAAGTGGGATACATGATCGGCCAGGGTAAACCGGCGATTGGCTACAGCCTGAATCCCCTCACCTATCGGCACCGGGCCGGAAACCGCACCCATGACGACCTGGGCCATGCCATCGAGGATTTTGGCCTGGCGGATAACCTGATGATTGAATGCGGAATCGTCGAATCCGGTGGCCAGCTTTTTGTGGCCGAGCACCGGTCCGAGTTGGAGTTCTTTGACGCGGAGCTGTTTGAGAAGTGCGCGCGGGCGCTTGAAAACTGAAGCCGGATAATGGTTAAAGACCCCATCGAAAAGCAGTAAAGGATAGCCTCGTGCAGACCACGCGGATCAAAGGCCTGACCATTGCCGCACTGGGCGTCCTGTTTATTGTCCCGGACGCCCTGCTGGTAAAAATCACCTCGGTACCGCCGATAGTCTTCCTGTTCTGGCGAGGCCTGCTCCTGGCTTTCAGCTTCTGGCTGATCAGCTGGCTGAGGTACCGTGACCGCCTGACAACAGAAATCAGGCGTTGCGGCTGGAAAGGCATCTTCTGCGCGGGAGCCTTCGCCATCAGTACCCTCGGTTTTGTCGTAGGCATGAAAAACACAGCCGCCGGGAACGTACTGGTCATCCTCAACACCGCGCCAGTGATCGCCGCCCTGATTGCCTGGCTGATCTGGAAGGAAACCCTGCCCTGGAGAACCTGGATTGTTATCCTGATATGCGTCACAGGCGCAACCTTCATGGCCGTCGGCGAACTGGGTAAAGGCGACCCACTCGGCCTGATCATGGCCGGCATCGCCGCCACCGCCCTCGCATCCAACCTAAACGTCGCCCGCTCCCGCCCAGACTGCGACATGAGCGTGATGCTGATGTTTGGTGCCCTGGCGCTGGCCATTGTTGCGGCATTTATGGGCGGCGCCGAGCTCCTGTCAGCAAGAGACGCCTTTTTCATCGGCCTGCTGTGCCTGGTGTTCCTGCCCATGGCCTGCATTCTGATTCAGATCGGGCCGCGTTACATACCAGCGGCGGAAGTCAGCCTGATGCTGTTACTGGAAACGGTGTTGGGGTCTTTTCTGGTTTGGCTGTTTTTGGGGGAAGTGCCGCCGAGGCTTAGTCTGGTTGGTGGCGTTATTGTTTTTTCAGCGTTGGTCGCTCATGGGTGGATAGAAGTAAAACGGTATCGCAAAACGCGGGTGGCATGAGCCACAGAATTATGGTGCCCGGAGCCGGAATCGAACCGGCACGGCCTTGCGGCCGAGAGATTTTAAGTCTCTTGTGTCTACCAATTTCACCATCCGGGCATTCGGAGGGAGGTTTTGAGGGGCAGAATTGTATAAGGCCATGTGGCGTAACGCAATTCTGAATCCGGGTGCTGTCAGGCTTCCGCTGGCTTCACTGCCCTGCCCTTGTAGATGTAACCGGCGATCTTCGGGGCGCTGGGGATGTAGAGGTTTTCCAGTTCCCGGATCTCGAAGCCGGCTTCTCGGATGAGGTCGGCGATGTGTCGGTTCAGGTGGCAGCCGCCGGCGACTTTTTTCCACGCCGGGGTAATGCGGTGCTGCCATTTCTTTACGCCGTGATGGTCGGATTCCCCGTGTTCCAGGAAGATCAGTTCGCCGCCCGGTTTGAGGACGCGTTTCATCTGCTGCAGCGCGGCGTGCCAGTCCGGAATGGTGCACAGTGTGAAAGTGAGCAGCACGGTGTCGATGGTGTTGTCCTCGAGCGGGATCTTTTCACCGGGCAGGTCCAGCCACTCGACCTTGATGTTCGAGCGCTGCAGGTTCGGCTGGGCTTTTCGGCGCATGCCTTCCGAGGGTTCCAGGCCGTAGACCAGGTCGACTTTGTCGGTGTCGTAGAATTCCAGGTTTATGGCCGATCCCATGCCCACTTCCAGCACGGTTCCCCGCGCGTGTGGCACCACCTGGCTTCGCAACTTCATCACCTGGCCCATGGAGCAGGCCTTGTCTATGATGTGTGGGAGTATCCGGTCTTCGTAAAAGCTCATTGGTGTCACCATAATTGTTATAAATCAAGCGGTGCGACAATCTGCCCTATCGGTTTTACCGTGCTATTGGGTAGCATGGTATTCATCTGCCGGTAATTACAACATAACAATATGAGCTAAGGCAGCGGCTGGGCGAGACAGTGGCGCTCGCTCTAATTGTGATGTGTGGGTTTACCGGAGGTTCCCATGGAACTAGATCCCCTCTTACTATCGCGAATCCAGTTCGCGTTTGTGGTGTCATTTCACGCCATCTTTCCTGTCTTTACCATCGGTTTGGCCTCCTATATTGCGGTACTGGAAGCCCTGGGCTTCAAAACCGGCAATCCGGTGTGGCTGAAACTCTCGGGCTTCTGGACCAAGGTCTTTGCCGTGGTGTTCGGCATGGGCGTGGTCTCGGGCATCGTGATGTCGTTTCAGTTCGGGACCAACTGGAGCAACTTCTCCCAGGCCACGGCCAACTTCCTCGGGCCGGTGCTCAGTTATGAGGTAATCACCGCCTTCTTCCTGGAAGCCGCGTTCCTGGGTGTGCTGCTGTTCGGTCGCAACAAGGTCCCGGCCGGCGTGCACCTGTTCGCGGCCATCATGGTGGCCACCGGCACCTTCATCTCGTCGTTCTGGATTCTCGCTGCCAACAGCTGGATGCAGACTCCGGCGGGCTTCGAGCTGATTAATGGCGTATTCCACGTCACCTCCTGGAGTGAGGCGATCTTCAATCCCTCCTTCCCGTACCGGTTCATGCACATGGGCCTGGCCTCATTCCTCACCGGCAGCTTCGTGGTGGCCGGTGTCAGTGCCTGGTACATCCTCCGGGGCCGGGAGGTGGAGGCCAACCGCAAGGCGCTGTCCATGTGCCTGTGGCTAATCCTGTTCATCGCCCCGGCCCAGCTGGTAGTGGGTGATTTCCACGGCCTGAGCACCCTGGAGCACCAGCCCACCAAGGTGGCCGCGATGGAAGGCAACTGGGAGACCTCCTCCAACGTGCCGCTGCTGTTGTTTGCCATTCCGGATCAGGAAGCCCAGACCAACCATTTCGAGATCGGCATTCCCAGCCTGGCCAGCATGATCCTGACCCACGAGTGGGATGGGGTGGTGCCGGGTCTGAAGGACGTTCCGCGTGAGGAACAACCGCCGGTAGCCATCGTGTTCTGGACGTTCCGGATCATGGTCGGTATCGGTACCCTGATGATCCTGGTGGGTCTGACCGGCCTGGCGCTGCGTCGCGGTGGCCGCTACTTCCAGTCCACCTGGTTCCTGCAGGTATTGCGGGTGATGAGCATTGCCCCGTTCATTGCGGTCCTGACCGGCTGGTTTGTGACCGAAGTGGGCCGGGCTCCTTGGCTGGTGTACGGCATCATGGACCAGGCTGCGGCGGTAACGCCATCCCTCACCGGGGGCATGGCGCTTTTCACCCTGATTGGCTACATCGTGGTTTATGCTCTGGTGTTCTCCGCCGGTGTCTACTACCTGATGCGAGTGCTGTACGTGGGTCTGGAAGACCAGGATGACGAAGAGCACGAAGCCGACCGTCCTGCACGGCCGCTCTCCGCCGCCCACGTGCCGTTCGAATACGGCGAAGACAAACACCGCAACCCGGCCAAGCAGGGAGGTCACTGATTATGGAACTCTTCGATCTGCCCCTGATCTGGGCATTCATTATCGGCTTCGGCATCATCATGTATGTGCTGATGGACGGCTTCGACCTGGGGGTCGGCATCCTGTTCCCGTTCGCCCCGAGCGAGGGTGACCGGGACACCATGATGAACTCGGTGGCCCCGGTGTGGGACGGCAACGAGACCTGGCTGGTGCTGGGTGGTGCCGGCCTGCTGGCCGCCTTCCCGATGGTCTACACCATCTTCCTGCCGGCGCTGTACATTGGCGTGTTCCTGCTGCTGGCCGGCCTGATTTTCCGGGGCGTAGCCTTCGAGTTCCGGTTCAAGGCCCGGACCTCCCGCTACCTGTGGAACTGGGCCTTTGCCGGTGGCTCCACCATCGCCTCCTTCGCCCAGGGCGCGGTGGTCGGTGCCTACATCCAGGGCTTCAATACCGTTGATGGCGTTTACGTTGGCGGCGCCCTGGACTGGCTGACGCCGTTCACCGTCCTGACTGGCCTCGGCATGCTGGCCGGCTACTCCCTGCTGGGTTCCACCTGGCTGATCATGAAGACCGAGGGCCGGCTGCAGGAATGGGCTTACAGGATCACCCTGCCATTGCTGGCAGCGGTGCTGATCGTCTTCGGCATCATCAGTGTGTGGACGCCGTTCGTGGACGACCTGGTGCGCGAGCGCTGGTTCTCCAATCTGACCGTGATCTGGGTCCTGCCGGTGCTGACCCTGCTGTGTGCGTTCCAGATCTTCCGGTCGGTACGCAACCGCTTCGAGGGTATGCCGTTTGTGGCCACCATGGGGCTGTTCATTACCACCTACCTGGGCCTGGTGGTCAGTCGGTGGCCGTACGTGGTGCCGCCGGAGTATACCCTGTGGGATGCGGCCTCGGCCTATGGCTCCCAGATGTTCCTGCTGCTGGGAACCCTGATGGTGGTGCCCATTGTGATCACCTACACCGCCTGGACCTACTGGGTCTTCCGCGGCAAGGTGCGTGCGGGTGAGGGATACCACTAAGTGACAGCTCCGGAACAGCGAAACGTTCGCCGCTGGCTCACGGAGCTTGCCGCCGGCAATCGTCGATGGGTACAGGGTGCCGTATTGACCGGCACCCTGGCCGGCATTGCCACCATCGTGCAGATGGTCCTGCTGGCCCGCATCGTTCATCTCGGGGTGATCGAGGGCGTTGCTGTCTCGGAGCTGACCGGGCTCTTTATCGCCCTGATCATTACACTGGTCATCCGGGCACTGTTTCAGGGACTGCAAACCCGCCTTGCGGCCCAGTGCAGCAAGCGCGTTCGCAGGACCGCCCGCCGCCAGATTCACCGGCACTGGCAGGCCGCAGGGCCGGTAGCCATGGGCCAGGAGTCCGCCGGGGCGCTCGCCCGGGAATGGATTGACCACGTGGAAGCCCTGCACGGCTACTACGCCAGGTTCCTGCCCCAGATGCAGCTCTCGGTGATCGTGCCGCTGCTCATTCTGGCTCTGGTGTTCTGGCTGGACTGGCTCGCCGCAGTCTTTCTGTTGCTGTCCGCACCGCTGATTCCCCTGTTCATGGCCCTGGTGGGAATGGGCGCGGAGAAGCTCAACCAGCAGCACTTCGAGACCATCAGCCGGCTATCCGGTCAGTTCCTGGACAAGGTGCGTGGGCTCACCACCCTGCAGCTGTTCGGCCAGACCGAGTCCGCCGCGAACCTCCTGGCCCGCCGTTCGGACCGCTACCGGGTAGTCACCATGAAAACCCTGAAAATTGCGTTTCTTTCCTCGGCGGTTCTGGAATTTTTCGCGTCGGTGGCAATTGCGGTGATCGCCATTTATATCGGCTTCGGTCTGCTGGGGTATATCACCTTCGGCCCCGCCGATGAACTTACTCTGTTCACCGGTTTGTTGATCCTGCTGCTAGCACCGGAATTCTTCCAGCCTCTGCGCACGCTGTCCCAGTATTACCACGACCGGGCCGCGGCGCTGGGGGCGGGTACCGAAATTCTGGCGCGCCTGCAGGACTACGGTGCCGAAGTGCCGGAAGTGAAATCCGAGCCGCCCGCTGATCAAACCGATGGCGCGACGGATCTCATCACTCTCGATCAGGTGATCTACACCCATCCGGGCGAAACCGCTCCCTGGTTCAGGGACCTGAACCTTCGAATTGAAAAAGGTCACGCGGTGGCCCTGACTGGCCCCTCCGGCGGAGGCAAATCCACCCTGCTCTATCTGCTGGCCGGGTTTCTGACACCGGACTCTGGCGAGATCCGGGTCTTCGGTCAGGCGCCGGGCAAAACCGGTTTTGGCTGGCTGGGCCAGAAAGGTTTCCTCGTTCACGGTACCTGGGCGGACAACCTCCGGCTCACGTCCCCGGATGCTTCCGATGTTGCCATTGACGCGGCACTCCGCCGGGTTGGTCTTGGTGATCTGGTGGACAGCCGGGAGGACGGGATCTACAGCGCGGTGTCGGATCAGGGCCGGGGTCTGTCCGGCGGACAGGCCCGGCGTCTCAGCCTGGCCCGGATTTTCCTTGCGGACTATGACCTGATCCTGCTGGACGAACCGACCGCCGGTCTGGATTCAGCCAGTGAGATCTTCATCCTTGAAAGCCTTCACAAGCTGTCCGAAGCGGGCAAGACCCTGATCTTTTCGACCCATCACCATGCCCTGCTTACCCTCGCGGACCGCGTTCTGACTGTCGACAACGGGGAGGTTGCCAATGCGTGAACTGACGCCCTGGCTTGCCCTGATCTTACAACGCCCCTGGCGACTGGTGTTGGGTGGAGTGCTGATTCTGGCGACCCTGGTATCCGGCATCGGCCTGCTGGCGCTGTCCGGGTGGTTTATCACGGACACAGCCATTGTCGGCATCCTGCTTGCGGCCGGCACCCAGGTGGCAGTCAATCTGTACGTGCCCGGCGGCGGGATACGGTTCTTTGCAGTCTCACGGACGGTGGCCCGGTATCTGGAGCGGGTCTATAACCATGACACCGTGCTCCGGCTGCTCACGGACATCCGCGTGGCGCTGTTCCGCAAGCTGGCCGGGGCCAACCGGAGTGGCCAGTCGAAACTCTCCGGCGCCCAGTGGCTCTCGCGCCTGACCAGCGATGTGGATGCCCTGGACACCATTTACCTCAGGGTCATCGCGCCTGCGGCCCTGGCGGGAGTTATCACCCTGCTGGTGGCCTTGCTCGCCTGGGTGCTGTTCAGTGGCGCCGTAGCGCTGGGTCTGCTTGCCATCACCGCCCTCGCCTTCGTGCTGGCCACCGTCGCCGTCTATGTTCGTACCCGCGAACCAGCCTATCGCCAGGCCGACCGTCAGGAGGAGTTGCGTACCGCGGTGGTCGAGCACATAGAAGGTTTCGCAGAATTGCGGGCTGCCGGGCGCACCGGGCGGCACGGAGCCTGGCTGCTTCGCCAGGCCCATCAGATGAACTCGGAGCAGGTTGAGGTGGACTCGACGGTTGGCTGGCATCAGGCCATCAGCCATCTGCTGATCAATCTGTGCGCCGTGTTTGCACTCTGGGCCGGCTACAGCCTGTTTGAGACCGGTGCCATCTCGGGTCCGGTCCTGGTGTTGCTTCCCATCGCGATCCTGGGCCTCGCCGAGGTCTATTCCATGCTGCCGGAAGCCTTCGGCAAGCTTGGCAGTACCGTATCCTCCGCCGCCCGCCTGAATCGGGATGCCATGCCGGCCAGTGAGGAGACCAGGGCTGAAACCCTGGCGCCGTCTGACGATCTTGCACTGGTAGCCCGCGACATTGCCGTCCGGCACGACGGATTTGCGCCTGTTCTGACCCATTTCGACCTCACGCTCACCCGGGGCGAACGGGTCGGCATCCTGGGCCGCTCCGGCAGTGGTAAATCGTCCCTGGCGGATACCCTGGCAGGCCTGTTACCACCATCCCGGGGAGAGCTCGCCCGGCAACCCTGTGCCTACCTGACACAGCAGACGGTGCTGTTCGACGACACCTTGCGGGCCAACCTGGTACTCGGCAACCCGGCGGCTACCGATGCAGAGTTGTGGCAGGTACTGGAACTGGTGGAGCTTGGGGACCGGTTTGCCCGTGAGCCGGATCAGCTGGATACCTGGCTGGGCAATACCGGAAGCCGGCTTTCCGGCGGGGAAGCCCGACGGGTGGCGCTGGCACGGGTGCTGCTGAACCCGGCGCCCCTGGTAATCCTGGATGAACCCTTCACCGGGCTCGATGCTGACACCAGAACACGCATCAGCAAACGCCTGGAGCGCTGGCTGGAAGGGAAATCGGTGATCAGCCTGGCGCACGGGTCGGAGGCCCTGCCGGCAACCGACCGCGTGATCCATCTGGAGTAATGACCGCCCTAGCGGGTCTCGACCACCTCGAAGGTCAGGCCCGCTTTTTCGGTCAGCCGTTTCTGCAGGTCGCCGTCGAGCAGCGAGGCCGGCGTCCAGAAACCGCCGGGCTTGTCCGCAGGCACATCAAACGCCAGGCACATACCGGCTTCGCCGAGCATCTTGGCGGTGGAGCCATAACCCGGATCGCGATCACCGGTCACCTTGGTGATCATGGTCTTGCCATCCTCTGTGCGCCCGACAAAGCGGATATCGAAGAACCCGGTACGCTGCTCTTCCGGGCTCGGACCCTCACCGGGCTTGGGGACCAGTTTCTCCACCACCCATCGGGTTGGCTTGATGGCGGAGGCCGTGAAGAAGGTACCCAGGGCCGCCGTCATGGCGTAGGCACTGGCCCTGCCCTTCAGGCCGCGACCGGTCATCATGGCTTCGTCGTAGGTGAATTCCTTGCCGTAGCGGGCCTCCTGTAGGGCGTTTGAGCGGTGCACTATCCGGGTATTGATGGCTCCCATGACAAATGGCGCCAGCCAGACCTGGAACGTTTTGTCGAACTCGGCGGTTTTCAGGCTCGGCTGACGGGTTTGCGAGCGATGCTCCGGCGGGCAGATGGAAAAGGGATTGGCCAGCTCCTTGCGCAGGGCCGGATCGGAGCCCGCCTCTTTGGCGATGTTGATCATCGAAGCCACGGTGCCGCCGGAAAGGCCGCCTTTGGCAGCCTTGACCCGCATACGCACATCCTTGCAGGGGGCACCGAAGGTTTCCTCGGCCTGTTGTTGCAGGTACCAGACCCCGAGATCCGAGGGAATAGAGTCGAAACCACAGCAATGGACAATGCGGGCGCCGGAGGACTTCGCCTCCTCCTCGTACCGTTCGATCATCTTGCGAATCCACTGGACCTCGCCGGTCAGATCGCAATAGTCGGTACCGGAGCGGACGCAGGCCTGCACCATCGGCTCACCGTAAAGCGCATAGGGGCCGACCGTGGAGATCACCGCCCGGGTCTGGCCACACAGGGCTTCCAGGGAGCCCTGATCCGACACGTCGGCCAGGATGACCGGAAGTTCTTTTGCCTTATGGCCCAGCTCGCCTTTCACCCCTTCCAGCTTATGGCTGGAACGGCCGGCAATGGCCCAGTTGACCGATTGCCCGACGCCGTAGGTCTCGAACAGATAGCGGGTCAGGATCTGCCCGACAAAACTGGTGGCCCCGAATACGACGAGGTCATAGTTGGTATTCGTTGTCTTTGCCATCCGAGTTCCTCTCCTTGCATTCAGAAAGTGATTATAGGGTTGAGGCGTTCGGGCGCGTGCCCATCAGGCGCATGAGAATGGCAACGCCCAACCCCCAGAATCCGTTGAGTATCAGGCCGCCTGTCCAGGTCTGGGCGGTAACTTCCAGGCCTTTGAGTGGAAACACCACAAACATGGCGACGGCGGTCGGCGCCAGGGCGCCAAGCAGGATGTGACCGAGCCAGAAACCGATTCCCGCCAGTCTCCCCAGGATCAACCAGAGCACCATTCCCCACAGGCCGCCAAAGAAAGCCAGGGAGACGATTTGAGGGACGCCAAAGGGTGGAACCGGCGACATGTTGAACGGTTCACTGGGCACCATGCCTGCGAGGTAAAACACCATGAACAGTCCCTGGTGAAAAATCAGTGTTGCCAGAAATCCGGCTATAAACGCCTTGATCCAGACCATTGCTGGGTTCCTTTTTTATGAAGTTACGCTAACCGATTGATTCTCCGAATATGACGCAACAGCTGCAAATCAAGGTAGCAGCTTTGTGCATTGCTTCCAGTTTCCGAGTTTCTTTGTGGGACCCGTCGGTTCGGCCAATCGTTTGGCTTGCCAGTTGCTGCACACTGACGGCTGACCCCGAAAACCAAGCCGGAGGCCTCCGTTGCTGACATTATTACTGGTTCTCAGCATTATCCTGGTGCTGTTCAGCGGCTTTCTGTACTGGCAGATCCTCGAGCAGAGGAAAGTCATACGCCAGATCATGGAACAGGACAGGATCGATGAATCCGGCGCCGATCCGGAACTGGTGCTTACGCTCAAAGTGCTCGACCCGATTGCCGTCGCCAAGCGGGAATCCCGCTCTGCCCGCATACTCGCCGACCGGCTGCCGGTGATGGTCAGCAAGATGGTGTACCAGGAAGTGATGAAAGAGCTCGAACAGGAGTTGCAGGAACGGGAAATCGACGTTTATATGCAGCTCGAGTACCGCTGAAGGTTACGGGCATGGTCACTGAACTGCTTGTTTCTCTTCTCCTGCTGGCCGCCGCCGTTTCGCTGGGGCTGGTTTTCCGGCAACTGCACGGGTGCCGTGTCATGCTCAGGCGGGTCAACACCCACCGCATTGCCGCCCGCAGTGCCGTTCAGAAGCGCCGGATGGACCTGATGGAAGTCCGCAACCGGACGAAGCTCCTGGAGGAAACCGTTTCCGGCGGAACCAGTGCCGTGGAGAAGGTGCACAAAGCCATTTCGAGCACCACGTTCGGACTGATTGACCTGTTCTCAAGGGACGAAGATTTCAGGAAGAATGCCATGAAGGCCCGAAGCACCCACGATCAGACCAGCAGTGAGATATACAGCGCGGTTCGAACGACCAACCGGGCCCTGCACATTCTTGCGGACACTCTTATCATCAGTAAGGTCGAGAAACGCATCATCTCCCGCCACACCCGGCGGCCCCGGAACGGCGATGATCAGTCCGGGTAAATTGTCTGGCTACCAGACAAGCTCGAACGATCCGTTTGCCGTCTTCTCAAGGGCCGTGCCGTAGTCCCGGCAGACTTCGTTCAGCCGTTCCTGCAGCCACGTCGCCTCCTCCTCAATTGCGTGGTTCAACCGGAAAGATTCCATGCGCATCGGGACCATTTGAAGGCTTTTTAGCAGACCGGTGTCGGCATCAATTGTCGGCAGGTACAGCAGGGATAATTCGGGGCGAAATCCCTCGTAGCCGCGAATACCCTCGTAGTCGTTGATCAGGTCCCCGCACCCATAGAGGATCAGTCGGCCATTCCACACTTCCATGCCCCGGGGATGGTGGGAGGAATGGCCCTGGACCACATCCACACCGGCCTCCTCAATCAGCCGGCGCGCGAACGTCCGGTCCTCATCCTCCACGTAATAACCCCAGTTGCCGCCCCAATGCACCGAAACCAGAACCCGGTCGCCGGGTTGCCTGGCCTGTTCGAGGATCCGGGCGATCGCTTTTACCGACTGATTGTCGAGACCCGGGAGCAGGAACACGCCGCTTCGGCCGGGACCAGCAGCCCAGTTCTCGGGTATTCCGCTTGACGCAAGGCCGCAGGCCAGTACCAGTAGCCTGCCCCCACCGGGAAGCCGGAGAGCCGCCGGCGACCGGGCCTCCATCTTATCCAGCCCGGCACCGGGCGTGAGTAATCCGGCGGTGTGGAGCACTTTCAGTGTTTCCGCAAGTCCTTCCCGGCCCCAGTCGAGCACGTGGTTATTGGCCAGGCCACAAACGTCCAGGCGCGCAGCCGAAAGGCAGCCCAGGTTGTCCGGGTGCATTCGGTAGTGAATCCCTTTGCCTGGCCAGGGCTTACCGGCGGTAGTTACACTGGTCTCAAGGTTTACGATGCGAACGTCAGGATTGAACCGATCCAGCTCAGCCAGGGCATCGCCCCAGATATAGTCACCGGAAACTTGCCTGGGGATCGGGCCGGCCTTCCTTTCTGCCAGGGCGATGTAGTCCCGTGCGTCGATCACGCAGGATTCGTAAAGCCTTGGCTTCGAGGGAACGGGCATGATCTGATCGATGCCTCGCCCGGTCATTACGTCCCCGGCCAAAAAGAGTTTCAGCGTTTGCTTTTTCATCGTCCATCCATCAGCTATTGTCTATAAAGTAGACGATGACGGACCATTGGAGGAATCGACCATGCTCGACGTCAATCCGGATACCGTTTGCCATCTGGTCCAGCTTGCGCGGGAATTTCATTCCCAGGAACAGGTGGTCATACCCACCGACTCCGGTGATGCCAGCGAGGACTGGCATGTCCAGATGCTGGCCTCCCATGCCGGAGACTCCACGCTGGAAGAATTCCGCTCGGTGATCTTTGACCTGGAGCCTGATCAGCAACAGCAAGTGGTGGGACTGTTATGGCTCGGGCGCGGCGATTACGATCTCATTGAATGGAAAGAGGCTCTGGCCTATGCGGCAGATGCATGGAACGACACAACCGCGGATTATCTGATCGCTCATCCGCTGTTACCGGATTACCTGCTCGAAGGCCTGTCCCTGCATGGATACTCCTGCGACGAGTAACTCGTAAGTATCCCCCCGGAAATCCAAACCCTCAGTTGCAGTTTCTTGCAGCCAATAAAAAAGGCGCCCGGAGGCGCCTTCTTTCAAGCTTTTCAGAAAGTTACAGAACTTTCTTCAGCTCTTCTTCCAGCTGCGGAACCGCTTCGAACAGATCCGCGACCAGGCCGTAATCGGCTACCTGGAAGATCGGGGCTTCTTCGTCCTTGTTGATCGCAACGATCACCTTGGAGTCAGACATACCCGCCAGGTGCTGGATGGCACCGGAGATGCCCACGGCAATGTACAGCTGCGGAGCAACGATCTTACCGGTCTGACCAACCTGCATGTCGTTCGGCACGAAGCCGGCGTCAACAGCGGCACGGGACGCACCAACAGCGGCGCCCAGCAGATCAGCAACGTTCTCCAGCATCTTGAAGTTCTCGCCGTTCTGCATGCCACGGCCACCGGAGATCACGATACCGGCAGAGGCCAGGTCCGGACGATCGGACTGAGCCAGCTCTTCCTTGACGAAGGAAGACAGGCCGGCGTCCTTCACTACGTCCAGCTGCTCAACGGAGGCGGAACCACCTTCAGCGGCAACCGGATCGAACGCGGTCGGACGAACGGTGATGACCTTGATGCTGTCGCTGGACTTCACGGTCGCGATGGCGTTACCGGCGTAGATCGGACGAACGAAGGTGTCGTCGGATTCAACGCGCATGATGTCGGAAACCTGGGCAACGTCCAGCAGCGCAGCAACGCGCGGCATGAAGTCCTTGCCAGTGGTACCGGCAGCGGCCAGCACGTGGCTGTAGCCCTTACCCACTTCAGCGACCAGCTCACCCAGGTTCTCACCCAGGAAGTGACCATAAGCAGCGTTGTCGGCAACCAGAACCTTATTCACGCCCTCGGCCTTGGCAGCAGCTTCGGCAACGGCACCACAGTTCTCGCCGGCAACCAGCACGTCGATGTCACCGCCAATGGCCTTGGCAGCCGCTACAACATTCAGGGTAGCCTGCTTCAGGCTGCTGTTGTCGTGTTCAGCAATTACCAGGATGCTCATTTAGATCACCTTCGCTTCGTTCTTCAGTTTATCGACCAGCTCAGCTACGTCAGCCACCTTGACACCCGCCTGGCGCGCGGCCGGGGCTTCGACTTTCAGGGTGGACAGGCGCGGTGCAACATCAACACCCAGGTCAGCCGGGCTCATGTTGTCCAGCGGCTTCTTCTTGGCCTTCATGATGTTCGGCAGAGACGCGTAACGCGGCTCGTTCAGACGCAGGTCAGTGGTGACAACCGCCGGGAGGTTCAGGGAAACGGTCATCAGACCACCGTCTACCTCACGGGTTACGTTGACCTTGTCTCCCTCAACAACCACTTCGGAAGCGAAGGTGCCCTGCCCCATACCGGTCAGCGCGGCCAGCATCTGGCCAGTCTGGTTGTTGTCGGAATCGATGGACTGCTTGCCGAGAATAACCAGCTTCGGCTCTTCCTTCTCAACAACAGCCTTCAGCAGCTTGGCCGCTTCGAGAGACTGGACTTCTTCGTCGGTCTCGACGTGGATACCACGGTCAGCACCCAGGGCCAGAGCGGTACGGATTTGCTCCTGTGCAGCCTTCGGGCCGATGGAAACCACCACGATTTCACTGGCAACACCCTTTTCTTTCAGACGAACCGCTTCTTCAACAGCGATTTCGCAGAACGGGTTCATTGCCATCTTGACGTTGGCGAGGTCAACACCGGTGTTGTCCGGCTTGACGCGCACCTTCACGTTGTAGTCGATAACTCGTTTTACAGCGACCAGAACCTTCATAGATTCCTCGTTCTTCTACGATGGGTTTAATGACTCGCAGTCCCCGCGGAGCCTGCCGAAATTCAGTGCGCACTAATGATGGAGGCAATGGTCAGCAGAATCAATAGCCTCAAACGACGCGCCGGGACTGCTTTAAAAGCCAATTCGACGGTGTTGACCCGGATTGGCAATGAGACGATACTAAAAATCGACTCAAAACACACGATATTTCGGTGTACACGTACAATGCCAAAGCTCACGGAGAATTTCAAACAAACGTTTGTTTGATTTCTCAAATGCGGTATGCTTTCGGTTAAATTGTCCGGGTTATTCGGCTCGGGGCAGTCGTCTATAGGCAGTTTTACCGGTATGATGACGCCCCTGTAAATCGGCCTGCGGGCAAATAATTTCCAATAGAAGCTGTTTGAGGAGACCAACGTGGAACGCGAATCGATGGAATTTGATGTTCTGATCGTCGGCGGCGGCCCTGCGGGCCTGTCGGCAGCCTGCCGCGTCATGCAACTGGCGCAGGAAGCCGGCGAAGAACTGACCGTATGCGTGGTGGAAAAAGGGTCGGAAATCGGTGCGCACATCCTCGCCGGTACCGTATTCGAGCCCACTGCCCTGAACGAACTCTTCCCGGACTGGAAAGAGAAAGGCGCTCCCCTGAACACGCCGGTTACCCGGGACGACATCTTCCTGCTGAAGAACCAGGAAAACGCCACCAAGATCCCGAATGCCTTTGTGCCCAAGAACATGCACAACCACGGCAACTACATCATCAGTCTGGGCAACCTGTGCCGCTGGCTGGCCGAACAGGCCGAGCAGCTGGGTGTTGAGGTATACCCGGGCTTCGCCGCGGCCGAGACCATTGTTGAGGATGGCCAGGTCAAGGGCATCATCACCGGTGATATGGGCGTGGCCCGTGACGGTTCCGAGAAAGACGGCTACATGCCGGGCATGGAACTGCGCGCCAAGTACACCCTGTTCACCGAGGGTTGCCGCGGTCACCTGGGCAAGCGCCTGATCAATGATTTCAAACTGGATGAAGGCAAAGATCCGCAGCACTACGGCATCGGCATCAAGGAGCTGTGGGACATCGATCCGGCCAAACACGAGCCGGGCCTGGTCGTCCACACGACCGGCTGGCCGCTGAACGAATCCGGCTCCACCGGCGGTTCCTTCCTTTATCACCTGGAAAACGGCCAGGTTTACGTAGGCCTGATCACCGATTTGTCCTACAGCAACCCGCACCTGAGCCCGTTCGAGGAATTCCAGCGCCTGAAGCTGCACCCGGAAATCAGCAAATACCTGGAAGGCGGCAAGCGCGTATCCTACGGCGCCCGTGCCATCGCCAAGGGCGGCTATAACGCCCTGCCGAAGATGAGCTTCCCGGGCGGCCTGCTGCTGGGCTGTGACGCCGGCACCCTGAACAGCTCCAAGATCAAGGGTTCCCACACCGCCATGAAGTCCGGCCTGCTGGGCGCGGAAGCGGTATTCGAGGCACTGAAGGAAGGCAAGAGTGGTGAGGAAATCACCAGCTTCCAGCAGCGTTTCGAGGACAGCTGGTTGTACAAGGAACTCTACGCCGAGCGTAACTTCGGCCCGGCCATGCATAAGTTCGGCAACGTGGTTGGCGGCGCCATCGCCTTCTTCGAGCAGAACATCCTGCGCGGCAGCCTGCCGATCACTTTTCACGATACCACTCCGGACTACGCGACCCTGAAGCCAGCGTCCGAGGCCAAGAAGATCAACTATCCGAAGCCGGATAACAAGCTGACCTTCGACCGCCTGTCCTCGGTGTTTATCTCCAACACCAACCACGAGGAAGACCAGCCGGTTCATCTGAAGCTGACCGATCCGGATATCCCGCTGAAGGAAAACCTGCCGAAATACAACGAGCCCGCGCAGCGCTACTGTCCGGCCGGCGTATACGAGGTCGTTGAAGCAGAAGACGGCAGCGGCAAGAAGTTCCAGATCAACGCCCAGAACTGTGTTCACTGCAAGACCTGTGACATCAAGGATCCTGCCCAGAACATCAACTGGGTGACCCCGGAAGGGGGCGGCGGCCCGAACTATCCGAATATGTAAGCTTCGGAGTTTGAGGTGAACATGGGGTCAGATCAAAGCTTTCATCTGACCCCTTTTTTTGCCTGAAATCTGGGAGGAGTCTGAGGCGTGAAGAGGGGGTCAGAAGAAGGCTTTCTTCTGACCCCGGAGTCCAGGCCCAACTCACCCCCAGGGGTCTGAAGAACACTTTCTTCTGACCCCAATTTCAAGCCGATCTCCAAGGTTCAACCTAACCTCAGGGGTCTGAAGAACACCTTCTTCTGACCCCATTTTCAAGTCTATCCGCAAGGTCCACGCCAACCCGGGGTCTGAAGAAAGCCTTCTTCTGACCCCATTCTCAAACCTCCCCACTTTCCGGCAGGCACAAAAAAACGGCCCATAAGGGGCCGTTTTTTCGCAGAGGCGGGGGGGCAGGCCTTAAGTTGGGGTCAGATGAAAGTGTTCATCAGACCCCGTTGCCATGAGGCCCGGATCTGGGGATGGGCTTTAAGTTGGGGTCAGATGAAAGATTTCATCAGACCCCGCTGCCATAGACCCCGTTCCCCCGCCTTCAGGCGCGACTTCAGTGCACGTGGCCGTGCTCTTGCTCTTCTTCAGTCGCGTCGCGGGTCTCGACCACTTCCACGTCGAAGTGCAGGGTCTGGCCAGCCAGCGGGTGGTTGGCATCGATGGTGACGGTCTCGTCGCCAACTTCCACTACACGTACGATCTGGGGGCCGCCCGGAGTCTGTGCCTGGAACTGCATGCCCGGCTCGATGGTGTCTACGCCTTCAAAGGCAGAGCGGGGAACCGGCTGGATCAGTTCTTCGTTTACTTCGCCGTAGCCTTCTGCTGGCTCAACGGAAACCTTCACCTGATCACCAGAGTCCTTCTCGGTCAGTGCACTTTCCAGACCACCGATAATGTTCTGTGCGCCTTCCAGGTAAGTCAGCGGCTCACGACCTTCTACACGGGAGGAATCGAGTTGCTCTCCCTGGTCGTTGGTGAGGGTGTAATGAATGGTAACAACACGAGGTTGGGCCATTTTATCTCCTTGCGTGTCGCAATGACTGCATTTATGAATTAAGGCAATCGAAAGTGATCATGAACAGCCGGACTGCACAGAGGGACTAACGACCACCGGGCCTCGTTAGAGAGCCAGGCTCGATAACAAGTAAGAAAACACAGTTTAACAAGTGACAGGATGCGTTTTCTACCGTGATTGATGGGGGCAGGCCGGAGTTTTTCAACCGCCCTGCCCGACTTTCCAGAACTTTCCGTGACTCATTACGCCGTAAACGGTTTCGCCGGCATCTTCCTTTTCGACGACAAGGTCCGCCAGCTCGTAAAAAGCCGCGGTGACAACCCGGGCCTCAACACCGTGACGAACCTTGATAACCGGTCTCGGCTCGCCCGAATCCGGATACTGCCCTACTTCCAGCGGATGCTCGTCACTGATTTCCAGCGTTTCGCCCACGTTGGTGGTAAGAGTCAGTACCTGATCATCCTCAGTGCCATGCACCTCCAGGGAATGCGCCAGCAACGGCGTATCCTCGACCTGGATACGCCATTTCTCAACAGGGGTCACAAGGTAGAACTCCCCGTCTTCCTCCCGCCGCAGGATGGTCGAGAACAGCCGGACAATGGCCTCGCGGCCCAGGGGCTCGCCCTTGAAGATCCACTGTCCGTCCCGGCGGATCACCATATCCATATCCCCGGACAGTTCCGGGTGCCATTGATCCAGTGGCGGCAGTCCCGGCTTCTTGACGGTGTCCTCGACTTCTTTGGCGAAGGTTTCCGGATTCTTGTTCATGGCTCAGTGCCTCCTAGAGTCCACGCATCCATTCTGCCCGCAGCGGCGCAGCGCCGGGGTTGGAGATGGCGAGATTGACCTGGTCCAGCAGCTTCGGCTTGTCCCGGCCGAGAATGCCCTTGAGCACCAGGTAGTTGGAGGCGTGGTCACTGCGGAAAACGGTCTTCTCCAGTTCCAGATGCTCCAGGAACAGGCGGATTTCCTCGAACAGTCCCTGCTGTGACAGCGGGACAAAATCATCCCCGAAGCCGGCGCGGAAGCGTTCCTCACCCCGGGGGAAGCTCACCACCAGGGTCGAGAGGTAATCCGGCTGGGTTTCGTTGCACAGCAACGCCGTATTGATGGCATGCTGCCGGGACAGCACTTCACCGCCCAGACCGTTCAGCACCATCACAGAGCTGGTGAGCCCCGCTTCCCGGATCTTGACCAGGGCCGAGCGGGTGGACTCCCAGGTTTCGCCCTTGTTGACCCGGCGCAGTACCTCGTCATCACCGGATTCCATGCCAACGTACAGGATGGCCAGCCCGGCTTCCCGGAGTTCCGCCAGCTCCTCGACACTCTTCTTCGCTAGGTTCCTTGGCAGGCAGTAACTGGACACCCGCTGCAAATCCGGGAACGCGGCCTTGAGGTCGGCAAGTATCTCGAGCAAGCGACGGGTTGGCAGGACCATGGCATCACCGTCGGCCAGGAATACCCGCCGGACGCCGCCCAGGGTTTTCGCTGCGTTCTCGATGTCCCTGCGAATGTCCTCCGGTTTGCGGGCCCGGAACTTCTTCTGGGGCTGGGTGTACATCTCGCAGAATGTGCACTTGTTCCAGGAACAACCGTTGGTCACCGGCAATATCAGGGATTTGGCTTCACTCGGTGGGCGAAACACCGGCTCGACATAGTCGATGGGAAAACTGTACATAGGTGCTTCCGAAATCAGAGAGTGTTTGTGGGTAAGATCAGGGCAAAAACTGGGCTTTCAAGTCCGCGCAACCCGGCCCCACCACAGGCATGTCCAGGCAAACCGCCTGGGCAGTCATGAAGGGAATGCCACGGCGGTGACCATCCACCAGTAGTGTGGACAGGCTGCCGACAAACGGCATGTGGGAGACGATCAGCAGCCGGGATTCACGGACTTCCAGAAGGGCATCCAGGCAGGCGCCAGGATCATCATCCGGGGTGATGAAATCCTTTTCGTCAATCCGGCAGTTGAGGATCTCGGACATGATGCCCGCCGTCTGACGTGCCCGGACATAGGGGCTGCTCCAGATCAGTGAGGGCCGCCAGGGAGATTCGGCAATACGGTGCGCAACGGCTCCGACCCCTTCCCGACCGGCTTCCGTCAGTTCCCGTTCCTGGTCCAGGGTGTGCCAACCGGCCTCGCCGTGGCGCATGATGATCAGTTGCACGGGAACCTCCGATCCTTCCGGTTACTGGCTGATGGTGCGGGGCAGGATGAACTCCACGTCGGAATTCTGGACTGCCATCATCAGGCTGTTGATCACCGCCTTGATCGACGCATTGCCATAGAGAATTTCGTAGAGCCCACGCACCAGCGGCATGTAGATACCGATGGCCTCGGAGCGCTCCTTGACCAGCTTCAGGGTATAGATACCCTCGGCCACCTGGCCCAGTTCCTTGACGGCGTCGTCCAGGTTCTGGCCCTTGCCGACCGCATAGCCGATCCGGAAGTTACGGCTCTTGGAGGAAGTACAGGTCACGATCAGATCGCCCACACCAGCCAGACCCATGAAGGTCATGGGGTTGGCGCCCAGGCTTACGGCGAAGCGGCTCATTTCCGCCAGCCCGCGGGTAATCAGCATGGCCTTGGCGTTTTCGCCCATATCCAGCGCCGAGGCCAGGCCTGCGACAATGGCGTAAATGTTTTTCAGTGCCCCGGCAAGCTCCACGCCGTATACATCGACGTTGGCATACACGCGGAAATACTCGCAGCCGAGCAGGTCCTGAACGGTACGGCGCACATCCGGATCCTTGGCGGCAATCACGGTGGCCGTCAGATCCCGGGCCGCAATTTCTGCTGCCAGGTTCGGACCGCTCAGTACACCGATCTGGCACCGGGGAATTTCTTCCTGCAGGATCTCACTCATCAGCTTGAAGCCATGCTCTTCAATGCCCTTGGTGAGACTGACCACGATCTGGCCATCGCGAAAATCGTTGCTGTGTTCCCGGATAACGGCCCGGAAAGCCTTGCTGGGAATGGCGACAAAGACCACTTCTGCCTTGCTCACAGCATCGGCCAGATCGGTCGTAGGCTCGATATCGCCCTCAAGTTTGACGCCCGGCATATAGCGACTGTTGATGCCGGTTTTGCGGATTTCGTCGGCCTGGGCCTGGTCCCGCATCCAGAAATGTACCCGGTGACCATTTTCACCCAGTACCTTGGTCATGGCGGTTCCGAAACTGCCGCCGCCCAGTACTGCAACGTCATGTGGCGGGTTCTGGGCCCCTGAATCGCGGGACGCGTTGGTATCAGACATAGTCATTCCGTGTTGTTATCGGATCAGCCGTGCTCTTCGCATTCCAGAGCACGCACCAGATTCTTGAACTCTTCCCGGTTCTTCCGGTTCATGCCCATCAGCACCTTGTGGGCGTCGAGAACCTTGTCGCGAACCTGTTGTTCGCTGGCTTTCAGTACCGGAATCTCTTCCAGTTCCTCAATACGGGAGGCGGGTTCCCGGACAATGATGAAAATCTTGTCGAACCCCATGGAGGTAATGATGCGGGTAATATCGGGATTGGTGGAAATCAGCGTCGGCAGGAAATGACTCTGTTTCTGTGCGGCCATAGCGATCTTGGCGAGCAGGCCGAGGGTGGTGCTGTCGATGATCTCGGTCTCGGTCAGATCGATAACCACGGTCTTGAACTGAGGATCCTGGGTAATGGACTCAACGAGATTGTCCAGCGTCGAACACAGGTTCAGCCGGATTTCACCGATAAACTTGAGGACATAAATGCCCTGTTGTTCAGCTTGCAGGATCTTGTAACCAGCCATGTTTCACACTGCCACTATTTAGGGGACGTGCTGTCTGACCTTTTAATGGTATCAGTTACCGATACGATAGCGATATCGTCCGGAAGTTCTGTTATGCCGTCCAGACTCAGCGCCTCGTTGAGAGATGCGATAGTGTGACTACCTCCCGATACGAGTTCAAGTAGCGTCTTCTCCTTTTCATCAAGGGATTTGGCCCGGATTACCTCCAGAATGCCATCGGAAAACAGCAAAAGCCGGAACGGCTTGTCGAGCGCCACCTCATAAACCTCCCACTCGGGCGCCTCGAACAGCCCCACCGGCAGCCCGCTGCCCTCCAGGAAAGCGGTACTTCCGCCCTCGAAGGACAGGATCGGCATCGGGAAATGCGCACCCACTGCGTAACGGAGCTTGCGCTCGGATTCGGAGATGATCCCCACGAACACCGTCACATGCTTGCCGAGCCCGGTGTCCAGCAACTCCGAGTTGATCCGCTCCAGGAAGCGCTCCGGGTACAGGATGTCATCACTGGACTGGCGCCGGAGGTTGCGCTGCAACCGGTTGGTCAGGTTCTTCAGCAGCACGGTCACGAAGGCTGAACTGGCGCCGTGGCCGGACACATCGGCGATGTAGACCAGCAGCTTGTCTTCCGAAATCCGGAAATAGTCGAGAAAATCACCGCTGAGGTACAGGGAAGGCTTGATCAGGTGGTCCACGTGCAACCCACCCATCATCTGTTCCCGGTCCGGCAGCATCCGCAGCTGGACCTTGCGCCCTGCCCGCTGGTCGGCCCTGAGCTCGGCGATGCCGTCCCGCAGGTCCCGGTTGGCCTCTTCCAGCTCCTGGCGATAGAGCTGGTTCAACCGGTTGACCCGGACCCGGTCCAGCAACTTGCCGATCACATCGTCCAGGGCGCCCTTGTCATCACTGCACGGCTTGAGCACGAAATCGGCAGCGCCCGCCCGCAGGGCTTTTACCACATCGGCGCTGGATTCGGTGCTGGAGCAGGCCACAATCGGGGTGAATGTCTCCGACTCCTCGAGCCTGCCGGCCAGATCCCGGATGGCCTCGGGATCCAGATCTGCAAAGATGACATCCGGAGTGTTATCGTCGAACAGGCTCTTGGCTGCAGCCACGTCGGGAAAACCGGTCACATAGAATCCGCGCGCCTCAAGATAACGTGAGAGGTCGACACGGGCCTTTTCATCGGCGTCAATAATAAGAATGCGCTCGGTGCGCGATGCCATGGCTGTTGCCCTAAACTACCATCGATAAACGATAAATTGGCTTGATAAAGCCTATTCTGGCACGACCCTGTGATATAACAAGGCCAGTTTCGCGAATTGGGGAGAATCCTGACCATGAGACGTGCGGTAAACGATTTACTCGGGGCTTATGACAAGCTGATCATGGATCCGGTTCACGGTGGGATTCCCTTATACCGGCATGAGATACAGGTCATCGACCATCCCCTGTTCCAGCGCCTGCGTAATATCTGCCAGAACGATATCCTGAGCCTGGTGTTTCCCGGTGCTACCCATTCCCGCTTCCTGCACAGTGTCGGGGTGATGCATGTGGGCACGCGGATGTTCCGCTCGATGATCGATGCCTACCTGCGGGAGCGCCAGCTGAGCGAGCAGACCGATCTCACCCTGAGCCAGCTCGATGCCATCGATTACCTGGCGAAAACCATACGCCTGGGCTGCCTGCTCCACGACAGCGGCCACTCCAGTTTCTCGCACCAGTTCACCCAGGCCCGGCGTATCCGCGAGCTGATGTCCCGGCCGGACCGGTTCCGCAACCTCTGGACCGGGGTGAATTTCTCGCAGTACCACGGTGAAGAGCCGGAAGAGCTCGAACATGAGCATTACTCGGTGCGGGTTGCCCACGAGGTGCTCTCTGCCGTGGATCTGGAAGCCGCCGGGCTGGACCGCAGGGATGTGATTGGCATTATGGAAACCACCGACGTCCGGCCCAGCGAGACTTTCCGCCGCCACGCCGAGACCTTCTGGAACTTTATCGCCGGGGACGAGGCGAAATCCGGCTCCATGCCGGACGAGAACATTCCCGGCCTGGTCATGGATCTGCTTTCTTCTATCGTTTCCGGGGAAATTGACGCGGATCGCGCCGACTACATGCTCCGGGACGGCTTCCATTCCTCGGTGACGATCGGTGGCCTGAATCTGGATCACCTGCTGACCAACTTCCGTTTCGGCTGGGATGTCGCCGAGCCCTGGCTGGGCCTGGCCATCACCCATAAAGGCCTGGGCGCCCTGGAGGACTTTGTCTACAGCCGGCACCAGATGTACCGGAAGGTATACGCCCACAAGACCGCGCTCGGCTTCGACTGGCTGCTCCGGGAAGCGATCAATGAGGTCCTGGAGGATCAGGAGAATTTCGAGTGGATCGACACCTGCCTGAGTGACATGCGCTTCTTCGCGGAGCTGACGGACAGTTTCTTCTGGGAAGCCTTCCGCAAGGTGGCGCGCCAGAACCCCCAGAGTTACTCCTTCTGCATCGTCAACCGGGTGAAGCTTGACCACCTGGACACGCGGGAGGATCTCAGTGACAAGGGGATTAACCGCCACAGCGAGTGGCTGGCCCGGGAACTGGGGCTGAACCCGGCGCACGTGGTGACCTGCTCCATGCGCGCCCGGTTCTCCAACATCCAGGACAACTTCAACGGCATCAAGGTGCTGGTGCGCGACCCCATCAACCGGACGCGGTCACTCCGCAAGATCACGGAAGTGAGCGCGTTCTTCAGCAAGTTCAGCGACGGCACCATCACCCACTTCTACACCCGACCGAACATCACTCTCGGCCCGGTTGAAGACATGACGGAATAGCCGGCTCAGGACGCCATTGCCTGGACCAGCCCGCTGGCACTGTTGAAGGCGCCCTCGACCCGACCACCATCAAGCCAGTCCCCGGCCATGCCGATGCCCAGCTGATCGAACCACAGGTGGCCCGGAAGATTCTCGCCACCGGAGCGGGCGTAGAGCCAGCGGTGGGGTACAAGATCATCCGGCTGAACATCAGTGCCAGTGAGTTGCTGGAATACCCTTACCAGCTCGCCACCAACCTGTTCCGGCGCTGCATCCACATTCGCTTGCGTCCATTCCGCGTTAGCGTGCAGCACCCACCATTGCCCGGAATCCTCACGGCCCGGCTTGCTGGAATTGTTGGCAACCCAGTACAACACCGGATGCTGGCAACGGATACCGTCGAACCCCGGATCCAGAGGCTGGCTGAAATGCGCCGCCACCGCCCAGCAAGGCGCCACGGCTGATACCGATTGCTCCAGCCGGCCTGCAACCTCCTCCAGACCACTCGCCTGCATCAGATCCCTGGCCTGGGCCGGCGGTGCGGTTACGACCACCCGGTCAAAGCGGCCCACATTGTTGCCACCGGTATCGACCAGTTCCCACTGACTGTCTTTACGGGCCATTCTTTCAATACGGGTCTCGGTGACCAGGTCAACATGGGCTGACAGCGCCCGGCTGATGGCTGTCATACGGGGGGTTCCGACATAACGCTCTTCCTCCGGGAAAGGCTCCCTGCTTCCGTCCTGGTGCTGGAAGACCAGGCGCCCCTGCCAGGTGGTGAAACTGCTGTCCCCGGCGTACCGGGTCAGGAAGTCCCGAAAAGCCGGGTTTCTGGCGGTGAAATACTGGGCGCCGAGATCCGCAGAGCCTCCGGGAACCCGTTTCGCGGCCAGGCGTCCACCGGGGCCACGGCTTTTCTCGAACACGGTCACCGAGTGGCCCTGTTCCCTGAGCAAAATCGCCGAAGTCAGCCCTGCAATCCCTGAACCGATGACGGCAATACGGCGTATAAGGTGTCTGTCGGGTGCTTCATTAAACATCGTGTTTGGTGCATCCAATTTGAGTAACGATTACGTAAAACCCCTCGAGCGTTGAGCGATGCTTCGCCGACTTGGTTTCACACAGAAGTAGAAGGGCAATCAGGGTATGACCCGAGTGCAACACTGGTTTATAAACATTCTGAGGTGGTTCGACTCTGACGCGGGTTCGGATCACATCGACACGAGCTCCCGCTCCTTCAATTTCATCCGGGTAGTGCCATTCATTTTGCTGCATCTGGTATGCCTGCTGGCATTCTACACCGGGGCGAGTGCGTTCGCCGTCGGCTTTGCCGTGGCCTTTTTCCTGATCCGCATGTTTGCCATCACGGGGTTCTATCACCGTTATTTCGCCCACAAGACCTTCAAGACCAGCCGGCCGGCACAGTTCATCTTCGGTTTGCTGGGCGCCAGTGCTGCCCAGCGTGGCCCGCTCTGGTGGGCGGCCCACCACCGCCATCATCACCAGCACTCCGACCGTGAGGAGGATCTCCATTCCCCCCATCATGGCGGCTTCTGGTGGTCACACGTGGGCTGGTTCACCTGCGATGCCGGCTTTGCCATGGACGAACGGCGCGTGCGGGACTGGATGAAGTACCCGGAGTTGCGCTTCATCAACCGTTTCGACTCACTGGTACCAGCTGCGGCCGCGGTGGGTATCTATGGTCTCGGTGAGGCTCTGGCGGCCTTTGCGCCTTCCCTGGGCACCAATGGTCTGCAGCTGCTGGTGTGGGGCTTCTTTATCTCCACGGTGATGCTGTTCCACGCCACCGTCTCGATCAACTCCCTGTCCCACGTCTGGGGCAAGCGCCGCTTCGACACCAATGACGACAGCCGCAACAATTTCTGGCTGGCCCTGATCACCCTGGGTGAAGGCTGGCACAACAATCATCACCGCTGGCCCCAGTCGGTCCGCCAGGGCTTCCGCTGGTACGAAATCGACATTACCTGGTACGGGCTGTGGTTGCTGTCCCGTCTGGGCATCATCTGGGATCTGAACCCGATACCGCAGCACATTCAGGAGGAAACCCGCAAGCTCGATGCGATGAGGAGGAAGCAGTCATGAGCACAGCCTCAGCAATTGAAGTAGGTAACAAGAACTCGGCCGTTCCGGCGACGATCGAACACTTCAAGGCACTGTTCAACGAGCTGGACAAGGGAAACCTGAACAAACTCCAGGCAGTCTATAGCGAGGGCATCCGGTTCCAGGACCCTTTCGGTCGGGTTACCGGTCTTGATGAGCTGACCCACTATTTTGCGGGTGCCTACAAGAACGTCATTTCCTGCAGGTTCGAGTTTGAACCTGCCGTCGCCAACGGGGCCTCCGTCGCCCTGCCCTGGGTTATGAAACTGCGCCACAGGCGGATTCGTGGCGGTCGCGAAATTTCCGTGGATGGCATCAGCCATCTGGAGATCGAAGATGGCCGGGTCAGCTTTCACCGGGACTATTTTGATGCCGGCCAACTGCTTTACGAGAACCTCCCGGCTCTCGGGCGGGTGGTCCGCTGGATAAAAGGGCAAGCGGGATGAGTACACGATTGCAGGGACCGTCCAACATCTGGATCACGGGCGCCAGCTCCGGGATTGGCGAAGCGCTGACCCGATCGCTGGCCCGTGGCGGACACCACCTGGTGATCACCGGGCGCCGTGCCGAAGCGCTGGAAAAACTGCGTGAACTGGCGCCCGAGCGGATTCAGCCGGCCGTTGCCGATACCACCAACAAGGAGGACCTGGCCAAAATCGCCCCTGACCTGGATTCAGACCAGCCTCTGGATATGGCGATCCTCAACGCCGGGACCTGCGAGTACCTGGAGGTCGACCAGTACAGCAGTGATGTGATCGAAGCGAACATCGTGACCAATGTGCTCGGTACCGCCCGTTCGCTGGACATTGCCCTGCCCGCGCTGCGCCGCACCCGGGCGATGGGCCGGCCAGCCTCTCTGGTCATTGTCAGTTCCTCCGCCTGGTGGTTTCCCTTTGGCCGGGCGGAAGGCTACGGTGCCTCCAAGGCCGCGCTGAGCTATTTTGCCCACTCGCTGCGGGCCGACCTGGCCGCCGAGGGCATTGACGTTGTGGTGGTTTCACCCGGCTTCGTAAAAACACCGCTCACCGACCGCAACGATTTCCCCATGCCCTTCCGGATTTCCGCCGAGGACGCGGCCGAGCGGATCGTCAGTGGGCTGGCCAAGGGCAAGAACGAGATTGCCTTTCCCAAACGCTTTACCTGGACGCTCAAGATCCTGGGCTCGCTGCCCGGGGCTCTGGTTGACCGCATGGCCGCCAACATGGCGCGCAAGAGTTCTGATCAACAGGAAAAAACCGAATGACCAACGAACGTCAGCGTATTGCTGTCATTGGGGCCGGCGTCTCCGGCCTCACCGCGGCCTGGAAGCTTGCGGAGAAACACGATGTTCAGCTGTTTGAAGCCGGCGATTATGCCGGTGGCCACACCAACACCGAGCAGGTGGAATCCGACGGCCGCACCTGGCCGGTCAATACCGGCTTCATCGTCTACAACGACTGGACCTACCCGAACTTCATCAAACTGATGGACCGACTGGGGGTTGCTTCCGAAGTCAGCGACATGAGTTTCAGCGTGGATTGCCCGTCCTCCGGGCTGCAATACAACGGAACCAGCCTCAACACCCTGTTTGCCCAGCGCAAAAACCTGCTGAACCTGCCGTTCCTGCGCATGATCCGGGAGATCCTGAGGTTCAACCGGGAAACCCGGAAGGATCTGTCTGACGGCAACATCAGCGACGCTGAAACCCTGGGCGAGTACCTGAACCGCAACGGCTACTCCCGGTATTTCCGCAACTACTACATCGTGCCCATGGGAGCGGCGATCTGGTCGGCCCCCGAGATTGTTCTGGAACAATTCCCGATCCGGTTCTTCCTGCAGTTCTTCAATAACCACGGCATGCTGTCGGTGGACGACCGGCCCACCTGGCGGGTGATCAGCGGCGGCTCGGCCGAGTATGTGAAGAAAATGATGGAGCGGATCGGCGACCGCACCCACCTGAACAGCCCGGTCAGTGCCGTGCGCCGGCATGAGAACGGCGTGACCGTCGAAGTGAACGGCGAGAGCCACGAATTCGATCAGGTCATCCTGGCTTGCCACAGTGACCAGGCGCTGGCCATGCTGGCCGATCCGACCGACCAGGAACGGGATGTCCTGGGCGCCATAGCCTACCAGAACAACGACGTGGTGCTGCATACCGACAGCCGCCTTCTGCCCTCCAACCGCCGGGCCTGGGCGGCGTGGAACTACTTCCTCCCGCAGCACAGCACCCAGCCGGTGTCGGTCACCTACAACATGAACATCCTGCAGAACTTCCACGACGCCCGGGAAACCTTCTGCGTGACCCTCAACCGCAGCCAGGACATTGAACCGGACAAGGTCATCAAGCGCTTTGAATACGCCCACCCGGTTTTTACCCTGGAGGCGGTCGCCGCACAGCAGCGCTACCACGAGATCGGCAACCGCAACCGTACCCATTTCTGCGGTGCCTACTGGTTCAACGGCTTCCACGAGGACGGCGTGCGCAGTGCGGTTCGGGTACTGAGTGATTTCGGGATGGAGATCTGAGCATGGGCAGCCAGTGGCTTGAAGGGTCCGTGCGCCATCGCCGAATGCAGCCGATCGGCCATGGGTTCGAATATGGCACCGGGATGCTGGCGCTTGATGTGGACGAATGGGACAGGATCTCCCGCATCAGCCGGTTCTTCTCCCTGGAACGCTTCAACTGGATGTCCCTGCGCCGTGACGATTATTTCCGGCCGGAAGTCCGCAACCTGTCCGCCGCCATTCGCGATTATGTGAAGGATGCGACCGGCTGGTACCCGGACGGGACGGTTGAACTGATCACCCACCCCCGTTACTTCGGCTACGTCTTCAATCCGGTCAGCTTCTACTTTTGCTACGAGCATGGAGAAGATCCCGCCGAAGGCGCGGTGCCCCGCGTAATCGTGGCCCAGATCACCAACACGCCCTGGCACGAACGGCACGTCTATTGCCTGGAGACCACGGGGGCAAAAGCCAACAGCGCGGGCTGGCGAACCGAGCGCTTCGGCTTCTCCAAGCGTTTCCATGTGTCGCCGTTCAATGGCATGGAACAGGAATACCAGTGGACCTTCAGTTTCCGCGGCCCGGAGCTGCGGATACACATGAACGTTTTCCAGGAACAACACAAGCATTTTGACGCCACCCTTGTGGTCCAGCGTACCCCCCTCACTCGTAAAGAATTGCACAGAAGCCTGCGCCGTTTTCCGGTCGAGGCGATCAAGGTGGTCGCAGGCATCTACTGGAACGCCCTGCGCCTGAAACTGAAAGGCGCCCCGTTTTACACCCATCCGGACAAACTGTCCGGGGACGATCCGGCCTATCGCCGGGGAACCGAAGATGCCGGACTGGATGTGACCACCGGCAATGACGTAAACACCACTGGTGGAAGGGTAAGCTCATGGAGAACCTGAATACATCCGTCGATACACGCGAACATGCCGACTCCGGCAACCTGCCATTGATGAGTCGAATTGCCCGGCAACTGGTGCTTCAGCAGCTCAAGGTCCTTCAGCACGGCGTGTTGACCATCAGGGAGGCGGGTGCCGAAACCCTCATCTTTGGTGACGGCGATACCCGTTACGCTCCGGCCGAACTGGTCATCCACGACCACAGCACCTGGCGGGATCTGCTGACCGGCGGTGGCGTGGGTGCCGCCGAGGCTTACGTGGCCGGCGACTGGTCCACTCCGGATCTGGTATCGCTGCTGCGCTTCTTCACCCGCAATGTCGACCGGATGAACGAATTCGAGGACCGGTTCAGCTGGGTCACCAAGCCTGCCCTCAAAGGCCTGCACTGGCTCAACCGCAACACCAAAGAGGGCTCCCGTAAGAACATCAGTGCCCACTACGACCTGGGCAACGACCTGTTCGAAACCTTCCTGGACCCCACCATGATGTACTCCTCGGCCATCTATCCCCGGGAGGATGCCACCCTGGAAGAAGCGGCGGTCCACAAGCTGGATACCATCTGCCGGAAACTGGATCTCGGCCCGGACGATCGCGTGATCGAGATCGGCACCGGCTGGGGCGGCTTTGCCATCCATGCCGCCAAGCATTTTGGCTGCCACGTCACCACCACGACCATCTCCCGGGAACAGCTAGATCTGGCCAAGGCGCGGGTCAAGGCCGAGGGACTGGAAGATCGTATTACCCTGCTGTTCGACGACTATCGGGATCTCGAGGGCCAGTTCGACAAGCTGGTCTCCATTGAAATGATCGAGGCAGTCGGCCCACAGTTTCTGGATAGCTATTTTCAGCAGATCAATGCCCTGCTCAAGCCCGATGGCCTGGCCCTGGTGCAGGCCATCAACATGCCCGAGCAACGGTACGCGCGCGCCCTGAAGAACGTGGATTTCATCCAGCGCTTTATCTTTCCGGGCAGCTTCATTCCCTCGTTCGGTGCCATCCTGGAATCGGTTCGCAACGGCTCGAACCTGGTGCTGACCCATTCGGAAGATATCGGCTTCCATTACGCCCGCACCCTGCGGGACTGGTGCGAGCGTTTCATGGCCAGGAAAGACAGTCTGGATCAGATGGGCTATGACCAGGCGTTCCGCCGCTTGTGGCATTTCTACTTTGCCTACTGCGAGGCGGGATTCAGTGAGCGGGCCATCGGCGTGTCCCAGCTGGTGTTTGCCAAGCCCGGCAACAAACGTGCGAACATCCTGAGCGTATGATTGCCTCGGAAACTTCCCGCAAGGTTCTGAACTTTGTCCTGTTCCAGGCGGGATGGCTTCTTTGTGTGCTGTATCCGAACCGGCTTGCGGTTCTGATCATAGGCCTGTTCCTGATCTTGCACTTCGTGCTGGTCAGCCAGAAGCGGTTCAGCGAACTGCAGTTCATCGGCTTCGGCACCGTGGTGGGCGCAGCCCTGGATACGCTCTGGTTCCAGACCGGCGTACTCTATTCGGAGACCGCCGAGCTACTGATCGTGCCCCCGTGGCTGGTGGCGATCTGGGCCATTTTCATGACCACCCTGTGTCATTCGCTGGACTGGATCAGCCGGAATCGCTGGTTGCCCTTTGTGCTGGCGCCCATCGCCGGCCCCTTTGCCTACTGGTCTGCCAGCAAGCTCGGTGCTGTGTCCCTGCCCGACCAGACTCAATCACTGCTGGCACTCGCGGTGGGCTGGCTGGTGGTATTTCCGCTGCTGCTGTTCATTCGCAAATACCTTTATCCGGAGCTCGCACAATGAAGCGGATGCGTAGGCCTGCCCTGACCCTGTTGCTGTTGCTGTTGGCTGCCACCGGAGCCTGTTACGGAAAAACCTTCCAGTTCTCCGGTGAGGCCCGGGCGGAGAACGGGGAAGTGCTCTATACCGAGCACCATCAGGTTGAAGGCGAATGTACCGAGGGCCAGTTCCGCCCCCTGAATCATCAGGTGGAATATCGTGAACCGAATCAGAATGACAGCTTTGCGGAGAAATCACTCGGGTACGAACGTTCCCCCGTTCAGCCGGAAGTGGATTTCAACCAGCCCCGTTTCGATGAATCGCTCCGGATCAGCTACCCGGGCGAAGGCATGATAGAGGTTGACTGGGTAACCCCCTCAGGCGAAACCCAGGCCTTCAATGTGCCGATTCAGGGGCGTGCCGTGGTTGATGCCGGGTTTGACAACCTGGTTCGCGAGCACTGGTCCGCGTTGCAGCAGGGCCGCTCGGTGGAGTTCCGGTTCCTGGGCCCGACCCGGGGCGAACTCTATGGCTTTATTCTTGAGCCGAGCGAGCATCCCGATCTGGAAGCGGACCTCGAGGTCGCCATTCGGCCCACCAGCATGATCCTGCGCTTCCTGGTGGACCCGATACAGCTCGGCTATAACGACCGGGGCGCACTCACCCATTACCTGGGCCTGACCAATATCCGCAGGGACTCCGATACCAATTACCAGGCCCACATCCGCTACGACATCGCCAGTTACCCGGAATGTGAACTGACTCCCTGATCCTGTCTGTGCTGCCAAGGCAGCAACCCCGTACCAGTGTGTTAAACTCCGCCGGAACCTACGCCGGAGACCTATGCAGCCATGATGTTTGTATCCTTCAACGTCAACAGTATTCGCACCCGTTTGCACCAGCTTGAAGCCGTAATCCGGGACCTGAACCCCGACGTGATCGGGCTGCAGGAAACCAAGGTGCAGGATGAGAATTTTCCGGTGGAGGAGATTCATAAGCTGGGTTATCGGGTCCATTTCCACGGCCAGAAGACCCACTACGGCGTTGCCCTGCTCTCAAAAGAAGAGCCCGAGAGGGTGCTCAAGGGTTATCCCTGGGACGGCGAGGACTCCCAGCGCCGGCTGATCACCGGCCAGTTCACCGTCAACGGCGAAAAGCTGACGGTCATCAACGGTTATTTCCCCCAGGGCGAGAACCGCGACCATCCGGTGAAATTTCCGGCCAAGGAAAAGTTTTACGCGGACCTGATGCGCTACCTGGATGACCTGAAAAAAGAGGGCGGCCATGTCGTGGTGATGGGCGACATGAACATCTCACCCACCGACAGGGATATCGGGATCGGAGCCGACAACGCCAAGCGCTGGCTGCGCACCGGCAAGACCAGCTTCCTGCCCGAGGAGCGGGAATGGCTCAGCCAGGTCGAACAGCGAGGCTTTACCGACGTGTTCCGGTACCTGCACCCGGAAGAGGACAACACCTTCAGCTGGTTTGATTACCGCAGCCGGGGATTCGAGCGGGATCCCAGGCGCGGCCTGCGCATTGACCTGATCATGGCCAGCGACAGCCTGCTGCCCAAGGCCCGAGCGGCCGGGGTTTCCTATGACATTCGCGCCATGGAACGGCCCTCGGACCACTGTCCGGTCTGGGCCAGTTTCGATCTCTGAGGCGCGGCCGGGCGCGACATGAAAAAAATCAAAACCCGCGACCGCATCCTCGATACCAGCCTGACCCTGTTCAACTGCGTCGGGGAGCCGAACGTGACCACCCTGCTGATCTCCGACGAACTGGAGATCAGCCCGGGCAACCTCTATTACCACTTCAAGAGCAAGGGCGACATCGTCGAGGAACTGTTCGGACGGTTCGAGGCTGAAATGCTCGATTTGCTGGCAGTACCGGAAGATGCGGACATCAGCCTGGACCAGAACGGCTTCTTCCTGCACCTGATGTTCGAGACGGTGGCGAGGTACCGCTTCCTCTACCAGGACCTGGTCAATGTGCTGTCGCGATACGACCAGCTGCAGGCGAGATTCAAGAGGCTTCTTAAAAAGAAGACCACCGCTTTTCAGGTGATCTGCGAGAGTTTCCGGCGTCAGGGGATGATGGAAATAAACGGGGAAGAACTTGAATCTTTGTGTGAACAGTTAACGCTAACATCTTGTTACTGGAGTAGTTTTGATACGCTGTCACACCTTGAAGATCGGGAATCCGTGGACCCGGGCCGCGGGGTTTACCAGATGATGCACCTGGTTCTTCCCTACCTCGCCCCCGGGGAACAGGACGAAGTCCGGCTGATGAGCCGGGACTACCTTTGACCTACTCTTCCTCGTCACTCCCGGATCGGTTGCGAATCAGGTTCAACTCTGTTTCCAGGATCTCGATCCGGCGCTCCAGGGCCTCGATCTCTTCACGGCGGTGAATGCCCAGCCGACGCAAGGCACCGGATACCCGCTCGTCAAACATGTTCTCGAGCTTGTCCCAGGTACCGGTGGCCCGCTCACGGACACCTTCGACCCGGTCTTCCACGGACTTGATCTGCTTGCCAACCACGCCCCGGGTCTTGCTCTCCAGCTGTTCGCCTTCCTGCACCAGACGCTCGAAAAACCGGCCGGTGTCTTCTTCGGCCTTGGTGTAGGCACCGAGCCCCGCCAGCCAGATCTGCCGTGCAGAACCCTTGATCCTGGCGGCCAGCTGCGCGTCGGTCTCCGGCTTTGGGGATTTTTCGTCTGACATTTATCAACCTCGGGGTGGAAATTTCGCTTCAGGCCCCTATTGTATTACACCCCCGGCGGGATTGCAGTGGCGCTGAAACCCGCACAGGGAAAGGCCGCAGTATAAACACGCATTCGATATGAAAAAATGTTTTCAAACGAAACGGGCTCTCGCTTGAAGTGTTCAAAATATGGTCAATACTTCACCATACCGGTGTCCCTGCTGATGCCGGTTTGTCTGGAAGTCTTTCATGGATACTACTCGCACGCCTCTGCCCGGCATCCCTTGCCGGGCTTTTTTCGTGGTATTATTGCCCGCCCTTATAAGCTTATTCCTGTAATCAAAAACCTGTCCTCACGGAGTAGTAAATGATCGAGATTGCCTGGAGTAATTTCACTCCCTGGTCGGCTTTGGCCGGCGGTATTCTGGTTGGCCTGGCAGCGGCCAGCTTTCTGTTGCTCAACGGCCGCATCGCGGGCATCAGCGGTATCCTCGGCGGCCTGCTGACACCCCTGAAGGGCGACATCGCCTGGCGTGTGGCCTTCATGCTCGGCCTGCTGGGCGCTCCGGCAGTTTGGCTTCTGGCCGGTGATCTGCCCGCCATCGAGATCAACGCCGGCTACCCGGCCCTGATCATTGCCGGCCTGCTGGTAGGCGTCGGCACCCGCTACGGCTCCGGTTGCACCAGTGGTCACGGCGTCTGCGGTCTGTCCCGCCTCTCCCTGCGCTCGCTGGCGGCCACCCTGAGTTTCATGGCCACAGGTTTCATTACCGTATTTGTTATCCGTCACGTGCTTGGAGTCTGATTGAGTATGAAGTATTCCCTTGCATCCCTGTTTGCCGGCCTGATTTTCGGTTTCGGCCTGATTGTTTCCGGCATGGCCAACCCGGAAAAGGTACTGGGCTTCCTTGATATCGCCGGCCTCTGGGATCCGTCCCTGGCTTTTGTCATGGGTGGTGCCATCATCGTCGGCGTTGTCGCGTTTGCCGTCGCCCGCCGCCGGACCCTGTCGTTTCTCGGTTTCAACATCAAGATTCCGTCCCACAACCATATCGACAAGCGCCTGGTCATCGGCAGCCTCATGTTCGGTGTTGGCTGGGGCGTTGCCGGCTTCTGCCCGGGTCCTGGCATCGTTGCCCTGGGCGCTGGCGAGATCAAGGCAGCCGTTTTTGTTGCCTCGATGGTCGCCGGTATGGTGATTTTCGAATTAATTGAGCGGAACCGGGCAAAAGCCTGAACAATTTCTGGTACTTTAGGCCCACCAAGATTGCGGAGGTACTCCATGGATATCCGAAAGATTGACGACACCATTTCCGTAGCGCCACAGATCAGCGTGGATGATGTGGCCGAAGCGGCTCGCCTGGGCTTCAAGACCCTCGTTGCGAACCGCCCGGATCACGAAGAACCTGGCCAGCCGTCCATGGCGGATATCGAGGCCGCCGCGAAGGAACAGGGACTTGAGTGGGTCTACATGCCGGTTGAATCCGGCAATATCACGGATGAGGACGTGGATCGGTTTGCACCGATGATCCGGGACGCGGCAAAGCCCGTATTGGCTTTCTGCCGTTCCGGCACCCGCTGCACCGTCCTCTGGGCACTCAGCGCTGCCCGCTCCAATCCGGCCCAGGAAATTTTCACCAAGGCCCGTAATGCTGGCTACGACATCAGTGGCCTGGCACCGAGGATGGCGCAACAGGCACAGAACAAGGGGTAGCCGCCCGCCCATAAACCAGAACAGGGACCGACTTGAATGAAATACAAAGGCTCAGAGAATTTCAGCCATAACCAGCCCGAAAGGCTGGGCGTTCTGGTGACCAACCTTGGCACCCCGGACGCCCCCACCACTTCAGCCCTTCGACGCTATCTGGCCGAGTTCCTCTGGGATCCCAGGGTGGTGGAGGTTCCCCGCCCCCTGTGGTGGCTGATTCTGAACGGTATCATCCTGCGCATCCGCCCGAAGCGCAGCGCCGAGGCCTATGCCAGTGTGTGGGAAGCGGAGGGCTCCCCCCTCCTGCTTCATACCGCCAAACAGGCGGAAGGCATACGCGAGGCGCTGAAGAAGAAGTATGGGCCAAACGTTGTGGTCGGGTTCGCCATGCGTTATGGCAATCCGTCCATCAGCAAGGTACTGGATGAAATGCAGGAACAGGGCGTGCGTAAGCTGCTGGTGTTGCCGCTCTACCCCCAGTACTCGGCCTCGACATCGGCCTCCACGTTTGATGCGGTGGCCAGGGACTTCACCAAGCGCCGCTGGCTGCCGGACCTGCGCTTTGTGTCGCATTACCCGGATTACCCGCCTTACATCGAGGCCATGGCCCGTCACATCGAGGCCCACTGGGCCAACCATGGCCGCAAGGACAAGCTGATCCTGTCCTACCACGGGGTTCCCCTGAAGTATCTCCTGAGAGGTGATCCTTACCACTGCGAGTGCCACAAGACCTCGCGCCTGTTGGCCGAGCGCCTGGGGCTCTCGCCGGAGGACTACATGACCACCTTCCAGTCCCGCTTCGGGCGCGAGGAATGGCTGAAGCCCTACACGGACGAGACGTTGAAATCGCTTCCGGGCAAAGGTATCAAATCGATAGATGTGTTCTGCCCCGGATTCTCCTCCGACTGTCTGGAGACGATCGAGGAAATCAACGAGGAAAACCGCGAGTATTTCATGGAAGCCGGTGGTGAGGGATTCAGTTATATCCCGGCTCTGAATGCGACACCGGGCCACATCGAAGCCCTGGTGAAGCTGATTGAGGACAACATTGCGGGCTGGCAGATTCCGACCAATGACCCGGAAAGCCTGGCGCAGCGCCAGAAGCGCGCGGACCAGCAAAAAGAAATGACATACCCCGGCAGATCCCTCTAAGGGATCCGCCGTACACGCGATCAGTCAGATGACTGCTGGCGGCCGGAGTCCGGTTCGGTTCTGGCCGCCTTTTCCTTTTCGCCTTCCTGCAGATCCGGAACCGACTGACAGAAGGTGCATTCCTCGGTATCCACCAGGGCGCCCCCGGTCTCCACGTAACGGACACGGTGGCTGGCCTGGCCACGGTTTGCCGAGACGGCGAATTTCCTGTCTTTGCGACGGTCTTCGGTGTTTTTGGTGGTATCAGGCATAAGCACTCCCAATCAAACAATACTTCCATTATGGGGCTGAAACGGCGGAAACCCAGTAAGCAATAACACGGGGTTTGGGTGTTGCTCCCTGAGCCGGCCGGCGCTAGATTTTGCACCATACGCAAAAGTCCCATATTGTGGCATCGCCCTCGAAGACAAGCCAGGTACCCCCATGAGCGAAATCAAAACCGAATCGCGTATTCAGGTCATTGACCGGGCTGTCCTGCTGATGGACGCCATTGCCAGATATTCCAGGCCGGTGAAACTCAAGACCCTGAGCGCGGATACCGGTCTTGCCCCCTCCACTGCCTACCGGATCCTGCTGTCCCTGATCAGCAATCGGTTCGTGGAGCGGGACTACAACGGCAATTACCGCCTCGGTCAACGACTCATGCAACTGACCAACCGACTGCACACCGACATCGACCTGAGAGCGGTCTCCCTGCCTTACATGGAGACCCTGTGCGAACAGATGGGCGAAACCATCAACCTCACCATCCGCGAGGGGGACGTGGTGATCTACTTCGAGAAAGTCACCCCCAACCGAATGATGCTGGTGAACCAGATCGTTGGCAGCCGTGCGCCACTGCACGTGACCGCCGTCGGCAAGCTGATGCTGGGGCTGGCGGGCAAGGAGGAGATCAAGGCCTACGCAGAGCGGACCAACTTGCCCGCGTATACTCGAAACACCCTGTCCTCACTGCCGGACCTGGAAAAAGCCTGCCTGGCAAGCGCCCGCCAAGGCTACGCCCTGGACAACGAGGAAGCTGAAATCGGCGTGGGTTGTATCGGGGTGCTGATTCACGACAAATCAGGCAATGTCAGTGCCGGGCTATCGGTTTCGGCACCAATCGAGCGGCGTAAGGATGAATGGATTTCGGAGTTGAAGCGCGCGGGCGAGGATATTTCACGGCAGCTGGGCTACCGACCGGACGAGCAGCGATAGGGAAATCTCTGCAGAGGTGCTGATTAGCGCAAGAAGAGGAAACGGGGAAATATCAGGGGAAACTGGAGAAAATGGCGGTGGGCCAGGGATTCGAACCCCGGGACGGCTACTAACCGTCGGCGGTTTTCAAGACCGCTGCATTCAGCCACTCTGCCAGCCCACCTTTCAAAACCATTGCTGCCGTTGCGACAGCGAGGTGCATGATACCGGAATTGCCTGTGCTGTCAACGCCCTGCATAAATCTGGCCGCACTTTTCAACATTAACGGGGTTTAATGGAATCCGCGGAGCACTTTATTGTCGTAAATGATTGAAAGTTGCGTATTCGACATTATGATTGGGGACAGTATCCAGTCGTTACACAAACGGAGATGACAATGGAAAACAGAAGATTCGGCGCTCAGAACCAGCAGGGTGCCTATTCCGCGCCTCAGGCTGAGCGAGCGACTACTGGCATCAGCGCTGATGCAATGAATGTGCTGCGCAACACCTACATGCTCCTGGGCATGACCCTGGCCTTCTCGGCCCTGACCGCATTCCTGAACATGAACGGAACCCATCCGGGCTTCCTGATCACTATTGTGGGCTACATCGGTCTTCTGTTTGCCACCTATAAACTGAAGAACAGCCCCTGGGGCATTGTGACCACCTTCGCCCTGACCGGCTTCATGGGTTACACCCTGGGCCCGATCATCGGTGCGTTCGTGGCCGCAGGTGCGTCCCAAATCGTTGCCCAGGCACTGACACTGACCGCTGTTGCCTTCGTTGGTCTGTCCGCAACCGCGATCATCACCAAGAAGGACTTCAGCTTCATGTCCAGCTTCCTGACTGCTGGCGCATTCGTGCTGATCGGTGCCATGGTTCTGGCGTTCATCATGGAAAGCTCTGCCCTGCACCTGGCGGTGTCCGCAGGCTTCACCATCTTCGCCTCCATCATGATCCTGTTCGAGACCAGTCAGATCATCAAGGGTGGCGAGCGTAACTACATCATCGCTACCGTTGGCCTGTACGTCTCCATCTACAACCTGTTTGTCAGCCTGCTGCACCTGCTGGCAGCATTCAGCGGCGAAGATTGATCGCTCCTGAAACCAGGTTAACCGAAGCCCCGGCCTTGCCGGGGCTTTTACTTTGAGTAAACTGAAACCGCTATCAACACGGTACCGGCCATGCAGGATTCCACCCCATTCTCGTTCACTCTCGTTATCACCGGAGCGCCCTACAGCTCGCAGGCACCCCAGAGCGCACTGAGCTTCGCCGCGGCTGCCATCAGGGCCGGCCATCGGGTAGACCGGGTGTTCCTCTACGGGGATGGCGTACAGCTTGCCTCCGCCCTCGCCTCACCACCATCCGATGAACCTCACTGGCCCCGGGAGTGGAGCTCTTTTCTTGAGAAACACGGCATTCCCGGCGTTGCCTGCATTGCCTCGGCGCTGAGGCGCGGCCTGGTGGATGAAGGCGAGCAGAAACGGTATGAGCTGACCGCCAGCAATCTCCTGGCGCCATTCACCATCGCGGGCCTGGGCGAGTGGGTTGAGGGCCGGATGTCGTCATCACGAACCGTCTATTTTCACGGGAGCGACTGACCATGAGCACTTTGATTGTCATCGACCAGCCTCCCTATGGCAGCTGGGCCGGCCGGGAAGCCCTGGATATGGCGTTTTCGCTGGCAGCGTTTGACCAGCCGGTATCACTGCTGTTCTGTGGTGCCGGGGTAAACTGGCTTCGCAAGGGGCAGGAGCCCGGAACGATCCGTCAGAAGTCGGTGGAGAAAAATCTGGCCGCGGCACCCATCTTTGGCGTGGAAGCCCTGCTTGCCGATGGTGACGACTGCAATCGCTATGGACTTGAGGCCGAACAGTTACTGGACGGCGTGACCGTCGTTCAGGCCGACTCGCAACTGTTCACAAATTACAGCCACACCGCCTTTGCCGGATAACACCATGACCGAGATTCAGACCCTGCACATCCTGAACAAGTCCCCGGAACACCCGAGGTTTGCCCGCTGCCTGTCGATGGCCGGCCCGGAGGATGGGATCCTGCTGATCGAGAACGGTGTCCTGGGGCTTGGTGCTGCGTCCGCCCGCGCCTCTGGCAAACTGATGGTGCTGGCGCCGGACATGGCGGCACGTGGAGTGAACGGCGGTGCCGAATCGGCGGAAATCATCGACTATGAGCGCATGGTCGAGCTGACCACCCGCGCACAACAGGTAATCAGTTGGTAAACCATGAGTGAGCAGCAGATCCCACAGCGGAACAATGAAGGTTTTCTGGAAGATGCCTGGACCTGGACCCCGGAGGTCGCACAAGCCATTGCTGCTGAAGACTCTATCGATCTATCTGAAAATCATTGGGAGATCATAGAGTTTTTGCGGGATTTTTATAAAGAACACGAAGTCTCGCCACCCTCGAACCGGCTCTTCGTCAAGGCGGTGAAAGAAGCCTTCGGAGAGGAGAAAGGCAACAGCATTTACCTGATGCAGCTGTTTCCGGGCACGCCAGCCAAGACCGCCTGCCGCATCGCCGGACTGCCCCGCCCGACCAACTGTCTTTAAGGCAGAATGGTCAGAAAACGAGGTAGGTGAGACTCACGAACTGGATGAGTCCGGCCAGGGCACCGAACACGCCACCCACGATCATCAGCTGCAACTCTTCCTCGTGAAAGGCCGGGCGCAGGATGCCCTGAAACTCTCTGGGCCCGAGGGATTTCATCTGTCCGGCCAGGACCTCCGCCACCACCGGTGCCCGCTCCCGGTTGAACGCCGGGTCCGAGAAGACATCCCCGGTGGCTACCACGGCTTTCTGGTAAAGCGCTTTCTTCAACTCGGTATAGCCGGTGACGCCGACTGACACCTGTGCCGTCAGCTTCATCACCGGCGAGCTGTCCAGCAGCGGCCGCAGGTGCTTCTGGATGATCGCCCGGGTGCGGTCACCATGGGCACCGTTGATCATGGCATCGGCCACCCGCTCGACGGTAATCAGCTCGTCCGCCACCAGTCGGGCCCAGACATCGCTGATCTCGTGTTGCCGGCGCAGGAACAGGCCCTGGATCTTCCAGAACAGGAAACGGCGGGGCTCCACCGGAGTGAAGATCAGGTTGATGGCCAGCCAGTTGGTCAGGAAGCCCACGGCAAAGCCGCCCAGGGGAAGCAGCCAGGGCTCGGGGTAACGAACCCAAAGCGGCACAATCGCGGCCCCTAACAAGCCGCCAATGATCGCCCCGAGGTTGATGACCGATTGCAGTTCTACCGATCCCGCCTGCTTGAAGATCCGGTTCATCAGGTCCGGATGGCGCTGGAGCTCCCGGCTTAACAGGGCCTTGAGATCCACCAGGTCGTCCAGATCGTCACCGAAGTCCTCCACCAGTTCCTCAACCCGCTCAGGCAGCGCCTCCCTCGCCCATTTATAGATCCGGTTGCGCACGAACAAGGGCACGTTATCCCACAGGACCGGGTGATTCTCGTACATGATTTCGTCGATGTACTCATCCACCCTCGGGGTCACCTGTGAGATCACCTGCTCAACGATGCACTGGGGCTCAAGTTTTTCGTAAACGGAATTCAGATCGCCAAACTTCTGCAGGGTATGGTCAATGCAGATGTGCGCCATCTTCTCTGCTTTCCGGGGAATAACACCCTGCCAGCCAATCACACCGAAGCCGACGAACCGGACCGGATAGAAGGACATCTGGATTGCCAGCCAATTCGTCACCCAGCCGGTGACAGCAGCCATGACAGGCACAGACAGGAGTGCTAGGTCGATCAAGTGTTACCCCGGTTAAGATTGCGGCCAGAGGCCGACGAAAATTCGGTTCTTGAGTGCCTGCCAACAGTGTAGTGGCCCGGCATGTCAGTTTATGTGACCGATGATGAAGTAATTGAAATGTCACAACATTGGCCGTGAAGCCATGGGGTGCGGGGAATTGCGGCAGCAAAAACCCCGGCCTGGCGGCCGGGGCTCTCAGAGACGGCTTACTGGTAGTAAGCGTTTTCGGTGTAGGAGTGATCTGTTACGTCGCGCACGGCCGTAATTTCCGGCACGCGCTCTTTCAGGGTGGATTCAACGCCCTGCTTGAGAGTCAGGCTTACGGCTGAACAGCCCTGGCAACCACCACCGAAGCGCAGCACGGCAACGGACCCGTCCACGATCTCGACCAGAGAAACATCGCCACCGTGGGCCGCGAGATTCGGGTTGATCTCGGAGGCCAGTACGTAGTTCACGCGATCCGGCAGCGGTGCGTCGTCGTCGATCTTGGGCACCTTGGCGTTCGGAGCCTTGATGGTCAGCTGGCCGCCCATCTGGTCCTTGGAATAGTCCACGTAGGCCTCTTCCAGGAACGGGACCGAGTTGTGGTCCAGGTAAAGGGTGAACTTGCCGAGATCCAGCTGTTCGTCCGTCGGGACGACTTCATTGGGCGGGCAGTAGGCCAGGCAGGTCTCGGCATTACGGGTGCCGGGCTGGGTAACGAAGATCCGAACGCCCATGCCTTCTACATCCTGCTTTTCAATGAGTTGCGCGAGGTAATCCCGCGCGGAATCTGTCACGGTAACCAATGCCATGTTTCCTACCCGTTTGGAAGTTTGATTCCTATTTTAAGAGAGTTCGCGGGAACATGAAAGACCAAGTAAAATAGTCGGGATTTAATCAGGTAATGAATTTCCCGTATGACCGCCTGCTGCAAGCGCTGGAAACACGGCACTTGATATTGATCATTCGGACTAAGACGGAATCCGGCATTTTTGCTATGATCCCGCGCCATTGACTGAAATACGACGTTAGCCACGACACCCGGAAGATTTCCCTATGACCGATCGCACTACCCGTCTGGAACAGCTTCATCAAGCCCTCAAGGAACGCATTGTGATTCTTGATGGCGCCATGGGCACCATGATCCAGAACCAGAAGCTGGATGAAGCCGCTTTCCGGGGCGATCGGTTCAAGGACTTCGAACGGGAGGTGCAGGGTAATAACGACCTGCTCAACCTGACCCAGCCCGCCCTGCTCCGCAACATCCATGCGGACTACCTGGACGCCGGCGCCGACATCATCGAGACCAACACCTTCAACTCCACCCGCCTGTCCCAGGCCGACTACGGCATGGAAGACCTGGCCCGGGAGCTGAACGTGGCCTCCGCCAAGCTGGCGCGGGAGATTGCTGACGAGTTCACCGCTAAAGACCCCAGCAAGCCACGTTTCGTCGCTGGCGCGGTCGGCCCTACCTCCCGTACCGCCTCCATCTCACCGGATGTAAATAATCCCGGCTACCGCAACGTCGATTTCCAGACTCTGGTGGACAATTATTACGAAGCGGTTTCAGGCCTGATGGAAGGCGGTGCCGATCTGATCCTGATCGAAACCATCTTCGATACGCTCAACGCCAAGGCGGCCATCTACGCGACCCAGCAGGTGTTCGAAGACACCGGCATCGAGTTGCCGATCATGATTTCCGGCACCATCACCGATGCCTCCGGGCGCACCCTGTCCGGACAGACCACCGAGGCCTTCTACAACTCCATTGCCCACGCCAAACCCATTTCCGTGGGCCTGAATTGCGCCCTGGGAGCGGATGCGCTGCGGCCCTACGTTGAGGAGTTGTCCACCAAAGCCGAAACCTATGTCTCCGCCCACCCCAACGCGGGCCTGCCCAACGAATTCGGTGAATACGACCAGACCCCGGAGGAAATGGCAGAGATCATCGAAGGCTTTGCCAAAGACGGCTTCCTGAACATTATTGGCGGCTGCTGCGGTTCCCGCCCGGATCATATTGAGGCCATTGCCAAAGCTGTCGCCAAGTACCCGCCCCGGCAGATTCCCGAGCGCCCCAAGGCACTTCGACTGTCCGGCCTCGAGCCCTTTACCGGTGATGAGAACACCCTGTTCATCAACGTGGGTGAACGTACCAACGTCACCGGCTCCAAGCGGTTTCTGCGCCTGATCAAGGAAGAGCAGTACGAGGAAGCCCTCAGCGTGGCCCGGGACCAGGTGGAAAACGGCGCCCAGATCATCGATATCAACATGGATGAGGGCATGCTGGATTCAAAGGAGGTCATGGTGACCTTCCTGAATCTGGTCGCCTCCGAACCGGACATTTCCCGGGTGCCCATCATGATCGACTCCTCCAAATGGGAGGTGATCGAGGCCGGCCTGCGTTGTATCCAGGGCAAGGCGGTGGTGAACTCCATCAGTCTTAAAGAAGGCGAAGAGGAATTCATCAAACGGGCGAAAGACTGCATGCGCTACGGCGCCGCCGTGGTGGTCATGGCCTTTGACGAAGACGGTCAGGCCGACACCTACGAGCGCAAGACCGAGATCTGCAAGCGCTCCTACGATGTGCTGACCGATATCGGTTTCAATCCGGCCGACATCATCTTCGACCCGAACATCTTCGCCATCGCCACCGGCATTGAGGAGCACAACAACTACGCGGTGGACTTCATCAACGCCACCCGCTGGATCAAGGAAAACCTGCCCCACGCCTCCATTTCCGGCGGCGTCAGTAACGTCTCGTTCTCGTTCCGGGGCAACGATGCCGTTCGTGAAGCCATCCACTCGGTATTCCTGTACCACGCGATCAAAGCCGGCATGAACATGGGTATTGTAAACCCGGGCCAGCTGGTGATTTACGATGAGATCGAGCCGGATCTGAAGGAACTGGTGGAGGACGTGGTACTCAACCGCCGGGATGACGCCACCGATCGCCTGCTGGAAGCGGCCGAGAAGTTCAAGGGCAAAGGCGGCAAGACCCAGGAAGAGGACCTGGCCTGGCGCGAATGGCCGGTTGAGAAGCGCCTTGAGCATGCCCTTGTCAAAGGCATCACCAACTATATTATCGAAGACACCGAGGCCTGCCGCCAGAATGCCACCCACCCCATCGAGGTCATCGAAGGCCCGCTGATGGACGGCATGAACGTGGTCGGCGACCTGTTCGGCGACGGCAAGATGTTCCTGCCCCAGGTAGTCAAGAGCGCCCGGGTGATGAAGCAGGCCGTAGCCTACCTGATTCCCTACATCGAGGCGGAGAAGTCCGAGGGCCAGCAGGCCAAGGGCAAGATTCTCATGGCCACGGTGAAGGGTGATGTGCACGACATCGGCAAGAACATCGTGGGCGTTGTTCTGCAGTGCAATAACTACGAAGTGATCGACATGGGCGTGATGGTGCCCTGCGACAAGATCCTGGAAACCGCCAAGAAAGAGAATGTGGACATCATCGGTCTCAGTGGCCTGATCACTCCATCCCTGGACGAGATGGTTCACGTGGCCCGGGAGATGCAGCGGCTGGACTTCCATATCCCGCTGATGATCGGTGGCGCCACCACGTCCAAGGCGCACACGGCGGTGAAGATTGAGCCGCAGTACAAGAACGACATGGCCCTGTATGTCTCTGACGCCTCCCGCTGCGTTAACGTGGCCTCCCAGCTGCTGAGCAAGACCGCCAAGCCGGCCTTTGTCGAGGCGGCCCGTACCGAATACGAGGAAATTCGGGAGCGCCGGAAGAACCGCGGAGAGCGGACCAAGCTGGTTTCCCTTAAGGAAGCCCGTGCCCGCGCACCGGAAATCAACTTCGAAGGTTATGAGCCGCCAAAACCGTCCTTCACCGGCATCCGGGTGTTCGAGGACTATGACCTCGAAGAACTGGTCGACTACATCGACTGGACGCCGTTCTTCATTTCCTGGGATATCTCCGGCAAGTACCCGGCGATCTTTGACGATCCCAAGCGCGGCGAAGCGGCCCGCAGCCTGTTCAATGACGCCCAGAAAATCCTGAAGCAGATGATTGAGGAGAAACGGGTGACTGCCCGGGGCGTGATCGGCTTCTGGCCCGCCAACCGTCGCGGCGATGACATCGTGGTCTACACCGACGAATCCCGCACCGAAGAGCTGACTACCCTGCACCACCTGCGCCAGCAGGATGAAAAGGCACCCGGCAAGCCGATGATGGCGCTGTCCGATTTCGTGGCGCCGGAGGATTCCCAGAAAGTGGATTATGTGGGCGGCTTTGCCGTGACCACCGGTATTGGTGCCGAGGAGTTCTCACAGGAATTCAAGGACAAGCACGACGACTACAACGCCATCATGGTCAAGGCCCTGGCCGATCGCCTCGCGGAAGCCTTCGCCGAGCGGATGCATGAGCGGGTGCGCAAGGAATTCTGGGGCTACGCTGCCGACGAGCATCTGCCCAACGAAGATCTGATCAAGGAACGCTACCGCGGTATCCGCCCGGCCCCGGGTTACCCGGCCTGCCCGGATCACACCGAGAAGGCAACCCTGTTCCGTCTGCTGGAGGCCACCGGCAAAATCGGCCTGGAGCTGACCGAACATTTCGCCATGTTCCCCACCGCGGCGGTATCCGGCTGGTACTTCGCCCATCCCGAGTCCAAGTACTTTGCCGTCGGCAAGATTGGCGTGGATCAGGTTGAGGACTATGCTGAACGTAAGGGTATATCCAAAGCGGAGGCGGAGCGCTGGCTGATGCCAAGCCTGGCCTACGATCCGGCAGAATAGACGGGGACGAAGCACGCAATGACCGACACAACCGACAATCAAAGCAACAAGAAAGATCGGAAATCGGGCTCACCGAGCGTTTTGAAAATAATGCAAAGCATCCTGGCCGGCGCTTTCGGGGTTCAGTCCGACAAGCGCCGGCAAGAGGATTTCTCCAGCCACAGCCCCTTGCCCTATATTATTGCCGGACTATTGTTTACCGCGGCCTTTGTGGGCGGGCTGATTCTGGTGGTGCAGGCTGTGCTCGCCAGCCAGTAGGCTATTGGCCCGAGACCCAGACAACGGCGAAGGCGACCACCAGTACGACTACCAGAACTGCAGCGATGGCGTCTGCCTGACTGTCTGAACGCATGCTCTTCTTCATGGAAGTACCCCTTCTCACTTTTTTCAGGTCATTGTTGTTGTCTTTTCAGTTAAGCAGGAAATTGATATTCGTCCAGCCTGCGCCCCGCCCACTTATCGCCTGAATCGATAAACATATTTTGAAATAATCATTTTGGAAATAAAAACGTGGTGATATCCTGCGATCCAGATATAAGAGGCAGGAAATTACCCCTATGTACGTATACGACGAACACGACCGGCAAATGGCAGCGGAACGGGTAGCCCAGTTCAGGGACCAGACCCGACGTGCCCTGGCGGGCGAACTCAGCGAGGAAGAATTCCTTCCGTTGCGCTTGCAGAACGGACTCTACGTCCAGCGCCATGCTCCGATGCTGAGAATCTGTGTGCCCTACGGCATGCTGCGCTCCGAGCAGTTGCGTCGTCTCGCCCGTATCACCCGGGATTACGACAAGGGCTACGCCCATTTCACCACCCGGCAGAACGTGCAGCTCAACTGGCCGGCCCTGGAAGATGTTCCGGACATTCTGGCCGACCTGGCGGAAGTGGAAATGCACGCCAACCAGACCAGTGGCAACTGCATCCGGAACACCACCACAGACCAGTTTTCCGGTGTTCAGGCCGATGAGATTACCGATCCCCGGCCCTACTGCGAAATTATCCGCCAGTGGTCCACGTTCCATCCGGAATTCGCGTTCCTGCCCCGCAAGTTCAAGGTGGCTGTGAACGCCTCCGAAAAAACCGACCGCGCGGCAATCCGCATCCATGACATCGGGCTCCAGATCGTTCGCAACGACGCCGGCGAACTGGGTTTCCGCGTTCATGTGGGTGGCGGCCTCGGCCGGACACCGATGGTTGGCCCGGTGATCCGCGAATTCCTGCCCGAGCTGGATTTGCTGACCTATCTCGAGGCGGTCCTGCGGGTCTACAACCGCTATGGCCGCCGGGACAACAAGTTCAAGGCGCGGATCAAGATTCTGGTCAAGGCCCTGACTCCGGAAGGTTTTGCCGAGAAAGTGGAAGCAGAATGGGCGCACATCAAGGATTCGCCCACCCGTCTGACGCCTGAAGCGATTGAGCGGATCAAGGGGTTCTTTACCGAACCGCCTTACGAGGCCCTCGACAACGCAACCGACCTGCTGGCCCGGCAGCGGTTCGAGAACCGCGGTTTTGACCAGTGGCTGAACCACAACGTGGGCGTTCACAAGAAGCCCGGCTACGCCATTGTGACCCTGACCCTGAAGAAGACCGGTACACCGCCGGGCGATGTCACCGATCACCAGCTTGAGCAGATTGCTGACCTGGCTGATGAGTATAGTTTCGGGGAGGTGCGGGTCACCCACCACCAGAACGTGGTGCTGGCCGATGTGCGCCAGGACCGGCTTCTGGAACTGTGGGAAGCCATCACGCCCATGGGCTTCGGGACCGCCAACCTGAACACCCTGACTGACATCATCTGCTGCCCGGGCGGCGACTACTGCGCCCTGGCCAACGCCAAGTCCATCCCGGTGGCTGAGGCCATCCAGCGCCGGTTCGAGGATCTGGATTATCTGTATGACCTGGGCAACATCGATCTCAATATCTCCGGGTGCATGAACGCCTGCGGTCATCACCATGTCGGCAACATTGGCGTTCTGGGTGTCGACAAGAAGGGCGAGGAGTTCTATCAGGTCAGCCTGGGCGGCTCCTCCCACCATGATGCGGATATCGGCAAGATTCTCGGGCCCTCCTTTGCCCGGGAAGACATGCCGGAGGTTGTCGCGAAGATTATCGATGTGTACGTCGACCAGCGTACCGAGGAGGAAGAATTCCTCGATACCTATCGCCGTATTGGCATCAAACCTTTCAAGGAGCGGGTCTATGCCTGACGTAATCAATGTAGATGGCACTGTCCGTCAGGACGACTGGGTTGTGGTTCCGCGTCCGGAGGATGGCGAGTCTCTCGACATTCCATCGGACCAGCCGGCGCTGATCCCGGCCGATCTCTGGCTGGCCGGCTACGAGCATTTCACCGGTAACGATCGGATTGGTGTCTGGTTTGACAGCCATGATGAGCCGGAAATGATTGCTGATAGGGTCAATGAACTGCCGCTGATCGGGGTAAATTTCCCCCGCTTTGTGGATGGCCGCGGTTACAGCATTGCCCGGCTGCTGAGGGAACGGTTTGGTTATCAGAACGAGTTGCGGGCGATCGGGGATGTGCTGCTGGATCAGCTGCAGTTCATGAAGCGCTGCGGGTTTGACTCGTATGTGCTGCGGGCGGACAAGGACATCAGCCAGGCGGCGAAGTGCCTGAACTTCTTTAGCCAGGGGTACCAGGCGGCGACGGATACGGATTTGCCGCTGTTTAGGCGGCGGGCCGGGTGAGCTGGAGGTTGGTTGAAGATGGGGTCAGATGAACAAGTTCATCTGACCCCTGAGTTGAGTCAGACTCCGGGTTTGAACATGGGGTCAGAAGAAAGCTTTCTTCTGACCCCTTTTTATGCCTCGGGGTCTGATGAACTCGTTCATCTGACCCCTCCTTGGACCTCACCTCACCGGCCATGATCCAACACGATCTTCCCAGCCGACGCCCCCTTCAAAAACGCCTTCAGCGCCTCATCCAGCTCGGCACGGCCGATATCCCGGGCGGAGGCCTCGGTCTTCGGACACTTCCACTCACCGGCGAACTTCTCCCACACCGCCTGCTTGTCAGCCAGCGGAATCTCAACGGAGTCCACACCCAACAGGTTCACGCCCCGCAGGATGAACGGCAGCACGGTAGTGGACAGCTGAGGACCGGCCACCAGGCCGCAGCAAGACACTGACCCACCCGGCTGTATCTGCTTGAGCAACTCCGCCAACGGTGTGCCACCCACGGTATCAACCGCATTGGCAAAGACTGGTTTGAGCAGCGGCTTTTTCTCTTCAGTCAGAGCATCACGGCCAACCACCTCACAGGCGCCGAGTTCCTTCAAACTGTCGGCATGATCAGCCTTGCCACTGATCGCCACCACGTCAAAGCCCAGGTTGGCCAGTAATTCGACGGCCACGCTACCCACGGCACCGGAGGAACCGCTGACAGCCACCTTGCCCTGTTCCGGGCTGGCGCCCATCTTCAGGAGTTTGCCGACGCACAGGCCTGCGGTCAGGCCGGCCGTGCCGTAGATCATCGCAGTATGGGCATCCCAGCCGGAGGGCATCGGCACACACCAGGCGGCCGGCACACGGATGTACTCACCAAAACCGCCATCGGTGTTCATGCCCAGATCGTAACCGGTAACAATGACCTGGCTGCCTACCGCCGGTGCGCCGGTTGCGGATTCCACAACTTCGCCGGCAGCATCGATGCCCGGCGTATGGGGAAACGAGCGGGTAACACCCTTGTTGCCGGACGCAGAAAGCGCATCCTTATAGTTCAGTGACGAATGACTGACCCGGATCAGAACCTCGCCTTCCGACAAATCGGCCGTGCTGAGGGTCTGTTCACTGCCCTGGTATTCGCCATCTCTCTCTTCCACTCGCCAGGCTTTGAATTCGCTGTTCGTTGTCATGGTGTTACCCCGTTTGTTGTCAGCTACTGAATCTTCTGGTTCCGGAAAGCACTGAGCACCCGCCATACGGTGTGCTCCAGGGCTGCGCTGGTGGCCAGCCCCAGTTTTTCCGGGAGTGTCCGTTTGCGCTGGAATGTTACTGACACTACGTCGGCACGATCACAAGCCTCAATGAGATATTCGTCGGAGGTCTTGATCTCGTCGATCAGATTGACCTCCAGGGCCCGCTTGCCAAACCAGATGTCGCCGTTGGCCACCTTGGCAATATCGACACTGGGCCGGCGCTCGGTGACGTACTCCTTGAACAGCCCATGGGTATCTTCGAGATCTTCGAGAAACTTCTGCCGGCCTTTCTCGGTATTTTCCCCGAAGATGGTCATGGTTCGCTTGTGCTCGCCGGCGGTCAGCACCTCGAAATCCACATCGTTCTTCTTGAGAAAACGGTGGAAGTTCGGCAACTGGGCAACCACCCCGATGGACCCGAGAATGGCAAAGGGAGAGGCGACGATCCGGTCCGCAACACAGGCCATCATGTAGCCGCCACTGGCAGCCACCTTGTCGACGCAGGCTGTCAGCGGAATACCCTTGCTGCGAATCCGGTCCAGCTGGGCGGCAGCGAGGCCATAGGAATGCACCAGTCCTCCCCCGCTTTCCAGACGAATAACCACCTCGTCCTGCTCCGGTTTGGCAACACTCAGTACTGCTGAAATGGACCGGCGCAGCTGATCGGTATCGCTGGCCTTGATATCGCCGTCAAAATCGAGCACATAGACTCTCGAGCGAACTTCCTGCTCTTCCTTTCCACTCTTGGCCTTGGCTTTTGCGGCCTTTTTCTCGGCTTTGTCTTCTTTTTTACGTGCTTTCTGGAAGGCTTTGCGCTCGCCTTCGTCCATCAGGCGCGCCTGAATGGTTTCCCGCAACTTCTGGTATTTGTCGTTGAGTTTCCGGATTCTCAACTCGCCCTCACCTTCATGATCCTCACGCTCCTTCTGGGCAGCAGAGAGAATGACGGAAATGATCACGAGGGCGGCAACCACGAAGGTAACGACCTTGGCCAGGAACAGGCCGTATTCTGTCAGGAACTCCAAAATGGCTTCTCCAAATGGTTATGCAAAGACGAGAGTGTAACTTACCGAATTGACACTGATAAGCGGAGCAAAAAAATTAAAACAAGCGTTCGATCGAGCTTGACACGACCCTCTGCTGACCATAAAGTCGAATTGCGAGATCGGCTTCGCCAAGACAAGACAACCATTCAGAAGGGCAAGATAATGTCTGTAGCTCAGGTATTTGAAAAACTCGAACAGAATTTCAACGCAGACGCAGCTCAAGGCCTCGATCTGGTGTTCCAGTTCGACATTGAGGACGACAAGAACTACCACCTGGCCATCAACGACGGCTCCTGCAAGCTGCACGAAGGCTCTCATGAAGACCCTTCCGTTACCCTGATCATGAACTCCGATACTCTGCAGGGCATCGTTTCCGGCGAAACCGATGGAATGCAGGCGTTCATGGCCGGTCAGCTGCGCGCTGAAGGCGACATGATGCTGGCAACCAAGCTGGGCGAGCTGTTCAACATGGGCTGAAGCCCCGCCCCGCTCATAAAAAAACCTGCGCGCGTCGCAGGTTTTTTTATGCCTGAATAACCGATTTACTCATCCCAGAGCTGCACCGCCTGCCGTGCCGCTTCATTCTGGGGAGCCGCCACCAACCCTGATCCGGACAGCCGAACATCGAACAGGGCGCCGTCGCGCATGGGCATGAAGGTGGCATTACCATAGACCCCCTCCACAAATGGCAGATTGAACTGCCGGTCCAGCTCCCAGAGATCGGGCCACTTCTGTTCGCTCAGCCCGATCACCGTCCTTGGCATGCTCTGTTCATTCTCGAGCGAGGTATAACGACCACTCAGGCGCTCAAGCCGGTATCCCGGTGCAATCCCCAACCAGCGAATGGGACCGGCGAACCGGATGATACGGGCATCCAGCTGCCACTGGTCGCCCCTGACTGACTGGATGACCGGTGCTTGCTCTCCGGTCTGCAGGGTCACAACCCAGAGTTGCTCACCCTGCCGTTGAGTGGAGACTGTGGCAACGGTTTTCATCCCTTCCAGCGACTGGTAGCCCATCAGGTTCACGGCAATCACCAGGGTGTAGATTCCGATGACCAGCACGGAGAATACCGCCATGCCTTTGAGCCAGCCCAGCAACCAGCGGGGACGGAGGAAAAACAGGAGGCTCGCAATTACCAGAACCGCGCCGACGACCGCCAGTACGATGGTTGCGAGCTCATGGGACATGGGGATTACAAACCAACGTCGTCGAGTGAGGATTCAGCCAGCTTGAGCAGATCGGGGTTGCGGTCTTCCCGCTTGCCGATGCTTTCGATGTAATACTCAAGCGACGTCAAGGCATCCGCCAGCGCTTCGAGCACCTGATGCGGAGGGGCCTGGCGGGCATCCAGGAGACGATCCTGAATCGAGGCGGCCACCCGTTTAAGTACGTTTGCAGCGCCGGGATCATTGACCATCTGCAGGCCACCCCAGATGCTGTGCAGGGTTGCAGGCAGATTGGCCAGGTGCAGCTTGTCGTAATCCGACTCGATAAATGCCGTGATGGCCCGTTTGGCGAGGGTGAGCGCGCTTCTTGCCTCATCCGCCACCACGAACATCGCTTCCTGGAGATAGACCGATTCATCCCGGTTGCGCCGGCTGCCGGCCAGGGCATCCGTTTCCGAGGTGATACCGCGAGTGACGATCTGCATCACCGCATCCTCTACCCCCAGCACGGAGTCGGCCAGGCGGTAGAGCTCGTCATCCCCGGGAAGCCGGTTATCTTCTTCCCACTTGCGCAGCTTGGCCGCTTCCTCGCGGGAGATACCCGCAAGCTTGTTAAGATCCAGCATCACCAGGGTATTCGCGAGACGCTCGAGGGCGTCAGCAATAGACGAAAGCTCCGCCAGATCCGGCTCGATGCCCCGCTCGATAATGTCGAGTTTGTCCTTGAGCTGGTTGAGCTCATCCTGGAGTGCGTCCGACAGGGACTTGAGTACATCGCTACCCGGGCCGTACAGGCGACGGGCATGGGCTTCCAGCATGGCATCCGGAAATTCCGCGGGTGCCAGTCGATAAGCGGAGAGAATGCGCGTTACTTCCGGATTCGCAGAGCCGCTACGGTAAAGCATGTAGATGAGATCCCGGATCAATGAATCCGGTGCATCCTTGGCCGTCGCCACCTTGCCCACGTAAACCACTTCCCGGGCGTACCGCTCTATACGCATGAACATGCGTTTGCGGGCCTTGGTGAAGATCATTGCCCGATCAAGCATGGTATCCGAGACAGTCGCCAGCAGGCACCACATCTGCCCCATGGGCGCACCCTGACACAAGCGCGCAAATCCGCGGGCGGCGCGGCCGAACAATTTCTTGCTGACCGCATCGTTGCGATCCCGCAGAACCCCCAGCAAGGCGACCTGGAAGGTCAGACGCATCCGCCGGGCCATCACCTCGTAGTCCGCTTCATTACCTTCAAATGCAACGAGATTGAGATCCGCGCAGAAATCGGGACGTTCCTTGACGTCCACATCAAAGAAACAGGATTCCGGGTAAGGTTTTTCGCGGCGGGCTTCGCGCAGATCGTTGATAACCGGCAGCAACAGTTCCGGATGGTCCTCGCGCTGCTGGTGGTAGTACTCCACGTAGCGACGGAGGATAAACAGGGCGCTGTTCAGGGTGGTAAGCAGGATGTTCTTGTCGTCATTGGCACCGACAGGAACGTCGTTGGCCATTGCAACCGCTTCCTGGCACAACAGGGTGCCGCCACGAAGCTCAACCAGGATGAAAATACCACGCAACTGGTTCAGGTAATCAACACAGTTCTGGAGGTCTTCCCCGCTCTCGCGATTTTCCTGGAAACGCTCAAGGCTGGATTCTGCCTGTTTGATGGTCTGCTCAATCTCACTTTTGACCAGATCAAACGACTGCGATTTCGTCGCCAGAGACGATTGAACCATAAACGCTTCCTGTCTGATTTGCGGAGACTACCGCGTCCCGTGCCTGATATTCAGCCCGGCCACGAAACGCCGGGCTTTGTTGTTATAGATCGGTTACACCCTGACCGACCGATTCTCTGTTCGCAAAAAACTGGCGAACTTATCATTACTTATAACACAAAACTCATGTTGCTCAATAAAGGCGGAGTGTAACAATTGGTACACACTGACCCAGTTCTCATTCCGCCTGTTCGAGCTTGCTCCACAGACTCTGCCCCGCCTGTTTATTCAGCATCTCGATGAACTCCTCGTGGGCACTTGCCTCGTCACCGGAGGCCCGCACTACAGCAAGCCGGGGACGGTCGGCCTTGAGGCGCCGAATGCCGCCGGCCGCGCCACCGTCTTCCGAGCCGGCATCCAGGGACAGCGCGGTCTGGCCGCCAGTCATCAGAAGATAGACGTCGGCCAGGATCTCGGCATCCAGCAGTGCGCCGTGGAGTTCCCGGTTGCTGTTATCCACGCCGTAGCGTTTGCACAGGGCGTCCAGGCTGTTTTTCTGGCCCGGATGCTTGGCGCGGGCGATGGCCAGAGAGTCGACGATGCCGCAATGGTCGGCAGTCTTGCGCACCGATTTCAGGCGAGCGAACTCTGAATCCATGAAGCCCACGTCGAACGCGGCGTTATGAATGACCAGCTCGGCACCCTTGATGAATTCGAAGAATTCCTCGGCGACCTCGGCGAACTTCGGCTTGTCCGCCAGAAACTCATTGGTAATGCCGTGAACGGTGATGGCCTCGGCCTCCACCTCCCGCTCCGGGTTGATATAGACGTGGTAGTTCCGGCCGGTCAGCTCACGTTCGACCACTTCCACACAACCGATTTCAATGATCCGGTGCCCTTCATTGGGATCGATGCCGGTGGTTTCGGTATCCAGTACGATTTGTCTCATGCTTCACTCAATTCCGCTACGCCACGGTTTGCCAGTTCGTCAGCCAGTTCGTTGTCGGGTACGCCGGCATGGCCCTTCACCCAGTGCCAGTTGACCCGGTGCCGGGCGGTTTCCGCATCCAGTTCCCGCCACAGGTCGTCATTCTTCACCGGTTTTTTTGCGGCGGTTTTCCAACCGTTGCGTTTCCATCCGGCCATCCACTCGGTGATGCCTTTCCGGACATACTGGGAGTCTGTGTAGAGCTCCACATCACAGGGACGCTTCAGGGCCTCCAGGCCACGGATCGCTGCCATGAGCTCCATCCGGTTGTTTGTGGTGTGCAGCTCGCCGCCGTGCATGGTCTTCTTGACGTCGCCGTAACGAAGCACTACACCCCAGCCTCCACGACCGGGATTACCCTTGCAGGCACCATCCGTGTAGAGAATTACCTTATCCGCCATTCGTACTCCTGAATCCTCGTTAATCCTGACCCTCGGGGCTCACGCCGCCCGTGCCGCGGTAGCAACCCCGGGAGGCGCCGACCGCACCGGTTCCGGGCATGGCAATGACCTTGCTCTTGCGCCAGGCCGGCTGCCTCGGAATACGGCCATAGACCCGTTTTTTGGCAAGGATACAGTAATAGGCGCCAAGAGGCAGGAAACGATTACCCGCCAATCGGGTATCGATCCAGCGATAGGTGTGCCTGCCAGAGCGCTGCACGGGAAACCGTAGAAACCGGGTCACGGACGTATCCACGCTGAATCCGAGCAGGCGGAGCCAGTCCTCCATCCGCCGCCGGAGCATGAACCGGCCACCCCAGGGGCCTTCCTGTTGCCGCGACATCAGTTTGCGCAGGCCCCACAGACTCATCGGATTGAAGCCAAGCAACACGATCGTGCCTTCACCGCGCAATACCCTTGCGGATTCCCGCAACACCTGGTGCGGGTAAGGTGAAAAGTCGGGGGTATGGTGCAGGATGACCAGATCCATGGAGTCCGATGGGAAAGGCAGCTCATCGGCATCGCATACCGCGACATCCTCCGGCATGTGGGGGAACCACCGTGGCGTGGTCATGATCTTCTGTGCGAAATCGGTTCCGGTGGCCAGCGGCAGACGGTGACTGACGCCAATCTGAAGCTGCCGCGCCCCGATCAGGCTGCCAAGCTCGTAATCGCAGAACCGACGCTGGTCCGCCAGCAGCGCCCGCCCGAGTGGCGACTGGAACCAACGCTCGAAATTCTCGTGCCTTGCCGGATAGTCAATGTTGCCAGATCTGACCACTACCCTGCCTCCCGCCTTGTCAGCCTCCAGGTTGGGGCCACAGATTTAATGCTCTATCATAACAGTCACATTCTACGAACACATGTGGGGCCATATGCTGACCATTTCCGCAATTCCTGCTTTCAGTGACAACTACATCTGGTGCCTGGCAGATTCCGACACCAGGAAAGCGCTGATTGTTGATCCCGGGCAAGCTGCCCCTGTCGAGAAACACCTGGCCGCCAATGGCCTGACCCTGGATACGATTCTGGTCACCCATCACCACGCGGACCATGTTGGTGGCATTAAGGATCTGGTCAAGGCTCACCCGGACTGCCGGGTAACCGGCCCCGCCGAGTCACCGTTCAAGGGCTCCACCAACCTCGTCCACCCCGGTGACGAAGTTGTCTGGGAATCGATCACCTTCCAGGTTCTGGGAGTTCCGGGCCACACCCTGGATCACATCGCCTACTTCACGGATGTCGAGATCAACGGCCGCCCGGTGCTGTTCTGTGGTGACACCCTCTTCGTCTGCGGCTGTGGTCGGTTGTTCGAGGGCACTCCCGAACAAATGCGGCAATCCCTGCAGACCCTGCGCAACCTGCCGGAAAAAACTGCAGTTTACTGCGCCCACGAGTATACCCTGGCCAACCTCAGGTTCGCCCGCAGCTGGCTACCCAGGGACGAAGGCCTCAAAGCCTTTGAAGAACAGTGCCAAAAGGCCCGTGACGCCGGCGAGCCCACGGTGCCGTCGGTGCTGGGTGATGAAAAGCGTCTGAATCCCTTCCTCCGGTGGGATGATCCCGAGGTTGTTGACGCGGCCCGGAATTATTGTGCGCAGAATGGGCTGCCGGCGGATTCGGAGAATGCCATTTTTGCGGCCATCCGGCACGGCAAGGATAATTTCTAAAGACAGGACGGGGTCTGAAGAACACCTTCTTCTGACCCCTTTTTTCAAACCCAACTCTGACGCCCCTGGTTCCAAGACGGGGTCAGATGAAGGCTTTCATCAGACCCCACGCTAACTCTGACCCTCCTCCGGGGTCTGAAGAACGCTTTCTTCTGACCCCATTTTCAAGCCCAACTCCGACATCCCGACTCGAAGACGGGGTCAGATGAAAGCTTTCATCTGAAAATCATGTAGCCAGCCTCCCATAGTCCGTCATCCGGAGTAGGCTGGTAGTTGGCAAACACACTGCCGCTACAGGAGGCTGACATGACTCTATTCTGCGCCATCGACCTGCATTCAAACAATAGTGTCGCTGTCGTTCTTGATGAGAATGACAGCGTGCTTTATCAGGAACGTCTACCTAACGACCTGCCCACCATCGAGCGGGCGCTGCAGCCTTTCCAGAACGATCTCTACGGGGTTGCGGTGGAGTCGACCTTCAACTGGTACTGGCTGGTGGACGGCCTACAAGCGGCCGGTCACCACGTCATGCTGGTCAACACGCATGCGGTGCAGCAGTACAAAGGTCTG
>NZ_FOUR01000005.1 GCF_900114925.1 Marinobacter pelagius | reverse complement strand
CAGACCTTTGTACTGCTGCACCGCATGCGTGTTGACCAGCATGACGTGGTGACCGGCCGCTTGTAGGCCGTCCACCAGCCAGTACCAGTTGAAGGTCGACTCCACCGCAACCCCGTAGAGATCGTTCTGGAAAGGCTGCAGCGCCCGCTCGATGGTGGGCAGGTCGTTAGGTAGACGTTCCTGATAAAGCACGCTGTCATTCTCATCAAGAACGACAGCGACACTATTGTTTGAATGCAGGTCGATGGCGCAGAATAGAGTCATGTCAGCCTCCTGTAGCGGCAGTGTGTTTGCCAACTACCAGCCTACTCCGGATGACGGACTATGGGAGGCTGGCTACATGATTTTCAGATGAAAGCTTTCATCTGACCCCGGGTTAGGCCTGGCCGCCGGATTTTGGCTCTGAACCGGAATTTCGGGCACAAAAAAAGGGGCCAGAAGAAAGCGTTCTTCTGACCCCCGTCTTTACCGCTGGCTATCAGTCAGTGAAATCGGTCGGCTGCTCGCCTTCCTTCACTTCCTTCATGGACAGCTTCACGCGGCCGCGGTTGTCCACGTCCAGTACCTTGACCAGGACTTCCTGACCTTCGCTGAGTTCGTCGGTGACGTTCTCGATGCGGCGGTCGGAGATCTGGGAGATGTGCACCAGACCATCCTTGCCGGGCAGGATGTTGACGAAGGCACCGAAGTCCACGATGCGCTCAACGCGGCCCTTGTAGATGGCACCAACTTCGATCTCGGCGGTGATTTCCTTGACGCGGTTGACCGCAGCCTGGGCGGCGGCCTGGTTGTCCGCGTAGATCTTCACGTTGCCGTCGTCGTCCAGGTCGATGGAGGCGCCGGTCTCGTCACAGATACCACGGATCACGGAGCCACCCTTGCCGATCACGTCACGGATCTTGTCCGGATGGATCTTGATGGTGGTGATGCTCGGTGCGCGATCGGACAGCTCGGAGCGCGGCTCGGCGATGACCTTGTTCATCTCGCCCAGGATGTGCAGACGCGCTTCGTGGGCCTGCTCCAGGGCAAGTTCCATGATCTCGTCGGTGATACCGTTAATCTTGATGTCCATCTGCAGGGCAGTAACACCGTCTTTGGTACCGGCTACCTTGAAGTCCATGTCGCCGAGGTGATCCTCGTCACCCAGGATGTCGGTCAGAACCGCGAACTTGTCGCCTTCCTTGACCAGGCCCATGGCGATACCGGCTACGGCCGCCTTGATGGGTACACCGGCATCCATCAGCGCCAGACTGGAACCACAGACAGACGCCATGGAGCTGGAACCGTTGGATTCGGTGATCTCGGATACGGCACGGATCGCGTACGGGAATTCTTCCAGGGTCGGCATGACTGCCAGGACACCACGCTTGGCCAGACGGCCATGACCCACTTCACGACGGCCCGGAGAACCGACACGACCAGCTTCGCCTACGGAGTACGGAGGGAAGTTGTAGTGGAACAGGAACGGATCCTTGCGTTCGCCTTCCAGGGCGTCAATGATCTGCACGTCCCGGGAAGTACCGAGGGTGGCAGTCACGATGGCCTGGGTCTCGCCACGGGTAAACAGGGCGGAACCGTGAACGCTGGGCAGAACGCCCACTTCGATTTCGATCGGACGAACGGTCTTGTTGTCACGGCCGTCGATCCGCGGCTTGCCATCGATAACCTGCTGGCGAACCACGTTCTTCTCGATCTTGCCGAAGTACTTCTTGACCTCTTCCTCGGACGGCTGACCTTCCTCTTCGCCGGCAAACTTCTCTACCGCCGCGGATTTGATCTCGCCCAGACGCTCGTAGCGGGCCATCTTGTCACGAATACCGTAAGCTTCTTCGATAGCACCGCTGAATTCGCCCTTGATGGCTTCGAGCAGCTCGGTGTTCTCCGGCTCCGGCTTCCACTCCCAACGCGGCTTGCCAACTTCCGCGGCAAATTCCTTGATAGCGGAAATAGCAGTCTGCATCTGCTGGTGCGCGAACAGAACACCACCAAGCATCTGGTCTTCGCTGAGGCCATCGGCTTCGGATTCAACCATCAGCACCGCGTCTTCGGTACCAGCCACAACCATGTTCAGCATGGAGCTTTCCAGCTGTTCAAAGGTCGGATTCAGGAAGTAGCCGTTGTCGTCGGTGAAGCCGACACGGGCGGCACCGATCGGACCGTCAAACGGAATACCGGAAACGGCCAGTGCCGCAGAAGCGGCCAGCATCGCAGCGATATCCGGATCGTGTTCCTTGCTGGCAGACATGACGGTACAGATCACCTGTACTTCGTTCATGTACCCATTCGGGAACAGCGGGCGGATCGGACGGTCGATCAGGCGGGAGGTCAGGGTTTCCTTCTCGGAAGGACGACCTTCGCGCTTGAAGAAGCCACCCGGGATCTTACCGGCGGCGTAGGTCTTCTCCTGGTAGTTTACGGTCAGCGGGAAGAACGGCTGACCCGGCTTCGCTTCCTTGGCACCGACTACGGTACCCAGAACAGCGGTGTCACCGGTAGAGACCAGGACCGAACCGGTTGCCTGACGGGCAATACGGCCGGTTTCCAGGGTGAAGGTTTCCCCACCCATTTCGAATGTTTTCTTGGTTGGTTGCAAATGCACAACAAACTCCTGCTTTTTCAGTCATGAATCCGGGGTTTGCCGTGAAGGTGGGGTCAGATGAAGGCTTTCATCTGACCCCGTTTTCAGGCCGAACCCGGAGTGTTGAACCTGGGGTCAGATGAAGGCTTTCATCAGACCCCGTTTTCAAGTCAGCTCCAGAGTATGGAACCCGGGGCCAGATCAGCTGATCTGACCCCTTTTTTATCTGACTGCAGGTGCTTGCGTGATACTCGGAAGGGACAACCCGTCTGAAAGCTAACAGGCTGTTGCAAAACCCCGGTCAAGAGGAGGGCTCATCGATGACATCCGGCCCGGGCTTTTCAACAACCTGCTATCAATTTCGGCTTTCGGTTACGACAGGGAATCCTTCGGTATCACTGACAAATCAACTGCAGCTTTTTGCGCTTGAGAAAAGCTCAACCGGGGGCCCGAAGGCCCACCGGTTGACGGCCTGTTCCAGCACGGGGAACAGGCCCCAGGTCGAAAACCCGGATTAGCGACGCAGACCCAGACGCTGGATCAGGTCCAGGTAACGGTCAGCGTTCTTGCGCTTCAGGTAGTCCAGCAGCTTACGACGCTGGTTTACCATCCGGATCAGGCCGCGGCGGGAATGGTGATCCTGCTTGTTGGCCTTGAAGTGATCCTGCAGCTTGTTGATGTTGGCGCTCAGCAGTGCCACCTGAACTTCAGGGGAACCGGTATCGCCTTCACCTTGCTGAAAATCCTTGACGATCTGTGCTTTCTCGTTGGCAGAAAGTGCCATATTTCACCTCATTGGTTGCGATGCTGATAAATCCGGCCGAACCGCGCATCTCTACAGCCCGGCTATGCAGCGCCTCGACTAACGTCCGGCGCTGCCTTTCACCAGCCGGCGGGGGACCAACAGGACCCTCTCGCCTTCCGGGAAAGCTTCTGCCAACCCGATGAAGCCCTGCTCGCCGTAGAGGCGCACATAGCCTTCAAGAGGTTGACTGCTTATTCTAACCTGTTGCCCGTTCAAGATCGATACCGCTGCACTTCCCTCCAGACGCACCTCCGGGAACATGGACAGCGCGCTGTCAGGCGCCTGGAGCAGGCCATCAAGGCTCTCGCCGCGCTCTCGCATGGCTTCCAACTCACTGACGTCATGGGCGTTTGCCAGGGTAAACCCGGACGCCATGGTCCGGCGCAGGGCACTCACATGGGCGCCGCAGCCCAGGGCCTGGCCGATGTCCTCAACCAGTGAGCGAATATACGTACCCTTGGTGCAGCTGACCGCCAGGTCCATCTCGTTGTCCCGTAGCTCCAGCAGGGTCAGCTCGTAGATGGTGACCGGACGCGCCGGTCGCTCAACCTCGATGCCTTCCCGGGCATACTCGTACAGGGGGCGCCCCTTGTGCTTGAGGGCGGAATACATGGAAGGAACCTGCTCGATGGCACCCCGGAAGCGTTCGAGAACGGCTTCCACCTGGTCCGCATCGAGAGGCGGCACCGGCTTCTCCTCGACGACCTTGCCCTCACTGTCACCGGTTTCGGTGCGCACACCGAGCCGGGCCGTGGTGATGTAGGCCTTGTCGCTGTCGAGCATCATCTGGGAGAACTTGGTGGCTTCCCCGAAGCACAGGGGCAGGACGCCCGTGGCCAGCGGATCAAGGGCGCCGGTATGGCCGGCCTTCGCCGCGCCATACAGTCGCTTTACTTGCTGGAGGATACCGTTGGAAGTGACGCCCTGGGGCTTGTCGATTACCAGAATGCCGTTTACATCACGGCCTTTGCGTCTTCGGCTCAAGCGTCTCGCTCCGGATTGTCCGAGACCGGATCGTCATTGTCATCCCGGGGTACGGCCGGCTTGTCGCCAACCGCATCACGGATGAGCTTGTCCATTTTCCGGCTGTGACCGAGCAGGGTGTCGAAGTGGAAGCGCAGGTGGGGAACCACCCGCAGCTTCATCGCACGCCCCACCTGACCACGCAGGAAACCGGCCGCCTTGTTCAGGACGGCCAGGGACTCCTTGACCTCCGGAGACTCTTCAGTGAGTTCCTCGGTGGAGAGCAGTGAAACATAGATGTCGGCATAGCCCAGGTCACGGCTGACTTTTACGTCATTGACCGTAACCATGCCTACCCGCGGGTCCTTGATTTCCCGCTGGATAAGCTGGGCCAGCTCCCGTTGCATCTGATCGCCGATGCGATCCAGTCGGCTGAACTCGCGTGCCATCAGGCCCCCGTAGATTCGAGCTTACGCTCGACCCTGACGCGATCGAACACCTCGATCTGGTCACCGACCTTCACGTCGTAGCCCTTGACGCCGATGCCGCATTCCATGCCGTTACGGACTTCCGGTACGTCGTCCTTGAAGCGACGCAGGGATTCCAGCTCGCCCTCAAAGATCACCACGTTGTCACGCAGTACCCGGATCGGCTTGTTCCGGTAAACGGTGCCTTCAACCACCATACAGCCGGCCACCTGGCCAAACTTCGGTGAGCGGAAGGTGTCCCGCACCTCGGCGATACCGACGATGTCTTCCCGGAATTCCGGTGCCAGCATGCCGGTCAGGGCCGCCTTCACGTCATCGATCAGGTTGTAGATGATGCTGTAGTAGCGCAGATCCAGACCTTCCTGCTCCACCAGACGCTTGGCAGCGGAGTCGGCACGGACGTTGAAGCCGAAGATAACCGCGTTGGTAGCGGCCGCCAGGCTCACATCCGTCTCGGCGATACCACCGACACCGGAGGACACGATCTTGACCTGGACTTCGTCGTTGCCAAGATCCAGCAGGGCCTTGGTAATCGCTTCCAGGGAACCGCGAACGTCGGTCTTCAGGATCACGTTCAGGGTCTTGACCTCGTCCTTGCCCATGTTCTCGAACATGTTTTCCAGCTTGGCCGCCTGCTGGCGCTGCAGACGCTGCTCACGCTCACGGGTCTGACGGAACTCGGCCAGCTCTTTGGCCTTCTTCTCGTCGGCCACGGCAAAGAACTCGTCACCGGCATCCGGGGTGCCGTTCAGGCCGAGAATCTCGACCGGAATGGACGGACCTGCGTCCTTGACCTGCTTGCCGGCTTCGTCAGTCATGGCGCGAACCTTACCGAAGAAGGAACCGGCGACAACCATGTCACCCTGGCGCAGGGTACCGTTCTGAACCAGAACCGTCGCCACCGAACCACGGCCACGCTCCAGGCTGGACTCGACCACAACACCCTTGGCCGGTGCGTCCGGAGAGGCTTCCAGCTCCAGCATTTCCGACTGCAGCAGAACCGCCTCGAGCAGGTCGTCGATGCCCTGGCCGGTGTGCGCGGATACCGGCACGAACTGGGTATCACCACCCCAGTCTTCCGGGATCACGTCCATACCCGCCAGCTCGTTCTTGATGCGGTCCGGATCGGCCTCTTCCTTGTCCATCTTGTTGATGGCAACCACGATGGGAACGCCGGCAGCGCGGGCATGATCCACCGCTTCCTTGGTCTGCGGCATCACGCCGTCGTCGGCCGCCACGACCAGGATAACAATATCGGTACACTGGGCACCGCGTGCCCGCATGGCGGTAAACGCTGCGTGGCCCGGGGTATCCAGGAAGGACACCATGCCGTGGTCGGTTTCCACGTGGTAGGCACCGATGTGCTGGGTAATACCACCGGATTCGCCCGCGGCCACCTTGGTGCGACGGATGTAGTCCAGCAGCGAGGTCTTGCCGTGGTCAACGTGACCCATCACGCTGATAACCGGCGCCCGTTTGATCTTCTCTTTGCCCTCGGCGGTTTCGGTGAGCTCGCTCAGAACCTCTTCTTCGAAGGCATCTTCGCTGACCGCCTTGGCCTTGTGACCAAGCTCCTCGGTTACCAGGATGGCAGTCTCCTGGTCCAGGGCCTGGTTGATGGTGGCCATCACGCCCATACCCATCAGGGTCTTGATAACGTCTGCGGCCTTGACGGCCATGCGCTGGGCAAGGTCACCAACTGTAATCGTTTCAGGAATCTCTACTTCTCTGACCATTGGTTTGGTCGGCCTCTCGAAGCCGTGACGCTTCTCTTTGGGTTTCTTTTTCATACGCAGCGACTTGCGCGGCGCAGACTCTTCCTCGTCCTCGGACAGCACAACCGGCTCTTCCACCGGACGACTGCGAGGACCGCGGTGACCAGCCTGCTTCTTCTTCGGCTTGCCTTCCTCGAGTTCTTCACCGCGTTCACGGCCCTTCTCTTTCTTCTTCTTGGGCTTGCGATCCTTGCCTTCTTTCTCGGGCGGCGGGATCGGCACTTCTTCCGGCTGCAGCTCGGGCTCAACGGCAGGCTCTGCCGCTTCCACGGGCTCTTCGGCCTTCGGAGTTTCTTCCTTCGCGGCAACCTCGGCCTCTGCCGGCTTCTCGGCCTCCGGCTTCGGTGCTTCGGCTTCAGCAGCCACCTTTGGTGCTTCTTCCGCAGGCGCAGCGGCCTCTACCGGCTTCTGCTCCTCGAGTTTCTCTTCCGGCTTGGGCGCTTCCGCTTCAGGCTGCAATTCTGCGCGTTTGATGTACGTGCGACGCTTGCGAACCTCGACATTCACTGTCTTGGCCTTGCCCGCCTTCAGGGTCGTTGTGGTCTTGCGCTTCAGGGTGATCTTGCGGGGCTCTGCCTCCGCCTCACCGTGCGTCTTTCTCAGATAGGCCAGCAACTGCTGCTTCTCATCGCTGGTTACAGCGTCGTTCTCGGAACGGGCATCAAGGCCTGCCTCGACAATCTGCTTCAGCAAACGATCCACGGGAGCGCCTACATCTGCGGCCAGTTGTTTTACCGTTACTTCAGCCATACTGGTCCTCCTCCCGAATTAAGCCTGGTCTTCAAACCAGGGGGCACGCGCCGTCATAATCAACTGACCGGCACGCTCTTCATCCATACCTTCAATATCGAGCAGGTCATCTACTGACTGCTCGGCCAGATCTTCCATGGTGCGAACACCCATTCCGGCCAGTTTGAATGCCAGCGCCCGATCCATGCCTTCCATATTCAGCAGATCTTCAGCCGGCTCGGCACCCTCGAGCGCCTCTTCACTTGCCAGCGCCTGGTTCAGCAGAACGTCCTTGGCGCGGCGGCGCAGCTCGGTCACCGTTTCTTCATCAAAACCTTCGATCGACAGCATTTCCTCCATCGGGACATAGGCAACTTCTTCCAGAGAAGTGAAGCCTTCCTCGATCAGCACGCTGGCGAATTCCTCATCAACATCCAGGTTGGCGGTGAAATGATCCACCAGGCGGTTGTATTCCTGCTCCTGACGCTCACCGGCTTCTTCCTCGGTCATCACGTTCAGGGTCCAGCCAGTCAGCTCCGTCGCCAGGCGCACGTTCTGGCCGTTACGGCCGATGGCCTGGGCCAGGTTGTCCTCGGCTACCGCCACATCCATGGTGTGCCGGTCCTCGTCGATGACGATGGAGGCCACTTCGGCCGGCGCCATGGCGTTGATCACCAGTTGTGCGGGGTTGTCGTCCCACAGCACGATGTCCACACGCTCACCGCCCAGCTCGTTGGAGACGGCCTGGACACGGGAGCCACGCATACCGACACAGGCACCGACCGGGTCGATGCGACGGTCATTGGTCTTGACCGCAATCTTGGCGCGGGAACCGGGGTCACGGGCAGCACCGCGGATCTCGATCAGGTCTTCGGCAATTTCCGGCACTTCGATGCGGAACAGCTCGATCAGCATCTGTGGCGCGGTCCGGCTCAGGATCAGCTGCGGGCCGCGGTGGTCGGTGCGGATCTCCAGCAGCAGTGAGCGAACGCGGTCACCCATCCGGAAGGTTTCCCGGGGAATCAGGTGTTCCCGGGGCAACAGCGCCTCGGCATTGCCACCCAGATCCACGATGACATTGTCGCGGGTCACTTTCTTGACGGTGCCGGACACCAGTTCACCCACGCGATCGCGGTAGCTGTCCACAATCTTGGACCGCTCGGCTTCGCGGACCTTCTGGAAGATGATCTGCTTGGCAGCCTGGGCGCCAATACGGCCGAAGGAAACAGACTCAACCTTCTCCTCGTACATGTCGCCGGGTTTCAGGTTCGGATCAATTTCTTCCGCTTCCTGGAAGGTCAGCTCAGTCCCCAGGGCAGGAACCTGATCGTTGTCGACCACCAGCCAACGGCGGAAGGTCTCGTATTCACCGGTGCGGCGATCAATGGCAACCCGGATATCCGCTTCTTCATCCTCGTAGCGTTTTTTGGCAGCGGTGGCGAGCGCAAGCTCGATCGCTTCGAAAATCACATCCTTCTCGACACCCTTCTCGTTCGAGACGGATTCGACCACCAGCAAGATCTCTTTACTCATTGGATTGCCCTGCCCTCAAAATAAACTGTGCGTCCACTGACTTTTCAATTCGACTCATTCAAATACCGGGACGATGTGTGCCTTTTCGATGCTGTCGAACGGCAACAGGTATTCGTGGTCATCCACCACGATCACCACATCGTCTCCTTCAACACCCTTGATCAGCCCCTGGAACTTGCGACGACCCTCGAAGGCCATGCGCAAACGGATCTTGACCTGATGGCCGACAAAGGCCTCGTACTGTTCAAGGCGAAACAGCGGGCGATCCATCCCCGGGGAGGAAACCTCCAGGGTGTACTCGGTCTGGATGGGGTCTTCCACATCCATCACACCGCTGATCTGACGACTGACTTTCTCGCAGTCGTCGATGGCGATGCCGTTCTCGGCATCGTCGATAAAGACACGCAACAGGGAGTGGTGGCCCTGGGAACGGAATTCAATCCCCCAGAACTCGTACCCCAGACCCTCGACGATCGGCCGAAGGAGGTCTTCCAGTTGTTTAATCTTGGCTGACAAAGTTATGCCATCTCCATTTCAGGAATTTTTACCGGCCCCACAAACAAAAAAAGGGCTGTTGATCAGCCCTTTTTATGCACCAGGGCCCGATGCGCCAGGCCCCTTAATCAAAAAGCCCCTGAAATTGGGGCCTTTTGTCGCAAGAACTCACAGAAAGCCGCTCTCACTACGAGCATGACCTCCTGCTGACAGACACCTGGCCTGCCAGGAAACCGGGGAACAGCCCACCGGCTCCAATATCCGCCGGAGTATAGAGACGCCGGCTGGACTGGTCAAGGACTGACCAAAAAAAACGGCCTGGAAAGTCCAAGCCGTTTTTCTTCAATATGGTGCCCGGGGCCGGACTCGAACCGGCACGGCTTTCGCCACTACCCCCTCAAGATAGCGTGTCTACCAGTTTCACCACCCGGGCAACACCTCTTACTCGAGCTCGGGAAGATCGGAACCCTTCCCGTTCTCGGCTTCGCTGCTATCAGCGGGGTCTGCAGCAGGCTCGGCCGGAGCCTGCTCGGCGGATTCCTGTACTACCGGAATACCTGCCTCGCCCGCCACTTCGGCACGCTGCTTGGCGAACACCGCCAGCGAAAAACTTGTCACGAAGAACACGATCGCCAGGATCGTGGTCACACGGGTCAGGAAGCTACCGCTACCCTGACTACCAAATACGGTCTGGGAGGCACCGCCACCAAATGCGGCACCAGCGTCGGCACCCTTGCCCTGCTGGATCAGAACGAGACCCACCAGTGCGACGGCAATGACGACGTGCACAACAACTACCAGTGTTTCCATCCAATCCATAACGAATCCCGCGAACCTTTAACCTTTGGTACCCGCCGGCATGGACCGGCAAATACTCACAAAATCTTCTGCAACCAGCGATGCACCGCCGATCAACCCGCCGTCGATATCCGGCTCGGCGAACAAAGCGGCCGCATTATCCGCTTTTACACTGCCGCCGTAAAGCAGAGAAATACCCTCTGACGGCGCGCCCATCTCAGCCAGCACCTTGCGGATTGCCGCATGCATGCTCTGGGCATCTTCGGCAGTGGCCGTTTTGCCGGTGCCGATGGCCCAAACCGGCTCATAGGCAACCACAATATCCGACCACTGACCGGCTTCCACACGGGCAAGCCCCTGCTTGACCTGGGCAGCCACAACCGCTTGGGCCTGCCCCGCTTCCCGCTGTTCGAGCGTCTCGCCAACACAAACCACGGCAGCAAGACCACTGGCCAGAACCCGCTCCACCTTGGCGGCAACCACGTCATCCGATTCGCCGAAGTACTCGCGACGTTCGGAGTGGCCGACCAGGGCGAAACCACAGCCCAGATCTTTTGCCATGTCAGCGGCTGTCTCACCGGTGTAGGCACCGGCAACCCACTGACTTACGTTCTGGACGCCAACGCCGAGCACATCACCCGACTGATCAAGCACATCCCGGACATACAGGGCCGGAGGAATAATAACAACCTCCACGCCATTATCAAGGGTGTCCGCCTCAGCCCGCACATAACCGACAAGCTGCTTTGCCAGGTCCGCAGACCCGTTCATTTTCCAGTTTCCGGCTACGATCTTGCGACGCATAACTCTTCCCGAACGTAAGGGAGGGCGAACTATACAGCAGTCCCTGCCCTCACACAACCGATTGAAAACGCAAAATTACCTGCTCGATTGCTCGACCACACCGGCCAGCTCTTCGACCACCCGGACAATGTCCGCCTCGACCTGGCCTTCAACCATAACCCGGATCAAAGGCTCGGTGCCCGACGCCCGCAGCAGGACCCGACCGGCTTCGCCCAGCTCCGCTTCGGCCTGGCGCAAGGCGTCAACGATGTCGGCACGGGACAACGGGTCAAAACGCTCCGCCACACGTACATTGATCATCTTCTGGGGCAGTTTGGTCATGCCCTGGCGCAGCTCGGCCAAGGTCTTGCCGGACTTGTGGATGGCCAACATCACCTGCAGGGCCGAGACAATGCCATCACCGGTACTGGTGCAGTCCCGGATCACCATGTGGCCTGAGCCCTCGCCACCAAGCACCCAATTATTGGCGACCAGTCGTTCCATCACGTAGCGGTCGCCCACTTTGGCGCGCTCGAAGTCGATACCGGCATCCTTCAGCGCCAGCTCAACGCCGAGATTGGTCATCAGAGTACCAACCACGCCCCCGTTCAGACGACCTTCGGCATAGCGCTGGGAGGCAATGATGTACAGCAACTCATCGCCATCCACCTCGGAGCCATCGCGATCCACCATCAGCACCCGGTCGCCGTCGCCGTCGAAGGCGATACCCAGATCGGCCTTCTTCTCCAGCACCGTCGCCTTGAGCGCATCCAGGTGGGTAGAGCCAACATCCAGATTAATGTTCAGGCCGTCGGGGTCGGCACCGATGAGTGATACTTTGGCACCGAGCTCCCGGAACACCTTGGGCGCCACGTGATAGGTAGCACCGTGGGCACAATCCAGGACCACATGCAGGCCGTCCATAGTGAACTCGTTGGGCACCGTGCTCTTGCAGAACTCTACGTACCGGCCGGGAGCATCATCCACCCGTGACGCCTTGCCGAGCTCGGAGGGCTCGCACACTTCCAGCGGACGATCCAGCCAGCGCTCGATTTCCGCCTCAAGGGCATCGTCGAGCTTGGTGCCGGCCGATGAGAAGAACTTGATGCCGTTGTCGTGGTGCGGATTGTGGGACGCACTGATCACGATGCCGGCGGAGGCCCGGAAAGTACGGGTGAGATAGGCAATAGCCGGCGTCGGCATCGGGCCGAGCAGCTTTACGTCCACACCGGCAGCAGACAAACCGGCCTCCAATGCGGATTCAAACATGTAACCGGACAACCGGGTGTCCTTACCGATCAGCACACTGTTGCGCTGACCATCCTTCTTGAACGCCTGGCCGGCGGCCCAGCCCAGGCGCAGCATGAATTCCGGGGTAATAGGGAACTCACCGACCCGGCCACGAATGCCGTCGGTACCAAAATATTTGCGATCGGACATCAACCCGCCTCCTTCATGGCCGCCACTACCCTGACGGCATCCACTGTTTCCCTGACATCGTGGACACGCACGATGCTGGCACCTTTCATGGCGGCTATTGTCGCGGCCGCGATGCTTGCGGGCAACCTTTCATCCACCTCGCGACCGGTAATCTTGCCCAACATGGATTTGCGGGAGATACCAATCAGCAGGGGGTGCCCCAGGATATGGAGCTGCTCCATGGAGGCGAGCAGCTGCAGGTTGTGCTCCAGGCTCTTGCCGAAACCAAAGCCTGGATCGAGGATGATGTTCTCCGGGAGCACGCCGGCCTGCTCCGCCACCCGCATACGTTCGGTCAGGAACGAACTGACCTCCCGGCGGACGTTGCGGTACTCCGGGCGGTCCTGCATGGTGTCCGGCTCGCCCTGGATATGCATGATGCACACCGGAATGCCGGCCGCAGCGGCCGCCTGCGGGGCACCACTGCGCTGAAGCGCGCGTACGTCATTGATCAGTCCGGCACCCAGCTTTGCTGTCTCGGCCATCACTTCCGGAGAACTCGTATCCACGGAGATCACCGTATCCAGCTCCGCCGCGATTGCTTCCACCACCGGGCAGACCCGATCCAGCTCCTCCTGCAAAGACACGGGAGCCGCGCCGGGGCGAGTGGATTCACCACCGACATCAATGAACGCCGCACCATCGGCAACCATTTGCCGGGCCCGAACCAGGGCCGCATCCCGGGAGTTGAATTTTCCACCGTCGGAGAAGGAATCCGGGGTAACGTTGAGAATTCCCATGACATGGCAGCGGGACATATCCAACACCCGCCCGGCAAAGCTCATTTCCATAGCAAACCTTTCCTGAAGAATATTCAGCGGTACCAAAAACAAACGCCGCCCGGAGTCCGGGCGGCGCATTCAATCGACCTGTTTGTGGGTCAGGGAGCGGGTCAGTGCTCTCCGGCCGGCCGACCTACACCAGGCTGGCGACCGTCATCGGAACCCTTCGGCTCCGGAGCCTTTTCCGGCTCGCCGGCCTGCACACCACCGGCCGGGCCACTACCACCCCAACCCTTGGGCGGACGCGGTTCGCGGCCTTCCATGATGTCATCGATCTGGTAGCGGTCGATGGTTTCATACTTCATCAGCGCTTCCGCCATGAGGTCCAGCTTGTCCCGGTTATCGATCAGGATCTGCTTGGCAGTCTCGTAGCAGGTATCGATGATGTTACGAACCTCTTCGTCGATCCGCTGGGCGGTCTCCGGCGAGTAAACAGTCTGCGACTGACCGGCTGAACGGCCCAGGAACGGCTCTTCGCTGTCGGTATCGTACTGCAGCGGACCCAGCTTCTCGGACAGACCCCAACGGGTCACCATGTTACGGGCCAGACTGGTAGCACGTTCGATGTCGTTGGAGGCACCGGTGGTGACACCGTCGAAGCCGAGGGTCAGTTCTTCCGCGATACGGCCACCGAACAGACTGCAGATGGAACTGATCAGGAAGCGCTTGCTGTGACTGTACTTGTCTTCTTCCGGCAGGAACATGGTCACACCCAGGGCTCGGCCACGGGGGATAATGCTCACCTTGTACACCGGATCATGCTCGGGCATCAGACGGCCGACGATGGCATGCCCAGACTCGTGGTAAGCAGTGTTCCGCTTCTCTTTCTCGCTCATGACCATGGACTTGCGCTCGGCGCCCATCATGATCTTGTCCTTGGCGAGCTCGAACTCTTCCATGGACACCAGACGCTGGTTACGGCGTGCCGCAAACAGGGCTGCCTCGTTCACCAGGTTGGCGAGATCGGCACCGGAAAATCCGGGGGTACCACGGGCAATCAGGGAAGGCTCTACACCGTCTGCCAGGGGCACTTTCTTCATGTGCACCTTCAGGATCTGCTCGCGGCCAATGATGTCGGGCAGGCCAACCACCACCTGGCGGTCAAAACGACCCGGACGCAGCAGGGCCGGATCCAGAACATCCGGACGGTTGGTGGCGGCGATCACGATCACGCCTTCGTTACCTTCAAAGCCGTCCATCTCGACCAGCAGCTGGTTCAGGGTCTGCTCACGCTCGTCGTGGCCACCACCCATGCCGGCGCCACGGTGGCGACCGACCGCATCAATCTCGTCGATGAAGATGATGCACGGGCTCTGTTTCTTGGCCTGCTCGAACATGTCACGGACACGGGATGCACCCACACCCACGAACATTTCAACGAAGTCGGAACCGGAGATCGAGAAGAACGGCACCTTGGCTTCGCCGGCAATCGCCTTGGCGAGCAGGGTCTTACCGGTACCCGGCTGACCGACCATCAACACACCCTTGGGAATGCTGCCGCCCAGACGCTGGAACTTGCTCGGATCCCGCAGGAAGTCGACCAGCTCTTTCACGTCCTCCTTGGCTTCGTCGACACCGGCGACGTCAGCGAAGGTGGTCTTGATCTGGTCTTCACTCATCAGGCGCGCCTTGCTCTTGCCGAACGACATGGGGCCTTTGCCGCCACCCCCGCCCTGCATCTGGCGCATAAAGAAGACGAATAGAGCTATAATGATCAGTATCGGGAACGCCGCCACCAGCAGCTGTGTCCACAGGCTCTGGCGCTCAGGCTCCTTACCGATCACTTCGACGTTGTTCGCGAGCAGGTCGTCCATCAGCTTGTTATCCGACACCTGGGGCCGGATCGTCTGGAACTGGGAACCGTCACCGCGGGTACCCTGGATGTCCAGACCGTCGATGGTCACCCGCTGAACCTGGCCCTGTTGGACCATCTCCACGAACTGGGAATAGTTGACTTGTTGGCCGGTGGTGGTGGGAGAGAAATTCTGAAACACCATCAGCAGCACGGCGGCTATTATCAGCCAGAGAACCAGATTTTTTGCCATATCGTTCAAGGATCATCACCTGTGAATTGAAGGAAGCCTTATTAAAGACAACCTTTTCCGACACCTTACACCAATTGTACGCTCGTCCACCAGAAACGGCCCATCCGTAGCGGCCGCAGGGAAGGCGGAATCTGAAAACGGGGCGGGGTCCGAAGACGGGGTCAGATGAACGCTTTCATCTGACCCCAACTTCAACTTAACCTGCCCGGGCTTCATATCACCCCTTGAATCCCTTCCCCACCAGGTAGATCTCTCTCGACCTCGCCCGGGAAGAATCCGGTTTGCGGCTTACAACGGTCTTGAAGCTGCCGCGCATGTCAGCCAGCAATGCATCAAAGCCTTCACCCTGAAACACCTTGGCAACAAACACGCCTCCGGGCTGCAGTACCTACCGGGCCATGTCCAGGACCAGCTCCACCAGCCCCATCGCCCGCGGAATATCTACCGCAGCCATACCACTCATATTGGGTGCCATATCGGAAATTACAACATCCGCCTGACGGTCACCCAACAATTCCAACAGTCTTTCGAAGACTTCATCCTCGGTAAAATCACCCTGAACGAAGTCCACACCGGCGATCGCTGGACTTGGACCGAGCCAAACCTACCTCCAAATCTTTCTGGTACAGATCCTTCAGGCCCACCGTCGATACGGGTTAACAAGCATTTGTATGGCGAAGCGATCTGTTACAATCCGCAGATTATACGATTATGCCAGCGTATAAGCCGCTGACCTTTTGTTAATTGCACCTATAAAGAGATTACATCATGAGTCTTTCACCGGAACAGCGCCGGGAATACCGGGCCATTGCCCACAACCTGAAACCCGTGATCATCGTGGGAGACAAAGGCCTGTCCGAAGGACTCCAGGAAGAGCTGGAGCGCGCACTGAACGATCACGAGCTGATCAAGATCAAGGTGGCCAGCCAGGACCGTGAAGCCCGCCAGGAGGCTATCAGTGCCCTGTGCGAGGCGTCCGGGGCCGAGGTGGTGCAGACCATCGGCAAGATTGCCGTCCTGCTGCGCCGGGCCAAAAAGCCGAACCCGAAGCTGTCGAACCTGCTTCGGCATAAGCACTGAGCGAAGCTCAAAAGAAAAAGCCGGCTGCGGGGGACCGTAGCCGGCTTTTTTGTGCCTGGGCTTTGAGTGACGCCCGGAGTCTGGGGTGAAGATGGGGTCAGATGAAAGCTTTCATCTGACCCCGTTTTCACTCACTCGCACCCTCAGATGTACTCCACCTCGGTAATCTCATACTCCACGGTGCCTGAGGGCACGCGGATCGCGACTACATCGCCTTCGTCCTTGCCCACCAGGGCACGGGCGATCGGGGAAGAGATAGAGAGCTTACCCTTCTTGATGTCGGCTTCGTCCTCGCCAACGATCTGGTAGGTCACTTCCTCATCGGTGTCCACGTTCACCAGGTGCACGGTGGTGCCGAAGATAACCTTGCCGGTGTTTTCCATGGTGGTGACGTCAATCACCTGGGCGGAGGCGAGCTTGCCTTCGATTTCCTGAATCCGGCCCTCGATGAAACCCTGCTGCTCTCGCGCAGCATGGTACTCGGCGTTTTCCTTCAGATCGCCGTGTTCGCGGGCTTCGGCAATCGCCGCAATCACCTGCGGACGATCTTCGGACTTCAGCTTCTTAAGCTCCTCGCGGAGGCGGGATTCCCCCTCCTTGGTCATGGGTACTCTGTCAGCCATAGTCTTACTTTCCTGCGTGTAGATCCTGGAGGCGGCGAACAGTACGCTCCGGGCCGAACTTGATGGCCCGGCAGAAGGCTTCGCCACCCGCCAGTGTCGTTGTATAGGTCACCTTGGTCTGCAGGGCCGACTGGCGGATCTGCGCCGAGTCGGAAATCGCCTTGCGACCTTCAGTGGTGTTGATAATCAGCTGCACCTTGCCGTTCTTGATGGCGTCGACGATGTGCGGACGGCCCTCACGGACCTTGTTCACCCGCTCAACCTCGATCCCGGCGGCTTCCAGCGCCTTGGCGGTACCGGTGGTGGCAATGATCTTGAATCCGGCATCCACCAGGTCCCGGGCAACCTTGGCGGCTCCGGGCTTGTCCACGTCGCGCACGGACATGAAGGCGGTGCCCTTGTCCGGCAGGCGCTCACCCACGGCCAGGGCTGCCTTGGCAAAGGCCTCGTCGAAGCTGTCACCCAGACCCATCACCTCGCCGGTGGACTTCATCTCCGGGCCGAGGATCGGGTCAACGGCGGGGAACTTGTTGAACGGGAACACCGACTCTTTCACCGCGTAGTAGCTCGGCACGATTTCCTGGGTGAAGCCAAGCTCCTTCAGGGTCTTGCCGGACATGACCCGGGCCGCGACCGCAGCCAGAGATACGCCAATGGCCTTGGATACGAACGGCACGGTACGGGAAGCCCGCGGGTTCACTTCGATCACGTAGATCTCACCGTCCTGCCAGGCCAGCTGCACGTTCATCAGGCCGACCACATCCAGCTCGATGGCCATCTTCTTCACGGCATCGCGCATCTCGTCCTGGACCTGCTGGGACAGGGTGTACGGCGGCAGTGAACAGGCGGAGTCACCGGAGTGGACGCCGGCCTGCTCGATGTGCTGCATGATGCCGCCGATGACCACATCCTCACCGTCACAGATGGCGTCAATGTCCACCTCGATGGCGGCATTCAGGAAGTGGTCCAGCAGCACCGGGCTGTCGTTGGAGACCAGCACCGCATTGCGCATGTAGCGCACCAGCTCTTCTTCGTCGTAGACGATTTCCATGGCCCTGCCGCCCAGAACGTAGGACGGGCGCACAACCAGCGGGTAACCGATTTCACGAGCCGCCAGGATGCCTTCCTCGTGGCTGCGCACGGTGGCGTTCTGGGGCTGTTTCAGGCCCAGGCGGGTGATCATCTGCTGGAACCGTTCCCGGTCCTCGGCACGGTCGATGGCGTCCGGGCTGGTACCGATGATCGGCACGCCGGCCGCTTCCAAACCACGGGCCAGTTTCAGCGGGGTCTGGCCGCCGTACTGGACGATCACGCCCTTGGGCTTCTCGACGTAGATGATTTCCAGCACGTCTTCCAGGGTAATCGGCTCGAAGTACAACCGGTCGGAGGTGTCGTAGTCGGTGGACACGGTCTCCGGGTTGCAGTTGATCATGATGGTTTCGTAGCCGTCCTCACGCATGGCCAGGGCCGCGTGCACACAGCAGTAATCAAATTCGATGCCCTGGCCGATCCGGTTGGGGCCGCCACCGATAACCACGATCTTCTCACGGTCGCTGGCGTCCGCTTCGCACTCTTCCTCATAGGTGGAGTACATGTAGGCGGTGTCGGAGGCGAATTCCGCAGCACAGGTGTCCACGCGCTTGTACACCGGGCGGATGTTCAGGTCGTGGCGCAGCTTGCGCAGGCTGACTTCGGAGATGCCCAGCAGCTTGGCCAGGCGGGCATCGGAGAAGCCCTTGCGCTTGAGGCGGAACAGGGTGGCCTGGTCGATATCGGCCTTGCCGGCACTTCGCAGCGCCTCTTCCTCACGGATCAGGTCTTCGATCTGCACCAGATACCAGGGGTCCACCCTGGTGTGGGCAAACACGTCCTCGACACTCATGCCGGCACGGAAGGCATCACCGATGTACCAGACACGCTCGGCGCCCGGCACATTGAGCTCGCGGGTCAGGGTTTCCCGGGAGTTCTCGGAATCCAGATCCTCGAGCTTCTCGTCGAAGCCTTCGGAGCCCACTTCCAGGCCACGCAGGGCTTTCTGCAGGGATTCCTGGAAAGTGCGGCCGATGGCCATGACCTCACCCACGGATTTCATCTGGGTAGTCAGGCGGGCGTCGGCCTGGGGAAACTTCTCGAAGGTGAACCGGGGAATCTTGGTGACCACGTAGTCGATGGACGGCTCGAACGAGGCCGGGGTGACACCACCGGTGATTTCGTTCTGCAGCTCGTCCAGGGTGTAGCCCACCGCGAGCTTGGCCGCGACCTTGGCGATCGGGAAGCCGGTCGCCTTGGAAGCCAGGGCGGAGGAACGGGATACCCGCGGGTTCATCTCGATCACGACCATGCGGCCGGTGTCCGGGTTGATGCCAAACTGCACGTTGGAGCCGCCGGTTTCCACACCGATCTCACGCAGGACCGCCAGGGAGGCGTTCCGCATGATCTGGTATTCCTTGTCGGTGAGGGTCTGGGCCGGAGCCACGGTGATGGAGTCACCGGTGTGCACGCCCATGGCATCGAAGTTCTCGATGGCGCAGACGATGATGCAGTTGTCGTTCTTGTCCCGGACAACTTCCATCTCGTACTCTTTCCAGCCGATCAGGGATTCATCGATCAGCAGTTCGTTGGTCGGGGAAAGGTCCAGACCGCGGGTACAGATTTCCTCAAACTCGTCCTTGTTGTAGGCGATACCGCCACCGGAACCACCCATGGTGAAGGACGGACGGATAATGCACGGAAAGCCGATGTCCTCGGCCACTTTCCAGGCTTCGTCCATGGAGTGGGCGATGGCAGCGCGCGGGCACTCCAGGCCGATCTTCTTCATGGCCTTGTCGAAGCGGTCCCGGTCCTCGGCCTTGTCGATGGTGTCGGCGTTGGCGCCGATCATTTCGACGCCGTGCTTCTCCAGGATGCCGTGCTTTTCCAGATCCAGGGCGCAGTTCAGTGCGGTCTGGCCGCCCATGGTGGGCAGCAGCGCATCCGGCTGCTCTTTCTCGATGATTTTCTCGACCGTCTTCCAGGTGATGGGCTCGATGTAGGTGGCATCGGCCATGACCGGGTCGGTCATGATGGTGGCCGGGTTGGAATTCACCAGGATGACCCGGTAACCCTCTTCACGCAGGGCCTTGCAGGCCTGGGCTCCGGAGTAGTCGAATTCGCACGCCTGCCCGATCACGATGGGGCCGGCGCCCAGGATCAGGATGCTTTTGATGTCTGTACGTTTTGGCATGTCTTGGTAAACCTGTCAGCAACTTTTGAATTCTTGCAGCGCAAAACGCGGCGCCTGTGAGCTTTCCGGGGCGATCCGCGCTCAGGCGGATCGGGTTTCCATCAGGCGGATAAACTCGTCAAACAGGGGCGCCACGTCGTGGGGACCGGGGCTGGCTTCCGGGTGACCCTGGAAGCTGTAGGCCGGCTTGTCGGTCCGGCGAATGCCCTGCAGCGTGCCGTCAAACAGGGACTTGTGAGTCGCCTCAACGTTTGCGGGCAATGTTGCCTCGTCCACGGCAAAGCCGTGGTTCTGGCTGGTGATCATCACGGTGCCCTTGGCAATATCCTGCACCGGATGGTTGGCACCGTGGTGACCATGGCCCATCTTCATGGTCTTGGCGCCGCTGGCCAGGGCCAGCAGCTGGTGGCCGAGGCAGATGCCGAAGACCGGGATTTCGGTCTCGAGCACTTCCTGGATGGCCTTGATGGCGTAATCGCAGGGCTCGGGGTCACCGGGGCCGTTGGACAGGAAGATACCGTCCGGGTTCATGGCCAGCACTTCCGAAGCCGGGGTCTGGGCCGGTACTACGGTGATGTCGCAACCGCGGGCGGCGAGCATGCGCAGGATGTTGAGCTTGACGCCGTAATCCCAGGCCACCACCTTGAACTTCGCTTCGGTGCGCTCACCATAGCCGGAGTCGAGGCTCCACTCGGTCTGGCTCCATTGCCAGGTTTTGTCACAGGTGACTTCCTTGGCAAGGTCCATGCCCTTGAGTCCCGGGAACGCCTTGGCCAGCTCCAGGGCGCGCTCGGCGGTGGCATTTTCGCCGGCGACGATGGCACCATTCTGGGAGCCCTTGTCCCGGAGGATGCGGGTCAGGCGGCGGGTGTCGATGTCGGCAATTCCAACAATGTTGTTGCTTCGCAGGTAGTCCTGGAGGCTACCCTGGCTGCGCCAGTTGCTGGCCAACAGGGGCAGGTCCCGGATAATGAGGCCGGCGGCCTGGATGCGGTCGGATTCGATATCCTCTTCGTTGACACCGGTGTTGCCGATGTGCGGATACGTCAGGGTGACGATCTGGCGGGAGTAAGACGGATCGGTCAGGATTTCCTGGTAGCCGGTCATGGCGGTGTTGAATACCACCTCGCCGCTGGTTTCTCCGTCAGCGCCCATGGCGGTGCCGTAGAAGAGGCTTCCGTCTGCGAGTGCAAGGATTGCTGGTGTGCTCAAGGCTTGTATCCTCATCGAGTGGCGGATAAGTTCGTCACGAACAGGAACGCAAGCGCAAATTCAGGTCGCAAAAAAGCGAGAGGGAGTAGAGACTCCGTCCCGCTTTTCATAAAACTCTTTTAGCTTCTCAAAGCTACGCTTGGTGCAGTTAAATCGCCTTATTGTAGGAAATTTGGCGCTTTCTGTCCACGAGAAATGTATTCAATCGGGTTAGGCCGAGAGCCCGGCGGGCGCTTGGTATCTCTTTTCCGGGAACCGCTACGAGCACGTCCATGTGCGCTTGTTTCAGGCCATCCCTGGCCTTCAACATTCCCGGAAAAGAGATACCAATCCCCCGCCTCCGAGCATGCGATCAAACAAAGTCAGCCCTTCAGACTCAGTACGTCCTGCATATCGTACAGACCAGCCGGCTTACCCTCTAGCCACAGCGCCGCCCGCATCGCGCCCTTGGCAAACGTCATGCGACTGCTGGCCTTGTGGGTTACCTCGATGCGCTCGCCTTCGGTGGCGAAGAGGACGGTGTGGTCGCCGACCACGTCACCGGCGCGGATGGTTTCGAAGCCGATTTCCTTGCGGGTGCGCTCGCCGGTGAAGCCTTCGCGGCCGTACACGGCGCATTCTTTCAGGTCGCGACCGAGGGCGTCGGCAACCACTTCGCCCATGCGCAGGGCGGTGCCGGAAGGCGCGTCCTTTTTGTGGCGGTGGTGGGCTTCGATGATTTCGACGTCGTAGTCGTCGCCCAGGGTTGCCGCGGCGGTGCGCAGCAGGTTGAGGACGACGTTGACGCCGACACTCATGTTGGGCGCGAACACCACCGGGATGGATTCTGCGGCCATGGCCAGCTGCTCTTTTTCGGCGTCGGACATGCCGGTGGTGCCGATGATGAGCATTTTGCCGTTGGCCTTGCAGAATTCGGCGTTTTCCAGGGTCAGGTCCGGGAAGGTGAAGTCGATGAGTACATCGAAGTCGTCCTTCGCGTCTGCCAGGCTGCCGACCATTTTCACGCCGGTTTTTCCGATGCCGCTGAGTTCGCCGGCGTCGGCGCCAACGAGGCTGCTGCCGGGCTCGACGATGGCAGCGCCCAGTTCCAGGCCTTCCGTGCCGTCGACGGCTTCGATCAGGACTTTGCCCATGCGCCCGGCGGCGCCGATGATTGCTACCCTCATGTTCGCTTTTCCCTTGTTTGGCTCACGCTCAGAATTTCATTTCGTCGAAGAAGCTTTTCACACCCTCGAACCAGGAGGTTTTCTTCGGAGCATGATGGGTGCCGTTGCTGCCGTCCAGTGTTTGCTGGAATTCTTCCAGCAGCTCTTTCTGGCGCTTGGTGAGGTTGATCGGGGTTTCCACCACCACACGACACAGCAGGTCACCGGCCGGGCCACCACGGACCGGGCTCACGCCTTTGTTGCGCAGGCGGAACAGCTTGCCGGTCTGGGTTTCGGCCGGGATCTTGAGCTTCACGCGGCCATCAAGCGTGGGCACTTCCAGTTCGCCGCCGAGGGTGGCGTCCACGATGCTGATGGGCACTTCGCAATACAGGTTGCGGCCCTCGCGGGTGAAGATGGAGTGTTCACGCACCGCGATCTGGACGTACAGGTCGCCGGGAGGGCCACCGTCGACACCCATTTCCCCTTCACCGGAGAGGCGGATGCGGTCACCGGTATCGACACCGGGCGGCACTTTGACGGAGAGGGTTTTCTCTTTGCGTACCCGGCCCTGGCCATGGCATACCTTGCACGGGTTCTTGATGATCTGGCCGGAACCCCGGCAGGTCGGGCAGGCCTGTTGTACGGCGAAGAAGCCCTGCTGCATGCGTACCTGGCCCATGCCCTTACAGGTACCGCAGGTTTCGACACCGGAACCTTTCTCGGCGCCACTGCCATCACAGGCTTCGCATTCCTCGTGCCCGGGAATGGTGATATTGACGGACTTGCCTTTGACGGCCTCTTCGAGGTCCAGCTCGAGGGTGTAGCGCAGGTCGGCACCGCGGGTGTTGCGGCCGCGACCACCGCCGCCGAAGATGTCTCCGAACACATCGCCGAAGATGTCGGAGAAGCTGGCACCACCACCGCCGAAGCCGCCTCCGGCCTGGCCGTCAACGCCGGCGTGGCCGAACTGGTCATAGGCGGCACGCTTACTGGAATCCGCCAATACGTCGTAGGCTTCGCTGGCCTCTTTGAATTTATTCTCGGCGTCTTCATCGTCCGGGTTACGGTCCGGATGGTATTTCATGGCGAGCTTTCGGTACGCCCGCTTGATGTCCTTCTCGTCCGCGTCCCGGGATACACCGAGAACTTCGTAATAATCGCGCTTGGCCATGCTATAAAACCCTGTATTTATAACGCGGAAAACGCGGGGAAGCCCCCGCGTTTTCCAACTACCTGATGTACGTCAGATTTACTTCTTGTCGTCGTCTTTGACTTCCTCGAACTCGGCGTCGACGGCGTCGTCAGCTGACTGGGACTGGGCACCCTCCTGCCCGCCAGCCTGCTGCGCCTGGTCGGCCTGATCCGCGTACATCTTCTGGGCCAGCTCGGAAGACACTTCGGTCAGCTTCTGGGTCTTGGTCTCGATGGCTTCCTTGTCGGAACCTTCCAGTGCTTCCTCAAGGTCCTTGATGGCAGCCTCGATAGACTCTTTCTCGCTGTCGCTGACCTTGTCACCGGCTTCGCTCAGGGTCTTGCGCACGGCGTGAACCATGGCGTCACCCTGATTGCGGACCTGGACCAGTTCCTCGAACTTGCGATCTTCCTCGGCATTGGCCTCGGCGTCCCGCACCATCTTTTCGATCTCGTCATCGTTCAGACCGGAAGAGGCCTTGATCACGATGGACTGCTCTTTGCCGGTAGCCTTGTCCTTCGCGGACACGTTCAGGATGCCGTTCGCGTCGATGTCGAAGGTAACTTCGATCTGCGGCACACCGCGAGGCGCCGGCGGGATGTCCGCCAGGTCGAAACGGCCCAGGGACTTGTTTCCGGACGCTTGCTTGCGCTCACCCTGAACCACGTGGATGGTCACGGCAGTCTGGTTGTCTTCCGCTGTGGAGAAGGTCTGCGACTTCTTGGTCGGGATCGTGGTGTTCTTCTCGATCAGCGGAGTCGCCACGCCACCCATGGTTTCGATACCCAGGGTCAGCGGGGTTACGTCCAGCAGCAGAACGTCTTTCACATCGCCGGAGAGCACGGCCGCCTGGATAGCAGCACCCATGGCCACGGCTTCGTCCGGGTTAACGTCCTTGCGCGCTTCTTTGCCGAAGAACTCTTTTACCTTCTCCTGCACCAGCGGCATACGGGTCTGACCACCGACCAGGATAACCTCGTCGATTTCAGACGCCTTCATGCCGGCATCCTGCAGAGCCACTTTACAGGGCTCGAGGCTGCGCTGGACCAGGTCTTCGACCAGGGATTCCAGCTTGGCGCGAGTCAGCTTCACGTTCATGTGCTTGGGACCGGAGGCGTCTGCAGTAATGTACGGCAGGTTCACGTCGGTCTGCTGGCTGCTGGACAGCTCGATCTTGGCTTTCTCGCCAGCTTCCTTCAGACGCTGCATCGCCAGGGAATCACCACGCAGGTCGATACCGCTGTCTTTCTTGAACTGGTCCGCCAGGTACTCGATGATCTTCAGGTCGAAGTCTTCACCACCCAGGAAGGTGTCACCGTTGGTGGCCAGTACTTCGAACTGGTGCTCACCGTCCACGTCGGCGATTTCGATGATGGACAGGTCGAAGGTACCACCACCCAGGTCATAGACTGCGACAGTGCGATCGCCGCTCTTCTTGTCCAGGCCATAGGCCAGGGCAGCAGCGGTCGGCTCGTTGATGATCCGCTTCACTTCCAGACCGGCAATCTTGCCGGCGTCCTTGGTGGCCTGGCGCTGGCTGTCGTTGAAGTAGGCCGGCACGGTGATAACCGCTTCGGTCACTTTCTCGCCCAGGTAGTCTTCTGCAGTCTTCTTCATCTTCTTCAGAACTTCTGCAGACACCTGCGGCGGCGCCATCTTCTGGCCCTTCACTTCGACCCAGGCGTCGCCATTGTCGGCCTTGGTGATCTTGTAGGGCACCATCTTGATGTCTTTCTGAACCACGTCGTCTTCAAAGCGACGACCGATCAGACGCTTGATGGCGTAGAGGGTGTTGTTCGGGTTGGTTACCGCCTGACGCTTGGCAGACTGGCCAACCAGGGTTTCGCCATCATCGGTGTAGGCGATGATGGACGGGGTGGTGCGATCACCCTCGGCGTTCTCGATTACCTTTACCTTGTCACCATCCATGATGGCCACACAGGAGTTTGTGGTTCCCAGGTCGATACCAATAATCTTGCTCATCGAATCACTCCAAATCTTCTGAATGCTTTCCCGGAGAATGTCGCCCCGGCTTCTCGCTATTTACTCGCTATATTGGCGCTTTAATCGGCTTTTCAAGCCTGCCGGCGAATTTTTCGTTACTCGGCCTTGGCAACGATGACCATCGCCGGGCGCACCACACGGCCGTTAAGCAGGTAACCCTTCTGGACAACATTGACCACGCTGTTGGGCTCGGCATCCGGCGCCGGCACCATGGACATGGCCTCGTGCTGCTGCGGATCAAACGGCTCACCCACAGGGTTCAGCTGCTCGACATTGAACTTCGCCAGGCTCTTCATGAACAGCTCGAGGGTCATTTCCACACCCTCGCGGATGGAAGCCACCAGTTCACCGGAGTTTTCCTGGCCTTCGGTGCTTTCCACCGCTTTCTCCAGGCTGTCAGCCACCGGCAGCAACTCCTTCACGAACTTCTCGAGAGCGAACTTGTGGGCCTTTTCCACATCGATCTCGGAGCGACGACGCACGTTCTGCATTTCCGCCTGGGTGCGCAGCATCTGGTCCTTGAGCTCCTGGACCTGGGCGTTGAGGGCTTCCACTTCGGAAACCTCCTCGCCTTCCGGGGCAGCTTCCCCGGTTGCCTGCGCTTCCTCGGCAGCCGCCTCAGTCGCTTCCTTCAATTCCTCTGCCTGTTCGTTGCGGTTCTCGTCAGTGCTCATGACTTCTCCTGCTAGATCTCCAGCGGCCTGACAACACGGCCGATTGAAATGTGCTCCCGGCCGAAGCGAGCCGGAAAACTGTATTTGCGAACGGATATGGGGCCCACTTGGCCGGTTTCAACCATTTTGCTCCGTATTCGTGAAGAAATTCCCGCCGGTCAGTTTGCAAACAGGAAAAACCCTGTATATATTCACAGTCACTGTATGTAAAACCAGTATTCCAGACAGGCACCGCCGAGCACTCAACAACGGATTCTGAATCGGGAACGGAGGTTATCCATGCTCACACAACTTACGGTTTCCAATTACGCCATTGCCGAAAGAGTGGAACTCCAGTTCAACAAGGGCATGACGGCCCTGACCGGGGAGACCGGTGCGGGCAAATCCATCGTCCTTGATGCCCTCGGGCTGGCCATGGGTGGCCGCGCGGATGCCGGGGCGGTCCGTCATGGCGCCAAGCGGGCGGATATCACCGCGACTTTCGACGTCAGCGACATTCCCGAAGCCGTGGAGTGGCTCGACCAGCACGAACTGGACGATGACAACGACTGCATCCTGCGCCGGGTAATCAGCAAGGACGGCCGCTCCCGGGCCTATATCAACGGCCAGCCCTGCCCCCTGGCTCACCTGAAGGAACTGGGTGGCTTGCTAATGGATATCCACAGCCAGCACCAGCATCAGTCCCTGCTGCGCAAGGAAACCCACCGCAAACTGCTCGACGAGTTCGCCGGCATCGAAACCCTGGCGGCCGATACCCGCGCGGCCTGGAAAACCTGGCACCAGACCCGTCAGCGCCTGACCGAGCGGCAACAGAACGCCGATGAAGCCGAAGCCCGGCTGCAACTGCTGCGCTACCAGGTGGAAGAACTGGACCGGCTGGCTCTCGAAGACGGCGAACAGGAAGCCCTGGAACAGGAACAGGCGCAACTGAGCCAGGCGGATTCGGTACTGCACAGCAGCCACCAGGCCGCCCTGCTCTGTACCGAGGAGGAGACCAGCGCCTCGGACCTGATCCGCCAGGCCCTGCAACAACTGGAGCAGCTGCCGGTGGAAGTGCCCGCTCTGGCGGACACCATCCAGATGCTGAACGAGGCCCAGATCCAGGTATCCGAAGCCGGCGACAACCTGCGCCGGTTTGTTGAGGATTACGAAGCGGATCCGGCCCGCCTCGCCGAGGTGGAGGAACGCCTGAGCGCCATCTACCAGATGGCGCGCAAACACCGCATCACACCCGAAGAGTTGCCGGAGCTGCACGAGCGCCTGAGCAACGAACTGGCGGAACTCGACGGTGGCGAAGGCAGCCTCGAGCAACTGGAAGCGGAACTGGAGAAACAACGCGCCAGCTTTGACGAACTGGCCAGCCAGCTCACCGAAGCCCGGCAGAAGGCCGCCGTGGAGCTGGACCAGCGCATTGCCGAAGAACTGGCCCAGCTGAGCATGCCGTCAGTGCAGTTCGTCACCCACCTGAACCGTAACAGCGATGAGCAACCCGCCCCCCACGGCATGGAAGACATCGAATTCCTGGTCAGCGCCAACCCGGGCCAGCCGGCACGGTCCCTGGCCAAGGTGGCCTCCGGTGGTGAACTGTCCCGGATCAGCCTGGCTATCCAGGTAGTGGTGGCCCAGACCTCAACCACGCCCACTCTGGTGTTTGATGAAGTGGATGTCGGCATCGGTGGCGGGACCGCGGAAGTGGTCGGCAAGCTGCTGCGCAGCCTTGGCAGCAACGGCCAGGTGCTGTGCGTCACCCATCTGCCGCAGGTGGCAGCACAGTGCCATCAGCATCTGTTTGTCAGCAAATTTACCGAAAAAGACGCGACCTTCTCGAAAATCGAGGCACTCGATGACAAGGGAAGAATCAGTGAAGTGGCGAGAATGCTGGGTGGTGTGGACATGACCGAACAGACCATTGCCCATGCCCGGGAGATGTTTTCCAAGGGGCAGGCGACTCACCACTGACGGCGGACTGGAACCTCTACCCCTCTCGATCCTGAGAGCTGTTTGGGGGCAGGCTGATACCTGCCCCCTTTTTTCATGTTCGTCTGCTTATTCGCCTTCTTTGGCCTTGATCGGCTTCACGTAGAGAATCAGGCTGTGATCCACGATCTCATAGCCATGCTCTGCGGCGATCTTCTTCTGGCGCTCCTCGATCACCTCGTCCACGAATTCGATGACTTCACCCGTCTGGGTGCACACCATATGGTCGTGATGGTCGTCGCCAGCCATCTCGAAGACCGCGTGACCGCCCTCGAAGTTGTGCCGCAGTACCAGGCCAGCCGCCTCGAACTGGGTCAGCACCCGGTAGACGGTTGCCAGCCCCACGTCATCTCCCTGCTCCAGCAGCTTCTTGTAAACGTCTTCGGCACTCAGGTGGTGCTCTTCGGCGTTCTCCAGAATATTGAAGATCTTGACCCGTGGCAGGGTGACCTTCAGACCGACTTTTCGCAATTCGGCGTTTTCAGATGACATGTTACTATTCACTCTTTGGTGTGCCTCACGGCTTCCGGTATGATGAAGCCGCCATTTAACGGTCAACCCGTGTCACACCTGCCTCTGGCAGGCGATTTCAAGATAGAGGATTTCCCCCGGCGATGCAAAAGCTCACAGCTCTCATTCTCACTCTCTTTATGACCGGTTGCGTCTTCCCTGGCGTATACAAGATCAACGTGCAGCAGGGCAACATTGTGACCGATGAAGAGCTGACTTCACTGAACGCCGGCATGCCCCGCAGCCAAGTCCACGCGCTGCTTGGCACACCGCTGGCATTGAACCCGGTGGACGCCTCCCGCGAGTACTACGTGTACACATTCCAGCGCTCCGGCGGGGACATCGAGGAGCAACGCATTATCGTCTACTATGATGGCGATAACTTTTCCCATTACGAAGCGCAGCTGCTTGAGGAAACTCCCGCCTACTGAGGCCGGCTCAGGCGCCCTTCTTCATTGCCCGATTCAGGCGCGCCTGTTTCGGGTCGATCTTCAGCGGCCGGTACAGCTCCACACGATCGCCGTCACGCAATTCGTGGGCGGCCGGATCCTTGATCACCTTTCCGAAGATGCCCATGTCATTTGAGTCCGGATCCACTTCCGGAAAAATGTCGGTAATTCCGGAGAGCTTCACCGCCTCGAGCGCGGTCGTGCCTTCCGGCACCGTCACCGGCACGATTTCCTGCTTGTCCGGCCGGGCGTAGGCCACTTCTACCCGAATCATCAGTGCCCTCCCCGATACAGCTCGTCGGCCCGGCGGCAGAACGCGTCCACCATGGTGTTGGCGGCCTGGGAGAAGACTGGCCCGAATGTCATCCGGGACAGGGAACCGGAGAACTCGAACTCCAGAGTCAGGATGACCTTGCAGGCATTGTCGTCCAGCGCCTTGAAATGCCAGCGACCGGTGAGGTTCCGGAACGGCCCGTCCACCAGGTTCATCTCGATGGCTTCAGGCATCAGCAACTGGTTACGGGTGGTCAGCCGGTGGCGGATGCCGCCCTTGGCGATTTCCAGGGAGGCGGTCACCTGCTCCTCGCCACGATCGTGGACCTCGGCCCCGGCACACCAGGGCAGGAACTCGGGATAGCGGGCAATATCATTGACCAGATGGAACATGCGCTCGGCGGAGTGCATGACAAGTGCGGTTTTATCAATCTGATGGGCCATGGGCTCCTCAGTAAAAAGTACAGCCTGAATCAGACGCTATGATAAAGGATCTCGTCCTCTTTGGGGGCATTTTCAGGCTGTTCCACCCGTTCCGGTGTCGCTTGCTCGTCCCCGTCCGCGGGTTCCGCCCCCTCCGACCGGGGTTCACTGCCCTGCCCGCCGGAAACCGACGGTCCGGGGTCAGCTCCTTGCGTCTCATCCGGGGCAATCTCCAGCACGAGCGGCGCCGGGCGCTCGCACCAGAGCGCGGCACTGCCGTTCTCACAAAGGTTATTGAGGGAAAAGGCGGTGTACATGATGCCAACGTAGGCCACCACCACCGGCAGCACCGTGCGCATATCCCAGTACCAGAGCCGGGCAAACAGGCCGGGGGTCCGACCAAGCAGCTGGTGCGCCAGCCGGCGGGTCAGGCACCAGCCGGTGAACAGGGCAATGAGGATCGCCACCAGGGGAATCAGCAGGCCGCCGGTGAACAGCTCCAGCCAACGGAACAGGGTCGCACCATAAAGCCGGTATTCCGCCCAGATATTGAAAGACAGCAGCGTTACCAGCCCCGCCGCCCAAACCAGCAGCCCCACCAGCACCACGGAAATACCTCTCGGTGCGCCGGTCCATTCCCGCAACCAACCGACCACCGGCTCCAGCAACGCCAACGAGGTGGTCCAGACGATCATCACCACCAGCAGAAACGCACAGGCTATGATCAGCTGGCTACCGGGGAACTGGGCCAGTGAAACCGGAAGGGAAACGAACAGCAGGCTGAAGCCCCGTTCGCCGTCAAAGTCCGTGCCTCCCGTGGCAAGCGCAAAGATCATCAGGCCAGCCAGCACCGCGACCAGAGTATCCATCAGAACAACGGCAAGGATCGACCGCTTGAAGCGGGTATCAGGCGTGGTGTAGGTGCCAAAAACCGTCCATACCCCCATACCCAGCCCCAAGGTAAAGAAAGCGTGAAAAAGCGCAGCCTTGATACTGCCGAGGGACACGTCCTCCGGTCGCATTTCCAGGGTGTGGGCAAATGCACCATCGATCCGGCCCTGCCAGGCCGCCAGTCCGAACAGCACCAGCATCAGTACCAGGGCGCCCGGCACCACCACCCGCATGGTGCGCTCCAGCCCCCGGGCCACGCCCTGAACGGAAACCCAGACCACCAGCAGCAGGAAGAACGCATGCCAGGCCATGAAATTACGGTACTGCCCGGGATCCGACACCAGCCCGGAGAGCACCGAAGCAGCCTCCGCCTCACTACCGGAGGACAACCGCCCCATGGCCCCGAAGAACACGTACGCCAGGGCAATCGACCCGAACACCGCGGTATAGGAGAGCACCACGAACGCTGCCAGCACACTCAGCCGACCGGCCAGCATCCAGGCGCGGGAGCACCGGGTACTGCGGATCAACCCGTCCATGGCCAAAACAATGCCGTGGCGGGAATAACGCCCCAGCGCCGACTCGGTCACCATCAGCGGCAGCGTCACCAGCAGTAGGCAGGCCAGGTATATCAGCACGAACAGGCCACCGCCGTGGAGGCTGGCAAGGTAAGGAAACTGCCACAGGTTGGCCAGCCCCACCGTCGCACCCACGGAGGCCCAGAAGAATGTGGATTTACGGGTGAACACCCCGTTGGCTGTCTGATACGACGTCGACATGCATTTCCCTGAAAGTATCTGCGTCGCCATTGTAGCTGATGCCGGCAAAGTCGCACGCCTGATCGGTCACGATTACGGCGATTTCGTGACCGGTCTGGCACTCCTGGGCTACAATGCGCGTTTTGCCGGGGCAAGCCCGGCCGTTCGTTCATTTATCCGAACCCGGATCACTGATTCATGAGTAAGAAGAAACCCGGAACGCCGAGCAATACTATTGCGCTTAACAAGAAGGCGAAGCACGAATATCACATCGAGGAACGCTTTGAGGCGGGTCTCGCCCTGCTGGGCTGGGAAGTAAAGTCCCTGCGGGCAGGCAAGGCACAGCTGGTGGACGCCTATGTACTGCTCAAGGACGGCGAGGCCTGGTTGCTCGGCTCCCACATCACCCCCCTGAGCACTGTTTCCACCCACGTGATCCCCGATCCGACGCGTACCCGCAAGCTCCTGCTCCACGCCAAGGAGATTGCCAAGATCGTTGGCAAGGTCAACCAGGCCGGTTACACCTGCATTCCGCTGGCTCTCTACTGGAAAAACAACAAGGTGAAGTGCGAGATTGCACTGGTGAAAGGCAAGAAGCTATTCGATAAGCGCGCGACCGAGAAGGAGCGCGACTGGAACCGCCAGAAGCAGCGCATCCTGCGCGAAGCCAACGTCTGATTCCGTTCCCCGCGGATTAACAAATACCTGACGCCGGTCATGGCCGGCGCCAACAGGTATATTGCATACTCACTCTCTTTGTTCAGAAATCCAACAGGCCTATACTCGGGATTTCCGGTGCATGGCAAAGGGAGCCGCTTATGTCACCCAAACAGACGCCCATGTCCTCCGTAGACCGCGCGTGGCTGCGCATGGATACCCCCCAGAACCCCATGATGATCTGCGGGGTATGGGCACTGGAGCGGCCGGTTTCAATGAGCCGGCTTCGGCACACGCTTGAAGAGCGATTTCTGTGCTTCGACCGGTTCCGGCAACGGGTCATAGACACCGGAGACCGGGCTTACTGGCAGGACGACCCCTTGTTCGACCTGGACAACCACCTGCACCGCATTGCACTGCCCGGCAAAGCGGACAAAACCGAGCTCCAGAAACTGGTCAGTGACATGAACAGCACCTCCCTGGATTTCCGGCAACCGCTCTGGCAAATGCATTACATCGACAATTACGGTGACGGCGGTGCACTGCTGATTCGCATTCACCATTGCATCGCCGATGGCATCTCGCTGGTGCGGGTGATGCTGTCATTGACCGATAAAACGCCGGAACCCAGACTGGGCAAAGTGGCTCGCAAGCGTCGCTCCAAATCCCACCAGAGATCGACAATCCAGAACTTCCTGCATCGTGCTGTAGACAGCGCGCAAACGGCGACCAATCAGGCAAGACTGTTCATTCAGTCCGTTCGCAATGAGCCCAACTACCCCCTGAAACTGGCATCCACCGCCAGCGGCGTAGCCTTCGACCTTCTCAAGCTTGGCCTGGCCCCGGTAGAGCCCAGAACCGGTCTGAAGGAACCACTATCCGGACGCAAGCACGTAGCCTGGGCGGATCCTCTGGATCTTGCCGAAGTGAAGGCCTGCGCCAAGGCTTTGGGCGGCACGATCAACGACGCCCTGCTCTGCACCGTCACCGGAGCGTTGCAGCGGCATTTTTCGGCTCACAAGGAGACAATCCCCGAGTGCGGAATTCGCGTGGCCGTGCCATTCAACCTGCGGCCGCTGGATCAGCCCATAGAAACCCTCGGCAACAAGTTCGGCCTGGTACTGGTCACCCTTCCGGTGGAAGTGATGGACCCGCTGATGTGCTTCCGGCAGGTGCAGGAGAACATGAACCGACTCAAGCAGTCCTATCAGGCCCAGGTTACCTACAGCCTGCTTGATATCTTCGGTCGGGGTCCCGATGTTATCGAACGGCGGGCGCTGGATCTGCTCAGCAACAAGGCCTCCGCCGTGCTGACCAACGTGCCCGGCCCCAAAGAGTCCCTGTATCTGGCAGGCAGCAAGCTGACCCAGCCCATGTTCTGGGTGCCCCAGAGCGGCACCATCGGTATCGGCATGAGCATCCTGAGCTATGCCGGCACCGTGCAATTCGGCATCACCGTGGACAAGGCGATTCACGCCGATCCGGATGCCGTGATGGATTACTTCCGGGAGAGCTTCCAGGCCCTGAGCCACGCGGCTCTGGCCGGACGGCCCAAAGCCTTGAAGCGCCACGCAAGCTGAGCCGGGGTAAGTATAAATAGCGCAATTAACCCTTGAAGTCCGGTATTCCGGACACATATACTGAAACAACTAAGGGGACGACATGGCTTCGACGCTGGTGGCGAACCCTTGAGTGCATGTCGAGATGGCAGCCAATCTCGTTAATCCAAAGCTGCAACGCAATAGTCGCAAACGACGAAAACTACGCACTAGCAGCGTAAGCTGCTAGTCGTCCTGACCGGGTCGCCCGTAGCCCGGAAGCAACATCTCAGGACGTCATCGCTTACGGGATGCTCCGTTACCCAGAGTTCACTGGTTAACGGCTAAGATTTAAAGAACTCGGTTCTTGCACCCTGGCTCTCGGGTCGCTTGAACTTAAATCAATAGAGAGACGCTAAACATGTAGACCTCAAGGCTGAGTACTGGCGGACGCGGGTTCAATTCCCGCCGTCTCCACCAAACACCCAAAAGGCTCCCGACCCCGGGAGCCTTTTTCATTTCTGCCCCACCATCCCGATCACCACGCATTGTTTAAAATTTGCACACTACCCTTTCCTGTGCTTCTATTTTTCTGAATGATCGATTTCGTTGTTCGATCTTTCGTACCCAGCGCCTGCACAGGGAGCCTTCGTGCAGTGCGATGCCGCATTGACGTTACATGGAGTAGATTCTGTTATGGCTTACGAAACGATTGATGGTCAGAAGTACGAGAAAGAACTGCTGGACCTGGCCCGCAAGCACACTACGGGGCGCGGGGAAGGCAAGCTTTCCAAGGATGAGGTGGCCGAGCTGTTCAAGTCGGCGCAGGACGGGCCCGGGGTCACCGAGACCGAGAAGAATACCCTTGCCTATATTCGCGATACCTTTGAATTCACGGATGCAGCCGCGGCGGATTTTGATGCCGCCTTTGCCAAGCTCTAGCCATTCGTTCGAAAGGCTCTCAGCGTTGGGAGCCTTGCCCTGCCCCACAACTGTAGCCTCTGACCACTTCCCCTGACCTGACCAAGCTGGTATTCCTAGGCCCTACGCATACCCGTATCTACCAAGCCAAAAGGTCTTCGTCATGACAATACTCATCACAGGCGCCAACCGGGGTATCGGCCAGGCGTTAGCCGAGCAATGGCGCGATGCCGGGCAGACAGTGATCGCAACGGCCCGAAGCGCGCCAGGCATGGAGCCCCTGGATGTTACCGATCCGGCCAGCATCCAGGCGCTCGCCAAACGACTCGAAGGGCAGCCGATCTCGACCCTGGTCTGCAACGCCGGCGTTTCGCTGGACAAGTTCGATGAACTGGAGACCGGCTATGCCGCCGAAGACTGGGCACAGACCTTCGCGGTCAATGTCACCGGGGTTTTTCTGGTGGTTCAGGCGTTGCTGGCCAATCTGAGAGCCAGTAAAGATGCTGGTGAAACCCCAAGGATCGCGATCATCGCCAGCAAGATGGGCTCGCAGCAAACGCCAGCTGGCAACCGGTTCATTTATCGAGCCTCCAAGGCCGCGGCCATCAATCTCGGGCGCAATCTTGCCGTGAGCCTTGAGAGCGACGGCATTGCCGTGGGTATTTACCACCCGGGATGGATTGCCACGGATATGGGTGGCGAGTCGGCGGATCTGACCCTTGAGGATGCGGTACCGGGCTTGCGTAAGCAGATTGACGGGCTGACCTTGTCCGAAACCGGTTGTTTCAGGGACTGGGAAGGCCGGGATTGCGAATTCTGAGTACCGGAGGACACCATACCCCATGAACCAGCCGGACGATCCGGAAAACCTCGAGCAACTGCTGGACCGCCTGCGCACCCGTACCGATGGCCAGGCTGAGGTTTCGGTGGCGGACATCCTGAGTGCGGTCGGGGAGCGTTCCTTCGGCCCGGTCGCCCTGGTGGCGGGTCTGGTTGTGGTTGCACCGCTCATTGGCGACATTCCCGGTGTGCCCACCGTGCTCGGGTTGCTGGTATTGCTGACGCTTGGCCAGCTGCTGTTCCTGCGCCACTCCATCTGGCTGCCAGCGGCCCTTGCCAACCGGAGGGTGGCACAGGCGAAACTGACCAGGGGCCTGGACTGGGTGGAGAAACCCGCGCGCTACCTGGACCGGTACACCAGGCCACGCCTGGTCTGGCTCACCCGAGGCGCGGGGCAATATCTGATGGCCGTGGTGTGTATGTCGGTGGCGCTGGCCATGCCGGCCATGGAGGTGGTGCCGTTCAGTGCCAATGGTGGTGGGCTGGCGCTGATGGCGTTCGGGTTGGCGATGATCGCCCGGGACGGGTTGCTGGCACTATTCGCGACAACCGTCACCCTGGGTACTTTCTGGTTTGTGGTGTCCGGGTTGATGGGGTGAGAGCGGCGGTCCCCGCCGCCCATTACCAACGTCAGTCCCCGATTACATGGCAAACCAGTTGCGCTTGATTTGCTCGTAATCGTCTTTTCCGATCACTCCGGCTTCCGCCAGCCGGCGCATTTCCGCGACAGCCAGGGGAATTCGCCGTTTGCCCTCGGGCAGCTGCCGCTGGCCACGGAGTATGCCTTCCCGGAGCTCGGTCAGGAACAGGTCTACCCGCTCGCGGCTCGGGGTGCGGGCGTCGATGGTGAACAACACCACATCACTGTTGAGGGCCCGGAACTCGAAGACATGCCGGGTGGTGCGAACGGCGAGGGACATGAAGACGACCGCCAGCACCAGCGGTGCGATGAGCCAGGGCAGCGGTGCCGGGAAAACCGAATACAGGGCCGCGGGTACGGTCATGCAGATAGCCCCGACGAGCCAGAGGCCCAACCGGTAATCCCGGATCTCCCTGGGTTCTTCCTGGACGAAGGTCAGGTCAAGCACCTGCTCCGGCAGGTCTTTCTTGCGCCGGTTGATCTGGATCAGCAGGTAATGGCTGTTGAACCGTGTAAACAGTGTGCTGGTTTTGGCGGATACCCGGGTCTGGCGCAGCCGGCGGTCAATCCGCCAGCTGTCCCGGGGCGGGACGCTCCAGCCGTCCCGTTGCATTTCAAGGTCTGGCACGCTCCATCGATCCAGTTCAATTACATCCTCCTGGGTCACAGCAATGGTCACGTTACGTCTCCTTATTCTTTTATTGTGTCGGGAATTCGAACTTGTCCGGGTCGTTGTAGATGTGGGCACCGGTATCCAGCCATTCCGCAATCAAGCGGAGCTCGGCTTCGGTGAGCATGCCCATGTGGCTCTGCCGGATGGCGTCAGTTTCGGCGGTTTCCACCTCATACTCGTCGTCATCCGGATCGTTATCGAACAGACTGAAGAAGCGGGCACTGGCAATGGCCCCGCGGGCACTCATCAGGCGGCGGGCGAAGCAGACGCCCGGGTCTGGCAGGACCGTCATATCGCCCTGGACGCCGTCCGGGCATTCGGTATCAAGGTTGGTCTTGTCCACCTCGATCCAAACACCGCCCTCGGTCTCTCGGATGTAGTAATCCGGTTCGAACAGCTCGACATAGGATTCGAGCTGGCGACCATCCCAGGAAGCATGGCCATCACCCAGCAACAGGCCATTCGAGGCGCCACTGCCCGAGTCTCCGGGGCAGGGCTTTCCACCCTGTTCGGCGGCGGTGTGGCAGTTCTGGCATGAGGTGGTCTTGCCGGTACTCGGGTTGGTCCGGCATTCCCGCCAGATCGGCTGGATGTGCTCCTGGTAGTTGATGGTGGCCTTGCAGTCCGCGGTCCAGTTGGTCAGACAGCTCGGATCCGTGACCGGCTTCGGTGTGGTCAGGCCGCTGTAGCGCACTTCAAAAGCCAGGGATGGATCGGGCGGATTGGTCCAGAAATCCTCGAAATGCATGGTGTCCGCCCAGGTAGCCTGAAGGCCCTGAAGGGAGTCCACCAATGCCTGGGCCATGGTGTCTTTCCACTGCACCGCCCGGATCTGCGGATTGGCATTGGGGAACGGCATGCCGTCGCCTGGCGCACCCGGGTTGGCGGAGGCCAGTTCGACATCGGTGCGGGCGTGGGGAATGTCCACTTCCGGGTCGTGGCAGCCATAACACTTGAGCTTCTCGCCCTCCTCCAGGCGCAGTGGCTGGGGATGCTGCATCAGGTAGTTGTAGTTGTAGTCGGGCGCGGCAATCAGATCCACCCGCTTGCCGTACTTGTTCACCACCTCGAAGCTGAAGTTGGTGTCCGCCGGTACCTTGACCATGGCGGAGCCGTCCGGCTCGACCATCGCGTAAGACAACACATCGTAGAGAATCCGGTTACCGGAACCCACCAGCGGTGTCAGGCCCAGCGGCGGCTGCGGACCATCGGGCGGGTTCAGGATCTCGTCGGTCAGGATCGCCTGCTCCAGTTCCGGGGGAATCTGGCGTACGCCAACCACCCGGATAAAGCGTTCGGAGCGATCGTCCGGATGGGTCAGACTGGGATCCCGGCGGGTCTCGATGCCGCCGTCGTACAGCTCGGCCATGTCGGCGCCGTCCATATCGTAGATGCTGCGAATTTCGAACAGGGCGGTGTTGTCTTCCAGTTGCAGGTCGTGGCGCTCACCGGTGTAGGGCTCAGCCAGCTCGTTACGATCGGCGATGACGATGTCGGTGTAGAGGGCACGCTCGTGGCCCTGAACTACCGGCAACCGGGTGTTCTCGGTGGGGTCTACCATCCAGATACCGTATCGCGGTTCGCCCAGGTCCTCGGTGGTGGCACTGCCCTCACACGGGGTACTGGTGGTGCCATCGGTGGTCAGGCACTGGGCCCAGCTCGCCAGCAGGCGGGCAGAGCCGTCGTTGTAGGGTGCAACGGCGCTGTACCAACCATTTGGAGAGACCTGATCGGGATAGAAATTGACCAGCCCCGGAGTCATGGATTCCTCGGCTTCGCCGATCACGCTCTCGTCCACGGGCTTGCCAACAGCAAAAAAGTTCTTGCTGTTGATTTTCACCACATCACCACCGTAGATCGGGTTGTAGATATGGCGCATGGTGGTCAGCAGGTTGCCGTCATCCAGGGGAATCGGGTCCATGTAATGGATGAAGGAGGCGTCGGAGAACTCCTCGCTCAGGCTGCCGAAGTAACGGTGCACGTTACCGCCGGCTGGGGTAATGCGGTACATGCTCAGCACGTCTTCCACGAACACCCGCTCACCCTCGACCTCACTGGCAAGAGAGGCGCCGCACTTATCCTCTACGGTCCATTCCTTCGGATCTTCCAGGCCAGAAGGGAAGCCGTTGCCGTTGCCCTGGCCGTACCCGCCGCCATGAGGATGCTGGTTGAAGTTCGGGTCGTCGATGTTTTCCAGGGTACAGTCGGTCAGGGTTTCATAGATGCGACCAAACCGGATGAACACCACGTGCCCGTCGTTCATGGTGCTGGGCTCGATATCGTGAAATTCACCGAAGGTGATCTGTACCAGCTCGCTGCCATCCGGTTTAACCGAGTGCAGTAGCGAGGCCGGCTCGTCGAAGTCTTCCAGGTACTCTCGCAGGTCAAGCTTCTGCCAGTCGCCCCGGGAGTGCTGGCGACTGGAGGAGAAAATGATCCGGCCTTCGTTGGTGTAGGTGGGGTTGGTGTCCTCACCGGCGTTGGCCACCAGATCGTCCTCGAAGATCCGGCGCACCTTACCGGTGGCGAAGGTGTACTCGAAAATGTTCCAGGTGAAGTTGTCCGGGCTGTCCGCCGGGCCATGGGCGGCAAACACCATCCGCTCGCCGTCCGGCGAGACATCCAGATCCTTGACGTCATAGTCCCCGCCGAAATACCCCGCCAGCACGTGGCGTTCGTCCGAACTGAGAGCAATCCGGTCCCGCACCATCAGCTTTGCCCCGGGTTTGAACGCATAGGGCGCCCGGGGGTCCAGCGGCGGCCGGGCGTTGACCGAGGCGGTCTCACCCATGTCCGGGTAGTCCCGGACCACATAGGCAAAGGGCTGGTCGGAAAGCATTTCCTCCTGCCCTTCGCTGATCTGTCCCTCAAAACATCCGGTCAGCCCGACCAGTCCGAGGCTGGCCAGGGCCAGGAGGCGCAATCCGCTGCTAAATCCGATCATGATGTCTCTCTCCACCTGCACATCCGTTGCACCGGCACCCGGCAGTGGCCGGGCCCGGTGCCTTCATCAACCAGGCATGAAATCAAACTTGTAATTGACGGGGGTGGCCGCCACGTCTTCCGGGCCAAACGAGATCATCTGGATCCGCGCCAGCAGTTTGAGCTCCAGGCGTTGGTCGCCCAGCTGGCTGTCCACCAGCTCGATGTCCGAGATACTGCCGTCCGGCTCGATCACGATGTGGAAGACAAACTTGCCCTGCAGTCCGGGATCGCTGCGCAATGCCCGGTTGTAGAGCGCGTAGATGGCCCCCTTGTGCTGCTCGAAGACCCGCCGGATGGATTCCATGTCCCGGCCACCGGCCACCGTCGAGCTGCGTGAGCCACCGTTGCCACTGGCACCGCTGCCACCACCACCGGAACCGTCGCCGATGGGGCTTTCCACCGCGGTGGAGCCTTTCCCGGCCAGCTGGGTACCGGAGCCGGTATCGTTCATCACCGAGCTGTTCACCCCACCACTGGTCTTGTTGGCCGAAGTGGCACCCAGTACCGAGCGGGCAGCCTTGGCAGCGGCGCCGGTCTTCACGTTGGTGTTTTCAGCCTGGAGCTTGGCCACGTCAGTGGAGCTGCGCAGGGCTGACAGTTCCTTGGAGAACGCGGCGACGCCCATCGTCGAAACCTTCTCCCGGGCCTTTTTCACTTCCTTGGCCGGCGCCGGCTCCGGAGCCGCCTTCTTGGCCTCGGTGGGCTCGGTTTTCTCTTCCTGCTTCACCGGCTCGGGCGGCGGAGGTGGCGGGGCCACCTTCCGCTGCTCGATCAGGACCTTGGCCAGAGTCGGGGGGACCCGCTCCTTTTCCTCCCGGTCGATTTCCGGCAGCGGCAGCCAGGGAAAAATCACTGCCAGCAGCAGGAGCAGCAGCAACAAACGTTTGAGAATGCGTTTGAAGCGGCTGTCCTCGTCACCGCTGGCGTCCCAGGGCAATGAAAAGTCGTAAGGTGTTGCTGTCATTGCTGTCATCGATTCCCTCCTGTCATGCGCCGCTGCTGCCGGATACCCGTGAAACGGCCATGGAGAGGTCCCGATAGTCCGCCTTGGCGCAGGTCAGCATCACCCGCTTGAGCAGCGCGTAGGGGATTTCGTGGTCACCGAGGATGGTCACGGCACGCCCCAGGCTCTTCTCCCGCTCGGTCAGTTCCGTGCGCTTGCTGGCCTGGAACGTGAGCTCTTCCATCAGGCCATCAATCAGGCCGTCGGAGGCGATCACCTCATCCAGGGTGGCGACCGGGCGGCCATCCACCAGGATGTCGTCCTCGGTGATCGTCACCACGGTGGTCTCCTTCGGGCGTTCCTCTGCGGTCGAGTCCGGCAGGGCAACGTCGTTGACCTTGATCAGCTGGTTGGCACCGGAGTTCAACAGCAGGAAGAACACCAGGATGGTGAAGATATCCATGAGCGAGACCAGGTTGAGCTTGGCCGGCTTCATGAAGGTCTTGGCGCTGCTCTGGAGGCCAAAGGACGTGAACTTGTCGTTCGCGTTCATGACTTACCTCCCTTCTTGGGCGCATCCCCCAGGGAGATCTCCGGGAACAGCTCGACATCCACCGCATCGGTTACCACGACGGTCTTCGCGACCCGAAGGGTATCCATGGTGGACACCAGGGACTGGTAGGTGACGCCCGGCTCGGACAACAACAAGGCATCGTTCTTGGCAATGTTCTTCGCTGCCAGCCGGCGTTTGATCTCCTGCAGCACCTCGGAGAGGGTGCGGAAATCGTGGCGGGCTTCCTCGCCCTCGGCTTCGGGCTCAATCTTGTCGATGGTCTTGACCAGATTACCGCTGGGGTAATACACCTCGATGCCGGACTGCCGCACCACCACTTCCAGCTGCCGGTTCTCTTCGGCACTGGCGGTCTGGGCACCGGTCAGATCGGGCAGATTGAGCTCCAGAATCGAGATATGGTTGAACACCATACTCATCAGCAGTACCGGCACCAGCACGATCATGAGGTTCATGAACGCCGTGATGTCGATATCCGCCTCTTCCTGTTCTCTGCGTTTTGTAAACATAAGGAATTACCCGCTGTGATCAGGCGTCGGACTCACGCGTGTTAACAGCGCGACGGTTGCTGCGAACGATGGTATTCAGGGCCTTCACGCCGGCCATTTCGATGCTCTCAACGATTTCCAGGGTCTTGTTCTGCAGCAGGGAGTGGATCAGCAGCAGCGGAATCGCCGCGATCAGGCCGAAGGCGGTGGTGTTCATGGCCACCGAAATGGACTGGGACAGCAGCGTGGCCTTGTCCGCCGGATCGGCGTTGGCCACGGCGGTAAAGGCGGCGATCAGACCGATGATGGTACCGAGCAGCCCCAGCAGGGTGGAGACGTTGGCCAGGATGGACAGGTAGTTGGTGCGCTTGGACAGGCGCGGAATGCTCTCCATCACGCCTTCCTGCATGGCTGCGTGGATGTCATCCCGACGCGGGGAGGCCCGCATGGTGTCGAGACCCACGGAAATCAGACGGGAGATCGCGGAGTTGCCGGACTGGGCCGCCTGCTCGGCCTGATCGAATTTGTTTTCATTCATCAGCGGCAACAGTTCGCTGTAGGCGGACCGGTTGGATTGGTAGGCCCGCTTGAGGAATACCCAGCGCTCCACCGCAATGGCCAGGCCGATAAACAGCACCAGGGCGATGGGGAACATGAAAGCGCCGCCTTCCTGGAAGAATGAAACAATGCTTGTGTAAACGTTCATGGCAGGTCTCCAGACTTTTCTTTTCGTTCGGTTTCAGATTTTCAGTTAGTGCTTTGCCCCGAGGGCCCGGCTGGGGCCTCCAGGGAAAGTTCGTCGTAGAAGCGCATGGTCCGGGCGTGTATGTCCCGATCCACCACTTCGAATACCCGGCCGGACACCGACGTGATCGAGCGGTACAGGTTGTCCGGTCCCTCTGGTGGCTTCCAGGGGATGAAATAACTCACCGACGGCTGTTCCTTGTCCCCGACAAAGGTACTCTCCAGATCGATGGACTCCTGGGCGCTGGCCGGAGCCACAATCGCCCCACCCAGACACAGGGTCGCCGCAACGAGCCAGCCGGCCCCTGGATTCAGCATTCCCATGGCACTCTCCTAGTCTTGTTCTTCGCCTAGCCTTGTTCTTCGGTTTCCGGGGAGCCCCCGCCGGTGGCATCCGCTGAGACCGCCTCGCCTTCAGCGCCCTGTTCGGCAGGTACCTCCGGCTCCGGGGGTGGGTTATCGATGAAACTGGTTTCAATGCCGGTGCGGCGGCGGATCTCGATGAGCCAGTCCGCCACTTTCGGGTCCGAGCCACCGGTCAGGAAATCGTAGGCCTCGTAATGGGGCTGGGCCTCCTCCGGCCGGTTCATGTACAGGTCATAGAGGATGGCCAGGTTCAGGTGCGCCTCGGGAAAGTCGTTCCAGGTTTTCAGGGCCGCCAGGTACGCGTCCCGGGCCCTGGCAAATTCACCCTGGCGCCGCTCGAACACCGCCTGTTTCAGGTAGGCGTTGACGTTGGCCGGATTCACCTCCAGCGCCTTCTGGTAGTACTCCCGGGCCTTTTCGGGCTTCTTTCGCTGTTCGGCGAGCTCGGCCAGCTTTACCCAGGGCCCGGAAAGCTCCGGAAAGTCCTTGGTCATGGCCCAGAACCCTTTGCGGGCCATCCGCAGATCACCGTCTTCCATCAACGCCATGGCATCGGCAAAAGCCGCCTGAGCGGCCGGCGGGACCGGCGCAGGCTGCTCGGTGTACGGGTTCGGTGCCGGCACATAGGGAATTTTCTTGCCCTCGGCATCGTAGGCCTGTTGCGGCAGGAACACGCCGCCGCTGCTCTCGGCCGGATCCGCCTGCGTTTCTTCCTCGGCGGGCCCGGATTCAACCACTTTCGGCCCGGATTCGGTCTGCTTGACCGGCAGGACTCCGGCGCAACCGGAGAGCAGGGTCAGCACCAGCAACGCGGCCGGAGTGGATGCCTTAACGGATGCCATCGCCATACGCCACCTTTACTTCCTGTTTGTCGAACCGGGCGGGGTTGAGCTTGGCCATCGCCTCGAAACTCCGCTCGATCCAGGGATTGAATGTGCCGCTCCAGGAGCGCTCGATGTTGGCCTGATGCACTTCGATGGCCAGATCCTCAAACGGAATGGCCTGCTCTTCCAGCACCAGCTCGTATTGCATGGCTTCCAGCTGGCTCAGTCCACTGGGCCGCGGCGCGTCCATCAGCTCCCGTGCAAATTGGCCGTAGAGATCGGCAATGTTGAAAGTGGCCCGGGTGGTCTGGTCGAGCACGCCGTAGTCGGCCGCCTGCTGGTAACGGTCCAGGGCGTTCTTGAGCTTCTCGTTCTTGCGCGGAATGCTCTTGTTGAGCGGATGCTTCAGGCGCACGCGATCAAACTCGATGCGCCAGTAGTCGCCGTACTTGTTGTTGGCCCAGGCTGCCAGCCAGGCAGAGCGGTCCGACTGCCAGTTCTCCGGCGCCTTGTTGTGGCCGTCGATGACCCGGCGCAACCAGTACAGGTGGCGGTGGTAGTCGTCCCGGCGCTCGTACAGGTAGGCAACGTGGTAACGGGCTTCCATCCGCGTATCGAAAGGTTCCTCGTAGTCGAAGGCCCACTTCTTGAAGTACTCCAGGGCCTGGTCCTCGTTGCCGGCTTTCTCATACAGTTCTGCCGCCAGGAACAGGGCATCCCGGCGCACGTCGGCGCGGTCGTCGGTCCGGTAAATCTGTTCGTACTCGGTGGCGGCCATCTGCCACTGCTCGTCCTGCTCGTAGGTCCAGGCGATCTTCTGGTCCAGGTCCTTCGCCAGCTTGTGGTTCGGGAACAGGCGGCGCAGTTCGAGCATTTCCGTCAGGGCCGGCTCCCACTCCTCCAGGGTCAGCAGATGGGTGGCAGCGTCAAACTGAGCCACCACGCGGACATCGGTCTTCGGAGCCACCGCCTTGATGCGCAGGAAGTGGTCGATGGCGCCTTCCAGGTCCTTGGCGGCCAGGGCCTGTTCACCCTGTTTGTAGATGGTGACCGCCATACGCTCGGTCACTGCCTTGAACTCCGGATCGTCCAGGTCGATGTAACGCAGCTGGTTGCGGTAGCCTTCCTCGGCCGCGGCAAAATCTGCCAGCTCGTACTGACTGTGGGCGATGACACCCCAGGCGGTGCGGTTGAGCTCGCGATCCACCTCGCCGGCCTTGCTGACGATACTGGTGGCCACTTCCAGGGCTTTTTCGTAACGGCCCAGGGCGAACAGCTCTTCCGACGTCTTGGCCAGCACGGCACCAGAGCGTTCGTCATCACGGAAGGTCTGCACGAATCGCAGCTGGCTCTCCACGCCCTTGCTGCGCCAGTCACGGAGCCGCTCGCTGTCCTTACCCGCTTGAGCCATCAAACGCTCGGCCTCTTTCTGGTAGGCGATGATGGCGGCGTAGCCGGCATCGGCACCGAATTCGGAATTGCCGAACTCATAGGCGGTACGTTCGTAGTGGGTAATGGCGGTGGGGTAATCGCCACCATCGAAGGCGGCTTCGGCGCGCATATAGACCATTTCCGGGACTTTCGGGTCGTTCGGGAAAGTCTGCTCAAACTCGCCGTAGAACTGGGCGGCTTTCAGGAAGCTGGTCTGGCGCGTGGACTCGGTGGCTGCCACGGCAGACGCCTTGATCGCGCCATCCGCCAGTTCCCGGGTCAGGCGCTGGCCAGTGGCGTGGTAGTGCCGGGCCAGTTCGTCGATGAAGGTCTTCAGGTTGGGAATGACCTTGGCTTTCACCTCCGCCGGCTTGGTCTTCCAGAACTCGGAATGAACGCCGTAGTTACGAACGTAGTTCTCTTTCTCCGGCAGCACCTGCTGGGAGAACTCGCCATCGACATAGGCGCGGATCATCTCGGCGTGCATCTCCGGTGCCCGCTCGGAATCCGGGTTCTGCACCACGAAGGCCCGGAAAGAAGATGCGGAATCCTCGTACCGCTCTTTCTCCAGGTAGTGCTGGCCAAGGCTGGAATAGAGAATCCAGGTGTACTTCTTCGCCTCCGGCCGGTTGGCGAACATGCTGTCGATCTTCGAGGAGCCGCCGGCATAGGCCAGGCCCACGCTCATGATGCGCAGGGTGTCGTCCACCAGGGAGCGATTGACCTTGTCCAGCTTCTCGATCTTGCCGTCCTCGGGCACCAGCCGGTCGAGGACGCGGGAGAAGGACATCAGGCTCCGGTCGTAATCGGACAGCTTGTACTGGGACCAGCCGAGCAGATACCAGGAGTTGTTCAGGAACGCGGATTCCTGGCCGATGGCCACCACCGAACGGTAGGCCTGCTCCGCCTGCTCATACTCCTCGTGCCGGAAGTGGATGTCGCCCTTGCGGAAATACACCTCCGCCAGCCGATGTGAATGCGGGTGCTCGGTGATGAACTCTTCCAGCACAGCCTTGGCTTCCTGGTCGCGGCCATCCAGATCGTAGGCCTTGGCCAACTGGTACATGGCCTCGGCATTGCGCTCGGAATCCGGGTACTTGTTGAGCAGCTGGTGATAGGCGGTGATCGCTTCGGGGAAGTAGCCATCCTCGCCCGGCATCACACCGCGAAGCTGGTCGTAGTCGCCCTCCAGCATGTACACGCTGGCAATGCGGCGTTCGATCTGCTCATACAGCCGCCGGTTCTCGATGGTTTCCAGCAGTTCCCGGTATTCCCGGCGCACGTCTTCGTGCATTACCCTCGGCAGGGGCACATCCTCCAGTGGCTTTTGTTCCTTCTGGAGGCTGGCAATGGTCGAGGAATTCTGGAAGGTGCCACAGCCGCTGACCATGACCGCCAGAATGAGGAGACTAGATCGTTTCATCGCCGCTTCCCTCCTCTGGAGACGATTGGCTTTGCGCCTGTTCGGGAGCGGGATCGACAGGCACCTCCTCGTCCGGATTCAGTGTCTGCAGGGACCGGTCCAGAATGCGCACCTTGGCCAGCTGGGCTTCCACCTGGTACTGCCTGAGCCGCTGCTCGTGGATGTCCAGCTCGGTGGTCACCAGCGCCAGCATGACGTCTTCCAGACGGGCGATCAGACCCTCGGTCTGGACCAGCCGGGCATCGACCTCGGCCATCATCCGACTGACCGACTGTTCAAAATAACTGTTGTCCGAGAGCGCCTTGCTACCCTGCAGTGCCGCCAGGGCACTTTCGGCGCGGGTGATTTCAAAGGTGAGGTCCTCGAGCAGCCACTCGATGGACTCGCGCTTGTCTTCCGGCAGTCCGGCCAGGCGGGCCTTCAAGGCCTCGCGGCGATCCCGGGCAACGGTCAGGGAACGGGAGATCAGGCGTACCCGGTCGCCATGGCTCGGGCCATCGGCACTGCCGGCGCGGGCGGCCATGATGGTGTCAAAGTCGGATCGGCGCTCTTTCCAGCGCTCGAGGTTGTTGCGAATGGCGTACAAATCCCGCAGATCCTTCAGTACCGACTGGAAACTGTGATCCGACATCAGTTCCACCAGGAACGGCGAGAGACGGTTGACCGCTACCGCCGGGGCCCTGCCGAACCAGTCGCTCTCATCCAGGACGTCATCGAGGTTGCGGACGAAAAGTTCCAGCACATCGGCGTCCTTCAGGCCCTCCCGAGCGGCTTCAAGCTCCCTCAGGGTGGTCCGGAACTGCCGGTCTGCGGCAATGAAATCCTTGGCCGCGCGACCTTCCAGACCCATGCGCTCGTAGACATGGGGGCGCAGGAGAATGGCTTCCTGTACTTCCGGCAGCGCCAGGGAGCGGGTGGTCAACACGTCCAGCGGGGCCAGAGCCCGTCGGAATTCGCCGGCATTGATGGCCATCCAGCTGGCGCCCAGCAGGCCCCGATTGGAGTAGGCACCGGTGGTGTTGATGCTGGCCAGCTGCAATCCTGCGTTCAGGTTGTCCTCGTGGCTGGCGTAGACATGGGCCAGGGCCATGCGTGCGCGGTCCGCCAGGCGCTGGAGTTCGGCAGACCCGTCGTTAAGTTCCAGGACCCGGCTCAGGGCATCAATGGCGGCGCTGGTGCGGCCCTGCCCTTCCAGGGCAATGGCGAGGTTGAAGTAGAAGTAGGGCGCGTAGGGGCTGTCCTCGCTGATGGTGTCGGCCACCGTCTTGCCGGCGTCCAGGTAGCCCAGCTTCACATTGACCAGCGCGGCCAGGTAGCGGTACTCGGCATCGACGCTGTCGGGCAGCTCGCCACGGATCTGGTTCAGGTTGCGGGCAGCGGTGTCGGCCTCACCGCGCAGATACTGCATCTTGCCCAGGAAAAAACGGGCCCGGTTGCGCACCGGCTCGCTGAGGTTACTCTCCGCGAGGCGGTCAAAGATGGATTCGGCCTGCTCATCCAGACCGTAGGACAGGCTGACGCCGCCCTTGAGTAGTTCAGGGTACGTACCGTGGTTGGCGATGCCGCCATGCTCCTCGGCCCAGGCGTACTCGACCAGGGTTTCAAAATAGTTCTGCTGGTAGTACTGGAACAGGACCGCGCCGTACTTGAGGTCCCGGGCTTCGGTTTCGGACGCCGATACCATCGCTGCCGACGGTAAAGCGAGCATCAGTGCCGCTACCGTCCGGAGGGATTTTGCCTGCTGAAGTGCGCGCCGGAGAATCATGGTTTACCACTCCCGGACCATGAATTCGGGCTGCTGACGGGCTTCGGAGTCAGCCACGGCCAGCTCGACGAACTTGGGGCCCTGCTCCTTGGTGAACCTCAGGCTGCTGCCACGCTTGTACTCGCGGCCATTGGGCCCCTGGCCGACGAAGAAGGCGGACAGGGTGTGCTGACCCGGGCTCAGATTGCCCAGATACAGCTGGTGCTTGCCGCCCTTCGCCAGGGCCTGGCGTTCTTCGGCGCTGTACAGGTAGGTGGACACCACGCGGTTATCCAGGCGCAGCTCGACCCCTTCGAGGCGGAAGTACTCACCGACATTCAGGGAAACGAAAACGTGGAACCGGGTGTTGGCCGGGAACAGCAGATCTTCCTCGAGCACGCGAAGATCCTTGTTCAGGGTGACCACGGTCTGTTTGAGATCCTGGATATCCCGGGACAGTTCGTTCACCGCCCGCTGCGCCCGCTCCCGGCTTTCCCGGACGGACAGCGGAGTCTCAATGATGCGATCCAGGGCTACGCCTGCTGCGGATTCTCCGGATTCTTCCTGGCCTCCGGTTGCCGGCTCGGCGGCATAGACCGGCCCGGCCGAAAGGGCCAGGCACAAAACCACCAGAATCCCAAGACGGCTCCACAACACGGTGCCGGCAGCACCACTCAGTCCATTTTTAAATTGAAAAGCCACCATCCTGCTCCTGTGCCGGCTTGCCTGGGGCGTACGCCGACAACGCTTAATGAACATTCAGGGGACTGACTTTCAGGTTGCCCGACTTTGCTTCCGAAGGCTCTTTTTCGCGGCCTTTTTTTGCGGAGCGGTCAGGTTCTTTTCGGGAATGCTTCAATCGTCAAATTGTGTGAAATACGCTAGCACAGGTTCCCGAAATAAAAACGAATGATTTGACTTCTGATTTAGTTTCTGTGGAGGGCATCTCAAAAAACCGAAGTGACAGTTGCCCAACGCCGGAATGGCGGCCAAAGTTCCCCGCAATTCAAAATTTTTTTGTTTAAAAACATTTATTTACATTGTTTAACGTATTTTTACATTTAACGCGGGTGGTCAATCTGGTGATCAGGATGACGTGCAGAACCACATCTCGATTGAGCCGGTCTTGCCGGGGCGATTTCAGAAATCGGTGGGTACCGGCTTTGTTCACGGCGCTGTTGCTGACCGCCGGAACCTCTCCCGGGGTATCACAGGCTGCGGATCCCGCCCCTGTCCTGGAGGTGGCGGATCCCTTTATCGAGCTGCACACGGCACCCGGCCGGGGTTATCCGGTTTTTCATGTGATTGAGAAGGGCGAACAGGTCGAGCTGCTGAAGCGGAAAACCAACTGGTACAAGGTGAAAGCCGTTTCCGGCGAAACCGGCTGGACCAAGGCCACACAACTGGGCCGAACGCTGCAACCGACAGGCCTTCCCGCTGATCTGCCCGAGGTCAGCCATGGCCAGTACCTGGAATCGAGCTGGCGGGTGGGCTTTACCGCCGGCATGTTCGAGGAGTCCCCGAGTTTCAGCCTGACCGCCGGCTACCGGCCACTAACCTGGCTCGGCGCCGAACTGGAAGCGGGCAAGATCTACAACGAGTCCGTGACCAGCGACTACTACGGCGCCAACCTGGTGATCGAGCCCCTGCACCAGTGGTCCCTCACCCCCTACGTCCTAGCCGGCTACAGCCAGTTCTCCTTTGATGTGCGACAGAAAGTGCTGCTGAGCGAGCTCGGCGATGCCGATGGCGTCACCTTTGGCGGCGGACTGGGTTACTACATTGGCAGGAATTTCCTGATTCGGGCCGAGTACCGGGTGTACTCGGTGTCGTCCAATTCTGACAGCACAGGTCTAAGCGAATGGAAAATCGGTCTCAACACCTTCTTTTGAGCATCCGCAAGCCGCGGGGCATCAGTCTTGCGCTGTTCACCGGACTGCTGGCACTGACTCCGATGACGCAGGCGCAGGAGGGGGGCTCGGCGCCGGTGCAGGTCATCGAGCCTGACATCGAGCCCAGGAGCATCAGCGAAGCGGATATTGATTCGGAGTTCTTCGAGGTTGGCGCCTTTGCCGGGATGCTGACGATCGATAACTTCAGCAGCGAACCACTTGTTGGCGTCAGCGCCGCGTTCCACGCCACCGAGGATTTCTTCCTGCAGTTCAACTACGGCATGAGCGAGGCCGGCCTGACCTCTTTCGAGGAGCTCAGTGGTGCCAACGTCCGCCTGCTGACCGACGATGACCGGGACTACAGCTACTACGATTTCCTGGTGGGCTACAACATCTTTCCCGGGGAGATCTTCTTCAGCGATTCGCTGACCTTCAACTCGGCGTTCTACCTGGTCGGTGGCGTCGGCAACACCGAGTTCGGTGGTGAGAGCAATTTCACCACCACCATCGGGACCGGGTTCCGTATCGTGCTGCTGGACTGGCTGACGGTACACGTCGACTTCCGTGACCACATGTTCAACAGCGACCTGATCCGGGAATCCCAGCTGACCCACAACATCGAACTGTCTTCAGGCATCACCCTGTTCTTCTGATCCCCGGCCAGCCAGGATCAAGGGGCCAGCGCTCAGCGCTGGCCCAGGTCCTCGAAAAAGGCCTTGGTATCAGCCCGGATTTCGTCGAGCCGGGTCTCCCACTGATCCCGGTACTGCGCCCAGGTCTCGCTGCTGAGGCGGGACAGGTTCTCTCCGGCTTCAGCCACCGCCCGGGTGGCCTCGGCCAGATGCTCTGCCGTCGGCTCGTCCAGGGCTTCAGCCTTCTGATCCAGATCCCGTGAGGCCTGCTCCAGGATCACCCGGTCTTCCTGGGGCGCCTGGTCGTTATCATCGAGGGATTCGTTCAGGGATTCCTCCAGGTCTTTCATCGCCTCCTGGAGCGCCTCGGCGAAGTCTTCCATGGCACTCTCAGCCCGGAGCCGGAGCTCGTCGGAGTAGGCTTCCAGATCCCGGGACAGCTCGTTCATGCGAGCTTCGAGGTCTTCGGAAGACCGGGAGAAACTGGCGGAGAGCTTCTCACCCAGACTGTTGATCTGGCCCATCAGGCCACTGAACGGGGAAGGATTGAGAATGGCATCGCCGGTGCGCTGGTAATCCACCAGCCATCCCTCGGCTGTCGACACCAGGTAGGTTTCCAGTTCCAGCCGTTCGCCTTCGGTGCCTTCCTCTGTGGGCAGGCGGGTAACAATGGTGGCTTCCCGCTCCTCGATCACCACCCGGCCGAAGGAAGGTACCGCATTGGTCCAGTCGCGTTTGTAGGCATCAAACTGCGCTTCGTCGGTCAGGGTGGAGAGCTCCACAACATCACCCACATCGTTTTCAGCCATCGCCTGCCAGAAGGCAGCCGCCACTTCCTGCGGAGTTTCGGGTTTACTGCATCCGGCCAGCACCAGCAGAGCCGCCGCCAGTGCCAGCCATCGGAGTCGGGAAAACATCATTGCGTACATCCTTCAGTTGAATCGATCGCAATGATACAACGCTAAAGCTGACGGGTCAGTTCCGCCAGCTCCTCGTCAAACACCCGACGGTTCTCACTGTAATCCACGGGTACATCCACCAGATGCACACCACCGGCGGCGAGGGCACGTTCCAGGGTCAGGCGCAGATCCTCGGTGCGGGCAACCCGGTGACCGGTGGCACCATAGGATTCGGCGTATTTCACGAAGTCCGGATTACGGTAATCCAGCCCGAAATCGGCCAGCCCTTCCTGGGCCTGCTTCCACTTGATCATACCGTAGGCGCTGTCGTTGATGATCAGCACCACCAGGTTGAGGTCCAGCCGGACCGCCGTCTCCAGCTCCTGGCTGTTCATCATGAAGCCGCCATCGCCGCAGATGGCCATCACCTTCAGGTCCTGGTACAGCATGGACGCCATCATGGCACTGGGCAGTCCGGCGCCCATTGAGGCAAGCGCGTTGTCCAACAGCACGGTGTTGTTGTCGTAGGCCGGATAGTTACGGGCGAACCAGAGCTTGTACATGCCGTTATCCAGGGCAATGATGCCGTCCTCCGGCATCACCGCCCGCACATCGTGAACAATGCGCTGGGGAATCACCGGGAAGCGCTCATCCTCGGCCTTGTCCCGGAGGTGCCGGTCGACGGACGCCTTCACTTCCATGAAACGGGTGAAGTCGTGGTTATGGCAGATGCCACAGTTCTCCGCCATATACTCGACACTGTTGGCGATGTCCCCGACCACCTCGTGCTGGGGGAAATACACCGGGTCCACGTCGGCCCCGGAGAAGTTCACGTGGATGACCTTCTTGCCACCCGGCTGCATGAAGAACGGCGGCTTCTCCACCACATCGTGACCGACGTTGATCACCAGGTCGGCATGGTCGATGGCCCGGTGCACAAAGTCTCCGGCCGACAGGGCGGCGTTGCCCAGGTAACGGGGATGGCGCTCGTCGACCACGCCCTTGCCCATCTGAGTGGTAAAGAACGGAATGTTGGTGGTGTTCACCAGGTGAATCAGTGCCTGGGAGACCCGCTTACGGTTGGCACCTGCCCCGATCATGATCAGCGGGTGCTTCGCCTCACGGAGCATGTCGCAGGCAATCTCCAGACTCTTCTGGCTGGCCGAGGGGCGCCGGGCATCGCTGGGCGCGAAGATGTGGGTGTCCGGTGCCGGCACTTCGGCGGCGATGTCCTCCGGCAGTTCCAGGTGCACGGCGCCAGGGCGCTCCTCGGAGGCCAGCCGGAATGCTTCCCGGACCTTGGCGGGAATGGTATTGGCGTTGGAGATCTGGCGGGTGTACTTGGTGAGCGGGCGCATCAGGTCCACCACATCGAGGATCTGGAACAGCCCCTGCTTGGAGGATTTGATCGGCTTCTGCCCGGAAATCATCATCATGGGCATGCCACCGAGCTGGGCATAGGCCGCAGCCGTGACCAGGTTGGTGGCACCCGGCCCCAGAGTGGACAGGCAGACCCCGACCCGGCCGGTCAGACGGCCAAAGGTGGCGGCCATGAAACCTGCCGCCTGTTCATGGCGGTTGAGGATCAACTGGATGTCGCTCTCCCGGAGGGCCTCCAGCAGGTCCAGGTTCTCCTCGCCCGGTACTGCGAAGATGTATTTTACGCCCTCGTTCTCCAGGGCCCGGACGAACAGTTCCGCCCCGTTACGCGGCGTGGCTTGCGCCTTGGTCATACTCTGCTTCCCCGTCAGGCCAATTTGCCTCCGAGCATAGCATTCTTTCCAACGCTGTCGGCAATCAGTCGGTCCGGGGAGGCTCGGCCTGGAGACTGTCCGAGGGCACCCGGTCTACGCCCCAGCTTCGGTAAATCGCATCGAGCACCCGGGTCAGCTCGTCCTGGCTGACGTCCGCCGGTTCCCCACGCTCCAGGGGATCGAAGTGGAAGATGTAAAGCCGGGAGGTGAACTGCTCGAACGGCAGGGACGACTCACCAAAGCGCTCGCCATGGCCGGCCGTGCTCACCCGCACGCCATCGCCCCAGTTCTGGCCGCTGTCGTTGTTGGGGTTGAAGAAATAGACCCGCATCTGGCCCTCCGGGTCCAGCGCCACCCGCAGGATGGTGATGGCATGCCAGCCAATGAACCGGGCCGCACTGTCGGTAACCGCAATGCCGGCGGGCTGGGGATGGATCAGGGGCTGGTTGCCGTTGTAGTACGGGTGGTAACTGGCATAGAAGTGGCGGATGAAACCTTCCGGGTTATCCAACTTGCCGGTACCCACATCCACGTTGATGGCGAAGCCCCGACCGGCGGACCAGCCGTGGAACTCCGGGTTCACCCAGCGATGGGGGTCGCCCTCGCGGCCAGCACAGAGCCGGCCCATTTCGGCATAGATACGGTCCAGGTGCGGCACCACCACCAGGGACACCGGATCGAGATCGAGGGTGACCTCGGAAGCCACACCACCGGCGCTTTGCGCCGAGGACACCGGCTTGCCCTCGAAGTGCATCATGATTTCGTTGTCACGGGCCGCCCAGGCCACCATCTGCAGCAGGTAGTCCGGGTCGTTGTAGGCCCACATGGATAGGGCCCGGGCCGACTGGCAGGTGGGATTGTTGCCCTGGCCCACACCCAGGGGCTGGCCCAGCATGTTCAGCACACCCTGGATCAGCCAGGCAGCAGGCTGCGGCTCGTAGCCATAGGCCAGCTGCAGGCGTTCGCGGGCTTCCGGACACAGGGATAACCGGATCTGACGCCACAGCGCCGGGGCCACCGGGGGCTGGTACAGGATGCCCCGCTCCAGCATCAGCGCCAGACCATACAGGCCCTGGGCGGTCTCCGGGAAAATGCCCTCCTGGATCAGGGTGTGGACCAGTTCCCGGTAGCACAACAGGCAGTCACGGCCGGTACTGGACAGGCCCAGGGCCTCGCTCAGCAGGGCGTCCTGGTCTTCCAGGATAAAACGCACGAAGGCGGCGTGGTACGGCGACACCAGACCGGTGTCATGCATGGACCGGGCAAAGCCGGTGGCCTCATTCTGGAGGGCCTGGGCGTCCATGGATTCCAGCCGTTGTGTGTAGACCACGGTACCGGGATCCTCGCTGCAGGCGCGGGTCGGGCCATAGAGACTGGAGATCAGGCGGTCCGCACCCCGGCCGGAACTGCCCAGGTCGGCGTTCGGATCAGCCCGGCACAGGGCGATCTGGGTAATCATCCGGCGAACATCGGTGACCTGTATCGGCCGCTGCTGCAGGATGCGCCAGATTTCCTCGATCAGGCTGTCGATCACGTGCTCGTAACCGATATGCTCGGCCACGTACTGGACCACCGCCTGGCTGATCAGAGCCAGTTTGCCCTGCTCCCGTTCCGCTTCACCGGTCATGCCGAACAGCAAGCCGAGATTGATGGCAAGGACCTGGGTCAGATAGTGATGGGCCTGCTCTGCGGACACCGACGGGTGCAGGTAGAGCCCCCTGGCCACCGCCAGCAGGCGCAATTCGCTGATCGCCTCAACCACCACGGTATCGGTGTTCGGGCTTTGGAGGGAGTAGGTGGTCAGTGACGGCAGCAGGATCCCCGGCTCGGCCCAGTCGGTGCCGGCAAAGACACCGGCCAGCTCCAGCCGTTGGGCCCGCTCCTCAATCACCTGGCAGCCACCCGGCTGCAACAGCACCCGGCGGGCAATATCAAAGACCCGCGGGAGCTTGCCGGCCCTGGCAAAGGACCGGCTTTCTTCAAGAGCCTGGATCGACTCGTCAAGTCTTTGCACCAGCTTGTCAAAGTTCACTGCCGGTGCTGCACTGCCCGGTTGGTGATCGTTCAAACGACGTTCTCCTGAGGGCCTGCACCAAACCCGTTTGTTATTGATTGCTCTCCCGATTATACATAGAAATCGAGCTCTTCCTGATGTTTCAGCAAATCCCGCATCCGGTAGGGGTCATCACCGAAGAAATAGACCAGGCCCCAGTGGGTGCCGAAAGCAGTCCGCTTGGTGACCGTCTCCTCCACCGGAGGCGTGAGCTCATGGCTTTCAAAGTATTCGTCGTTCTCGGTCTCTTCCGGAATCTCCAGCCGGCTGACCACCCGGCGCCTTGGGTAAACCCCGAAGCATCCGGCATAGCCCTTGGCATCGACCACCTCTTTCGGGAAGAAGGCGGCAATCTCCTCCTCGGTGGTTTTCGGATCAAAGGCCAGGATCAGGCCCTGGTAGGCATTGAAGCCATAGGCACGCTCAAGCAGCTCGAACACCTTGAAGCCGGGGGGACGATAAGCCACCTCACCGAAGTACATGGTGCCGTCGCTGGTGACAAAGTACTCGGGGTGAACAAAACCGAAGTCGATATCGAAAGTCTTGATCAGCTTTTCGATTTCCTTGGTGATCTGCGCCCGGTATTTCTCCAGGTCCGGCGTGGCCGGCACGAACACCGAGTAGCCGAGAGTGACGTACTCGGAAATGTTCAGGAACCGGATCTTCCCGTTATGGATCCAGGCCTCGACGGCGAATTCCCAGCCATCCAGGTGCGATTCCATCAGTACCGGGAATTCCTCGTCCGGGATGGTATCCACCTCGTCCGGTGTACGGATCACCCGGTGACCCAGGCAACCGGCCTTGTCGAAAGCCTTGAGGTGAATCGGGTCGTTGGGGTCACCGTCCAGCTTCAGCAGGGTCTGGTTTACCCGTTTCAGGAACCGGATGACGTCATCCCGGTCGTGGGCTTCCTCGAAAATACCCACGCGAATACCACCGAGCTGTGCACGGCGCTTCATCAGTGCCTTGTCCCGGAGCAGCATGGCCTGACCAAACAGGCGGGGATTGCCCAGCAGAACGGAATTGATGGCGCCCGCCCACTCGACGGTCTCCTCGAACAGGGGGATCGCGACATCGACGCCCATTTCCTTCAGGGTCTGGGCGATTTCAAAGGAGCGGTCGTTGAGCCTCTCGAAGTTCCAGGGCACATAGGGGATATTGTGCTCCTCGCAATAGGCCTCCGCCCAGTCGGGAGCCACCACCACGTACCGGCGATCAAACTTGTCCGCTGCCTCGACGGCATTCAGACTCCAGCCGAGTAACGCGACGTACCCCTTGTCCGGGTCGTACTTGTGTTCACTCATAGGCTCTCTCCTCAATCTACTGGGTGTCTATTTACCCTAGGCTCCCTGAAATAAATCGCAACCGGCGTGGTGCTCGGGGGCATAAAAAAACGCGGCGGACAGCCGGTTAGACCCGTTGTTCGCCGCGTTTTCGGCCCTGTCTATACTGATTAGTTATATCAGGCGAGTTTGAGGGTTGAGAGTGTCCGCTCCCGTACCTTGTTGAGCAGCGCTTCGTCCTCAACCAGGGACTGGCCATAGGACGGTACCAGATCCCGCATACGCTCCTGCCACTGGGCGGATTTCATTTTCTCCGGGAAGCAGCGCTCGAGCACATCGAGCATGGCATTGGCCGCCGTGGACGCACCCGGGGAGGCACCCAGCAGGGCCGCCAGGGTACCGTCTTTGGCGGCGACGATCTCGGTACCGAATTCCAGCTTGCCACCGCCGTCTTCGGTTTCCTTGATGATCTGTACCCGCTGGCCGGCCATCTGCAGGTTCCAGTCTTCCTCCCGGGCGTCCGGGAAGAAGTTGCGTAGGGAGGCTACCCGGTCACTATGGGACTGGAACACCTCGCCGATCAGGTAGCGGGTCAGGTCCATGTTGCTCTTGCTCACCGACAGCATCGGCTTGAGGTTGGTGGTACGCACCGAGCCGATCAGGTCGAAAATGGAGCCCTGCTTCAGGAAGCGGGTGGTGAATCCGGCGAACGGCCCGAACAGCAACGCCGGTTCGCCATTTATGATGCGGGTATCCAGGTGCGGCACAGACATGGGCGGCGCGCCGATCGGGGCCTTGCCGTATACCTTGGAGTTGTGCTGCTGGACGATGTCCGGCTTACCGCATACCAGCCACTGGCCGCTGACCGGGAAGCCGCCGTAACCACGGGCTTCGTCGACGCCGGATTTCTGCAGCAGCGGCAATGCACCGCCACCGGCACCGAGGAACACGAAGCCGGCTTCCAGCTTGGTGAGTTCGCCGGTCTTCTGATTCTTCACCCGGACCTTCCAGCGACCGTTGTCACGCTGGTCGATATAATGCACCGGGCAGCTGAGCATCAGCTCGAAGTTGTCCTGGGTCTCCAGCCATTTCACCATGCTGCGGGTCAGGGAGCCAAAGTCGACATCCGAACCGTGGTTGATCCGGGTGGCGGCCACGCGCTGCATGGGATCGCGGTGGTTGACCACCAGCGGCATCCATTCTTCCAGCACATCCGGAGACTCGGAGTATTCCATTTCCCGGAACAGGTGATGGGCGCTGAGTTTCTCGTGACGACGCTTGAGGAACGCCACGTCCTTCTCACCCCAGACAAAACTCTGGTGTGGCGTACGGTTGATGAAGGACTTCGGCTCGGGCAGAACCCCCTGCTCGACCAGGTAGGACCAGAACTGCAGGGAAACCTCGAACTGGGCGTTGATCTTCAGCGCCCGTTCGATGGCCACGTCGCCATCGTCGGTTTCCGGGGTGTAGTTGAGTTCGCAGTAGCCGGCGTGGCCGGTGCCTGCGTTGTTCCATCCGTCGGTGCTTTCATGGGCAACGTGGTCAAGACGCTCCACCATGACGATGTCCAGCGACGGATCGAGCTGTTTGAGCATCATGCCGAGGGTGGCGCTCATGACGCCACCGCCGACCAGCACTACGTCTGCCTGTCTAACGGCCATTGGTTTTTACCCTGGTTAGTATTGAACCTGTTTGCGCCACCACGATCAGCAGAGGCGCCTCTCGGAAGCCGGTCCCGCGTAAGGTAAAAGACGCTGCCGTGTGCTTCCTGTCTGAATTTGCGCGCGATTATCCCGATTTTCGCCGGAATAATAAATTGCGATTGTCAAACGTTGCGATTCTGCCGCTGTCTGCCGGTCGTTTGACCGATGCTGTGTGTCCGTTACGGACAGTGGCCCGTTCCGGGTCAAAGGTCTACAATCCCGGCGCGTAAACTGTGGCCCGCTCGGGCCTTGTTCAAGTTCACCGCGTTCGGGTGTGCCATGTCCGCTATTGATGCTGTTCTGATTGTTCTCGCTGTCCTGGCGTTGCTGGGCGTGATCTTTGAAGAGGTCATCCATGTCAACAAGGCCAAGGTAACACTGTTTTTCGGCACCCTGGCCTGGATGCTGCTGTTCCTGTCCAGTGATAACGCCCGGGAAACCGAGTCCATCACAACCGGCCTGACCGAAAGCATTGCCGAGATCGCCGGGCTCTGGCTGTTTCTCGTCGCGGCAATGACGTTCGTCGCCTACCTGAACAAAAAGGGAATGATCGAAAACGTGATTTACCTGATCATGCCGAAACAGGTAAGTGAGCGGCGATTGCTCTTCCTGACCGGTCTGTTTTGTTTCATTTTCTCCTCTTTAGCAGACAATATAACTGCCACTTTAGTCTCATGCTCCCTGATTCTGTCCCTGAATCTGGAGCTGAAAAAGCGCCTCCAGTTCATCACTCTGGTGGTCTTTGCGGTGAACTCCGGCGGCGTTTCACTGATCACCGGCGACGTCACCACGCTGATGATTTTCCTCGCGGACAAGGTGGAAATACTGACCTTGCTGACCCTGGCCATCCCCGCCTCCATCACCGTTTTCATTCTCGCGGTTTTCCTCTCAAGGGGACTGACAGGAACGGTGACCCTGCGTTCCAACACCACACCGGTACGGAAAGTGGATGCCGTGATCAGCGCCCTGTTTTTGTTAACAATCCTGAGCACCATTGCCGGTAATGCCCTGTTCAGCATTCCACCGGTTCTGACCTTCCTGTTCGGACTTTCCATCATGTTCCTGGTCTCCCGGTTCATGAGCGATGACTCGGACCTGGACCCGATCCTCGAGTACATCCGGGTCATCGAATTCGAGACCCTGCTGTTCTTCCTCGGCATCCTGCTGCTGGTGGGCATGCTCAAGGAAATTCATGCCCTGGATTCCCTGGTGGCGATCTACGATCTTCTACCCCCGTTGTACGCCAATTACCTGATGGGAATCTTCTCTGCGGTTATCGATAATGTGCCGCTGACCGCAGCGCTCCTGAAGGCGGGCATCACCATGACGCCGGGAGAATGGATGGGACTGACCTACGCCGTCGGCGTCGGCGGCTCACTGCTGATCATCGGCTCAGCCGCCGGAATTGTGGCCATGAGCAAAATTGAAGGGCTGACCTTCGCCGCCTACATGCGGTATCTTGCCCACCTCCTGGCCGCTTACACCCTGGGCTACGCCGGGGTATTCATGCTCGGACGATTCATACACTGAGGCTTTGTTTATATGTTGATGGCTTTTGGCTCAATCATTGCCGGGCTGGTGCTGCTGGTCTGGAGCGCCGACAAATTCGTCGAGGGCGCGGCGGCAACCGCCAAGCACCTGGGCATGCCCACCCTGCTGATCGGCATGGTGATCATCGGCTTCGGCACCTCCGCGCCCGAGCTGGCGGTATCCGCCATGGCGGCCGCCGATGGCAATCCGGGCCTGGCCCTGGGTAACGGTTACGGCTCCAACATCACCAACATCGCCCTGATTGTCGGCCTGACCGCCGTTATCGCTCCCATTGCGGTCCATTCCCAGGTGATTCGCAAGGAGTTACCCCTGCTGGTGATCCTGACCCTGATCGCCGGGTCCCAGCTGATCGACGGCGATCTGACGCGGCTGGACGGCGCCATTCTGCTGCTGGTGTTCGCGGGGGTGATGGGCTGGTCCATTTTCCAGGGCATTCGTGGCAAGGATGATCCGCTCGGCGGAGAGACCGATGCCGAGATCATCGCCCATCCCATGCCACTAAAATCGGCCATCATTTGGCTGGTAATTGGTCTGGTGCTGCTGGTGGTCAGCTCGCGGATGCTGGTCTGGGGTGCGGTGACTATCGCCCAGAGCCTGGGAGTGAGTGACCTGGTGATCGGCCTGACCATCGTCGCGATCGGCACCTCCCTGCCGGAACTGGCCTCAGCCCTGGCTTCGGTGAAAAAGAACGAACATGACCTGATCCTCGGCAACATTCTGGGATCGGGCATCTTCAACACCCTGGCGGTGGTGGGGCTCGCAGCGACCATCGAGCCGCTGCAGGTGGACCCGGAAGTGCTTTACCGGGACTGGACCCTGATGCTTGCCCTGACCGTTGGCCTGCTGATCATGGGCTTCGGCCTCACCGGCTGGCGCAAGCGCATCTCCCGGTTCGATGGCGGTGCTCTGCTGCTGGTTTACGTTGCCTACACCGGCTACCTGCTCACTACGGTAGTGACGGCCGGGACGGTCGCAACCTGATCCGGGGCGGGGTCTGGTTACTCGGCCTCGCCATCACCCAGCAGATCTTCCAGCCTGCCACGCACTTCAATCATGATCTCGGGCAGGTCCTGCTTCGACATGCCGGCCACATCCAGAGGCTTGCCGACGCGCACATCCACCGGCTGCCCGAGGTTGATCTGCCAGGTTCTGGCCGGCAGTACCTGGTGAATACCCCGGATAGCCACCGGCACGATCACCGCTTCGGTATCCAGAGCCAGGTGAAAACAACCCTTCTTGAACGGCAGCAGCTTGCCGTCCGGTGAGCGGGTGCCCTCCGGCGCAGCCCAGAGCACGATCCCGCTTTCCATCATCTCCCGGGCTTTCTCCAGGTCCCGGACCGCGCGGTTGCGGTTGGACCGGTCCACCGACGGAAACTCGGCAGCGCGCATGGCCTGGCCAAGCAACGGAATGCTGAACAGCTCTTTCTTGGCCAGCATCCGGATGGATCCCGGCAGGGAGACGAAACTGACCGGGATGTCGTAGTGACTGGCGTGGGTACACATGATGATGTAGCGCCGGCCATCCCCGAAATCCGGCACCTCTCCCCGGACTGTCAGGTTGGCTCGTACCAGCCGCAACAACGCCGCCGACCATTCCCGGCAATACTGGTCGACAATCCGGCGGTCCAGTTTACCGAACAGGGCCCGGAGCAGGATCAGAAGGGAATAGAGGGCCGTCAGCCCCACTGAACCAAGAACCACACCCGCGCGGCGCAGGAGCGTGGCGGACTCGGTCAGCGGATTGAGTTTCAGTCGGATCATGGGTGCTCTGTCCTTTCCGGGTCATCGTATTGTTCTGGGGCTGTGCCAGTAGCGGCGCATTATAGCGGGTCCCGTTGCCGGTGGATAACGGCGAAAATTTACATTGATCAATTGTCAGAATCGTCCTATAAAGAATAAAGATATAACTGCGGCACATCGGCCGCGTGAGGCACTGCCTTCGCACAAGACCAAAAAGGAGAGGCACCATGAAATACCCGACCGAGATGAAACGGGGACCCAACGACCCCGGTCTCGAGAACCCCGGACGCAGAACCATGCTGCTGGGCAGTGCTGGCGCCATGGCGGCGGTCAGCCTGCTGGGCTTTACTCCGCTGGCCCGGGGCGAAGAACCCAAGACCTTGCCGGATTACGTGGCCTGGAAAGAACGCAACGCACTGATCCTGCACAGCGCCAATACCATGGAAACCCAGCGCGGCGCTATCGGCCAGGGGGTGATCACCTCCAGCGACCGGCTGTTCGTGCGCAACAACCTGCCCGCCCCGTCCGAAGAGATCGTGGCCGACCGGGATGCCTGGGAAGTGAACATCGAGGGCGTAAAGAATCCGCGCGCCCTGACTATCGGCGAACTCAAGTCCATGGGCGTCACCACCGTGGCTTCCGTACTCCAGTGTTCCGGTAACGGCCGCGCCTTCTTCCCGCACGGTGCCAGCGGCACCCAGTGGTCGGTCGGCGCCGCAGGTTGCGTCATGTGGACCGGTGTACCACTGAAAACCGTTGTCGAGGCCCTGGGCGGCCCTGCAGACGGCATGAAATACATCACCAGTACCGGCGGTGAATCCCTGCCGGACGGCATTGATCCCAAGACCATCATGGTGGAGCGGTCCGTGCCGTTACACGCACTGGATACTGCCATGCTGGCCTGGGAGATGAACGACGAGCCCCTGCCGTTGACCCACGGTGGCCCGTTGCGGATGGTGGTTCCGGGCTTCTACGGCGTGAACAACGTCAAGTACGTCAAGAACGTCGCTTTCACTGAAGGCCAGACCGACGCCAAGATCCAGGCCTCCGGCTACCGCGTCCGTGACGTGGGCAAGAAAGGTTCACCGGACCAGCCGTCCATGTGGGAGATGAATGTAAAGTCCTGGGTGACCGCACCACTGGAAACCGGTCGTTCCGGACGCAACATGATCTATGGCGTGGCCTTTGGTGGCACCAAGTCCCTGGACAAGGTGGAAGTCTCCACCGATGGCGGCCAGAGCTGGAAGCAGGCGCAGTTCCTGGGACCGGACCTTGGCCCCTATGCCTGGCGTCCGTTCGTGCTGGCTGCAGATCTCTCAGCCGGCGAGCATCGTATTGTAAGCAGGGCGACTGATGTCGAAGGCAACAGTCAGCCGGAAGGCCGTACCGAGAACGAGCGCGGCTACGGGCACAATGGCTGGAAGGATCACGGAGTGACCGTCACTGTAAGCTGACCATCCGGGGCGGCTGACCAGGGAGAACCAGCCGCCCCGTCATTATCTTTATCGGATCCATACCAGATGAACAAAAAAGCTGTATTGGCCATCGCAGGCCTGATGACCTTTTCTCTCCACGCTTCAGCAGATGACCTGGCCACCCAGGGCAAGAATGTCTTCACCCAGGAAGCCCAACCCTCCTGCACTATCTGCCATACCCTCTCCGATGCCGGTTCTGCCGGTGCGATCGGACCGAACCTGGACGACCTCAAACCCACCGAGGATCAGGTGAGGATGGCCGTGACCCAGGGCGTTGGCGTCATGCCATCGTTCGAGGCAAGCCTGTCGGAAGAACAGATCAAGGCTGTCGCCCATTACGTCTCAACAGTGACTGGCGGCAAGTAACAGAAAACGGGGCCCTACGCCCCGTTTCCTTTTATCCGGATTCCTCCTGCTCAATCCTTCTCTCTGAACACCATGGCAATGGAGTTCAAACAGTAACGCTGCCCGGTCGGTGGCGGGCCATCTGGAAAGACATGCCCCAGGTGACTGTCACAACGCGGGCACCGGATCTCGGTGCGGGTCATGCCCAGACTGTTGTCTTCCAGGTACCGGATATGATCCGGGTCGAAGGGCTGGAAGAAACTCGGCCAGCCGGTGCCGGAGTCGAATTTCGAGTCCGAACTGAACAGGGGCAGATCACACAGCCGGCAGTGGTAGACACCCGCCTTCTTGTTATCCAGCAGGGTGCCACAGAACGGGTGCTCGGTGCCGTGGTCGAGCAACACGCGCCGCTCGTCCGGCGTCAGATCCGCCGCCTTCTCGTCCACCTGAGCCTGCGTTAATGGCGTCAGGTCGTAACCTGATGCGGATACGGTCATAACTTCTCTCCTCAGGCCTGGCCCGGTTCGCTGTCAGTGTATTCAGGTTTGAGGCGGTCGCCATAGCTGTCCACAAGCTTTTCCATCTTGGGGGCAGCCACCGCCATGATGTAGGGCTGGTAGGGGTTCCGGGCGGCAAAGTTCTGGTGATACTCCTCCGCCGGATAGAAGGCCTCCAGCGGTTCCAAGCTGGTCACGATCGGATCGGGATAGACGCCCGCGTCATCCAGCTGGTGGATGTAGGCCTCCGCCACGGCTTTCTGTTCCGGCGTTTCATAGAAAATGGCCGAGCGGTATTGCGTGCCCCGATCGTTGCCCTGGCGGTTGAGCTGGGTCGGATCGTGAGCCACGGAGAAGAACACCTTCAGAAGCTCGCCGAAGCTGACCTTCGCCGGGTCATAGCGGATTTCCACCACCTCGGCGTGGCCGGTGGTGCCGGTGCAGACCGCCTCGTAGTTCGCGGTTTCTTCTTTGCCCCCGGCATAACCGGAAGTCACCTGGCTGACACCGTCCATCGCCAGGAACACCGCCTCGACACACCAGAAACAGCCGCCGGCCAGTACCACGCGCGCCTCACCAGCCCCGGCGGGCAGATCCCGCTCCGGGTCCGGGAAGCGGCTTCGGGGCACGGTCAGGCCCGGTATATTGCATGACTCTGTCATAGTCACCTCTGGATTGAATGTCTTTACGTCTAGCTTAAAGAGTTTTACGAACAAATCCCAAACCGGGACTTCCATTACCGAACATGAACATCGCGCCAGGCCAGTTGCATCCGCCCGGCAGCCAACCATAATGAAAGACAGGGTTTGCCATTGCTTTTCGAAGGCACTCAGCCAGAACCCGCTCGGCATCAAGGAAAGAATAATGACGGCAAGGGCTCGTGCACCTGAAAACCAGAATGAACTGCTGGAGTACCGCCTCAGCCTGCGTCTCGGGCCGGTCCACGCACGCCAGCGGCTTGGCATCGAGGAAGAGTCCGAGGCCCTTGTCTTTGGCAAGGACCACCATTCCTTTCACCTGGAAAACCTCACCAACGCCCCCGGGCTGATCCGTTTCTGCCTGAAGTGCGTTGGCCTGTTTCGCCGGGCCCAGGCCAATACCCTGAAGCTGTCCACCGTTCACAACCAGTTCGTCATTCCCGACCTCCCGGAGGCCTTCGAGGGCTACCGCATCCTGCACCTGACCGATCTGCATGTGGATATGGACGAGGCCAACCTGCAGGCGGTGATTCGCCAGATCGAGCCCCTCGAGTATGACCTGTGCGTACTCACCGGGGATTACCGGCGCCTGACCTGGGGCCCGGTGGATGAGGCCGTGGCGGGCATGGGCCGGTTGCGCGCGGCCATCAAGGGCAAGCCCTATGCGGTACTGGGCAACCACGACAGCATTCGCATGGTGCCGGCCCTGGAGGACATGGGGTACCAGTTGCTGCTCAACGAGATGGCCCCCCTTGAGCGCAATGGCCAGAAGCTGTACCTGGCCGGTGTGGATGATGCCCATTTCTACAAGGTACATAACCTGCACCGGGCCGGGGATGACATCCCCGTCGGAGCCATCAGCATCCTGCTCAGCCACACCCCGGAAATCTGGCGTGAAGCCGCCCACGCCGGCTACGACATTTTCCTTTGCGGCCACACCCACGGTGGCCAGATCTGCCTTCCCGGCGGCATTCCGGTAACCCTGGACTCCGATTGCCCACGGCACCTGGGGCGCGGCTACTGGCGGGTGAACGGCATGCAGGGCTACACCTCCCCCGGCGCTGGTACATCGGTGCTGAATGTCAGGCTGAACTGCCCGCCTGAAGTCACCATTCACACCCTGACCCGGGGGCCGCAGTAACCCGCTTCAGTGTGGCCTGTCCCGAATTCCGAGCTGGTGCAGCAGCGGAGATAGCAGAATGTTGGAGAGCGTGAAAAGGACGACCACCAGCAAGGCACTCCCCCACCCGACCGGCAGCCAGAAGATGGCAAGAATCATGGGCAGGACCGCTTCCGGGATCTGATCCAGGCCCAGCGCCCGGGCACTGGACTGCAAGCCCATCCGGCGTTTGACGAAGCTGCTGATCATGTCACCCAGCAACCCCAGGAACCCGAACAGCGCCCCGAACAGGAAACCCAGCCCGGTGACCAGGGAGAACAGGGCGCAGGCCAGACAGCCGCTGACCAGCCCGCGCCAGGTCTTGCTGCTACCCAGCACCGGCCGGCGATCCGACCAGAGCCGGTTGCCGTCAACCGGCTGATCCCAACGCTCCCCGAGAATCCGGGCCGCCACCACAGGGGCGCCGTTGGCGAGCACCAGCATCACGTACAACTCCAGCGATAACAGCAACTGCCAGTGCTCCCTTCAGGTAGTCAGTCCAGCCCGCCCCGGGTCAGTTTCAGGGGATCCATCAACTGCTCCAGTCGCGCACGACTCAGGCCACTGCGTTCCTCGGCCACATCAATGACCGGTCGACCGGTGCGGTAGGCTTCCTTGGCGATATCCGCCGCCAGGCTGTAGCCGATCTCCGGGTTCAGCGCGGTGACCAGCACCGGGTTACGGCCGACACCGGCGTTCAGGTTATCCGCGTTGACGGAGAAATCCTTTATCGCCTTGTCTGCCAGGACGGTGGCTGCATTGCTCAACAGGCTGACCATATCCAGCAGGTTGCCACCCACCAGCGGCAACATGACATTGAGCTGGAAATTACCGGACTGGCCGGCGATCGCGACGGCACTGTCCAACCCCATCACCTGGGCGCCCACCATGGCCACCGATTCGGGAATGACCGGGTTGACCTTGCCCGGCATGATACTGGAGCCCGGCTGCAGCGCAGGCAGGCTGATTTCCGACAGGCCATGGATTGGCCCGCTGTTCATCCAGCGCAGGTCGTTGGCAATCTTGGTGAGCACGATGGCCACGCCCCGAAGCTGGGATGACAGCGCCACTGGTGCATCCACCGCGCTCTGGCCGACAAACTTGTGCTCCAGGGACCGAAACGGATAACCGGTATTGCTCTTGAGGAACTTCACGAACTGCCCGGCAAACTCCGGCGCGGCATTGACACCGGTGCCCACCGCGGTGCCGCCCTGCGGTACCGCCAGCAGTTCGTCGGTCGCGGCTTCCACTCGCTGCTCGGCCGCCGCCAACTGCTCGCGCCAGGTCCGCAGTTCCTGGCCCAGGGTGACCGGCATGGCATCCATAAGGTGGGTCCGGCCGGTTTTTACCTGCTCGGAGAACAATGCCTCACGTTCATAGATCACTCCACGCAGATGGGTCAGTGCCGGCACCAGGGATTCCTTCACGGCCATCACCGAACTGACGTGGATCGCCGTGGGAATCACATCGTTGGAGCTCTGGCTCATGTTGACGTGATCGTTGGGATGAATGTCCACACCTTCCTTCCGGCACAGGGCGGCAATCACCTCGTTGGCGTTCATGTTGGTACTGGTGCCGGATCCGGTCTGGTATCGATCCACCGGGAACTGGTCGGCGTACTCGCCGCTGATCAGGGCATCACAGGCCTGGACGATGGCATCCCGCCGTGCGTTGTCGAGCAGCCCGAGGCTGGTATTGGCCTCGGCGGCCGCTTTCTTGATCTGTGCCACGGCCTTGATGAACGTGGCCGGCATGGGCTGACCGCTGACCGGGAAGTTGTCGACGGCGCGCTGGGTCTGAGCGCCCCAGAGCGCATCAGCGGGCACATGCACCTCACCCAGGCTGTCTTTCTCCGTTCTGAATTCGCTCATATTCCCTCCTGTCAGTCCGTCTACGTTGAGGTTTTACCCGCAGTTACGAAGCCATCTCGCATCCGTATCATTGCGCAACCCGTTCAGTCGTTGGCGTGGCTCCGCAGGCGGACATGGTCGCAGATCCCCGTCACCTGCTCAAAATTCAGAATCAGGGTGTGCACAGTGTTGGTATAGGTATCGTGCAGATGGAACTTGAAGCGTTGCTGTTTCTCGCCCTGCAGGAAGGCATCGTACTCACGGACCAGTTCGCGGACATCACCGCCTTCGTTTTTGGTCCAGGTGGCATTGAAAGGGCCGAGCACGGCGCCGCCGGCCAGGCAGATGGTGACTTCGTGGTTGGTCAGTCCGGTATCGGAATTGCTCATGGCGCTGGGTCTCCTTTTCCCCGAGGTTGGTGAAATAAGTGTAGACCCAGCAGGCAAGATCGTGAGGGTCAGATGAAAGCCTTCATCTGACCCTGTTATTACATGAGGCTGTCAGAAGAAACCCAGCGGGTTGGTGTCGTAGCTGACCAGCATGTTCTTGGTCTGCTGGTAGTGCTCGAGCGCCATCTTGTGGGTTTCGCGGCCAACACCGGACTTCTTGTAGCCACCGAAAGCGGCGTGGGCCGGGTAGGCGTGGTAGCAATTCATCCAGACCCGACCGGCCTGAATATTGCGACCCATGCGGTAGGCGCGGTTGGTGTCACGGGTCCAGACGCCGGCTCCCAGCCCGAACTCGGTGTCGTTAGCGATGGCCAGGGCTTCTTCCTCGGTCTTGAAGGTGGTGACACCCACTACCGGGCCGAAGATTTCTTCCTGGAACACGCGCATCTTGTTGTCGCCCTTGAACAGGGTCGGCTGGATGTAGAAGCCGTTGTTGAACTCCTCGTCCAGATGCTCACGGTCGCCGCCGGTCAGCACCACGGCGCCTTCCTGCTTGCCGATCTCCAGGTAGGACATGATCTTGTCGAACTGTTCCTTGGAGGCCTGGGCACCCACCTGAACGTCGGTATCCAGCGGGTTGCCGCGTTTGATGGCCTTGGTGCGCTGGATGACCTTCTGCATGAACTCTTCGAACATGTCTTCCTGAACCAGGGCGCGGGACGGGCAGGTGCACACCTCACCCTGGTTGAAGAACGCCAGTACCAGACCTTCGACACACTTGTCGACGAATTCGGGCTCGGCCTGCATGACGTCGGAGAAGTAAATGTTCGGGGACTTGCCGCCCAGCTCGACGGTGGACGGAATGATGTTCTCGGCAGCGCACTTGAGGATATGGGAGCCGACCGGGGTGGAACCGGTGAAGGCAATCTTGGCGATGCGCTTGCTGGTGGCCAGGGCCTGACCGGCTTCGATGCCGTAGCCGTTCACCACGTTGAGCACGCCCGGCGGCAGCAGATCACCGATGATTTCCATCAGCACCAGGATGCTGGCAGGGGTCTGTTCGGCCGGCTTGAGCACGGTGCAGTTACCGGCAGCCAGACACGGGCCCAGTTTCCAGGCCGCCATCAGCAGCGGGAAGTTCCAGGGGATGATCTGGCCGACGACGCCCAGCGGCTCGTGGAAATGGTACGCCACGGTGTTGTGGTCGATCTCGCCCATGTGACCTTCCTGGGCACGGATACAGCCGGCGAAATAACGGAAGTGGTCGGCAGCCAGCGGGATGTCGGCATTCAGGGTTTCACGAACGGCCTTGCCGTTGTCCCAGGTTTCGGCAACCGCCAGTTTTTCCAGGTTGGCTTCGATGCGATCGGCAATTTTCAGCAGGATATTGGAACGCTCGGTTGGCGAGGTCTTGCCCCAGGCCGGCGCGGCTTTATGCGCAGCATCCAGCGCCAGATCGATGTCTTCGGCGGTGGAACGGGGAATCTCGCAGATCATCTCACCGGTCACCGGCGTGATGTTTTCGAAATACTCGCCTTTGACAGGTGCCACCCACTCACCGCCGATGTAGTTCTCGTAGCGGGATTTAAAGGAGACGACAGAACCTTCTTTTCCGGGTTGTGCGTAGATCATGTTATCGACCTCTTGTTGTGTTTATCGCATGGCAACGCGGCCTTTCGCGTTTACTCATACAATGTAGACCCCGATCCGCAATAGTTGAATGATGCGATAGAGGCGAAAAACTCGTTCCTTGGTAGTAGATGACCTTTCCTGACGCTTCAGCGCTGGGACATAGGTGGGACCAGGGAGTTTTTACCTTATTTTACGATTACATGTACCTGACTCGACTAGGATGAGTCCATACAAACTGTTTCTTTTGATGCTGGTGCGGGCCCTGGGGTAATCAAAACGATGACACTGGAACTGCAGAGTGAGCACTCCCTGATTCAGTCCCTGTATGGCGCCTTGACCGATCGGGAAGGTTTTCACGGATTTCTGGAAAAACTGGTTGGCATAGTCAACGGCTGTGCTGCTCAGTTGCTGGTTGTGCGCAAGCACCCCTTGCAGATGGATCACCTTTGGTATCACGGACTCTCCGATGAGTTCCTGGGCTGGTACCTGGAAAACAACATGATTGCCCACGACGTGGTCACCAATCACGCCATTAACCAGCCCCCCGCTCTGTTTCAGTCCGCCCTGCCATTACTCCCGGATTTCCAGCCAGGCGAAGACTATTCGAGGTGGGAAAATGATCAGGATATGCTGGATTCAGCCTGGCTGGTCGTAGATAGCACCCCTACCCATACCTTCGTGTTGACCATCCAGCGTACGGTGGCACAAGGACCATACCGGGAATCAGAGCTTCAATCCCTCAACCGTTTGGTGCCGCATATCCGGCAGGCCGTTCTGCTTCACCGGCAATTGGAATCACGCAGTAAAGCGGCTTCCTCGCTGGCTTCCGTGATAGAAGTATTGCCCGATGCCACCTTTGTACTCGACAGTCTTGCTACAGTTTTGTATTCCAACAAACCTGCCCGCAACCTGATTCAACGGGAACGCTGTTTGAGCATCCGTCATGATCGCTTCAGCTTCGCAGAGAAAGACTTGCAGGCGACCTTCTTCCGGACGTCTGCCCAGGTGGTTCGCTCAAGCATGGGCAGGGAAAGTTATTCCTCTGAGACTCTGTTTCTCAAGCGAGAGGGCCGCACCCCTCTGATTTTTGTCATACGTCCGATTGAAAGCAGTGAATTGCTGGCCGGGGGAGCTCTGGTTACCGTGTATGATCAGGAGAATCGCGTCTTACCAAATGCAGAGCACATCGCCGCTTATTTCAAGCTGACTCCCGCCGAGGCCCAGGTCTGCGAAAACCTGGTTGCAGGGATTGACCCCCAGGGATGTGCCGACCGGTTGGGACGCAGAGTGGCTACAGTACGTTCGCAGATCAAACAGATATTCCAGAAGACCGACTGTTCGCGACAAGGGGAGCTGATCAGCCGGATATTGTCGGCGTTATTGCGTTAGAGGTTTCGATAGACAGGAAGCATGGCTGGCGCACCCTTGTGGGGTAAGCCAGCCATGTTTACCATCCTGAATGGTCAGTGCCCACTGTTGCAGTTACAGTGGTCTCAGCTCACTCACATAAAAGCCCAGCAGGCTCTCAGTTGATCCGTCAGAATGCCGGAAATCCACCAATGCCCACTCGCCGTCGGAGGTCTTGATGGGGGCGAACACCCAGTACCCGGTGGACGAATCTTCAATATTCGTCTCAAGGTACGAAAGCGTACCACCGGCATTCACGGACCACTCATCAATAACAGAATAACCATCAGAATAAGTGACCGAACCCGTACTATTGGCCTGCAAGTCTACCTGGACTGTATCGTCCTCACCCACCAGGTCAAACTCAAATGACTTGTCCGTTCCATTAGCAAAGACACCACCGGTACGCTCGACAAGAATGCTGCTGGTATTGCCGGCGAGATCACTCAGCTCCACGCTGAAGCGACCAACCCGCTGAAGGGAAAACGCGTCACCGATCGCAATTTCAAACTGCAGATCGCCGTAACCTGTAACCGTTGACGAGGCGGTCAGACCACCGCCACTGTTGAAATCGTAAAGTCCGCCCGGACCATCGGTTTCCGTTTCGACGCTGGCAACCTCGAAGATGCCCATGGAGAGGCTGTAATTACCCCATTCTGAGGAAACCGCAACCACATCTTCACCCGTGTAAGACTCACCGTTGGTGTTATGGGCGATCACGTAATGACTGTCATCCAGAATGGTCAGCACATTGAATCCATCTCCTTCTGGCAGATACCAGGCACCCACGTATGGGTTATTGGCATCCTTGATGGCCTGGAAGGGAGTCGCTGCCCCTGCCTCGCTGGCAAAATGCAACTCATCGCCCACCAGTTGCACATTTTCCGTGCAATTCCCTATATCCTCTGCCAATCCCGGACACAGGCCGCCCTCGCCTCCTTCTGACTCACCGAGCACCGAAATAGTCATTTCGCCGGTTGCCGGGTCCCAACTGTAAGTGCCCCATTCAGCCGTTGCCGCTCCCTGATCGTCGTTGCCATATTTGTGGGCAATGATGTAGATGCCATCCTCAAGGAATGTCAGCACATTGATTTCTTCGCCATTCGGTCCCTGGCCATTGCTGCTTTCGCTATCGGGTTCCACAAAAATCCAGCTGCCACGCAGGTCAGCCTGCTGGGAAGCATAGAAATGGGCTTCGGCCTCCTCTGCACTGATCAGCGTTTTGTCGACCGAGCTTGCCACCTCATTCGTGAACTGGGATTCAAAGTCCGCAGCGGGCTGATCCACCACCAACAGTGCATTCTCCAGCGCCGTGTGGGTTTCAGCGGTGATGGTGATGCCGTTATCGGGGTTACCATCCTCGTCCAGGCTTTGCAGCAGCCTCAGGATATTGGTCAGCTGGTCAGGGGAACTCGTATCAGCAGTCATGTCAGCGGGCGTAACACGCCCGGATGCCGGTACCGGGGGCAGCTCAATACCGCCAATGCTGAAGGTTACCGTTTCGCCCTCAACATACTCGTATTCCCCGAGAGCGCTGGTAAAGTCACTCTGGGTCGCCGTCTGATACCGGATGTTCGCGACTGCGCTATCCGTGAAGATGCCCGTTTTGGTGTTTTCCGGTGTCGGGGTGTCTTCAGCCACAGTGCTTGAGGAAGAGCCACCACCGCCACAACCGCTTAGTGCTATTGCCAGAGCCAGGGAGCCGAATTTTATTACTTTCATAATTTTTCCTGTTATTGGAATAACCGAAAGTAATACTTAATAATTTCAACCTCCCCGCGCATCCCCAAAATTGGGTATGCGGCGAGCGATAAGTGCGGCGCAGCTCACAGCCGGCAGTTTTGAGGAACCTAAGGGGTAATCGGAACCAGCCTCCGCCCCATCATGATGAGGATGGCGCCGAAGCCGTACATCATGACGCTATACACTACCGCCGGGATGGACATCTCGGAGGATTCCAGCAGGGTCAGGGTGACCATCAGGGCAATGGTGCCGTTCTTGATGCCCAGCTCCACGGCAACCGCCAGGGATTCCCGTTGTGACAGGCCGAACAGACGGCTGCTGGCCAGACCGATGAGCACACCCACCAGGTTGAGCAGAAAGGCCGCCGGGCCTGCCTGGGCGAGCAGTTCCAGCAGGCGGTCGCGGGAGCCATACATCAACGCGATGATCAGCGCCAGCAGCACCAGACCACCGAAGATGCTCACCATGCCCTCGGCCTTTTTCGCACGCTCTGGCGCCCGGGTCCGGATAAACATGCCGATAGCGACCGGCAACAGCACGATGACCACCAGCATGGCGATGGTCTTGCCGACCGGGAGCGAGATATCCGCCCCTTCACCAAAGTGCATCTGCAGGGCGTAGTTGGTGAAAAACGGCAGGGTCACAATGGTGATCAGGCTGGCGGAGACTGTCAGCAGGATGGAAAGGGCAATATTGCCCCTGGACAGAAGTACGAAAAGATTGGAGGTGGTACCGCCGGGGCAGGCGGCGATAATCACCAGGCCAACCGCCAGCGCGGGACCGAGACCCAGCATCGGAGCGATGGCGAAGGCCACCAGGGGCATCAGGAGTATCTGGGCGATGGTGCCGACGATCATCCCCCTGGGGTTCATGGTCACCTGACCAAAATCCCTGAGGGTAAGGGTCAGGCCGATCCCCACCATAATGATGAAAAGAGAGATCGGAAGGCCGATCGAGATCAGTGGACTCGATTCCACGTTACTACTCCTTCGTTATTGTTGTTCGAATTGGATCATCATAATAATAGAAAATAGAGCGGTACCAACCGCCTTAGACGCAGAGAGCGACATTTACAACGATCCGCGTACCGCACTGTAGTCGGAAAACCGTTATCATCAGGCCTGATTCAGTCCCGATTCCAATAAAAAGTAAACAGACGGAGACCCTCATGGAGCCGGCTTACAAGATCCTGATTGCCGACGACCACCCGCTGTTCCGCGAAGCCATCAGTAGTGTAATTTCTTCCGGTTTCGACGGCAGTGAAATTATCGAAACCGATGACCTCGACAGCACCCTGGAGATCACCCGGGAAAACGACGACCTGGACCTGATCCTGCTGGACCTGAACATGCCAGGCATGCACGGGCTCAATGGCCTGATCACGCTGCGCAATGAGGCGCCCAGTATTCCGGTGGTAATTGTCTCCGCCGAGGAAGACAAGCAGGTGGTCCTGCAGGCCATCACCTATGGGGCCGTGGGATTTATCACCAAGTCTTCGCCCCGGGCCCAGATGACCGAGGCCATCCAGCAGATCCTCAACGGCAACGTCTATCTGCCTTCCGACATCATCCGCACCGGCAAGGAAAGCAGCCATCGCCGCAGCCGCAGCAACGACAACCCGATCTCACCGGAGCTGCTCAACTCCCTGACCCGCCGGCAACTGCTGGTACTGGAGCGGATGTCCAAGGGGGAATCCAACAAGCAGATTGCCTATAACCTGAATATCGCCGAGACGACGGTGAAGGCTCATGTATCCGCCATTCTTCGGAAGCTGGGGGTGCATAATCGGGTGCAGGCGATTCTGTCGGCCAGTGATGTGGATTTCAGTCAGTATCTGAAGCGCTGAGGCTGGAAGGCCGGATCTGAACATAGGGTCAGATGAACAAGTTCATCAGACCCCTGAGTAGGGGATTCTGGCGCCGGGTTTGAACATGGGGTCAGATGAACGAGTTCATCAGACCCCTGAGAAAGGCGAAACCATGGGCTACCCCAATCGGGGTCTGAAGAAAGCCTTCTTCTGACCCCTCTTTCACCCAGGCCCCCGGTCTCACCCCCGAATCACATGATTCAGCACACTCCGCAGTTTCAACGGCTTCACCGGCTTGTTCATCAACAGATATCCCAGCTCCCGGATATGCTGCTTCAGCTCGTTGGTGTAATTGGCGGTGATCATGAGCACCGGCGCCGGAACCGCCCGCCGGCGGTTGATTTCCCCCACCACGTCCACACCGTTTTCATCGTTATCCAGATGGTAATCCGCCAGGATAAGATCCACGGGGCAGGACTCGATCGGCAGCTGCCGTTCCAGATCCTCCAGGGACACCGCCGTTATTACCCGGCAGTCCCAGCCCTCGAGCAGGGTTTTCATGCCCTGGCAGATGGCCTGGTCGTTATCGATGACCCACACACGGGCGCCGCTCAGGCCGTCATCAAGACTGCTCCCCAACCCGTTATCAGCACCTGGCCGGCGGGGTTTCAGCTGGCCCAGGGGGACCTGTACGCTGAACACTGAGCCCTTGCCCTCCACCGAGGACACGGTTACCTCATGGCCGAGCATGCGGGAGATCTTGTCCACGATCGCCAGGCCCAGGCCGAGGCCCTTGTCTGCCTGGGAACCGCCGGGCCGGATACGTTTGAACTCCTGAAAGATTTCGGTGAGCTTGTCCTCGGGAATCCCGGGGCCGGTATCCCAGACCTGCAACAGCACGTGATCCTTCCGCCGCCGGCAACCCAGCAGAATGCGACCCGAGCTGGTGTAGCGGATGGCATTGGTAAGAAAGTTTCGCAGTATCCGGGCCAGCAGCTGGGAATCGGACTCCACCACCACGGACGAGGGCACGAAATCCAGGCTCAAATTCTCCGCCAGCGCCATCTGGCGGAACTCGCGGGCGATGTTGTTAAGCAGATCCCGCAGGTCGAAGGCGGTGACGTCCGGCTTGATCACACCGGCATCGAGCTTGGAGATGTCCACCAGCGTGCCGAGCAGGTTCTCGACGTCGTCCAGAGAGGTACTGACCGACCGCACCAGTCCCTCCGCCTTGGGCCCGAAGGCATGCTCCTGCAGCGCGCTGGTGAACAGGCGGGCGGCATTCAGCGGTTGCAGAAGATCGTGGCTGACCGCAGCCAGGAACTTGGTCTTGGACATGTTGGCGCGCTCGGCTTCCTGCTTCGCCTCCCGCAGTCGGGCCTCCACCGCTGCCCGTTCCGAGATTTCCTCACGCAACTGGCTGTTGAGCCCGCTCAGGGCCGCCGTGCGCTCCTTCACCCGGCGCTCCAGGTTGTCGTAGGCCTGCTCCAGTGCCAGGGCGGTCTTGCGCCGGTCGGTAATGTCACGAATCAGTACGAAGAAGCCGATGATGTCCCCGAACTCGTCGAAGTTGGGCACGTAGGAGCGCAGCATGTAACGGACTTCCCCGCCCTCACCGGTCTCCTCCAGCTCGAAGGTGACGTTTTGACCGTCCAGGACTTCCATGATCTGGGGCAGCAAACGCTGGTAGAACTCGGGGCAGTGGATCTGATCCAGCCGCTGCCCCAACAGGGGCGACCCGCCACGTCCGTACCAGGCCTCGTAGACCTTGTTGCAGAACTGCACGGTCATGTCCGCCCCGACGTAGGCGATCAGGGCCGGCACATGGTCGGTGACCACACGGATCCAGCGCTCGCTCTCTTCCAGGGCCTTGATCCGGCGAGCCATCTCGCTGTTCTTGACGTCGGTAATGTCGGAATACAGCACCACCAGGCCACCTTCGAGGGTTGGCCGCTCGGTCATCTGCACCCACCGGTCGTTGGACAGCAGGAACACGGTGCCTTCGGCGTCCTCGTGGCTGTGTTCCTCGACAATCAGGCCGCAGGCCATCGCCCTCGCCTTCACGTCTTCAATGGCGGTACCCGCTTCGGGTGGGCTGACGCCGGCATGGCTCCAGTAACTGCGAAACCGGCTGTTGCTCTGGATCAGCCGGTGCTGGCGATCGAACAGGACAAAACCGTCGGCGATGCTCTCGATGGCATCACTGAGTCTCTGACGAGTGGTCTCCGCTTCTTCCCTCGCCCGGCTCAGGGCCTTGTTACTGCCCTTGAGCTCCTCCATGGTGAGGTTCAGGGCTTCGGTACGCTCGCGCACCTGTTCGGCCAGGATGACCGAGTGCTCGAACGCCGCATAGGGCTCGGGCTTGTGGGCCACACCGGATTCCACCCGCACGATCAGGGCATCACGGATGCGGCGCAGCCGCTGGTTTTCCGCCTCCAGCTCGGCAATGCGCCGGTCCTTCAGCTCTTCCTTGATTTCCTCAGGATGTTCCCGAGCGGGCATCAGGCTGGCCAATCACCACCCCCGTAAACGTCTGGTTGATGTGCATGCCGTCGAACTGTTCGCCATAGGTGTTGAAGCCGATGACCTTGTGATGCCGCAGGAACTCGGAGACAGCATCCACCTCACCGGTCAGCTCCGCCTCCAGCCGGCGCAGGAAACAGTCGCAGCCGATGGTCACCAGTGGCGCACCCACCACCCGCTCGGAGGCTTCGATCTGCTGGCGGACGCTGTCGAGCAGGCCCTCCGGTTCCATGGCAGTCATCACGATGCCGGTCTCGACGGCGCAATAGAACGTCAGGCTGCCGTCCGGATTGACCCGCTGGATCGAGCGGACGAAGTAGTGGCCCCCGATCTTCACGCCCAACGGCCTGAGGGCGAAGGTCTTGCGGTCCAGATCATCCACGCTGACACCCACCGCCCGGGCATAGGCTTCTGCCGCCGGCTCCGCGTTGAGCTCAAGCACGGTACGGCTTTCCGGGCAGGCATCGGTAACCACCAGTTTCTCGCTGCGGTCCACCATGTGGTGAGTGGAGAACACCCGGAAATCCAGCGGCGTATTCACCAGCATCACCGTGGCCGCTCCGGTGTGGAACTGGCCGTCGAAAAATACATGGGTATTGGCCAGACGCTCGTCGTCACCGGCTGATCCGCCGAACTGGGGAATGGTGCCGAGAGCGGAATTGAGGGTGGCGAGCACCAGTTCTTCCCGGCTGGAAAGGCCATCCAGCAGGGTAATGGCAAAGGTATTGCCCTTCACCGGGGCCAGCCTGGCGTCCCGACAGGTCGCCAGCAGGCCATCGATAACGCCCTGGGCATCCTGAAGCGTGAAACGGTCCAGCGCCGATATCAGGGCACAATCGATGGCGAAATAACGTCGGTCAAAGCCGATGGCCGTGATGCAGCCCCGGCCATAGCCGTCGGGCGTGATTTCCCCGGCCGAAGTACAGCCGCAGACACGAACATCCGGGAAGGCTCGTTCGAGTGCCGGCCCGAGCCGCTGCAGGTCGTATTCAGCCGAGCAGAAGAACAGGACACAGCCAAGATGCTCGTGGCTCAACTGGCTGGCGAGCTGGGTGGCCGCCAGCACTGGATCTCGAACGCTCGCGCTTGCCACCCGGACTGCCGGCAGGGTCGTCGCTGATCTCATGGTCACCGGCTCCAAACGTTTCAGGGTTTCTTCAGATTCTACAGGATCCCCTTAACCAGCCAATGCGACTTCCGTGCTTTTTATCGGCGCGGCTCAATCACCCTAAGCCATTGATCACAATCTGCCGTCCGGTCAGTTCACTGCGACACCGCTACTCAATCACCAACGAACCAGCACTTAAGTCGTAGAGGAGGGACAACAGGGGAAATGCCACAAGGGAGCAGGTTTGCTGCTCATTTGGGAAGGTTCAGAATCGCAACTTTGGAATTACGACCCACCCGGGAAACGGTCCAGCTCCTGCACGCAGTCATCCAGGAACGACGAGGGATCCGATATCACCGACTCGTCCGCCACCACACCGAACTGGACCTGGCCGGCGTAGCTGACGATGCTGATACCGACACCGATATCGCCGGCCTGCGGCACCCAGAACATCTGTTCGGTAATCCGGCAGCCGGCAAGATAGCGCGATTCCCGTTTGCCGGGCACGTTCGACACCACCACGGATGCCTTGCGGTAGAACACATCGGCGATGGGCTGGCGCAAAGGATCCGGAATCGCCGAGGCGGTGGAGGCCAGCCCCCAGGCAATTCCCGGCTGCCAGCTTTTCTTGAGCCGGCGGGTTTCCTGCTTGATCCGGTACAGCCGCTCCAGGGGGCTTTCACCATCCACCGGCAGGGGTACGAATACGGTACCGAAATAGTTCCCCAGCGTTCCGGGCCGGGGTTTCAGCTCCTCCGGCAGACGGTCACGGATATCCACCGGCACCGCAGCATGCATGACCGCCTGTTCCAGCTCGTCATCACTCAGCCCCAACCTGGGCCGGGCTGCGGCTGCCACGCAACTGAGCAACACATCATTGATGGTGACGTTGGTAGTCCGGGCAATGGCACCGAAGCGCTCCAGTGGAACCGGTGCCGACCAGCGGCAATGGCGCCTGCCCAGCAGCGGCCGCCGGAGTTCGGAGGAGGAGTCTTCGGGCTCTACCAGAAAGTCGGTGACTTCGTTCAGCAAGCGCAGGCCTTTCTGGGCGTATTGCTCAAGGGCCTGCCCCGCGTGCTCCAGGGAAGCTGTCGCCGATCGGGACTCATCGGCCCCGGGCTCCCGGTCTTGTTGGCCCGGCACCAACTGTTCCAGCCAGGCCTGGGCGGCGGAGGTCCAGCGGGAAAACTCACCCTGTTCCGGCGCGCCGTAGAGCGCCGGATGCTGCCTCGGCGAGGCCGGGCAGAGCTGGTCAAAAATCCCCAGCAGGGACAGGCCATCGGCGTAGCAATGGTGCATCCGCAGCACCAGCGCGGCCCCACCCGGGGCGTTGGGTGCCAGCCAGAACTTCCACATGGGACGGAACAGCGGCAGGGGTTCATTTAACCGTGCGGAGACCCATTCCTGCAGCCCTGCCTCGGAGAAGCGCTCGATGACCACATCCAGGTGCCGCCCGACATCGAACTCGGCATCCCGCTGCCACCACCAGCCGGGGCCTCGCTGCACCGGGCGATGCACAAAGCGCTCCCAGGCAATCCAGTACACTTCCAGGAATTCGCGAAACCGGGGCGCGGTGAGCCCATCGACCCTCAGCATCACGGTAATGGTCATCGGATTATCCGGGCGCTCCAGTGCCAGCCAGGCCGAATCTGCGGGCAGCAGGAGATGCGATTGCGCTTGACTCAAACCTGAGGGTCCCCGGGGTCAGTAACATCCAATGGTACGTAAAAACCGAACACCGCATTGTGCCAGACAACCCGAAACGGCTCCACACGGCGAGCGCCGCACACGGTTACAAAAAATTACACGTGAGTAACTGTTCAGTCCTATACTGGTTATAAGCCTTGATGCAATGGTTATTAGCGGGTCCGGGCCCCTGTCTATTGGCCGGGGAATGCCGAAAAAAGTGTATCCGGCGCCAATAAATGCCCGCCACCATCGCGGTACAACAAGGTTACCAGCACAAACCAATACCAATAACCGACATTTGCAGTGCTGGGGGGAGAGCAGGTATGAAAGCGAGCCATGTTCGCAAGCTGATCAAGCCCATTGAGAGCGCCTACTCCGAGATGTTCTCGGGTCGCGTCTACCGCGTGGGCAAGGGTGCTGTTTCGGTCCGCAACCACAGCGGCAAGGCGGAGCAGACGGTTATTGGTGTGCACGGCTTTCTGGAGAACCACTGCTACTTCACCCAGGCTTACGAAGGCGCCACCACCGAACTGATCCTGCTGACCTGCAGCAACTACCACATTCCGGTGAACGGGGTCACACCCGAGACGCCTGACTGGGAAGTGCCCATCAAGCATCTCGAAGGCACCATCGAATACGATGCCTGCATCCTCAACCAGGCCCTGGCCAACCTGCCCACCACCCGCAACCTTCGTGTTCACGGCCACTCCCGAGGCGGCGCGGTGATCCTCGAAGCCATGAAGCAATGGCCCGAACTCTACGAGGAGGTGGAAGTGGTGCTCGAGGCCCCGGTACTGCCCCAGGGGCGGCTGCACGGCCTGGTGACCATGCTGCTGGAGCCGGTCAGTCATGGCATGTGGCCCTGGCTGATCCGACTGATCAACAGTGCGCCCCAGTCCGCGTACGGCCAGACGTTCTTCGGCAAGATGAATCCACGCAAGAAGCAGTTGCTGAGCAAGCTGTTCTCTGCCACCAAGGATCATCTGACCATTGTCCGCAACATCGAGAACATCATGGACTGGATGACCCGGACCGACCCCTCGGTGTACCAGCACATCCGCCACGGCACCTTCCTGATCCCTGCGGTGGACCGGATCCTGGACCGCTCCGCCATGTTGGCCAGCGCCCGCCAGAGCCCGACCACCATGCGGATCGTGGAAACCGAGGCACCGAGCCACTTCATTACCCTGGACAGCAAGGAATGGGTTCCGGGCTTCGAGACCCTGCCGGCCACCGCCCAGGGCTGATCCTGCTGCATCTCCGGTTCCGCTCCGCTAAACTGGCGCCCCCATCCACGGTTTAGCGGAGCTGCCCCATGTACCGTGACCGCCTGGTCGCCACCCCTGTTCATTCCGAAGCGGCAAGCCGGCTTCAGCGGTTGCTGTTGGCGTACCACGACTTCCGGCAGCACAAGGCGGCACACCCGCTGGTGGAGGACACCTTCAGGGTGGCGGACTGGCAGGCCCGGCGACTCAAAGCCACCCACCAGGACCTGTATGACCATCCGGGCTACCGCCCCGGCCTGGAATTCCTGCTCACCGATCTCTATGCACCCGCTGGCATGACCCGCCGGGACGACAACATCGACCGGGTTTTCCCGAAAATGGTCAAGTGGTTGCCGGACAACCTGCTGGATACCTTTGCCGGGCTGGTGGAGCTGAACCTGATGACCCAGGAGCTGGACCTGGAACTGGCCGAACTGCTCGACCGGAACCGACAGCCGGTGGCGGAGCTGGATACCCCGGTCTACTGCCAGGCCTACCGGGCAAGCCAGCGGCTGGACGACCGGTCAAGGCAGATTCAACTGGTGGCGGAGGTCGGGCAGCAGCTGGACCGCTACGTGCGCAACCGCACCCTGGGCTGGCTGCTGTCCATGGCGAAAACACCGGCGGAGATGGCGGACCTGAGCGACCTGCACAGTTTCCTGCACCGCGGTTACAGTGCCTTCCGCAAAATGGACGATGTCGATAGTCTGATTGAACGGCTGGTGTGGCGGGAACGGAGAGTAATGGAGCAGATCCTGGCGGGCCACCCGGCGCCTTTCGAGCTACCGGGCGACCTCTGAGCCGTCAGGCCTGGATGATCTGGTCGAGCTGGCTGTGAATCTCCTGCTCGATGCGGTGCTTGAACGGCCGCAGCATCAGGCCCAGCTCCAGACGGATATGCAGGTCATCCGGGGTGATGTTCAGGTGGCCCTTCACACCACTGCGCTTGAACTTCATGACATCACCTTCCCACTGGTAATGCACATCGAACTGCTTCGACAGATCCTGGGCCAGGGTTTCCGCCGCCTGGCGGGCGTGTTCCTTGTCCAGGGAATGGGGGCGATGAACATCAATGACAGACATGGATCAGTTTTCTCTTCCAAATTGAAACGGTTTTACAGTGTAAGGCGGTATTAAACTTGTAGCCACCCCGCCAACCGTTAGAATACGGGGTTCAGATTCTGACAGGACATCCCCCATGAGCGAGCAGCAAACGCCAGCCAATCCGTCCGGTTCCGGCAATGGCCAGGACGACGTTACCCATTTCGGTTTCCGCAACGTGCCGAAAAGCCAGAAGGCCGGCCAGGTGGCCGAGGTCTTCCACAGCGTGGCGGGCAAGTACGACCTCATGAATGACCTCATGTCCATGGGCATTCACCGGCTCTGGAAGCGTTTCACCATCGAGCTTTCCGGAGTGCGCCCGGGGCACCAGGTCCTGGACATCGCCGGGGGCACCGGCGACCTGACCATGAAATTCTCGGATCTGGTGGGTCCGTCGGGCAAGGTCGTCCTCGCCGACATCAACGCCTCCATGCTCCAGGTCGGCCGCAGCCGGCTGGTGGACCGGGGTTACGCCGGCAACATCGAATACGTGCAGGCGGATGCCGAGCACCTGCCCTTCCCGGACAACAACTTCAACGCCGTGTCCATTGCCTTCGGCCTGCGCAACGTGACCGACAAGGATCAGGCCCTGCGCGACATGACCCGCGTGCTCAAGCCCGGCGGCAAGCTGATGGTGCTGGAGTTCTCCAAGCCCACCAATCCGCTGCTGAACAAGGCCTACGACATGTACTCCTTCAACGCGCTGCCGTTGATGGGCCAGCTGATCGCCGGTGACAGCGAGAGCTACAAGTATCTCGCCGAGTCCATCCGCATGCACCCGGATCAGGAGACCCTCAAGGGCATGATGGAGAACGCTGGCCTGGTGAACTGCCGCTACTACAACATGACCGGCGGCATCGTCGCCCTGCACGTGGGAATCAAGCCCTGATGTTCCCGGGCCCGACCCTGCAGGCTGCCGCCAGCGCCATCATCGAGAATGCCCTGAACCGGGCACTCGAGCTGGACCCGGCCGGCCGCCAGTTCCTGGTGAAAGCACTGACGGGCCCGGTGCAGCTGGATATTACCGCCCCGGTACCACTGACCTATACCCTCGACCAGACCGGGGATCGGGTCCAGGTCAGCAGCCAGCCCCCAATGGAACCGGCGCTGCGGATCAGTGGCCGGCCGCTGGCCTTTGCCGCCCTGGCCGTGGGTGATGACCGGGTATTTGCGGACGGACGACTGGCTGTGGATGGCGATACCGGCCTCGCCCACCAGCTCCAGCGGGCCCTGAACCAGCTCGAACCCGACTGGGAAGCCGCGATGGCCCGGCACATCGGTGACGTTCCGGCACACTTCCTTGGCAAACGCCTGCGCCATGCGGTGAAATGGAGCCGGGACGCGGTCCGTTCCATGAACGCGAACATCGAGGAATACCTCCACGAGGAGAGTCGCACGCTACCCGGGCGCCGGGAACTGGGAGCCACCTTCGGGGATATCGATGAGCTGAGTCTGCGCACCGAGCGCCTGGAAGCCCGGCTCCGGCTGCTGGAAGACCGCGAAATCACTGACGAACCGGAGAACCCGTGACCCGCCTGAGACGCCTGTTCCGAATTGCCTGGGTATTCTGCCGTTACCGCCTGGACACGTTTCTGCCGATCGCCGAACTGCCGACGCCCCTGAAGGTGTTTTTCCTGCTGGCACCCTGGCACCTGTTCCCGCAACCCAAACTGGGCCGGGGCGACCGGTTGCGTCTTGCCCTGGAAGAGCTGGGGCCGGTGTTCGTGAAATTCGGCCAGATCCTGTCCACCCGACGTGATCTGCTGCCTGACGACATGGCCGAGTCCCTCAAGCAGCTACAGGACCGGGTGCCGCCGTTCCCCAGCGATACCGCCCGAAACATCATCGAAACCTCCCTGGGCAAGCCGGTCTCCGAACTGTTTGCGGAGTTCTCCCCCGATCCCATGGCGTCCGCCTCGGTGGCCCAGGTCCATGCCGCCACCCTTCCTAACGGCCAGCGTGTGGTGGTCAAGGTGCTGAGGCCGGGTATCGAAAAGGTGATCCACCAGGACCTGGCCCTCATGTACCTAATGGCCGGCCTGCTGGAGAAGTATTGGTCCGAGGGCAAGCGCCTGCATCCGGTGGACGTGGTCGCCGATTACGATTCCACCATCCATGACGAACTGGACCTGCAGCGCGAGGCCGCCAACGCCAGCCAGCTGCGCCGCAACTTCGAGAACTCGTCGTTGATCTACATCCCCTTTATCGACTGGGACTACACCCGCAAGTCGGTACTGGTGATGGAACGCATCCACGGCATTCCCATTGCCGACGTGCCCGCACTGGAGGCAGCCGGCGTCAACATGAAGGTACTGGCCGAAAAGGGCGTGGAAATCTTCTTCACCCAGGTGTTCCGGGACAGTTTCTTCCATGCCGACATGCACCCGGGCAATATCTTCGTCGACGTATCCAACCCGTCCGACCCGCGCTATATCGCCATCGATTTCGGCATTGTCGGCACCCTGGCACCGGATGACCAGAGCTACCTGGCCCGCAACCTGCTGGCGTTTTTCCGCCGGGATTACCGCCAGGTCGCGCAACTGCACATCCAGTCCGGCTGGGTACCACCGGACACCCGGGTCAATGAGTTCGAGGCCGCCATCCGTACCGTGTGCGAGCCGATATTCGAACGCCCCCTGAAGGACATCTCCTTCGGTCACTTCCTGCTGAGGCTGTTCCAGACCGCCCGGCGCTTCAATATGGAGGTCCAGCCCCAACTGGTACTGCTGCAGAAAACCCTGCTCAATGTCGAGGGTCTGGGGCGGCAGCTGTATCCGGAACTGGATCTCTGGAGCACCGCCCAGCCGTTCCTCGAGGACTGGATGCGCAAGCGCATCGGCCCCTCCGGGTTGCTTAAGTCGCTGCAGTCTCACCTGCCCTCCTGGCTGGAACAGTCACCGGAGATGCCGCAACTGATCCACGACGCCTTGCTGCAGATGCGGCATGCCGGGCCCACCGAACAGCAAAACCGCGATACACTGGAGCTGTTGCGACAGCAGCAGGCCCGCACCGAACGTCGCTGGCGCCGGGCCGGTATGGCCGTGGTACTGGTGGCTGCGGCGGTGATCGGAACCCAGCCCGAGGCCCGGGCCTGGGTCGAAAACACGCCGGCATGGAGCTGGGCCCTGCTGGCCATCGCCGGCGGGCTGGTGCTGCGCGGCGGCCGTTAAACCACAAGACAAACCGGGATTCACATAAATGCAAGAAAGCTCCGCTACTGTCGACAGCCCTGACTGGTTGAATGCCATTCGCTGGACCGAGGACGGCCTGGTCCCGGCCATTGCCCAGGATGCCGAAACCGGCGAGATCCTGATGATGGCCTGGATGAACCGGGAATCCCTACGGCTGACTGCGGAAGAAGGCCATGCGGTGTACTGGTCCCGTTCACGGGGCAAGCTCTGGCGCAAGGGCGAGACATCCGGCCACCAACAGGTGGTGAAGGACATCCGACTGGACTGCGACGAGGATGTGATTCTGCTGAAAGTCGAGCAGAAAGGCGGCATTGCGTGCCATACTGGCCGACGCAGCTGTTTTTACCGTACCCTGAAGGACGGAGCGTGGGTTGCGGTGGATCCGGTCATCAAGGATCCGGACGCAATCTATGGCAACAACTAAGGAGCAGCCCGTGAGTGATGTACTGGAACGCCTGGCCCAGGTACTGGAAGCCCGCAAGAATGCAGACCCGGAGTCATCCTATGTCGCCAGCCTGCATGCCAAGGGGCTGAACAAGATCCTGGAAAAGGTCGGTGAGGAATGTACCGAAACACTGCTGGCTGCCAAGGATGCCGAGCACAGCGGCGAAACCTCGGATGTGGTCTACGAGACCGCTGATCTGTGGTTTCACAGCATGGTCATGCTGTCCCGGCTGGGACTCGGACCGGACGACGTCCTGAACGAGCTGGCACGGCGTTTTGACCTGTCAGGACTGGAAGAAAAGGCATCCCGGAGCAAGTAGGCAGATATTACCCCTTTCGGGGGTTTCTGCATGACGGCTCCGTTAACGTACAATGTCCCTGAACTGAAACAATGAGAATGAGGAACCCCGCATGGGTATCAGTATCTGGCAACTCCTGATCGTACTTGGCATTGTTATCCTGTTGTTCGGAACCAAGAAACTGCGGAACATCGGCAGCGACCTCGGTGGCGCTATTCGCGGCTTCAAGAAGTCCATGAATGACGATGATACCGCGAAGGACGAAAAGGATTCCCTGGAAGAAAAATCCAAGGACGAGCCCCAGCAGGCTGAAGCGGAAGACAAGCCCCGGGAAAAAACCCACAGCTGAGACCTGGCTGAATGTTCGATATCGGCTTCCTTGAGCTGCTGATCTGCGGCGTTATTGCGCTTTTGGTGCTTGGCCCCGAACGGCTCCCTACAGCCGCGCGGGCTGCCGGGCGCTGGGTGGGCACTGCGCGCCGCATGGTCGGCCAGTTCAGCTCCGAGCTTGACCGGCAACTGAAAGCCGAGGAACTGCGCGAGGAGCTTCGTAAAGCGGGCGATGTCGGCCTGGATGATGTGCAGAAAACCGTGCGGGGGGCCCTTGATGAGGCCAAGAAGTACGAGCACATGATCCTGTCCGACGAAGAGGCCCGAAACCCCAGGCCGGCGCCGGCAACCCGCCGCATGGCCGGCGAAAGTGAGGGAACGGACTCCTCCGGCGCAAACAGCCAGAACAACAAGGCACCGGAACCGACCAGCGAATCCTCCGGTGAACGCGAGACCCAATCAGGCCCGTCGGATAACCGTTCATGACCCAACAGCCAGACGGCAACCAGATCCACCCCGAACAACAGGAAATGCCGCTGATCGAGCACTTACTCGAGCTGCGTAACCGACTGTTGAAAATGGTACTGGCCGTGGTGATCTGTTTCGCCGCGATCTATCCCTTCGCCAACGAACTGTATCTCTGGCTGAGCCAGCCGATCAGGGAGTTGCTGCCCGTTGGGCAGAGCATGATCGCCACCGACGTCACCTCGCCCTTCTTCGCACCCCTGAAGCTGGCACTGGTGCTCTCGGTCTTTGCCGCAATTCCGGTGATCCTCTACCAGCTGTGGAGCTTCATCGCTCCGGGGCTATATGCCCACGAGAAGCGCCTGGCGTTTCCGTTGCTGTTCACCTCGGTGATCCTGTTCTATGCCGGCGCGGCCTTTGCCTATTACGTGGTGTTTCCACTGGTGTTCGGGTTCTTTACCGCCATCGGCCCGGAAGGGATCGTGGAACTGCCGGACATCAACAGCTACCTGAATTTCGTGCTCAAGATGTTCTTTGCCTTCGGGGTGGCCTTCGAGATCCCGATCGCCACTGTGCTGCTGATCCTGACCGGCGCCACCACCCCGGACGATCTGGCCGCCAAGCGTCCCTATGTGGTGGTTGGCTGTTTCATCATCGGCATGCTGTTGACCCCCCCGGACATCATCTCCCAGACTCTGCTGGCAGTACCCATGTGGATCCTGTTCGAGTTCGGCATCCTGTTCGGGCGCCTGGCCCGCCGTGAGGTGGCCAGCGAGGATTCGGAAGATTTCCCCGGCGAATGAACCTGGCACTGCTGTTTGACGAGGATTTTGTCACGCCGGACCGGGCGGTGCTGACCGGCCGCCGGCTGGCCCACCTGCATTCCGTACTGAAGGTCGCAGCCGGTGACCGCATTCCGGTCGGTCGCGTTGATGGCCTGATGGGAAGTGGAGAGGTGATCCGGCTGACGGATACCGAAGCGGAGCTGCAGGTGACGCTGGATCAGCAGCCCCCGACTGCGCTGCCCCTGACCCTGATCCTGGCCATGCCCCGCCCCAAAATGTTCCGCCGGGTACTGCAGACCTGCGCCTCCCTCGGCATCAAGGACATCTGGCTGATCAACAGTTACAAGGTGGAGAAGAGTTTCTGGCAGACCCCCTGGCTGTCGGAGGACAACCTGCGGGAAAACCTGGCCCTGGGTCTCGAGCAGGCCAAAGATACGGTGATGCCGACCATTCACATCCGCAAACTGTTCAAACCCTTCGTGGAAGACGAGCTGCCCGGCATCCTCGCCGGCAAGCGGGCACTGGTGGCCCATCCCGGCACACCCACGCCGTGCCCGGTGCACCTCGATGAACCGGCCGTGCTGTGTATCGGCCCCGAGGGAGGCTTAACCCCATATGAGGTGGGCAAGCTCGAGGAGGCCGGTTGCCAGGGCGTTCATCTCGGCCCCCGGATCCTGCGGGTGGAAACCGCCGTACCGGTGCTGGTCAGCCGGCTTTTTGACGCCTGCCGTTAAACCAGCCTTACGCAGCTTCCCCGTGGCGTTTCTGCCACCAGTTGATCAGGGGCGTCAGCACCACGACCAGGATACCACCGGCCAGAACCCCGAACAGGCCATCGGCCAGGGTGGACACCAGGGTGGCGCCGATGCCGCCAAAGCCTTCGGCGAAGTGGTGGATGGCATCGTAGACCGGTGGCAGGCCATGGGTGAGAATGCCACCGCCGACCAGGAACATGGCAATGGTGCCCAGGATCGACAGGGTCTTCATCATGTAGGGGGCGAGCCAGAGGATGCCTTCGCCCATGCGCTGAGCCAGGGCACTGTCCTTCTGGCTCAGGTACAGGCCGCCATCGTCCAGCTTCACGATACCGGCCACCAGCCCATAGACCCCGACCGTGACCATTATCGCCACCACTGTCAGCACCATGAACTGCATACCGATGCCCTGGCCGGTGACGGTACCCAGGGTGATGGCGATGATTTCCGCCGACAGGATGAAATCGGTGCGTATCGCGCCCTTGATCTTATCCTTTTCCACCACCTTCAGGTCGACATCCGGATTCTTCAGGGCCTCGTGCAGCTCCTGCTTGTGGGCCTCGTCCTCCTTGCCGTGCAGAAACTTGTGGGCCAGCTTCTCGAAGCCCTCAAAACACAGGAACCCACCGCCGAGCATCAGCAACGGTGTCACCATCCAGGGCACAAAGAAACTGATAGCCACTGCTGCCGGCACCAGAATAGCCTTGTTGATAAAGGAGCCTTTGGCCACCGCCCAGACCACGGGCAATTCCCGGGCCGGTTTCACACCGGTAACCTGCTGGGCATTGAGCGCCAGGTCATCCCCGAGAACACCCGCGGTTTTCTTGGTGGCGGTCTTGGTCATGAGGGAGACGTCATCAAGGATGGTGGCGATGTCGTCGATCAGTGCGAGCAGACTGCTTCCTGCCATTGGAAAATCCCTTGTTCTGGTGGCTCTAGCGGTTAATCAACGAGGCCCATGGCCTCCGCGGCTATACGGTTCTTGACCGGCCCAAGCCGGTCCAGCCAGCGCATACCGGCGTTACGAAGCCAGCGCAGTGGCAACTCGTCCCGGGCGAACAACTGCTTGAAGCCCTCCATGGCTGCCATCATGGTGAGGTTCTCACCTTTGCGGCGGCGCTGGTAGCGGGCCAGAACCAGTTCGTCATCCGGAGCAAGGTCAAGCGACTTCGCCCGTTTCATTTCATCAAGCAGGGCCCGCACATCCCCGTAGCCCAGGTTGGCACCCTGGCCAGCCAGGGGGTGGATGGTATGGGCCGCATCCCCCACCAGGGCCAGGCCATCGGCCACATAATCCTTGGCATGGCGCTGCCGCAGGGGGAAGGCAAAACGGCGGGAAATCACACTCACACTGCCCAGCTCGCCTTCGATGGCACGCTCCAGTTCACCCTGGAAGTCATCATCACCGAGCGCCATCAGCCGGCGGGCCTCGGGGGTGTCCTGGGACCAAACAATGGAGCAGAACCGGTCGTCCAGACTCTCATTCAGCAACGGCAGGAAAGCCAGCGGGCCACGGGGAGAGAAGCGCTGCCAGGCGGTGTAGCGGTGGCTCTGGGCCGTCCGTACCGTGCAGACGATGGCCTGCTGGTCGTAATCCCACTCCCGCGTCGGCATTCCTGCCCACTGGCGCAGGCGCGAGTTGGCGCCATCGGCCCCGATCATCAGCCGGGCCGCCAGCCGGCTCCCGTCTTCCAGTTCAACGCCTTCCGTCCGGGACCAGCTTCGCACGCGGACCCCGTCAAACAGCGTTACCTCACTGGCCAGCAGCTCCCGGAACAAGGCCCGGACGATGTTGCGGTTCTCGACAATGGTGCCCAGCGCCCGGGCATGCAGTTCGGCGGCATCGAAATGAATCCGGCCAGTGCCATCGCCATCCCACACGATCATTTCCCGATAGCCACAGTGGCGGCTTTCGGTCACCCCGGACCAGGCACCCAGCTCTTCCAGTAGACGCTGGCTGGCCATGGAGATGGCGCTGACCCGGGGCTCGAAATCCTCGACCATTGAGGCCGGCTCCCGGGCCTCGAGCAATGCGTCCCGCGAGGCCCCTTCGACCAGTCCGACCTGCCAGCCCTGGCGGGACAATCCCAGCGCCAGGGCCGATCCAATCATGCCGCCACCAACGACGACAATATCGAAGGAGCGGGTGTCGGCATTACTGATCATGGCGGGAATCCTCTCCGGCAGTTGTGGACACTGATGGAACAACCGGTTTGCGGCTGCCGATGCCCATGGCCTTGCGGGCAAACCAGCGTTTGGCTCCGGGCACCAGGTCGAGCCCGACCAGCCCGGCGTCCCGCGCTGTGGCCACGGGCAGAAGCGACTGCCCGAAGATCCGGATCAGAGAGTCCGAGAACTGTACCGTCTGCTGCCAGTCCCGGCGATGGCGCCGCTGGTATTCACCGAGCACCGACAGCTCACCAATCGAACGGCCCTCGTCCACCGCCCGCCGGAACTGTTCCACCAGGGTCATCAACCCCCGCAGGGCCAGGTTGAAGCCCTGGCCGGCCACCGGGTGCAGGGCATGGGCGGCATTGCCCACCAACGCCACACCCGGGCGCACGGCCTCATCCACGGTGGTCAGTTTCAACGGGTAGTGGCTGCACTGGCCGATCCGGGTGAACCGGCCCAGCCGCCAGCCGAACCGCTCCTGCAAACGCCGGCACTTCTGCTCGTCCGACAGCTCCAGCACCTCCGCCAGGGCCTCATCGGTCAGGGTCCACACCAGAGCCGACTGGTTCTCCGGCCGGCGGGGTGAGCCATGGGGCAACAGCGCCATCGGACCATCGCCGGTAAAGCGTTCGTAGGCGGTAAACTGATGGGAGTCACTGGTGGAGACATTGGCAATCAACGCATTCTGGCCGTAATTTTCGGTACGGGTGACAAAACCCAGCTGCTCCCGCAACCCGGAACGGCCGCCATCGGCAACCACCAGGCATTGCCCGGACACTCGCTGCTCCTGGCCGTCCTTACGGATCAGCACCTCTACGCCGTCCGGTGTCGGAGTCATGTCCATAACCTCCGCGGGCGCCTGCCACTGCACACCGGTATCGAGCAACGCCCGCATCAGGCACAGTCCCATCCAGCGATTGTCGGCCACATAGCCGAGAGCTTGCTGGTGATGATCTTCCGCATGCAGGCGAGTCGCCCCGAAATGGCCGCGATCGGAAACATGGATATGGCGAATGGGCGTGGCGTGTTCCGACAACGCGGGCCAGAGCCCCAGCTCCTCGAAGATGAGCCTGGAACCCCAGGACAACGCCGTGGAACGGGCGTCATAACTGGGCTGGTAGTCCTCCGGCAGGGCATCCGGAGACAGCGGGAAGGTCTCCACCACCGTCACCCGAAGCTCGGGCACGGTCCGGGCCAGCGCCAGGGCCAGGGTGGCGCCGGCCAGGCCGCCACCGGCAATAATCAGGTCAGTCTCGGGTGCGGTCACCGTGTCAGTCCGCCATCAACGCTTCAATCTCGGCAATGGTCTTGGGCACCTCATCGGTCAGGACGCGGCAGCCGTCTTTGGTTACCACCACGTCGTCCTCGATGCGGATGCCGATACCACGCCACTTCTCGTCCACACTGGTGTTGTCCGGGGCAATGTAGAGGCCGGGCTCCACGGTCAGGACCATGCCGGGCTCCAGCTCCCGCCAGGCTTCACCGATCCGGTAGTCACCCACGTCATGCACATCCATACCCAGCCAGTGGCCGGTGCGGTGCATGAAAAACGGCTTGTAGGCTTCCTTCTTGATGGCCTCATCCACATTCCCGGACAACAGGCCGAGATCGATCAGCCCCTGGGTGAGCACCCTGAGCGCTGCCTCATGGGCATGGTTCCAGTGATTACCCGGCCGCACGGCGTCAATGGCCTCGTACTGGGCCGCCAGCACCACTTCGTACAGGGCTCGCTGCTCCGGGCTGAACCTGCCGCTGACCGGGAAGGTCCGGGTAATGTCCGAGGCGTAGCATTCCAGCTCACAACCGGCATCGATCAGCACCAGGTCGCCCTCCTTCAGGGGCGCACTGTTCTCGATGTAATGCAGAATGCAGCCATTGGCGCCACTGCCCACGATGGAGGGATAAGCAGTAGACCGGGCACCGTGCTCCATGAACGTGTGGATCAGCGTGGCCTCCAGGTTGTATTCATAACCACCCTGGCGCGCCCGTTTCATGGCGTTGCGGTGGGCCTCGGCGCTGATTTTGCCAGCCTTGGCCATCACCTTGATCTCGTTGGCGCTCTTGTACAGGCGCAGGTCGTGGAGCAGGTGCTCCAGGGCGACAAACTCTCCGGGGGGATGGGCGCCGGTGCGCACCTTGCTGCGGAGGGTCTTGACCCACTCCATGACCCGGTGATCGAAGCTCTGGTCCTTGCCCAGGGGGTAATAGACCCGGCTGCGACCTTCGATCATGCCCGGCAGGATGTCGTCTATATCGGAAATCGGGAAAGCATCGTCCAGACCATACCGCTCGATAGCACCTTCGGGACCGCACAGAAAACCGTCCCAAAGCTCTTTCTCCGGGTGGCGTTCCTTGCAGAACAGCACCGCCTCGCCATGTTCGCGACCGGGAATCAGGGCCAGCACCGCCTCGGGCTCGCCAAAGCCGGTCAGATACTGGAAGTCACTGTCCTGCCGGAAGGGGTGGAGTACATCCCGGTTACGCACCCGCTCCGGGGCCGCTGGCAGGATGGCGATACTGTCCGGCGCCATGCGCTCCATCAGCTTGCGGCGGCGCTCGGCGAACTCCTTCACGGGTATCATGGACGACATAGATTCTCCCATAGGTCTGGACCCGGCTCAGTGCAGGGTCGGCGAATTGGAGGCCGGCTTCTCCGGGGCATTGAATTCAGTAAACACGGCCAGGGCCCCGAGCCGGACATACTCGGTAATTTCCAGCAGCTGCTGCTCACTTTCCTCGTCGGCTTCCTCATCCTCGGACAGCTGGCTGATTGCCACCATGTCCTCGATCAGCTCACGGATCTCGTCCGGGGCCTGGCCCAGGGATTCTCCGGCGGCCAGGGCCATGCCCTCAAGGAAACCGCGCACCCAGGAAACCAGTGCTTCCAGCCGCTGCTCGATGGCGTAGTCGTCATCCGGTAACAAAGGATGGAAACTCATATCGGCCGATTGCAAGAGCGCCAGGGTCTGTTCGTAGGCCTTGTTCATGAAGGGCGCCAGGTCATCGGATTCTTCAGCCGCGTCTTCCGGAAGACCCATATGCTCGCACACCATATTCAGCCATTCCGGTTCCTGGATACGCGATCCGGCCGCGAGCCGACCACACAGTGCGCCGTGGAGCTCCGAGGGATGACTGAAAGCCTGATGGGCGGTAAAGACGTTGGCCCAGCGTTCGAATTCTGCAGCGCGGGCGGCACCGGAAGAGGTGTCGGATTCGGACATGAATCAAGACAATCCTGTGTTGTTGAATGAAGTCTCTATCCTAGCATTCAGGCGACACCAAGGCACTTGTCGCTTGCTTTTGCCACCGGGAAATCACAATATGTTATAACATAACACCCACTACTGGAGAGCACGATGAAACGATCCGGATACCGATTGCTGTTACTTCCGCTGTCCCTCCTCGCCGGCGCTGCCGCTGCCAGCGAGAACCCCGGCGCCCATCAGCACGGTCACGCCGAACTGTCGTTTGCGGTTGACGGCAACAAGGTAGAGGTGATGTTTGTCTCACCCGCCTACAACGTGGTGGGCTTCGAGCATGAAGCCAGAACCGAAGCCCATACCCGGGCGCTGAAGGAAGCCAACGACTGGTTTACCGGAACACCGTTGATCGATACCCCGGACAGCACCTGCACCGTGATCAGCTCGGAGGTGCATCACAGCGGCGCGGAACAGGAACAGCACCACGAGGGTAACGAACACGACCATGGGGATCACGGCGGCGGCCATTCGGCCTATGAAGTCATCCAGACACTGGAGTGCCCCGGCGTGCAGGATGCCAGCACCCTGACCACCCCGCTTACCACCCGGCTAGAACGCCTCGAGCATCTGGATGTGCAGTGGGCGGGCGCCATGGCACAGGGCGCTACACGCCTGGAGCATGGCGAACAAGCCATCGAACTGGGGCAATAACCTACTCGGTGTAGGGCGTCACGCTCCTGGCCTCCATGGAGTACGAGGAGGTGCCGATTTCGTTCTCGGTACGCTCGATCACCAGGGTACCTTCGATCCACACCGGGTCATACAGGGCTTCGAGGTAGAAGCCCTCCTTGTATTTCACATGGATGATCTGGTTGGGCGGGGGCGGCGGCACATGAATGCAGGCGCCGTAGTAAGGGACCAGGAAGAACTCGAGGATCTTCATGTCGTTAGTGGTTTTCAGCGGCACAACAAAACCGGGAATCCGTCCCTCCACGTCACCCATCTCCGGCACCACGCGCCCGGTCATGATTTCATCGGGCAGGATGGCGGGGCCGTCGCCCTCGTGCTCCACTTCTGGCATATTTTCCAGCAGCGCCAGATCCTCGGCAGGCATGAGTTCGAGCCAGTCGATCTCCCTGGGCTCCGCGGCTACGGACACGGAGGCAAATCCTAGCAAGGCCGCCAGGACCAGGCTGGCGAAACGGTACGAAGGAAAAACATGAAACATCAACGAGGTTACTCCTGGGGTTCAGGGTCCGGACCAGCAGGTATCATACACCGGGGACAACGATCACCAACATGACCAGCACGACAGAAACCCGACACAACCCGGCTAAAGACGGAGAGCTTGCCCTTGAGGCCCGGGACCTTGGCTTCCAATGGGCCTCGTCTCAACCCATGCTCCGCTTTCCGGACGTGGTCATTCCCCGTGGGGAACACCTGTTCCTGCAAGGCGCCAGTGGCAGCGGCAAAAGCACCCTTCTGAGCCTGTTGTCGGGCATGCAGGTACCCCACTCCGGGTCCGTCCGCATTCTCGGTTCTGAACTGCAGCGCCTGGGCTCCGGCGCCCGGGATCGGTTCCGGGCCGATCATATCGGCGTGATCTTCCAGCAGTTCAACCTCGTGCCCTACCTGAGCGCCCTGGCGAATGTTACCCTGCCCTGCCGCCTGTCCCGCGTTCGCCTTGAACAAACCCGGCCCGACCCGGATTCCGCCGCCAAAGAGCTGCTCGGGCTGCTCGCCATCCCCGAAGATCATTGGCATCGCAAGGTCACCCGCCTCTCCATCGGCCAGCAGCAACGGATTGCCGCAGCCCGGGCACTGATGGGCAGCCCCGGTATTATCCTCGCGGACGAGCCAACCTCCGCCCTGGATTCCGACAACCGGGATCGATTCCTGGACCTGTTGCTCGGGCTCGCCGACGATCGGGGCGCCTCGGTGGTTTTTGTCAGCCATGACCGCAGCCTGAGCCGGCATTTCCATCATCTGGTCCATCTGGGAGGTGAATCATGAAAACCCGGCTGGCCTTCTCCCTGGCCCTGGCGAGCCTCTGGCACCGGCGCCGCGTACTGGCCCTGGTGTGCCTGACCCTCACCCTGAGTGTCAGCCTGCTCCTGGGCATCCAGTACCTGCGCGCCGAAATCCGGCAATCCTTCACCAGCACCATCAGCGGTACCGACCTGATCGTCGGGGCCCGCAGCGGCCAGCTGAACCTGCTGCTGTATACCGTGTTTCACATCGGTGATGCCACCAACAACATCCGCTGGTCCACCTTCCGGAAACTCCAGGAAGACCCACGAATTGACTGGCTGATCCCCATCTCCCTGGGCGACAGTTACCGGGGCTACCGGGTGGTGGCCACGGATAGCAACTTCCCCGAACACTTCCGTTATGGCCAGGAACAGCCGGTCAGTCTGGCCGAAGGCCAATGGTTCAGTGACGTGTTCCACGTCGTGCTCGGTGCCGGCGTGGCGCGGGAGCTCGGACATAAGCCCGGCGAGGAGATCATCCTGTCCCATGGTGGCGGCAGAACCAGCTTCTCCAACCACGAAGACACCCCGTTCCGGATTACCGGGATTCTGGAGGCCACCGGCACCCCGGTCGACCAGGCGGTGTACATCAGTCTGGCAGGAATGGAGGCCATGCATGTGGGTTGGGAATCCGGCGTGGCGATTCCGGGGCGAACCCTGACCCCGGAGAAAGCCCGGGGGATGACCTTTACCCCGGACGCCATCACGGCCGCCTACGTGGGGCTGAAGTCCCCGGTACTCACCTTCCAGCTCCAACGCGCCCTGAACCAGTCCGCAGAGGAACCCTTGTCCGCCATTCTCCCCGGCGTTGCGCTGAGCGAGCTGTGGCGCCTGATGGGGCAGTTCGAGAAAGCCCTGCTGGGTATTACCGGCTTCGTGGTCATTACCAGCCTGGTGGGGCTCGTTGCGGTACTGCTGACCCTGCAGACCCAGCGGGCCCACGAGATTGCAGTGCTCCGGGCCACCGGGGCCTCAACGGGGCTGGTGGCCTCCCTGCATGTGATCGAATGTGTTGCCCTGGCGCTGGTCTCCTGCCTGCTCGCACTGGCCGTGGGCGCCGGCCTGCTGACCGGCATTGCGCCCTGGTTACTGGACAACTACGGCATCAACCTGACGCTCAGGCCCCTGAACCCGACCGAATGGGCACTGCTCGCGACCGTACCGGCCGCCGCGGCACTGGTCGGCCTGCTGCCGGCGTCCGCCACCTGGCGCAGGACCCGTACCCAGGGTCTCGGGGAGATTAGCGGGCAGTGATCGGCGTCACGCCCGTGCCGCTATGACAACCCTGTAAATTGACCGACTTAGCGTCCACACTTATAGTTATTTGCATTCATAACAACCGATGTTGGGCACGCCATGGAACAGTCCGAAGTACAGGCATTAGCGGACAAGCTGGACAAGCTGATCGAACGCTGTCAGAAACTGGAGCGGGATAACGCCATGCTGCGGGAGCTCCAGGACGACTGGAACCGTGAGCGGGCCCAGCTGGTACACAAGAACGATCTTGCCAAAAACAAGATCGAAGCCATGATTGGCCGCCTGCGGGCACTGGAGCACCACTGATGTCTAAGCAATCCACCACCGTTGAGGTGAAGATTCTCGACAAGGAATACCTGGTTGCCTGCCCGGAAGAAGAGCAAGAAGCCCTGATTCGCGCCGCCAGGCATCTGGACCACAAAATGCGGGAAATCCGTTCCAGCGGCAAGGTGTTCGGCGTTGAACGCATTGCCGTGATGGCCGCGCTCAACATCACCCACGAGCTGCTGGAGCAGGATTCCATGTCCGACGCTACCAGCTCGATCCTCAAGGCCATGGACAGCAAGCTCGACGATGCCCTCGGGGAAAATACGGGGCACTGAATACGGATCAGGTGTTGCAATTGGCCCCGGACCTACCCGTATAATGAGACCAACTTCCTGGGCTGTTCGCGATGGTCGGATACGTCCTCGAGCCGATGCGCACTACCCAGGTGGCTACTTCAGGGCATTGTGAGCACGTCCCCGACAGGGGAAAGCCTAATATGTCACAGCGGCCACCGACCTTGAACTCTGGGTTCAAGGGCCACATCCGATAACGGCAGCCCGGGAAGCTTTATTTTGAGCAAGTTTGTTCCTCCCCAACCGTTCGAATCCCACCCTGATAACCTGAACCGAAGCCAGCTGCGCAAACACCTGCGTCAGAGGCGGCGTTCCCTGTCCTTCGAAGAACAGATGCAGGCCTCGGAATACCTGGCGCTGAATCTGCTGAAGAATCCGGACCTGCACCGTGCCCGGCACGTGGCCGTTTACCTGCCCAACGACGGTGAGATCGATCCCCATCTCTACATGGACATTGCTCGCCGCAAGGGCGTGAATTTCTACCTGCCGGTGCTGCATCCGATTCATACCGGCAAACTGGTATTCAGCCCCTACTACGACGGCGTGGAACTGACCGCAAACCGCTTCGGCATTCCCGAGCCAGCGTTCAGCAAAGGGCTGCGCCGCCCGGCCTGGGCGCTGGATGCGGTGCTGTTTCCACTGGTGGGCTTTGATGAGAATGGCGGACGCCTGGGCATGGGTGGAGGGTTCTATGACCGGACCTTTGCCTTCAGCCGGCTACGGCCACGACTTGCCCCCAAGCTGATCGGCCTGGCCCATGATTTCCAGAAAGTGAAAGCGCTGCCGATAGAGCCCTGGGATGTGCCCCTGCACAGCGTGGTGACGGACCGGCGCTGTTACCGGTTCAGGCGGTCTGCTCCGGCCTGAAGCGCGCTGATGGTCACGTTATCCTGATAACGAGGCTTGTCTTCCGAAGCGTGGATAGAGGTAAATCCGGTTACTACAAGGCCGACAGCAAAAATCAGCACGATGGCTTTGATGATGTCAGGCTTGCCACCCATTTTTATTCTTCCTCGAACGCGGTTGGTAAATTATCGGAAAATCAGTGAGGTATTCTCGCTTCCGAGAATTAGACGAAAGACTAACACTTAACTCTGATTTTACAATTTTTGACTCATTAAAATTCGGTAAGAATCCCCGAAAGCTGGGGGGGCATGCCGCGAGGGGCGTTCCGAAACTGTGCGGAGCCATGGATGGCGGAGCTCAAGCGTCACAGGGACGTGCCGCAAGGAGCGTGTTTCGGAACGCCCCTCGCGGCATGGCCCCTACTCCCAATCAGGAGGTCTGACCGTTACCCGCTCCGAGGAACAACCGGTAGGCCTCGTTGTCGGTCATGTTTTCATAGCGGAAACCGACCTTGTCGAGCATCTTCTCGAAGTCTTTATCCTCGTCGTCGTTGACCTGGGCACCCAGCAGGACCCGGCTGTAGGCGGCACCGTGGTTACGGTAATGGAACATGGAGATGTTCCAGCGGGTGCCGAGGGACATCAGGAACTTGAGCAGGGCTCCCGGACGCTCCGGAAACTCGAACTGGTAGACCTTCTCGTTGCTGATGCTCGGGGCATGGCCACCGACCATGTGGCGGATGTGCTGCTTGGCAAGGTCGCTGTCGGTCAGGTCGACCACGGAGTAGCCGCTTTCCCGCAACTCCTGCACCAGTTCGTCCCGGCCATGGCCGCCGGCCTGGATCTGGATACCCACGAAAATCACCGCTTTCTGGTCGTCGGCATACCGGTAGTTGAACTCGGTGATGCTGCGTTTGTGCAGGGCATTGATGAAGGTCTTGAACGCCCCCGGCTTCTCCGGGATGGTGACAGCGAGAATAGCTTCGCGCTTCTCACCGATCTCGGTGCGCTCGGAAATGTAGCGCAGGCGGTCGAAGTTCATGTTGGCGCCACTGAGCACCGCCGCCAGGTTCTCACCTTCCAGCTGCTCCCGCTCCACGTACTTCTTGAGCCCGGCGATGGAAAGCGCGCCGGCCGGCTCCGCGATAGAGCGGGTATCCTCGAACACATCCTTGATGGCGGCGCAGATCTCGTCGGTGGTGACCGTGATCACTTCGTCCACCAGATCCTTGCAGATATTCCAGGGCTCCTCGCCGACCTGTCGGACCGCGACACCGTCGGCAAAGATGCCGACTTCATCCAGGATCACCCGCTCGCCGGCTTTCATGGCCGCCTGCAGGCAATTGGAGTCTTCCGGCTCGACACCGATCACCTTGATCTCGGGGCGCAGGTACTTGATGTAGGCTGTCATGCCCGCAATCAGCCCACCACCGCCCACCGGGATGAATACCGCGTGCAGGGGCTGGGAGAACTGCCACATCATTTCCATGGCAACCGTACCCTGGCCGGCGATGACATCGGGATCATCATAGGGCGGGATGTAGGTGTAGCCGTGCTTCTTGATCAGTTCCTGGGCGTGGGCGGCGGCCTCGTCAAAGGCGTCACCCTTGAGTACCACTTTCGCACCCCGGTCCCGCACGGACTTTACCTTGATGTCCGGCGTGGTCTGGGGCATTACAATCACCGCCTTGATACCCAGCTCCTTCGCGGACATGGCCACGCCCTGGGCGTGGTTGCCGGCGGAGGCGCAGATCACGCCCTTGGCTTTCTGCTCTTCGGACAGCTGGGCAATCCGGTTGTAGGCGCCGCGAATCTTGAAGGAGAACACCGGCTGAAGGTCTTCGCGCTTGAGCATAATGTTGTTGGCAAAGCGCTTGGACAGGCTACGGGCTTCAGTCAGGGGTGTTTCGATGGCCACGTCGTAGACGCGCGCATCGAGTATCTTCTTGATATAGCGTTGCGGCATAGTGGTTCCGGTTGCTTGGTGAGTGTGCGGGAAAAACCGACAGTGTAGAAAGTTTGCACGGCAGCCGTCTATAAGCAGACCTCACAGGCCGCTATAATGACCTTAAATTTCATCCGGAATTGCAGACGGAGCCCGACATGACCCAGGACGAACTCAAGAAGGCCGTGGCCAAAGCCGCCGTGGACTACATCGCCCCCCGCCTCGAAAGCGACAGCATCGTCGGCGTGGGCACCGGCAGCACCGCCAATTTCTTCATCGACATGCTGGCCGAACTGAAGAACGAGTTCGACGGCGCCGTGGCCAGCTCCGAAGCCACAGCCGAACGCCTGAAGAGCCACGGCATTCCGGTGTATGACCTCAACAGCGCCGGAGAACTGGAGTTCTACGTGGACGGTGCCGATGAAACCAACGAACGCCTGGAACTGATCAAGGGCGGCGGCGCCGCCCTGACCCGGGAAAAGATCGTCGCCGCAGTAGCCAAGACCTTTATCTGTATCGCCGACGAATCCAAGATGGTCGGCGTGCTGGGCAGCTTCCCCCTGCCGGTGGAAGTCATCCCCATGGCCCGCAGCCACGTCGGCCGGGAAATCGTCAAGCTCGGCGGCGATCCGGTGTACCGTGAGGGCGTGGTCACCGATAACGGCAACATCATCATCGACGTCCACAACATGGATATCTCCCGGCCGATACACGTAGAAGAACAGCTCAACAACATTGTCGGCGTGGTTACCAACGGTCTGTTCGCCCGCCGTCCGGCCGACCTGTTGCTGTTGGGCACCAGCGAGGGCGTCAAGAGCATTCCCCGCAAGGGCGCCTGATCCGCGACTGCCTGAAGGGCTGGCTTTCCGGGCCAGCCCTTTTTGTTTCGGCTGACATACAAACCAAGCGCTTGCTTGGTACCAAATTTTGAGTGACACTGCTTCCATTCACGATTGTCCACAGGGAGCCCGACCGTGTCCGAATACTTCAATGACATTCACGAACAGGCACGTCTCAGTGCCCGGAAATTTATCGAGACCCATGTCCTGCCCCACATCGACGACTGGGAAGAGGTGGGCGAATTTCCCCGGGAGCTGTATAAGAAAGCGGGCGACGCCGGCCTGCTCGGCATCGGATTTCCAGAAGCTCTGGGCGGCACCGGTGAAGGGGACATCTTCCTGAAAGTGGCGGTCTCCGAGGAGCTCATGCGCTCCACCTCCGGCGGCCTGGTCGCGGGCCTGGGTTCCCTGGACATCGGCCTGCCCCCGGTGGCCAAGTGGGCCAAACCGGAAATCCGGGAACAGATCGTGCCCCCGGTCCTGCGCGGCGAGAAAATCTCCGCCCTGGCCATCACCGAACCCGGCGGCGGCTCGGACGTCGCCAACCTGAAAACCCGGGCTGTCCGGGACGGCGACCACTACATCGTCAACGGCAGCAAGACCTTCATCACCAGCGGCATGCGCGCCGACCACTACACTGTCGCCGTCCGCACCGGCGGCGAGGGACATGGCGGCATCAGCCTGCTGCTCATCGACCGCGACATGCCGGGCTTCTCCACCGGCAAGAAGCTCCGCAAGATGGGCTGGTGGGCCAGCGACACCGCCGAACTCTTCTTTGAAGACTGCCGGGTACCGGCCGACCGTCTGATCGGCGCCGAGAACGCCGGCTTTATCGCGATCATGAGCAACTTTCTGGCCGAACGCCTGAGCCTCTCCATCATGGCCTATATGACAGCCCAGCTCGCCTACGAAGCCGCCCTGGACTACACCAAACAACGCCAGGCCTTCGGCCGGAGCATCGCCGGCTTCCAGGTCACCCGCCACAAGCTGGTGGACATGGCCACCCAGATCGACGTGGCCCGGGAATACACCTACCGCTGCGCGGCCCTGATGCAGGCCGGCAAAAACCCGATCACGCAGGTGGCCATGGCCAAGAATTTCTCCGTGGACGTCTGCGAGAAAGTCACCCGGGAGGCGGTGCAGTTGTTCGGCGGCATGGGTTACATGCGGGAGTCAGTGGTGGAGCGCCTTTACCGGGACGCCAAGATCCTTTCCATTGGCGGCGGCACGACGGAGATCATGAAGGAGCTTATCGCCAAGCAGATCAAGTTGTAGCCTTCTGGTTTGGGGGAAGGGGCCGTGTCAGTGACTGTTCCAAAACACGCTACGAGCACGTCCATGTGCGCTTGTTTCGGGCCGTCCCTGGCCCTCAACAGTTTTGGAACAGTCACTGACACGGCCCCCTCAACACAGGTGCTAACCTCCGACCACGTTCATAACAAAGCTTTTTCAGAATAGCTTCATCGGCATACCGCGAATGTTCGGGCGGCTAGCTGGCAAGACCTTCCGAAAACGTGGAGCGCCAGGGATGGCGCGACCGAGCCCTACAGGGACGTATTCACGGGCGTTTTTCGGGAGGCCTTGTCAGATTGCCGCTTGCTCCCAAGCCAGAACGAATCCAGCACCAACAATCACGCCGACCAAGGTTTAGTTTCGAACTGCAAGAGACTCCCGTATAATTGCGCCCACTTTTTAGCCGCAGTTAAACGTACCTCAACGTATCAGGAAGGATCGCACATGCAATTCGACAACATCCCCGCAGGCAAAAACCCGCCTGAAGACATCTACGTTGCCATCGAGATTCCGGCCAACAGCTCCCCGGTCAAGTACGAACTGGACAAAGACATGGGCGCCCTGCTGGTAGACCGTTTCATGGCCACCCCGATGTTCTACCCGGCCAACTACGGCTTCATCCCCCATACCCTGGCTGAAGACGGCGACCCCCTGGACGTACTCGTGGTCACCCCGTACCCGGTACAACCGGGCTCCGTCATCCGTGCCCGCCCGGTCGGCGTTCTGAACATGGAAGACGAAGCCGGTGGCGATGCCAAGCTGGTTGCCGTGCCCCACGACAAGCTGACCACCACCTACCACGACGTCAAGGAAATCACTGACCTGCCCGAACTGCTGCGTGACCAGATCAAGCACTTCTTCGAGAACTACAAGACTCTCGAGCCGGGCAAGTGGGTCAAGGTGCAGGGCTGGGACAACGCCGAAGCCGCCAAGAAAGCCATCGAAGACGCCATCAACGCCTACAAGGGCTGATCGGCTACACGCTTCAGATGCAAAAAAACCGGGTCCTGGAACCCGGTTTTTTTGTGCTCGAAAACGGGACTGCCTCAGCCCCGTGACAACAGATCCCGCATATCGCTGATCGCCGCATTGGCGCGGGACAGGTAGGCGGCCATGGTCAGGGAGTGGTTGGCCAGCACGCCGAAGCCGCTGCCGTTCAGGATCACCGGGCTCCACATCTGGCCCTGGGTGCCCTCCAGCTCGATGATGATCTGCTTCACGCTGGCCATGGCGTTCTTGTCCTGCAACACCTTGCGAAAATCCACTTCAATGGCGCGGAAGATGTGCAATAACGCCCAGGCGCTGCCGCGGGCCTCGTAGAACACATCATCGATTTCAGTCCAGGGTGTCTGCACTTCGCTACCCCCGGTTTCTTCAGCAAGCGGGTTGTCGCTATCCACGTTGGCTACCGCATCAGAAACGGAGGCCTTGCCAACGCTTTCCCCCAGGTTCCGGGACAGGCTACCCAGCCGGGTCTCCAGATCCGCCAGCCAGCTGTTCAGGTTGTCGGCCCGGGCGAAGAACTGGGCGTCGGCCTGCTCCGGGGCAGACAGGCGGTTCAGGTAACGCTTGAGCGCGCTGATCCCGCGACGGTATTCCGATTCAGTGGACGGGATGGCCCAGCTCTGGCTGTCAAAGTGGAACTGGGGTTCGGCGATAACCAGATCGGGATCCTCGGAGGACTGGCTCTGGGAACGGGCAATGTCCCGGCGCATGGCCCGGGACAGGTCCCGGAGCTGGACCAGCACACCAAATTCCCAGTTGGCAATGTTATCCAGCCATAATCCCGGAGGGAAAATATCGTTGGAGATGTAACCGCCGGGTTTGTCCAGAAGGGTTTCGGCAATCCGGATCATGGTGGTTGTGGTGGCGAAACCGGTAACCGGCTCACGCTCCATGGTGTTGGCCACTGTCCGGGTGTTCTCGCGCACGGAGAAGGTGTCAGGCTCACCACTCCAGTAGATACCGACGACAATGGCCGCCAGCAGGTAGATCACCAGCACCGCGAGGATGAACCGGCCGATAACGCCGCTGCCTCCGGCGTAATCCTGAACGTCCTCTTTCCGATCCCTGAAGAACTGTCTGAATTTGCCTGGCATAAGACTCCTAATCCCCTTGCGGTTGTTGGTCAGCAGCGAATGGACGACCCAAATGGTACCCCATGGCGCCATCGATACACAGCTTGCAGAGTACCGGACACCCCGAACTCTGCGCCAGCGAACCAAGCAACTGTGACCTGCGCCCAGAGTTGACAAACATTTACATTAAGCCACCTACGCCGAGCACTTCAAACACTATAGACTCTGTAAAATCAACAAGGTTAAAAAACGTCCCCGCCGGACCAGGCGGACATCATGTGAGGGATGGGCCGGAGTAACATGAACGACGAAAGCCAGAAAGAAAAACTCAGACAACACTTTGCCCGACGTGTAACCACCCAGGCACGGGTTGTCCTGGATACCTGGCAGAAGATCCATTCCGACCACGGCCTGGCAGCCTCCCATCGCGCCGAACTGATCAGCGCCACCGACAAGCTGGTGCGCTACGCCCAACATTTCGAGATGGACGGGCACGCGCAAGCCGGCCAGAAAGCGCTTGACCTCATGGCCCGCTGGCCCGCAGAAAGCACCCCCAACGAGGAGCTTTGGCCGCAACTCCAGGATGCCATGGAACAGCTGTGCCAGAGCACCCTGCGCCGCACCGACAAGGACAAGACTGACGCCCCCCTGCAATACCGGCGGACTCCGATTTACGTCGCGCTGGAGAACGAAGAGATGGCCGCCCGCCTGATCCGCCAGCTGGAATTCTTTGGCTTCCGGGCCTCGGCCTTTGCCAGTGCGGATGCCTTGATGGAAGCCTGCGCCCTGAGCAAACCGGAAACCATCCTGATGGATGTGAGTTTCGGTGGCAGCCCGAATGCCGGCATCGGCATCATCGAGCATCTGCAGGAGCGCCACGAAACACCGATCCCGGTCATTTTCGTGAGTGACGAGGACGGCTCCATCGAAACCCGTCTCCGGGCCTCACGCTGCGGGGGCGAGGAATTCTTCTACCCGGCCGTCGATCCGGGCCAGCTGATCGAGAAGATCGAGACCTATACCCACGGCAATACTGTCGAGCCTTACCGTGTCCTCGTGCTGGATGATTCCCGGGCCCAGGCCAAGTACATGGAAACGGTGCTGAAACGGGCCGGCATGACCGCCCACATCATTACCGACCCGATGCAGATCATCCATGCCCTGGACGAATTCTCCCCGGAAATCATCATCCTCGACATGTACATGCCCGGCTGCACCGGTATGGAGATCGCCCGTGTCATCCGTCAGCAGGACCGCTTCCACAGCGTGCCCATCATCTACCTCTCGGCCGAGGAAGACGTCAGCAAACAGCTCCACGCCATGAGCCTGGGCGGAGACGACTTCCTGACCAAGCCCATTGACCCCAAGCACCTGATCGCCACCATCCACAACCGGGGCCGGCGGGCCCGTTCGCTGCTGGCGCTGATGATCCGCGACAGCCTGACGGGGCTTTACAACCACACCCATACCCTGCACCTGCTGGACCAGGAAATCGCCAAGGCGCGGCAGAAGGACCAGTCCCTGTCCTTCGCGATGATCGATATTGACTACTTCAAGAAAGTGAACGACACCTTCGGCCACCCCATCGGCGACCGGGTCCTGCGCAGCCTGTCCATGTTCCTGAAACAGCGGCTGCGCAAGACCGACCATGTCGGCCGTTACGGCGGCGAGGAGTTTGCCATCATCCTGCCGGACACCCGGCCCAGTGATGCCCGCAATGTGCTCAACGAAATCCGGGAGCGATTCTCGGAACTGCGCCAGCGCGCAGGAGACCGCGAGTTCAATGTCACCTTCAGCTGCGGCGTCGCCACCCTGCAGCCGGGGCAAACCGCGCAGGAACTGTGCGACCGGGCCGACCGGGCGCTGTATGCCTCCAAGAAAGCCGGTCGTAACTGCGTCAGCGCAGACACCCCCTGACCCGCACCCTCAGCGGGTCAGACCGGCCCGCTGCCCCTACCTTCAGCTATGAAACCAACGTCGTATGGAAGTCGGCCCTGTCCTTGCCGACAATGATTGTCATCAGCGGAAAGATCCCGTTTCGATTGCCAGTGCTGTCTTTTTACGACCAATGGCCAACACGGAAGATTGTCAAAAAGTGTTGATCTGAGGGAAACAAGCACGCACCATTGTGGGAAAATGCCGTGATTTTCGGCGATCCTGTTAAAAAGACAGCAAGGCAGGCGTAATCATGTCCACCATTCTCGTGCTCCATGGCCCCAACCTCAACATGCTCGGCACCCGTGAGCCCGAGGTGTACGGCTACGAGACCCTGAAGGACATCGATGACCGGTTGAAGGCGAAAGCGGCCGAAAAGGGCCACCACCTGCTCCACCTTCAGTCCAACGCCGAGTACGAACTGATCGAGCGGGTCCATGAAGCACGGGCCGAAGGGGTGGATTTCCTCATCATCAATCCTGCTGCCTTCACCCACACCAGCATCGCCCTCCGGGATGCCGTGCTGGCTTCCGGGATCCCCTTTATCGAAGTGCATCTTTCCAACGTGCATGCGCGGGAGCCATTCCGCCATCACTCCTATTTTTCCGATATCGCCATTGGCGTTATCTGCGGGTTGGGCAGCCAGGGGTACGACCTCGCCCTGCAGGCAGCCCTGCAACGAATTCACCGATAGATCAGACACAACGGGACTGGATTAACTATGGATATTCGCAAGATCAAGAAACTCATTGAGCTCCTGGAGGAATCCGACGTCGAGGAACTGGAAATCCAGGAAGGCGACGATTCTGTCCGCATCTCCCGCCGTCGCGAGCAGGCCGCCGGCACCCACTACGTGAGCCATATGCCCGCACCGGCACCCCAGGCAGCAGCCCCCGCGCCTGCCCCAGCTCCCGCTGCAGAAGAGCCCGCAGCCCCGGCAGCTCCGTCCGGCCATACCGTGAACTCCCCGATGGTCGGCACTTTCTACCGGGCGCCGTCACCCACCGCCCAGGCGTTCGTGGAAGTTGGCCAGACCGTCAACGTCGGTGACGTGATCTGCATCGTCGAGGCGATGAAGATGATGAACCAGATCGAGGCTGACAAGGCCGGAACTGTAACTGAAATCCTGGTCGAGAATGGCCAGCCGGTGGAGTTTGACCAGCCCCTGGTCGTCATTTCCTGAACTGGGTGATTGTTACTCATGGCCATGTTAGAAAAAGTTCTGATCGCAAACCGCGGTGAAATCGCGCTGCGCATCCTGCGTGCCTGCAAGGAGCTGGGCATCAACACCGTTGCCGTACACTCTCAGGTGGACCGGGAACTGATGCACGTTCGTCTTGCCGACGAATCCGTGTGCATCGGCCCGAACAGCGCAACCGACAGCTACCTGAACATCCCCGCCATCATCAGTGCGGCGGAAGTGACCGACTCGGTGGGCATCCACCCCGGTTACGGCTTCCTGGCGGAAAATGCCGACTTCGCCGAACAGGTTGAGAAGAGCGGCTTCCGGTTCATCGGTCCGAAGGCGGAAACCATCCGTCTGATGGGCAACAAGGTCTCCGCCATCGAGGCCATGAAAAAGGCCGGCGTACCGACCGTGCCCGGCTCCGACGGCCCGCTCACCGATGACGACGAGCGCACCCTCCAGATTGCCCGGAAGATCGGCTACCCGGTGATGATCAAAGCTGCATCCGGCGGTGGTGGTCGCGGTATGCAGGTGGTGCACTCTGAAGCCGCCCTGCTCAAGGCGATCCAGATTACCCAGACCGAAGCCAAGAACGCCTTCGGCGACCCCACCGTGTACCTGGAAAAATTCCTGGAAGCCCCGCGCCACGTGGAAGTACAGGTGCTGGCAGACATGCACGGCAACGTCATCCACCTGGGCGACCGCGACTGCTCCATGCAGCGTCGCAACCAGAAGGTGATCGAGGAAGCGCCGGCACCGAACGTCAATGCCGAATCCCGGGAAAGAACCCTGAAAGCCTGTGTCGATGCCTGCAAGGAAATCGGCTACGTGGGCGCCGGCACCTTCGAGTTCCTGTACCAGGACGGCGAGTTCTACTTCATCGAGATGAACACCCGGGTCCAGGTGGAACACCCGGTCTCCGAGATGGTTACCGGCGTGGACATCGTGCGCGAGCAGCTGCGCATTGCCAGCGGACTGCCACTGCAGTACAGCCAGGATGAGATCCACATCCAGGGCCATGCCATCGAATGCCGGATCAACGCCGAGGACCCGAAGACCTTCGTGCCCAGCCCGGGCAAGGTCAAGCACTATCACGCGCCCGGCGGCAACGGCATCCGCGTCGACTCCCACCTGTACAGCGGCTACACCGTACCGCCGTACTACGATTCGCTCGTGGCCAAGCTCATTACCTGGGGCGATGATCGCGAGATCGCTCGCCGGCGTATGAAGAACGCGCTGGACGAGATGGTGGTCGAGGGCATCAAGACCAACCAGCCCCTGCATCGGAGACTGGTACGCGATGGCGGCTTCAAACAGGTAGACTTCACCATTCACTACCTGGAAAAACTGATGCGGGAATAACCATGCCCTGGATACAACTCCAGATCCCGGCTGATCCGGACAATGCGGATCAGCTGGAGGATCTGCTCATGGAGATGGGCGCTGACGCCGTCTCCATGGAAGACGCCGCCGACCAGCCCCTGTACGAGCCGGATCCCGGCACCACCCCCCTGTGGAGCCAGACCATGGTGACTGGCCTGTTCCAGTCCAACCGTGACATTGACCAGCTGTGTGCAGACGTCCGCGATGCCTGGCACCAGCAGACCCAACAGTCCCTGCCGGAGATCGAGGTCACACTGGTGGAAGACAAGGACTGGGAGCGGGCCTGGATGGATGACTTCCAGCCCCTGAAATTCGGCGAGCGGCTCTGGATTGTACCCAGCTGGCATGATGCGCCGGACCCGGAAGCAGCCAACCTGATGCTCGACCCGGGCCTGGCTTTCGGCACCGGCACGCACCCCACCACCGCGCTCTGCCTGGAATGGCTGGACGGCCAGGACATGCAGGACAAGCAGGTCATCGATTATGGTTGCGGCTCCGGCATCCTGGGCCTGGCGGCACTGCTGCTGGGCGCCGATCACGTCATTGGTGTCGACACCGACCCCCAGGCCCTGGAAGCCAGCCGTGAGAATGCCCGGCGCAACGGCGTTGAAGAAGCCAGACTGGACCTTTACCTGCCGGAAGACGAACCGGACACCCGCTGCGACGTCATGCTGGCCAACATCCTGGCCCAGCCACTGATCGGTCTGGCACCCCACCTGGCCGCCCTGACCCGCCGCGGCGGCGACCTGGTGCTTTCGGGCATCCTGTCGAACCAGGCCCGGGAAGTCATGGAGGCCTACGAGCCCTGGTTCATCATGGACGAGCCCGAGCAGCGCGAAGAGTGGATACGCCTCACAGGACGGCGCAAGGACAGATGACGAACCGGACGATAGCGACTAAACTCCGACACTCGTAGTAGTACAGCCGCTTTCAGGAACGAAGCATGACCCAGAGCAGCCTGCAGACACAGTGCCCGAAGTGCCATACCCGTTTCCGCGTTTCCGATGAACAGCTTGGCGTCGCCAAGGGCAAAGTCCGCTGCGGCAATTGCATGGAGGTGTTCAACGCCATTGAACACCGGGTCCTGCCCGCCTCTCCCCAGCCTCCGGCGCCCCCGGCCGGCGAATCCGAGCCCTCCGGGCTGACCACCGAAGAAGACTTCGTGTTTGCCGACAACCCCGACGAGGATGCCGAGGAAGGCCGTTACGCCGGCTCGAAACTGTCATTCTCGGACGACGAACTCAGCGACAGCTTCCTTTCCATCAATCAGAACGAGAAGTCTGGCTTCCGGGATGCCGATGCGGACTCCGAGCCGGAGGAAGTGGACGAAAGCTGGGCCGAGGCGATCCTGGAAGAGGACGAGGAGTCCCGGGAACCGGGCAAGTCGAAACAGCCCGCTCCGGCGCGACCCTCCAGGGATGAAACGACCTCCACATTCTCTGCCCGCGAGCCCGAGCCCGAAGCGCCTGAACCTGAACAGTTCGAGCCAGGGTTCGCAGAACCCGAGCCGGAGCCGGAACCCGCCCCGGAACCACCCCGGAGAGCCTCCCGCCCTGCGCCGGAGCCGGCCTTCAGCGCCACCGACACCTCCGCCGAGGAGCCGGTCGAGTCCGGCTTCCGTCCCGAACGCACAGAGGCGCCCACTGCAGAATCCATGCGGGCGACCAGTCCATTCAGCGATCTCCGGCGCGAACCTGTCTCGGTCAACAAGGGTCGCGGCGGCAAGGCCCGAACCATCCTCTGGAGCCTGATTGTACTTGCCCTGATCGGCGTTCTGGTGGCCCAGGTGACCTGGTTCCAGTTCGATCGCCTGTCGGCCATTCCCGAGCTGCGTCCGTTCTATGAAAAAGGCTGTGAACTGGCCGGCTGTGAACTCAAGCCCCTGGTCAATGTGGACGCCATCCAGAGCCGCAAGCTGGTGGTTCGTACCGCCCCCGAGAACCGGGGTCAGCTGCTGGTGGATGCCGTGATCATCAACCGGGCGGATTTCGGGCAACCCTTCCCGGCCATTGCCCTGACCTTCTCCAACCTCAATGGCGACGTCGTTGCCCAGAGCGTGTTCACCCCTGACGAATATCTGGCCGGTGAAGCACAGGAACTGGAGGCCATGCCAACGGACACGCCTGTACGCATCGCCATCAGCATCCGGGATCCGGGTCGGGATGCGGTCAACTACAACCTGGTCTTCCGTCCGTACTCGCCCTGATCGCGTAAGCAAGTATTTACTTGCCGAATGGCTGCGCAGCCACCACAACGAACAAAAGTCAACCAGAAAGAACGAAAAATAATCAGCTTTTTTCACTGTCAAGCCCCTTCAATCGAAGGGGCCCCGACGGTATCATTAGCGCCCTTCGGAACCGGACCGATCACTAATTGATCAATCGTTCCATTCCGATCCTTGCTCAATCCGCTGTGACACGGACTCAGATCATGCTGCCAACGGCAAAAATCGGGCCGTACACTTTGCCCAACCCGCTCATCGTTGCACCCATGGCGGGTGTGACCGACCGCCCCTTCCGGCAACTCTGCCGACGGATGGGAGCGGGCCTTGCGGTATCGGAAATGGTCATAGCGGACAGCAAGCTCTGGCATACGCGCAAGTCCAGGACACGGCTGAACCATGAGGGCGAGCCGGAGCCACGCTCGGTCCAGATCGCCGGCGGTGATCCGCAGATGCTGGCCGACGCCGCGCGGCAGAACGCCGGCTTCGGCGCCCAGATCATCGACATCAATATGGGCTGTCCGGCCAAGAAGGTATGCAACAAGGCTGCCGGCTCGGCGCTGATGAAGGATGAGGCACTGGTCCGCGAAATCCTGGAGGCCGTCGTCAAGGCGGTGGACGTTCCGGTGACGCTGAAAATGCGCACAGGATGGGACTCGGACAATCGCAACGCAGCGGTCATTGCCCGGATGGCTCAGGATGCCGGCATTCAGGCCCTGGCCATCCATGGTCGTACCCGCGCGGACAAGTACAACGGGGACGCGGAATACGACACCATCGCCGAAGTCAAATCCCGGGTGCAGATCCCGGTGTTCGCCAACGGCGACATCACCTCACCGGAGAAGGCCCTGAAGGTGCTCAGCCACACCGGCGCCGATGGCCTGCTGATTGGCCGGGGCGCCCAGGGCCGGCCCTGGATCTTCCGGGAAATACTCCATTACCTGGAGACCGGAAAGCACCTACCGGAGCCGCCCCTGGACGAGGTAGAGCAGATCCTCACCGGGCACCTGGCCGAACTGCACAGCTTTTACGGCGAAAAGATGGGCGTGCGTATCGCCAGAAAACACGTGGGCTGGTACCTGCAGTCCCACGACCAGAGCAGACAGTTCCGTAAACGCTTCAACGCCATCGAAGACGCGCTGGAGCAGAAAGACAGCATCGAACAGTACTTTGCAGGCTTACGAAATGGAGAGGTATTCGCAGCATGACCGCTGAGACTTTGGCAAACGACAACCTGAGCACCCCGGCCAACGATGACCTTCATCAGTTGCAAACGGTGAACAGCAGCGGCAACAGCGTCACCCTGCGTGACAGCGTTGAAGTTGCCCTGAAGAACTATTTTGCGCAACTGGATGGCGCGCCCGTCACCGACGTCTACCAACTGGTACTGTCGGAAGTGGAAGCCCCGCTGCTGGAGCAGGTGATGAAATACACCCGCAACAACCAGACCAAGGCATCCACCATGCTGGGACTGAATCGCGGCACCCTGCGCAAGAAGCTCAAGCAATACGGTCTGCTATAATCTGACCTGACCCCAAAAGGGCCTCCCGGATCACGTTCGCGAGGCCCTTGTTCGTTACAACGAGGTCGTTGCAACCTCGCAACGTCATCCGGCTTATCTGACCAGCGAAGAAAGTGACCCATGGCAAACCAGGCTAACACCCCCGTCCGTCGCGCGCTCATCAGCGTGAGTGATAAAACCGGCATTGTCGATTTCGGCCGTGCCCTGACCGACCGAGGCATTGAACTGCTCTCCACTGGCGGCACCTTCCGCCTGCTCCAGGAAAACAATGTTCCGGTCACCGAAGTGTCCGACTACACCGGTTTCCCGGAAATGATGGATGGACGGGTCAAGACCCTGCACCCGAAAATCCACGGCGGCATCCTGGGCCGCCGGGGCACTGACGATGCTGTCATGTCCGAGCACGGCATCAACCCGATCGATATGGTGGTGGTAAACCTCTACCCGTTCGAAGACACCGTGGCCAAACCGGATTGCGATCTGGCCACCGCCATTGAGAACATCGACATCGGTGGTCCCACCATGGTTCGCGCCGCGGCCAAGAACCACAACGATGTCGCCATCGTGGTCAATGCCTCCGATTACCGCCGGATCCTGAACGAGCTGGATGACAATGACGGCGAGTTGAGCTACAGCACCCGCTTCGACCTGGCTGTGAAGGCCTTCGAACACACCGCCGGCTACGATGGCGCGATCGCCAACTACCTGGGCGGCCGTACCCCGGACAACGACAACGCCGATTTCCCCCGCACCTTCAACGCCCAGTTCGTGAAGGTTCAGGACATGCGCTACGGCGAGAACCCGCACCAGCGCGCCGCCTTCTACGCCGAGCGCAACCCGAAGGAAGCTTGCGTGGCAACCGCCGAGCAGCTGCAGGGCAAGGAGCTGTCCTTCAACAACGTGGCCGACACCGACGCCGCCCTGGAATGCGTGAAGCCCTTCGCCGATCCGGCTTGCGTGATCGTCAAGCACGCCAACCCCTGCGGTGTTGCCATCGGCGCCGACATCCGCCAGGCCTACGACCTGGCCTTTGCCACCGATCCCACCTCCGCCTTCGGTGGCATCATTGCCTTCAACCGTGAGTTGGACGCCGAAACTGCCAGGGCCATTATTGATCGCCAGTTCGTGGAAGTGATCATTGCGCCGACCGTGGCTCCGGAAGCCGTGGAGATCGTTGCCGCGAAGAAGAACGTGCGCCTGCTGGCCTGCGGCGAGTTTGACAGCGAGCGTGCCAAAGCGCTCGACTACAAGCGGGTGACCGGCGGCCTGCTGGTACAGGACCGCGACCTGGGCATGGTCGCCATGGAAGATGTGAAAGTAGTGACCGATCGCCAGCCCAGCGAAGCCGAACTGAACGACCTGCTGTTCGCCTGGGAAGTAGCCAAGTACGTCAAATCCAACGCCATCGTCTACGCCAAGGCCGGCCGTACCATCGGCATCGGCGCCGGCCAGATGAGCCGGGTCTACAGCGCCAGAATCGCCGGTATCAAGGCCGCAGATGAAGGCCTTGAGGTGAAGGGCTCGGTGATGTCCTCGGACGCATTTTTCCCGTTCCGTGACGGCATCGACGCCGCAGCGGCTGCCGGCATCACCGCCGTGATCCAGCCCGGCGGCTCCATGCGTGACCAGGAAGTGATTGATGCCGCCAACGAGCATGGCATTGCCATGGTGTTTACTGGCATGCGGCATTTCCGGCACTGACGGTTGCTGCTGGGGTCTGAAGAACGCCTTCTTCTGACCCCGGGGAATAATTCGAAGATGGGGTCAGATGAAAGCTTTCATCAGACCCCGGCGATGCGGTGAAATTGGGGTCTGAAGAAAGTCTTCTTCTGACCCCGACTTTAAAAAGGTACAAGCTCATGAACATTCTGGTAATCGGCAGTGGCGGACGCGAGCATGCCCTGGCCTGGAAAGCCGCCCAGTCTCCGGATGCGGACAAGGTCTTCGTGGCGCCGGGCAACGCCGGCACGGCCCGGGAGCCGGGCCTGGAAAACATCGATATCGACGTGATGGATCTTGAGGGCCTGGCCAACTTTGCCGCCGACAATAACGTCGGCCTGACCATCGTCGGCCCTGAGGCCCCACTGGTGGCCGGCGTGGTGGACAGGTTCGAAGAGCACGGCCTTCGCATCTTCGGTCCCAGTGCCGGTGCCGCCCAGCTGGAAGGCTCGAAGGCCTTTACCAAGGATTTCCTGGCGCGCCAGGAAATTCCCACCGCCGCCTACGCCAACTTTACCGATGTCGACGAAGCCCTGGCCTATGTGCGTGCACAGGGCGCTCCGATTGTGGTCAAGGCTGACGGCCTGGCCGCCGGCAAAGGCGTGATTGTCGCCATGACCCTCGAGGAAGCAGAGGACGCCATCCGCGACATGCTGGCCGGAAATGCCTTCGGCGACGCCGGCAGCCGGGTGGTCATCGAGGAATTCCTGGAGGGCGAGGAAGCCTCCTTTATCGTGATGGTGGATGGCGAGCACGTGCTGCCCATGGCCACCTCCCAGGATCACAAGCGCGTCGGTGACGGTGACACCGGCCCCAACACCGGTGGCATGGGCGCCTATTCCCCGGCACCGGTGGTTACTGCCGATGTGCACCAGCGCATCATGGATGAGGTGATCTATCCCACCGTGAAAGGTATGGCTGCCGAAGGCTATCCCTACAAGGGCTTCCTGTACGCCGGCCTGATGATTGATGCCGACGGCGCCCCCAAGGTGATCGAATTCAACTGTCGTTTCGGTGATCCGGAAACCCAGCCGATCATGCTGCGCATGAAGTCCGACCTGGTGGAACTGTGTCAGGCAGCCGTCGACGGCAGGCTGGACCAGTGCAAATCCGAGTGGGACGACCGCGCCTCCGTGGGCATCGTACTGGCAGCCGGAGGCTACCCGGGCAGCTACAACAAGGGTGACGTCATTTCCGGCCTGCCGGAAACGGAAGTCGAGGGCGAGAAAGTGTTCCACGCCGGTACCCGGCTCGATGGCGATCAGGTCGTCACCAGCGGTGGCCGCGTGCTGTGCGCCACTGCTCTGGGCAACACCGTCACCGAGGCCCAGAAACGGGCCTACGAACTGGCTGGCAAGATTCAGTGGGATGGTGTGTTCTACCGCAAGGACATCGCCTATCGGGCGATTGCCCGCGAGCAGGCCTGATCTCCCGGCGGTCCGAAGAGAGCACACTAAATGCCTGAAGCAGTCTGGATATCCTTTGCCTTCGTGCTGGGCCTGCTGGTCAAAACGGTCGGGTTACCGCCACTGGTAGGTTATCTCGCTGCCGGGTTTGTTCTGGCCGGGCTCTCGTCCGTCACCGGCCTGACCATCGAGGCCACGGACGCCCTGGGGCACATTGCCCACCTGGGTGTGCTCTTGCTGTTGTTCACAGTCGGCCTCAAGCTCAAGCTGCGCTCGATTGTCTCTCCGGAGGTGATCGGGGGCAGCCTGCTGCATTTCGCCATTACCTGCGTGGTCTTTGCACCACCCCTCTACTGGCTGTTGGAACTGGACTGGACGACGGCCGTCATGCTGGCCATTGCCCTGTCGTTTTCCAGCACCGTGCTCGCGGCCAAGGTCCTCGAGAGCAAACGGGAGCTCAGGGCTTTCCATGGCCGGGTCGCCATCGGCATCCTGATCATGCAGGACCTGATTGCCCTGGTGGTCATGAGCCTTGCCGCCGGCAAGACCCCGTCGCAGTGGGCCCTGATGATTTTCGGCCTGCCCCTTCTCCGGCCGCTGCTTTACCGGCTGCTGGATGCCAGTGGGCATGATGAGCTGCTGGTCCTGCTCGGCCTGTTGCTGGCATTGGTTCTCGGGGGGCTGGGCTTTGAGGCCGTAGGCATGAGTTCCGAGCTGGGTGCGCTGATCTTCGGCGCCATGCTGGCCAATCATCCGCGCTCGCAAGAGCTGGCCAAATCCCTCTGGAGCGTCAAGGAAGTCTTTCTGGTCGGATTTTTCCTGCAGATCGGCATTGGCGGCCTGCCAGACCAGCAGGCTCTGATCTTCGCTTTGGTGGCAGGTCTTGTTCTGCCTCTGAAAGGGGTTCTGTTCTATTTTCTGCTGCTGGCATTCCGTTTGCGGGCAAGGAGCAGTTTCCTCACCTCTCTGTCACTGACCAACTACAGTGAATTCGGCCTGATTGTCGCCAGTGTCGCCCTGCCCGAATGGTTGGTCCCTCTGGCCATCACGGTCTCCCTGTCCTTCCTTGTCTCGGCTCCCGCTAACCGGTTTGCACACAGCATCTACGAGAAGATCAGTCATCGCATCGTGCGGTTCGAGAGCCGGAAAAGACACCCGGACGAGCAGCCAATTTCCCTGGGGGACACCCGGGTGCTGGTAATGGGCATGGGGCGCACCGGAACCGCCGCCTATGACTGGTTACAGCCCCACGAATCACGGATCATGGGGCTGGACTCGGATCCGGCGAAAACCGAAAAGCACCAGAAAGAGGGCCGTAACGTGGTCTTTGCCGACGCCGAGGACACCACGTTCTGGGAGGGCCTGCACATGCCCTCACTGCAATCGGTTGTGCTCGCCATGAGCGATATCGAGGGCAAACTCATCGCCGCGCGCATGCTGCGGAAACTCGGATTTACCGGCTACATCGTCGCGCACACCATGTTTGCCGACGAAGCCAGAAAAATCCGTGAAGCAGGAGCCAATGAAGCCTACCTGACCATGAGTGAGACCGGGGTGGCCCTGGCGAGCCACCTCATGGATGAGTCCGGCGATCAGAGCGCACAGGTCCGGAACCCGGTATAGACATCGTTGCGCAGAGGCAGATAAGCCTGCCGATAGGTGCCGCGGATCAGATTGGATGAGGTGGCACAGCTGCCGCCCTTGGTCACCTTGTGGTCGCCGAACTGCAGGGTCGACATGAACGGGTACATGTCGACCTTGAAGCCGTCGTAGGGCAGGAACTGGTTGCTGGTCCACTCCCACACCGAACCGATCATCTGCCGGCAGCCAAACGGGCTTTCGCCCGCCGGATAGTCCCAGACCGGGTTCCGTGCCTGATTGCGCCCATCCATATCAGCATGCTGCAGAGTCGGCGCCTCGTTACCCCAGGGGAACCGTCGGAAGGCCTCCCCCGACCGGTTGGCCAGCGCCGCCACCTCCCACTCATATTCCGTCGGCAGACGACGTCCCGCCCAGTTGCACCAGGCTTCGGCCTCCCAGTAGGTTACATGGGTCACCGGTGCATCCGGATTCAACGGCTGCCAGCGGTCGAACAGTCGCTCCTGCCACCGGTTTCCATGCCAGCGCCAGTACAGCGGATGCCTGGGGGCACGCATCAGCGGTTCATCCAGACCGTGCACCAGGCTTAAATCCTGCTCTGTATCCAGCCATTTGCGGCCGCCGAAGGACCAGAGCTCGCGACGCTGGTAGCCACCATCGTCCACAAAGGCCTGAAATTCCCGATTGCTGACGAGTGTCCGGCTGATCCGGAAGGCATCCAGTTCCAATTCAAAGCGCGGCTTCTCGTTATCAAAAGCGAAATCCTCGCGAGCGTAGTCCTCGGATGTTCCCGGCATGCCTATGAGCCAGCGACCGGCAGGCACCTCGGCGTCACCCGAGACCGCCTCTGACGGGGCGGGGCGATCGCCGACGTAATCCGGTGGCGCCGGATAAGCCACCGTTTGCCGACACCAGATCAGCGATTCGATGTGCATGTTCTGGTGAAAGATCGCATACCGGTAAAGGTACAGGTCCTCGTCCGTCAGCGGCTTACTGTGGATGCGTTCGGCCATCCGGTCATAGATGGTGCGGAAGTAGGCGAGTGTCTTGTCCCGGCCCGGGAACAGGTCGGACCGCCAGCGGTCGCGATGTTCGACATGAAAGGAATCCCACAGGTCGTCCATGGCCGGATCGTAGCTGGGGGTGCCATCCAGCAGATTGAACACGAAGACCTCGTAGAAAAACGCGGAGTGGCCCATCTCCCAGAGCGGCGGATTAACGCCGGGGTGATACGGCACATCAAGTTTATCTTCGGGCAAGGTGCAGATAAGGCGCTCGGTTCGGACACGGGCCTGCTCCAGCTCTGCCAGGAGGTCGGCTTTTACATCGTCAGATTGCATGGGTTCGAATCCCCGGGAAAATGCTTTGGAAAAGGATAACAGACATGAAACCAGCGGTGGCAAAAGCCGCCGTTTACCCTCAGTGAATACGCCCACCCGACCCGCGTCAGATGACCTAGCCCCAGACCCAGAGAATCGCCGGCACCGCAACGGCGGTCACGATCACCGATAGAGGCAGGCCGAGGCGCCAGTAGTCTCCGAAGCGATAACCTCCGGGTTCCATCACCAGGGCGTTGGACTGGTGGCCGATGGGGGTCAGGAAGGCACAGGAGGCCCCGATTGCCACCGCCATCAGTGTGGCATCGGAGGCCAGCCCCAATTGTGCCGCGATACCCAATGCAATGGGCGCCACCAGGATCGCCGCAGCGGCATTGTTGACCACATTGGACAGCAGCATGGAGCCCACCAGGATGATGGTCAGCACCATCCAGGGCGCCTGTCCCTGGGCTATCGCCAGTATCTGCGTGGCGATGACCTCCGCCCCTCCGGTGGTTTCCAGGGCCCGACCCACCGGAATCATCGCCGCCAGCAGGACAATCACCGACCAGTCGATGGCACGGTATGCTTCCGCGGCATCCAGCAGACGTGCAAGTACCATGGCAACGGCACAGGCCACCAGCGCCACCGGGGGCGTCAACCATCCGGTAATAATGGCGAGGATGGCGGCGGCGAACAGAGAACCGGCCAGCACCAGATTCTTCTCCCGCCCGAGTGTCAGCCCACGCTCCGCCAGCGGCAGGCATCCCAGGGTCTTCAGGGCGCCGGTCAGGCTGTCTTCAAAACCCTGGACCAGAAGGATATCGCCGGAGCGCAGCCGTATATCCGCCAGGCGCTGCTTCAACCGATGGCCCTGGCGTGCCACCGCGACAATATTCAGGCCGTAACGCTCACGCAGGTTCAGGCGGTTTGCCGTGCGTCCGATCAACCGGGACGAAGGGCTGATCACCGCCTCGACCAGTTGCACATCGCCGGTAGCGAGCTGCTTCTCGGCATCCCGCGTGCCTTCGCCCTCCTCTTCATCTTCCTCTGAGACCGTATGGGGCAGTATCAGACCGGTATGATCCAGAAATTCCTGCAGACTGTCGGTATCCGCCTCCACCAGCAACACATCCTGCTCCCGGAGCACGGTAAAGGTCGAGGGTGCGGGTGAAGTCTTGTCGCCCCGGATCAGCGCCAGGACCACGAGGCTTTTCTCGGAATCTCCGGTGGTCAGCAGATTGTGCAAGGTACTGCCGGCATAGTCGGACCCTTCCGGAACCTGCAGCTCGGTCACATAATCACCGACACTGAACAGTTTGTCGCCCTCGGCAGGGTCATCGCGCCTCGGCGTCAGTCGCCAGCCAACCAGACCAATGAACAGGATACCCGCCGCGGTGATGGCGAGGCCCACCGGAGCGAAGTCGAACAGCCCGAAGGAGCCGGCTTCCCGGTAACTGGCAATAATGATGTTCGGCGGAGTACCGATCAGGGTCATGGTGCCGCCCAGCAGGGAGCCGAACGCCAGCGGCATCAGTAACAGGGAAGGCGAGCGCCCGGCCTGCCGGGACATCCAGACCGCTACCGGCATCAACAGCGCCAGAGCACCAACGTTGTTGATGAAACCGGAGCACAGGGCGACAACGAGAGTCAGCGTCACCACCTGAAGAACCGCGTTGCGTCCAACTCGGGCCAGCAGCCGGGCAACGGCATCCACGACTCCGCCATTCACCAGTCCCTGGCTGATCACCAGCACCGCCGCAACCGTGATCACCGCCGGATGGCCAAAACCGGCAAACAGCTCATCGGCGGGTACCAGACCAGCTACGGCCACCGCCAGCAGGGCCAGCATGGCGACGACGTCGAACCTGAGTCGGTTCCAGATGAACAGGCCCAGTGTCGATCCGAGGATGACAAATACTGTCCACTGATCCGGGAACATAAAGTTACTCCGCCCCTGACCTGCAATGTCGACATTGTTTACGCACGTCGTAAATGATTTTCCAGACACCTATTGTAGCCACCTGTTTTTACTCAGCTCCCGATCAATCTGGCGCAATGCATGCTTGTTAAATACCAGGGATGCTTTCTGCCATTATCCCCGGCAGGTCACAGGGTCGTGATCGACTATAGCAGTTCCAATACCATCCCTGCCTTACGAGAAGTCGCTTGTTCACCCTCTTTGCGGGAGCAAAGATTATGGAGCACAAACGACCGCTAGTCTGGCTGTCGGCGGATCCCAGACACGAAACAGTGATGGCGCAGTTCCTGCCTGACTGGCAAGTCAGGCAGCTCAACATGGCTGACACTCCACTCGCTCTGAAGCCTGATGTCACTCGAAGGTCAATCGGTGTATGCGACCTGGGAGAAGAAACTGCAAAACTGGAGACAGTCGAACAGTGGCTGGAAAAACTGATGCTCCCTGGCTGGTTGGCATTGGTCACGCCGGGACAACTGGATAAACCGGAAGTCCGCAGCCTGATCCGGCGCTACTGCCAGGACTACCACACCTTACCTGCAGACCTGCAGCGACTCAGGCACAGCCTTGGCCATATATGGGGCATGACACGATTGAGCTCTGCCGTGGTCAAGGAGCATTCGAGTAGCTACCAGGAATTTGCGCTGGAGGGCTCATCCCCCGGTATCAGTGAGGCCAGGAGCCTGCTCCGAAAGTTTTCCGTAGCCAGTGACCCTCTGGTGATATGCGGGGAAGGCGGAACCGGCCGTGAAGCAGCCGCTCGTTTCGCCCATGACCTTTCCCCAAGAACCCTCCAAGCGATGGTTACTGTCAACTGTGCTGCCCTGCCGGCCTCGTTGACTCAAAGCGAGCTGTTCGGTCATGAACGTGGCGCCTTTACCCATGCCATGACATCCCGCAAGGGCCGTATCGAATTGGCGGATCAAGGCACGCTGCTGTTGATTGGCGTGGATGAACTGGGCCTGGATCAACAGTCGGCCCTGCTCAGATTTCTGCAGGAAGGAAAGATCGAGCGAATTGGAGCGACGCAAGCCTTTGACGTTGATGTCCGTATTATTGCCACTTGTAGCCACCCACTTGAGCAGAGAGTCCGGGAAGGGCTCTTCAGGAGTGATGTTTTTTATCGCCTGGGCAACCTGAATGTAACCATGCCGCCGTTACGGGCAAGGCTGGAAGACCTCCCAACCTTGGTAGAACGACTGCTGGAAAGCTTCGCAGGCAAGTCTCATTCCATGACCAGGGAAGCACTGATGGCAATTGCGGGTCACCCCTGGCCCGGAAATCTCAGGGAACTCGAGAACCGTGTCCACCAGGCTGTCATTTTATCCCGCCAACCAGAAATTGAACCTGCCGATCTGGGGCTTCAACCAGGCAGTTTCACCCATTATCAGGACGAACTCAGTCTTGAGGCCGTCAGATCCAGGGCCGATCAGCACGCAATCTCTGTCAGTCTGGCAATAACCAATCACAATATTTCCGAGGCCGCCCGACTTCTGAGGATTTCCAGGGTATCGATGTACCGACTCATGGAGCGACACAGGATACGTCCATCAAAGCCCGGCACTTCAGGCATCGATTACAGAACGGGAGAATGACAATGAAACAACTGGCACTGATCTCCTGCATCACGGTGCTGTCCTCTGTCCTGCATGCGGAACCTCCGGATCCGGAGGAACGGGAGGCGGCAGTCCGGGATAGTCTGCAACAGGAACAATCCCGGGACTCAGCCACCGACATTGCCTCAATCACGGCAGACCGGGGCATTGTCACTCGCCCCGGCCGATTCACCATAGAGCCGTCGTTTTCCTATGCACACAGCAATTCAACCCGGGTTGCCGTGGAGGGGTATACGGTTATCCCTGCGTTGCTGGTTGGACTGATCAATATTTCAGAAATACAACGCGATGTGCTGGTGAGCGCGGTCTCTTTGAAATATGGCTTCACCAGCCGTTTCGAAGCGTCCGTTCGCGTCCCATACCTGGAGATCGAGGAAGATTTGAGGGAGCGCGAGGCCTTCCAGGGCACTCCGGTGGACACTCTCCGTGAATCCAGTGGCGAAGGTCTCGGCGACGTCGAGCTTTCTCTGAGGTATCAACTTAACGACGGACTGGAGGGCTGGCCGTATGTAATCGGTGTATTGCGTGTGAAAGCGCCAACCGGCGATGGTCCCTATGATGTAGAGCGCCAGACTGTCTTTGACAGCCAAGGAAACCCGATCGGCGTTGAACTTGCCGAAAGGCCAACCGGATCAGGGTACTGGGCTTATGAACCGGGATTGTCCTTCATCTACCCCTCGGACCCGGCAGTCCTGTTCGCCAATCTCAGCTATGTCTGGACGCAGGAGGAAGATGAGGGCCCCGAAAATGGCGGTAAGATCGACCCGGGTGATGTCATCCGATTCGGTTTTGGGATGGGCTTTGCGTTCAATGAGCGCACGTCGTTCAGTCTGAGTTACGACCATTCCATTATCCAGAAGACCTCCATCGAACAGGGCAATGACCTGTTCGATGCGACCTTTGATCGAATTCAGGTCGGCACGCTATCGTTTGGTTTGTCACAGCGACTGACTCCCAATACCAGCCTTTCCTTATCCGTTGGCGTGGGTGTAACAGACAGCGCACCCAGCACCGAGATCACAATCAAATTGCCCCTGAGCCTTTAATTACAGGCTCAGGGCAGAATGGGAAGGGAGTCCCGGACACCCTGAGGAAAGCGATAAGCGGAGCCCAGATTGTTGAGCTCGATGTTTAATTGTTGCATGTTCTGGATAACCGTACTGTCCAGGCGATTCTGGATAATAGTCATCCAGTTTCCGGCATCCATCTCACTGGAAACCCGTATGGGTAACGATATGGTGGAGCCAGACACTGATTCCGATGACTGTGGTGCCTCCGGAGGCGTTACCACTGCATCATTCCCGCCGGGTAGGGCATTGGCAATAACCTGTTCCACCCGAGCCGTGATCCGCCCGCCGTCCACGACCTGATTGAGATTCGGTATCGTCAGCCGGTTCAACACCATTGTCTGGCCATTCACGGCAACCAGCTGTTCCAACCCAATGGCAATCTCCAGGTTATCAAGAACCACAAATCCACCACGGAGTTCGGACAGCTCCTGATCCGTCAGGTGTTCTCCGAAGCCTGATGGTGATGTGGCAGATACTGCTTGTGAAACCAGAAGTCCAAGGATTGCAACTGCCACAACCCCGGAATGAACTGTTCTGTACATAATTACCACTCCCTGGAAGAAGGCCAGTAAGGCAGGGTATGACCAATAGCGGGTCCCTCCTGCGCACTCGATAACGGTGCCCGGACAATACCCGACCAGTTGCCTGCCAGCTGGAAACTGGCGCGTCCCTGGGCAAGATGACTGCGAATCAGAAATGCCGCGCCATCCCAATGCTTTTCAAATTCCGACCGTGAGTACTCTTTCAGACCGCGAGCGGGATCCCCCACCAGGACCGCCGTGTCACTGATTCCCTTGATGATCACGAAATGCCGGTAACCCTCCAGGTTCACCAGCACAATGACCGGCACCTTCACTTTTGTACGCAACCCTTCCAAGGGCATACGGAATCCGTCAGCCTGATAACCACGCTGCTCCAGATACCGTTTCATGTCGAGCATGGAAAACCCTTCCCGGCGAACCTTCTCGATATCCGCCAGATCGAACATTCCTTCGAAAACCTCGGCTTCGGAAACGGAATCGTCGTAGTGGAAAGTAAGAAGCGATGCCAGAGCCGCGGAACCACAGCTGAAGTCATACTGTTGACGCATGACAGTGCTGAATCGTTGGGCCTGGAAACTGGCAACTTCGACCTGGATACCGCCAGCGAGCCCCGGGACCATGACACTTCCGGCATGGGCCGGAGGCCATAGCGTCACCAACGCCCCCACGGTGAATCCCGTCAAGACCCTAGACACCATGGCCCACCTCCGTGTTATTGGTTTATGTGCACGTTGATCTGGGTGCTGTCCTGAATTACGACCTGGTTGCCAGTGTTTTGAATAACTGTGGCAATGCCACTCATATTCTGAAAAGCGTGATCCGTGATCCGGTTGTCACCTGTTGTCACAGAGCCACTCAGGACATTTTCACTGACGATAGCGCTTTGCTCGGTGTCATTGAGTTGCCACTGCACAGGCAGTCCCTGTCGGCCACTGGATTGCTCCAACTGGTCGGTACTCATTGGAGCCAGAGCTGGAAACTCCTCAGCGCCAGCCAAGGGCGCACCGCCCGAGAACATCAACCCAATCGCCAATACCATTCCAAAGACTTTTGCCATGACGTGCCTCCCGGCAGAAGCCGGGCCGCACCGGAAGACGGGTGCGGCCGACTCCATTCACCTACTGAGTTCCGCCACCTGCTGACCCAGTCGACAGATTGGACATCACACTGACATTGGCCTGAGTAACACCGCCAACACCGGCGTTTTGTGCGAATGCGCCGACACCGGTAAAGCTCGCTGATCCTCCGGAAATTTCATTGGAGTTGCGGACCTCAGTGTAAGCACCATCGGCATTTGCATCACCGTAGGTTGTTGTTAACCCGGATACATTGCCGTCCAGCTCGGCATTATTCAGGAACACATCGAGTTCCAGAACAACCGAATTGTCAGAGCTGTCATTTCCACTATCAGAGACAGTAGTGTTACCGCTATCTGCGATATCGGTATTGATGGAGTTGTCGGAGTTGTCATTTCCGCTATCCGCCACGTCAGTGTTGGTGGAATTGTCGGAATTGTCATTGCCACTGTCGGCAATCTTGAACGAATCGTTCACACTGGTGCTGTTATCGGAATTGTCAGAGTTATCCGAATTGTCACTGTTATCGGAATTGTCGGAGTTATCCGACATATCGTTGCCAGTATCAGCGATCTTGAAGGCATCATTCAGATTGGTGCTGTTGTCTGAACTGTCCGAGTTATCTGAATGGTCCGAGTTGTCGGAATTGTCAGAGTTATCGGACATATTATTCCCGCTATCCGCAATTTTGAACGAATCGGCCACGTCCGTACTGCTATCCGAGTTATCGGAGTTATCGGAGTTATCCGAATTATCGGTGTAGTTGGAGTTGTCATTACCCGATTCGGTATTACCGGAATAGTCATTATTGGCCGTGGAAGTATTATCCGCATTGGTATTCGGATCTCCATCTCCTCCCTGGTCCGCATAGGCGAAACCGGAAACGCCCAGGCTCATTGCGATGGCAGCTGCTAGCAGAGTTTTCTTGGTATTCATGATGTCATTCCCTTTACATGTTTGGATGTCCAGAGAACAACCCCCTCACCGGCAGTTCGGGTTCATCGGGGGCAGTTCCTCACCAGAACGGATGCGACTCCCGTGCCAGAATGAATCCCGACCCACTAACAGACTGTTTTTGAAGATTTTTATTTGAAACTACGCAAAGTGAACAGTGTTCCCATCTGCAAATTTGTTTCATCGGCGAAACAGGTCTGTGAGACAAGAAAATACACAGAAGAATTTTTGAATTATTGTCAAAGAGTTATGCAAATAACTGAGTGTCAAAAAACAAAGACCCCGGGCAGCTTATGCTACCCGGGGTCTTTGGGAGCCGGTGAGCGCCTGAGCCCTCACCGAGACAACAAGAACCGGTCGATTAACCGAACTGGTTCATGGTGTTGTCCTTACCACCGGCCTTCAGAGCCGCGTCACCTGCGAAGAACTCTTTGTGGTCATCACCGATGTTGGAACCGGCCATGTCCTGGTGCTTCACGGTGGCGATACCCTGACGGATTTCCTTGCGCTGGACACCCGCAACGTAGGCCAGCATGCCTTCGTCGCCGAAGTAGCCCTTGGCCAGGTTGTCGGTGGACAGGGCTGCGGTGTGGTACGTCGGCAGCGTGATCAGGTGGTGGAAGATACCTGCTTCACGGGACGCGTCACGCTGGAAGTTCTGGCACCACTGGTCGGCCAGCTGGGCCAGCTCGGTGCTGTCGTACTCTTCGCTCATCAGCTTGTCGCGGTCGTAGGCAGATACGTCCTTGCCTTCTTCCTTCCAGGCATCGAATACCTGCTGACGGAAGTTCAGGGTCCAGTTGAAGGACGGGCTGTTGTTGTAGACCAGCTTGGCATCGGGCACCACTTCACGGATGCGGTTAACCATGCCGGCGATCTGGCCAACGTGAGGCTTCTCGGTTTCGATCCACAGCAGGTCAGCGCCGTTCTGCAGGCTGGTGATGCAGTCCAGAACAACACGGTCTTCGCCGGTGCCCGGACGGAACTGGAACAGACCGGAAGCCAGACGCTTCGGCTTCATCAGCTTACCGTTGGACTTGATCACAACGTCACCGTTGTTGATCTCGGAAGCATCCTCGATGTAGTCGCCGTCCAGGAAGCTGTTGTACTGGTCGCCCAGGTCACCCGGCTCGTCGGTAACGGCCAGCTTCTGGGTCAGGCCTGCGCCCAGGGAGTCTGTACGGGCAACGATCACACCGTCGTCAACACCCAGCTCCAGGAACGCCAGACGAACAGCGTTGATCTTGGACAGGAAGTCGGCGTGCGGGACAGTAACCTTGCCGTCCTGGTGACCACACTGCTTCTCGTCGGATACCTGGTTCTCGATCTGGATGCAGCAGGCACCGGCTTCGATCATCTTCTTGGCCAGCAGGTAGGTCGCTTCAGCGTTACCGAAACCGGCGTCGATGTCAGCGATGATCGGCACGATGTGGGTTTCGTGGTTGTCGATCTGCTGCTCGATTTCCTTGGCCTTGGCGGTGTCACCGGCATTCTCGGCTTCTTCCAGGGCGCGGAACAGGTGGTTCAGTTCCCATGCGTCGGCCTGGCGCAGGAAGGTGTACAGCTCTTCGATCAGGCTGGAAACGGCAGTCTTCTCGTGCATGGACTGGTCAGGCAGCGGACCGAACTCGGAACGCAGGGCGGCAACCATCCAGCCGGACAGGTACAGGTAACGACGCTTGGTGGTACCGAAGTGCTTCTTGATGGACAGCATCTTCTGCTGACCGATGAAGCCGTGCCAGCAGCCCAGGGACTGGGTGTACTGGGAAGTGTCGTTGTCGTAGTTCGCCATGTCCTCGCGCATGATCTTGGCGGTGTACTTGGCGATGTCCAGACCAGTCTTGAACTTGTTCTGGGCGCGCATGCGAGCGGCGTGCTTCGGGTTGATGGCATTCCAGGTCGGGTGCTGCTTCAACAGGGAAGCGATCTGGTCAACGTCTTGTGCGTAGGGCATGGGTCTCATCCTTTCTACGTTGGTTTTCTGATCATGTGCGGAGACGCTTTTCAGCATCAGCCGAAGCCAGCTTCCTGCTCACTTTATGATCAGCTCGCTGGCGATGACGAGTACTCTATTACGTTCAAATTTATAATTGAAATTTATATTATGTATTTTCGGCATTTTTACGGTGAATGGCTTTGCTCGCTCCGGAACTCACCGGTTTGTTGAGTTCCGTCATTACCACGCAGTCGATGAATGCTAGTATTGATCTGAACGGTCAGTACCACGAGCAGCGCAGGGCAAAAGGAATTCTCAGTGTTCTATCTTCGTGCGTTTACCCATTCGTTGTTGCATGCCCTCAAGAACCTGCTTCCGATCGTGGTCGTCGTCACCTTCTTTCAACTGATTATCCTGCAGCAAATCCCGGATAACCTCGCCAGCATGGCGCTGGGTCTGCTGATCGTCGCTGTCGGCGTGGCGCTGTTCCTCCAGGGGCTTGAACTGAGCATCTTTCCGGTGGGCAAGAGCCTGTCGAACCAGTTTGCCAGAAAGGGATCGGTCGCAGTCCTGCTCGCCTTCGGATTTGCCATGGGTTTCTCGGCAGTCATTGCCGAACCCGCCCTCATTGCTGTCGCTGAACAGGCTGAAAGTATCAGCGGGGGGCGGATTGACAGCCTGACACTCAGAGGGCTCGTCGCGGTTTCCGTCGGTCTGGTGGTGGCTCTGGGCATCTTCCGGACGATCTTCGGTTATCCGCTGCACTGGTTCATGATCGCCGGCTATATCATTGTGGTCATCGTCACCTGGTTTGCGCCGGAGGAAATCGTCGGCCTGGCCTATGATTCCGGTGGCGTCACCACCAACGTGGTTACCGTGCCGCTGGTGGCCGCCCTGGGCATCGGACTTGCCGCCTCCATCCGGGGCAGAAATCCCCTGATCGACGGCTTCGGGCTGGTGGCTCTGGCGGTCATGGTGCCCATGATCACCGTTCAGGTCTATGGCATGCTGGTTTATTCCGGCAACCCGGATACCGGAGAACTCATACTCACCAAAGAGACAGAAACACCGGCGTCAACCGGCATAACCAGCATCCTGCTGGATCTCGTGGAAATGGTCCGGGATGTGCTGCCCATCATTCTGACCGTCCTGATTTTCCAGTACCTGGTCCTGCGCCGGAAGTTGAGCAACCCTCGCAAGGTTATATTCGGCTTCACGCTGGTCATTCTCGGCCTGTATGCCTTTGTCGTGGGCCTGAAAATGGGTCTTTTCCCGATTGGTACAAGCATGGCCGAGCAACTGACAGCGCGTGGGGACTATGCCTATATTTATCTGTTTGCACTGATGATCGGCTTTGCCACTACCATGGCGGAGCCGGCATTGATCGCCATAGGAAAACAGGCAGAAGAGGCCGCGGCCGGTATGCTTGATGGCAACGTCATACGGATACTGGTCGCCGTCGGTGTTGCTGTCGGCATTACCATAGGTGTGCATCGCATCATTACCGGGGATTCCATCCACTATTACATCATGGCGGGCTATATTCTGGTGATATGCCTCACGGCATTGGCGCCCCGGTATATCGTCGCCCTGGCCTACGACCTTGGCGGCGTCACCACCTCCGAGGTCACCGTTCCCCTGGTGACAGCCCTGGGGATCGGGCTTGCCTCGAGCATCGACGGTCGCAATGTCCTGATTGACGGCTTTGGCCTGATCGCATTCGCCTCGATCTTCCCTATTGTTACAGTGATGGCCTATGCCATCGTTTCCCAATTCATTTCTGATCGCAGGAAGGTAACCCAATGAAATTCTCTGCATTGGTAGCAATCGTTCCGGAGGATCTGGAACAGGAATGCATTGATGCGGCACGGGACCTGGGTGCCGGTGGCATGACCGTGCTCTCCGGTCGCGGTATCAGCAACACGACCAGAAAAACCTTCTTTGGCCTGACCTACGACGGCAGCCAGAGTGTGCTGCTCATGGTGCTGGAAAGGGCGCTGTCACTGGAGGTGCTGAAAGCCTTGCAAAAAGTCGTCATGCCCGACCCCAAGGACTCCCAGGGGCTGATTTTCACGGTACCGCTGGAGCATCTGGGCGGCATAGACATGGCCCAGGTGGAGAAATTCGAACAACACCTGAAAGACTCACTCTGATCGGAGAGACACCATGAAACTGGTCAAAGACGTGATGATAAGCGACATCATCAGGATTTCCCCCTTCGCCACCCTGCGGGAAGCACTGTCGCTGATGAAGCGCCACGACGTGAAGTCACTGGTGGTTGAGCGCCAGAGTGAGCACGACGCCTGGGGACTGATCACCTACACCAATGTCCTGAAGGCGGTAGTGGCAGAAGACGGGGACATTGACCTGCTGAACGTCTACGATGTCTGCGCCAAGCCGGTCATCAGTGTCGGGGAAAGCCTGGCGCTCAGACATGCCGCCAGCCTGATGACCGAGCACGGGATCAAGCGTCTTCTGGTGCTATCGGACAACGAGCTGAAAGGTTTTGTGGTCATGGATGACATCATGCAGGCACTGCTTGAAACCATTGAATGACCCGCTCTGGCGTTACCACCCGATCAGTTATGGCACATCACCAGCAGACGGTCCCCCTCCTGCAGGTCCAGGTATTGCTTGCGGGGCGGATTCATTACCAGGTGCCTGCCCCGCTCATCCGGCGCCGCCCGGAATACGCCCAGTGCGATCTCTCCACGACCGGCAACAATCTTCTCCAGCAACCTGAAATCGGTACTGGCCGGTAACGGGTAATCGTGGGGATCCCGGAACTGGATCTCCGCCCCTCCTTCCGTGAACAACTCATCCAGAACCGTTCTCAACTCCCGGCGCAATGCAACCTGGGCCAGGACATGACTGAGGATCATCGGACTGATCAGCATTTCACTCTTGTGTCCGTAGAGCAGGTGCCGGTTATCCGGATCACTGAGCTCCATGATCACCTGCGGCCGATCGGGCGATTCCGACAGGATATCCTCCAACTGAAGATACCCCACCATGGCACGGGCATCTGCCTCCTCACCCGAGCCGATACGGTCGCTGCTCAATAGAATTACCGTCTGATAGGAGGCCGGATTCAGCTTGCGAAGGTCCTCCTCAACCATGTAATCCGCTTCCAGCAGACGTCCTTTGATGGTGTCCAGGTCGATGCCATACCGGGCAATCTCCCGCTGCCGTTCTTCCAGAGGAATAGCGGACACCAGGTCGAGCTCGAAATCCCGGTTGGAATAGCTGGAGAACTCTGCCGCCAGGCTGGTCACCCGCCGATTCCAGCCCAACACGAGTACCCGGTGCTTCCCGGACACGGCCGGCGCCGGCTTTACCCCGGCGGTCCGGTCAATCCTGGCCAGAGGCTCGGCTTTCGGATCGGGACCGGTATGCTCATAATCCCTCGCCAGGAGGACGATCCGGTCATCCCGTTGCACGACGGTATCCGAGGGGGCTACCAGGTTCACGTTCCAGCGATTGTCGGCAGCAGGCTGCAACAGGCCCAGAACAATGGCATTGGGCCTCTGTGAAGCCAGCTCTCCCAGGGTAAGCCCTTCCGCCGTTTCGCCACCACGCACAAAGATCTCATTGCCCGCACCGGCAGTCAGCAGCTCGTTGTAGACTTCTGACAGGTTGGGGTGCAGAACATTCTGCACCATCAGGCGACTGATCGTGGCATCACCCGCGACAACCTCCACCGAGCCGGGATAGGCGCGCTCGATCACCGACAGTTTGCGCATGTCCTGGATCTCGGCCACCACGAAAGGAAGCTGGGCATGCAGGTGGCGGGCCTCAGCCGCGATCGAGAGCAAAGCCTTGACGGTGCCCACATCCGAGGTCAGCAGGCTACCGGCATCCTGCACCTGACTGGGCACAATCACCGCGGCAGCATCCAGGCAGGCGACCCGGTGAAGGGCTTCCGGCTGGATGGCGGTCCCGCTGCGAAAGATGACCTCGCGGGCCCGCCGACCGACGCCGGGCTCATTGATCAGCTCATGGACCTGCCCGGCACTGGCCTCCTCCGACAAGACCACGAGGCGAAGTTTCTGGGCATCATGCTTTTCCAGGAAGCGCTGCATCCGTCCCGAAGAGCCGAACAGCTCTGCAACCAGCGGCGGTGTCTGGGCGGTCCAGCCAAGCACGACAACGTGGTTCTTCAGGGTCACAGGCGTCAGGCCACGCTCCAGGTCCTCCATCTTGGCGATCAGCCAGCGGGTCAGAATCGCCACCAGGGTACCCATGAACACCACATAGCCGGACACCGTCAGCAGGGTGGAAACGACCCGTTGCCAGGTGCCGACATCGTCCCCCAGGTAGCCCGGATCGGTCAGCCTCAGGAACGCCCACCAGATCGCCGACCCGGCATCCTCGAATTCACCGCCCTGAGGCACCACCAGCATTCCGCCAATGAGCGAGATCAGTCCGATGAAAAGACCGACCACCAGCAACTGGAAACCCGCCCCCTTCACCAGCTGGCGCTCTACAATGAACTTGACGCGATCAACAACACGAAATGGCAGCATGGGATTCCCTTTGCCTGATTCAGTCATGCTCCCTTAGGATAGAGCAAAGCGCTCATGGAGGTGAGCCATGGAAGCCTCAGCCATTCCCACTTTGAAATCAACAGGCTGGGTATCCGTTTTGTCGATTCTGGTGATGCTGCCGGTAATCGGCCGGGCAGATACCGGTCAGATTGCCCAGCCGTGGCGGGCCGAGGCTGTGGTGGAGGGCCGGGACGAAGCCTACGACAAGGAACGGTTTCTGAATGAACTCACGTTCCGGCACAGCCAGCCCCTACCCACTGCGGTCGATAACGGTATCCGCGGCACCGGCGGCAGTGTGAGCAGCCGTCGGCTCTATTACGATTTCCGTTTTCGCCAGGACTTCGGATTCCGGGATGACCGCAACGGCTTCCTGCTGGACATCCAGCGAAGCGAGGATCTGGACGGGGCCTATCAGCGTCAGCTGGTGGGATTCCGGCAGGCGGTAACCGACGATACCGAACTCTGGCTGCAGGGCGACGTGTATTCGGACAAGTCCCTGTCCGATGTCTATTTCAGCGCCCGCCACCGGGTCGCCGACAACCACTGGATTCATGCAAGCTGGATCCTCCCGGACGCCTACTTCAACAGCAAGACCGACTCCCCCGACGAGTTCGAGACTTTCCCCCACTCCTGGTTTATCCAGTGGCACCGCGGTGGTGTCGAACCGGACCTGGGCACGACGGTATCCATGACCCTGACGCCCGAATCCTCCTTCATCAGCCGGCAGGAAAGCCTGCAGGTGGACAGCGGAAGTGTCCGGGCAGCCTTCAGCCATCGCCAACAGGTCGCCAACTGGCTGATCACAATGGAGGTCGATGGGGAGCGCACCCGCCGGGATTACCGGCTATTTGCCGAGGGCGAGGACCGGAGCACCGGTTTCGACCGCAACCATCTCCAGTTGCTGGCTGGAGCAACCTTCACCGCTCACCGATTGCAGCCAGGATTCGGGATTGCCTACCGGGATCTGAACGAACAAGGCTTTTTCGGCCGGGCCCTGAACGACGAGGGCCGGATTCGCCGGCGTGAACCGACGGTTTTCGGGGAGTTTTCGCTGCCGCTCACGCCCGGTGTAAGCCTGCGACCGGCGGTGTACCTGGGGCACGCCCACATACGGCAGAGCTTTGAAGAGGAAACCGACAGGGATTTTGACGGCTTTATTGGAAAACTGGCATTGCCCTTCGAGATGGTTCTCTCCCGTCAAGACGGAGCCGTACTGACCCTGAACCCGACGTTCTACCTTCACGAATCGGAATTCGGTGGCGGCAACCTGCAGCTGCACTGGCCGCTGTAACCGCAGCCACAGCCCTGGCTGGAAGCACGTTCACCCCCGCTCGGCCCGCACCGCTGCCAGGGCCGCATCGAGAGTCGGATAGAACCGGCTGACCCCCTCCTCCGGCTTGATACCGGCGCGGGCGAGGGTCTTCAGGGGCTGGAACTGCAGGTCGGCAATAACCACCTGGCTGCCACTGTCACGACAGGTATCGATCAGTTTGGTCAGTGCGGAAAGACCACCGGCATCCAGGATGGTGACGCCGTCCATATAGAGAACAAAGCCCCGGGCCTGGCGTGACAACTCCGCCAGCTCCCCGAAAATCCGGTCAGCAGCGGCAAAGAACAGCGGCCCGTTGATCTTGAATACCTGCCAGCCCTCAGGCAGCTCCTCCCGGGCGATACGCCCGCTTTTGGTGATGTCGGTTACCCGGGTCATCTGCGCCATTTCGCGCATGAACAGCACCGCCGCCAGCAGGACGCCGGTAGTAATGGCTATCACCATATCCAGGGCCACGGTCAGGCCAAAACAGGTCAGAAACACCAGAACGTCACTGCGGGGGGCGGTCTTCAGCAGATGCACGGCCTTGGGTGCCTCGCTCATATTCCAGGCCACCATCACCAGCAAGGCGGCCATGGCCGGCATCGGCAGGTAGGCGAGCACCCCCGCCAGCGAGACCAGCGCCAGCAACACGACACCGGCATGGATCATCGCCGCCACCGGGGATTCGGCACCGGCACGGAAGTTGGCGGCGGAGCGGGCAATGGCGGCGGTGGCGGTAATCCCGCCGAAGAAAGGTACCACCATGTTGCCCAGACCCTGCCCCATGAGCTCACTGTTGGCGCTGTGGCGCTTGCCGGACATGCCGTCGAGCACCACCGCACACAGCAGCGATTCGATCGCCCCCAGCATGGCGATGGCAAAAGCGGCAGGCAACAATTCCCGCAGCAGATCCCAGGACAACCCGAGCGGCTGGCCATCCGGGCCCGATTGCTGCCAGGGCCAGGCAAATTCCGGCAGGAACGGCGGAATACCCGCGCCCTCGGTGCCATCCGGCAGCAGGTAACTGAAACGGGAACCGATGGTCTCGATACCCGCACCGCTGGCATTGAACCACAGGGCAAGGCCACTCCCGATCAGGACAGCCGGCAGGTGCGCCGGCACCGGTGTGCGCAGCCGGGGCCAGATCAGCATGACCGCCAGGGTGGCAAGCGCCACCAGGGTGCTCATGCCATCCACATCAGGAAGCGCCTCCGCCAGCACAGCCAGCTTGTCCCAGTAATGTTCCGGCATCGCGGCCACAGGCAGGCCAAAGAAATCCTTCACCTGCAGCGTAGCAATGACCACGGCAATGCCGCCGGTAAATCCCAGGGTGACCGACTCGGGGATATACTCGATGAACCGTCCCAGGCGCATGAGGGCCATGATCACCAGGAGGATGCCGGACATCAGGGTCGCCAGTAGCAGCCCACCCAGGCCGTATTCCTGGGCAATGGGATAGAGGATGACCACAAACGCCGCGGTCGGGCCGGAAATGCTGTAACGGCTGCCGCCGGTCAGGGCAATGATAAAACCGGCGATGAACGCGGTATAAAGACCATACTGGGGCGCGACACCGCTGGCGATGGCCAGGGCCATGGCCAGGGGAATCGCGATGATCCCCACGGTAATGCCCGCCATCACGTCCCGGCCGAAGCGTCGCCCGGTATACCGCTCGTTCACACAGGCCTCGCGGAAGGCGTGGGCAATTCGCAGGGAGAAAAGATGGGCGCGGTGGGGCATGAACGGTAACTCGACTTCTGGAATGTATGGTTTACATTATATGCTCATAATCTGTACATTCAATGTTAATCAAATTAACATATCAGCCACTCAATCGCTGAAACAGGGTCCGAACACACCATGGAAAAACGCACCGCACGGCTGACACTCCTGATCGATCCGGAAAAAAAAGCCGCGTTTGAAGCCCTCTGCAAGCAGGAAGACGTCACGCCCTCCCAGAAGGTCCGCCAGTTCATCCGCGAATACGTGGAATCAAAACTGGGGCCGGACTGGCGTGAACAGGAACAGCAGAAAACCGACTGAGCCAACGGCCGTATATTCTCGTTATGAAACTTCGCCTGTCTGCCCTGCCCCTGATACTGCTATCCGTCACCGGATGTGTTGCCATGCCTTCTGAATCAAACTCCGTCACAGCCCCCGAGAGCCAGTATGACGCCCGCGTGATCGACGGGGAAGCCGGCACACCGCTGACTGTCCAGCAACTCGCCGGACGGCTGGCCGACACCGATATCGTGGTGGTGGGTGAGTATCACGGCCATCATGCCTCACACCTGTTGCAGGCTCGCCTACAGCAGGCCCTGTTCCGCGAGAGCCCCCGCCAGGTCCTGACCATGGAGCAGTTCAATGTGAATCGTCAGGACGTACTCGATCGTTTTCTGGCGGGAGACCTTGGCGAAACGGAAATGATCGAGGACGCCGAAGCCTGGGACAACTACCGCGCCTCCTACCGCCCGCTGGTGGAGTTCGCCCGGCAACAACAGCTGCCGGTGATTGCCGCCAACGCCCCGTCGGATGTGGTGCGCTGCGTCGGCCGCAAGGGCCCGGGCTACCTGGAGACCCTGCCCCCCGAAACCCGGACACTGCTGCCCGAGACGCCTTTTCTCGACACACCGGCGTACAAGGAAAAGTTTGTCGAGGCCATCGGTGGCAGCCACGGCACCGGGGATGGCCAGCTTTCGGAGCGTATGCGCAACACCTACCACGCCCAGCTGCTACGGGATAACACCATGGCCAGGGCCATCCTGGACGCGCGGGCAAACCACCCGGGGCATCAGATCCTCCATACCACCGGCACCTTCCACAGCGAGGAACGGCTCGGCACCGTGGCCGTGCTGGAGCAACGGGCACCCGGGCTTTCCATCGCCGTGATCACCCCGGTGTTCTGGCCGCATGAGAAAGACAATGTGCCGCTGGAGGCCAACCGCTCCAAGGGTGACTACCTGTACTTCATCCAGCCCCTGCCCGAGGAATTCCGCGATCCGGAGCGCGAGAGGGAGGCCATGCAGGCCCTCTTCGGCAACCGGAAGTCGGCCGACTGCGAGTAACCCTTCAGGTTCCGGGCGAAGCCGAAGCGAGCGCCGCCCGGAACACCCTGAGATCATCCTCGCTGAACAGCACCAAACGGATCAGACGCACTGAGGTGAGCCCTGGCACGGCTTTGCGAATAGCGTTCACCGCAACCCTGGCGGCCTCATCAATCGGATAACCAAATACCCCGGTCGAAATCGCGGGAAAGGCGATGGACGACAAGCCATGGCGGTCCGCCAGCTCAAGGGCGTTCCGATAGCAATCCGCCAGCAGCTCGTCCGACGGCGTATCGACGCCATAAACCGGCCCCAGGCAGTGGATCACATGGGAGTTGGGCAGGTCATGACCGCCGCTGATCACCGCCTGTCCCGGCTCGATAGGTGCAAGGCGGCGGCACTCCTGCGCCAGTCCCGGGCCGGCGGCCGAGTGAATGGCACCGGCCACGCCACTGCCCGGCATCAGCCGCGCGTTGGCGGCGTTGACGATGGCATCAATGTCCGGCTGGTTGGCAATGTTGCCCCGCACACTCTCAATGGAAACCTGTGTCATGAAACTCCCCTTTTCCGGCTCTCCGGTTCCCGGTAGTCTTGCCTGATAATCAGGATAGCAGGCCCTCAAACGAGGGCCTCGGAATACAAGGAGCGGGTATGAAAGTTGTCTCGGCATTGATTCTGGGCATCAGCGCCATTATTGCCGCCTCGCTGCTGAGCGACGGCCTGACCGGACTGCGTACCGCGGATCGTTTTGTGACCGTCAAGGGCGTTGCGGAACAGGAAGTACGGGCGGACCTGGCGCTCTGGCCCATTCGCTTTGTTGCCACGGGTGAGACTCTCAGTCAGGCCCAGGAGCGGGCCCGTGCCAGCCGGGACGCGATCATGGCCTTCCTCAAATTACAGGCCATCGACGAAACCGCGGTGGAGCTGTTGCGGCTGGATGTCACCGACACCCGCGCTAACCCCTATCCCGGCAACAACACCGAGCAGAAGTTCATTATCAACCAGACCCTGATGGTGCGCAGCTCGGACATCGACCGTATCCGCCAGGCCGCCCAGAACGTCAGTGACCTGGTGGACTCCGGCGTCGTGCTCTCTTCCGATTACGGCCCTGGCGGCCCCACCTACCTGTTCAGCGGCCTGAACGAGATCAAGCCGGCCATGATTGCCGAAGCCACTGCTTCGGCCCGGGAAGCGGCACTGCAATTCGCCCGGGACGCTGACGCCGAATTGGGCGATCTGCGCCGGGCCAACCAGGGCGTGTTCCAGATCCTGGCGCGGGATCAGGCTCCCGGCATCCGGGAGGACCAGCAGCCGGTCAAGACCGTGCGCGTGGTCTCCACTGTCGAATATTATCTGCGCTGAGGATTGCCCCTCACAGTTACTGGGTCGCTACCATTTCATCGGTGACCCGGTATTCCCCCATCAGCCAGCGCATCACTTCGATGGCGGCCGGATGGTCGTAGGCGTCGTAGGTATGCAGGAGGCTCTGGCGCTTCTCATCGCTGATCCGCCCAAGGCCACCATCCTGCAACACCAGCAGGTCGGCCTGTAGCTGGTGGGCAAGCTCACTGCCCAGCAGCTCCCGGGCGGCATGCAGGAATGCCTGGCCATACTGGTAATCCGGCCCCCGCCGGTAGGATTCAGCCAGGGTAATCGCCGGAATGGCGGTCAGGCTCGGCTGCAGGGCGGGGTTGATGCCATGGCCGGCCAGGTGGGCGGCATTGGCGGCCGGCCTGCCCGTGAAGGCCCGCAAATGCAGATGCTGGGACATGCGGTCGCCGTCGTTGACCGGGTAGTTGTCCCAGAGCACAGGTTTTCGTCCCAGCAGATCACCCACCCGTTTCAGGTGGCCCGGCGAAACTTCCCGGGAGCAGACCTCCTCTCCGGTCCAGAAAATATTGACGTCACGGTCAAGCGCCCGGCCCAGTGTGACCAGGTAATCGGCGGGTCGATCCCCGAACACACGGTCCAGCACCGGATCGTCGGAATAATAGCTGGGGCAGACGCTGAGTCGGGGAATGTCGGTATGGTCCCGGACCCAGGCCACGATATCAGCCTGGACCCGTGCCAGATCCGGCGTATCCGAGCGCATATCGTCAAACAGGATGGCGAGCTCGTCGAGGCCCAGCTTTTCCAGGCCCGCCAGCTTCCGTTCCAGGGCGCTACGCGCCTCATCATCAAAACGATTGAAAATCTCATAGGGACTGAGCCCGACGCCGAAGCGTACCCCGTGTTCCCGGCAGAACTGCCCGTAAGAGGCCAGTTCAGCGGCTTCTGCCGGTGGATGTGGCTCCTGCCACCGGCGGCGCAGAAAGGGATCCGCTTTGGGAGCGTACAAATAGAATTCGTAACCGTGTGGAACCAGTGACCTGAGAAGGCTGCGACGCTCCGCCCAGGTCCAGAGAGGACCGTAGAACCCTTCGATAATGCCCAGTGGTGTGGTCATGGTCTTCCTTCTCCTGCCCAGTGCCTGTTCACAGGACAGGTCTGGACAATATCGTTAAGCTGGTCTGTCATGTTACACCCGATTATTGACTAGACTCACCAATAGAAGAGCCTTGAATTGAGGTAAACAGGAGAACCCATGGAAATCAAAACTTTCGCCGACCTGATTGACTGGACCCGCCAGCTGCACGCCCACCTTGCCCGCTGTCTGAAGGAATCTGCCGGACAGCACCCGAACGAGCGGGCGAGCGCGCTGCTGGACTACATCAGCACCCACGAAAGCCTGCTCGAGAGGGCGGTGGCCGAATACGAGAAGCAGGCCGACCCGAAAGCGATGAACACAAGGCTCTACGACTATGGAGTCCACAAACCGATCGAACGCAACCGCACCTGCGACATCCACTACAAGGATCTCGACTTCGCGGGCATCGAAAAGGAGATCTTCGATTTTCACGATCAGGTCATGGATCTGTATGACTCGCTGATCGGCAAGGCCGAAATTCGTGAGGCCAAGAGCCTGCTGGAGGATCTGAAAGCCCTCGAAGAACATGAGGCGATGCGTTTGGCCAGCCAGATCGGACGGATGGATGACGTCTAGTACGTACGACCTAAGTATAATGATCCAGACTAATTCGTTCCGTTCGGGCGCAATAATTGCTACCGTGAACTAACATATGGAGTTGTTCATCCCTACAGGGAACGAAACACCTCACAAAAACGACAAGAGGATAGAAGAGCAATGAAGATCCGTTCTGTTCTTTCCGCGGCTGTGCTGGCTGTGGCAACTACATTTGCCGCCACGCAGGCGCACGCACAGGAAAAATTCAACCTCAGACTGGCAGAGACCTGGGGCCCCAACTTCCCCATCTTCGGTGACACCACCAAGCGTTTTGCCGAAACTGTTGAGAAAATGTCCAACGGTCGCATCACCGTTCGCATCGACTCCGCCAACAAGCACAAGGCACCGCTGGGCGTCTTCGACATGGTCAAGGCCGGCCAGTACGACATGGGCCATTCCGCATCCTACTACTGGAAAGGCAAGGTTCCCGAGACCCTGTTCTTCACCAGCATGCCGTTCGGCATGAACGCCATGGAACAGTATGCCTGGTTCTATCACGGCGGCGGCATGGAGCTGATGCAGGAAGTGTATGAGCCGCACAACATGCTGTCCTTCCCGGGTGGTAACACCGGCGTCCAGATGGGCGGCTGGTTCCGCAAGGAAATCAACTCCCTGGAAGACCTGCAGGGCCTGAAGATGCGTATCCCGGGCTTCGCCGGTGAAGTCTTCGCCGAGGTTGGCGTCAACCCGACCAACATCGCCCCGGGCGAGCTGTACACCGCACTCGAGCGCAACACCATCGACGCGGTTGAGTGGGTAGGTCCGGCCCTGGATCTGCGTCTGGGCTTCCAGCAGATCGCCGACTACTACTACACCGGTTGGCACGAGCCGGCCACCGAGCTGCAGTTCCTGATCAACAAGCGGGTCTGGGAAAAGATGCCGGAAGATCTGCAGGAAATCATGCGTGTAGCCATGCGCACTGCGTCCTACGACATGCTGGTTCATTCCCAGCACGCCAATGCTGAAGCCTGGGCCAACATCAAGAAAGAGTATCCGAACGTGCAGATCAAGCAGTTCCCGGATGACATCTTCCAGGCCATGTACGACGCCAACAAGAAGCTGCTCAAGGAAGCGGCCGAAGACAGCGAAATGGCTGCCAAGATCATCGAATCCCAGCAAGGCTACCTGGAACAGAGCCGTGCTTACACCGACATCTCTGAGCGCGCATATCTCAACACCATGGCCGAAGTCGAGTAAACTAGGGCCGTTCTGATTGAGAGCCGGGATCGCTTTCGAGTGGTCCCGGTTTTGTCGTTTCTAGCAACCAAGAAATACCAAACCGCTTTGCGGGGGATGTTCGATGGGGTTCATTATCAAACTGGATGAGGGCCTGGCCTGGCTCTCGAAAATCTGCGGCTGGATAGCCTGCGTGGCCATGATCCTGATGGCCGCGAACGTGTTCTATGATGTGGTCGCACGTTATGCGTTCAACGATGTTTCCATTGCCATGCAGGAAATGGAGTGGCATCTGTATTCGGTCGTATTTCTGCTGGGTATTCCCTACGCCCTGCGCACGGACGGGCATGTTCGGGTGGACGTGTTCTACACCAACTGGAGTGACAAGACCAAGGCCTGGGTCAACCTGGTTGGTGCAATCATTTTCGTTATTCCTTTCGCCTACCTGATCGGCATTTACGGCTATACCTTTGCCGTGGACTCCTACAACATGGGCGAAGGCAGCGGCGACCCGGGCGGGCTGCCGCACCGCTGGGTCATCAAGGCCGTCATTCCGTTCACCGCTGTGTTCATGGGGACCGCCGGCCTTAATATGGCGACCTTTGCCATCCGGGTCCTCTCCGGCGAAAAACGGTATGAAGTGGAACACAGTGGGGGAGGTCTCGCATGATCGGTATGATTATGTTCGGCGTGGCCCTGGTCATGCTGATGCTGGGCTTCCCGGTGGCGTTTACCTTCGGCGGCGTTGCGCTGTTCTTCGGTATCTTCGCCGAGGGCATGGATCTGTTCGCATTCATGCCTTACCGGATCATGAGTGTGATGCAGAACACCGTTCTGATGGCGGTTCCCCTGTTCATCTTCATGGGCGTGGTGCTGCAACGTACCCGTCTGGCGGAACAGCTGCTCACCTCCATGGGGCGCCTGTTCGGCGGTCTGCCTGGTGGCCTCGCCATCTCCACCATCCTGGTGGGCGCCCTGCTCGCTGCCTCTACCGGCGTGGTCGGCGCCAGCGTGGTCGCCATGGGCCTGATCTCGCTGCCGGTCATGCTGGCCCACAAGTACGACAAGCGCCTGGCCACCGGTACCATCTGCGCCTCCGGCACCCTGGGGCAAATCGTGCCACCGTCCATCATCCTGATCATTCTGGGTGACGTGCTGGGCCTGCCGGTTGGCGACCTGTTCAAGGCTGCAGTCTGGCCCGGTATAGTGCTGATCGGTCTGTACATCATCTACATCCTGATCATGACCCGCCTGAAGCCGGAAACCGCTCCGGCCATGCCGGAAGACCCGACCCGCTCTCGCAAGCAGGAGATCGTCTCGGCTTTACTGGCAATCATTCCGCCGCTGGCACTGATTGTGGTGGTCCTGGGCTCGATCTTTACCGGTATTGCCACGCCTACCGAATCCTCCGCCCTGGGTGGTGTCGGTGCCGTGGTACTGGCCATCATCTACAAGCAGTTCTCGTTCAAGATGGTATGGGATGCGGCCAAGGACACCGTCAGCGTGACCGCCATGGTCTTCGCTATCCTGATCGGCGCGACCGCCTTCTCCATGGTGTTCAGTTACACCGGTGGTGATTACCTGCTCGAAGAATGGCTGATGATGCTGCCGGGCGAGCAGTGGGGCTTCATCATCCTGGCTATGGCGGTGATCCTGATCCTGGGCTTCTTCATCGACTTCGTGGAGATATCCTTCATCATCGTGCCGATCCTGGCGCCCATAGCCGAAGCCATGGGCATCAACATGCTCTGGTTCGCCATCCTCATTGCCATGAACCTGCAGACCAGCTTCCTGACCCCGCCCTTCGGGTTCTCGCTGTTCTATCTGAAGGGGGTGGCACCACCGGAAGTGAGGACCACGGATATCTACAAAGGCATTATCCCGTTCATTGCCATACAGATATTCGTGCTGGCGTTAATCGTCGTCTTCCCGGAGTGGTTCGGGATGAGCTCAACCTACTGAGCCAGCGGATCCCTGATAAACCGGGCTTTCGAGCCCGGTTTTTTTATGCCCGACCGGAACTAACCTGACAATTTGTGATCGTTTTCTATACTGAACGGAAGTCACTCATTTCAGACAGGTAACCGAGGGAAGGGGAACCACATGACTGAGAGTACTGCCCGGAAAACCGAACGATCGGAAAAAGAGCAGAAAGCCCACGTTCTGACCCTGCCACTGGCCGACACCCGGGTTGACCGCGAGCCACACAGTTATGAACGCTGGCTGGTCACCAAGCTGATGCGCATGGCCGGTTCGCCGCCGGTACGTTTCCGGCTCTGGAACGGTGATGTGATCGAACCGGAGCACCAGGAAGTCAGCTTTACCCTGCATCTCAAAGATCCCAAGGCCCTGTATTCGCTGGTTGCCAACCCCAACCTGGCCTTTGGCGACCTGTACGCCGCCGGCAGGCTTGATATCGAGGGCGACCTGCCCGACCTGATGGAAACCCTCTACCGGGCGGTCCATGCGGCACGCGAGAAGTGGCCCCGTTGGCTGGACGCACTGTGGAAAAACCACAACCCCCGCGCCACCGGCATTGCCGAAGCCAAGGAAAACATCCATCACCATTACGATCTCGGCAACGAGTTCTACCAGCTCTGGCTGGACCGGGCGGAAATGCAGTACACCTGCGCCTACTACGAAGCGCCTGACCTGACCCTGGAGCAGGCCCAGCTCGCCAAGCTGGAACACGTCTGTCGTAAACTGCGCCTCAAACCGGGCATGACGGTGGTGGAGGCGGGCTGTGGCTGGGGTGGCCTGGCCCGCTACATGGCCCGTAACTACGGTGTGAAGGTGCACTCCTACAACATTTCCAGGGAACAGCTCGCTTACGCCCGCGAGGAATCCCGACGGCAGGGGCTGGACGGTCTGATCACCTACGTCGAGGACGACTATCGCAACATTGAGGGGCAGTACGACGCCTTTGTCTCCATCGGCATGCTCGAACACGTGGGCAAGGAGAATTACCCGGCGCTGTCGGAGCTGATCAAGCGCAGCCTGAAGCCCAATGGCATTGCCCTGCTCCACAGCATCGGCCGGAACCGGCCCATGCTGATGAACGCCTGGATCGAGAAGCGGATCTTCCCGGGCGCCTACCCGCCCAGCATTGGCGAGTTCATGGAGATCTGCGAACACAGCGATTTCTCGGTACTCGATGTGGAGAATCTCCGGCTGCACTACGCCCAGACGCTGACACACTGGATGGAGCGTTTCGAGGCCAGCCAGGACAAGGTTGCGGACATGTACGACGAGCACTTCACCCGGGCCTGGCGCCTCTACCTCGCAGGGTCCATCGCGGCCTTCCGGGCCGGGTCACTGCAACTGTTCCAGGTGGTGTTCACCCACGGGGGCAACAACCAGCTGCCACAAAACCGGGGGGATCTTTACACCTTCCCGGCAGCCCCGGAGGAGGCCTGATGGATTACTACGACCTGATCATCGTCGGGGCCGGCCCCGCCGGCTCGACCCTGGCCAAGGCCCTGGAGAACACCGACAAACGGATCCTGATCATCGACAAACAGGACTTCCCCCGGGACAAGACCTGCGCGGGATGGGTGACTCCGGCGGTCATGAAGGAACTGGATATCGATCTGACAGATTATGGCACCGGCCGAACCCTTCAGCCGATCCGCCGGTTCCGGATCGGCATGATGGGCCAGGCACCGGTGGAGAATGATCATGGCGAGGTGGTCAGTTATGGCATCCGGCGCTGCGAGTTCGATAACTACCTGCTGGACCGGGTGACAACGGCCACCCGACAGTTGGGCACCCCGGTAAAATCCATCGAACGCCGGGACGGCAACTGGGTCGTCAACGAAACCTGGGAGGCGCCGCTGATCGTCGGTGCCGGCGGCCACTTCTGCCCCGTTGCCCGGCTTCTGGGTGAAGGCCCGGGTAGCCATGAAACGGTAGTGGCGGCCAAGGAAGTGGAATTCCAGATGACCGACGAACAGGCCAGCGTCTGCCAGGCCCGGGGCGATACCCCGGAGCTGTGGTTCTGCCGGGATCTCAAGGGCTACGCCTGGGTGTTCCGTAAAGGCAACTATCTCAATATCGGCCTGGGCCGTGAGGACAACCACAAACTGAGCGAACATCTGCAGGCATTCGTCGAGGAGATGAAAACCAGCGGCCGCATCCCTGCCGACCTGCCCGGGCGCTTCAAGGGCCATGCCTACCTGCTGTATGCTCACGCCGAGCGCCCGCTGGTCGACGACGGTGTGATCCTGATTGGCGATTCCGCCGGACTGGCCTATACCCAGAGTGGTGAGGGCATCCGCCCGGCCGTGGAATCCGCCTTGCTCGCCGCGGAGGTTCTCCGCAAGGCGACGGATTATTCCGCCTCATCCCTGCAGGTGTATGGCGACGCCATTGCCGAACGCTTTGGCAACCGGGCGTCGGACACGGAGCAGGGCTGGCAGGTACCGGACTGGCTCAAGTTACCTCTGGCCAGCACCCTGATGCGCTCCCACTGGTTCACCCGCAAGGTGGTGACCGAGAAATGGTTCCTGCACCGGGAGGTGCCGCCACTGGAAGTTGCCGTTTAAGGCACAAAAAAATGGCGGCCCGAAGGCCGCCATTTTCACAACACCCGAGGTTACTTCCCGAGGTAACTCCGGTACATCCACACCGTCTTTTCCTGCTGCGAGATATAGTCGCTCATCAGGGCAACGGTACCTTCGTCTTCGGCGTCGCCGGCCAGGTTCAGCAGGTTACGCTGCTTGCCGATGAGTTTGCCGAAGCTCTCCACGATGTTCTCCACCGCTTCGCGACCATCGGAGACGTCCTTGCGCTCGGGAATTTCAGAACGCTCCATGTAGGTGCTGTAGGCGTGAGCAGGACGGTGACCGAGAGTCAGCACCCGCTCGGCGATCTCGTCGATCTTCAGGAGCAGGTCGTCATACAGTTCCTCGAACTTGGCGTGCAGTTCGAAAAAGTTCTCGCCCTTGATGTTCCAGTGATAGCCACGGACGTTCATGTAGAAGATCTGGTAGTTGGACAACAGATCGTTCAGGGCGTCCGTCAGTTCCACGGTTTTTCCGGTATCGAGACCAATGAAGTTCTTGCTCATTACGTACCTCCTTGACGCTGTTTAAAATCTATAGGTCCCACCTTAAGCGGGCCAACAAGATCCGTGAAGTTGTATCAGACAATCTCTTCCATAGCCCAGACTTATATAGCGAACGGCAAAGCTATAGCCCGGCACTATCAATTTTCTTTAAACAATCTATTTAACAATCATTCTCACTTGTTCTTAAATAAGATTTAAAGACATTACACGCGGAGCGGATCATGAGTGCCTTGAAACTGTTCGTACACGACCATGGTTCGAAGGGTGACCAATCCCTGCTGAAGACAATCACCTTCGCCATCACCCACTTTACGGTTGCCTTCACGGTGGCTTATCTGCTCACCGGGGACATCATTGTGGGCAGCCTGATTGCCATGGTCGAGCCGGCTATCAACACCGTGGCCTACTTCTTCCACGAGAAGATATGGGCTCGCCGCCTGCGTAATGCAAGGGGCCCGGACAACACCCTACCCCACAATCAACCCAGCACCTGCTGACTGAGATCAAGGGCTGGTCAAACTCCCGGCCCGCATTCGAGGCACTCGTCGGTAATCTCCGGTCCGATCTGCAGGTTCCGGTTCAGCTGCTTGAGCGCGGTACGCAACCCCTCCTCGATCACCGGATGGTAGTAAGGCATCGCCAGCATCTCGCTGACGGTCATCCGTTTCTGGGCACACCAGGCCAGCAGGTGGGCAATGTGTTCCGCCGCCGGCCCGAACATTTCCGCCCCCATGAACAGGCCGCTGCCATGTTCGCCATACACCCTGAGAATCCCCCGGTTCTTGCCAATGACCCGGCTCCGCCCCTGGTCTGCAAAGGAAACCTCGCCGACCGCGAAGCAGCCATGGCACTGTTTGTCGACCTGATCGATGGTCAGCCCCACGGAGGCAATTTGCGGGTCGGTAAACACCACTCCCAGGGGAACATGGCGCAGACCGGTACGCACATCCGGCCAGGCCGCAGCGTTGTCTCCCGCGATACGTCCTTCATCCGCTGCCTCGTGCAGCAGGGGTCGATCATTGTTGGCGTCCCCGGCAATGAAGATATGACTGTCGCCGCAGCGCAGGGTGTACTCGTCGAACACCGGTGAACCCCGGTCATCCAGTTCGATATCGGCATTCTGGATATCCAGGTTGTCTACGTTTGGTCGACGGCCGGTGGCTGCCAGCAGATAATCGAAGGTCTCGGTAACCGGCTCGCCCGAGCCGTTTTTGAAGGTCACGGCCACCCCTTCATCGGTCCGCTCGACATGGGTGACATCGGCATCCGGATCCAGCGGAAACTCCTGGTTGAAGATCTCCAGGGCACAGGCGCGGATGGCATCGTCCTGGATCGAGCCGATCGCACCGCCCACCCCAAACATCCGAACCCGCACACCGAGACGGCTCAGGGCCTGCCCCAGTTCCAGGCCGATCACACCCGGCCCGAACACTGCCACCGAATCCGGCAGGTCATCCCAGTCGAAAAGGTCATCGTTGACGATGAGGCGATCCTTCGCCTCCTTCAGAAAGCCAGGAATGTTTGCCCGGGACCCGGTGGCGATGATGATGCATTCGGCCTGGACCTCCACGTCATCTCCCACAATCAGTCGATTGGGGCCGGCAAAGCGGGCATGGCCCATTAACCGGTGGGGCTCCGGGAAACCCTGGACGGAATTCACCACCGACGAGACAAAACGATCACGCTCCTGGCGCACCCGCTCCATGACCCGGCGACCGTCTATTGCGACCTCTCCCGGCGAGATACCGAATTCCTCTGCCTCCACCATGGCATGGGCATGTTCTGCAGCTGCAATCAGCAACTTGCTGGGCATACAGCCGACGCGGGCACAGGTGGTGCCGTACTGCTCTCCTTCAATCAGGACGACCTTGTCTGTTGCCTTGCGTACACGCTGGTAGGCCACCATGCCGGCCGTCCCTGCCCCGATGATTGCCACGTCCACTTCGTGCTTTTTCACAACATGCCTCCTCAGCCGGCACAGGTGGGCCGGATCCCATGAATTCGCTGGTGATCTGTTTTCTTCCAGTATAGAAGCAGCCCGGGGGCCAGCGTAAACCAACAGATCAGTCGCGGCGGGACAGCCATGGAAAAATGACCTACCCTTACCGGTTTCTGCCAACAGGTTCGACGGGAGATAGCGAATGGTTCAGTACTGGCCGGAATTCCTGACCATTGCCGTGGCTCATCTGCTGGCCGTGGTCAGCCCGGGGCCGGATTTTGCGGTAATGCTCAGACAGGCCCTGTGCCAGAGCCGGAGGAATGCGTTACTGAGTGCCGCCGGGGTGGGCGCCGGCATTCTGGTTCATGTGACCTATTCCCTGCTGGGCATCGGCTTGCTGATCAAGCAGTCGGTGATGCTGTTCAGCGTGTTGAAAGTGGTCGGGGCTCTGTACCTGGCCTGGATTGCCCTGCAGTGCCTCCGGGCCAGGGCCGGCAGTATTCATGTGGAGACCGGGAACGCTCCGGCACAGTCAGCCTTCGCGGCGTTGCGGCTCGGCTTTCTCACCAATGCCCTCAATCCCAAGGCAACACTGTTCTTCGTGGCCCTGTTTTCAGTGGTGATAAGTCCCGGCACGCCCCTGGCGGTGCAGGCGGGGTACGGCATTTACATGGCGGTGGCCACCGGCGCGTGGTTCGCCCTGGTGGCGGTGTTCTTCACCCTGCCCCGGGTCCGCCAGGCCTTCAATCGCTTTGGCCACTGGCTGGACCGGATCATGGGTGGAGTGTTACTGGTCCTGGCGGCGCAACTGCTGCTGTCTACAGTGAGCGAATCAGAGCCTCTGTCTGCTCCCAGCCCAGGCACGGATCGGTGATCGAGCAGCCGTAGAGCAGTTCGCTACCATCATCCTGACGCCCCGGTTCCAGGAAGCTCTCCAGCATCAGCCCACGGATATGGGTGTTACCGGCCCGCTTCTGGGCCATGACTTCCCGGGCAATATCGATCTGGCGCTCCGCCTGTTTGCATGCGTTGTCGTGGCTGCAGTCCACCATGACGGCAGTGGACAGACCCGCCTGCTCCAGTCCTTCCACGGCAGCGGCAATGCTGTCCGCGTCGTAGTTGGTCACTCCCCGGCCACCGCGAAGCACCAGATGGGTATCCGGGTTACCCCGGGTCGAGATCATCACCGGCGCTCCGGTGGCGGATACGCCCAGGTGATGGTGCGGATGGGCCGCGGATTTCATGGCATTGGTAGCGACCGCGATCCCGCCGTCAGTGCCGTTTTTGAAGCCGACCGGCATGGGCAGACCGCTCACCATTTCCCGGTGGATCTGGGATTCGGTGGTGCGAGCCCCGATAGCGCTCCAGCTGACCAGATCACCGAGATAATCCATGGCGAACGGACTGAGGGCCTCGGTGGCCAGGGGCAACCCGAGCCCGGCCAGATCCAGCAGAAGCCGGCGGGAACGTACCAGCCCCTGTTGCAGATCCCCCTGCCCGTTCCGTTCCGGATCGTACAGCAGACCTTTCCAGCCAACGGTAGTCCGGGGCTTCTCCAGGTATGCCCGCATCACGATCAGGAAACGGTCACTGACAGCCTCCGCCAGCTGCTTGAGACGACGACCGTAATCCAGCGCTGCCTGCTCATCGTGAATCGAACACGGTCCCATCACGATCAGGGTCCGGTCATCCCTGCCCTGCAGGATATTCCGGATTGCCTGTCGATAGCCCTGCACCTGAGCCAACAGATCCGGCCCTGCAGGAAATTCCCGGCGCAGTTGTTCCGGTGATGGCAGGGCGGTTTCCTGTCGGTGGCTGTCTGCTGCTGCAACAGCGTCGTTCAGCGCATCGGCTTTCAGTGGCATGTTCATATCGGTGTTCCCGTTTCCCTTGGTCAGAATCAAAAAAGCCCCGGCTGGGCTACCAGTCGGGGCTTTTTCGAGTCCGGTGGCAGCCTGGGTTACTGCCGGGCTGCCTTCCTCGTAATTCGTCGGATCAAAATCCTATGGGCGGCCCGGGTTCTGGCTAAAATAAAAGCCATAACCAAACCACCAAAAAAACACAGCCGCGACTGAAGCCATCGGTTTTACCCCGAAAGCTTGCAGAACATTCAATTGACAGGTCGCGTTTGTGGTCTTCATGCTTTTCAATATATACCTCCGGTTTCCGCCTTGGCAACCCGGAGGCCGAAGTTTTTCCGTTTATCCTGTCTTTGCGGAGTGCCAATGCCCTCGTTCCACGTCAGCCTGCGCCGTTTACTGGTCCTGTTCGTCATCCTCGTGCCCATCTGGCTCACCTCCGTGTCGGCCCATGCCCAGACCGAGACCCGCAGTTACCAGCTGGATGCCCGCCCCGCTGAAGACGTGGCCGCCCAGATCCGGGACCTGTATGCCGATGCCCCGGTCACAGTGACCGCCCGGGGACAGCAGCTGATGGTGCGGGGCGAGCCCCGTTTGCTGGATGAGATCGGCACTCTGGTGGAGTCACTGGACGTGGCGCCCGCCCAGCTCCGGATTACGGTGAGGACCCGGGAGGAGGTCAGTGGCGAGCGCTCGGGGGCCGGTGTTTCAGCCCGGGACGGGAACGTCGGTGTGACCGTGGAGCGCAAAAGCTCCAGCAGCGGCAGCAACCAGCAGCGAACCCTGATGGTGCAGGATGGCCAGACCGCCCACATCACCTCCGGCCAGGTGCGCACCCTGCCCATCGCCATCCGTGGCGGCCGGAATCCGGCGGCGTTTCTCGAGCAGGTGGAAACCCGGAGCGGTTTTCTGGTCAGCCCCCAGGTCATTTCCGGTCAGGCCGTTGAACTGAATATTGTTTCGTTCGAGGAGGACCCGGCGCAGATCCAGGGCTATGAGACGGAAGCGCTGCTGACTATCCGGCGGGTCGAGCCCGGGCAATGGGTTTCCCTGGGCAGCATAGCCCGGAGCAGCACACGCAGTAACAGTGGCATCGCCTACCAGGTGGAGAGCAACCGCTCCGGCAGCCGCAGCGTGGAGGTTAAAGTGGAGATTGTGCCCTGACTCAGACCCGGGCCTTCTTCAGCAGCACCTGTTTGGCTTCGTTGATTTTGGCGGCGAGGTAGTCGTTGCCGCCCCGGTCCGGGTGCAGCTTCTGGATCAGCCGGCGATGGGCCGCAATGACGTCCTCCTTCGGGCACCCGGGCTGCACTCCGAGTATCTCACAGGCCTCGCGCTCGGACATATCACTGTCCGATGGCGGACTCTGGCCGGCCTGCTGCCGGGAATCAACCCCCGGATCGGGGATCTCCCTGCCCATTATCCGGGCCAGCGCCGGGGCATACTTCAACAGGGCAGGCGCCTTGCGCAGCAGGGGGATCACCGCCGCAATGGCCGCAGTAATGACATGGACCCGTCCGGTCAGCACCATGAACAACAACAGGGCGCCACCGACCACCAGAACGCTCTTCCAGACGGCATCTTTTTTCTTTTCCGGCGTCAATGCGCCCCAGCGTTTCAGAATAACGAAAACGGCCGCGGCCAGCGCCAGGCCGAGAATCCACTGCATGGGCTAATCCCCTTTTGGCATGCGGTCGTAATTGTGTCACCTGCGATATGGAAAATACCAGTGTCCGGCAAACGGGGGTAGCGCATTGCGTCCCCCGGATACTGCTTTTCGCTCTGCTTTCTGAATTTGGTCTTAAAGACTGTCAAAACGGTGACAACCCCTTCCGTTTTTTTATAGGATGCTACGTTTTACGGAAAAAATAACCGCCTCCAATATCACCTGTGTTGATCCGAGGCATCAACACTCAATGGACACAGATTCCAGGGTCTGAACTATGCGCACTGCTTCCCGCTTCATCATTGTCATTATTTTTCTTGGCGTCGTCCTTGGTGGCATCTTTGGCTACAAGTTCTACCAGTTCGGCCAAATGAAGGAGCAAATGTCCCAGCCGCAACCGCCGGCCAAGATTTCCGCGACCGATGCCCGCACCGAACAATGGACCCCCTCCATCAAGGCCGTTGGCAGCATTGAAGCCATCAATGGTATCGAGATTGCCAACGAGGTGCCCGGCGTCATCGAGAGCATCAACTTCGAATCCGGCGATACCGTCCAGCAGGGCGACGTGCTGATCCGCCTGAACGCAGAGATCGACGAGGCAGCGCTGCGCACCCGCCGGGCCGAAGCCCAGCTGGCGCAACAGGAATTCAAGCGGGTATCCGACCTGCTGCCCAAGCGCGCCGTGTCCCAGTCCCAGTACGACCAGGCCAAGGCCAACTACGACGCGGCCCGGGCACGGGTGAACGAGGCGGAAGCCCAGCTCAACAAGAAAATCATCCGGGCGCCGTTTGACGGCACGGTGGGCATCCGGATGGTGGACCAGGGTGAGTACATTGCCACCGGCACACCGATTGTCGAGATCAACATGCTCAACCCGATTTACGTTGACTACACCCTGTCTGAAAAGAACCTGGCCGATATCGCAACGGGCTTCCCGGTGAAAGCCACCGTTGCGGCGGTCCCGGACGCCGAGTTCGAGGGTGAGATCAGTGCCATCAACACCTCGGTTAACCCGGAAACCCGTACCGTGCGCGTTCGCGGCACCCTGAAGAATGACGAACAGCTGCTGCGCCCGGGCATGTTTGCCACGATCATGACCCTTCAGCCCGAGGACAACGAGGTGGTGACCGTGCCCCGGACGGCCATTTCCTACAACACCTACGGCGACTTCGTGTTCGTGGTCGAGGAAAACGACAACGGCGAACTGGTCGTCAACCGCCGGACCGTTACAACGGGTCAGACTCGGGAAGGCCGGGTAGCCATCCTGTCCGGCCTGGAAGCCGGAGAGACCGTGGTATCCAAGGCCCTGTTGCGGCTGCGGGCGGGCCAGAAAGTAGAGATCCAGGAAGACTCCGCGCAAACGCAGGAGGCGTCTGAATAATGCGATTTACCGACATATTCATCCACCGTCCGGTACTCGCGACGGTGGTCAGCCTGCTGATCCTGCTGCTCGGTGCCCGGGCCGCCATGGAGATGGAGATCCGGCAGTATCCGGAACTCGAGAGCACGACAGTAACCGTAACCACGGCCTACCCCGGTGCCAGCTCCGACCTGATCAAGGGCTTCATCACCACGCCCCTGCAACAGGCCATTGCTGAAGCCAGTGGTATCGATTACCTGACCTCCACCAGCTCCCAGGGCGTCTCCACCATCGAGGCGAAGATGGAGCTGAACTATGATGCCAATGCCGCCCTGGCCGAGATCCAGGCCAAGGTAGCCAGTCAGCGCAACGTGCTGCCCGCAGAGGCGCAGGACCCGGTGATCACGTCCACCACCGGCGATTCCACCGCGCTGATGTATATCGCTTTCTACAGCACCGAGCTGGCCGTACCGCAGATAACCGACTACCTGACCCGGGTGGTTCAGCCCAAGCTGCAGGCGCTCCCGGGCGTCGGCAAGGCCCGCCTGTTCGGCCGCAAGTTCGCCCTGCGGGTATGGCTGGATCCCGAGCGACTGGCCGCCGTCGACATGACCCCGCCGGAAGTGGTCGCCAAACTCCGGGCCAACAACTACCAGGCCGCGGTGGGCAACACCAAGGGCCAGTATGTTGAAATAGCCATGACCAGCGATACCGATGTGGCCGACCCGGACCAGTTCCGCAACCTTGTGGTGAAAACCCGGGACGGCACCCAGATCCGGCTCCAGGACATTGCCCGCGTGGAGCTGGGCTCGGAAACCTACGACGAGCTGGCGCTGTACAAGGGTCAGCCGGCCACCTACGTTGCCATCGAGCTGGCCCCCGGTGCCAACCCGTTGACGGTGGCAGGGCTGGTCAAGGACGCACTGCCGGATATCGAGAGCCAGCTGCCCGCGGGCCTGGATGTCCGGCTCGCCTATGACGCCTCCGACTTCATCGAAGACTCCATCAACGAGGTAATCAAGACCCTGCTCGAAGCACTGGTCATCGTTCTGGTGGTGGTCTTCCTGTGCCTTGGCTCCATCCGTGCCTCGGTAGTGCCTTCGGTGGCGGTGCCGCTGTCCCTGATCGGCGGTGCCTTCGTCATGCTGATGTTCGGGTTCTCCCTGAACCTGCTGACGTTGCTGTCCATGGTGCTGGCCATCGGTCTCGTGGTGGATGACGCCATCATCATGGTGGAGAACGTGCACCGGCACATCGAACAGGGCGAGTCCCGGTTCGAAGCCGCCATCAACGGGGCCCGGGAAATGGCCGTGCCGATCATCGCCATGACCACCACCCTGGTGGCGGTTTACGCGCCTATCGGTTTCATGGGAGGTCTGGTGGGCTCGCTGTTCACCGAATTCGCCTTCACCCTCGCCGGCACCGTGGTGATCTCCGGCATCGTGGCGCTGACACTCTCCCCCATGCTGTCCGGCAAGGTACTCAAACCCCACGGCAATCCGGGGCGCTTCGAGGTACTGGTGGAGAAAACCTTCAACGGTCTCTCGAATGCCTACAAGTCGGCCCTGGCGTCACTGATGCAGACCAAATCCGTGGTGGTGTTCTTTGCCGTGGTGGTGCTGGGTTCCATCTACTTCATGGTGATGATGAGCCAGAACGAACTGGCGCCCACCGAGGACCAGGGCATTCTGTTCTACCAGGGCCTCGGACCCCAGACCGCCACCCTCGACTACCTGCGCGAGCACGGCAACGAGGTTCAGGAGCGCATGGCCACCGTGCCCGGTTACAACGAGGACTTCATGATTCTCGGCATCACCGGCCCCAACGCGGTGTTCGGCGGTTTCAAGATGAAGCCCTGGAGCGAGCGGGAGGTGAGCCAGTTTGAAGTGCAACCGATGCTCGATGCCGAGCTTAAGAACGTCACCGGGCTGCAAACCGCGGTCTTCCCGCGGCCGTCCCTGCCGGGCTCCGGCGGCGGCCTGCCGTTCCAGTTTGTCATCACCACTGGCAGCAGCTACGAGCAACTGGATCAGGTGGCGGACGAGCTGCAGGGCAAGGCCATGGCCAGCGGCAACTTCATGTTCCTGCAGAAATCCATCAACTTCGACCGGCCGATCACCCGCATCAACGTGGATCGGGACCGGGTCGCGGACCTGGGCCTGTCCATGCAGGACATCGGCCAGGCCCTGTCCAGCATGCTCGGCGGCGGCTATATCAACCGGTTCAGCATGGAGGGCCGCTCCTACCAGGTGATTCCCCAGGTCGACCAGAAATTCCGACTGGATGAACAGGCTCTCAACGATTACTACATCCGTACGGACGTTGGCGGCCTGGTGCCCCTGGGCAGTGTTGTGAGCTTCAGTCACGATGTCGAGCCGTCCAACCGGACCCAGTTCAACCAGCTGAACTCACTCACCCTGCAAGGGGTAGTGATGCCGGGCGTAGCCCTTGGTGATGCCATGGACTTCATGGAGCAGACCGCCGACGAGGTCTTCCCCCAGGGCTTCAGCTCGGATTATACCGGGCAGACCCGCCAGCTGGCGACCCAGGGCAGTGCCCTGGTGGTGACCTTCTTCCTGTCGCTGCTGGTGATCTACCTGGTGCTGGCCGCCCAGTTCGAAAGCTGGCGTGATCCGTTCATCATTCTGGTGTCGGTGCCCATGTCCGTGGCCGGTGCCATGGCGTTCATCGTGCTGGGCTTCGCCTCCATGAACATCTATACCCAGGTGGGGCTGATCACCCTGATCGGGGTGGTGTCGAAAAACGGTATCCTGATCGTGGAGTTCGCCAACCTGTTGCAGAAAGAACGTGGCCTGGACAAGGTGCAGGCAGTGATCGAAGCGGCGGCTATCCGCCTGCGCCCGATCATCATGACCTCCCTGGCCCTGATCTTCGCCATGGTACCGCTGCTGATCGCCGTCGGCCCCGGTGCGGAGAGCCGTTTTGCCATCGGCCTGACCATCAGTGCCGGCCTGGGCATTGGCACCCTGTTCACCATCTTCGTGCTGCCGGCCTTCTACATCCTGCTGGCGCGGGATCATCACGGTTCGGCCGCCGATGAGTATGGTGACGAGGCCGAAGCCGGAAAACCGGCCACAGGTCACTGACCTCCGCAACTGAAAAAGCCCGCTTACCTTCCGGTAACCGGGCTTTTTCTTTGGGGATCAGGGAATGACTCAGCTGGCCTGCTTGCCGGCTGGCCGGTCCAGGAGCGCCCGGCGCCACTGAATGGTCTCGCTCGGCAGTTCGCCGAAATGCTCCCGATACAGCGCGGCAAAGCGCCCCAGATGGCTGAAGCCTTCGTCAGCGGCATAGCGTGAGATGTGTGGCACCTCGCACTGACAATCCACCAGCCGGCGCCGAACACGGACCAGCCGGCAACGCTGGTAGAAACGGTAGGGCGTCATCCCGGTTTCCCGTTTCATCAGGTAATAGAGGTTTCGTTCGCTGGCCCCGGCATGACTGGCCAGCTCCGGCAGGTCGAACTGCCAGTCCGGTTCACTTCGGATCCGGTCGATGGCTCGCTTTATTCGGCGATCCAGCACCGGCAACACCAGATCGGCGAGAACCTGACCTGTTGTCTCCAGTTCATCCAGGCGCGAAATCAGCTGCCGGGTGCCCGCTTCTGTCTGCTCACTGTCCAGGAAAAACCTTGCCTGCAAAATGAACCGGTCAATCAGGCAACAGATCGTGCTGCCGGAGACGGATCGGGGGACTTGTCCGAGGGCTGTCAGTGCAGCTTCTGAGGGGATGACCATCACCAACCGGGTGCCTGCGGCCAGGTGCAACGTCAAAGACCCGGGGGCGGTACGGCAGGCCCCGCTTTGCATGTCTCGCTCCGCGGAACTCTCACCGATATGCACCTGGCCTGCCAGGACACGCAACCACAAGGGCACGGGGGAATCCCAGCCGGCGATCTTCAATGCCTGCTCCACCGCCAGGCAAATGACCGTGCCACGGTCAGACGGCACGACATAGAGGGCGCCAACAGCGGAATCACTGTTGTCTGTTGATCTGCACTGGATCGACGGCAAGGCCGTCAACAGCCGCAGCGCGGCCTGGAATTCTGACAGCGAAGTGCGATTCAGGCGGAGGAAGCTGTCCAGTGCAACGGTTGCCAAGGGTTCCCGGGACATAAAACCACACGATCTTGAGGGACTTTGCTCTTTTTATTGGAAAACGCCCCGAAACCCTAGCCATATTTTGCAATCACCGGGTCAGGAAGCCATATAATCATACCGGAATTGATGTCCATCAATCAGAACATCAACAACCTGCCCCCATCCCAGGGGCTTGCCGAGCAGATAGCCCTGGCCCCGGTGACACCGAAGCTGGCGCAGTTTTTCCAGCTGTTCCTCACTCTCGATTCCTTCAGCCACCACTTCCAGCCCAAGGGCCTCGGCAATGCCGAGAATGGCGGAGACAATGCGTGCGTCCCGGGCATCAGTTCCCAGTTGCCGGGTAAACTGGCGATCAATCTTCAGGACCTGCACCGGCAGGGTATGCAGGTACGCGAGGGAGGAATAGCCGGTTCCGAAATCATCGATGGCCACGCCAACACCCTGCTCTCCGAACCTCCGCAGCCGCTGCAGACAACGGCTGGAAAGACTCATCAGGTGGGTCTCCGTGATTTCCAGCTCCGGCCGCCAGCCCAGGGCCGCCAGGCGATCAAAAAAGGGTCCGAGCACCTGGTCCAGGCGGGTATCGGTAATCTGCCGGGCGGAAATATTGATGGCCAGGCGCAGTCCCTGGGGCAGCTGTTCCCCGGAGACACTGTCGAGATCTGACTGGACGCATCGCAAAAGGTGCTCAGTCAAATCATGGATGTGACCCCGGTGTTCGGCGATAGGGACAAAATCCGCCGGCGAAATCTCGCCAAACTCCGGATGCAACCACCGGAAAAGCGCCTCCAAACCGACAATGCACCCCGTGGCAAGATCAAACTGGGGCTGGTAGACCACCCGGAACTGCTCTGGCGCGGTCTTTAGAGCGGCGATCAGTGCCTCGGACAAGCGCTGTTCCCGTCGTCCCTGCTCGCTCTCCACGGCGCTGTAGAGGCGGAAACAGGCACGGCCGGCCACCTTGGCGGTATACATGGCCCGGTCCGCGTTCTGCAGCAGGTCGGCACTGGTTCGCCCGTGATCCGGAAACATCGCCCCGCCCACGGACGCCGACAGGAAATACTCACGGCCATCCACCCGGACCGGATCCTGGAACGCCCGGTTCAGTCGTTCACCGATGTTCTCCAGTTCCAGATCGTTCTCGACCTCGACGATGGCGGCAAACTCATCTCCGGACAGGCGGGCCAGAACGTCGTTACGCCGCAGGGCACTCCGGATACAGCGAGACGCTGCCCTGAGTACCTGGTCGCCGCAGTCATGCCCGTGGAGATCGTTGATCGACTTGAAGAAATCAAGATCAATAAACAGTACCCCGAAGCAGCCAACAGTGCCCTGGCGGCGGTCCACCCGGGCTCTCAGGAATTCCTGGAACAAGGACCGGTTGGGCAGCTCGGTCAACGGATCGTAATAGGCCAGGGAGGCCAGGCGCTCGTCCCCGGCCGCCGGATCGCCCACATCCATGAACACGCCGGCGTAGAACTTCCGTGAGCCCTGGATCACTGGGTAGATAGACAGCCATTGCGGGTAGGTTTCGCCGTTCTTGCGACGGTTCCAGATCAGCCCTTCCCAGCGCCCGTTGGTGTGGATGCTCTCCCACATGCCCCGGTAGAAGTCCTGGGAATGCAATCCGGAACTCAGCACCGAAGGTGGCTCTCCGAGGACCTCTTCCTGGCAGTAACCCGTGACCGCCTGGAAGCTGCGATTGACGTAGGCGATGCGCGGCTCGGTGGTAGACAACATGATCGCGCGGGGGTGATGCTCCACCAGCGCCCTGAAGTCCTGCTGTTGTACTGCTTGCATGGCGGACTCTCTTTTTTGTTATATCCGTGGCTGAGGCCAATCGGTTGGGACGACAAGCATATCGCCCACCTGTCGCCTGCCAAGCCATATTTTGCAGAACAAACGGTATTTACGACCAAAGCCTAACAGGGGCCGACAATTTCCAGCCGGTACGCAATCATGTACCCTGAAGCCCCTTCCGACCTGCTTTCTGGGAATACAATTGGCTGTGACTCTGGGAAACCTGTTCTGGCTCTTTCTGGCCGGCTTTGCCGCCTGGTACTGGTGGCGCGCCAAGGCCATCAAGGATTTTGTGCTGCAGGCGGCGCGCCGTTACTGCAAAACCATGGACGTTGAACTGCTGGACGATGCGGTATACCTGCGCGGCCTGTGGTTCAAGCGGGACGACCAGGGCAGGCTGAGAGTCTGGCGGCGCTTCCTGTTTGACTTCACCTCCACCGGGGAAGAACGGTACACCGGGCGGGTGATCATGCTGGGTTCGAAGATACTCAATATGGAGCTCGAACCCCACCGTTTTTGACCGTTTCCCCCTTCGGCAACAAACAGTTACAGCACTGAAACCTGGTTGTCATATTTCTGTCGCATTCTTCCTGCCGACCTCGAGTATTAACCTCCACAAGGCACAATCAGAATGCGAAGACTGCTCTCCCCCAAGGCCCTGGCAACCCTGGCCGTCGTGACCCTGGCCCTCCATGGCGTAACTGCTCACGCGAACGAGATGGAGATTCACGGTTCCAACACCGTCGGCGCCACCCTGGCCCCGATGCTCGTCAGCGGATACCTGAAACAATATACCGGCGAAGCGGTCCGGACCGAAGCCACAGGGCGAGAGAACGAGCAGCGCATTCTGGCCCGGGGCAACGGCAAGGCCCTTGAGGTTCTGGTGGCCGCCCACGGCTCGAGCACCGGTTACAAGGCATTGGCCGCCGGGCAGGCCGATGTCTGGGCGTCCTCACGACCGGTGAAGACCCGGGAGGCCGAGGAATTTCGCAATCGGGCGGACCTGACATCGCTGGAAAGCGAACACGTCATCGCCATTGATGGCCTGGCCATTCTCGTGCACCCGTCCAACCCGGTGAATCAGCTCAGCATCGACACCCTGGGCCGGATCTATGCCGGTGACATCCGCAACTGGTCCGAGGTCGGCGGCCCGGACCGGCCAATCAAGCTGTATGCCCGGGACGACCGTTCCGGCACCTGGGACACGTTCAAGTCCCTGGTGCTGGGCAAGAAATACGCCCTGGCCCCCTCGGCCGTTCGCTATGAATCCAACGACCAGCTGTCCGATGACGTCAGCCGGGATCCATCGGGTATCGGCTTTGCCGGCCTGGCATCGGTCCGGAACAGCAAGGTGCTGGCCATCTCCGAGGGGGATGCCCCGGCCCTCAAGCCCAACCAGCTGACGGTGGCCAGCGAGGACTACCCCCTGGCCCGCCGCCTGTTCATGTATACCCCGGGCAGTGCCGACAACGAACTGGTCTCCGGACTGATCGACTTCGCCCTGGCCGGCCCGGGGCAGGAACTGGTGGCAAAGTCCGGCTTCATTTCCCAGAATCCGATCGCGGTCCGGCCCGAGTTTGACGATTCCGTTCCCGATTCCTTCCGTCGACTGACCGAGCGGTACGACCGGTTGACCGTCAACTTCCGCTTCGCCGAGGGCCGCACCAAACTCGACAACAAGGCAGTGCGGGACTTGCGCCGGGTCAGCGATTTCCTGGCACAGGCCGGCAAGAGCGCAGATGACCTGATGCTGATCGGTTTTGCCGACCAGCAGAGCAACGAACTGCGGGCCCAGATGATTTCCGAGTTACGCGCACTGTCGGTGCGCAAGGCACTGGCGGCCGAGGAAATCCCGGATGTAGCCTACACCGGCTATGGTCACTACATGCCGGTCGGCGGTCGCGGCAGTCAGCGTAATGGCCGGGTTGAGGTCTGGGTTCGAGCCCGCTGAGCGGAGCCGGGTCCGACCAAAGTAGGCCCCGGATTTTCGGCAATCACCTATCCGCGTAGGCGTCACAGATATGTTTGGGTTTCCTATACTGTGCGGGTCATTTCCAACCAACAGACCGGAACAATGGACATCAAGAACGACCACCGATACGCGATCAACCTGAACGTCCGGGGCATCCAGCCCTCTGCCACCCTCCGCATCAACGAGCTGAGCAATCAGCTGCGTTCCGAAGGAAAAGACATCATCAAGCTCGGCCTGGGGCAGTCCCCGTTCCCGGTACCCGATCGCGTGGTGGACGCCCTCAAGGAACACGCCCATGAGAAAGACTACCTGCCGGTAAAAGGCCTCAAGGGCCTGCGTGAAGCCATCGCCGGTTACATCAACCGCAACGAGCGCATGCGCTGCACCTGGGAAGACGTGCTGATCGGCCCGGGCTCCAAGGAGCTGTTGTTCATGCTCCAGCTGGCCTACTACGGTGACCTGCTGATCCCGCGTCCGAGCTGGGTTTCCTACGCGCCCCAAGCCCGGATAATTGGCCGTTCGGTACACTGGCTGCCGACCCACGCCGAGAACAACTGGCAGCTGACCGCCGAGGAACTGGACATCATCTGCCGGGACGACCCATCACGCCCGCGCATTCTGATCCTCAACTACCCGTCCAACCCGACCGGTTGCACCTACACCGACGACCAGCTGCTGGCGATCGCCAACGTCGCCCGCAAGTACAAGCTGATCCTGCTCTCGGACGAGATCTACGGGGAAGTGCACTTCGAAGGCAAGCACAAGTCCATTGCCCGCTACTATCCGGAAGGCACCATCATCAGCACCGGCCTGTCCAAGTGGGCCGGCGCCGGCGGCTGGCGCCTGGGCACCTTTATCTTCCCGCCCGAGCTGCGCCCGCTGCAGGATGCCATGGCGATCATCGCCAGCGAGACTTACACCGCCACCAGCGCGCCGATCCAGCACGCGGCCATTGCGGCGTTCCAGGGTGGTGACGACATCGAGGAATACCTGAAGCAGTCCCGCCGGGTGCTAAAGGTGGTGGGTGAATACATGCACCGCCGCCTGAGCGAGATGGGTGCCGTGGTGCAGAAGCCGGAGGGCGCGTTCTACCTGTTCCCGGACTTCTCCAACTTCCGCGAGCAGCTGGCCCGCAAGGACATCAAGACCTCCCAGGCCTTCTGCACCGCCCTGCTGGAGAACACCGGCGTGGCCATCCTGCCGTCCAGCGACTTCGGCTTCGTGCCGGACCACCTGGGCGCGCGCCTGGCCTTCGTCGACTTCGATGGACGTGAAGCCCTGAAGCTCGCCGGCGATGATTACGCCGAACTGGAGCTGGACGACGAGTTCGTCAAACAGGCCTGCCCGCGTCTGGTCCTGGCCATGGACAAGATGGAGCGCTGGCTGCAGAGCCTGTAACACCATCGTGTTAGACTGGCGCCCTCACTTTTCGAGATCAATGAGGGCGCCATGTCTGCTTCCGTTTCCCTTCGCGATATCACCGATTTTGCCGAAACCCTGGCCCGCGAAGCCGGGGAACTGATCCGCCGTGAGCGGGAAGACAACACCCTCCGCACCGACTACAAACATCAGACCGAACTGGTCACCCATGCCGATGTCATGGCCGATGAGTTCATCACCGGTGCCATCCGCAAACGCTTCCCGGACCACCGTATCCTGTCCGAGGAAACCATGCCGGACCTGTCCCAGGCGGAAGAGCTGGACACACCCCTATGGATCGTGGACCCGATCGACGGCACCGTGAACTACGCCTACGGCCATCCCCAGGTAGCGGTTTCCATTGCCTATGCCGAAAGGGGCGAAGTCCAGGCCGGCGTGGTCCACGCCCCCTTCCCCGGCGAAACCTTCCGGGCCACCAAGGGCGAAGGCGCCACCCTGAATGGCAAACCGATCAAACACAGCGGCGCCACCGAGCCCCGGCAATCGCTGTTCGCCACCGGCTTCCCCTACACTAAAGACAACCTGGAACCCCTGGTCCGCCGCCTCGACGCCATGATCCACCAGTGCCGTGACCTGCGCCGCATCGGCTCGGCGGCCCTGGATATCTGCTGGGTGGCCTGTGGCCGTCTGGACATCTACTACGAAAACGTCAGCCCCTGGGACTTCGCGGCGGCCCGCCTGATTGCCAAGGAAGCCGGTGCCACCGCCGGACACTTCGGTGACGTACCGGCGGATTATCCGGCCGACCTGTGGGGACGGGACATCCTGATTTCGGCACCTGCGGTCTGGGAGCCGGTTCGTTCCATCCTCCGGTCTGCCTCGGGGTATGACTGACGCTTGGGCGTTTGGTCTTCTGGCTTGGTTTCCCAGCCTGCTGGTATGGGTGTTCGGCCCGGATGGGGCTTCCCTTCACAGAACCGCTACGAGCACGTCCATGTGCGCTTGTTTCAGGCCATCCTTGGCCTTCAACATTCTGTGAAGGGAAGCCCCACCCGAGCCGGCCATGCAGCAGGAGTTATCGCAAGAATAGATGAACGTCTCGCTGCGGTGAGTTAAATGAGGAGCGATATCTCGGAAGTTCTGGAGGTGAAGGCGGGAAGGGCTTTCCCGGAATGTCGGAGGCCATGGATGGCCGGAGTCAAGCGCACATGGACGTGCTTGTAGCGGTTCCGGGAAAGCCCTTCCCGCCTTCGCCCTACCACCGAAACTATCAGGCTACGGGTAACAGATACCCCCGAACTCAGCCCCAAACACCTTGGGAAACCAGCCCCCAGCTCTCCTCGAAGTCGGTCGACGGCAACCGGGAAAACGAAGACCGGACAAACCGCTGAATGCGGCCTTCCACAAACACCATGACAAAATCGGCGCCCCGGGCAGCACTGGTCCGTGGCCGGAGCCCCTGACGGATTTCGCCTTCCTTCAGGGCCTGCCGGATCTGGGTCTCCAGGCGCTCGAAGAACTGGGAGGCGCGTTTGCGCAACGACTCGTTCTCTCCCATCAGGGCGTCACCCGTAAGCACACAGCACAGGCCGGGATTGCGCTCGGCGAACACCAGGACCAGGTGTACCAGTTGCTGCAAACGGGTCCGTACATCTTCCTGCTCCTGCAGGATCACCTGGCAGCGGGAAAATACCGCGTCCTCGGCGAACTCGATGAGGGCTTCGAACATTTTTCGCTTGCTGGGAAAATGACGGTAAAGGGCGGCTTCGGTCACCCCTACCGTGCGGGCGAGCCCGGCGGTTGTGATGCGGGCGCCCGGGTCGGTTTCCAGCAGTTCCACCAGGGCGTGAAGGATCGCCTCGCGGCGACTGGGTTTTGGATCGGTCATGACAGGACTACAGCGCTCTGAGTTTTGGTTTTTATGATCGACGTATTGTTGAACATGGGGTCAGATGAAAGCCTTCATCTGACCCCACTTTCACACGCACCCTCAGAAAAACGTGCCATCAATCGGCGAGGACGCACTGGCATACATTTTCTTGGGCATGCGCCCCGCCAGGTAGGCTTCGCGGCCGGCTTCGATGGCCAGGCGCATGGCGTGGGCCATCTTGATGGGGTCTTTGGCCTGGGCGATGGCGGTGTTCATCAGCACCCCGTCGCAGCCAAGCTCCATGGCGATGGTGGCGTCGGAGGCGGTGCCGACGCCCGCGTCCACCAGTACCGGCACGCTGGCGTTCTCGACGATCAGCTTGATGTTGTAGCGGTTCTGGATGCCCAGACCCGAGCCGATGGGTGCGCCCAGGGGCATGATGGCCACGCAGCCCATATCTTCCAGGCGTTTGGCCAGCAGCGGGTCATCGGAGCAGTAGACCATGACCTTGAAGCCATCCTTGATCAGCTCTTCTGCCGCCACCAGGGTTTCGGTCATGTTCGGATACAGGGTCTTCTCCTCACCGAGTACTTCCAGCTTGACCAGGTCGTGACCATCCAGCAGTTCGCGGGCCAGCTTGCAGGTGCGTACCGCATCTTTGGCGGTATAGCAGCCGGCGGTGTTGGGCAGGATGGTGTAGCTCTCCGGGGAGATCACATCCAGCAGGTTGGGTTCATCCGGATTCTGGCCCAGGTTGGTGCGGCGCACGGCAACGGTAACGATCTCGGCGCCGCTGGCCTCGATGGCGTGGCCGGTTTCCATCATGTCCCGGTATTTGCCGGTGCCCACCAGCAAACGGGACTGGTAGACACGGCCGGCGATTTCCAGGGGCTTGTCTTCGGGGAGCTGAACTTCAGGAGTATCGGTCATAACCTTTCCGGGTAGTCTGGATTTACAATCAGGATGCGGCCGTGGCCGCCTGTAAAGCGTGCAGGGAATCGGGTCAGCCACCACCGATGGCATGAACCACTTCGACGCGGTCGCCGGGGTTCAGGGTGAATTCGGGGTGCCGGCTGCGGGGGACGATGTCCTCATTGACTTCCACTGCCAGTCGCTTGCCGGTCAGGGCCAGGGATTCAATCAGGACCTCGACGGTGGCACCGTCCGGGAGCTCCATCGCATCGCCGTTTACTTCTACCTGCATCTCGCTGTCAAACCTCGCATTGATTCAGCCTTGGCGCCGGAGGCCTGCGGTAACCAGCAGCCCCCAGCCAATCATGAAGCATACACCACCCAACGGGGTGACCGGGCCCAGCCAGTGATAACCGGTGAACACCAGCAGGTACAGGCTGCCGCTGAACAACAGGATGCCTGCCAGGTAAAACCCGGCCGCAATTCCCAGCAATCGGCGGGACAGGCCGAGGCCCGCCAGCACGGCAACCAGCACCAGTGCCAGGGCGTGGTACATCTGGTAGGTGACGGCGGTCTGGAACACTTCCAGAGCCCGCTCACTCACCATCTGGCGCAGGCCGTGGGCGCCAAAGGCGCCGGCCATGACCGCCAGCAGGCCGAACACGGCGCCGGCAACCAGCGGCCAACGCAACACCGGGGCCGTCGTTCGGGATGTCTCAGCAGTCACAGTGGATTTTCTCTCCCGTGTCCAGGTTCATCACTGTCAGCACACCGCCCCAGACACACCCGGTGTCCAGGCCGATAAACCGGTCACTGCCGGTATTACCCTCAAGCGCCGCCCAGTGACCGAAAATGACCCGGACATCGTCCTGCCTGGGGAACCGGAACCAGGGCTCAAAGCCCTCGGGCGCATTACCTGCAGACTCCTTGGTCGCCAGTTCCAGGGTGCCGTCGTCGGCGATGAAACGCATCCGGGTGAAATAATTGGTGATCACCCGCCAGCGGTCCATACCGGTCAGACCGGGATCCCAACGCTCGGGTTCATTGCCGTACATATGGGTAAAGTAATACTCCGCCTGGGCGCTGCGGATCACTGCCTCGACCTCCCGGGCATAGCTGACGGCGTCCTCCACACTCCAGATGTGGGGTATCCCGGCGTGGGCCATGACCAGATTGCGCTTCTGGTCGTGAACGCAGAAATTCTGCCGGCGCAGCCACTGCAGCAACCGGTCACAGTCCGGGGCACACAGGATATCCTGCAGGGTGTCCTTCCGTTTCGGCGCATGGCCGCCCAGGGCCACGGCCAGCAGATGCAGGTCGTGGTTACCAAGGACCACTACCGCGCTGTCGCCCAGGTTCTCGATATAGCGCAGAGTTTCGAGTGAGGACGGCCCCCGGTTGATCAGGTCACCGGCCACCCACAGACGGTCGCGGGAGGGCGAGAAATCCACCTTGTCCAGGACATCCCGCAAACGTTCATAGCAGCCCTGGATGTCGCCGATGGCGTAGTCAGTCATTACTTACCTCATCGCCGGTTCCGGATTTCTGGTCATAGAGAAAGTCGGCAATGTGTACGTAGTCCGCCAGGCTGAGGTTTTCCGGGCGCAGACCGTCATCGATACCCAGGCTCTGCAGTTGTTCCGCGCTGATCATGCCACCGAGGGCCTTGCGCAGGGTCTTGCGCCGGGCGTTGAACGCGGTGCGCACCACCGCCTGCAGGGTCGCCAGGTCCATGGCCGGATGCGGCAGCGTTTCGTGGGGCACCAGGCGAACGATGGCAGAATCCACTTTCGGTGCCGGTTTGAACGCGCCCGGGCCCACCTCGAACAGCGGCTGCACCTTGCAGAAATACTGGGCCATGATGCCCAGCCGGCCGTAGTTGTTGTCGCCGGGCACCGCCGCCAGCCGCTGCACCACTTCCTTCTGCAGCATGAAATGCATGTCCTGGACCACGCCGGCCTGCCCGAGCAGGTGGAAGATCAGCGGCGTGGAGATGTTGTACGGCAGGTTGCCGATGATCCTCAGCGGCCGGTCCTCCACCAGCTGGCTGAAATCGAATTTCAGCGCATCCGCCTCGTGGATACGGAATTCCGGGTAGTTGAAAAACTTGGTGCGCAACACCGGGATCAGGTCCCGATCAAGCTCTACCACCTGCAGGCGCGGATTGATCGCCAGGATCTCCTCGGTCAGGGCCCCCAGACCGGGGCCGATCTCGACGATGGCATCTTCCGGTTTGGGGTTGATGGCGCGAACAATGCGCTCGATCACTCCCGGATCGTGCAGGAAGTTCTGCCCAAAACGTTTTCTGGCCTTATGGCCGCCTTTCTGACTCACGACTTGCTCTCTTGTTTGGCCGCCTTCCGGCACCGTGCCATGTGTTCACCCACGCGGATCGCGGTATGCAGGCTACCGGCATCGGCCTTGCCGGTTCCCGCCAGATCCAGCGCCGTGCCATGGTCGACCGAGGTGCGAACAATGGGCAGGCCCAGGGTAATGTTCACCGCCCGGCCAAAGCCCTGGAACTTGAGCACCGGCAAGCCCTGGTCATGGTACATGGCCAGCACCGCATCGGCGTTGTCGAGCCAGTGCGGTGTAAACAGGGTATCCGCCGGCAGCGGGCCGGTCAGGTTGATGCCCTCGCGCCGCAATTTCTCAAGGGTGGGTTCAATCACCTCGATCTCCTCCCGGCCCAGGTGGCCGCCTTCGCCGGCGTGGGGATTGAGCCCGGCCACCAGGATCCGCGGTTCGGCAATGCCGAAGAAGGTCCTGAGGTCCGCATCCAGGATTCGGGTCACCTGGGTCAGCCGTTCGGGGGTGATGGCATCGGCCACGTCCCGGAGCGGCAGGTGGGTGGTAACCAGGGCCACCCGCAATTCGTCGGTGGCCAGCATCATCACCACCCGCTCGACCCCGCACAACTCCTGCAGGAATTCGGTATGACCACTGAACGCGATACCGGCCTCGTTGATCACCCCCTTGTGGACCGGGGCGGTGACCATGCCATCCACGTCACCGTTCAGGCAGGCGTGGGCGGCAATTTTCAGGGTCTTGAGTACATAGCGGCTGTTGGCAGGGTTGGTCTTGCCGGCAGCCAGGTTCTCACAGCCCTCGACCGGCCACACCGACAGGTGACCCGACTCCATCTGCGGTGGTGCTCCCGGCTGCCAGGGATGGAGTTCCACCTCAAGACCCAGCATCCGGGCCCGCTCCGCCAGCAAGGCCTCGCTGGCAACCACCACAATTCCGGCCTGGCGCGGCTCCAGTGCCAGCTGAAGGCAGAGCTCGGGACCGATGCCGGCAGGTTCGCCGGCAGTCAGTGCCAGGATTACCGGTTCACTCATGATGACGCGCCTGCCTCTGCATTGGCGGGATTTTCGTCCGCGTACTCGCCCTTGAATTCGATAAAGGCCTCGTCCCGGATTTCCCGAAGCCAGTTCTGCAATTCGGTCTCGAACTTGCGGCGGTAGATCGCCTGCCGGGCATCGGATACCCGCGCCTCACCGGTCACGTCCTTCTCCCGGCGCTCCTGCACCTGCAGAATGTGCCAGCCAAACCGGGAACGGAACGGGCCCTTGAGCTCGCCTATATCTGCCTCGATCATAGCCTGTTCAAAGGCCGGTACCATCTGGCCCCGGCTCACCCAGCCCAGGTTGCCGCCGTCGGAGCCGGACACCGGATCATCCGAGAAGCCCCTCGCCAGCTCGGCGAAATCCGCGCCATCCTGCAACTGTTGGTAAAGGTCACGGATCCTGGCTTCTGCTTCGGCGTCGGTGCGGGCCTCGGAGGGTCGGACCAGGATATGGCGGACCCGGTGCTGGCGAACCAGCTGTTTCTGCTCACCGCCGCGCTTGTCCATCACCATGACCATGTGGAAACCGCTGTTGTTTTCCAGCACCGGCGACGGTTCGCCGGTGTCCAGCCCGGGTACCACCGGCGCGACCAGCGAAGGCAGCTGGTTTTCGGTACGCCAACCCATGTCACCGCCATCCAGAGCGTTACTGGCATCCGACTCGGCAACGGCTACTTCCCGGAAGTCCCGGCCGTCCAGAATCTGCTGACGCAGCTGCTGTGCCTTGGCGCGGGCCGCTTCAACCGAGGCTTCACTGGTCGGGTCATCAACCTGGAGGAATATGTAGGCGAGCCGATACTCGGCCGTATTACCGCCCTGGGCCTCCAGAGCCTGCAGGTAGTTCTCCACTTCCCGGTCGGTCACCCGCACCCGGTTACCCACCTGCCGCTGCTGGACGCGGCTGGTGAGCATCTCATTGCGGATCTGCTCCCGGGCCTGGCGGTAACTCACGCCTTCCGCTGCCAGCTGCTGCTCGAACTCGGCCCGGCTCATGTTGTTCTGCCTGGCGATGTTGTCCATGGTCTCGTTCAGCTCGTTGTCGCTGATGCGCATACCCATCTTGTCCGCCATCTGAAGCTGGATGGATTCGGTGATCAGCTGATCGAGCACCCGTTGCTCCAGCACATCCCGGGGCGGCAGACCGGTGCCCTGGGCCTGCAGACGGCTGATGATGGTATTGATCCGGGCTTCCAGCTCGGTCTGCAGGATTACGTCGTCGTCGACAATGGCGACAACCTGATCCAGCAGTTTACGCTCGGCCTGGGCCGACACGGAAAGCGCCAGCATCAGGAACATCAAAAAGGTTGTCACACCCTGGCGAAAGGTCGCCTTCATAATCACCTCGTATTAAAAATGGTGTACACCGTTGGCCTGCGGTCTTGGTCCGGCCAGGGCTCAGGGAGTTCCGAAACGCCGGCGCTCCCTCTCATCAAACCCGTATATCGCCTCGGAAATCCGGGCCGAGGCACCGCCACTGCCGCCCAGCCCCTTGAGCTGGATCTGGAACAGGAGGCGGGTATCCAGTTGCTGGTCGTCGGTCAGATAGTTCTGATGCACCACCTGGACGCTCCAGCAGCAGTTGTTGTACTCAAGCCCGGCAAGCGATCCCACCGTCCGGTCCAGATCGGAATCGTAAACCCACCGGCCGATCAGGCTAACACGGTCTGAGACCGGAACAACCGCCGCAATATCCGACTGTTCCAGTTCGTCCTTGCTGTAGGTATGCCCGAGGCTGGCCAGGTAACGGTAATCTTCCGAGTGGAAGGTCAGCTGGCTGCGACCCTCCTCGGTCTCGCCGGTATCCGGATCCCAGAGACCTGCGGAGCGGATTTCCAGGGTGTCCAGGGGACTGAGCACCAGTTCCCCGGCCAGGGGCGAACGGCTCCGGGTGCTGCCGCCGGCACCAAACAGGGTCACCTCCCGATCCTGGAAGTATTGCACCTGGCCAATACTGACTCTCGCCCTTTCCGCCCCGGTAACCAGGTCATTGAAGCGGCTGGTCAGCGCCACGGTCAACTGGTTGGTGTCCCCCACCCGGTCACCGCCGCTGAAACGGTCCGGCTCGAACAGCTGGTCGAAGCGGAAACTCTTGATCGAGGTATCGAAGTCCGGGATGTCATTCTGGTCCGCGTCGGCATCCGCCCAGGCGTAATACAGCCGAGGCTCCAGGCTCTGATTATACGGCAGGCCGAACAGTTCCGAGCGGCGGTCAAAATACAGGCCGTTATCCCACTCTGCCACCGGTACGGTGCGATCAAAGCTGCCATCACCGAGGCTGTAATCCTCGAGTTCATACCGGGTGTAATCAACGCTTACGGAGGGGCGACTGAAGCCCCACAGCGAACGCAACGGCACCGCCAGCTCCGGCACAGCACGGAAACGTTGCCCGTTGGCCCGATCAAGGCCGGTCAGGTTGTCGTTGTCCCGGTAAAACCAGGTGTACTGGCTCTCCAGTCCGGCTTCCAGCCAGCCGGCCTCGGCCGTTCCGCCATACAGCACTTCCGGCAGCTGGGCGTAGGGTTTGTCTTCATCCGCGATAAATTCGCTGATGGTCTGGTAATCGTTCAGGTAGGTCTCGAAGTACTGGTTGGCACTGCGATAACGCACGCCGCCCCGGCGCCGGAGATGGGTCGCCTGGTTGATTTCCAGGGTGCGGTTGAGATCGGAGAGGTAGTCATTGTCGCTGACCACCGAATAATCACCGTAGCCGGTCCAGCCCTGGCCAAACCTGGCCCGAGTGCTGGCATCCAGTGCCCAGCGCTCGCCGCTCTCGCCGGGATTCTCATCCCGGAAGTCGGAGTCCTTGTTGATGTAGCCCACCTGCAGCACGCTCTCGCCAAACCGGCTCAGGTAGCGGCCTTCCGCTTCGTTGAACAGGCCCCGACCATGGATGTACTGGGGGGTCAGTGTGGCATCGTAGTGGGGCGCCAGGTTCAGGTAGTAGGGCACCGCCAGGAAGGCACCGCTGCCGGCACTGGAGGATCCGAACTGGGGATAGAGAAAACCGGTCTTGCGGCGGTCATCGATGGGGAAGCTGGCCCAGGGCCAGTAGAATACCGGGACATCCAGCACTTCCAGGCGAACATGCCTGGCGGTACCGAAGCCCTCGGCCCGATCCAGCTTGATGTCCGAAGCCACGATCGCCCAGTCATTCTGCCGGGGACCACAGGTGGTCAGCAGACCATCGCGGATCTGCACCTGGTTTTCGGAGATTCGGGACAGGTTGCCGGCACTACCCCGCATTTCCGGGCCGTGCAGCAGGAAGGTCGCGGTGTTGATGTCAAAGCGGCCACTCTCCAGGCTGTAATCGGCGGACTCCCCGGTGAGCAGGAATCCGTTACCACGGCTCACCAGTGGGCCGCTGACCGAAACCGACCCGGCCTGCTGGTCGTAACGGGCCTCCGAACCGGTGACTTCAAAGGCTCCCTGGCGAATACGGACATCACCCTGCAGGTAGAGCTCCCGGTCAATCTCGTAGCGAGCACTCAGGCCACTGGCTTCCAGCGGCTCTCCGGCGTCCGCGCCCGGACCGGTGAAAGCAGAACCCACACTTTCGGTGCCGGAGGGAAGGTAGCCGCCGTCACAGAACACCGGCAACCGGTCCCGGACCTCCCCGGGCAGTTCGGACCGGGGACGCCAATCAATCTCCGCTGCCGAAGGTGTGGTGCTGTCTTCGGACACAGCCGGTGCCGCCAGGACCAGTCCCGACAGGGTGACCAGGGCCGCGCCGGAAATCCGACGGATCCGGCCAGACAACCGGCGGGCCGGTCGCTTCGGACAGCAGATGGCGGATTGCACGGTGGCAGGATTCCTGTTCCGGAAAGTGGATTTCTGGGCCTGAATTCGAGCCGCCTAGTTTACACGGGCCCTTGCAGCTTGTTAACGGAAACTCCGCTGTAAAACCGTTTTACCCCCTTTATACTCCTCTGCTAACTTTCGAATTCAATGCCAACAAATATGTCGGGACAATCAACCAGCCCTATGGACACGCGCCAGCAGTCACTGACCCGCTGGGTCAGGCAGTTTTCCGGTTTCGAGCATGCCGAGGCGGAACCCGTCTCCGGAGATGCCAGCTTCCGCCGTTATTTCCGGGTATGGCGCCGGCAGCAGAACGGCGAGCAAACTCCGTTCATCATCATGGATGCGCCCCCGGAACATGAAGATTGCGTTCCGTTCCTGGCGATTGCCCGGCACTGGCATCGACACGGCGTGGCGGTTCCGGCCATTGAAGCCGAGGACCTGGAACAGGGTTTCCTGCTTCTGGAAGATTTTGGCGACCAGCTGATGCTGGCCGGACTGACCGAAGACAACGCTGAGGCACTCTACCGGGAAGCCCTGGATGAGCTGGTTGCGATCCAGCAACTGCCCTCTCCCCCGGACTACCCGTTGCCGCCCTACGATACCGCGCTGCTGGACCGGGAGATGGCCCTGTTCCCGGACTGGCTGCTCGAGCGCCATCTGGGCATGGAGCTGGACAACGGCGCCCGATGCCTGCTCGACACCACCTTTGCCTTCCTGCGAGAAAGCGCGCTGGCCCAGCCTGAGGTGACGGTACACCGGGATTACCATTCCCGGAACCTGCTGATCCGTCCGGGAACCGGCCGGCCGGGAGTCATTGATTTCCAGGACGCTGTCCGCGGTCCGGTCACCTACGATGCGGTTTCCCTGCTCAAGGACTGTTACGTGTCCTGGCCGGAAGAGCACGTGAGCCGGTGGCTTGAGACCTTCCGGCAGGCCACCCTGGAGAAAGGGCTACACCACGCCGATCCTGACACCTTCCGGCAATGGTTCGAACTGATGGGCATGCAGAGGCACCTGAAGGCCGCCGGTATCTTTGCCCGGCTGGCCATCCGCGACGGCAAGCAGGGCTACCTGGGTGACATCCCCCGCACCGTCAACTACCTGATACGCGCCAGCGCCCGACAGCCGGCCCTGCGACATTTCCATGAGTGGCTGACAGATACGGTGATGCCTCTGATCGAGGAAAAGATCGGCCCGGCCCCGGCACTGGAGGAGACCCCGCTGTGAAAGCGATGATCCTGGCCGCCGGCAAGGGTGAACGCATGCGCCCGCTGACCCTGACCACCCCCAAACCCCTGCTCAGTGCTGGCGGCAAGCCACTGATCGTGCATCACCTGGAGCACCTGGAGCGGGCCGGTTTCCGGGAAGTGGTGATCAACCATGCCTGGCTCGGCGACCAGATCGAATACACCCTGGGTACGGGTGAGCGTTTCGGGCTGTCCCTGGAATATTCACGCGAGGGCGACCCCCTGGAAACCGCCGGCGGCATTGTCCGGGCCCTGCCCTTGCTCACGGCCTCCGGTTCGGACTGGTTCCTGGTCATCAATGGCGATATCTGGACAGACTTCCCTCTCGCCCAGCTGGAGCCCGACCCGGACCGGGATGCGGTTCTTGTCGTCACCGAGAACCGTCCTCACCATCCCGAGGGGGATTTTCATCTGCTGGAATCCGGCGAACTGGCCAGTGACGGCCCCCGAAAACTGACCTTCACCGGCATCAGCCTGCTGCATCGCCGCCTGTTTGCCGGGCTTGACGACAATGCCGGGAAACTGGGGCCGATCCTCCGCCGCGCCATGGCCCGGGGCCGGGTTGCCGGACGCTACCACGGTGGCGGCTGGGTCGATGTGGGAACGCCGGAGCGCCTTCGGGAGCTGGACCGCCGGCTGTCTGCGCAAGAGGCCTGACGCACCATGCCCAAGAGCACCGCCAGCCCGACACTCCCGTCCCACCTTCAGGTCGAGTTCAGCAGCCTGCTCCGGGAGCTGTCCGCCTGCGGACACCAGGCGGCCACCTTTGTTGAACGGGTCCGGCTGCCGGGGTGGTGCCGCCGCCCACTGTTCTATTTTCTCGGTTACATTGCCCGGTCCGATGGCCGGGTGACCGAGGCCGACATCAACTACGCCGAGGGACTGATCCGGGCCCTGAACCTGTCCGGGCGCCAGCGCCAGCGGGCGATCCAGTGGTTCCAGCATGGCAAGAAAGCCGAGGATCTGCCGCCGCTACGAGGGCTGTCCCTGCGCCTTACCCGCCGGCTGTGGCCCGCCCCGGCGCTGACCGTGGCCATCTGCCTGTGCCATGCGGCGCAGATCCAGGGGCCGCCCGGCAAGCCCCGCCGTTACCGCTGCGAAGACGCCATCGACCAGATCGGTTTGCCGGTGGGCGTCAGCGACCACATCCTGGAAAGTTACGCCAGCAAGGTCTGGGTCCGGGCGGCGGATATGCCGTCCCGCCCGGAGACCTATGACCAAGCTTGCCAGTTACTGGGCGTAACCCGCCGGGACTCCCTGGCGCTGATCAAGCGGGCCTATCGTCGCAAGGTTTCGGAATGCCACCCGGACAAACTGTCCCAGAAGGGTCTGTCCCCCCGGGAACTGGCCATCGCCAAGGAGCAGTTGTTGCGCTACCAGCAAGCCTGGGAGCTGATCAGGCAACGGAACCACTCGGTTTGACGTCGTACCCGGCCACAGGGGCACCGATGGCCGGCCCGACTACGCACAGGTGCGGATCTTTTGGCGGCGAAAACACCGGCTCAAACTGATAAACTGGCCAGCTATTGAACGGCACGGCCGGAACCGGAGCTTCCGGATTCCGTAGACCCTGAACTGCTATCGAACACCACTGAGAGAGACATCATGAACCCGTACCTGATTGCCCCATCCATCCTCTCCGCTGATTTTGCCCGCCTGGGCGAGGAAGTCGACAATGTGCTGGCCGCCGGTGCCGATGTGGTGCACTTCGACGTGATGGACAATCACTACGTGCCGAACCTGACCATCGGCCCCATGGTCTGCGAGGCCCTGCGCAAGCATGGCGTCACCGCGCCCATCGATGTTCATCTGATGGTGTCTCCGGTCGATGACCTGATTCGCATGTTCATTGATGCCGGCGCCAGCTATATCACCTTCCACCCGGAGGCATCCAACCACATCGACCGCTCCCTGCAACTGATCCGGGACGGCGGCTGCAAGGCTGGCCTGGTGTTCAACCCGGCCACCCCGCTGAGCTACATGGACTATGTCATGGACAAACTCGACATGGTTCTGCTGATGTCGGTCAACCCGGGCTTTGGCGGCCAGAAGTTTATCCCCGGCACCCTGGACAAGTTGCGGGAAGCCCGCAAGAAAATCGACGCCAGCAATTTCAACATCCGCCTGGAAATCGACGGCGGCGTAAAAACCGATAACATCCGCGAAATCGCCGAAGCCGGTGCCGATACCTTTGTCGCCGGCTCTGCCATCTTCAACACCCCGGACTACAAGGCCACCATTGACGCCATGCGGGCGGAACTGGAGCAGGCACGCAAGGTGATCGGCGGATGAGTCTCAAAGGCCTTTTCAACGCCCGCTGGCCGGGCGTGGCCCTGTTCGACCTGGACGGCACCCTGGTAGACAGTGCACCGGATCTGGCCGCCGCGGTGGACCAGATGCTCGAGCACCTGGGCCGGACCCCGGCGGGGATCGACAAGGTCCGGGACTGGGTCGGTAACGGCGCCGCAGTTCTGGTGCGCCGGGCCCTGGCCGGCAAGACAGACTGGGAACCGGCGCAACCGAAGGACGATGCCCTGTTCAAGGACGCCCTGGCGATCTTTTTCCATCACTACGGCCGGCTCAACGGCCAGTATTCCAGGGTCTACCCGGGGGTGGAAGCCTGCCTGGCGCACCTGAAGAACAGTGGTTGTAGGCTGGCGGTGGTGACCAACAAACCGGAACAGTTCGTGGCGCCCCTGCTCAAACAGCTGGACCTGGACCACTGGTTTGACCTGAGCATCGGTGGCGACACGCTGCCGGTCAAAAAACCGGACCCGGGCCCGCTGCTGCATGCCATGGAGCAACTTGGCGGCACCCGCGGCACGACGGTTATGGTCGGCGACTCCGCGGCCGATGTGAACGCCGCCATTGCTGCCGGCATTCCCTGCGTGGCCGTCCGTTATGGTTACAACTTCGGGGGATCGGTGGAAACCCTGGGGGCCGACGCGATTGTTGATTCACTGGCCGAGCTTTTGTAATCTCACAAGGACGTTTCATTGAACACTTGGTATCGGGAGATTCCTGCCGTGCAGGGACTGAATCTGACTGCAGCGCGAGGCATCCTCACAACCCGCGCAACACGATGGTGGCGATGGCGCACCGGCTGAACAGGCCTGGCGGCTGACGGGCGCGCGCCTGTCGAGACCGTACCACCCGACGGGATGGCATCCGGCCCTTCCGTGCAAATGCAGATCAGAATTCAGGAAACCGACACATGACACCCGAGCAGTTCTCCGAGCTCGCCCACGCCGGCTTTAACCGCATCCCTGTGTATCGCGAGGTCCTGGCGGACCTGGATACGCCACTGAGCACCTATCTGAAGCTCGCCAGTGGCCCCTATTCATACCTGTTCGAATCCGTCCAGGGTGGCGAGAAGTGGGGCCGCTATTCCATCATCGGCCTGCCCAGCCGGGAAATCCTAAAGGTCTATGACCACCGCATTGAAGTCAGCCGCAACGGCAAGGTGGTCGAGCAGGCCGAGGTGGACGACCCGCTGGCGTTCGTCGACGAGTATCAGAAGCGCTTCAACGCTCCGGATCTGCCGGAACTGCCGCGATTCAATGGCGGTCTGGTGGGTTATTTCGGCTACGACACCGTGCGCTACATCGAGAAGCGCCTGCGCCACTCCTGCCCGCCGGACAAGATCGGTACCCCGGACATCCTGCTGATGGTTTCCGACGAGATCGTGGTATTCGACAACCTGCGCGGCAAGCTGCACCTGATCGTCCACGTCGACCCGGCCGTTGAGGGCGCCTATGAGCAGGCCCAGGCCCGCATTGACGAGCTGGAAGCACGGCTGCACCGGCAGACCACCAATGCCCCACGCACCCCGGAACACCTGCGCGGCAAAGCCGTGGACGAAGGTGATTTCATCTCCGGCTTCACCCAGGACCGTTTCGAGGCCGCCGTCGACCGGATCAAGGAGTACGTGCTTGACGGCGACGTGATGCAGACGGTCATCTCCCAGCGCATGTCCATTCCGTTCGAGGCACCGCCGTTGAACCTGTACCGGTCCCTGCGGGTACTCAATCCCTCGCCGTACATGTACTTCCTGGATCTGGACGACTTCCACATTGTCGGTTCGTCCCCGGAAATCCTGGCCCGGGTGGAGGATGAAGAGGTGACCGTGCGGCCCATCGCCGGCACCCGCAAGCGCGGCGCCACCGATGCTGAAGACAAGGCGCTGGAGAACGAACTGCTGGCCGATCCGAAGGAAATTGCCGAGCACCTGATGCTGATCGACCTGGGCCGCAACGACGCGGGCCGGGTCTCGGAAACCGGTACCGTCAAGGTCACCGACAAGATGATCGTGGAGCGCTACTCCCACGTCATGCACATCGTCTCCAACGTGACCGGGCGACTGAAAGACGGCACCAGCTGCCTGGACGTGTTGCGGGCCACCCTGCCCGCCGGCACCCTCAGCGGCGCCCCGAAGATCCGGGCCATGGAAATCATCGACGAACTGGAGCCGGTCAAGCGCGGCGTCTACGGCGGCGCGGTGGGCTATCTCTCGTTCAACGGCAACATGGATACCGCCATCGCCATCCGCACCGCGGTGATCAAGGACAACACCCTGCATATCCAGGCCGGTGCCGGGGTGGTGGCGGATTCGGTTCCCCGCCTCGAGTGGAAAGAAACCATGAACAAGGGCCGCGCGATTTTCCGTGCGGTGGCCATGACCTACAACGATTACGACCACTGAGGCGGAGGAACGGATTATGTTGCTGATGATCGATAACTACGACTCCTTCACCTACAACGTGGTGCAGTACCTGGCAGAGCTGGGTGCCGATGTGCAGGTGTACCGCAACGATGAAATCACCATCGAGCAGATCGAGGCCCTCAAGCCCGAACGATTGGTGATCTCACCGGGCCCGTGCACGCCGAACGAAGCCGGCATTTCCATGGAGGCTATCCGCCACTTTGCCGGCAAGCTGCCCATCCTCGGCATCTGCCTCGGGCATCAGGCCATCGGCCAGGTGTACGGTGCCGATATCGTCCGGGCCGGCCGGGTCATGCATGGCAAGGTCTCACCGGTCTATCACAAGGACATCGGCGTGTTCCGGGGCCTGAGCAACCCGTTGCAGGCCACCCGTTACCATAGCCTGGTCATTGACCAGGACACCCTGCCGGACTGCCTGGAAGTCACCGCCTGGACCCGCAATGATGACGGCTCCATCGAGGAAATCATGGGTGTGCGCCACAAGACCCTGCCCATCGAAGGCGTGCAGTTCCACCCCGAGTCGATCATGACCGAACAGGGCCATGAACTGCTGCGCAACTTCCTGAGAACAAACAAATAAGAGGCCAACTCTCCATGGACATGAAAGAAGCTCTGAACCGGATCGCCTCCAACCTTGATCTTTCCCGGGAGGAAATGAAAGAGGTCATGCGCATCGTCATGAACGGCGAGGCCACCGATGCGCAGATCGGGGCTTTCCTGATGGGGTTGCGCCTCAAGAGCGAGACCATTGACGAGATCACCGGCGCCACCGAGGTCATGCGCGAGCTGGCCACCGGGGTGACGGTCAACGCGGAACCGCTGGTGGACATCGTTGGTACCGGCGGCGACGGCGCCAACCTGTTCAACGTGTCCTCGGCCGCGTCTTTCGTGGTGGCGGCAGCCGGTGGTTTTGTCGCCAAGCACGGCAACCGGGGTGTATCGTCCAAGAGCGGCAGCGCCGATCTCATCGAGATGGCCGGCATCAATCTGGACATGACCCCGGAGCAGGTGGCCCGCTGCGTGGAGCAGATCGGCGTCGGTTTCATGTTCGCCCCGGCCCACCACGGCGCCATGAAGCACGCCATCGGCCCGCGCAAGGAGCTGGGCTGCCGGACGATCTTCAACATCCTCGGCCCGATGACCAACCCGGCCGGGGTCAAACGCCAGCTGCTGGGTGTGTTCACCAAGGAACTGTGCCGTCCGATGGCGGAGGTGATGAAGCGCCTGGGTGCGGAGCACATCATGGTGGTGCACTCCAAGGACGGCCTGGACGAGATCAGTCTGGCCACCGTCACCCATGTGGCGGAACTGAAGGATGGCGAGATCACCGAGTATGACATCACCCCGGAAGATCTGGGCATCAAGAGCCAGTCGCTGGTGGGTCTCGATGTAGGCTCGTCCGAGGAGTCCCTGAAACTGATCAAGGCGGCGTTCGGCCGGGAGCACGATGAGATCACCGAGAAAGCCCGGGATTTGATCGCCCTGAACGCCGGTGCGGCCATCTACATTGCCGGCCTGGCGGATACGCCGAAAGCCGGCGTGGAGATGGCGCTGGATGCCATGGGATCGGGGCTGGCTGCGGGCAAGATGTCCGAACTGGCTGATTTTTCCCAGTGTTTTTAACCCGTTAAATAGCTGCCCACTTTCCGGCAGGACGATCCGTCGGGACAGGGCTTTCCAAAACACGCCCGTGAATACATCCCTGTAGGGCTTGGCTGCAGCCATCCATGGCTGCAGACAGTTTTGGAAAGCCCTGTCCCGCCGGCTCTCGCAGACTTTTGAGTAGGCCCCTGAAATGACCGACAGACATCTGGATAAGACTCCTACCATCCTCCGCAAGATCGTTGACCGGAAATGGCAGGAAATCGATGAGCGCAAACGCCGCGTCACGGTTGACGATTTGAAAGCCATGGCGGGGGACCAGGCACCCGCCCGGGGCTTTGCCGACGCCATGCGCTCACGCATCGAGCAACAGACCCCGGCCGTGATTGCCGAGATCAAGAAGGCTTCGCCCAGCAAAGGCATCCTGCGGGATCCATTCGTGCCGGCCGAGATCGCCGAGAGTTATGAGAAAGGCGGCGCGGCCTGCCTGTCCGTGCTGACCGACCGAGACTTCTTCCAGGGCCACGAGGATTACCTGAAAGCCGCCCGGGCTGCCTGCAGCCTGCCAGTCATCCGCAAGGATTTCATGGTCGCGCCCTACCAGGTCTACGAAAGCCGCGCCATTGGCGCCGACTGTATCCTGCTGATTGCCGCCTGCCTGACCCGTTACCAGATGCAGGAACTGGAAGGCATCGCCCGGGAGATCGGATTGGATGTACTGGTGGAGGTGCACGATCAGGAAGAGATGGACGACGCCCTGATCCTGGAAACGCCCCTGGTCGGCATCAACAACCGGAACCTGCACACTTTCGAGGTGTCACTGGACACCACGTTCGACCTGCACGAGCGGATCGGCCAGGACCGGCTGACGATCACCGAGAGCGGGATCATGACCCGGGACGATGTGGAAGCCATGACCAGCCGTGGTATTTACGGTTTCCTGGTAGGGGAATCGTTCATGCGGGCGGAGGAGCCAGGCGAAAAGCTCAGAGAGCTGTTTTTTCCAGAAGGCTGACTGAGGAGTCAGATACAGGCCGGCGGGTGGGCCGGGCCAAAATCGTGCGGAGCCAGGGGTAAAGCACGAAGGGCTTTACGGGCAAGCCATGGACGGCTTGCCCAGGACCTTCAGCGCGACGCAGGAGCAATAAGCGCTGAAGGGCGGAGCCGAGCGTACAGGGACGTATTCACAGCGTATTTTGGCCCGGCCCACCCGCCGGCCTGTGCACCAGGTATTACTCCCGAGTACCAGCCAAAGCTTCCTGCAATAACTCCAGCAAATGAGCCGGCATCCCGCTGGCCAACTTCAGAGCCGCCTCATGCCCACGGGGCGACATCTTGCCCCAGGTCCGGCGCACAATCCGGAGCCACTTTTCCCGATCATACTCCGGCTTTTCCTCATAGAACGGAGCAAAATAGCGCTCCAGGAACACCATACAAGCAACGTCCTCCAGCAGCTGGGTGTCCGGATCCTGGCGCAGCTCCCGCTTGGTCAGGATGGTTTCCACCCGCTGGCACTCCTCCTCGGGATAGCCACACTCGGCCATGATTTCCGCCGCCCGGCGGCCGTGCATGCGGCCACAGGCCTGGCGCCACTGGTAATAATTCTTCCGGCCCTCTCCAAACTCGCTCCGGGGCATGGTCCAGCGTTCGATATGCTGCGCCCGGCAGGCAATCTGCATGCGCTCGGAGGGTTCCGGCTCCAGCTCGAACAGCCACCGGGTCATGTGCTGGCTGTAGGCGAACTCCCTGGGCAGGTTTTCGCCGCCTACCACTTCCCGGTTCGGGTCAGCCCGATTGGCTTCGTCAATCTTGCGCAGGGCACAATCGAGACGGGCGGATACGGTCATCTGTCACTCCATCGTTACTTGAATCAGGGTCAGCGTAGGTGAATATCCTGAAGGGTATATCTCTTATTGGAACTTGTCCCGGGTGTACTCCGTGAATGAATATTAATAGACGACTCAAACATTATCCGGAGCCCGACGATCCAGTGCGACTGACCAATCCGGACATTCCTCCCGAGTGGCAATCTGCTTACCGTGACTTCCAGCGCCAAAGGGAGCGGCTGTTTACCATTTTCGGTGCCTGGCTCTTGCTGGCCACCATGGTTGCCTACCACTTCAGCCACGAGCTGCGGGGCGTCCGGCCGCCCGAGCCCTGGTCGCTCGAGCATCTTTTGCGGTTGCCGGTTTACCTCAGCATCGGACTGGCACTGCTGTCCCACTGGACCGGCGTACCCGGCTGGCATCCGAAGGTGTTCCTGCGCATGATGTCGACGTCGCTGATGCTGATGATGCTCGGCCTGTTCCTGGTCTATTTCCAGGACAAGCCCGGAGGCGTGCCCCAGGTCAGCGAGGGCCTGATGATCAGCTTCTTTGGTGTCACCATGATGGCGACCCGGGGACTGCGGGACTGGCTGGTCCAGTTCCTGCCACCACTGTTGCTGTTTGTCATTGCCGCCACCCTGTTGCGGATTTCACCGGCGGATCTGGTTCCCCACCTGTTCGGTCCAACGGCCATGCTGGCGGTGGGCCTGATCACCTCCGAGACCCTGCGCCGGCTGGGCAACCATCAGTTCGTCAATGAACAGGAAGTAAAACAGCTGGCAACCACCGATCAGCTTACCGGGCTGCTCAACCGCCATGCCTTTCTGCCCCTGATACATCATGAGATGGACCGGGCCCGGCGTAGAAGCGAGCGATCCTTCTGCCTGATCATGGGCGATCTGGATAATTTCAAACGGGTTAACGACACCCACGGCCACGAAGTGGGTGATCTGGTACTCCGGGAAACCGCTGTTCGCGTGAGCGCCAGCCTGCGCCAGCAGGATGTGCTGTGTCGCTGGGGCGGCGAGGAGCTGCTGATCCTGTTACCGGAAACCGGGCCGACCGGCGGTCTGGAAGTGGCCCGTAAGATCCGTGCGGCCATGGCCGATCAGCCGATGCAGGTGAACGGCATCCGGATCCGGCAGACCATCAGTCTGGGCGTGGCCTGTTTCGATGGGGAGCGCGCCCCGGAACAACTGATTACCCGGGCCGATAACGCCTTGTACGGTGCCAAGGCTGCCGGCCGCAACCGGGTCGTGATGGCCCCGGGCAAGGAAACCGGGGCCACTCCCGGCTCAGGCCACTCAGGCCTGGGCTGACGGCCGGGCCTTGATGCGGTCGTACCAGGCCTGGAGGTTGGTGTGCTCCGGCTTGATCCGGATGTTCACTACGCGGGCAAAGGCCACGGTGGTGAAGGCGTTGATGTCGGCGGCGGTGAACCGGTCACAGCAGATGTAGTCCCTGCCATCCAGGTGCTTGTTCAGGAAGTGCATGAATTTCTCCACGCCCTCGCCGCACTCCTCGCCCCATTCCTTGATGGGATTCATCCGGTCCTTGAAATAGCCGGTGGTGTGCTGGAAGCACATGCCGGTGGGCATGAAGAAGTAGAAATCGATCCAGCGCAGCCATTGCTCCAGGTGAGCCTTTTCCAGGGGCGTTTCACCGAGCAGCTTGGGCGCATCGGGGTAGGCCTCTTCGAAGTAGCGGCAGATGGCCATGGTCTCGGCAATGCAGGTGCCGTCATCCAGCTCCATCACCGGCACTTTCTTCATCGGATTACGGGCAACGAATTCCGGTGTCAGGTTCTCGCCCTTTTGCAGGTCGATCTCCACGAATTCGGCCTCGTCCAGCAGGCCCTTTTCGGCCATGAACATGCGTACGCGGCGGGGGTTCGGGGCAGTTTTTGTTTCAAAGATCTTCATCAGGATCGGCTCCGTTCCGGGTGTTGGATGGATGAAGGTGATTGTTGAGAACAGCACAGAGACTGACCGCAAAAAACAGTTGCGTCAAGCAACTGTTAAGTAGCCCCGGACTAGCTCCGTGGCAGCCAGATCCGGATCTGCTCCAGTATCCACCCGGGTTCGTCCAGAGGAAGGTCATGCCCGGCGTCGGGGTGCAGTCTGAGGGTCCATTGCCAGCGGGATTCCATGGCTTCGCTGCATTTGAAGTGCACAATGCGATCCCCCCGACTGGCCAGCAGCAGGGCATCCGGTAATGGTCGATGGGGTGCCGGGGTAAAGCGGGCTGCGGCCCGCAGCTGATTGAAGGCGTTGGCCAGGCTTACCGGCCGCTGGCGCTGAATACTGTACCAGCGTTTGGCCAGGTCCAGGGGCACTGGCCGGTTGGACGTCAGGTGCAAGAGATCCCGCTCCCGGTCAAACAGCTCCCGGCGTGAGAGCAACCGAAGCACCCGGGGCCAGGCCACCGGCCGCATGCGTTGCCAGGGCGGACTGAACCCGGAACTGGTATTGATCATCACCAGCTGCTGGATTTCCCCGAGTTCCGCGTTCTGGGCCCAGTCCAGCGCCACCATCCCGCCCATGGACAGGGCGATGATACCGAAAGGCCGGGGAATATGACTCACCTGCCGGCAAACCAGCCGGCGGATACCTTCGATGGTATCGGGGCTGTCCTGCCGGTAGTGAACACCGGTGCCGGGGAGGTCAACGGCGTGGAAACGGTGCCCGGGAAAGGCGGATTGCAACGCCGCCGGGAAATTCCCCCAGTGCGCCTGCTCCCGTGTCAGTCCTCGCAACAGTATCCAGTGCATGTCAGATCGAATCCCGGTACCAATGCATGATCGCCGCTTCCCTCAGCATGGCCTCCTGTTCCCGCTCCGGCAACCAGTTCCGATGGCTGGCGGCGGCATTGAGCAGGAAGTCGATCCAGGTGAGGTGTGTGCGTAGCACCCGCTTGTGGCGATGGGGCACCAGTGGATTGAACAGGCCATCGAGCCGGAACAGTTGCCGCGGGCGCTTCCGTATCCAGCGCCAGGATCCCATCTCCAGGGTCAGGGGCAGGAACACGCCGGGGTTATCCCGGTTGATCTGTTTGTAGAAGTAGTCCCAGAGATCGCCATGGGTCAGGTAATGGCGTGCCTGGGGTTCGAATTTGTAGTCGTGGTTCGGGTAGGCCTGCTCCCAGATCAGCTTCAGAGCCATCACTGCTGCTATCCGCCGCATCGGTCGCCGCCGGTAGGCGTAGGGAAACCAGATCTGGTCCTGCCAGCCGAAGCCACTGTGGCAATCCAGGGCAACACTGAACGATCGTCCCGGCAACAGTTCCCGGATGACGGTTTCCAGGGCCTGATTCTCCACCTCCATGCCCTGCTCGGGGTCGCCGATATACCAGGGCAACCTCCGGGACAATCGCTGCCCGCCCAGCAGGAAGGCACTGCGGTCCTGGGCCGTGATCGGCGCATTGCGCATCAGGTCCACACCGCTTGGGTTACTGCGCTGATTCAGGTACATCCCGCCGGGGTTGAGAATCGGCAGTATCGTCACATGAACCCGTTCCAACAGGGTCGCCAGCTGTTCATCCCAGGCCAGCCTTTTCAGCACGCCCTCCAGCCAGGCCATGACCACCTGGGAACCGATCCGTTCCAGCCCGTGCACGCCACCAACGAGCAATACCACCGGGGCCTCCGGCCTGGGCGAACCGATATCAACCCGGTAAATGGGCAACTGCAGATCATCCAGGGCGACATGATCGACCACATAGCTCTCGACCTGCGCCGGTGCTTCGGCCAGCATTCGTTCCAGCGCCGTCATCTCGGGCAGGAAGGTTCTCAGCTGCTTCCGCTGTTGTTGACCCCGCTGCGTTTGCTCATCGGCAATCGCCGTGTGGGGAGTCAGATCACGTAATTCGGTCATGCACACACCTCCAGCCAACAACCTTTCAAGGTAACCATCTGAAGCTACAGAATGTTGACAGTGGACACGGTAGATATGACGGTAAAAGCGACGGATTCAGGCCATTTCCTTGAATCTCGATTCAATTTCTTTATGCTAGGAAGGGAATTCTTTCGAGAAATCTTGTTTTGAAGAACGCAGTAGCAGTTCCAGAAACAACCCCTCCCTCCGATCCCGTGCGATCGCAGTTTGGTCATTCCTGTAAGCGCTCTACTGCGTTACCAATCCCAAAGGAGAAGTAACCATGAAGAAGTTTACTTCTGCCGCGCTCCTGTGTGCGGCGGCAATTCCCGGCATCGCCCAGGCCAACGAATGTGGTGAAGTATCCATCACCGAAATGAACTGGGCGTCCAACACGGTGGTTACCAATGTCGCCAAATTCATCATGGAGCAAGGGTATGGCTGCGACGTCACCATTGTCCCCTCCGATACTGTACCGGCCGTTACCTCGGTGGCCGAGAACGGCGAGCCGGACATTGTCACCGAGCTGTGGCTGAACTCCGCCGGCGAGGCATACCTGCGCCTGGAAGAACAGGGCAAGATTGAGCGCCTGGCCAAGGTGCTGGAGCCGGGTGGTGTTGAAGGCTGGTGGATCCCCACCTACCTGGCGGAGAAACATCCGGAGCTTACCACCATCGAAGGTGTGATGGAGAATCCTGAGCTGGTGGGTGGTCGTTTCAACAACTGTCCCGATGGCTGGGGCTGCCGCGTGGTTAGTGACAACCTGATTCGTGCCCTGGACCTTGAAGAATCCGGCATCGAAGTATTCAACCACGGTTCCGGTGAGACTCTGGCGTCCTCCATGGCTTCCGCAGTGCAGAACGAGGAGCCCTGGTTCGGCTACTACTGGGGCCCGACTGTACCGCTGGGCAAGTACGACATGACCCGGGTAGAGCTGGGTGAATACAAGCCGGAGGTTCACAAACGGAACCAGACTGCGGATGCAGAGAATCCGGGCGTTTCCGAGTTCCCCGCGGCCACCATCCTGACCTCTGTCACAACCGACTTCAAAGAGCGTGAACCGGAAGTGGCCGAGATGCTCAGCAAGCTGACCTTCCAGACCTCGACCATGAGTTCGATCCTGGCCTGGATGGACGCAAACAACGCGTCCGGCGAGGAAGCAGCTGTGTATTATCTGAGCAACAACAGCGACGAGTGGTCTACCTGGCTGAACGACTCGGCCCGGAAGAACCTGGCAGCGATTCTCGATAACTGATCGACCTACCCCGCCCGGGACGCCCCTTCCGGCCCGTCCCGGGCTTTCTTTCCAAACCACCCGACTCCAGCTACCCAGGAGAGGCTGACCCCTGATGGCAACCTACGATTCGTTATTCTCATCACTCGGGCTCGAGGAGTGGTGCTCGCAAGGCCAGAGCGATGCCCCTATGTCGATGTCCGCCCTGTTGGCCAAGACCAAGGGCGAAAACACCGAACCGGAATCGATCTGGGACGCGCCCTTCCCCTCGATGGATGCGCTCAACGAATCCTGCGCAGCCTTTCCCCAGTCGCGGGAGCTGACGAAAGGGCTGGAGCAGGGGTTTCTCGCCATCAAGGACAGTCTCAGCCTGGTGCTTGATCCACTGACCCAGCCACTGAGCTGGTTCCTGGATGGCGCCCTGTACGCCATGCTCAACACCCCCTGGTGGATTGTCATTCCGCTGTTGCTCGCGGTGGTTTACCTGGTCACCAAATCCTGGAAACTGATGGCGTTCGTTGGTGGCAGCATCGTACTGCTGGCATTCATCGACCACTATGACTACGCCATGCAGACCCTGGCCATTATCTTTGTCTGCGCCTTCTTGTGCGTCTTGCTTGGCGTGCCGATCGGGATCGCCATGGCCCGGAGCAACACCCTCCAGCGACTGATCATACCAGTGCTGGACATGCTGCAGACCCTGCCACCGTTCGTGTATCTGATTCCGCTGATCTTCCTGTTCAGCGTGACCGAGTCCAAGCTGTATGGCATCGCCATCATCCTCTACGCCATTGTCCCGGTTATCCGCCTGACCAACCTGGGGATCCGGCTGGTGGACAAGGATGTGATCGAGGCGGCCGATGCCTTCGGCATGACGCCACGACAAAAGCTCTACAAGGTTCAGATCCCGCTGGCCTTGCCGAACATCATGGCCGGGGTTAACCAGACCATCATGATGAGCCTTGCCATGGTCGTGATTGCTTCCCTGGTGTCCGCACCCGGGCTGGGTGTACTGGTCCTTAGGGGTATCCGGAACCTGGAACTGGGTGTTGGCCTGGTGTCCGGCCTGGGCATCGTCATCCTGGCGGTGATCCTCGACCGGGTCACCAAGGCATCGCTCGCACGTATCAACGCATCCCAGAAGCAGTGAGGACACGCTCGTGGCAAACGACATCAAGATTTCGATCAGAAAACTGTTCAAGATCTTCGGCCCGGATCCCGACGTGGCCCTGGAGTATGTGCGCCGGGGCATGAACAAGGCCGACCTGCTGGAACAGCAGAACCATGTCCTGGGCCTGCGGGACATCAACGTGGATATGCGGGACGGTGAAATCACCGTGATCATGGGCTTGTCCGGTTCCGGGAAATCGACCCTGATCCGCCACCTCAACCGCCTGATCGAGCCGACAGCCGGGGAGATCCGGATGGATGGCGAAGACGTGCTCAGCTACAGCGAAGAGCAGTTGCGCAAGCTCAGGCGGGAGCGCATGTCGATGGTGTTCCAGAAGTTCGCCCTGCTGCCCCACAAGACAGTGCTGGAGAACGCCGGCATGGCCAAGGCCATTCGCGGTTACACCACGTCTGATTTCGAGGCCGATGCCCGCAAATGGCTGGCCCGGGTAGGCCTGGAAGGCAACGAAAACCAGTATCCGCATCAATTGTCCGGTGGCATGCAGCAGCGTGTCGGGATTGCCCGGGCGCTGGTTTCCGATGCCCCGATCATGTTGATGGACGAGGCCTTTTCAGCGCTGGACCCGCTGATCCGCTCGGACATGCAGGACCTGCTGCTGGAACTGCAGGAAGAGCTGCACAAAACCATCGTGTTCATCACCCACGACCTGGACGAGGCACTCAAGCTGGCCGACCACCTGGTCATCCTCAAGGATGGTGAAGTGGTGCAACAGGGCGACCCCCAGGAGATTCTCCTCAATCCGGGCGATCCGTACATCGTCGACTTCATTTCCGACATCAACCGGGCCCGGGTATTGCGAGTGCGCTCGGTCATGAAGCCGGGCACGGAGGCCGAAGACAACTACGCAGGCGACATCTCCGAACGGGACAATCTCGAAACCGTGCTGGAACGCTCCGGAGGCGATACCGAACTATCCTTCCGCGTGGTCCGGGATGGCCAACAGGTCGGATCCCTGCATATGAAGGACCTGACCAAAGCCCTGGTACCGACGGCTGCAGCCACGGAGTCGCGCCAACGGGCCTGACCAATGCCCAAGGCTTTCCTTTTCCTGCTGACGTTGTTTCTCTCGGCCTGCTCCCCGGCGGACTGAAACGCGGTAAGGGTCTCTCCGGAGGGGGTGATCAGTTGCAGCTGCCCCTCCCGCCCGATCTGTACCCGGGAAACCTCGCCGAGTATTTGCAGGAAACGGTTCTCCTGGTTCATCAGTGCCGGTGCGCAGGCCATGCGGGTTGAGGCAATGGCACCGAACCCTATGCCTTCACCGGTCAGCTGATAGCTGCCGGTATAGCGGTTGCAGGATCCGCGCCCGGCAACCCGGTTGTCCGGGAGGAACCGGATGGTGACCCGGGAACTGTCGATAATACCGGCCCCGGCGATATCCTCGACGACCCACTCGGCGCCCCGGAGCAATCGCTGGGGATCGCCTCCGCAGCCATTGTACGTTTCACCGTTCACCGTCAGCCGGGTCTGGGCCGGATACTGGGCGCCGGACATGCTGTCCTGACAGAGCTGGCGGGCCACGGTAAGGCGGACATTGAGATCGTCGCCTCTGGCCAGGAATTCCCGGCCATGGCGGTCAGCCACTACCTTTTCCACTTCCAGCCGCTTCAGGCCATCCTTTTCGAAGGGGCGCTCAAGTCGGAGTTCGGCACCGGAGACCACGGCTCGCCAGAACGGCTCATTGCCCCGGGCCTCGAACGGCATCTCCACCGCCCCGGGCACCAGGCACTCCGGGTAAGTCTCCCCCCGGATGGTCAACGTTGCCCGCTCACCCTTGCTCCAGAACCGGGTCTGATCCTCACCCGGCGCCACATACAGGGCACCGGAGGCGCTCCTGGCAGGCTTTAGCAGCAATCGACGATCTCGGTAATCGATTCCCAGCAGATTCTCGTCTTCTCCAAGGGCAACCCGGATCTCCATCTGGCCACAGTGATAGACCGATTGCGGCTGCGATCCGGCTCCAGATTGCCCGGTGGCGGCACAGCCTCCAAGCAGTCCGGCAATGATCAGAACAGCTGTCCCTGTGCGGTATCGTACAAACATGATCTCTCCATTGATCCCGATAACAAGGCGGGTATTGTAAGCCGGTCGTGCCGGCACCGCCATGACACAGGTCCGCTGGCCGAGTTCCGGATTCAGCGGTATGGTAGGTGACCTGATTCATACCACTGAGGTTGCTGCCATGCCCGTCCGGCTCTACCAGTTCGCCATCTCCCATTACAGCGAGAAAGTCCGCTGGGCCCTGGACTACAAGGGTATCCGCTACCAACCGGTGAGCCTGCTGCCCGGCCAGCACGTCAAAACCGTCCGTGCGCTCACCGGCAAGGCTTCCTCGGTCCCGGTCCTGGAACACGATGGCGAGATCATCCAGGGCTCCTCCGCAATCATCGACTACCTGGACGAGACCTTCCCGGAGCACCCGCTGACGCCGTCCGATCCGGCTATCCGGGAGCAGGCCCTGACCTGGGAACAACGCCTGGATGACGAGGCTGGCCCGGCAGTACGTTGCTGGGCCTATCATTACCTGTTGCAGCGCCCCAAGCTGGTAGTTCCCATGCTGGCTTCCGGCACGCCCTTCTATAACCGTATTTTTCTGAGTCTGGCCTTCAGCCGGGTTGATGAGATCATGCGTGACTGGATGAAGATCAACCAGAAAACGGCGGATGCCTCACAGCAGGTTCTGGAAACCCTGCTCACCGAACTGGCGGACACCTACCAGCGCCAGCCCTACCTGGCCGGCGACCATTTCTCCCGCGCCGACCTCGCCGCCGGTGCCTTGCTCGCGCCGCTGTTCCAGCCGCCGCAATACCCGGTGCCCTGGCCGAAACGGCAGCGGCTGTTGCCGGACATGAGGAACACGCTTGACCAGTGGCAGGAACAGATCGAGCCACTGGCCCGCCTGTACCGGGAACACCGCCAGCGCTGATCCGGAAACTGGCGTAAAACGTCAATGGGCCTGACGCAAACCGACAATGCATTCCTGCCCGCCTGTGCCAATATAGACTCCAGGTAATGACCGGATCGGGACAGGTTATGGTTTTGATGGACATGATGCAGGCCGTACTCGAAGACAGCGGCCTGATGGCACTCTGGCAGCAAGTTGCGCCCTGGATAGCCCTGGATGAGCGCCAGCTGATTTTCGTGTTTGCCACGCCGGTCTTCATCGCCGTGGCTGTCTGGGAATACCTCAAGATCCGCCACGATCCCCGGCTGATGGATGCCCGGGAAGCGGTCCGGAACTTTGCGCTCGGCGCCGGTTACCAGGTCACCGAGCTGCTGTTTGCCGGCGTGATCGCCTTCCCGGTTTACGCCCTGTGTTATCACTACCGGCTGTTTAATCTCGAACTCACGTGGCTCACCGGCTTCCTGACCTTCCTCGGCGTGGATTTCTGCTTCTACTGGATGCACCGGGCCAGCCACCGGATGCGCTGGTTCTGGGCCGCCCACGTGGTACACCACTCCTCCGAGCGGATGAACTTCTCCACCGCCATGCGCCAGAATGCCACCAACATCTTCAATGGCATGTGGATCTTCTACCTGCCCCTGGCCCTGATCGGCTTCAATCCGGTCTGGATCGGTGTCGCCTATGCCTTTTCCCTGGTGTACCAGTTCTTCATCCACACCACCCTGGTGGGCCGGCTGCCCGGCTGGATCGAACTGGTGTTCAATACTCCCAGCCATCACCGGGTCCACCACGGCCGCAACCCCGGCTACATTGACCGCAATTATGGCGGCACCCTGATTGTCTGGGACCGGCTGTTCGGAACCTTTGTGGACGAGGACGCCAAGGAACCGCCCGACTATGGCATTACCCGGCCGGTGCCCTCGAACAACCTGCTGGTACTCTGGACCCACGAGTACGTGGACCTGTTCCGGGACATGGCGCGCCCCGGCGGCATCTGGTCACGGCTGGGCCACCTTTGGCATGCCCCGGAATGGCAACGGCCGGATGCCTCACGGGACTCCCGACAAACCCGGGACTGACCCCACAGGAGTGGTCTGTTGTCTACTTTGAGCGATCCGGGTTCGAATACGCGCCCGGCCTGTGGCATGATCCTGTTCCAGTACTAACGGACTGAACCGAACGCCGAGGACCCATGGCTACAGCTTTTGATGTGTATTCCCGCCGGCACCGTACCTGGCGAAGATTCCGTACCGGCCTGGCGGGGCTGATATTGGCGACCCTTGCCGTATCCACCAGTGCCGAGATGCTGACCGCAGCGGTCGCCGCGAACTTCACCGGCACCATGGAAAAGCTGATCCCCGTGTTCGAGCAGAATACCGGCCACCAGATCCGGGCCAGCTACGGCTCAACGGGTAAGCTCTATGCCCAGATTCGCCAGGGTGCCCCCTTCGACGTGTTTCTGGCAGCGGATCGGGAACGCCCGGAATTGCTGGAAGAGCAGGAACTGGGGGTCACCGGCAGCCGCTTCACTTATGCCCGTGGTCGACTGGTGCTCTGGAGCCGGTCCGAGGACGCCTTCCAGGACCCCGAGGCCTATCTCGCCGCCAGCACCGGGCCCCGACTGGCCATTGGCAACCCCCGCACGGCACCCTATGGCGTCGCCGCCATGGAAGTGCTCGACGCCCTGGGCCTGAAAGACACGATCCAGCGGCGCCTGGTCCGCGGTGATTCCATTGCCCAGACTTTCCAGTTCGTGGCCACCGGCAATGCCGAGGCGGGCTTTGTCGCCCTGGCCCAGCTTCGGGCCTGGGACGGCGATAGCGGTGCCAACTGGGTAGTCCCGGCCTCGCTGCATCAACCCATCGATCAGCAGGCCATCCTGCTGGCCCGGAGCAGGTTCCCGGAAGCCGCCAGGGCCTGGCTGGAATTTCTGGGCAGCGAAGAAGCGCGGGCAATCATTGAAAAAGACGGCTACGATACCGGTGACACGCCGGAGCCCTGAAGCCGGCTGACAAAGGCGACGGAGATTTCATGGGCCCGGAATGGCAGGCCGTCTGGCTGACACTGAAACTGGCAGGCATCACCACACTACTGTTACTGATCATCGGCACCCCGCTGGCCTGGTGGCTGGCCCGCAGCCAGCACTGGTCGCGGCAACCGGTATCCGCCCTCATCGCCCTGCCCCTGGTGCTGCCGCCCACCGTGCTGGGCTTTTACCTGCTGATTGTGATGGGCCCGGATGGCCTGGTGGGTCAACTGACCGAACAACTTGGACTGGGTCTGCTGCCGTTTACCTTCGAGGGTCTCGTGGTTGCCTCGATCATCTACTCCCTGCCGTTCACCGTGCAACCGCTGCAGAACAGCTTCATGACCATTGACCAGCGCCTGCTGGAAGTGGCCGCCACGCTCCGGGCCTCGCCACGGGACCGCTTCTTTACCGTGGTCCTGCCGCTGGCGCGCCCGGGTTTCCTGAGCGCCGCAGTGCTGACCTTTGCCCATACCGTGGGCGAATTCGGCGTGGTACTGATGATCGGGGGTAATATTCCGGGGGAAACCAAGGTGCTGTCAGTGGCCATATATGATCATGTCGAGGCCCTGGATTATGGTGCGGCACACTGGCTGGCCGCCGGCATGCTGGCGTTTTCCTTTATCGTCCTGTTGAGCCTGTACAGCCTCAACGGCCGCCTTCAGCCCGGGGTAATGAAATGACCGTTTCCCGGGGAGTCCAGGCACGTTTCCGTTGCAGCTTCGGGGCATTCCGCCTGGACGTCGACCTCGACCTGCCGGGCAGTGGCGTCACCGCGCTGTTCGGGCATTCAGGCTGCGGCAAGACCACCTTGCTGCGGTGCATCGCCGGGCTCCAGCCCGCCGATGGCGCCCTGACCGTCAACGGTGAAACCTGGCAGGACGGTTCCCGGAGCCTGCCGGTGCACCAGCGTTCCCTGGCCTATGTCTTCCAGGAAACCAGCCTGTTCCCGCACCTGAGCGTGCGCCGGAACCTCAATTACGGCTTCCGTCGCATTCCGGAGGCCCGGCGCCAGGTGGGTTTCGACCAGGCAGTGAGCTGGCTGGGGCTTGACCACCTGCTGGACCGCATGCCCGAGCGCCTGTCCGGCGGTGAACGCCAGCGGGTTGCCATTGCCCGGGCGCTGCTGACCAGTCCGGACCTGCTATTGATGGACGAGCCGCTCTCGGCCCTGGATGCGCGCAGCAAGCAGGACATCATGCCCTACCTGGAAACCCTCAGGGATTCCCTGGCCATTCCCATCCTCTATGTGTCTCACTCCACCGCGGAGGTCGCCCGGCTTGCGGATCACATCGTGATGATGGATAACGGCCAGGTGGTTGCCGAGGGGCCGTTGCAACAGACCCTCGCCCGCACCGACCAGCCGTTTGGCCTCGAGGAGGACGCCGGCGTGATCATGGATGCCGTCATCGGCCAGCGGGATGAGCAATGGCATCTATGCCGGGCGGATTTCGACGGTGGCCACCTGTGGTTGCGGGACGACGACACCCTCGACACCGGCCAACGGATCCGCGTGCAGGTACTGGCAAGGGACATCAGTATTGCCCTCAGCCAACTCACCGAACAGAGCACCCAGAACCTGGTGCCGGCCACCATCGATGAAATTGCCGCGGACCTGAGCCCGGGCACCTCAATGGTCCGGCTCATGGCGGGTAATACCCCCTTCCTGGCCCGGCTCACCAGCCGGTCGGTTCACACCCTGTCACTGCAGCCCGGCCAGCGGGTCTGGATGCAGGTGAAGTCGGTTGCCATCGTCGACTGACACCCCGGGCACGAGCTATGGCCTCTTCGGCCGCAGCCGGTAACGGCCCCAGCGTTTAACCTGTAGGCACTGAATCCATCCGATGCCCACCGACAGGAGACGTCATGAACCGGGTCCACCATCGCGTGCAAAGTGGCACTATCACGCTCCATGCCGTCACCGAGGGCGACCCCGGCAATGAAGCCCTGGTGCTGGTCCATGGCTACCCGGACAATCACCACGTCTGGGACCGGGTCGTCGAGCAACTGGTTCCGGATTTTTACCTGGTGCGCTATGACGTCCGGGGCGCCGGGCTTTCCGATAAACCCGGCAAGACCCGGGACTACCGGCTCCAGCAACTGGCGGGCGATCTTGAGGCCGTTGTCGATCAGCTGCTGCCCGGCCGCACCTTTCACCTGGCGGCTCACGACTGGGGGTCGATCCAGAGTTGGGAATCGGTGACGGCCGGACCGCTCATGGATCGGATCCGCTCCTACTCCTCGATCTCCGGCCCCTGCCTGGATCATGTCAGCTACTGGCTGAGGGAACAGTCGACGGACCTGCGGGGCGGGGGCGCCGCCAGAGTGCTCAGGCAGCTGGCCAGTTCCTGGTATGTGTTCCTGTTCCAGTTACCGGTGGTGCCCGAAACCCTTTGGCGGCTGGGACTGGATCGGGCCTGGCCCGGCATTCTGCGGAAATACGAAGGTATTGCCGATGCCCGCTTCAGCGAACTGCAGCAGGGTGACGGCATGTTCGGTGTCAAACTCTACCGTGCCAATTTCCTGACCCGACTGTGGCGCCCGGCACTGCGCCATGCCCGGTGCCCGGTGCAGCTGATCATTCCCAGAGGGGATAACTACGTGGGGAAGCAACTGTTTGACCAGCAGGTGCGGTGGACGGGAAAGCTGACAAGGAAGGAGGTGGACGCGCCGCACTGGGCGCCACTGACTGCGCCCGGCCCGGTGGCGGACGCAATCAGGGAATTCGCAATGAGCCGGGCAGGTTAACGGGTGCCGTACACCACCATGGTCTTGCCCTTGACCCGCACCAGGCCCTGGTCCTCCAGGGTCTTGAGCACCCGGCCCACCATCTCCCGGGAGCAGCCGACGATCCGGCCGATCTCCTGGCGGGTGATCTTGATCTGCATGCCATCGGGGTGAGTCATGGCATCCGGCTCCTTGCACAGGTCCAGCAGGGTACGGGCCACCCGGCCGGTAACGTCCAGGAATGCCAGGTCGCCCACTTTGCGGGTGGTCTGACGCAGGCGGGAGGCCATCTGTTCGCCGATGAAGTACAGCACCCTCGGGTCCTGCTGGGCGATCTCGCGGAACTTGGTGTAGCTGATCTCGGCCACTTCGCACTCGGTCTTGGCCTTGACCCAGGCACTGCGGGAATCCATGTTGTCGAACAGACCCATCTCACCGAAGAAGTCCCCGGCATTCAGGTACGCCATGATCATTTCCCGGCCGTCGTCATCCTCGATGATTACGGTGACGGAACCCTTGACGATGTAGAACAGGGAATCGCTCTTGTCACCGGCGTAAATAATAGTGCTCTTGGCGGGGTAGCGACGGCGGTGGCACTGGGACAGGAAATAGTCCAGGTGCTTGGTTTTCTGCTCAACCGGCTTGACGATAGTAGCCATAGTGCGAGTCATGCCTCCTCAGATACTGGCGGGTCCCGATGGTTATTCTTCACCCGGCTTTCCCTGCGGGTTCGTTAATTTTTCTTCAAAAACACGCCAACTTATAACAAGAAGGCCAATGGCGGGCAACCGGAAAGAGCGCACTCCTTGACCTCGATACCGTTTTCGGCGGCTGCCCGGGGATTCCGACTGTGCTAGCATCCGGCCTCATTGACACCCAGTTCTGACCAACGGAGACCATCACGACATGAAAGCGACCATCGACTGGACCGGCAATGCCAGCTTCAGGGCTACCAGTGGCAGCGGCCACAGCGTACAGATTGATGGTCCGCCCGACCATGGTGGCGAGAACCTGGGGCCCCGCCCCATGGAAATGCTGCTGATGGGACTGGGCGGGTGTTCCGCTTTTGATGTGATGAGTATCCTCAAGAAGAGTCGACAGGATGTGACGGCCTGTCATGCGGAACTCGAGGCGGAACGTGCCGACGCCGTGCCGGCGGTGTTCACCAGAATCCATCTGCATTTCGTGGTGACCGGGCACAACCTCAAGGAAAAACAGGTCCAGCGGGCGGTGAGCCTGTCGGCGGAGAAATACTGTTCCGCTTCCATCATGCTGGAAAAGGCCGGCGTGGAGATCACCCACAGCCACGAAATCCGCGAAGCGGAATAAGGCCTGTCCAGCCAGCCGGAACCGGCGGGAATTACGGATGCTAAAATGTCATTGCAGATACTATTCAACGTCACTCGCGGTGTGCATAATACGCGCCTTCTCCGCCGGTCTGCGCAAAAGGTGAACAATGAGTCACCCGGTCAGTAGTCGGTGGCGGCCTCGGCAGGGCTGACACTACAAGATAGTGCCCTGCAGTCATTCATCTCCAATGTCCGGAGGGGCTGAGCATGGAAACCAAACTCCAGCTGCACGGTTTCAACAACCTGACCAAATCCCTGAGCTTCAACATCTACGACATCTGTTACGCGCAGACCGAAGAACAACGCGAAGCCTATATTGATTACATCGACGAGATGTACAACGCCGAGCGTCTGACCCAGATCCTGACCGACGTGGTCAAGATCATCGGCGCCAACATCCTGAATATCGCCCGCCAGGACTATGAGCCCCACGGGGCGTCCGTCACCATGCTCATCGCCGAGCATGAGCTTACCGATGGCGAAGCCAACAACGAGGAATCCCCGGGTCCGCTGCCAGACACCATCGTGGCGCACCTGGACAAGAGCCACGTGACCGTGCACACCTACCCGGAGAGCCATCCCCACGATGGCGTCAGTACCTTCCGGGCCGATATCGACGTGTCCACCTGCGGCCTGATCTCGCCGCTGAAGGTGCTGAACTACCTGATCCACAGCTTCGACTCCGATGTGGTCACCGTGGACTATCGCGTGCGCGGCTTCACCCGGGACGTGGACGGCACCAAGCACTACATCGATCACGACATCAACTCGATCCAGAACTACCTGACCGAGGATACCCAGAACGCGTATCAGATGATCGATGTAAACGTGTACCAGGAGAACCTCTTCCACACCAAGATGATGCTGAAGAACTTCAACCTGGATAACTACGTGTTCGGCGTCAACGCCAGCGACCTGGATCCGGCCGAAGCCCAGTCCATCGAGGACCGGCTGCGGCGGGAAATGCTGGAAATCTTCTATTCCCGGAACGTGGAATAGTCTCTCCGGCGGCGGTCTTTCGGGATCGCCGCCGTTTCTTCAGTTTTTTTGATCTGCCCCGCCAGAATTCTGCGTTTTCATCTCTCCGGACTCCCGTGTCTAATACAGACATACCTGAACGCAAGGAGGACGAGATGACGCTTCGCTCCGTTAAACAGACCATTCCCGCACTGGAAACCTCTGATGGTGCCGGTGTCCGCATCAAGCGCTCCCTGGGCCAACACCAGTCGGTCCGGCTGGACCCGTTCCTGATGCTGGATGAATTCGGCTCCGCCGAGGCAGCCGACTACATTGCCGGCTTTCCTTCCCACCCCCACCGCGGCTTCGAGACGGTCACCTACATGATCGAGGGGCACATGCTCCACGAGGATCACCTGGGGAACCGCGGGGATCTTCGCAACGGGGGTGTCCAGTGGATGACCGCAGGCAGGGGCATCATCCATTCGGAAATGCCCCAGCAGGAAGAGGGCGTGATGCGGGGTTTCCAGCTCTGGCTGAACCTGCCGGCGGCGGAAAAGATGACCGATGCCGGTTACCGCGACATCCAGCCTGAGGACATTCCCGAGATCCCCGTGACGGGCGCTCGCATCAAACTGATTGCCGGAGAGCTGACCCTGGACGGCACCCGCCATCAAGGTGCGGTGACCGGTGGCAGCACCGAGCCGCTGTACGCCGACATCCACCTGGACTCGGAAGGACAGGTAACGCTCCCGGTAGCCGCGGGCCACAACGCCATGCTGTACCTGTACGAAGGGGAAGCCCGCCTCGGCGATCAGGCCCTGCGTCGCAGTGCCGCCAACGTGCTGGGTGAGGGTGACCGGATTACCGTCACTGCCGGGGCCAGCGGCGCCCGCCTGCTGCTGATCGCCGGCAAGCCGATTGGAGAACCAATCGTGCAGTATGGTCCGTTCGTGATGAACACCCGCGAGGAAATCGAGCAGGCACTGAGGGACTACCGGGACGGGCGGCTGACCGCCTGATGAGGCTTCAGCCGTAGGTCCGTCGGCTCATCAGGCGCTGAACCATGGGCCGAAGCACCAGGTCCATGGCCAGCGCCATCTTCGGTCCCGGTACCACCAGGGTATCATGGCGAGACACACTGCTGCCGGCAATCAGTTGCAGCAGCTGGGTGAATTTCACTTCCGAGGGATCCCGGAACCGGATCACCACCATGCTCTCGTCCTCGGTGGGCACATCCCGGACCACGAATGGATTGGAGGTGTCTACCAATGGCACCCGCTGGAAATTGATGTGGGTATGGGAGAACTGGGGCACGATATCGTGGACGTAGTCGTCCATGCGATTGATGATGGTCTGGACCACCGCCTCCTGGCTGTAGCCCCGTTTGTGGGTATCCCGATGGATCTTCTGGATCCACTCCAGATTCACAATGGGAACCACCCCGATCAACAGGTCCACGTACTGGGCGATGTTGTAGTTGTCGCTCACCACCCCGCCGTGTAAGCCCTCGTAGAACAGCAGGTCGGTGTCTGCCGGCAGTGGCCCCCAGGGCGTAAACGTCCCGGCCTTGTGGCCGGCGGCAATCAGGGTATGGTCCTCGTCGTGGACATACCGGCGGAAACGGCCATTTCCGGTGTGGCCGTAGTCGTAGAACAGCGCCTCGAGTCTGTCGATGTGATTGGCGGCCAGGGCAAAGTGGTTGCGCTCACCGAACTGCCCCTTCGCCGCCAGCCGGGCCATCTGTTCCCGGTTGTAGCGGTGGAAGCTGTCACCACTGACCATGGCCGGGCGCAGCCCCTCACTGGCGAACATCCGGCTGAAGATCTGCCCGGTGGTCGTGGTGCCGGCACCGCTGGAGCCGGTCACGGCAATGATCGGATGGCGCTTGGACATGGGCTCGGCCTGTTCCGGTTTACAGAAGGCTGTCGAGGGAACGGGGCTTTTCCACCACGAATCCCTGGGCGTAATCTACGCCCAATTGCCTCAGCATATCCAGAACCTCGCGGGATTCAACCCGGGAAGCGATCACCTCCCGCTTCATGTAGTGCGCCATCTCCACCATGGACCTCACCATGGCCCGGTCCGTCTCGCTGGTGGTGAGCTGGCTGGTGAAAGCACTGTCGATCTTGATCAGGTCCACCGGCAGGGAGCGCATGAAATTGAACGAGCTGGGGCCACTGCCAAAATTGCCCAGGCAGAACCGGCAGCCAAGCTCCTTCATCTCGCGGATGAACTCCGCCACCGCATCGATATCGTTGATGGCGGACGCCTCGGTCAGTTCAAACCAGATCCGCTCGATGGGTGCGTCCTTCTCGCTCAGCTTCTCGTAGATGAATTCCAGCAGGGACTGATCATTCAGGCTGAATCCGGACAGGTTGATACACACACCACCGAGGTGGCGGGGATCCGGCTGTCGCGCCTGCAACCAGTCGAGCATCTGCCCGACCACCCAGCGATCCACCGCCTGCATGCGGTCATAACGCTCGGCCATGCGGACGAAATCCCGACCCGTGATCAGGGTGCCGGCGTCGTCATACATGCTGATCAGGATCTCGTACTGGGGCGACATGGAGGTCCGCCCGTGCAGGGGAATGATCTTCTGGCACCGCAGCAGCATGCGCTCCTCGTTCAGGTCCCCGAGGCTGGCGACCTTGGCGGCGATCTGTTCCTGACGGGACTGATCATGCTCATCCGGCACGTATTCCACCGCCTGGCCATGGCCCTGCTGTTTGGCCGCAGCCAGTGCCTGTTCCGACGCCCTCAGCCAGCGCTCGGCATTCACCAGGCCCGGCAGGGTCGGCACGATACCGGCACTGGCAGACAACCGGTAGCTGCGACCACTGAAACTGAATTCGGCGGCCTCGATCGCCTTGATCAGGTTACCGGCGGTTTCCCGGGCATCCTCTCCCGGCACCAGCATCGCAAACTCGTTGCCGGCCAGGCGTGCCACCGGCATGCCGTCGCCCACGTGGCTGCACAGAAGATCGGCCACCTGCTTCAGGGCATCATCCCCGGCCTGGTAACCGGCGGTATCGTTGAGAATCCGGAAGCGCCGGAGATCCAGCCGCACCAACGCCCGCTCGTCTTCCCGCCGGGCCAGTTGCTGGTCCAGCATGCGCTCGAATTCCCGCCGTCCCAGCAGGCCGGTCAGCTCGTCGTGGGTTGAGGCCCAGGACAGCTGATCATAGACCTTGCGCACCATCCGATCGATGCTCTCATCCACCAGCGGGCGTTCGTACTGGTTATCCGGCACGATGATGCCCTTGCGCATCTGCCGGGCCAGCGCCTCCAGTTCCAGTTCCACCACCCGCATCCCCTGGTGGTTCACAAACACGAAGCGACTGAAGCCCCGGGCAACCCAGACCAGCCGGATGTACTGGGGCTTGTCAGGATTATCCTGGTCCCGCAACCAGTCTCCGGTCCGGAGTTGCTGGGCACGGTTGATCCAGCGCTGGAGACTGCGCTGCTCGCGGTCTGAAAGTTCCCGCTGCTCTTCCTCGGCGGTGCGGGCCGGCGGCACCTCCACTAGTTCCGGCTGCTGATCGGGGCGGCGCACCAGGAACTGCTTGAGCTCATTGCGGATCTGGGACGAGGGCATGTGGTTGCTCGAAATCGACGCCAGGCCATCCTGGATCACCCTGAGCAACTCCGGCAGATTGATGCTGCTGCCCGGATCGTCGGCAAAGGCCAGCAGCGAATCGATCACCGCCAGGTAATCCTGCCACAACTGGCTGTCCGGACCCTGCCGAATCCAGGTCAGCGACAGCAAGTCCCGCCAGCCGCCGTCAAGCAGGCTCAGGACCGCCTTCGGTACCTTGCGGCCCGCCAACCGCTGGTTGAGAACCTCGGCCACCGCCTTCTTGGATTCCGCCACTTTCTGGGCGCCTTCGGCAGCGGCGGTGACCCGCTCGACGTTGCGACGGTAAACCAGGTTCTGACGGTCAATCAGGGTATCGAGCTCCCGGACGGTCTGCTCGAAGACTCCGGTGTCCTGCTCGAAATCGGTGTTGATCTTCCGGATCAGTTCATCCACCCGGCGCTGCACTACCGGGTTCACCCGGCCACCTTTCACACCAAGCTGGGCCAGGCGGTTCATGACACCGCGCACCGGGCTGTCCTGATCATCGAAAAAGGCCGGATCACGCATGACCACCTTGAGCACCGGCACTTCCAGCTGTCGGAGCCGGCTCTGGGCATAGTCACTGAGCTTGGGGCTCTCCACCACACTGCGGAAGAATCGGTCGACCACATCCAGGGTTTCCTGCTGCTCTTCATTCAACCGGTGGTCGCCGCTCTCCCGAACCCGCTCCACTACCCGTTGCTTGAGGGGCACCTCCTCCGCCACGGCTTCCCGGGCCTGTAGCTGGAGCTGCTGCAGTTCGCGCTGTAATTCACCCGCCGACAACGGCTGGGCATTGGGAGGGAACGGCATGGGTTCGGCGTCACCACCCGCAAGCCGGCTCGCGGACAGGGTGGAAATCAGGTTGCGAACCGTGGCGAAGGCAGTCTGGGCCGCCTGGGAATAGCCCCGGAATTCCTGGCCGGCACGCCCGGGGGCAGCTCCGCTGCGGCCAGTTGACGCCTCCCGGATAGGCTGTACCTGGGCGGCGTCCGCCTTGGGTGCCTCGGGACGCACTTCCGGCGGTTTCGTTTTCTTGGGCTCCGGCTTGTTGACGGTCTTCTCGCTGAGGTACTTGCTCAGGTCCAGGTCCGGCAACACGCCGTGGCGGATAAGGATGTTATTGAGCTCCTCATACAGCGGGCCAAGCTGTTGCAACACCGTCTGCTCGAACACCTTGAGACTGACCTTCTCCACGTCCCGAGACAGCTTCAGCTGACTGAGGCCGGCATGGAAGGCCTCGCACACCAGTGCCGGCCCCAGTGGATTGTGATGTCCGGTGGCATTGGCGATGCCCAGTTTGTCCAGCCGCAGCTTCAGTTGCAGGAGGTCACCACGGTACTGGGTATCGGCCTTGGTCACCATCACCCGGATGGTCAACCAGTCCTCGAATTCGCCCTTGTCGACGATGGAGAGTTCCGAGCCGGGAAAACCCTTGGGGGCCGGCTTCAGGGGCGATTCCAGGTTTCTCGACATGTGGTGCCAGATCACCCGCTGCCGGGCCTGGATCTGACCGGAAGCGTCCATGAATTCGTTGGCCAGCTGGTCATTGGCTGCTCGCTGGGCGGCCTGTTTCAGGCCTGCAACCATCTGTACGAAGCAGGCATCCATGAGCGGTTCGATGAACTGGGTCACCGCCCTGGCACACTGGTGCAGGACAAACTGGATGCGGTCATTGGGCGCATGGAGAGAGGAGCGTTCCTGATGCCGTGAGCCACCGCACTGGGCAATCATGGCGTCGAGCGCCTCGGGATTGGAGCGGGTGAAGTTCACCCCCATGGCACCGTCAATGCGGCGCACGATGCTGACGTGCAGCTCATGGGCACGCAGTCCATCGGCACTTCGGAAGCGCACGATCAGTTCCGGCTGTGCGCCACGGCCGAGAACCTGGTCCAGCTTTCGGGAGGTGTCGCCGGAATAGCGAACGAACAGACCTTCTGCACAAAAGTCCGCAATCTGGCAAGGCCAGGATTCACCGGCGCCCAGATCGATCTGGGCAGCCAGCTTGATGGGTTGGCGGGGACTTCTACGACGTTCTCTTGAATCCATGAACAACCTGATTTTTTCGTACCACCAGCCGACCCTGGGGCAACCCGAGTCCGGTTTGGGTCCCTGAAACGGTGGATAACGCCACCGGCTACTATGGGCATTATGGCTGTAATATAGTGGCGGGATCCCGAATGGAAACCGGCCCAAGTATAACACCCAGATCCATGAAACAGCTTAGTCAGATCTATCTTCTTTTGCTACTGATAACCGGCCTGACCGGGTGTACGACTATTGGCTACTACACCCAGGCAATTACCGGTCACTTCGGCCTGATGACCCGTGCCGAACCGGTGCCGAAGGTTATCGGTAACGCAGAAACACCCGCCGATATCCGGGACAAACTGGCACTGGCGCTGGAGGCGAGACAGTTTGCCCGTGAGCAACTGGCGCTGCCCGTGGAGGATGCCTTCCTGGAATACGTGCAGCTGGAGCGCCCCTGGGTGGTGGTGAACCTGGTGGCAGTCCCGGAATTTTCCCTGGAACCGCACCGCTGGTGCTACCCGTTTGTCGGGTGCCAGGCCTACCGGGGCTATTTCAGCCTGGAGGATGCCAGAGAGGAGCAGGCACGGTTCCGGGCGAACGGTTATGACACCTTCATCGGAGGTGTCACCGCCTACTCAACCCTGGGCTGGTTCGACGATCCCCTGCACAGCGGATTTACCCGTCTCAGTGAGGATCGCATGGTCGCCCTGATGTTCCACGAACTGGCCCACCGGGTGGTCTACATTGCCGAGGACACCACCTTCAACGAAAGCTTTGCCACCTCGGTGGAACTGGAGGGGCTCCGGCAGTGGCTGAGCCAGCGGGGCGAGGCCGACCGGTTCGACGAGGCGCTGGCGCGACTGCAACGGCGGAACCAGACCCTGGATCTTGTCCGCGCGGCCACGAGCGGTCTGGAGGCGCTCTACCAGCAGTCGGACAGCCTGGCAGAGGACACCCTTCGGGCACGAAAGCAGGCGATACTCTCTCGGCTTGCGGAGGATTACCGGGAGCTCTCGGAGACCTGGACCGAGCCCGGCCCGTTCGGCCCTGCCCCGGTCACTCTCAACAACGCCAATCTGGCCCTGTTCCGGCAGTACAACCAGTTCGTACCCGGCTTCCGACAGCTGTTAGCCGACCATGGGAATGACTTCCCGGCGTTTTACCGGGCAGTGGAGGAGCTGGGGCAGCAGCCACCGGATCAGCGCACAGCCGCCCTGGAGCGGCTGTCACAGAGGTTTGAAGAAAACCTTTGAGTTGCGTTGGCTGTTATAGGACGCCAGCTTGGGGCCCGGCAGGGACTGGACAGTGGAGGGCTGGAACCCCCGTTCCCGGAACCAGTGTTCGGTCTGGGTGGTAAGCACGAACAGTTTCTGGATGCCCTGGCCCCGGGCCAGCTTCTCGATCATGGCCAGGATGTCGTCACCCCTGCCAGCCCGGCGATAGGAGGGGTCAACGGCAAAGCAGGACAGCTCACCGGCACTTTCCTCCGGATAATGGTACAGGGCGGCACAGCCGACGATGGTGCCATCCCGCTCCGCCACCACGAACCGGTCGATCTCGGTTTCCAGCATTTCCCGGGAGCGTCGCACCAGGATCCCCTGCTCTTCCAGAGGCTGGATCAGCTCGAGGATACCGCCGATGTCCTCCACCCGGGCCTGGCGGATCTGCTCGTAGTTGTCGCCGCTGACCAGGGTGCCGGAGCCGTCCCGGGTGAACAGCTCACCCAGCAAGGCGCCGTCTTCCACGTAACTGATGATGTGGGCCCGGCGGACACCCTTGACGCAGGCATCGCAAGCCGCCTTCAGGAGATCGGCATCGTGCCCGGTGACCGCACCCGCTGCCAGGCGCTCCGAGGCCTGACGGGCCGACAGTTCCCGGATCAGCGAGCCATCTTCCTCCAGCAGCCCCTCATCATCGATGAATACGATCAGTTTCTCGGCCTGCAGAGCGGCGGCAACCTGGCTGCCAACATCCTCGTAGGACAGGTTGAAGGTATCCCCCGTGGGCGAGTAGCCCATAGGAGGCAGGATCACGATATGCCCCAGTTCCAGCAGCTTCTCGATCCCACTGGCGTCGATGCGCCGGACCCGGCCGGTGTAACCGAAATCGATGCCGTCGAGCACCCCCACGGGGCGGGCAGTGACGAAATTGCCACTGCTGACCCGGATCCGGGCATTGTGCATGGGCGAGTTGACCAGTCCCATGGACAACTGGCTCTCCAGGTAGGCGCGAAGGCCGCCGATGGCTTCCATCACCATCGGCAGATGCTGTTCCGGGGTGATCCGCAGGCCCCGCTCAAACCGGGACTGGGCGCTGGCATTGTCCAGGCGGGCCTGGATCTGTGGCCGGGCTCCAAAGGCGACTACGAGGCGCACACCCAGGCTGCTCAGCAGGGCAATATCATGGATGATATTGATGAAGTTGCCGTGCTCGATGGCATCACCCGGAATGGTCAGCACCACGGTCCGGCCGCGGTGGGCATTGATGTAGGGCGATGAGTGGCGGAAACCGTGCAACCAGTCGTTCGATTTCAATTCCGCATCTCCGTCACAGGCAAAACTCCTCGATCAGTCCCCGGAGTATCCGCACCGTCGGCTCGAGCTGGGACAGTTCCAGGTATTCATCCGGCTGGTGTGCCTGGTCAATAGAGCCGGGGCCCATCACCAGGGTTTCCAGTCCCAGCTTCTGGAGCCAGGGCGCTTCGGTGGCAAAGGCGACCGCATGGGCGGTGTGGCCGGTGAGTTTTTCACAGGTCCGGACCAGCGCGGCATCGGCCGGCGTCTCGAATGGCGGCACCCCGTCAAACAGGGGTTCAAAGACCAGCCCAAGCTCCCGCCGCTCGGCAACTGGCTGGACCCGGGCCAGGATCGCCTGCCTCAGGTCCTCCATAGCCATGCCCGGCAGTGGCCGGAGGTCGAAATGCAGTTCGCACTGGGCACAGATCCGGTTGGGATTATCACCACCGTGGATACAGCCCAGGTTCAGGGTGGGAAACTGGACTTCAAAGTTGGGGTTCCGGTACTGCTGCTGCCACTGGCTCCGGAGTGTCAGCAGTTCGGTCAGGGCCTCATGCATCCCCTCCATGGCGTTGCGGCCCAGGGCCGGGTTGGAGGAATGGCCGGACTGCCCCTCGAACTTCAGTCGCTCCATCATGATGCCCTTGTGCATCCGCACCGGCCTGAGACTGGTGGGCTCACCGATGACCGCATAACGGGCCTTGGGCTTACCGGCCTCGGCCAGGGCTCGGGCACCGTTCATGGAGCTCTCCTCGTCCGCCGTCGCCAGAATGATCAGCGGCTGCTTGAGTGTCGCGTCCGAATAGGCTTTGGCGGCCTCGATCGCCAACGGAAAGAAGCCCTTCATGTCGCAGGTACCCAGACCGTACCAGCGGTTATCCCGCTCGGTCAGGGTGAAGGGGTCGCTCTGCCAGCGCTTGTCATCGAAGGGCACGGTATCGGTGTGGCCGGACAGCACCAGCCCGCCGGGCCCGCGTCCGAGGGTGGCAATGAGGTTGAACTTGCCGGGCATGCCGGGCACCTCGAGGATTTCCACCACGAAACCGAGGGGTTCGAGCCATTCGGCGAGGGTGCGAACGACCGCTTCGTTACTGTGGTCCCACTCGGGCGAAGCGCTGCTGATTGAAGGCAGGGAAATCAGCCGGGCCAGCATGTCCCTGAGTTCCGGAACCGCCGCTTTGGTGTCTGCGGACTGTGCCATAGTATCCTCTCAGCCCCGTCCGGGGTGATCGTTGGTGATCACGAGTGATCAGGTGTCATTCGCTGCGGCCACGGCGCCAGACCTCGAAACCGGATACCGCGCTCAACAGCATCGGGTAGGCCACTTCGCCACCGGCAACCACCCGTGCCACTTCCAGCTCACGCTCCGAGACACTGACCAGGCGCCCCTCCACCACATTGTCATTGGACAGGGTCACCCGCACCGGGCGACCGATCCAGCGGCTGGCCGTTGCAACCGGCTCGGCATACCAACCCGCCACTGCCGGGTTCTCGCGAGTATCGGCGGACGTCTCCGCAGCCTCGTCAACCGGCTCGGGCTCCGGCGGCAGGGCCTCCAGGTAAATATCCGGGACGCCAGCCCCATTGTAAGCCACTTGCCAGCCAGCCTCCTGACCTTCGGCGTCCGCATCCCTGACCGGTATGCCCAGCCAGGGCTCTGATGGCTCGATGCTCAGGTTCAGTTCGCCACCTTCCAGCAGCCACTGCCGGTAGAGGGCCAGCAGCTGTTCACTGGCCGCCAGCCCACGGGCGTTCAGCCCCTGTTCCAGCGCCCCGATGGCACGGCGCGCCCACTCCATGGTATCCAGGCCCGCTTCCCGGGAACAGTAGGCTGCAATCCGACGCATCAGGCCGCCATCCCTGAGTATAACGGCCATCGGCTCATCGGTACTGGCCAGGGTGTCTGCCGGTGTCGTCAGATCAATCCGGGCACCGGGCCAGTCCACTTCCACACTGCCGGTCCCGGCGGTGTTCAGCTCGGCGGATACCCTCGAGGCCGTCTGCCGTACCAGGAGCTCGCCTGCCAGGCCGGTGATGCCCATGCGCATCAGATCGCCACTGCCCAGTTGCTGCCTCGGATCCGGCGCGCAGGGCAGCACCAGAAGTGCCGGATCGCCCTCGACGCTGGTGCCTTCGGCAGTCACCCAGTTGCGAAACATGTTGGCGTCCAGCACCAGCCCCAGGCCCTCGGCCCGGAGTGACCATTGTGCCGGCAGGTTGTCCGGATCGGCCAAAGCCGTGAGCAGGGCCAGCGGTGAACCGGCATCGAGTTCGACACGGCCCGATTCCAGCGGCTGGGTCAGTCGGAAATCCTGCCACCGGGCATTGGTCAGCAACAGCCGCCCATCCATGCCGGAGCCCACGGTACCCCGCTCAAGCACCCCGTAATCGTCCAGGGCCAGGCGTGCTTCCGCCATACGCTGGTCAGTCAACCACCAGACGGCGCCCTTGAAGGCCGCAAAGGTCAACAAGGCCAGGACAATCAGCAGGGTCAGCAGCCGCTTCATCCGGATACTCCTCGGGTGGATCAGTTGCGTGAAATCAGGGTACCGACACCCTCATCGGTAAAGATTTCCAGCAGGCAGGCATGGGCAACCCGGCCATCAATGATGTGGGAGGTGCGGACACCATTCTCCACGGCACTCAGGGCGCAGCGGATCTTGGGCAGCATGCCGCCATGGATGGTGCCGTCCTCGATCAGTTCGTTCACCTGCTGGGCGGTCAATCCGGTAAGCACCTTGCCGTCCTTGCTCTTCAGGCCGGAAACATTGGTCAGCAGGATCAGCTTCTCGGCTTTCATGGCTTCGGCCACCTTGCCCGCCACCAGATCGGCATTGATGTTATAGGAGGCCCCGTCCGGCCCTACCCCGATGGGGGCAATCACCGGGATGACATTGCTGCGGGTCAGCATCTCGATGACATCCACGTTGACACTGGCAACCTCGCCCACGTGGCCGATGTCGATGATCTCCGGCCGCTCCAGCTCCGGGGACCGGTTGACCACCTCGAGCTTGCGGGCCCGGATCAGGTTGGCATCCTTGCCGGTCAGGCCGACCGCGGTGCCACCATGGGCATTGATCAGGGAGACGATTTCCTTGTTCACCTGGCCGCCAAGCACCATCTCCACGACATCCATGGTTTCGGAATCGGTGACCCGCATGCCGTTGACGAACCGGGACTCGATGTTCAGGCGCTCCAGCAGTTCGCCAATCTGGGGACCGCCACCGTGGACCACGATCGGATTGATGCCGACCAGCTTCATCAGCACCACGTCCCGGGCGAAGCTGCTCTTGAGATCCTCGTTTTCCATGGCGTTGCCGCCATACTTGATCACCACCGTCTTGCCGGTGAACCGTTGGATATAGGGCAGGCCCCGGCTCAGTACTGAAGCCACCTGCATTGCTGTTTCACGATCCAGCGCCATGTTGTTCCTTACCTTTGAAAAAAACGTTGATCCCCGCCCGGGTCTGCGGGCGTCCGACATCGTCAGAAATCGGTCACAATATCGGGGGCCACCTGCTGCAGCTGATCCCGGAACACATTCCTGATCCGGTCCAAGGCTTCCTGGGTCTCGCCCTCGAACCGCAGCACCAGCACCGGCGTGGTATTGGAAGCCCGGCACAGCCCCCAGCCATCGGCGTAGTCTACTCGAATACCGTCGATGGTACTGATGTTGCCGTCACCAAAATCCCCCTCGGCAGCGAGCCGCTCAATAATGGCGAACTTGCTGCTTTCGGTCACTTCGACATTGAGCTCGGGGGTACTGACATCCTCGGGAAAATCCTCGAACACCTCGTCACAGTGGCGATCCTCGATACCGAGGATTTCCAGCAACCGGGCAGCAGAATACAGGCCGTCGTCAAAGCCGTACCAGCGTTCGCCAAAGAAGATATGGCCACTCATCTCACCGGCCAGAAGGGCACCGGTTTCCTTCATCTTGGCCTTCATCAGGGAGTGGCCGGTTTTCCACATGATCGGCCGGCCACCGGCCTCGGAAATGACATTGGCCAGGCGCCGGCTGCACTTGACGTCGTAGAGCACGTCGGCGCCAGGATTGCGGGACACCACATCCCGGGCGAACAGCATCAGCAGCCGGTCGGGCCAGATGATCTTGCCGGTATTGGTCACCACGCCGAGCCGGTCACCGTCGCCATCGAAGGCAACACCGAGATCGGCACCCTCAGCCCGGACCCGGGCGATCAGGTCATCCAGGTTCGCCGGTTTGCCGGGATCCGGGTGGTGATTGGGGAAATCCCCGTCCACTTCGCAGTACAGGGGAACCACCTCACAACCGAGCTCCTCGATGAGCAGGGGCGCCAGTTCACCGGCGATGCCGTTTCCGGCGTCCACCACCACTTTCAGGGGCGCGGCCACCGCGATGTCGCCCACGATGCGATCCAGATAGGCCCGGCGCACATCCTGGGTGGTCTCCTCACCCTGCCCGCTCGTCAGATCACCCGACTCGGCCCGCTGGTACAGCTGCTGAATGGCCTCCCCGGACAGGGTCTCGCCACCGAGCATGATCTTCAGACCGTTGTAATTGGCCGGGTTATGACTGCCGGTTACCATTACTCCGGAACCGGTCTGCAGCTCATGGGTCGCGAAATAAAGCACCGGCGTGGGTACCGCGCCGATGTGGATAACGTTGCAACCGGCCGCCATGACTCCCTGAGCAAGGGCATCGGCCAGTCCGGGGCTGGAGTGGCGGCCGTCATAGCCGACACACAGGGCGCCGATACCCTTGTCCACCGCCTCGGAGCCGATGGCCTGGCCAATGACCCGGACCACATCCTCGGACAGGGTCTCACCGACAATGCCCCGGATATCGTAGGCCCGGAAAATCTCGGGGGACAGCTCCACCGCCGGAGTCTCAGCCGGGGGGGCCTCCGGAGCCGGTTCATCCTGCAAGGGACCGGTGTCGCCGCTGAAACCCAGCACGTCCTCATCCCCGTCCATCATGTCGATGTCGAGCACGTCTTTGTCCTGGAACAGTGGCTCTTCCTCCGTTGCGGCCTTGGCCCCACCACCCCCTTTCCTGGCGGGCACCGGGGCCGAGGCCCGGGCGAGGCGCTTGTCGACTGCCTGGGACAGGCGGTAAAGGACCTCTCCGGTGGAGGCAATCATGTCCCACCGGAAACCGGGAGGCCTGGAACGTTCGCCCCCGAATACCTTCTGTGCCCATTGAACCAGGGCGGCGACATCCTGCCGCAGACTGCGTTGGGCACTGCCGAGCAGGAGCCACACCGCAACGGCCGCAATCAGCACCGGCACACCCACCATCAGGGCGATGACCACCATGTCCACCGGGGGCGCCGGCACCCTTGCTGGCCGATAGGACACCGACCAGTCAGGATTGACCAGAGGACGGCTGACCGCCTCGCCGTTACCGGAGCCCTGGCTGACAACAGTCCGGGCGCTACCGGACACGGTTTGTACCAGCGCAAGCTGGCCGCCCAACTGCGGATTGACCACAGACAGCAGCGGCTGCAGACGCGAGGCCTCGAACACCATCAGCAGACTGCCGGCGATGGTGTCGGCTCCGGGGTTGCGGACCGGAGTGGCGATCTGCACAAACCAGCGGTTTTCCCGCGGGAAGGCATCCGGGTACAGTTTGCTTCCGGCTTCCGCCGTGCGAGCCAGTTCCAGACCGGCAAACCCCAACAGGGCATCGTCATCGGCCGAACGGGGAATGGCTCCGGAGGGGAAAAGGTAGACTGCCTGGATACCGGGCAGGGCTCCGGCGAGCTGCTCTTCGGCAGCGGTCACGGATTCACCGCCCTGGACCGCCTGCCGGACGTAAGCCTGGGTCGCCAGCCCCTCGACACTCTGCTGCAAAAGCTCGAGATACCGGTTCAGCCGCTCGGCGGCCGCCTCCACCTCGTGACTCTGCTGCACCAACAGGCGTTCACTGCCCGAGGGCTGAACCACCATGAAGTGCAGCAAAACGACAGAGGCAATTCCGGCCAGTACGACAATCAGCGCCTGGCTGGCAGCGACCGAAGTCAGGCGCCTGAGGCGGGGTCCGGAAGCCTTGGCTCTGCCTTCACGCGCCTTCTCGCTTTTCGCCGGTTTGTCATCTGACGTGTCTTCTGAAGCCTTCTTCCAGCCGAACTTCATAGTCTATCCCGCGATGTTATTTTTCGTCCTGAACAGGCAGTTACCCGCCAAGTATAGCCGGCCGGGAATGGGCCGACATGAACCCGGATTAATCAATGGCTCCCGGTGGAGCCGAAGCCACCCTCGCCCCGTGAACTGGCATCAAATTCATCCACCACTTCGAAGTCGGCCTGCACCACGGGCACCAGGACCAGCTGCGCGACCCGCTCACCCACATTGACCGTGAAAGTGGTATTGCCACGGTTCCAGCAGGACACCATCAGCTCGCCCTGGTAATCGGAATCGATCAGGCCGACCAGGTTACCCAGCACAATACCGTGTTTGTGCCCCAGCCCGCTGCGGGGAAGAATCATCGCCGCCAGGGACGGATCGGCAATGTGGATCGACAACCCGGTGGGAATGAGTTGGGTCTGACCCGGCTCCAGCACCAGCGGCTCTTTCAGGCAGGCTCTGAGATCCAGCCCGGCGGAACCTTCGGTGGCATACTCGGGGAACGGAATACTGGTACCGATCCGGTCATCGAGAATCCGGACCTGCAGGGTCTTTTTGGTCATGAGGTTGCTTCCAGGTGTTCGCCAATCAGGGCCACCAGACGGGTGGCGATGGTCTGTTTGCTGTCCGGTCCGATCTGCTCCTGACCGCCGGGCCAGAACACGGTGACCGCATTGTTGTCGCTGTTGAAACCCAGCCCCGGAGCGGAAACGTCGTTGGCGACGATCATGTCCAGCTTCTTGCGGGCCATCTTGTCGGTGGCGTAGCGCGCCACGTCGGTGGTTTCCGCCGCAAAGCCCACGGTAAACGGGGCATCGGCACGCCCGGCCACCGTGGCCAGGGTATCCGGGTTCCGCACCAGCGCCAGGGACATGGCTTCGGTGGATTTCTTGATCTTGTCACCGGCACAGGTCTCCGGACGATAGTCGGCCACCGCCGCGGTCGCGATGAAAACGTCACAGCCCTCATCCACCGCGGCCATGGACTCCGTGAGCATGTCCTGGGCGGTCATCACCGGCCGTACATCCACGCCCAATGGCGGCGCGAGGGTTACCGGACCACTGACCAGAGTGACCGTGGCGCCGGCCGCCCGGGCGGCACCGGCCAATGCATAGCCCATCTTGCCGGAGCTATGGTTGCTGATGTACCGGACCGGGTCCAGCGGTTCCCGGGTCGGGCCCGCGGTAATCACCACCCGCTTGCCGCTCAACGGTCCCCGGCGCTCATCCAGAATCAGGGACGCCAGGGCCTCCGGCCCCAGCATCCGGCCGGGACCGGTATCGCCACAGGCCTGATCGCCCTGATCGGGGCCCCAGACCGTAACCTGGGGATCTTCGTTCAGCATCGCCAGGTTGCGCTGGGTCCGGAAACTGCGCCACATGGCCTGGTTCATTGCCGGCGCCAGGGCAATGGGCGCATCGGTGGCACAACAGACGGTCGTCAGCAGGTCATTTGCCAGGCCGTTGGCCAGCCGGGCCATGAAATCGGCCGAGGCCGGTGCCACCACCACCTGCTCGGCCCACTTGGCCAGCTCGATATGACCCATACCGGCTTCCGCCTCGGGGTCCAGTAACGAGGTCCGGACCGGTTCACCGCTGAGCGCCTGGAAGGTCAGCGGGGTCACGAACGCCTCGGCCCCGGAGGTCATCACCACACGAACCTCACAGCCGGCCTTTTTCAGCAGCCGTACCAGTTCGGCACTCTTGTAGGCGGCGATGCCACCGGTCACTCCCAACAGAATTCGTTTGGCGCCCATACCGGCTCCACAATTCCTTATATTGAAAAGGGTTATAAGATAGCACGCCCGGTTATCAGTAACAGCCAGGGCGGAAATCTTAACATTTACCGAATGTTACTTTTTCGAGTAACCTTTGTAACCCTGAGACGCCATTCCCGGTGCAGGAAGCACCGCACAACCACCAACAGATGCAAGGAAGCCAGGCATGCCCACTTCACTCTGGCCGGCCGACGAGCGCCCCCGTGAGCGCTTGCTGGCGCACGGCCCCGAATCCCTGTCCGACGCCGAGTTACTCGCCATCTTTCTGCGCACAGGCACTGCCGGCATGCCGGTGATGGCCCTGGCAAGGCACCTGATTGACGAATTTGGCGGCCTGCGGGGGCTGCTGACCGCTTCCCGCCGGCAGTTCTGCCAGGTCAAGGGTCTGGGCACGGCCAAGTACGCCCAGGTGCAGGCTGCCCTGGAGATGTCCCGTCGGGTGATGGACGAACCGCTGCGCCAGGGTGATCCGCTGCGCTCACCGGCCGACACCCGCCGGTTTCTGACCAGCCGTCTGGGGACCTATCCCCACGAAGTCTTTGCCGGCCTGTTCCTGGACAACCGCCACCGGGTCATTCAGTACCGGGAACTGTTCCGGGGCACCATCGACGGCGCTGCCGTCTACCCCCGGGAGGTGGTTCGCCAGGCCCTGGAGGACAATGCCGCTGCGGTCATCTTTGCCCACAACCACCCCTCGGGTGTGGCCGAACCCAGCCAGGCCGACATTTCCCTGACCCGACGCCTGAAAGAAGCCCTTGGGCTGGTGGATATCAGGGTTCTTGACCATATGGTTATCGGCCACGGTGAGGTAATATCCCTCGCCGAAAGAGGATTGATGTGACTGTCAGCAAAATGACGCCCCTCAGACTGGCCAAATTCCCAACAATTTTTTGCGTTGGGTGGCGAGTTCTGGTATAAAAGCGTCCCTTTCTGGCGGCGTCTGGCAGGCAGCGTTCCGTTTAAAGGCGCGAACAGGGAGCAAACTGGCTCCCCGGCAACCAGAGACGCATTAAAAACGAATTCGTATTGATTGAGACCACTGCTCAGGTCGGAGGCAAGTATGTCCAGAGTTTGTCAGGTTACCGGTAAGCGTCCGGTATCCGGTAACAACGTATCCCACGCGATGAACCACACTCGTCGTCGTTTTCTGCCGAATCTGCAGAACCATCGTTTCTGGGTTGAGTCCGAGAAGCGTTTCGTGAAGCTGCGCGTATCCACCAAGGGCATGCGCATCATCGATAAAAAAGGCATTGACGCTGTGCTGGCCGATCTTCGTGCCCGCGGCGAGAAATTTTAAGGAGCCGCATCATGCGCGAGAAAATCAAGCTGGTTTCATCAGCAGGTACTGGTCACTTCTACACGACCAAGAAGAACAAGCGTAACACTCCGGAAAAAATCGAGATCAAAAAGTACGATCCGGTTGTCCGCAAGCACGTTGCGTACAAGGAAGCCAAGATCAAGTAATCCTGATCCGGCCTTCACAAAAAAACCCGGCAGCCGCCGGGTTTTTTTGTGCCTGTGAAAATCATCAGAAGGTTTCCAGGTAGCCCTTCGGCAACGCCACATCCATGGCAATGGGCAAGTGATCGGAAACCGGATAGCTCACCACCTCTGACCGGCGGATTTCCAGGCTCGGGCTGACCAGGATGTGATCCAGCGCTTTCTCCGGCCGCCAGCTCGGGAAACTGTGCGCGGTCTCCGGCAAGGGAATCAGGTCGGTTTCCTTCAGGGGGGTCCGGGTCAAAAGCTGCTCGGCGTGGGCGTTCATGTCGCCCATCAGCACCACATGCTGGTAATCGGCAATCTGCTCCCGGATATAGCCCAGCTGTCGCTGCTGCGCGGCCTTGCTCAGGGACAGATGCATCAGCACCAGCACCAGGGGATCCTCTTTCGCGCCGTAACGGGCAATGATGGCCCCCCGCCCGGGAATCAGCCCCGGCAACCGGTGCTCGGTGACATCCAGCGGGCGGAACCGGCTGAGCAGGCCGTTGGAATGCTGGGCGATCTGCCCCATGTTGCGGTTCAGCTGCTGGTACCAGTAGGGGATCCCGGCCGCCTCGGCCAGGTATTGCACCTGGTTGATAAAACCGCTGCGCAGGCTGCCGCCATCACATTCCTGCAGTGCCACCACATCATAATTGCTGACCAGCCGGGCAATCCGGTCCAGGTTCTCGATCCGGTTACGATGGGGCAGGACATGCTGCCAGCTGCGGGTAACATAGTGGCGGTAGGACGTGGTATTGATGCCCACCTGGATATTGAAGGTCAGCAGCCGGATATGGCGGTGAGGTTCAAACTCCGGAACATGCTCAAAGCCGGAGCAACGACCTCGCGGCTCCTGCTCCGACTTGAGAATTCCATCGATCTGTTTGCGAATACGCTTGTACATAGGACGGCAGTCTCTTCCTGCCTGCAGGGCCCGGTGGCAAGGCTGTGCCACCGGGCTATCTGTCATTGCCCGGCGCTGTTTTCCTTCTCTACCAGGTAATCCACAACTTTCAGCACGGCTTCGTGACCACCGGCCATGGAAGCCGTCACTGTATACTTCCCATCAACCAGCATAGTCGGTGTCCCGGTAACCCGCGCGCCGCGAATCTTGGCCTGGGCCTGCTGCATCTTCGCGTTCACACCGAAGCTGTTGTAGTTCTTGAGAAACTCTTCCGGATCCACGCCATGGCCGGCCACAAAATCCGCCAGGGATTCGCCATCGTTCAGAGGCCGGCGCTCACCCGCCAGGGCCTTAAACAGGGCATCATGCACCTTCTCCAGCTCACCCATGGACTCAAGTGCGTAAAACGCCCTGGCATGGGGCTCCCAGGACTGACCCAGTGCGGCCGGAATACGAACGTAATTCACATAATCCGGTGCATCGGCCTCCCAGGCCTCGGCCAGCGGCTTGAAGTTGTAACAGTGGGGGCAGCCATACCAGAACACCTCAGCCACCTCGACCCCGCTCTCGCTTGCGGTGCGCACCGGCGTATCAAGCTTGCGGTAATGAACGCCCTCTTCCCAGCTCTGGGCACTGGCGGTTCCCGTGACGGCGACGGCCATCGCCAGCAAAGCTGCCACTCCAAGTGATCTGATCATTCAACGTCTCCGATTTCCTGAATGCATTTTGTGAGGGATTATGACCCAGCAATCGGCAAAAGTTCCACAAGGGGGCCGACCGTGGCGTATTACAGCATGGTAAGCAAACAACAAAAAACCCCGCCAGGGCGGGGTTTTCCAGCAACACGTTCCGAGATCAGTTGAGGCCGGAAACGTAGTTGGCGACAGCCTCGATTTCGGCGTCGGTCAGCTTGGCGGCAACGTCCATCATGATGGCTGCGTTGGCACCGGCGGCGCGGGAGCCGTCACGGTATGCGTTCAGCTGCTTGATAACGTATTCGGCACTCTGGCCACCCAGTGCGGGGTAGCCACCCGGCGCATTACCCTTGCCCTGCGGGTTGTGACAGCCCGCGCATGCCGGCACACCGCTCGCCAGGTTACCGCCACGGTACAGAGCTGCGCCCTGATCGATGGTGTCCGGGCTGGCCTGGCTCACGATCATCTCCTGGCTGTCGAAGTACGCCGCCAGGTCCTGCAGATCCTGCTCGGACATGTTATCCAGCAGACCGGTCATTTCCGGGATGGCGCGGTCGCCGGACTTGATGGCCACCAGCTGGTCATAAAGGTATTTCTCGCCCAGCCCGGACAGCTTCGGGTATACACCCATTACCGGCTTCTGGCCGCCCTGGCCGTGGCAACCGGCACATACCGCTGCGTTCTGTTCACCTGCCTGGGGATCTCCTGCTCCGTGTGCCAGCGTTGTAAGGCTTACACCAAGAACAACTCCTGCGATCAGTTTTTTCATGCTCGCTCCGCTTCTCTCATCTTAAAGGTATTCTTCATCATGCAGCCGGCAGGCGCTGACCAGGCAGGCTCAAAACCGGGACTGAAAGCGGCCACGCACAGCGCGCCGCCCGGAATTGGTGTAGCATTATACATTAATCGCCAATAACTGAAATCCAAAGGAAAGCCAACCGTTGTGGACCCTGATCTGACTCAAAAATCCATCTCTTTTAACAGCGCCCGATTCCTGATCAGCGCGTCCCGGCTGGACGAGTGTCCGCCCGATCTGGGGGCGGAAGTTGCCTTTGCCGGCCGATCCAACGCCGGCAAATCCAGCGCGCTCAATGCCATCACCGCCAACGGCAAGCTGGCCCGAACCTCCAAGACCCCGGGGCGCACCCGCCTGATCAACTTCTTCTCCCTGAACCGGGAGGGATGTCGGCTGGTAGACCTGCCGGGCTATGGCTACGCCAAGGTATCGCGGGACATGAAGGACGACTGGCAGCAACACCTGGGCCATTACCTGAACGACCGCCGGTGCCTGCGGGGCCTGGTCCTGGTCATGGACATCCGCCACCCGTTGACCGACTTCGACCAAATGATGGTGGAATGGTGCGAACATAACCACCTTCCGCTGATGATTCTTGCCACCAAGGCCGACAAACTGAAATTCGGCCAGGCCAAGACCGCCATGCTGGGAATTTCCAAACAGCTGAAGAACTACCAGTGCGTTGAGCACCTGATCATGTTCTCGGCCACCTCCAAGCGGGGCGTCGAGGAGTGCCGGGAGGCACTTACGGAATGGCTGGAGGCGGAACCGCCGGAACTGGCATAAAAAAACCGGTCTGCCAGGCGACAGACCGGTGAAACGTCAGGGTTTGCGACGTGCTAAAACCTGAGAACTCACTCAGGAGACGCAAGGAATGTCCGAATTCCCAACGTCACTTATATGATCGGCGCCCACGCAGGAAGTTCCCGAATCGCTCAATTTTTGATCGATATTTCGCCTTTTACTTACCCTGTTCGGCTCAGACACCTGTACCGGTCGGCTCCGGAAGCGACGGCCGGTACTTTTCCCGCAAGGCCATCACCTGTTCCCGGTATCCCGGAGTCAGATAGGGAATCTCCAGGGTGAGCACCTGGTAAATGCCCTGCTTGAGTTCTGTCAGGCTGAGACTGGCCGGCTCATCCGCCGCGTGGGCCGTTTTCAGGAATGCCATCCAGTTGGTGATCACCAGCCAGACGTTCAGGGACATGGCCGAACGCAGGTCCTCGGGCTGGGGCTCGATGATGCCCGCCTCCGACATCTTCTCGAAAATCTGGCTGATGGCCGCCAGACAGCGGTTGGTGAATTCCCGATAATCCTTGCGCAGGCGAGTATCGCTATCGAGCAGGTATTCCAGGTCCCGGTGGAAAAACCGGTAACTCCAGAGCCCGTCAAACACGGATTCAAGATAGAAGGTCAGATCCTCCAGGGTCAGCGGTCGGTCCCGGGGAATATCCAGGTAATAATCCACCAGCTTTTCGTACTCCAGGAAGATCTCGTAGATGATGTCCGACTTGTTGCGGAAGTGGTAATAGAGGTTGCCCGGAGAGATCGCCAGATGGGCGGCAATGTGATTGGTGGTGACATTGCGCTCGCCCCGTTCGTTGAACAGCTCGAGACTGGCAAGGAGGATCTTGTCTCTGGTTTTCATAAGGTTATGAGCACTTGTAGTGGTCTTTCGGTCGACTGGCCCGATCGGCCATCGGCGCTTGCTTGACTGCCTAGAGTATATACTCTAATAATACTCCCTGATGCAAACTGGCTGTTTTTTGGCCACACCACAAAACAGGTTGCCGGCCCCGATGCCGGTTACCCAGGGGAGAATGTCATGGCTGCTACCGTCGTCCAGCTCACGGAAAGCAAGAAACACATCCAGCATACCCACCGGGTATTCGCAGCTCAGAAAAAGGCCTTCCGGGGCAATCCCGCGCCGTCGCTGACCGAGCGGCAGGACAATCTGAAGCGACTGAAACGCGTCCTGCTCAGCAACCAGGACCGGCTGGTGGAAGCTATTGACCGTGATTTCAGCTGCCGTTCCCGGGATGAATCACTGATTGCCGAGGTGATGCCGTCGATCCAGGGCATCAACTACACCCTGAAGAACCTCGGCGACTGGATGAAACCGTCCAAACGCCATGTCTCGGTGCTGTTCCAGCCCGCCAGCAACAAGGTGCACTACCAGCCCAAGGGCGTGGTGGGCGTGATCGTGCCCTGGAACTATCCCCTGTACCTGGCGGTTGGCCCGCTGGTGGCTTCCCTGGCCGCCGGTAACCGGACCATGATCAAGATGTCCGAGTACACCCCGCACACCTCGGCACTGTTCAAGGAAATCATCGAGGACAACTTTGCCGAGGACCTGGTCGCAGTGATCAATGGCGAGGCAGATGTGGCCGCCGACTTCTCCTCACGCCCCTTCGACCATCTTCTGTTCACCGGCTCCACGTCGGTCGGCAAGATGGTGATGCGCGCGGCAGCGGAGAATCTCACGCCGGTGACCCTGGAGCTGGGCGGCAAATCCCCGGCCATCGTTTCCCCGGATGCGCCCATGGAAGATGCGGCCCAGCGCATTGCCTTCGGCAAGGCCTTCAATGCCGGGCAGACCTGCGTCGCGCCGGACTATGTGCTGTGTCCGGCAGACCGGGTGCAGACTTTTGTGGATGAGTACCGTACCCGTTTCGCGGAAATGTACCCGAGCCTGCGGGACAATGACGATTACACCGCGATCATCAACGAGCGCCAGTACGAGCGTCTGCAGGGTTATCTGGAAGACGCCAGGGAGAAAGGTGCGGAGCTGATCGAGATCAATCCGGCCCGGGAGGACCTGAAGGATGGCACCCGGAAGATTCCGCTGACTCTGGTGCTGAAGGCAACGCCTGATATGAAGGTGATGCAGGACGAGATTTTCGGTCCGATCCTGCCGGTGGTGGCCTACGGCACCCTGGATGAGGCCATCCACTACATCAATGACCGTCCGCGCCCGCTGGCGCTGTATTTCTTCGGTTACAACAAGGGTGAGCAGCAGCACGTGGTGGAGAATACCCACTCCGGCGGCATGTGCATCAACGATGCGCTGATGCATGTGGCCCAGGACGATCTGCCGTTCGGTGGTATCGGGGACTCCGGCATGGGGCACTATCATGGCCGCGAGGGTTTCCTGACTTTTTCCCATCACCGGGCGATCTTCACCAAGCAGAAGTTCAACAGCGGCAAGTTTGTCTATGCCCCGCACGGGACCGCCATGCACAGGCTGGTTTACCGGTTCTTTATTCGCTGATTCTTTTGCCTGTGAGTCTGGGTGCCTGTCGGCGATGGGCATTCCTTTCCGGGACACGCCGTGAATACGTCCCTGTAGGCTTGAGCAAAACATCCCTGTTTTGCACAGTCCCGGAAAGGAATGCCCATCACCGACGCCCGGATTGGTTGCAGGCCGCATTACAACAATAAAAGAGAAAGGTCCCATGAACGATCAACCCGAAGTACGTTCAACTTCCTCCGATTTCGCCAACCTTGACCGCCGAAGTTTCCTGAAAACCGGACTCGGCGGAGCCATTTTTCTGGGTACCGTCAGCGCCACCGCCGGTCTAAGCGGCTGTAGCTCTACCCCCGCCGGTCGAGTCAGCGCAGTGGGTACCCGCATGGATGCCAGTTACGAGTTCCGTTTCCTGACTTCCGACGATATCCAGCTGTTTGAGGCCCTGCTCCCGGCGATTATCGGCCCCGGGCTGCCGGAGCAGCCGCAGGCCAGGCGCATGGCGATCGCCGGTACCATCGAGCGGATCGATGCCGGCATCCATAACTTTGGGCCGGCGAACCAGAAGGAACTCCGACGTCTGTTCGATCTGCTCAATTTCGGACTGACCCGCGTCACCATTGCCCGGGTGTGGTCGAGCTGGCCCAAGGTGACTACCGAGGAGGCCGATGCCTTCCTGGAGCGCTGGCGTACCAGTGGTATCGGCCTGTTCAACAACGGTTATATTGCCCTGACCAAGATCAGCAACGTGGCGTTCTATGGTTACGAGGATTTCTGGCATCTATCCGGTTACCCGGGGCCGCCAAAATGGGCGGTGGATGCCTTACCCCAATTCCAGAACGCGTAACCCCCAGCTGATTGACGGAGCCAACCATGCAGTTAAAAGATCGAATCGCCCAGGGCCTGGAATCCGGCTGGAAAGTCACCGATGGCGCCACCCTGACTGAAAACCGCACCCTTGAAGCCGATGTTGTGGTGATTGGCACCGGCGCTGGAGGCGGCACCACCGCCGAGATCCTGGCCAAAAGCGGCCTGTCCGTCATCCTGGTGGAAGAGGGCCGGCTGTATTACCAGAAAGACTTCAAGATGGACGAACTCAGCGCCTACGCCAGCCTGTACCAGGAAGGCATGAGCAGGGTCACCAAAGACGGCGCCATCGCCATCCTCCAGGGCCGCTGCGTTGGCGGTTCCACCACCGTGAACTGGACCAGCAGCTTCCGCACCCCGGACGCCACCCTGAACTACTGGGCCGAACGCTTCGGCCTCGACGCCCTCGCCCCGGACGCCATGGCGCCCTGGTTCGATGGCCGGGAACAGCGCCACAACATGGAACCCTGGGCGGTGAAGCCCAACGTCAACAACGACATCCTGCGCCAGGGCTGCGACCAGCTCGGTTACACCTGGCAGGTCATTCCCCGCAACGTCAAAGGCTGCTGGAATCTGGGCTACTGCGGCGTCGGCTGTCCCACCAACGCCAAACAGGGTGCCCTGCTGACCACCGTCCCGGGGGCACTGGATAACGATGCCCACCTGATCCACGGCCTGCGGGCGGACAAACTGGTGATGAACCAGGACCGCATCGACCACCTCCAGGCCAGCGCCATGGCCGCCGACGGCATCACACCCTCCGGCGTCACCGTCACCCTGAAAGCCCGGCACTTCGTCGCCGCCGCCAGCGCCATCGGCACCCCGGGCCTGCTGCTGCGCTCCGGCATCCCCGACCCGCACAACCGTATCGGCAAACGCTCCTTCATCCACCCGGTCAACGCCTGCGTCGCGGAAATGCCCGAAAAAGTCGAACCCTTCTATGGCGCGCCCCAGTCCATCTACTCCGACCACTTCAACTTTAGTGGCGGCGTCGACGGCCCGGTGGGTTACAAACTCGAAGTGCCCCCGTTGCACCCAGCCATGTCCAGCGGCGTCATCCCCGGCCACGGCGACACCCAGATCAACACCATGGCCCGCCTGCCCTGGATGAACTCCGTCATCGCCCTCCTCCGGGACGGCTTCCACCCCGACAGCCCAGGCGGCACCATCGGCCTGCGCGACGACGGCAGCCCCTACCTGGATTACCCGGTGACTGACTACCTCTGGGACGGCCTGCGCCGCGCCTTCTACACCATGGCCGAAATCCAGTTTGCCGCCGGCGCCAAACGCGTCCGCCTCATGCACCTGGATTCCGACTGGTACACCAGCTGGACCGACGCCAAAGCCGCCATCGACCAGCTCCCCATGGAACTGCACCGCGTCCGCCTGTTCACCGCCCACCAGATGGGCGGCTGCGGCATGGGCGCCAATCCGGAGGAATCGGTGGTTAACGGCTTCGGGGAACATCACCACGTCAGCAACCTGAGCGTCCACGACGCCTCGATCTTCCCGACCAGCATCGGCGCCAACCCGCAGTTGTCGGTGTATGCACTTTCAGCGCGGAACAGTACAAGGCTGGCCAACCGACTCAAGGCCTGATCGAATCAGCATGCCCCGTTCTTCACGCAAAGTCGGGGCGACCTGCAACACCGTTCGCCGGGCCGATCGGGTGGGGCTTTCCGGAAATGTGCGGAGCCATGGATGGCGGAGCTCAGGCGCACAGGGGTGAGCCAAGCGTTTATGAAGCGCAGCTTCATGTGCAGGCGAACGACAGCAATCTGTGATTGCTGGCTGGACCCCGCAGGGGTGCTTGAGCGTTTCCCGGACAGACCCTCCCAATTGGCCACACTCCATCAATCGCATGCCTAAGCCAAAGCCCCGGAATCCCACCCCCGGCAACTACAGAACAACCAGGAATGCTGATATGATTGCACCGAGCGAAGAAAGGAGCTGTGCATGTCCAAAGTCATCTACCCGGGCACCTTCGACCCAATCACCAACGGCCACACCGACCTCATCGAACGCGCCGGCCGCATGTTCGACGAAATCGTCGTCGCCGTCGCCTACAACCCCAAGAAACAGCCCCTCTTCGACCTCGAAGAACGCTGCGAACTGGTCAGACAAGCAACGGCCCACCTCCCCAATGTGACTGTTACCGGCTTCAGCAACCTGCTGGCCGACTTCGTCCGGGAACAGGGCGCCACCGTCATCCTGCGGGGCCTGCGCGCCGTCTCCGACTTCGAGTACGAATTCCAGCTGGCGGACATGAACCGCCGCCTGGCCCCGGAAGTGGAAAGCGTCTTCCTGACGCCCTCGAACCACCTGTCCTACATCTCCTCCACCCTGATCCGGGAAATCGCCTCCCTGGGCGGAGATGTATCAGAATTCGTCGATCCCGCCGTTGAGGCCGCTCTGAAAAAGAAGTTCAACTGAGCCTGAGGTACCCGCAAGATGGCCCTGATGATTACCGACGAATGCATCAACTGCGACGTCTGTGAACCGGAATGCCCGAACGAGGCAATTTCCCCGGGTGATGAGATCTACGTGATCGATCCGAACAAGTGCACCGAGTGCGTTGGCCACTACGACGAACCCCAGTGCCAGCAGGTATGCCCGGTAGACTGCATTCCACTGGATCCCGAGCGCCCGGAAAGCCACGAACAGCTGATGGAGAAATACCATCGCCTGACCGGCAACTGAATACCGGATTGAGCAACCGGATACAGAAAAGCCCCGGATTCAGGGGCTTTTCTGTATCCGGGCCTGAAAGAATCAGAGCAAAGGCGGCAACGGAATCTCGATGCCGTTCACCGTCAGCAGCAGATCTTCCATCTGCCCTTTCATCACCAGGCGGTCCCCTTCCTGGACCAACAAGCCCTGCTTGATCAGCGGCGCCAACTGCAGCATCACCGCCGGATGCTCCTCGGCCAGCGCCAGAGGCAGGGTCAGGTTCAGATCCCCGGTCAGCCCCTGCATCACCAGCAGCATTGACGACGCCTGCTCCGCATCCAGCTCAGGGTGGCGGATTTCCATCTGGCCCCGGATATCACCCTCCGGAGTGGCGACACTGAGTTCCGGAATGGCCATGGAAAAACCCGCCGCTGCCAGGCGCCGAAACGCCTCGTTGATCTGCTGCATGGCCTGCATCTGACCCTCGAACCCGGTGTTTTGGCCGCTCTCCAGGGTACTGGCCTGAAGCTCAGCCATCCCGTTCGCCAACTGGTTCCAGCTGGCGACCTCCAGATTGTCCAGGGCAAAGATCAGCCGGTGCGGTCCATAGGCGCCATCCACGACGTCCACCTGACCCAGGTTGAACTCGACCCGGGAATCCAGGCGGGTGTCGTCGTCCCGGGGTTCACTGGTACTGGTGACAATCACGTCCGACAGACTGACCGGCGAGCCGCCGACCGGGGAGACTCCCAGGGAATCCAGCCGCAGTTCCCCCTGCCCGGTCCAGACATCGCCACTCAGATGCGCCAGGGACTGGTCCAGCTGCAGGCCCACAATCCGGACATCCATATCCGGATCGGAGATCGTCAACTCGGGCAGATCCAGCTTCAGCGTCACCTCACCCCAGAGGCGGGTTTCCAGGGTCAATGTGGGATCCTCGTCCGGAAACCAGTCAGTCTCCATTGAGGACCAGCCGCCGGCCGGCTCGAAGGTCATCAGGCTGCCGGTTATCCCGTGAGTGACGTGGGCGACGAACTCCAGGGGGCGGTTCTCACCGGCTTCGGGATCCTGCAGCACCAGGGTGCCATGCACCTCTGCGCCCATGATGCCGCGCTGGTAATCTCGGGTATCCACCTGCATGAACGGCTGAGTGTCGTTCACCTCGGTGACCGCCCGCTGCCACTGATGCTCGGTCAGGTATCCAACCCCCCAGGGCAGGATGCCACCACCAGCCAGCAGTACCACACCGGCCACAATCCATGCGCGCTTCACTGGCGCCTCCGTTTGTCAGGTTTTGCCCGTCAGTCGCTCGAGCAGGACCAGCTGGGATGCAAAACGTTCCTCATCCTCGGCCGGCTGATTCTGGATGTAGCTGCCATCCGGCTGCAGCATCCAGGACTGGCAGTTGTCGGCCAGGTAGGTATCCAGGTCTTCCCGGAGGCGGGCCACCAGTGCCGGGTCCTCGATAGGGAAGGCAGTCTCCACCCGGCTGAGCAGGTTCCGCTCCATACCGTCGGCGCTCGAACAGTACACCTCCGGCCGACCGTTGTTGCCGAAATAATAGACCCGGGTGTGTTCCAGGAACCGGCCGATAATCGAACGGACCCGGATGTTATCCGACAGCCCGGGCACTTCCGGGCGCAGGCAACAGATCCCGCGGATGATCAGATCGATCTTGGCCCCGGCCTGGGACGCCCGGTACAGCGCCTTGATCAGCTGGATCTCGGTCAGACCGTTGAACTTGAGAATGATCCGGCCCTTCTCGCCAAAACCCGCTTCCCGGTCGATCAGGCTCAGCAGCCGACTGTGCAGGGTGAACGGCGAATGGAACAGCTTCTTGATCTTCAGGGCCTTGCCCATGCCGGTAAGCTGCTGGAACAGTTTGTTGACGTCATCACCGATCGACTCGTCACAGGTCAGGAAGCTGTAGTCGGTGTACAGCCGGGCATTGGCCGCGTGGTAGTTGCCGGTGCCCAGGTGCACGTAACGACGCAGGCGACCCTCTTCACGGCGCACGATCAAAATCATCTTGGCGTGGGTCTTGTAGCCCACCACGCCGTACACCACAATCACCCCGGCCTCCTGCAGCCGGCTGGCCAGCTCCAGGTTCTCCGCCTCACTGAACCGCGCCCGCAGTTCGATGACGGCGGTGACCTCCTTGCCACGGCGGGCCGCATCCGCCAGGGCCTCGACGATCTCGGAATCGGCGCCGGTGCGGTACAGGGTCTGGCGGATGGCCAGCACCTGGGGGTCCTTGGCGGCCTGGCGCAGAAGATCCACCACCGGACTGAAGTTCTGGTAAGGATGCAGCAGCAGGATCGGACGCTTGCGGATGGCGTCGAACATCGACTCCTTGCTGCGGATCTGCCGGGGAATGGACGGCGAGAACCCGGAATAGGTGAGATCCGGCCGGTCCACCAGGCCCCCCACCGCCATCAGCCGAGTCAGGTTCACGGGCCCGTGCACCTGGTACAGGTCCCGTTCGGTCAGGCCGAATTCAGTCAGCAGGAACTGCACCAGCTCCTGCGGGCAGTTGTCGGCCACCTCCAGACGAACACCATCACCGAAACGACGGCTGAGCAGCTCACCACGCAGGGCCGAGGCCAGGTCCTCCAGATCGTCTTCCAGCTCGAGGTCGGCGTTCCGGGTCAGGCGGAACTGGTAGCAGCCCTTCACTTCCATACCGGGGAACAGTTCGTCGGCATGGGCGTGGATCATCGAGGACAGGAACACCAGGTTGTCACCGCCATCGCAGACCTCGTCCGGCAAGCGTACCAGGCGCGGCAGGGACCGCGGTGCCGGCACGATCGCCATGCCGGTCTCCCGGCCGAAGGCGTCCTTGCCGTCGAGCTCAACAATGAAGTTCAGGCTCTTGTTGACCAGGCGCGGGAACGGGTGGGACGGATCCAGCCCGATGGGGCTGACCACCGGCAGGATCTCTTCCTCGAAGTAGTTGCGCACCCACTCGGCCTGTTCCGGCGTCCATTCCCGGCGGCGGACGAAATGGATATTTTCCCGCTCCATTTCCGGAATCAGGACATTGTTGAGGATGTCGTACTGTTCGTGGATGTACTCGTGGGCGACCCGGCTGATCTCGCCGAGGGCCTGCTCCGGCATCATTCCGTCGGCACCGATGGTTTCCCGGCCGTACTTCATCTGCTGGCGCAGACCGGCAACCCGGATCTCGAAGAACTCGTCCATGTTGCTGCTGAAAATACAGCAGAAGATCAGACGGTTGATCAGCGGATGGGTGGTGTCCAGGGCCTGCTTCAGTACCCGGTAATTGAACTGCAGCAGACTCAGTTCCCGGTTGAAGTAGTTCTCGCTGGCATCCAGGTTGATCTCTTCACCAGTGGGAGGGACTTCCACCGGCGCCGGAATGCTCTGGTCACCGTCCACCACCGCCTGTGTTTTCGCTGTTTCAGTTGTCATCGTTCCTCGATTCCGCGCTTGCGCCCCGATCCGCCGGGGCTGCGTTCCAGTGTGTCAGGATCCGCGCCGCTGTTCCCGCATCAGGCGGGCGGCCCGAACCGCAAAATAGGTCAGGATGCCGTCGGCGCCGGCCCGGCGCATGGCCATCAGGCTCTCCATCATTACCGCGTCGCCATCGAGCCAGCCATTCTCCGCCGCTGCCATGTGCATGGCGTACTCACCGCTCACCTGGTAAACAAAGGTGGGCACCTGAAGTTCCTTCTTTACCCGGTGCACGATGTCCAGGTAGGGCATACCGGGCTTGATCATCACCATGTCGGCGCCCTCGGCCAGATCCATCGCCACCTCGTGCAGAGCTTCATCGCTGTTGGCGGGATCCATCTGGTAGGTGGCCTTGTTACCTTTGCCCAGGTTGGCCGCGGAGCCCACCGCATCCCGGAACGGGCCGTAGTAGCTCGACGCATACTTGGCAGAATAGGCCAGGATCCGGGTGTTCACATAACCGGCGGTCTCCAGGGCGTCGCGGATGGCGGCAACGCGGCCGTCCATCATGTCCGAGGGTGCCACCACATCGGCGCCGGCATCGGCGTGGGACAGTGCCTGGTTCACCAGGGCTTCCACGGTGACATCATTCAGCACATAGCCGTCATTATCGATGATGCCGTCCTGGCCATGGGTGGTGAACGGATCCAGTGCCACGTCGGTTATGACTCCGAGCTCCGGAAAGGCTTTTTTCAGGGCACGCACCGCCCGCTGGGCGAGACCGTCGGAATCCCAGGCGCCGGAGCCCGACAGGTTCTTCTTGTCCGCCGGCACCACCGGGAACAGGGCGACCGCCGGAATTCCCAGATCCACCAGCTCCGCGGCCTGTTCGACCAGCAGGTCAATGCTCAGGCGCTCCACACCGGGCATGGACGGCACCGTCTCCCGCTGCCCTTCCCCTTCCAGCACGAAGACCGGATAAATCAGGTTGTCCGGTGTCAGCTGGTTTTCCCGGACCAGCCGGCGGGAAAAGTCACTGGCCCGGTTGCGGCGCAAACGGGTCGCGGGGAACGAACGGGATGTGGGACTTGGCACGGGTAACCTCCTGGTAAAGCAACAGTGTAGGGATGGACTGGTTGCCTGGCGCCGGAACGCCTGCTCTCGCCATGATACACGGCAAGAGCCCGTGGTTGCAGTTGCCGGGGGGACACTAGCAGGGATCGGTGACAGATATATGACAACAGGGCCCGTATGAGGCAACGGACAGAGTCGGCCAAATGCTCAACCAGCTGCTATTATCAGCAGCAAAATATCGGGGAACGGCCGATCACGGGACAAGGGGCGGAGCAGCTCCGCCCCTGGCCGAAATCAGAGGGAACGATTGTTGAATCCCACTTCCACCTTGCGAGGCGAGTCGGAACGGAAGGCGGTATCCACTTGCTGGATTTGGCCGCCCTGCTGCAAGAAGGCTGCAATATCCGCCTCCAATTGCGCACGTACCCGGGCCCGACCGGCGACGGAATGGGTGTCGTCGCTGTCGCTGCTCCAGTTTCCTGACTGCTCCAGGTTGCTTTCGTCGAATTCACTCATGGTCTTCTCTCCATCAACGAAAACAGATCCGAAAGTGATGTCCGACCCCGGCGGGCGAACACACTCTGTTTCGACGAAAATACCGCCTGCGGCCTCGTCTTGGCGTCTTTATAATCTCGTTTTGTTTACCGCGCTATTTCCTGGCAACGTCTTTTTTGTAATTTTTTGTAACCGGAAATAAGCCCATGATTTTACATGGCAAAATAACAGGGGACGCGCACCCTGATTCGTTGACACAAGAAATGAATAATGATTCACTGCTTATAAGGAGCCGGCATGGCCTATCGCGAAACGGAGAAAATGCGCCAGCGCAAGGCGCAGGCACGCCAACGCATCATCGACTGCACCTATGAATGCGTCGCCAACGGAGGGTTCCGCAGTGCCCGCATCACCCGCATTGCGGGCCTGGCCGGCGTTGCCACGGGAACTATTTACCGGCATTTCGAATCCAGAGAGGACCTGTTTGCGGAAATCTTCCGGACCGCCACCCAGCGTGAAGTGGACAAGGTCGCGGAAGCCCTGACTACCGACGGGGATGCCGCCGTCAGGCTTGAGGCCGCGCTCCGCCAGTTCGCGGAACGGGCCATGCGCGGGCCGATGATGGCCTGGGCACTGATTGCCGAGCCGGTGGACCCGAAACTGGAAGAAGAACGGCTGGTCTATCGCAGGGCCTACGCCGAACTGTTTGAAAAGGCGATCCGGGATGGCATCGAAGAAGGCTGCATTCCGGATCAGGACGCGCGCCAGAGCAGTACCTGCCTGGTCGGCGCCATTGCTGAAAGCCTGGTGGGCCCGCTGTCACCGACACTGGCCGGCCAGATAACCATTGCCGATATCGACAAAAATAAACTGGTCGACTCCATCATCCGTTTTTGCATGCAGGGGTTGACCGGCACCAGGAGATAGCCATGACCGCCCGTCAGCCCAAGCCCGAAGCAAGCGCACCCTTCACCGGGGACCGCTACCTTGCGGTGACCCATGAAGTCACCAACCAGCCGCCGGCACTGGAGAACTACAACCTGTTCGACCACGACCAGGCCCTCCGGGAGGCCGCGGAACGGGAAGGCGCCGGCCACGCCGTGGAGACCCTGCGCGCCTTTGGCGATCTGGCGGGCAAGGCTGCCACCATCGATCTCGGTTTTCGAGCCAACACCAACAAACCGGTCTTCAATACCCACGACCGGTTCGGCCATCGCATCGACGAAGTGGACTTCCACCCGTCCTACCACGAACTGATGCGCATCGCCCTGGAAAACGGCCTGCACAGCAGCCCCTGGACCAACCCCGGCACCGGCGCCCATGTCACCCGTGCCGCACGGTATTACATGCACTCCCAGGTCGAGGCGGCCCACTGCTGCCCGGTCACCATGACCTTTGCCGCCATCCCCTCGATCCGCAAACAACCGGAACTGGCCCGGGAATGGGAGCAGAAAATCCTGGCCAACAGCTACGATCCCCGCAACGTGCCGCACACTGAAAAGGCCTCCGTCACCATCGGCATGGCCATGACCGAGAAACAGGGCGGCAGCGATGTCCGGGCCAACAGCACCCTTGCCTACCCGGTGGGTACGGAAGGCCCCGGCCAGGCCTACGAACTGGTGGGCCACAAGTGGTTCGTCTCCGCCCCCATGTGCGACGCCTTCCTGGTCCTGGCCCAGGCACCGGGCGGGCTTTCCTGCTTCCTGATGCCCCGCTGGCGCCCGGACGGGACCAAGAACCCCTGGCAGGTGCAGCGCCTGAAGAACAAGATGGGCAACGTCGCCAACGCCTCCAGCGAAGCGGAACTGCGCGGCGCCCTGGCCTGGATGGTCGGCGAAGAAGGCCGCGGCGTGCCCACCATCATCGAAATGGTGGCCATGACCCGCTTCGACTGCATGATCGGCAGCTCCGCCGGCATGCGCCAGGCCGTGGCCCAGGCCACCCACCACTGCCGCCACCGCAGCGCCTTCGGCAACCGCCTGATCGACCAGCCGCTGATGCAGAACGTCCTGGCCGACCTCGCCCTGGAAAGCGAAGCAGCGCTGGCCTACACCATGCGCATCGCCCGCGCCCTGGACAACCAGGACCAGGAACACGAACGCCTGCTCGCCCGCCTGGCCACGCCGGTGGGCAAATACTGGATCTGCAAACGCACCCCGAACCATGCCTACGAGGCCATGGAATGCATCGGTGGCAGCGGCGTGATGGAAGACTGCATCATGCCCCGCCTGTTCCGGGAATCCCCGGTCAACGCCATCTGGGAAGGCAGCGGCAACGTCCAGTGCCTGGACACCCTCCGGGCCATGCAGAAAGAACCGGACACACTCGACGCCTTCTTCCGCGAGGCCGCCGAGGCCAAAGGCAGCGACGCCCGCTTCGACCGCTTCCTGGCGCAGCTGCAGAACGACTTCGCCGACATCAGCGATTTTCAGTACCGCGCCCGCAACCTGGTGGATCGCATGGCCCTGGCCATGCAGGCCTCACTGCTGATCCGCAACGCCCCCAGCACCGTGGCCGACGCCTTCTGCGCCTCCAGACTGGAGAGCAACGGCGGCATGAACTACGGCAACCTGCCCTCGGGCACCGACGCCGCGGCCATTATCAAACGGGCCACCCCTGTAGTAGGCTAATCGGATGTTGCCCGGGGCGTAATTACAGACAGCCCGGGGACTCCACCTGATTTGTTGGGGGTCCGGTGGGGAATGGCTTTCCAAAACTGTGCGCAGCCATGGATGGCGGAGCTCAAGCGTCACATGGACGTGCCGAAGGAGCGGGTTTTGGAAAGCCATTCCTCGCCGGATCCTGCACCTTAGCCGGAACACCTATGTCAGAAGCACTCCGAAAACTGCTCAACGAAAGCAACCGCCAGCAGCCCGTCATCACCCCTCATGTGGGCGTGATGACCCTGCACTTCCAGCTCTACGGCTGCGAGGACCTCAAAGCCAAACGCAAGGTGTTTACCGCCCTGCGGGCCATATGGGGCAAGGAACCCGACCTGGCGGTGGCCGAAACCGCCGACCAGGAAGCCCTCGACTGCGCCACCTGGACCGTCGCCGCGCTGGGCACCTCCTCCCAGCAGATCAGCCAGCGCCTGGACATGGTTGAAAAAGCCATCCAGGAACGCATTGATGCTGCCATACTGGAAGTGCAGCGCGAAATTCTCTGACTCCACGGGGCCCGGACCCAGTGGCGTGTGGCGCAGCCGCCTGCCAGGCCGTATACTACGCCCCCTCAGGGACGTCAGCGCACCTGCCAGATGCAGGTTTACAGTTATGCCAATGCCGGACATGATGCCGGCCGAATCCGGGGGGCATCCGGAACCAGCCCCGCGGACGACCACTGATTCTGTGTGGTGCCTATGACCGGAAAGAAAAAATCCGCCCAGGCCTCGGTCGAGGCGATGTACCGTGTATTCACTGTGCCCGAGGCACCGGAATCCACGCTCAGCCGTATCGACCAGGACATCTCCCGCAACCTTGCAGGCTTCCTGCAGGAGCATATCGTTGCGGTCGAGCGGGACCTCTCGGAAGTCGAGAAAGACTTCGCCGAGTACAACATCCCGGAGAAACCCGTGTTCGTGTCCGAGCAGGCCCAGTTCCTGCTGGACAAGCTCGTGGCCAACTCCGTACATACTGCGTCCCCGGCGTTCATCGGGCACATGACCTCGGCACTGCCGTACTTCATGCTGCCGCTGTCCAAGATCATGATCGCCCTGAACCAGAACCTGGTGAAGACCGAAACCTCCAAGGCCTTCACGCCCATGGAGCGCCAGGTGCTGGGCATGGTTCACCGGCTGGTGTACCAGGAAGACGGTTCCTTCTACCGCAAGTGGATGCACGACCCCCGCCATACCCTGGGCGTCATGTGCTCCGGCGGCACCATTGCCAACCTGACCGCCCTGTGGGTCGCCCGCAACCGCGCCTTCCCGGCGGAGGGCAGCTTCCGTGGTCTGCACCAGGAAGGCCTGTTCCGGGCCCTGAAATACTACGGGTATGAAGGTGCTGCCATTTTGGTGTCCCGCCGCGGCCACTACTCCCTGCGCAAGGCCGCCGACGTGCTCGGCCTCGGCCGTGATGCCCTGGTGCCAGTGGACACCGACGATGAGAACCGTATCCAGCCGGATGCCCTGCGGGACAAGTGCCTGGAATTGCAGAAGCAGAAGATCAAGGTCATGGCCATTTGCGGCGTGGCCGGCACCACCGAAACCGGCAACGTGGATCCGCTGGATGCGGTGGCCGACATTGCCCGGGAATTCGGCGCCCACTTCCACGTAGATGCCGCCTGGGGCGGGCCAACCCTGTTCTCCCGCACCTACAAGACCCTGATGCGTGGCATCGAGAAGGCGGATTCCGTCACCTTCGATGCCCACAAACAGCTGTACGTGCCCATGGGCGCCGGCCTGGTAGTGTTCAAGGACCCCACCCTGCCAACCGCAGTGGAACATCACGCCCAGTACATCATCCGTAAGGGCTCCCGGGACCTGGGTAGCACCACCCTGGAAGGCTCCCGGCCCGGCATGTCCATGCTGATCCATTCCGGCCTGAAGATCCTCGGCCGCGAGGGCTACGAGATCCTGATCGACCAGGGTATCGAGAAGGCCCACACCTTTGCCGACATGATCAACGCGGAACCGGATTTCGAACTGGTCACCAAGCCGGAACTGAACATCCTCACCTACCGCTACTGCCCGGAGGACGTGCAGCAGGCGCTGGCGGTGGCGGATGAGCTACAGGCGGAAAAGCTGAACACCTGCCTGAACCGGATCACCAAGTTCATCCAGAAAACCCAGCGGGAGCGGGGCAAGGCGTTCGTCTCCCGGACCCGGCTGGAGCCGGCCCGTTACTACCACTTCCCCTGCATCGTTTTCCGGGTGGTGCTGGCCAACCCGCTGACCACAAAGGAAATCCTTGCGGATATTCTGAAGGAACAGCGTGAGCTGTCGAAAGAAGAAGGGATCTCTGACGAGATGACCATCCTGCACCAGATGGCCGACGCGGTCCTCAAGCAGCAAGAGCCCAGCGCGCGGCAGGCCTGATGTCTAAGACGCCAGAAAATCTCTAAGGCGGGTTAACCAACTCCGTTGAGAAGGGTGCGACTGCCACCAAGCAAGCCTTGCGGACGAATCATGGCTTCGGCGAGCCGGGCGGGGGACGTTTCAAAAACTGTGCGGAGCCAGGGATGGCGGAGCCAAGCGTACAGGGACGTATTCACAGCGTGTTTTTGAAACGTCCCCCGCCCGGCTCGCTTCTCCGAAACTTGCAGGCAAGACTTCAGTAAAGCGCCTCTTCGTCATCCAGCACATCGTGGATGATATCCAGGAACATCCGGTCCGCCTCGCTCCAGTTCTCCGGAATCCGGATATTGGTGCTGGCACTGATTTCCTCGGCAATCAGCTCGTTGGCGTTGGGCTGGCCGCGGTGTTTGCGGGCGATTTCCATGGACTTAACGGCAATGGTCGGATCACTCAGCACCTTCTTGATGAAGGTCCTCAGCTCGTCAATCATCTTCGCCTGACGGCTTTCAACGGATGAACTCATACTTCACTCCCCGGACAGATAGGCTCGGGGGTGAAACACCCCCTTTTCAGATAGTATGACCAAACTGGCTTTATACAACCAGCCCGGTCAGATCAACAAGCCCCGGAGAGTGAAGAACAGGATTGCAGCCATGATGGCAGAGGCCGGCACAGTGATGATCCAGGCTGCGGCAATCTTGACCAGGTGTGAGCGCTTGACCATTTCTTCCTTGTAGATCTTCTTGAGGCGCTTGCGCTCGGACTTGGACAGCGGCACCTGCTGCTTCTGTTTCTTGGCCTGCTTGAGCAGGCTTTCCATTTCTTCCACCGAGGCATTGCGGAAATCGTCCAGGAAGGGCTTGAGGCGCTCCTGCTCGTCCGGGTCGTGGTGCTCGATGATCTTGTGCAGCTGGGTTGCGTAGTTGCGCTTCAGGTATTCGCGCAAAAAGCCGACACCAAAGACACCGCCGATGGCGATATGGGTGGAGCTGACCGGCAGGCCCAGCTGGGAGGCCAGGATGACCGTCAGCGCCGCGGACAGGGCGATACAGAAGGCCCGGGTCTTGTCCAGTTCGGTGATCTCGCTGCCCACGGTCTTGATCAGGCGCGGGCCGAACAACATCAGGCCGACGGCAATACCCAGAGCGCCGACCATCATCACCCACAGGGGGATGCTGGCGGAGGCGACCACCGCGCCGGCGGACAGGGCATCGTTGATGGCTGCCAGCGGACCGATGGCGTTGGCCACGTCGTTGGCACCGTGGGCGAAGCTGAGCAGGGCAGCGGCGAAGATCAGCGGCCAGGTAAAGAGGGTGTTTACGCCGGCGGAGCTGTTCTCCATGGTGGAGGCCTTGCGGCCGACGAGGGTACGAACAATCACAAACACCACCGCGGCGGCGACCAGGCCCACCAGGGAAGCCTCGAGGAAGTCGACCTTGATGATCTTCTTCACGCCCTTGATCATCAGGTAGGTGCCGAAGGCCCAGGCCATGATGGCCACCAGCCAGGGCACGAAGGTGCGTGCTGCCGGCACCACGTCCTGGCGGTAGAGAACGGTTTTCTTGATGGCAAACAGGAACAGGGCCGCAAGCGCCCCGCCAAGCACCGGCGAGATGACCCAGCTCGCGGCAATCTTGCCCATGACCGCCCAGTCGGCAATGCCCCAGCCACCGGCGGCAATACCGGCACCGAGGACCCCACCGACGATGGAATGGGTGGTGGATACCGGTGCGCCCATCCAGGTGGCCAGGTTCAGCCACAGGGCACCGGCCAACAGTGCTGCGGTCATCAGCCAGATAAAGGCCCGGCCATCGCCCAGCGTGGACGGATCGATGATGCCGCCCTTGATGGTGGACACCACATTACCCCCGGCAATCAGTGCCCCGCCAGCCTCGAAGACTGCGGCTATCAGAACCGCCGCCCCCAGGGACAGCGCGCCCGAGCCCACCGCAGGGCCCACGTTGTTGGCGACATCGTTGGCACCGATGTTGATCGCCATGTAGCCACCGATGACGGCCGCAGCCATCAACAGCATACTGCCGGGCATTCCATCGCTGAAAGAACCAACAGTCAGCCAGATGCCAAGAAGGAACAGGAGGCTGATTCCGACCCTGTATCTTTCCGTGGTGGGGCTGGTGAGGACGGTATCCAGGAATCCGGTTGAACGGGCCATAACAGATCAGGTCTCATTTGGTCAGAATGTAAACAGGCCGGTGGGCCGCGCGGCAACTATAATTTTTTTGTCACGAAATTGAAACCTGGCGGTCATGTGGATACGCAGCATCCGCAACTGTGATCCAGGACCGCGAACGCGGAACCAATTGGCGCATAATGGCCAGATATGACGCTAAAAAATACAATAAAGCCCTGAATCCCCTATGAATCAGCCCCAGTCCATCAGCCACCAGGCCGCCGGTGCGCGCGAGGATGCGCAAGTATCGCGGCTGCTGACGTGGCTGTCGCTCGCGGCCATCATTTTCCTGGTGGGTATCGGGCTCAAGGCGTGGTACTCCGGGCATACGCTGCATGCCTGGGTGCTCTGGTCCTGTTCCGTCCTGGTGGGACTGAACATGGTGTACTTTGCCCTGAGCGGTAACGGGGCGCGCCAGAAAGGCGGCCTGATTGTGGTGGTGGGCCTGCTGTTCGCGTACCTGATCGCCTCCGGCGGCGAGAGCAATACCGGTCCACTGTGGTTCTATGTCTTTCCACCGCTGCTATTTTTCCTGACCAGCCTGAAAGCCGGCACGGTGGTGCTGCTCATCTGTTACCTGGTGGCCGCGCTCGTGTTCCAGTTCCCCGACCTGCCGTTTGTAACCGCGGAATATTCCAGTGACTTCAAGATCCGCTTCTTTGCCACCCTCACGTTCGAATCCATCTTCTGTTTCGTACTGGAGGCAGGGCGACTCCGGGCCCGCAATGAACTGCTGGAACTGGTGGTGACCCACGAGCACGCCGCGAGGACCGACGAACTGACCGGCCTGTCCAACCGTCGGGACATGCAACACCGGCTGGCCAGCGAGTTTTCACGGTACCAGCGTGCCGGGCACCATTTCTCCATCGTGCTCATCGATCTGGATCTGTTCAAGAGCATCAATGATGAATACGGCCATGACGCCGGCGACGCCGTCCTGCGCCAGTTTTCGGCCCTGCTGCGGGACATCGTCCGCCAGACCGACGTGGCCGCCCGCTGGGGCGGCGAGGAATTCCTGCTGCTGCTTCCGGACACGTCGCTGCTCCAGGCCCTCACCCTGGCCGAACGGTTGCGGGCGGAGGTTGCCCAGGCACCTTTCCGGTTCAAAAGCCACTGCCTGCCGGTCACCATCAGCGCCGGGGTCTGTTCCATCGCCAAGGCGGCCTCCATCGATGAACTGCTCAAACAGGCCGATCTCAACCTCTACAACGCCAAGGACGCAGGGCGCAACCGGATCGCGCCACGGGTTCGCAGCCGGGGTGAGGACCACCCCATGGGTTCGCCGGCTTGAGAGCGGGCATCTCGATCGCTATGATCAGGCGCGACTCGGGCACAGGGCCCGAATACGGCAACTTTCACAGGACTGACAATGACAGCGATCCGAATTCTGGTCGGGAGCGTTTACGGCGGCGCCCTGATGACCGCACGGGAGATCCGGAAGGAGCTCGAGGCGGACGGCCACCAGGTCACCGTGCTGGAGAATCCGACACTCCCGGACATTACGTCCAACGACGAGCCCTTACTGGTCTGCACTTCCACCACGGGCCAGGGCGAGATCCCGGAGAACCTGCTGCACTTCTATGTCGAGTTGAGAGAGCAACTGCCGCAGCAACCCGGGCGCCCCTTCGGCATCATCGTGCTGGGCGACAGTTCCTACGGCGACACCTTTTGCGGAGCCGGTGAGCTGATGGAAGAAGCCCTGTACGAGACCGCCGCCCGGAAAGTGGGAGATACCCTGCGTATCGATGCCATGGAAACCATGGAACCGGAAAGCGAGGCGCTGCCCTGGGTCCGGGACTGGATCAAAAAGCTCTGAGCGGTTGCAACAAACCCATGGAAGGTCGATCCGGCGCTTGAGCCACCGGTAACGACGGGCCATACTCGGGAGACAATGATAAGAAATGCGACAACCTGTGACCCCGACCCGCCCGTTCCGGCTTCTGTTCACCCTGATGGTATTGTCGGTCCTGGCAGTCCCATCCTTTGCTGCTGGCAACAGCGTGCGTCCGGACATGGACTTCCTGCTGACCGCCCCGGACTCACCGGCAACCCCGTCGCAGGCTCTGGCGATGGACGGCTGGCAGTCACTGGAAGACCCGAGCCCGAACTTCGGTTATATCCGAAAAACCGTGTGGCTGCGCTTCCCGGTTCCCGAACGGGGCGATATCAATCTGCTGGAAATCGGTTACGCCCACCTGGACCACATCCGTTTCTTCCTGCTGGAAAACGGCGAGATCGTAAGCGAGGCCACGGCCGGCGACCGGCTGCCCTTCCTCGAACGCCCGGTACTCTATCGAAACTTCCTGTTCCGCTTCGATCATGCGCCTGAAGCCAACCAGCAGATCCTGCTGGAAGTCCGCACCAGTGGAGCGGTGCAGGTGCCGGTGCATCTGTGGCACGACAAGGATTTCTTCGAGAGCGCGTTTTTCGAGGATCTGATCCATGCCGTCTATTACGGCATCCTGATTACCGTCATCTGCTTCAACCTGTTCATCTTCATCGCGCTGCGGGAAAAGATCTACCTGCTGTACGTGCTCTCCACCCTGGGTTATCTGGTGATCATCGGCAGCCTGAATGGCATCGCCTACCAGCTGCTGTGGCCTGCCAATCCCGAGATACAGAACCGGTCCATGGTGCTGGGCATTCCCTTTGCCATGGTCTTCACGCTCTGGTTTGCCCATGCGTTTCTCCAGCTGAGGAACCAGAGTCCCGCCACCGCCCGGGTGGTAAGCTTCGCCATTATTCTCAATACCATCGCGGCGGCGGCCACTTTCCTGACCGACTACAACACCGCGATCCGGCTGGTGGTCGCCCTGACCATACCCAGCTGCCTGCTGCTGACACTGCTCGGCCCGCAGCAATGGCTCCGGGGCAACCGGCAGGCAATTTATTACACCCTGGCCTGGGGTGCGCTGACCCTGGGCAGTGCGGTGACCGCCGCCAACAAGTACGGCCTGCTACCCAACAGCTTCCTGAGCGTTTATACCATGCAGATCGGCTCGGCCCTGCAGGCCGTCCTGCTTGCCCTGGCCATGGCGAGCAGGATCTACCAGGAACGCCAGGACAAGGTGCTGGCCCGGGAAGCCGAGCTCCGCGCCCTCGAAGCCCGCCGAAGCGTGGAACTGAGGCTGATGGATCAGGCCCTGCATCACCCCCTCACCGGCCTGCCGAACCGCAGCAGCTTCGAGATGATGCTCAATGACCTGATCATGCGGCATCCGGAAAAACGCTACGGCGTTGCCGTGGTGCATCTGAACAACCTGTCTTCGGTCACCAAGACCCTTGGCCACCGCAATACCGACCGGATCCTGGAACTGGCGGCCCTGCACTACAACTCCGTGGTCCAGGCCATACCGGGAGCTATGCCGGTCGAGCAGACCGATGAGCGCAACTACTTCCTGGCTTCCCTCGACCAGCAGTCCTTCGGTTTCATCGTCGAGGCGACCCTGGCCGAAGCCTCGCCCCGGGCCGTGGTCACCGGTCTGGACAGCCTGCGCCAGTCTATCGATTACCTGGGCATGCAGGTTCCGCTCGACCCGCGGATGGGCGTGGCCATCTTCCCGGACCACGGCAGCGACGCCAACACCCTGATCCGCCGTGCCATCATCGCCGAGGGTTCCGAGCGGGCCCGGGATCGGGGCATGGCGTACTACAAGCCGTCCCGGGATGCCTACAGCGCGGATCGGCTGACCATGGTTTCGGAACTGCGCAAGGCCCTGGACGATCATCAGCTGGCGCTCTACCTGCAACCCAAGCAGTCCCTGACCACAGGCCAGGTGGTGGGAATGGAGGCGCTGATACGGTGGCCGGGGCGCCAGAAGAAGGTAAGCCCGGACGAAATCGTCCTGCTGGCTGAGCAGACCGGGCTGATCAAGCCGCTGACCCGCTGGGTGCTGGAAGAGTCACTGCGCCTTCGCACGCAGTTGCTGGAGCAGGGCTGGGATCTGGAGCTGTCCGCCAACATCTCGCCCAACAACCTGAGGGAAGCGGATTTCTCCCTTTATGTGCAGCGCCTGATGAATCAGTACGATGGCCACCGGGGTGCAGTCACCTTCGAGGTCACGGAAACCTCAATGATGCTGGACCCGGCCAACTCGCTCGAGGCCCTCAATGCCCTGAACGCGGCCGGAATCCGGGTTTCCATTGATGACTTCGGCTCGGGCTACTCCTCCCTGTCGTATATCAAGCAGCTGCCCGCCAGCGAGATCAAGATCGACCGCTCCCTGGTCACCGACCTGCCCAGCCAGGCCGAAGACCGAGTCATCGTCCAGACCACCATCGACATGTGCCACAACCTGGGCTACCAGGTCGTGGCCGAAGGCGTGGAGGATCAGGCGACCGCGGATCTGCTGAGAGACATGGGCTGCGACATGATCCAGGGCTACCTGGTGACACCGCCGCTGCCGGTGGACGAGTTGCTGGACTGGCTCAACACCAATGGCCACCAGCCCTCTCGCAAACTGGGCTAGTGTCCGGGCGAGGCATTAGGAACGTTTGCGGATCAGCGCTTCCTGGGTGGTGGATGCCACCAGCACGCCGTCCCGGTTATAGAAGTTGCCCCGGTTGAAGCCCCGACCACCGGAGGTGCTGGGGCTGTCCTTGTCATAGAGCAGCCATTCGTCCATGCGGAAATCCCGGTGGAACCAGATGGCGTGGTCCAGGCTGGCCACCTGCATGTTCTTGCTGGTGAAGGTCAGGCCATGGGGTTGCATGGACGTGGCCAGGAAATGGAAATCGGAAGCATAGGTCAGCAGGCACCGGTGCAGTACCGGATCCTCGGGCAGCGGCCCCTGGGCCCGCAACCAGCTTTGCCTTTGGGGCGGTCGCTTCTCCGGCTGCAACGGATTGACCGGATCTACCGGGCGGATCTCGATGGGGCGATCCCGGGTCAGGGTCTCGCGGAAGCGCTCGGGCACATGCGGAGCCAGGATCCTGCCGAGCTCCTGCTCGGACTTGAGGCTTTCCGGCTCAGGCGCATCGGGCATATCGAACTGGTGCTCGAAGCCCGGCTCCTCACCCTGGAAGGACATGGAACCGGTCAGAATTTCCTTGCCATCCTGACGGGCAATCACCCGGCGTACGGAGAAGCTGCCGCCGTCCCGGACCCGCTGCACCTCGTAGTCGATGGGCATGCTGTGATTGCCCGGCCGCAGGAAATAGGCATGCAGAGAGTGGCACAGACGACCCTCAACGGTGCGGCTGGCCGCCATCAGCGCCTGGCCGAGAACCTGGCCACCGAACACGTTGGGAAACCCCAGGTCCTCACTGTCGCCCTGGAAGTGATCGTCGCCGATGGGGGAAAGGTCCAGCAGCTCCACCAGCTTCTTTGTGACTTCTAGCATGCCTGCTCCTGTCAATTAATTAGCTCACGAAGGGGTTTTCTACCCCAAGTACGGCTTTTTCGCAATGACAAGCAGGCATGGCCTGTGATGACACCACTACCACAGGCCATGACGGGCTCAGTTGTGGATGGGCGGTACTTCCTTCGACAGCGCCTGTTTTTCCACGGCGAAGCGACCCGTCACTGCGAATCCCAACACCTCTCCGGCACTATTGCGGAACAGGGCACGCACACTGGTCCCCTCGGTTTCCACTTCCCACTGGCCGTCGGCCCCGGACGGGGGCGGGCACACGGCCGTCGGGCAGCATGGAGTCTTGATCATCACCGGCATGGTGCCGTAGCTCACCTCGGTGCGCTCGCCAGTCAGGGTCTTGGCCAGCGCCCGGGCACAGGCCATCAGCGGCAGCACGTAAAGCAGCACATGGCCATCCACCTCGGCGCAGTCCCCCAGGGCATAGATATCCGGGGCGGAGGTTTCCAGAGCGCGGTTCACCTTGATGCCCTTGCCGACATCGACGCCGGCACTTTCGGCCAGGCCCGTGCGGGGATGCAGACCCACAGCGGAAAGGACAACGTCCGCCTCGAGACTCTCGCCGTTGGCCAGGGTCAGCCGGACGCCACCGTTGTGACGATCGATCCGGTCGACCACGGTCCCCAGATGAAAGCGGACCCCCAGGTTTTCCAGCTCCTGCTGCACCGCATTGGCGGCCGGCTCCGGCAACAGGCCCGGCATCACCACTTCCGATGGCGCGATAACGTCCACCTCGTAGTCGCCATTGCGCAAATCGTTGGCGAACTCGCAGCCGATCAGACCGGCACCCATGATCGCCACCTTCTGGCCATCCGCCAAAGCTTCACGAAAGGCCCGATAGTCCATCAGGTCATTGATGGAGAACACATGCTCCTGGCCATCACCGGCAATGGTCAGACGAATGACATCCGCACCCCAGGCCAACACCAGCTTGCTGTACTTCAGTCGTTCGTCGCCGATGATCAGTTCGTGAGCCTCGGGATCAATACCGGTCACCGTGGTGAAGGTCCGTAGCTGGACACCGAACTGCTCCTCCATGGCGTCGGTGGACGCCTGGGCCAGACCATCGGCATCCTTGCCCTTGGTGAACCCGGTGGACAACATGGGTTTGGAATAGCTGACGCCGTCATCAGCGGTAACCATGACCACCGGGGTATCCTTGTCCTGTTTGCGGAACTCCCGGACCAGGGAGTAGCCGGACAAACCGGTCCCGACAATAACGATGGGGGCCTGTTCAGACATAGCGGTACTCCCGTGCGTTAACCGATCTCGATCATCTCGAAGTCTTCCTTGCCCACACCACAATCCGGGCACACCCAGTCCTCGGGGACATCTTCCCACTTGGTGCCCGGCTCGATACCGTCTTCCGGCCAGCCCTCGGCCTCGTCATAGATAAGTCCACAGACCACGCACTGCCACTTCTTCATCAATACTCTCCCCGAACATTCGTTTGTGGATGAATATCATACCGGCCCCCTTCCCGGACACCAATGCCATTACGGACGGCCACCCGGAGAGTTTTCTGCCAATAGCCATAAATACAGATATTCGCCCCCACAACCGCCCCTCCCTTCTGACCAGCCACTCCGGTATAATCGCCCGTTTTAGACAGGATCCGACCGTTATGACCGATACCGTCGCCGAAATGAACCAGGTCATGGCCGAGGCCGACTGCCTGGTTGACGAACAGCAGGTACAGGCTGCCATCGGCAATCTGGCTGACGACATCACCGCCCGTCTCAAGGACAGCAATCCGCTGGTGTTCTGTGTAATGAACGGGGGCCTGATCCTTACCGGCCAGCTGCTGACCCGGCTGACCTTCCCGGTCCAGGCCGAGTACCTTCACGCTACCCGATACCGCCAGGAAACCACCGGCGGCATTCTGGAATGGAAGCTGCAGCCCGAAGCCGACATGAATGGCCGTACCGTGCTGATCGTCGATGACATTCTCGACGAAGGCACCACCCTGTGCGCGATTGCCGACTACTGTCTCGCCCATGGCGCATCCGAGGTCCTGACTGCGGTGCTGGTGGACAAGCAGCACGACCGCAAGGCCCGCCCCGGCCTGAAGGCCGACTTCACCGGCCTGGAAGTGGAAGACCGCTTCCTGTTCGGTTATGGCATGGACTACAAAGGCTATTGGCGCAACGCCCCCGGGATCTATGCCGTCAAGGGACTCTGAGCACCAACCGGGCATTCCGCTGACCCGCTGGTATCGTTCCCTCGCCGCAGCCAGCCTTCGCAACCCGGAGGTTCGCGGCCCGGCCCGCTACTGGCTCCAGCTGGAGGGTTCGTTCACCCGTGCCCTCCAGAAAGAATGCCGCGAATCCTTCCACGTCGAGATCCAGCGCGAAGGCTTCGGCCGTCCCTCCCTCGAGGAGGCGCAACGGCTGGCCATACCCGAGCGCGAGCAGGCGTGGATCCGCGAGGTCCGGCTGTGCGGCGACGGGCGCCCCTGGGTGCTGGCCCGCACCATCATCCCCCTGGACTGCCTGGAGGGGCGCAACCGCATCCTGCGCAACCTGGGCAACAAACCCCTCGGCGCCTACCTGTTCAGCAGCCCCCGCTGGCAACGGGGCCCCCTGGAAACCGGGCTGTGTGCGCCGCAGGGCAGCGAACAACCTCGCCTTGCCCGACGCTCGATCTTCCATGACGGGAATCATTCCCTGCTGGTGGGCGAATACCTGCTGCCGATCCTGTATTCCTGAGCCCGACCTTTAACTGGCCGGAACCGGCTGGCTATAATCCGCAGATTTATCCGTTTTTCCATTTGCTGCAACCGGATGCGTGCCATGATCCCGAACGCCATGCCCGACCACGTCCAGAGCCGCCTGACTGATTACGCCAGGCTGCTGCGAATCGATCGCCCCATCGGCTCACTGCTTCTGCTCTGGCCCACCTACTGGGCACTCTGGCTCGCCGGGGACGGCAACCCCGGCATCGGCAATATCATCGTCTTTACCCTGGGCGTTTTCTTCATGCGCGCCGCCGGCTGCGCCATCAATGATTTTGCCGACCGGGACTGGGACAAACACGTCAAACGCACCAAAGACCGCCCACTGACCGCCGGGCGCATCCAGGCCTGGGAGGCAGTTGCCCTGTTCGCCGGCCTGTGCCTGATCTCGTTCCTGATGGTGGTTCTGTTCACCAACACCCTGACCCTGTATCTGTCCTTTGGCGGGGTCATCCTGGCGTTCATCTATCCGTTCATGAAACGCTATACCCACCTGCCCCAGCTTTTCCTGGGTGCCGCCTTCTCCTGGGCCATCCCCATGGCATGGGCGGCGGAAGCCAATGAACTCAGCCAGCTGACCTGGCTGCTGTTCACCGCCAACGTACTCTGGACCGTGGCCTACGATACCCTCTACGCCATGGTCGACCGGGACGATGACCTCAAGGTCGGCATCAAGTCCACCGCCATCCTGTTCGGGGATGCCGACAAGGCCATCATCGGCATCCTTCAGGCCCTGGTCATCCTGATCCTGGTGATGGTCGGCCACCGGGCGGAGCTGGGCGCGTTCTACTACCTCGGCGTTGCCGTCATGGCCGGCCTGTTTGCCTATCATCAGTACCTGGCCCGGGACCGGGCCCGCGAGGGTTGCTTCAAGGCGTTCCTGAATAACAACTGGGCCGGCTTTGCGGTCTTTGCGGGACTGGTGATCGACCTGTTGTTCGGCTGAGGCTGTCATATACTTGTCATACTTCGACGTTGTAATGAGGCAGCAACAAATCAAGGTCTGACACAGGTTACACACCATGAACGGAAAAACTGTCCTGATCGTCGATGACGAGGCCCCCATCCGGGAAATGATTGCCGTGGCCCTCGAAATGGCAGATTACGACTACATTGAGGCAGCGGATGCCCGGGAAGCCCATGCCCTGATTGTCGACAAACAACCGGATCTGGTCCTGCTCGACTGGATGCTACCGGGCACCAGCGGCGTCGAGCTGGCCCGGCGACTGAAAAAAGACGAGGCCACCGCCGACATCCCGATCATCATGCTCACCGCCAAGGTCGAGGAAGACAACAAGATCCAGGGCCTGGAAGTGGGAGCCGATGACTACATCACCAAACCCTTCAGCCCCCGCGAACTGGTTGCCCGCCTCAAGGCCGTGTTGCGCCGCGCCACCCCGCCCGGCGTCGACTCGCCAATCGAAGTAGAGGGCCTCACCCTGGACCCGGTCGGCCACCGGGTAACCACCGAGGAAGGCGCCCTGACCATGGGCCCGACTGAATACCGCTTGCTCCAGTTCTTCATGACGCACCAGGAACGGGTCTATACTCGCTCCCAGCTTCTGGACCAGGTCTGGGGCGGCAACGTCTACGTCGAGGAGCGCACTGTCGATGTCCACATCCGGCGGCTGCGCAAGGCGCTGGGAGACAAGTACGACCACCTGATCCAGACTGTTCGGGGAACCGGTTACCGCTTCTCCACCAGAGCCGCATAAGCACTGCCGGCCACTCATTCTGCATCAGGCCGGAACTGACACAAGGCAGCTTTCGATGCACCACAACTGGTCACGCTACCTGCGGATAATCATTGCCGGGCTCGCCATTACCACACTGGTGGGCTTCATTTTCGACAGGCCCCTGTGGGGCCTGACCTTCGGGCTGGTGGTCTACCTGTGGTGGACCCTGGTCCAGGCACGCCGACTCTATCATTGGCTGGCCAATCCCAGCGGCACCGATGAAGCGCCCCAGAGCATTGGCATGTGGGGCGACATTTTCGATGGCCTGAATAAGCTGCACCAGAACCACCTGCGCACCCAGGACCGGCTGAGGGCGCGCATCAACCGGGTGCAGGAGTCCACCAATGCCATGCGCGACGGGGTCATCATGACCGATTCCCGGGGTGCGATGGAGTGGTGGAACGGCTCGGCCGAGTATCTGCTGGGTTTCCGCCGCAATACCGACCAGGGCCAGTACATCCATAACCTGATCCGCAACCCGGTGTTCAAAAGCTATTTTGATTCGCGGGACTACCGCGATCCGTTGGAGATCAACTCTCCGGCCAAACCTCACATCCATCTGCAGATCCAGATCAGCCTGTTCGGCGATGACGACCGGCTGATCGTGGCCAAGGATGTCACCCGCCTCTACCAGCTGGAGCAGATGCGCCGCGACTTTGTCGGCAACGTGTCCCACGAGATGCGCACCCCGCTGACGGTGATCAGTGGCTACCTGGAAACCCTGGTGGACCACGCCGACGAACTGCCGCCCAAGTGGCGGCGGGCCATCAACACCATGGCCGCCCAGTCCTCGCGGATGGAGGCCCTGATCACCGACCTGATCCTGCTGTCCCGGATCGAGACCGGCGAGCAGACGGTGGATGATGCCCTGACCGACGTCGACGCCCTGATCGAACAGATCTGCCATGACGCCAAGGCACTGAGCGGCGAAAAGCAGCACGAATTTACCGTCGACATCGCCGACCACCGGCTGTTGCGGGGCGACGAGAACCAGTTACGCAGCGCCTTCTCGAACCTGGTGTTCAACGCGGTGAAATACACGCCGGCCCATGGTCACATCACCATTTCCTGGACCACCAACCGGGAGGGCGCTCACCTCTCGGTCAAGGACACCGGGATAGGGATCGACCCGGTGCACATTCCCCGGCTGACCGAACGCTTCTACCGGGCCGACCCGAGTCGCCACAAGGACACCGGCGGTACCGGCCTGGGCCTGGCGATCGTCAAGCACGTGCTGCTCAACCACGATGGCAACCTGGAGATCCGCAGCCGGATCGGTGAGGGCAGCGAGTTCATCTGTCACTTCCCACGGGAAAGGCTGGTCGAGCGGGTACCGGAATCCACCGCGAACGATTAACCGGCCCCCGGGGAACCGGAAGCTTAAACAATTGTCATCACCCACTGGTGATTGCGGTATTTTCACACCACGAAAACACGCTACCATGACAACAACAGCTTCCATCCAAGACTATCCGGTTCGAGGTATCGAGTGCGCTTCACTCTCTCAAGGACATCCCGCGGGCCGCTGGCCCTGATCATCGCCAGCATCCTGGCTCCGGCTACTGGCACCGCCCTTGCCCAGGAACAGAACCAGGCCGAGCCAATCACCCAGCAGGCATTTTTCGAATGCAAGGCGAGGCTTGAGCAACAGGCCATCGACGCCGGCGTCAGCCAGGCTACTGCCAGCCAGGTCATGGCCCAGGTGGAACACCTGGACCGGGTGATCGAACTGGATCGCCGGCAGCCGGAATTCACCACCACCTTCGCCGATTACCTGAACCGTCGGGTCAATGAGGCCCGGGTCAGCAAGGGCCGGGAGATGCTGGCCGAACACCGGGACCTGCTGGAGCGGGTAACGGATGAAACCGGTGTTCCGGCACCCTACCTGGTGGCGTTCTGGGGCCTGGAGACCAATTTCGGCAGCTACTTCGGCAAGATGTCCGTGCCCAGCGCCCTGACCACCCTCGCCTGTGATGCCCGCCGGAGCACGTTCTTCACCCAGCAGCTGATCGCCGCCCTGCGCATCATCGATGAGGGCGCGATACCCGCTGACCAGATGGAGGGCTCCTGGGCCGGCGCCATGGGGCACGTCCAGTTCATGCCCACGGTCTTTCTGCAGCATGCGGTGGACGCCGATGGCGATGGCCGCCGGGATCTCTGGAACAGCCTGCCCGATGCCATGATGTCTGCCGGAAAATTCCTGCAGTCCATGGGCTGGGACGGGGACTACCGCTGGGGACGCGAGGTATTGTTGCCCGATAGCTTTGATTACAACCTGGCCGATGGCCGCCGCCTGGCGCTGAGCGAATGGCGCAACATGGGCATCACCGATGCCTTTGGCAACGCCTTATCCCGCGCCGACATCAAGGCCAAGCTCGTGGTGCCTGCGGGGCATCAGGGACCGGCGTTTCTGGTCTACGATAACTTCCGGGTGATCATGGGCTGGAACCGTTCCGAATTCTACGCCATCGCGGTCGGCCACCTGGCGGACCGGGTGGCGGGTGCCGGCAAGCTGCAGAACCCGCCACCGGAGGATGCACCGGCCCTTTCCCGGGACAACATCATGGAACTGCAGGAAGCCCTGACCGACCGGGGTTTTGACACCGGCAAACCGGACGGCATCCTCGGCCCGGCCACACGATCGGCCATTCGCAAGTTCCAGGCTGCCTCCGGCATGGTTGCCGACGGATATCCCGGACAAGCCGTTCTGGCCAGACTGAACGTATCTACCGGTAACTGATTCGATACGTAAGGCAGAGGTCGGAAAACACCATGGATTCCATAACCCAGGTTGCCCTTGGAGCCTCCATCGCCGGCGCGGTTGCGGGCAAAACCCTGGGACGCTCGGCACTCCTGATCGGCGGTGCGCTCGGCACACTGCCCGATCTGGACGTGGTCATCGACTATGGCTCCGCCGTGGCCAATTTCACCCAGCATCGCGGCTTCAGCCACTCACTCCTGGTCCTGGCGCCGCTGGCGCTGCTGCTGGCCTGGCTGCTGTGGCGCTGGAAGCCCGCGCTGGACTTCCGACGATGGCTGCTGCTGACCGGTCTCGTCCTGCTGACACACCCGATACTGGATGCCTTTACCACCTATGGCACCCAGTTGTTCTGGCCGTTTGGCGGGCCGGTTGCCGTCAACAGCATCTTCATCATCGACCCGGCCTATACCCTGCCACTGCTGGCCGGCTGCATCCTGTTCCTGATCCGACCTCCGGCCCAGCGTGCCATTGCCGTTGGCCTGGCCCTGTCCACCGTTTATCTCGGCTGGACCCTGGCCGCGCAGCAGATCATCACCAACCGGGTCACGCCCGCGCTGGCACAGGCCGGCATGGAAAACGCCCGGCTGATGGTACAGCCCATGCCCTTCAATACGGTGTTGTGGCGGGCCACCGCCATAAACGACGAACAGCGGGTGGAAATCGTGACCGGTTTCCTCGACGGTGACCAGGCGCTGACCCTGGAAACCTTCCCCCGCGATCCGCAACTGGCTCAAGCCGTGGCCGATCTACCGGAAGTGCAACGCCTGGAGTGGTTCACCGGCGGCTTTCTGGACTACGCCACCGACGGTGACCGGATCACCGCCACGGATATCCGCCTTGGCCTGCCCGGTGCGCATCCCTTTACCTTCGTGGTCGCCCGCAATAACGGCGGCCAGCTCCTGCCGCTCACCAGCAGCCGCCTGCCAAGACCCGCGGTCAATGATCAGGCGTTGAACCAGCTGTGGGCCCGGGTGACCGGCAAGAGCAAGGTGCTCTGCCTTGCCACCCTGAGCACACCGGCACCGGGACAGAGTTGCTGATGACTCTGCGCCTGGACCAGTTCATCGCCAATTGCACCGAACTGTCCCGCAAGGAGGCCAAGCGGGCAATTGGCACCGGCGCCGTTAACGTCGACGGGGCCGTCTGCAAAACCGCCAACCGGAAAATTCCCGATGATGCCCGCGTCACCCTGGACGGCGAGTTGCTGACCCTCCGCGGCGAGCGCTACCTGATGATGAACAAGCCCGAGGGCGTGGTCAGTGCCACCAGCGACAGCGAGCATCCGACCGCCCTGGACCTGCTGCCAGCAGAGCTTGCCCGAGACCTGCACATGGCCGGCCGGCTGGACCTGGATACCACAGGCCTGTTGCTGCTGACCACCGACGGCCTGTGGTCCCACCGCGTCACCTCGCCCCGGACCGACTGCCCCAAGACCTACCGGGTCAGTCTCGAAGAACCGCTGACCGAAGCGGCGGAGCAGACACTGACCACCGGGGTGTTACTGCGCAATGAGGACAGGAAAACGCGCCCGGCGACCATCAGGCGGGTGAATGACAGGGTGATCGAGCTGACCATCTCCGAGGGGCGCTATCATCAGGTCAAACGCATGCTGGCAGCGGTGGGAAATCATGTGGTGGCGCTGCACCGGCTACGGGTAGGCGAGATTGTTCTGGACCCGGAGCTTGCGCCCGGCGAATACCGTGCCCTGACCAGGCAGGAGGTCGCCAGCGTCGGTCCGGGCTGATCAGATCCGCTCGAAGCGTTTGGCCTCTAGGTTCTTGCGGACTGCCCCGGCCTCGAACACCTCGCCGTTCATGGTGATGTAGACCCCCGGCGGCAGTAATTGCACCGCCGACCAGGCGAAGCCCAGGTTGAACACCGCATCGGTACGGCGCATCCGCGCCGGCTGCATGGCTCCGAACAGCACGATGGTCCGGTCGCTCAGGGACGACAGCCGTTCCGCCGTCTGGGCCATGGTATCCGTACCGTGGGTGATCAGTATCTTCTGCCCCTCACAACCGGCCACGGCATCGAAAATCCTGTCCCTGTCATCATCGGTCATATCCAGGCTGTCCTTGCGCAACACCCCGTGGACACGGTAGCCCTCGTGGATGTTGGATTCCGACAACAGTTCGGGCAACAACGAATCACCAATCTCGAACTGGCTGCTGGCATCAAAATACACCTTGTCGATGGTGCCGCCGGTGGTGAAGATGTCGATCATGGCTCGGGTGCGTCCCTGTCAGTTCACTGTGGCGGGGCCGTTGTCGGCAACCGCGTATGAGGCGTTCTTTTCCTGCTCATAGCGACGGGCCGCCTTTGCGACGGTACCGGTTTCACCGGAAGCCAGCCAGCGCTTGATGCGCCCGGAATCCCCCAGTGGCGAGCGGGTACCCAGGGAGTCCAGCAGGACCGTCACGACCTTCTCACCATTCATGTCTGAAACCATCACCAGGCAACGCCCCGCCTCGGACAGGTAACCGGTCTTGCTCAACTCGACGCCCCAACTGTCCCGATGCACCAGCGGGTTGGTGTTGCCGAAGGACAGACTGTATCTCGGGTTCCGGAAATGGGCACGGTAATAGCCGGTGGTGGAATACTCCCGGATCTCCGGATGTTTCAGGGTAGCATTGACCAGACGAACCAGGTCCGAGGCCGTGGAGACATTGAGCACCGACAAACCGGTGGGATCCACGAACCGGGTGCCGGACATACCCAGAGCCCGGGCTTTCTCATTCATCGCTTGGACAAAAACGTCATAACCGCCGGGATGATTGCTGGCGAGGGTATAGGCGGCGAAGTTCTCCGAGGACATCAGCGCGATCCGGATCACCTCGGACCGGGGCAGGGTCGAGTCCACACGGATCCGGGTGTAGGCATTATTGGCCGCCGGGGTGTGACGTTCATGGAAAGTGAGCGCTTCATCCAGGGGCTGACCGGATTCCAGCACCACCAGGGCGGTCATCAGCTTGGTGACGGAGGCGATGGGCACCTGCCGGTCCGCGTTCTTGCCAAAAACCAGGTTATCGTCACCAACGCGGGCCACCGCGGCGTTAACCGACGCCAGATTCGGCCCGGTACCGGCCTGCGCGGTGGTCACAAAAACCATCACCAGAAGCAGCAATGCCCCGCTTTTGAATTTCCCGATCATGCCTGTCACTGCTCCCCCTGTATCGAGCCTCGGCGATAGCACCCCACTATAACAGCGGAGACGAATGTCTGACATGTCACATTTTCCCTGAAGCCTGCTGGCCAGGAAATGCAAAATAACTTAAAAATCTGTAAAATTTCCGTTAATTCATGAAGTTACATTTCGTTAATCAATGTAACCGTTGTGCAACCGTCACGCCACCGGCAGTCAGGACTCCCTCCGAATGGATTCGCATGCCCAAAGCCACGCCAACGCACCAGCTCCGGTTGCCGGCCTGCGATGCTCCGCGACACAGCTGACCCGATGGCTGCCCCTGGCCCTGCTGGCGGCAAGCGTGGTCTATGGGCTGGTTGCCACTCTCTGGCTGCTACCGGCCAATATGGTCCACGATGAGCCGCAGCCCCCGCCAATGACGCCCGCCGGTGGGGTGAGCCTGCCCAGCCATTCGGATTACCGGATCGAGCCGTTGCAAACGGTACTGGCCACCGGCTCCTGGCAGCGCGCGGATGGCTGGACCTCGAAAGACCTGGACCACTCCGGCGCAGGCTATCCCTACCAGCCGGTCACCTATCGCCTGCAGCTGAGCAACACCGCCGGTGCCCCGGTGGACAGAAAGCTGATTGTCGAAGCGCCCTACCTCGACCACCTGGCTCCGGTGATGATCCATCCGGACGGGCGCATGGAACACCTGGCGATCCTGGGCGATCTCTACCCGTTCGATCACCGCTACATTGGCCTGCCCCAGTGGATCTGGCCGGTGACCCTGGAACCGGGGACGACCACGCTGCTGATGGAGGTCCGGAACAACGGCCCGGTACTTCTACCGGTTTCCCTGGCCCGGACCGACGAAGTCATCAACCAGGGCGCTGCCAACCTCGCCTGGAAGGCCTTCATCACCGGCCTGCTGGTGTTCGCCCTGCTGCTGAACCTGAGCATTGTGTTCCGGCTCAGACGCCCCGGTCTGGCATGGCTGAGCGTGCTTATGGTCGCCGTCATCTACAGCCAGCTGATCATGGAAGGCCTGGGGCTCTGGCTGCTCTGGCCCGAACGCCCTGAACTCAACGCCCTGCTCGGCGTCACCCTACCGCTTTGCCTGATCGCCCTGTGCGAATTCACGCCCCATTTCCTGTCGGTGGGCAAGGTCGCGGCCGGGGTGCTCAGGTTACTCAGCGTGTTGGGCGGACTACACCTGCTGGCAGCCCCCTTCGCCCTGGACTGGATCGGCCAGGATGCCTTCCTGGTGATCAGCGCCCTGGGTGGTCTGTTCATATTCAGCCTGGCCCTGTGGCATCGCCGGCATCTGTACGGCCGCTATTTTGCCCTGTCGATCCTGGCCATTCTCATCGGTGCCATTGTTACGTCCATGCGGACGGTCGGCTGGCTACCGGTCAACAACCTGACCGACTCGGCCTTCTTCCTCGGAGCTGCGCTGGGCTCGCTGATCCTGACCAGCGGCGTCGGCCGGTTGCTGGTGCAGGAACGCAAGCGTCGTATGGGCTCCGATATCCGGGTCCAACAGGAGCGACAGTTACGGACCCGCATCGAGAAACGATATGACCAGCTGATGAAAACACACCGGGTAACCGGCCGGCCCAACCGCCCGGTCCTGGAAGAGACCCTGGAAACCATTGACTGTAACCAGACCCCCTTCAGCCTTTGCATTGTCCGACTGGCCCGGTTCAACGAGGTCGAACAGGCCCTGGGGTACCGCACTGCCGAAGACCTGCTCAAGCAGTACCTGCGACAACTCAACAACCTCCTCAAGCGCACCCTGGCCAGTCGGCTGGTGACGATTAACGGCCATGCCGTTGCCACGCTCGATACCGCCAACCACGCCTTCGCTTTCTACCGGGACGAGGACGGAAGCCAGAACGATCCGGCCCTGACCGCCATCACCGGTTGGCTGGGCGAGAACTTCCGGGAAGGCCGGTTTTCCTTTTCCTGGGCAGCAACGCTCGGACTCGCCCATGCTCCGGAGCATGGCCGGGATGCGTCCTCCGTGCTGTCGTCCGCCGGATTTGCATCGCTGGATGACAGCCGGCCATTGTCCGTATACGACCCGTCCGTTGCACACCGGCAATACCGCCAACAGATCCTGATCCTTGATGTTGAGGCAGCCCTGAAAGCCGGTGAGATGTGGCTGGAGTACCAGCCCAAGGTCAACATCCGCGACGGGCGAATCAGTTCCCTCGAAGGTCTGGTGCGCTGGCACCACAGTGAATTTGGCCGGGTATCACCGGACCAGTGGATTCCCCTGGCCGAAGAGGTGGGCATCATCCATCCGGTGACGCTATGGGCACTGGATCGTGCCTGCCGGGACTTTGCCGTGCTGCGCCAACAGTTCGGGCCGCATATTGCGGTCTCGGTTAACATCTCCGCAAAGGACCTGGCCCGCCCCGGGTTTCACCGGGTTGCCGCCGGTATTACCCGCCGCCACGGCCTGGCTCCGGAGAACATCATTCTGGAGATCACCGAAACGGCCATGATGAGTGACCCCCGCATCGCCCGCACCACTATCGGTCAACTAAGTGATACCGGATTCCGGATCGCCCTTGACGATTTCGGCGCCGGACATTCCTCCCTCGGCACCCTGGCCACTTTCGACCTGGACGAGCTCAAGATCGACCGCAGCTTCCTGAAGGACATCATGGCTGACCCCAGGCGCCAGAAGATTCTTCAGGTGGCTATGGAGCTGGGCGAGAGCCTGGACCTGGATGTGGTCGTGGAAGGGGTCGAGGACGAAGCCATCGCCATCTGGCTCCAGCAGTTCCCCGGCCTTTACGGCCAGGGCTACTACTGGGGGCCACCGGTGATGCCGGGAACAGATTAGGGCAGGTCTGTGACTGCGCCTTTGGAGGCGGAACTGACGGTTCGGGCGTACTTGGCCAGCACACCGCGGGTCACCCTCGGGACCGGTGCCTGCCAGGCCTGGCGCCGGCGCTCCATCTCCGCTTCTGACACGTCCAGCTCGATGCGGTTAGCCACGGCGTCGATGGTAACCGTGTCGCCATCCTCCACCAGCGCGATGGGGCCGCCGTCCGCCGCCTCCGGGGTGATATGGCCGACCACGAAGCCATGGCTGCCACCGGAAAAACGGCCATCGGTGATCAGTGCCACATCACTGCCAAGTCCCTTGCCCATAATCGCGGAGGTAGGACTCAACATTTCCCGCATACCGGGGCCGCCCTTCGGACCTTCGTAACGGATCACCAGGACATCTCCGGCCACCACGGTGCCGTCGAGAATCCGGGCCTGGGCCTCCTCCTCGGAATGAAAGACCCGGGCGCGACCGGTGAAATGAGTGCCCTCCTTGCCGGTGATCTTGGCCACCGCACCGGTAGGCGCCAGATTGCCGTAGAGAATGCGCAGATGGCTGTCGGCCTTGATGGGATCCTCGAAGGCATGGATGATGTCCTGCCCCTCGGGGTAGGGCTCGACATCCGCCAGGTTCTCCGCCAGCGTCCCGCCGGTCACGGTCAGACAGTCGCCGTGCAACAGCCCCCGATCCAGCAACATTTTCATCAACGGCTGGATACCGCCAATGGCCACCAGTTCGGACATCATGTAGTGGCCGCTGGGCCTCAGGTCCGCCAGCACGGGGACCCGCTTGCCGATCTCGGTGAAATCGGCCAGATCCAGCTCCACGCCCACGGTACTGGCCATCGCCAGCAGGTGAAGTACCGCATTGGTGGAACCGCCCAGGGCGATGACTACGGTAATGGCGTTCTCGAAAGCCTTGCGGGTCATGATGTCCGAGGGCCGGATACCCTTTTCCAGCAGGTTCAATACCGCTGCACCGGCGGCCCGGCAATCCTCCACCTTGGTCTCGGAAACCGCGTTCTGGGCCGAGCTTCCGGGCAGACTCATGCCCATGGCCTCGATGGCCGACGCCATGGTGTTGGCGGTATACATACCGCCACAGGAGCCCGGACCGGGTATGGCGGTCTCCTCGATCTGCTTTACCTCGATCAGGTCCAGATCGCCCCGGGCATGGGCACCCACCGCCTCGAACACCGAGATGATGTCGGTGTGGTTCTTGCCAGGCATGATGGTGCCGCCATAGACAAACACCGACGGCCGGTTCAACCGCGCCAGCCCCATCATGCAACCGGGCATATTCTTGTCGCAGCCGCCGATGGCCACCAGGCCGTCAAAGCCCTCGCAGCCGGCAGCGGTCTCGATGGAATCGGCAATCACCTCACGGGACACCAGGGAGTACTTCATGCCCTCGGTACCGTTGGCGATACCGTCGGACACCGTGATGGTATTGAAGATCAGGGACTTGCCACCCGCCTCGTCGGCACCGGCGGCGGATTCCTCGGCCAGCCGGTTGATGTGCATATTGCAGGGCGTGAGATTGCTCCAGGTTGAGGCAATACCCACCTGCGGCTTGCGGAAATCCTCATCGGTAAAGCCCACGGCCCGGAGCATGGCCCGACTGGCGGACTTGCCAATGCCATCCACCACCGGAGATGAGTATTGACGGCGTTTGTCGTCTGTCATGGCAGCCTCCAGATCTTCAGGAATGATCGGCTCAGGATCTCAGATTCGGCGGTTAACCTCAAAATCCCGACCGGAAACAATATGCAGTCCCGAATGACCTGCATCAAGGGGCCCCGTGCTGCCAGCTCTTACAATCCCAGACAGATCATCCCAGTCACGGAGGCATACCATGCCATCGCCAATCCAGCCCCGGCCGGCGCCGACCACCGGTCAGCATTGCCCACAATATGATCTGTGGCGACAAGGCTACGGGGTCATCCAGCACTCGGATGCAACCTGCGTTCAGGTCCAGACGCTGGCGGAGCGCCTGGTACAGCGGGGACTGCAACCGGACACCGAAGCGGTCTATCGCAAACTGGTGGCGTTGGACCGCCTGACCAGTGCCGGCCTCTGGCTGGTGGTGCATATGACCTATACCCGGCGTGTGGACATGACCGGGGCGCCCCTGACTCCCCAGGATTTCAAAACCAGCCCGGAGGGCCATACCGGTGGTGCTCTGAACATGGTCCCCGCCTACGCCGCCTACCTTGCCCTCAACAGCCTGACCGGCGAGACCCGAAGCTGGTTGATGGGTCAGGGTCATTGCGTTGCGGCGGTGGACGCACTCAACGTCCTGACCGGCAATCTCCATCCGGAACAGCAGGCGCGTTACCGGGGCCCCGAGGGCCTGTCCCGGCTGGCCGAGGATTTCTACAGTTATGGCCAGAAACCCGATGGTTCCATGGCGGCGCCGATCGGCAGCCATGTCAACCCGCATACGGCCGGGGGCATCATTGAAGGAGGTTACCTGGGTTTCGCGGAACTCCAGTACGCCCACATGCCCCTGCCCGGTGAATCCCTGGTGGCTTTCCTGTCTGACGGGGCCGCCGAGGAGCAGCGTGGCAGTGACTGGATCCCGCGATGGTGGCGTCAAGAGGATTGCGGCCTGGTTCTGCCAATCATGATTGCCAACGGACGGCGCATCGAGCAGCGCACCGAGCTGGGTACCCGGGAGGGTCTGGAACGGTTCGAGGCGCACCTGAGCCACCGGGGGTTTGACCCGGTCCGTTTCGACGGCCGCGACCCCGCCGCCTTCGTCTGTGCCCTGTTCTCCATGGAGGAGGCCCTGAAAGATCACGGGCAAGCCGCCATGAAGGGCGAAATACGTTACCCGGTGCGCATCCCCTATGGCATCGCCGAAACCGTCAAGGGTTACGGCTTCTATGGCGCCGGCAGCAATGCCGCCCATAACCTGCCCCTGCCCGGCAATCCCCGGATCGACGCCCGGGCCCGGGAGCTGTTCCAGACCCACATCAAGCCACTCTGGGTCAACCCGGACGAGCTTCAGGACGCGGTCCGGCAACTGGGCGAACATGAACGGCAAAACCGGCCCCTGGAACGTGATCATCCCCTGGCACGCCGCAACCCGGACGACCCGGTCATTCCCCGACTGGCTCCGTGCCGGGAGCCATCGTCATCGCCCATGAAAGCGGTGGACCACTTTTTCCGGGCCCTGGTTGCCGAGAACCCGGATTTTCGGCCTCGGGTCGGCAACCCGGACGAGCTTGCCAGCAATCGGCTGACCGGGATCCTGAAGGCCCTCAAACACCGGGTCAACGATCCCGAGAATGACCAGGAAGATATCCACGGCAAGATCATCACGGTACTGAACGAGGAAGCGGTGATCTCGGCATGCCTGGCCAACAAGGCCGGCCTCAACCTAGTGGCCAGCTATGAGGCGTTCTGCGTCAAGATGCTCGGCGCCATCCGCCAGGAACTGATTTTCGCCCGGCACCAGAAAGCCGTCGGTCGACCTGCTCGCTGGCTTGGGTTCCCGGTCATCGCAAGTTCCCACACCTGGGAAAACGGCAAGAACGAACAATCACACCAGGACACCACCTTCTGCGAGAGCCTGCTGGGCGAGATGAACGATGTTTCCCGAGTGATCTTCCCCGCGGACTACAACAGTACTCTGGCCGCGCTGCCCTCGGTCTACACCGACCGTGGGCGTCTGACCTGCATGGTGGTACCCAAACGGGAGCGGCCTTGTGTCTTTGACGCCCATGAAGCCGACACCCTCGCCCGACACGGCGCGCTGGTGGTGGACGAGGACACCTGTGCCGGGGAACCGCTGCTGCTGATTGCCAACGGCGCCTATCAGCTGTCCGAGACAATCCGGGCCTGTGAACGCCTGCGGGAGACCGGAACCCCGTTCCGGCTGGTCTATGTGCAGGAACCCGGCCGGTTCCGTCAGCCCCGGGATGCCGACGAAGCCGCGACCTGCGCCTCGGAATTCGAACGGGAACGACTCTTCCCCCATCGCCTGAGGCGGCGTGTCAGCCTGACCCACATGCGCCCGGAGGTTTTCAGGGGGCACCTGCATACCCTGTTTCCGGAACCGGCTCATAGCCGGGTACTGGGCTATATCAACCAGGGTGGAACCCTGAATGTGGCCGGTATGCTGTTTGCTAACCAGTGTTCCTGGGGCCACCTGCTGGTCGCCTGCGCCCAGGCCATGGAACAGCCCCCCGGGGAATGGCTGTCGAGTGCCGAACTGGCCGCTGTGGAAGGCCGGGGCGATCCGTCTGTGATCACCCGGGGCCTGCCCACCGCCTGAGCCCGGGCAAACTCGGGCGGCTTGCCAGCGGGCTCAGGGAGGCCGAGCAAGCCCCCGGTTTGTAGGCTAGTATTCGTACTTTGATCAGTGGATAGCGAGTCTGTTTTATGGAGTTGCCCGCATACCTCAAGGTCATGGCCGACAAAGGTGCCTCGGACCTGTACTTCTCCACCGGTGCACCGGTGATGATCAAGATCGAGGGCCATACCCGGCCCATCACCCAGAACACCCTGCCCCCGGGCACCGTCAAGCAGCTGGCCTATTCGGTGATGAACGACCGGCAGCGAGCGAGCTTCGAGCGGGATCTCGAGCTGGATATGGCCATCGGCGTCAATCACATCGGCCGTTTCCGGGTCAATGTGTTCTGGCAACGGGGCGAGACGGCCATGGTGATCCGCTACCTGAAGAACGACATTCCGTCGATCGAATCTCTGGGCCTGCCCGGCATCCTGGAACAGCTGATCATGGAACCCCGCGGCCTGATCCTGGTGGTCGGCGCCACCGGCTCGGGCAAGTCCACGACGCTGGCGTCGATGATTGATTACCGGAACCGCCATCGCAGTGGTCACATCCTTACCATCGAGGATCCCATCGAATATACCCACAGCCATGGCATGAGTGTGATCAACCAGCGCGAAGTCGGGGTCGATACCCACTCCTATTCCGATGCCCTGAAGCGGGCCATGCGCGAGGCACCGGACGTGATCATGATCGGTGAGATCCGGGACCGCGAGACCATGAAGCAGGCCCTGACCTACGCCGAAACCGGGCATCTGTGTATCTCCACTCTGCATGCCAGTAACGTGGATCAGACCCTGCGGCGCATCGTGAACTTCTTTCCGGACGAGGCCCACCGGGAACTGTTCATGGACCTCAGCCTGCACCTGCGGGCGGTGGTTTCCCAGCGCCTGTTACGCAGCGTCGACGCCAAACGCGTTCCGGCGGTGGAAGTGATGCTGGCCAGCCCCTACATCAGGGAACTGGTCAACAAGGGTGAGATCGGAGGCATTGCCGAAGTCATGGAGAAAAGCCGGGAGATGGGGATGCAGACCTTCGACCAGGCCATCCTGGATCTGTATCACCAGGGCAAGATTACCAAGGACGAAGCCTTTGCCAACGCCGACTCCAGACACAATCTGGAAGTGGCCATTCGCCTGGAGCAGGGCAAGATGGGTGACAGTTCGGGGCTTCAGATCGATGACGGCAACTGAAAGAGCGCCGGCTTAAACCCCGAAGGGAGCCGGCTCGGCTCCCTTCCTGTGTACTTCATGGTAATTTGACGACGCTGTCGCCGTTCACCCGCTGACGAACACCGGGCCGACGCCGAAGTTCCAGATAATGACGGAACCCACACGGGTGGACACCAGGATCACCAGGGCCACGGTCAGCAAGGCACCGGCATACATGACTGCCCGCTCCTTCTCGATACCCATGACAATCGGCAGTCCGTCATACATGAGCCAGGCACCGTAGCAGGCGGCAATCAGGAACACGATCGCGTTGAACCAGGGCACCGGGTACAGCAGGGCGAAGCCCGCCAGGAACAGCGGAGTGCATGAGTATGCCGCCAGAGCAATGCCGTTGGACGGCACATGTTCTTCCCGGGCGCCGTAGGTTTTCGCCATCCAGTTAATCGCGTAACCCAGGGCGAAAACCCCCACCAGCATGGCGAGGTAGGTCAGCACACTCAGTTGCAGGGCACTGATTTCCGTCAGCTTGATCAACCGTTCGTTACCCACTGTCCAGCCAAAATAGGCCGTCGAGATGTAAGCACAGATCGGAGCGATCGCCGCCAGAACCAGAACATAGGCCACGTACAGACGTCGCGGAGTCTCATGTTCTTTGCGAATGGACACCCACTCTTCATCCGGGTGCGTGAAAAGACCGAAGGCATGTTGCAGGAGCATGGACACCCCCTTTTCTTCTGTTGTTGGTATGGGTAGGTACGTTTCCCGCACGCTGCTGGATCTGAGAACGATACCTGAACTTAACTATAGTCAAGAATGAGGGGGTTAAAAGGCAGCTTTAATGCCTTTTTGTCATTTAGAAAGGGCTTTCAGATCCTTTGGTTCTGGCAGGGCCCCCTGAACCTTTCAGGAGGCCAAGACAATCATCAGGCCTGGCGGGGATCGGTCTGGGCCACCCAGGGCTTGTCCTTGCGGCTGTCCCGGAATGCCAGCAGGCTCTCAACGCCGGTGAAATCCACCAGGTCCCGGAAATCCAGCCAGTCCACCAGACAGTACAGGCAGATCGCCGGGTAGTTCCAGGCCTCGAACTGGCCTTCCTCGACCTGGGCCGCCAGGGTCCGCAGGGTGGTCATAATCCGCTCCCGCTGCAGGTTGAAGAACATCACGTCGGCATCGACATCAATGCCTGAGCGTTTGGCCAACAACAGGGTGACCGCGGAATCATTGGCGGCATCAATCAGGGTCAGCTGGTTCTGCTGGTCCCAGGTCAGCGGATCACGGTTCTGTTTGGCGCTCACGTAGCGGGCAATGATGCGGGAGTCATAGAGTTCCTGGCCCTCATCCTCAAGCATGGGAATCTTCAGCGCCGGATTGTTGCGCCGCAGCTCGTCCCGGCCTTCTCCATAGATATCCAGGTTGATGAACTCGTAGGGTTCCTCATCCAGCAGGATACGGATTCGGCGCACGTAGGGAGAGGTGGTGGATCCAATCAGCTTCATATCTGCTCCGGTTGTCAGGTTCCCAGCAGGGTTTCAGGGTTTGTATAGGTATACCCGGTGGCTTCGGCCACTTCCCTGTAGGTCACCTTGCCAGCCATCACATTCAGGCCCGCCAGCAGGTGCGGATCATCCCTCAGTGCCTGCCCCGGCCCCTTGTTCGCAAGGGCCGCGATGAATGGCAGGGTGACGTTATTCAGTGCCAGGGTGGACGTTCTCGCCACCGCACCGGGCATGTTGGCCACGCAGTAATGTACCACACCATCGACAATGTAGGTCGGATTGTCATGTGTGGTGGGTTTCGAGGTCTCGGCACAGCCGCCCTGGTCGATGGCCACATCCACGATGACACTGCCCTCGGGCATGCGCCGGACCATGTCCCGGGTGATCAACTTGGGTGCCGAGGCGCCGGGAATCAGCACGCTGCCGATCACCAGGTCAGACTCGATGACCGCCTGGTCCAGGGTGTGAGCCGTGGAGAACAGGGTGGAAATCTGGTTGCCAAAGCGGTGGTCCAGGTGCCGGAGCACCTCCATGTTGCGGTCCACCACCGTCACCTGGGCCCCCAGACCAACGGCCATGGCGGCAGCGTTCTGCCCGACCACGCCACCACCAATGATCGTGACCCGGGCCGGACTGACCCCTGGCACACCGCCGAGCAGGACGCCCCGCCCACCGAGGTACTTCTCCAGGCAGTGAGCGCCGGCCTGGATCGACATACGCCCGGCCACTTCGGACATGGGTGCCAGCAGCGGCAGCCGGCCGGCGTGATCGGTCACCGTTTCATAGGCGATGCAGGTAGCGCCGGATTGCACCAGGTCGTCGGTCTGCGCCTGGTCCGGAGCCAGGTGCAGGTAGGTGAACAGGGTGTGTTCCGGCCGGAGCATGGCCCGCTCGCCGGCCTGGAGCTCCTTGACCTTGACGATCAGCTCCGCCTGTTCGAACACCTCCTCTGCGCCGGCCACCAACCGGGCACCCGCCTGCCGGTAATCCTCATCGGAAAAGCCGATGGCCGCTCCGGCACCTTCCTGCACGTACACCTCATGACCGTGGCCACACAGCTCATGAACCGACGCCGGGATCATGCCGACCCGGTACTCATGGTTCTTGATCTCCTTCGGAACCCCGACTTTCATGGACAATCTCCCGCACTGTGCCAAAGTGAATCTGTGAGTTTCTGGCTCAAGTGTAGTAAAAAGGACGGTATTCCGGATGACGCAAATGAATGCATCGGTTTTCCGGCCAAGGCCGTATCAAACGGCACAAGAAAACCAGAACCAGAAGGAACAGGAGGAAGCATGAACCCGATCAGAACGACAACCCTGGCAACCGCTCTTGGCCTCTCCCTGGCCAGTACAGGAGTCCTCGCCGAAATGCAGACCGAAACCATCGAGTACACGATTGATGGCACCACCTTCACCGGCTATCTGGCCTGGGACGATGAGGATGAGGGCCAGCGCCCCGGCGTGCTGGTGGTTCACGAATGGTGGGGCCATAACGAGTTCGCCCGGGACCAGGCCGAAAAGCTGGCGGCCGCCGGCTACACAGCGCTGGCGCTGGACATGTACGGCTCGGGCAAGGTCACCGACCACCCCGACACGGCCCAGAAATTCATGCAGGAAGCCACCAAGGACATGGACCAGATGAAGGCGCGCTTCCTCAAGGCCAAGGAACTGCTGCAAAACCACGAGAGTGTCGATGGCGACCGTATTGCCGCCCAGGGTTACTGCTTCGGCGGTGCGGTGGTGCTGAACATGGCACGCCTGGGTGTGGATCTGGATGGTGTGGTGAGCTATCACGGCGCCCTGGGCAGCCCGATCAAGGCCCAGGCCGGTGAGGTGAAGGCGCAGGTCCAGGTCTACACCGGCGGAGCCGACCAGATGGTCCCCTCCGATCAGGTTGCCGGCCTGGTCAAGGAAATGCAGGACGCCGAAGTGGACCTGACCCTGGTGAGCTTCCCCGGGGTCCGGCACTCCTTCACCAATCCCGGTGCCGACAAGGTCGCCGAGGAATTCAATATGCCCATCGGATATGACGAAGAGGCTGCCACCCGCTCCTGGCAGGGCACCATGGAGTTCTACCAGCGTATCTTCGCCCAGTAAGCGGCAACCAGCGCGCGTCCCGGAAGCTCCGGGGCGCGCCCCTACCCTTCCTGCTCCAGGGCGCCAGCGATCGTTGCCCGCACCTCGTCCATCAACACTTCCACCGGCTTGTCCGCAGCACTCACCGGGGAATGGATGACAATGTGGATTTCGCCACTGGTAAAGGCGGCATGGCCCTTGGGCAGCCGGTCATGGGAGCCAACAATGGTGATCGGCAGGATTGGCAGTCCACCATCCCGGGCAATCACGAACCCTCCCCGCTTGAAAGGCAACAGTTTGCCGTCCCAGGAACGGGTCCCCTCGGGAAACAACAGGATACCGGTACCATCCGGCAGCTGAGCGACGCCCTGCTTGATGCTCTCAAGAGCGTCCGCGCCTTTTGACCGGTCGATGAACAGGTTACGGGACGTTTCCAGTGCCAGGCCGAACAGGGGCACCTTGCGCAACTCCTTCTTGATCACCCACCGGTACTGCAGGCCCAGGGCCAGTACCAGGGCGGGCGGATCGAAATAGGAGGCGTGGTTGCTGAGAATGACGTAACGCTGGCCCGGCTGGATATGTTCCTTGCCACTGACTCGCAGGCGGATGCCACAGACCTTCAGGATGATCCAGGCATAGATCTGTGTACCCTGGAACGCGGCATCACCACGCTTGCCGGCAAGGGCAGCAATCACGATGGGCAGGAACAGGATCAGGGTAAGGAGGACCGCCCAGAACAGGATCCAGGTGGCTTTCAGAAATCGCAACAGCATGGAGGGAATCCCTGTATTTCTCGACAACCGGTTAAACGAGCAACAGGGGGACAAAGATTACATATTGCCGGGAAAATCACAAAAAAAGGCAGCCGAAGCTGCCTTTTTTGCGTGTTGCTGAATCCGTCAGGGATTACAGAGCAACAACGTTCTCCGCCTGAGGACCCTTCTGGCCCTGAGTTACGGTGAACTCGACCTGCTGGCCTTCAGCCAGGGTCTTGAAACCAGAGCCTTGGATGGCGCTGTAGTGAACGAATACGTCCGGGCCGCCTTCACGAGTGATAAAGCCAAAGCCTTTAGCTTCGTTGAAGAACTTAACAGTACCGGTAGTAGTAGACATACTTAAACTTCCTGAAATCAATCATTTACTCTACTGCCTCGCACCACAGCGGCGCTCGGTCAGCGTTTGCGGAAATACAGAACTCGCTTAATCAAAAACAGGACGGCACTACTTACTACAGGTACGTCTTATTCATGAAACGCTTTACTGACTCTTTCCTTGAGATCCAACTCTACGCGGGAATCCCGGGAATGCCAAGCGAAATTTCAAAGATTTATGTAGGTAAAGATACCCACCGCCAGGGAGTCAGCCCCTGATCAGTGAAAAGGTGTAAAAACCCAGGGCAGTCATCAGGATAGAGCCCACCACGTGGGCGAGAATGCCGGCCATCGCCATGCCCCACTTCCCTTCCTGGAGCGCCGTAAACATCTCGAGGGAGAACGTGGAGAAGGTGGTCAGGGCACCGCACAGGCCGGTGATGGCAAACAGCCGCCATTCGGGCGAGAGGGAGCTGCCGTGGGTGAAATACCCCATGAGCAGGCCAATCAGCCAGCCACCACTGAGGTTGGCGACCAGGGTTCCATAGGGAATGGCATGGTAGGTGGTATTGAGCCACAGCCCCAGTGCCCACCGGAGGTTGGCACCGATCACCGCACCCACACTTACTGCCAGAACCGATAGCCACATGCGTGTTTACTCCACCCTGAACACAGAAGGCGCCCGACCGGGCGCCTTCCATTACACTACGGAATATCCGGCGATGATCAAGCCGGATTGTGGTCGATCACGGTTTCCTGGTTACGGGCAAAGGCATCGAACGGAAAATCGTCCACGGTCAGCATTTCGAGAACAACCTCCTCGTACTGCCGCATGAAGTCCGCTTCTTCCTTGGTATAGATGCCGGCCTTGAGAGCCGCCTCAAAGCGCTCCTCAGGATGCAGGGCGGTCATCGGCAACTCGCCCTTGGCGTATGCCTTGGTTGCCTTGCGGTACAGCTGCTCCGCCTTGTCGTAATCCTTCAGCAGGCCATTATAACGGGCCACCGGATTCTCAACCGTGCCCTCGCCGTCGGTGCTCCAGATACTGGCCAGCAGCTTGTGGCGGATCGGGGTATCGGTGGAGATCGCTCTGGCCAGTTTGCGGGCCAGGCTATCGTGGGGCGCATCCCAGCGACGCCCAAGCGGCATGGTGATGGCCCGGAGCGTCATGGCCACCGGCCGGTTCGGCAGGTTCTGCAGGAATTCGTCCAGAGCGTTCTCGGTGCGGCTGAGAAGTAGCTCCAGGCTGTATTCCATCACTTCCCGTTCGCCTTCGACCGGCTGGGTCTCGTGCCAGTTTTTCAGCACCATGGATGCCAGGTAAAGGTTGGAGAGCATGTCTCCCAGGCGGGCAGAAATCAGCTCACGCATCTTCAGCTCACTACCGAGAGTGGTCATGGCGGCATCGGCACACAGACCAAATGCGGCACTGAACCGGGCCACCGCCTGGGCATAGCGACGGCTGGAGCTGTCAAAGGGCACATCGGCCCGACCCAGCCCCAGGGCCTGGGTGAAGGCCCGGGACGCGTTGCCGAAGATCAGGCCGGCGTGGCCGAAGAATGCCTTGTCGAAGGCCCGGATATCGTCATTGTCCTTGGCCGCCAGCTCCTCGAGAACATAGGGATGGCAGCGGATCGCGCCCTGGCCGAAGATCATCAGGCTGCGGGTCATGATATTGGCGCCTTCCACGGTAATGGATACCGCAGCGCCACTGTAGCCGATGCCCAGGTAGTTACGTGGCCCCAGGGTCACGGTTTTGCCACCGTGGACATCCATGGCGTCGGTAAGAATGCCGCGCTGGAACTCGGTCAGGTGGTATTTCAGGATGGCCGACGGCACCGCCGGTTTCTGGCCGTTGTCGATCATGTTGGCAGTGTGGTTCACCGCGGCCTGGGCGATGTAGGTCTTGGCGGCGATACGGGCCAGAGGCTCCTGCACGCCTTCCATCTCGGCCACCGGGGTGTTGAACTGGCGGCGGATACGGGTGAAGCCGCCAGCCGTGCCCACCGAGTAGGCCGCAGCGCCCGCTGCACCGGACGGCAGGGTGATGCAGCGACCAACCGACAGGCATTCCACCAGCATGCGCCAGCCCTCACCGGCCATCTTCTGGCCACCGATGATGTAATCCAGCGGAATGAAGACATCCTTGCCCCGGATCGGGCCGTTCAGGAACGGCGTACCGATCGGGCAATGGCGACGGCCGATTTCCATGCCCTTGGTGTCCCGGGGAATCAGGGCGCAGGTAATGCCGTAGTCCTCGGTGTCTCCGAGCAGACCATCGGGATCGAACATGCGGAAGGCCAGACCAACCACCGTCGCCACCGGCGCCAGGGTGATCCAGCGCTTCTCGAAGTTGAGACGGATGCCCAGTACTTCCTTGCCGTCCACTTCCTGCTTGCACACGATGCCGGTATCCGGCAGCGAGGTGGCATCAGAACCGGCACGCGGGCCGGTCAGGCCGAAGCAGGGAATCTCCCGGCCATCGGCCAGGCGCGGCAGGTAATACTTTTTCTGTTCTTCAGTACCGTACTTGACCAGCAACTCGCCGGGCCCGAGGGAGTTCGGCACGCCGACGGTGACCATCAGCATCTCGTTCGCCGCCAGCTTCTGCAGTACCGCCGTTTGGGCCTTGGCGGAGAATTCCAGGCCGCCATATTCCTTGGGAATGATCATGCCGAAGAACTTCTCTTTCTTCAGGAAGTCCCACAGCTCTTTCGGAAGGTCCGCCCGTTCCACCGCGATATCCCAGGCGTTGCACATGGAGATGGCATGGGTGCACTGGTTATCCACGAACGCCTGCTCTTCCTCACTCAGGCCGTTGTGGCGGTTGATCAGCAGGCTGTGCCAGTCGGGGCGGCCGGTGAACAGCTCCCCGTCCCAGCCAACGGTGCCGGCTTCCAGTGCCACCTTTTCGGTATCGGAAACCTTGGGCGCCACCTTCTTGAACATGGCGAAGATACGGGGTGTCAGCCAGCCCTGGCGAAAGCCCGGCAGGCCGGCCGCGGCGGTGGCAGCGGCACCGAGAAACAGGACCAGGGCCAGCCAGCCGGAGGCGAAGATCCAGGACAGGAACCCGACCACCACCATCACACCGATGGCCGGTTTGGCCCCCGCCTCGCGGCGCATGACGATCAGCAGGCCCGCGAGCGCTACCACAAACAGAATGAAAGTCATCATAGGTTTTCTCTGTCCTCCATGGATTGCGAGAACTCCGGCGACTGACGGCTGCCAGTCGGTCCCGGAGCACCAAGACTACACAGTGTTACGTTCACGGTACCTCATCAGATGAGGGCTGACCAGCAATTGCTTCCCAGTCAGGGAGTTACCGCCATCAGGCGGTCACAATCACGCGAATTCCCTCCAGCGCCAGACTGGCATGACTGACCGCCTCCCGGGCGGCCGCCAGCTGGTTACGGAAATAATCGATCTCCTCATCCCGGATGGCCGGGTTGACCTTCTGCAGGGCCTCAAGGCGGCGAATTTCCGGACCGAACACGGCCTCGACACCGGCCAGGGCTTTCTCCTTCATGGGCTCCAGATGCGGCTCGGACAGGCGCTCGGCGTGATCCACCATGGTCTCCACCTGGGGCCGGATCTGGGGCACGATCGCCTGTGCGGTACGGCGGCGGATGTTGGAGCACAGCTCATTCAGCCGGTCGTGGGGCAAGGCGGCAGAGAGCTCCTTGCCATTGACGTCCACCAGCAGCCGCAGGGGCGACACCGGCAGGTAACGGGTCAGCTGCAACGACTCCGGGGCCGGGCAGTGCACGGTAAACAGGGCCTCCATCAGCAGGGTGCCCGGCGGCAGCGCCTTGACCGAGAGGCTGGCCAGCGCGGCCTTGCCCAGGCCGGAGCTGGTGACCGAATCCATCACGCCGGTCACCATCGGGTGCTCCCAGCTCATGAAGGCAAGGTCTTCCCGCTCCAGGGCTTGTTCCCGGCTCCAAGTCACGGTCAGGCCGTCTTCCGGCAAATCGGTCACATGCCCGGCGTGGTAATGCTCACCGGGCTTGAGCACATCCGAGTGCTCGCCGTGGTCTTCCACGTCCACGCCGAGGATGTCGAAGGCCTCGATCATGTAATCCCGGACCTGGGCGGAAGCCTCTTCCTCCTCGATCCGGCCGATCAGCTCCTCGGCCACGTCGCGGCGGCAGGAATTCAGTTCGATCAGGGCATCCCGGCCGTTCTGCAGCATGGTCTTGAGCCGCGCGGTTTCCCGGGCCGAGGCCTCGATCAGCTCGTCCAGTACACCGGTGTCGCCATCGATGGCCTGCTGCCACCGTTCCTGCAGAGCCTCCTGCACGGCCACGCCCACGGCGCAGCTCTCGGCGAAGGCATTCAGCCCGTCATGGAACCAGCGGTACTGGACCTCCTGGCTGGTGCCCTCCAGGTACGGGATATGGATCCGGATGGCATCGGTCTGGCCAATGCGGTCCAGCCGCCCGATACGCTGCTCCAGCAGATCCGGATTGGCCGGCAGGTCGAACAGCACGAGGTGATGGGCAAACTGGAAATTCCGGCCCTCGCTGCCGATCTCCGAACAGATCAGAGCCTGGGCGCCCTGCTCGCTGTCAGAGAAATAGGCCGCCGCACGATCCCGTTCCACCAGGCTCAGATGCTCATGGAATGCGGCGCTGCGGATACCGGCCCGCAGCTGCAGATAGTGTTCCAGCGCCATGGCCGTTTCGGCGTGAGCACAGATCACCACCACCTTGGCCGGGCGCAGGCCCAGCAAGGTCTTCTCCAGCCAGGCAACGCGGGGGTCCTCGGCCAGCCAGCGCTCCTCGGCGCGGCCATGCTCGGGGCTCAGCCCCTCCAGCCCCACATCGAGGCCGTCATAAAGTTCCGGGCATGGCAGCGGAACCGGCTCCGGCTGGCGTTCGGGAAAGCCCCGGATCGCCGCGCGGGTGTTGCGGAACAGGATCCGGCCGGTGCCGTGGCGGTCGAGCAGCGCATCAATGATGGCCTGGCGGGTATCACTCTCCTGCTCCAGCTGGTCCAGTTCCTGGCCGAGCCAGCCGCGCAGGGCCTCGCGGTCGGCGTCACTGATCGCCTCGTCCTGCTGCAGGCGACGCACCACCTGGTTGATGGTTTCGTAATGGGCTTCCTCTTCCCGGAACGTCTCCAGGTCGTGGAAACGGGCCGGATCCAGCAACCGCAACCGGGCGAAGTGACTGGCGATGCCCACCTGCTCCGGTGTGGCAGTGAGCAGCAGCAGGCCCCGGGTCCGGGCCGACAGGGATTCCACCACCTCGTATTCCGGGCTCGCCGCCTCCGGCGCCCAGGCCAGGTGATGGGCCTCATCGACAATCATCAGGTCCCAGCCAGCGGCCAGGGCATCCTCGCGGGCACCGGCGTTCCTGGTCAGGAAATCGAGACTGCACAGGACCAGTTGGTCGGTCTCGAACGGGTTTTCCGAATTCTCGTCACCAAAGATGTGGTTCACCAGGGCGTCAATGTCATCCTCGTCATCCTTGAGGGCGTCATAACGCTCCTGGTCGATGATGGAAAAGCGCAGGTTGAACCGACGCAGCATTTCCACCAGCCACTGGTGAATCAGGGAATCCGGTACCACGATCAATGCCCGTTTAGCACGACCGGTGTGGAGCTGGTAATGCAGAATCAGGCCAGCCTCGATGGTCTTGCCCAGGCCGACCTCATCCGCCAGCAAGACCCTCGGCGCGTGGCGCCGGGCCACTTCCTGGGCGATATAGATCTGGTGAGGCAGGTGCTGGGTACGGGCACCGATCAGCCCCTGGGCAGGCGAAGCCCGCAGGCGATCCTGGTGCTGAACCGTAGCGTAACGCAGCCGGAATGCCCCGTTACGGTCAAACTGGCCGGCAAACAGACGCTGGTGCGGGGCAGAGAAATTGACCGAGCCGGCCAGCTTTACCTCGGAGATCTGATGGATGTTCTCGCCGTCATCGGCGTGGTACATGAGCACACCGCCGACGTCCTCCACGGCGCGGACGGTGTAGCGGTCGCCGCCAAAGGTCTCGATCTCTTCGCCGATCTGGAAGACGATGCGGGACAGAGGCGCGTTGTCGATGGCATAAGTGCGCTCCTCGTCCGCGGCTGGAAACCCCAGGGTGACCCGACGCCCGGAAATATCCGTGACAATCCCCAGGCCCAGCCCGGTGTCGCTGTGACTGACCCAGCGCTGACCAATGACAAAATCCGATGTTTCCAAGAAGCCTCCAAACCGAAATTACTTGCCGAAATTTTTGCAGAACTTATTTAAGAGCCGAGCCGTTTTCCCGCACCCAGTAAGCAGTCGCGCCGCAAACCGCCGCCGGCACCACCACCAGATTCAGCACCGGTACCATCGCTGCCAGCGCCACCGGCAACCCGAACCCCAGGGCCGAGAGCCGGGTGTCACCCAGCAGCCGGCGCAGGGCGGGGAAGCTGACCTTGTGGTTATCCGCCGGGAAATCCACGTACTGCAGGGCCATCATCCAGCAGTTGAACAGGAACCAGAGCACCGCCGCCACCAGGTTGACCACGGGAATAAGACCGATGATGAACAGGCCGATGGCGCGGGGCAGGTAATACAGGATTTTCTGGACTTCCCGCCACAGGGCGCGGGGAATGTCCTTGATGATGACCGCCCAGCTGTCATCGGTATTGATTTCCTGGCCGGTGAGATGCTTCTCGGTCAGCTCGGCCAGGTAACCATAGAACGGGGAACCGATCAGGTTGGCGACGATGACGAACCCGTAGGCCAGCATCAGCAGGATCACCGCGCCGTACAGGATCCAGAACAGCCAGTCCAGCGCCTGCAGCCAGGTCCAGTCCGGCAGGAACCCCATGGCCATGGCAATCAGGGCCGCAAAGCCCTCCGCCATGAAATAGAACAGGATGCCGAACAGGAAAATGTTGATAACAATGGGGATGACGACGAACAGGCGCAGGCCGGGCTGTCGAATCAGGCGGAAACCCTCCCCCAGGTAACCCAGTCCGCGAAAAAAGTTACCCTTGAGCATGGCTGGCTGATCCTCCGCTTCAATGACAGTGACGGGGCGCAAAGCATATCATGTTGGCAAATATCCCACAGCCCGGAAGGACTCTCGGAAACTCCCCATGGCATCATTGAAACAACTCAGTCAGGACCTGCTTCACAACCGGACACTCTGGCGGGTAGCACTGGCCGTGTCCCTCGCCGCCATCGTGATCCTGGCCACCATGGACACCCGTTACCCCATACCCTCAGCCCCCAGCGACAAGATCAACCACCTGATCGCCTTTCTGGAGCTGACCATCCTGACCCGTCTGGCCTGGCCGGAACTCCGGGCTCTCTGGTACGTGCCGGCGCTGTTGCTGTTTGGCCTGGCCATTGAACTGGTGCAGGCGACCCTGCCGTACCGGGATTTTTCCCTGAAAGACCTGCTTGCCGATGGCGTCGGCATCGCCATTGGCCTGCTGCCCTGGCCGGGGCTGCCCAGGGCCGGAAAGCTGGATTTGAGAGATTCGCCCGAATCCTTGTGAGATATTTCCTACATTGCTGTGAGAGCTTTCAGCATCAATGAGTGCGATGGCATCGGAGAGTCCACTTATTGCACGCCAACTCATTGATATTATTGCACCGACCCGAAAGTGATACAGCATTGAAAAGTCAGATCACGCCCCCGTCACACGTTTGTCAACGTTACCTTGCTATAGTGATCTCGTCAGGGATGACAAGGAAGTGGACGACGCATCGGATGCACCCCGGCACGGAGCGCGGGGAGAGGCAGGGACACAGGGACGCCTCGCTTAAGGGATAATTAATCGGAAAGCCGGCCAGGATGCTGGCGCCAGGGAGCGGAGACCAGGGACCAGCAACAAGGCAGTTGCCCCAGCGCACGGATGCGCCGACCTGTTCCGAAAGGGTGACCCATGGTCACCCTTTGTTTTTTTTCAGCCCCCGGCTTTTACCCGATAGATCCTCACCCTGTTGAATTCCTCGAATTCGTTAAGATCCGGCCAGGTCCTGGCTTCAATCACGGCCTGTTTTTCATAACGGTCGTTCCCGAGATTTCTGACCCGGGAATCCGCCAGCAGGACCTCTGGCGCTGCGGCCCGAAACACCTCCAGCAAAGGGCGGTTTTCCGGATCGTAGAGCACGTCCGCCGCAGTCACCAGATCGATATCCTCGGGCCTCCGGTTCCAGTCCTCAAAAAACTCCAGGACCACGCCGTTGAGTTCCGCATTGGCGGCCGCGGCATCCAGGGCCGCCGGATCCAGGTCGCACGCGATCACCCGGGCCGCACCGGCCAACGCGGCCGCCACCGCAACCACCCCCGACCCGGTCCCGAAGTCGAGCACCACCTTACCTCGCACAATATCAGGATGTTCGAGGATCCATTGCGCCAGCACCTGGCCGCTGGCCCAGCAGAACGACCAGTAAGCCGGTTCCGCCACCACCGCCTGGGCCTCGTCATGGGACAGGGGACCTTCCAGTACCGCCGGGTCAAAAAGGTACAGGGGGATGTCGGGACAGCCCGCCGGCCGGGTTTCGGCCACCCGTCCCCGGCTCAGGGTCTTGCGCAAGCGTTCGTTCAACCGTTCCGGTGACATTGCCCCTCCAGCTCCGGATCCAAAAGGCCCGACATTGTACCCGCCCGCAGGCCCTGAGGCAGCGCCGGATGGGCAGAAAGACACTCGATCCGTTATACTCTCGCCTCACATTTTCAACCTCCAGGTCCGTGCAATGGCGACCCGACCCGACACCGACGACTACCTGTCCCTGTTCCTCAATGACGTGCCACTGATGGACGTCCGGGCACCGGTGGAGTTTGCCAGGGGCAGCTTTCCCAGTGCCGAGAATGCGCCACTGATGAACGATGAGGAACGGCACCGGGTCGGGATCTGCTACAAAGAGAAGGGCCAGGACAAGGCCATTGAACTGGGCCACCAGCTGGTATCCGGCGACATCAAGGCCCAGCGCATCGAGGCCTGGAAACGATTCGTGGCCCGCCATCCGGACGGTTACCTGTTCTGTTTCCGTGGTGGCCTGCGCTCCCGCCTGACCCAGCAGTGGATCAAGGAATCAGGCATCGATTACCCGCTGGTCAAGGGTGGCTACAAGGCCCTGCGCCGGTTCCTGATCGACAGCCTCGAGGAACTCATCGTAAAGAGCGAGTTCCGGATTTTGAGCGGTCGCACCGGCACCGGCAAGACCCGGGTACTGCACCAGCTGCCCAACCCGGTGGACCTGGAGGGGCTGGCCAACCACCGTGGCTCGAGCTTTGGCCGCCGGGTCACGCCCCAGCCTTCCCAGATCGATTTCGAAAACCGCCTGGCGGTAGCCATGCTCAAGGCCCATCACCTGACCGGCGGCCCGGTTTACCTGGAGGACGAGAGTCGCCTGATCGGCCGCTGCGCCCTGCCCGAGAGCCTGCGGGAGCGTATGGCGAGCGCGCCCCTGCTGGTGCTGGAGCAACCCATGGAAGAGCGTATCGCCATCATCCGCAAGGACTACGTGGAAGACATGCATGCCGACTACGTGGCCCGGGACGGCGAGGAAGCCGGCTGGCTGAACTTCCGCGACTACCTGTTGTCCGCCATGGACCGCATTCGAAAACGCCTCGGCGGCGAGCGCCATAAGCAACTGCGGGCGCTGATGGAAGCAGCCCTGTCGGCCCAGGAGCAGCAGGGCGACCTGCACGGCCACGATGCCTGGATCGAAGCGCTCCTGACCGACTACTACGATCCCATGTACGACTACCAGCTCGGCCAGAAAGAGGGGCGGATTCTTGTCCGAGGGGGCCCCGAGGTGATCATCGAGCAAGCCAGGCTGGCCCGGCCCGCGTAGAACTCCCTCCACACCGGATTTCCCTGCTGTTACACGCCTGACGCAAATGTCTGCTATAAACAAGGCTGGAAGGTACCGGTTTTGTCAGCTTTTTTGCAAAGACTGAACTCACTCTGAAAAACTCTAAGGAACAAGGAGTCTCTTGATGGAAGACCTCATCGGCGCCAACGGGCGTGCATCCGAACTGCTGGACCAGGCGATGGCCCTGGTGATGACTTACGCTCCCAAGGTGGTGCTGGCGATCATCACCCTGGTGATCGGTATGTGGCTGATCAACAAGCTGGTAGGTGTACTTGATGCCAAGCTCAGCCAGAAGGACCCCACCCTCAACAAGTTCCTCTGCGGCCTGATCGGAGCTGTCCTCAAGATCCTGCTGCTGATCTCCGTGGCTTCCATGGTGGGCATTGCCACCACCTCCTTCATCGCCATTATCGGTGCTGCCGGTCTGGCGGTCGGTCTGGCATTGCAGGGCAGCCTGGCGAACTTCGCCGGCGGCGTGCTGATCCTGATCTTCAAACCGTTCAAGGTTGGCGATGTGATCAACGCCCAGGGCTATCTCGGCTCGGTGCGTGAAATCAGCATCCTGTATACCATTGTCGACACCTTCGATAACCAGCGGATCATCATCCCGAACGGCCAGCTGGCCAACGCCAGCCTGACCAACCTCAGTGCCTACGAGACCCGTCGCTGCGACATGACCTTCGGTATCGGCTATGCCGACGACATCGACAAGGCCAAGGACATCTGCAAGCGCCTGATCGAGGAAGACGAGCGTGCCCTGAAAGATCCGGAGCCGCTGATCGTGGTGGGCGCCCTGGGCGAGAGCTCTGTCGACCTGACCGTCCGGGCCTGGACCAAATCTGCGGATATGTGGCCGTTCTACTGGGATATGCAGGAGCGTGTGAAAAAGGCCTTCGACGCGGAGGGCATCAGCATCCCGTTCCCCCAGCGCGACGTCCATCTGTATAAAACCGAGTGAACCTTATCGCAATTGATACATTCGGTTACTCGCAAACTGCGTAACCTCAACTAAGATGAGCAGTAACGGCAGGGTGTTGAACCGGCGCCCTGCCGAACCCCGGCGGAGCCAGATTTCGCAACGCTCAACGGCTCCGGGACGCTGTCATTGCTGGTAGGAGGTTGTCGCTATGCCGGTACAGCAGTTGAAGGATTACCTCGACCAGGCAGGTGTGGAATACATGTGCCTGTCCCACCCCCCGGCGTTCACGGCCCAGGAACTGGCCCACCACGTCAAGATTGCAGGCGACCGCGTCGTCAAGACCGTTATCATTGAACTCGATGGCAAGATGGCCATGCTGGTGATGCCCGCCACCTGGCGTATCCGCTGGGACCGCCTGTCACAGATTCTGGATACCGATTTTGTCGATCTGGCCGACGAACAGGAGTTCCAGGATCGTTTCCCGGATTGCGAGGTGGGCGCCATGCCACCATTCGGCAACCTGTTCGGCATGACCGTCTATTGCGCCGAATCGCTGACGGAGCAGCCAGAGCTGGCCTTCGCCGCCGGCAGCCATACCGAATCGGTGCACATGAAGACCTCGGATTTCCTGAACCTGGTGCAGCCGATGGTACTGAACCAGGGCTTCGTGAAACCCGGCGCCCGCAAACCGGCCTGGCTGGTGAAACGCCGCCGGCACCGGGAACTGGACGAGGAACGGGTGTCCGGAGCCGCCGGCTACTGACAACCCGGCCCCGGGTTGATCCGGGTCGCTTGTCTGGATGCCTCCATCGCGTAAACTGACGGCATCAGACAGGAACCCGCTATGACCCAAGCATTTGATATTGTCATTGTCGGCGCCGGCATGGTCGGTGCCGCACTTGCCACCGGACTTGGCCGCGAAGGTCTTTCGGTCGCCATGATCGACCGGGCCTCTGCGCCTCCATTCAACCCCGAAGCCACCCCGGATATCCGTGTATCGGCCCTGAGTGTCGGCAGCGAACGCTACCTGGACAGTCTGGGCGCCTGGGCCCGTATTCTCGACAAGCGGGCCACACCCTACCGTCGGCTGGCAGTCTGGGACGAGACTCCGCACCCGCTCAGCAACCTGGTGCCGCGCCGATTAACGGAAGTGACCTTCGACGCCGTGGACCTGGGCGCTCCGCACCTTGGGCACATCGTGGAAAACTCCGTCACCCAGCAGGCGCTGTGGCAGGCGGCGGAGGCCGAACCGGGCGTTACCATCCTGGCAGGCTCCGGCGTTGCCAGTGTTTCCCAGGATGAGAACCAGGCGACGGTCACCCTGGAGGATGGCCAGACCCTGAGCGCCAGGCTGGTGATCGGTGCCGATGGTGCCCAATCCCGCATCCGCGATATGGCCGGAATCGGCGTCACCCGGGACCAGTATGGCCAACAGGCCATGGTCATTTCGGTGCGCTACCGCGGAGCGGTGGAGGACATCACCTGGCAGGGCTTCTATCCCTCCGGGCCGCGCGCCTTCCTGCCGCTGCACAGTGCCGGCGAGACCTTCCCCGGGGAGAGCTGGGCGTCACTGGTCTGGTATGACTCCCCTGAGCAGCTGGCACACCTGAAAAGCCTGGATGACGAGGCCCTGATGGCCGAGATCCAGAGCGCCTTCCCGAAAGACCTGCCGGTACTGACCCACATTGATGCCCGGGCCAGCTTTCCCATTGCCCGCCAGCACGCCAGGCATTACTTTGCCGGCAGGATGGTCCTGGCCGGGGATGCAGCCCACACCATCAACCCGCTGGCAGGCCAGGGTGTGAATCTCGGGTTCCAGGATGCCCAGAGCCTTCAGGCCATGATCCGGGAAGCCCTCCGTGCCGATGGCGATCCCGCCAGTCCACACTGGCTGGCACGCTACGAGCAGGAACGCCGCCCCGCCAACCGGCGGATGATGATGACCATGGACCTGTTCTATCACCTGTTCAGCAACCGCATCCCGCCGGTGCACCTGCTGCGCAATCTGGGTCTGGGAACCGCCCGCGCCCTGCCCTTTGCCCGCAACCGGGTTGCCCGTTACGCCATGGGTATAGACGACCAGTTGCCGGCGATCCTCAGGCAGCTTACCGAACGGCTGCCGGGCCTGGGTCAGCTTTGAACGATCACTACTGAAAACCAACAAGGAGCCACCATGTCAGAGACGATATTCTCCAAGATCATCAACCGCGAAATCCCCGCCGACATCGTCTACGAGGACGACATCAGCCTGGCGTTCAAGGACATCAATCCGCAGGCACCGGTACACCTGCTGGTGATTCCCAAAAAGGAGATTGCCTCCATCAACGACATCGAGGAAGGCGACCGGGAGCTGGTGGGACACCTGTATTACGTAGCCAGCAAGCTGGCGAAGGAAATGGGCTTTGCCGAGGATGGCTACCGGACGGTCATGAACTGCGGGGAGAATGCCGGGCAGACCGTTTTCCATATCCACCTGCACCTGCTGGCCGGCAAGCCGTTTGGCTGGCCGCCGTATACCGACAAGATGAAGCAGGCCTGAGGGCTGAAAACGGGACAGGGTGGAAGCGTTAAAACGGGGTCAGAAGAAGGCTTTCTTCTGACCCCAACCTGGCGGCAAATCCCGAAGCTTGAGCATGAAAAAGGGGTCAGATGAAGACCTTCATCTGACCCCAAATTAGCGGCAATACTCGGGGTTTGGTCTTGAAAAAGGGGTCAGATGAAAGCTTTCATCTGACCCCGACCTGGGCGCAAACTCCGAATCAGCGACCAACCACCCGCTCAGCTTCTTCCACCGGCGTGTGGCGCACGTCCTCGCCCTTGACCATGAAGATCACGTTCTCGGCGATGTTGCAGGCGTGGTCACCCACCCGCTCCAGCGCTCGCAGCACCCACATCACCGACATGCACCGGGAGATGTTGCGGGTGTCTTCCATCATGAACGTCAGCAGGGTGCGAGCCGCAGCCTGGTATTCCTCGTCCACCCGCTTGTCTTCCTTCATGATGCGCAGCGCCTGCTCGGAGTCGAGCCGGGCGAAAGCGTCCAGGGAGTCGTGCAGCATTCCGAGCACGTGGGTGCCGATGTGGCGCACTTCCACATAGCCCCGCGGGGCCTGGCCTTCCTCGGACAGCTTGATCGCCAGCTTGGCGATCTTCTTGGCTTCATCGCCGACCCGCTCCAGGTCCGCCACCATCTTGATCACGGAAATCACCAGCCGCAGGTCCCGGGCGGTGGGCTGGCGACGGGCGATGATCAGGGTCGCTTCCTCGTCCAGGTCCATTTCCATCTTGTCGACCTGCTTGTCCTTGGCGCGGATCTGTTCGGCGAGGTGGCCGTCACCGTCCACCAGGGCCTGGATGGCATTCTCCACCTGGGCCTCAACCATCCCGCCCATTTTCAGGAATTCGGTCTTGAGCTCCATGAGCTCGTCGTTGAACTTGTGGGAGATATGATCTCCGTAAACATCGTCCTTCTGTGTAGGCATACTATCTTTCTCCAAAATTCCTCAGATCCGGAATCAGCCGAAGCGACCGGTGATGTAGGATTCGGTCAGTTCATGTTCCGGCGAGGTGAATACCTTGTTGGTCTCGTTCACTTCCACCAGATGCCCTAGGTGGAAATAGGCCGTACGATGAGACACCCGAGCCGCCTGCTGCATGGAGTGAGTCACAATCACGATCGTGTAACTCTCGGACAGCTCGGCAATCAGCTCTTCGACCTTGGCCGTGGCAATGGGGTCCAGTGCCGAACAGGGCTCATCCATCAGGACAACTTCCGGGCTGACCGCAATGGCGCGGGCAATGCACAAGCGCTGCTGCTGGCCACCGGACATGCCGGTTGCAGTGGCATCCAGGCGATCCTTGACCTCTTCCCACAAACCCGCTTTGCGCAAGCTGTTCTCAACGATGTCATCCAGATCCGATTTCCGGTTGGCGAGACCATGAATCCGGGGGCCGTAGGCCACGTTGTCGTAGATGGACTTCGGGAACGGGTTTGGCTTCTGGAACACCATACCCACCCGGGCGCGCAGTTCTACCACGTCCCGCTTGGGATCGTAGATATCCTGGTCATCCAGATGCAGCGAGCCTTTGACCCGACAGATATCGATACTGTCGTTCATCCGGTTCAGACAGCGCAGGAAGGTAGACTTGCCACAACCGGACGGTCCGATAAAGGCAATCACCTCATTGCGGGCGATGTCCAGGCTGATGTTCTTGATGGCGCGGTCCTGGCCGTAGAACACCTCGACATTGCGTAGTTTGAACTTGGCATCGTCCGAGAAGGGACGACCTACTGTCTTGCCCTCCTCAATCACGGTTTCCGCCGGCTTCTCTTCCTGGACAGGAACAACATTTTCTTCAGGCATTTCAGCTTCACTGGTTACCGTTGTATTCAGGGTATTCATGGAGATTCTCCTTACCACCTGCGCTCAAGACGCTTGCGCATCCAGATGGCCAATGCATTCATACTGATCAGGAAGGTCAGCAGCACCATAATCGCTGCCGACGCGCGTTCGATAAAGGCCAGTTCCGGACTGCCCGCCCACAGGAAGACCTGCACCGGCAGCACCGTGGCCGAGTCAAAGAAGCCATCCGGTACATCCACGATGAACGCCACCATGCCGATCAGCAGCAGCGGTGCGGTCTCGCCCAGCGCCTGAGCCATACCGATGATGGAGCCGGTCAGCATGCCCGGCATCGCCAGTGGCAATACGTGGTGCAGGACTACCTGCATCTTGGAAGCGCCGATGCCTTCTGCAGCCTCGCGAATCGATGGCGGCACACTCTTGATCGCCGCCCGGCTGGAAATGATGATGGTCGGCAGGGTCATCAGGGTCAGCACCAAGCCACCCACCACCGGCACCGAACGGGGCATGCCGAACAGGTTGATGAACACGGCCAGACCCAGCAGGCCGAAGATAATGGACGGTACCGCCGCCAGGTTGTTGATGTTCACCTCGATGAAGTCGGTGAGCTTGTTCTGGGGCGCGAACTCTTCCAGATAGATGGCTGCTGCCACACCGATCGGGAACGACAGGATCAGGGTCACGAACATGGTCAGCAGGGAACCCACCACGGCGCCAAGAATACCGGCTTTGGAAGGGTCCCGGGAGTCACCGTTCTGGAAAAAGACATCGTTGAACGAGGTCTCCACCACACCGTCTTCCTGCAACTGATCCACCCATGCCTGCTGCTGTTCGCTCAGCTTGATGGAATAGGCCTCGTCGCCGGCGTGCTTGGCGTAGACATCCACGTCCGTATGGGCCAGGAACGTCATGGTCCGGGTGGTGTTCAGCCACTCCGGATTTTCCTTCAGCCTATCCCTCAGCGTCACCGAGGCGTACGGATTGATGAGATCACGCACCGCATCCCGATCGGCTTCCGTTGCGGATGGAATCTCCCGGATCAAAGCCTGAACGAGAGGCTCGACGAAATCCGCCATTTTCAGTTGGCGCTCGTCCGTAGCGTCGTCCAGATACATCATTTCGCCATCAATCTGGACTTCCATCGTCAGGGTCGTCTTCATGAACCCGGTATAGCCCTTGCCGATGATGTCGGCAAACAGGATCACCAGGGCGGCGAGGGCTACCGCGATTGCCGCGATGCCGTAAGCCCGGAAACGACGTTCCTTGCGATAGCGGCGCTTGAGTGACTGGCGGACGATCTCCGCCTGAGAGCGTTGGTCAGTCATACTGTTCCCGATATTTACGTACAATTTTCAGGGCGATTACGTTCAGCAGCAGCGTGGCCAGGAACAGCATGGCACCCAGAGCAAAGGCGGCCAGTGTCTTGGCGCTGTCGAATTCCTGGTCACCGGTGAGCAATGTCACGATCTGCACAGTCACGGTGGTGACGGTTTCGAGGGGGTTGGCGGTCAGATTCGCCGCCAGGCCAGCTGCCATCACCACGATCATGGTTTCGCCAATGGCACGTGATACGGCCAGCAGGATACCGCCCATGATGCCGGGCAGCGCCGCCGGAAAAATAACCTTCTTCATGGTTTCCGACTGGGTGGCACCCAGGGCCAGGGAGCCATCCCGCAGGGACTGTGGCACCGCATTGATCACGTCATCCGAGAGCGACGAAACGAAAGGAATGATCATGATGCCCATTACGCCGCCGGCAGCCAGGGCGCTCTGGGACGAGGCTTCAATTCCGAGCGAAGCTGCCAGGTTACTGATGAATGGCGCCACGGTCAGGGCGGCAAAGAAGCCATAAACAACGGTGGGAATACCGGCCAGCATCTCCAGCAGCGGTTTGACGATACTGCGCACCCGTTTGTTGGCATACTCGGACAGATAGATCGCCGAGAGCAGTCCCACCGGCACCGCCACCAGCATCGCGATGGCAGAAATCAGCAGGGTACCGGTGAACAGCGGTATCATGCCGAACGCACCCTCGGCGGCAACCTGATCCGCCCGCAGCGCCGTTTGAGGACTCCAGCTGGTACCGAAGAAAAACTCGACGAACGAGATCTTCTCGAAGAAACGGAAGGTCTCGAAGGCAACCGAGAAGATAATGCCGAGGGTAGTCAGAATGGCCAGGGCGGCGCAGGCAAAGAACAACCACTTGAGGATGGACTCCACCTGTTCCCGGGCGTTGATCCTCGGACGTATACGCAGCCAGCCAAGGAAGCCGGCCAGCACCGCTACCGAAATCACCAGGGCGGACATCAGCATCCGGCTCTGGCCCCGCAATGCTTTCAATCGCTCGGCGGCCTCCACTATCGGGGCTTCAACAAACCCCGGGGGCAAGGCACCGCTGGCCACGTTGCTGATTTTACTCAACAGCAGACTGGCACTGCCTTCATCGGCGGGAATCATCTCTGGAGGCAGAGAGCCGATCACCAGCATCTGAATGACCTTACCCTGGAATGCCGCCCACAATGCCAGCACGATCAGCGCGGGGATGCCGCACCATAGCGCCGCCCGGGCACCATAATAGAATGGCAGGGACTTGAGATGACGTATCCCGCCCAGGGGCATCGCCAGCGCCCGGGACCGGGCATAGCCCAGACCATATGCGACGACGGCCAGGACCAGGGTCAGTAGAAGGAGATTGGCAGGTTGCATGAATTATCCTGTCTGACGCTTCAAATAGGCAACAAGTGTAAAGACCTAAAGTGAGTTTCGCACTTGCTGCTTTTTACGTACGAAAGGGTGCGAGCCCGTGAGGACTCGCACCCTTGTCAGTTACTGGTTTGTGTAACTGGCTTACATCAGCTCGTCTTTCTGCAGGTTCGGCATGTTGGCTGCCTTGTCCTGCAGGTTCATCAGAGCTTCACGCGGCGGAACGATCAGGCCTACACTCTTCAGGTAGCCGTTCGGGCCCATGGCAGCCGGACTGACGAACTCCTCAATGTACTCTTCCATACCCGGAATAACACCGATGTGAGCCTTCTTCACGTAGAAGAACAGGGAGCGGGCAACCGGGTACTCATCAGCAGCGATCGCCTCAGCGGTCGGCACCTTGCCGTTCAGGGTCGCAGCCTGCAGACGGTCAGCGTTCTCTTCCAGGAAGCTGTAGCCGAATACGCCGTACATGCCTTTGTCATCGATCAGCTTCTGAACGATCAGGTTGTCATTCTCACCGGCTTCGATGAAGGCGCCATCTTCACGGATGCTCTGGCAAACGGCTTCCATATCGTCTTCGCTCATGTCAGCAACGGCGGGCAGATCTTCACAGCCACCTTGCAGGGCCAGCTCGTTGAAGGAGTCACGGGTACCGGAAGTCGGAGGCGGACCCATTACACGAATGGCAACGTTCGGCAGGTCAGAGTCAATCTCGTTCCACTTCTTGTACGGGTTCGGGATCAGTTCCTTCTCGTTCTCCGGGTTCGGTACTTCCTTGCCCAGGGCCAGGAACAGCTGCTCGAGAGTGATATCCAGGTTGTCAGCATTCTTGGAGCTGGCGATCACGATGCCGTCAGAACCAATACGGAACTCGGTGATGTCGGTGACACCGTTACCCTGACAAAGGTCAAACTCGGAAGGCTTCATGCGACGGGAAGCGTTGGTGATGTCCGGGTGCTGGGTGCCGATACCCTGACAGAACAGCTTCAGACCGCCGCCGGAACCGGTGGATTCCAGCTTGGGAGTGGCGAAGTCAGTCTTGGTGCCGAAGCGCTCGGCCACCACGGTAGCGAACGGATAAACAGTGGAGGAGCCCACGATGCTGATGGTGTCACGGGCCATCGCCGGTGCGGACATGGCGGCTACGGAGCCGGCCAGCGCAACGGTGGCGAATGCTTTATTCAGTTTCATCACGTCAAGTCTCCATTATTTGGTTAGGACGTTGTGTCGGATGTGCTTTACCGATGAGTGCATCCTAGGAGGTCTCTGTGACAACTTTGTTACAACTTCTGAAATATAGTCGTCATCGTGCAAATTTTCTTGCAGCACGCGTTCAGGCCATTAACATGCGGGGTTAAAACAATTCCAGCACTTATAAAGGCAGGCTCCATGACGGCTTTCGACGATGACAGACCCGCTCCCCGGGGCGAACTCACCCTTCAGGTTATTCCCCTTCCCGTTGACACCAACGCCAATGGCGACGTCTTCGCCGGCTGGCTGGTCAAACAGATGGATATTGCCGCTGCCACCATGGCGGGCCGGATTTCCCAGGGCCGCAATGCCACCGTGGCCATGGACCGCATGGAGTTCCTGTCGCCATTGCGGGTGGGCTCCCAGGTAGGTTGCTATTGTGAGCTGGTGGACATCGGGCGCAGCTCCATGAAGATCAATGTGGAGGTCTGGACTCTGGACCGCACCGCCAAAAACCCGCGGAAAGTCACCGAAGGTCTGTTTGTCTATGTGGCCATCGATGAGCATGGCCGGATCCGGGAAGTACCCGAGCAGGGCCTCTGACCGTCAGTGCCAGCCATGTAACAGACGGGCGTAATTCAGGCGCTCCCAGGTCTGTGAATCAGGCGCGCTATCCAGTGACATGGCACCCCTGGCCTCGGCCAGGGTGTTATAGCCTATCCCGCGCAGGCGTCGGCTCATGGCATCGCTGATCCGCGCCAGGGCCTGCGGCCCCTCCGCCAGCAAGGCGGACACCACCTGGACCACGGTGGCGCCGGACAGCAAAGCCTTGGCGGCATCATCACCGGTATGGACACCACCGGAGACCGCCATTTCCAGCCCCGTGCGATTGAATAGCATGGCGACCGCGTGCAACCGCAGGGGCAATTCCGCACTACTGGACAGAGCCAGCTCCCGGCTCAGGGTCAGCTGGTCCAGATCGATGTCCGGCTGATAGAACCGGTTGAACAGCACCAGTCCCCGGGCGCCCGCCGCCTCCACACCCGCCACAAAGGCGGGCAAGGCCGAATAGAACGGTGACAGCTTGACGCTCACCGGAATCGACACCTGCTCCACCACCGAACGCACCACATCCAGCTGCCGCTGTTCCAGCGTTGCCGCCGTATCGGCAGGGTCCGTGGCCAGATCGTAGAGATTGAGTTCGATGGCCGACGCACCGGCGTTCTCCAGTTCCCCCGCATGCTGGATCCAGCCGCCGGGGGAAATGCCATTGAGCGAGGCAATCACGGGAACATCCAGCGCACCCTGCAATCGTTTTAGGCGTTTGAGGTAACTGCCGGAGCCCATTTCGAACATTTCCGAGCCGGGAAAGAACGAGCGCGCCTCGGCGTCCATATTGATCCGGGAATCGATAAAGCGATGGGCCGCCATCTGCTCCGCCACCAGCTGCTCTTCGAACAGCGAATGCATCACCACGGCACCGGCGCCGGCATCGACACAGGCCTTCAGGGCATCAAGATCATCGGTCAACGGGCTGGCCCCCACCACCAGGGGCGAGTGCAGGTCCAGGCCGAGCCACCGGGTTGTCAGGTCAGTCATGTGATTCCCCCTCCCCCTCGTCGGATTCCGGGTGTTCGTGGGGCTCGAAATGGATGCCCGCCAGCTGTTTATAGAGTTCCCGTTGGTCGTGCGCCGCCTCCGTGGCGGCTGCCACCAGCTTTTCGTACCTTTCCGGGTCCCGCAGTTCCAACATGCGGAAACGGGCCTCCTCCTGCATGTAGGTTTTCATGGGGACTTTCTGCCGTACCGAATCCAGCTGCAGGGGCGGCAGGCCCTCGTCAATCCGCCGCGGATCGAAGCGGTAGATCGGCCAGGCCCAGCTGTCCACCGCCCGCTTTTGCTGTGCCGGCGAGTGCACCAGGTCATAGCCATGGGCGATGCAGGGGCTGTGGGCAATGATCAGGGCGGGGCCATCGAAACTTTCGGCCTCCTGCAGGGCTTTGGTGGTCTGGTTGCTGTGGGACTGCATGGCAATCTGGGCCACGTACACATGGCCATAACTCATGGCCAGCAAGCCCAGGTCCTTCTTTCGGGTTTCCTTGCCGGCCGCCGCAAACTTGGCAATCGCGCCCAGGGGCGTGGCCTTGGACTGCTGGCCGCCGGTGTTGGAATACACCTCGGTATCGAGCACCAGCAGCTTGAGGTTCTGGCCGGAGGCCAGGGCATGGTCCAGGCCACCATAGCCAATGTCATAGGCCCAGCCATCACCCCCGATGACCCAGACGCTCTTGGGGCAAAGCTCATCGGCCAGGGTCGCCAGTTCCCGTACCTCGGGGCTTTGTTGTTGATCCGCCAGCCACTCACGTAATCTTGCGACCGCCTTGCGCCGTGCTGCCATGGCCGTCTCGTCGAGGGTGGCGCAGGGGCCCGTCAGATTGCTGTACAGTAGTTCAGGCAGACGGTCCCTCATGCCATCCAGCAACTGTCGGGCCCGGCCCACCAGCCTGTCCAGCCCCAGGCGCATGCCCAGACCCAGTTCCGCGGCATCTTCAAACAGCGAGTTGTTCCACGTCGGACCCCGTCCATCGGCATTCACCGTGTACGGTGTGGTGGGCAGGTTGCCGCCGTAAATGGAGGAACAACCGGTGGCATTGGCAATCAGCAGACGGTCGCCCAGCAGCTGGGTGAGCAGGCGGATGTAGGGGGTTTCGCCACAGCCGGCGCAGGCGCCCGAGTACTCGAACAACGGGATCAATAATGGCAGCGACTTGAAATCACGGGGAATACGATCCCTGGGAACATCCGGCAAGCTACGGAAGAACTTCAGGTTTTCCGCCTCAACCTCGCGATGCTCCTCCAGAGGCTGCATGTTGATCGCTTTGCGTTTGGGCCGGGTGCGGTCTTTGGCGGGACACACCTCCACGCACAAACCGCAACCGGTGCAGTCCTCCGGCGCCACCTGCAGCCGGTAATCGAGACCTTCCAGCTCCGCCGTGTGGGTTTCGGGAACGGCCTCGAAGGTTTCAGGAGCGTTTTCGCCTGCCTCCGGCTCGAAGACTTTGCTGGTGATGGCGGTATGGGGGCAGATCATCGCGCAGAAGTTACACTGAACGCACAGATCGGACTCCCAGATCGGAATTTCCTGGGCGATGGACCGTTTCTCGAACTGGCTGGTACCCGTTGGCCAGGTGCCATCCGGAGGGAAGGCACTGACCGGCAGTTTGTCGCCCTGCCCTTCCAGCAGCAGCCGGGTCACCTTCTGGACAAAGTCCGGCGCATCCTCCGGCACCCTGGGCGGTCGGGTGCGGGTCGCGGTCACCTTGCCCGGTATTGGCACTTCATGCAGGTTGTCCAGGGCGGAATCCACCGCCTCCACATTACGGCGAACCACCTCCGGTCCGCGACGGCCCCAGGTCTCACGAATGGCGTCCTTGATGCGGGCGATGGCCTCGTCCTTCGGCAGGATATCGGCCAGGGCAAAGAAGCACACCTGCATGACCGTGTTGATGCGACGTTCCAGCCCGGCTTTCTCTGCCACCTCCGCGGCGTCGATGACATACAGTCGGGCCTTGCGCTCCACCAGCACCTGCTGCACTTCGACCGACAAACGGTCCCAGGCCTCATCCTCTGACCAGGGGACATTCAGCAGTACCGTTGCCCCCTCGGCCGCATGCTCCAGGACATCGAAGCGCTCGAGGAACTGGGGCGCGTGAATGGCCACGAACTGGGCCTTGCGGATCTGGTAACTGGAACGGATAGGCAAAGGACCGAACCGCAGATGGGAAACCGTGGTGGCACCGGATTTCTTGGAGTCATAGACAAAATGGCCCTGGGCAAACAGGTCCGTGCCCTCGCCCAGGATCTTGATGCTGGCCTTGTTGCTGCTGACCGTACCATCGGCGCCCAGGCCGAAGAACAGGGCCCGGCGGGTTTTCGGCGACTCGATATCGAGCTCACTATCCACCTCCAGCGACAGCCGGGTGACATCGTCGCGGACACCGACGGTAAAACGGGTTTTCGGTTGGTCTGCCTTCAGTTCGTCGAAAACGGCACAGACCATGGCGGGGGTAAACTCCCGCGAAGACAGGCCATAGCGGCCACCGATTACCCGGGGCAGGATCTGCCGCTCGCCCCGGCTCCAGGCTTCCATCAACGCCCCGCTGACCTCCAGCAACAGTGGCTCGCCCTGGGCCCCGGGCTCTTTGGTCCGGTCCAGTACCGCCAGGTGCTCCACGGTGTCAGGCAGCGCCGCCAGGAAACGGTCAGTAGCGAAGGGCCGGAACAGCCGCACCTTGAGCACACCCACTTTTTCGCCCTGCGCCATCAGCCATTCGACGGTTTCATGGGCGCATTCGGCGCCAGAGCCCATCAGCATAACCACGCGCTCTGCCTCGGGGTGACCCACATAATCAAACAGCTGGTACCGCCGGCCAGTAATATCCGCAAACCGGTTCATCACGGTTTCCAGTCGCTCCGGGAAAGCCTGATAGAAGGGATTGACCGCTTCCCTTGACTGGAAAAAGGCATCCGGGTTCTGGGATGTGCCCCGCAGTATCGGCCGGTCCGGGGTCATACGGCGATTTCGGTGGGCTTCGACGCCTTCATGAGGCACCAGCGCTTTCAGTTCTTCGTCACTCAGCGCGGTAATCTTGGAAATTTCATGGGAAGTGCGGAAGCCATCAAAGAAGTGCAACACGGGCACCCGGCTTTCCAGAGTTACCGCATGGCCAATGGCGGCCAGGTCCTGAGCCTCCTGCACCGAGCCCGAGGCCAACAGAGCAAAGCCGGTGCCCCGGGCAGCCATCACGTCGGAGTGGTCGCAAAAGATGGACAAGGCATGGGTGGCCACACTGCGGGCAGCCACATGCATACAGAAAGGCGAGAGCTCGCCGGCGATCTTGTACAGGTTGGGCAGCATCAGCAGCAGCCCCTGGGAGGCGGTGAAGGTGGTCACCAGCGAACCCGCCTGCAAGGCACCGTGCATTGCTCCTGCGGCACCTGCCTCGGACTGCATTTCTACCACTCCGGGCACCTGGCCCCAGAGGTTGGGCCGACCCAGCGCGGCCCAGTCATCGGCATGTTCGCCCATCACCGACGCCGGTGTAATCGGATAGATGGCAATGGTTTCGCTCAAGCGATAGGCCACCGAGGCCACAGCTTCGTTGCCATCAAGGGTCTGGAACGCCATGGCCACTTCTCCCTGTCATAACCGTCCAACAGTCATGAGTCTAGGCAGGGCTTGTCACAGCCGCAAGCGGCCGGGCGTTCCTCTGGTTACTCAGCGCAGAATCACCAACGGTTTCCTGGCAGTCTCCAGCATACGGGTGGTGGTGCTACCCACCAGGAACCGGCGGATACGGGAGTGGCCATAGGCGCCCATGATCAGCACGTCTATGTCGTGCTCCGCCTGGTAGGTGTGCAGTGTCTGCTCCACATCGCCCTGCCGGATGGCAAGGTGCAGGTCCATACCCTGGTTCTTCAGTGCTTCCTCTGCCCGCTTGAGTTGGGCCCGGTGTTCTTCGGTATCCGAGCCGACCATCACCAGATGCATGGGCATGCCCTTGAACACCGGCGTCCCGGCCAGTAACTCGATGCTTCGGAACGCCGTCGGGCTGCCATCAAAGGCCAGCATGGCGCTGCGCGGCTCGGTGTAGTCATCGGGAACCAGGAAAACCGGCCGGTGCACACTGCGGATCACGGTCTCCAGCTGACTGCCGACATGACGACCGGCAGCGGCACTGCTCTCGCCATGCAGGCCCATGACGAACAGTCGCGCCTCGGGCTCCAGTTCCACCAGCGAACCTGCCAGCTCATCATGGCGCTGGCGTTTGGTCACCTTGCTTATACCCGCTGCCAGCACCCGCTTTTCGGCTTCGTCCAGCATCAGGTGGCCATGTTTGAGCGCGAGCTTGCTGCGTTGCTGATCCAGATTGACCAGTTCCTCCTGCAGTTGCTCCCGGCTACCGAGCCCGATGCTGCCGGTCATATCGGTGCGGGCCGGGTATTTTTCCTCATCCAGCACGTGCAACAGCATCAGGGGATCGTCCATTCGGGAGCTGGCCCAGGCTGCGTAGTCACAAACCGCCAGGGCGGCTTCGGAGCCGTCGATACAGGCCACCACCTGGAGGGTATCCGGAGCGCCGGTCTCTGAATTTTCAACGATCATTGTTTCAACTCCTTTAGTGGGCCATCAGACGTTCGACGGCATCTGGCTTGTCGTGCACGCCGAAGCGGTCAACAATGGTGGCACTGGCCTCGTTCAGGCCAACCACGTCGACATCGGCACCTTCCCGGCGGAACTTGACCACCACCTTGTCCAGCGCCGCCACCGCGGTGATATCCCAGAAATGAGCCCGGCTGAGGTCGATCACCACATTGTCGACGGCTTCCTTGAAGTCAAAGGACTCGATGAACTTCTCGGAAGAGCTGAAGAACACCTGCCCCACCACGTTGTAGCGTCGGGTATCGCTCGCTTCGTCATAGTCCGACCTCACCAGCATGTAGTGGCCCACCTTGTTGGCGAAGAACAGGGCCGCCAGAAGCACGCCAGCCAGTACGCCGAAGGCCAGGTTGTGCGTCGCCACCACCACGATCACGGTAACCACCATCACGATGTTGGTTGAAAGCGGGTGCTCCCGGAGATTCCTGATGGACTCCCAGCTGAAGGTACCGATCGATACCATGATCATCACCGCCACCAGCGCCGCCATGGGTATCTGGACCAGCCACTGGTCCAGCACCAGCACCATGACCAACAGGAAAGCACCGGCGGTGAAGGTGGAGAGCCGGGTACGGCCACCGGATTTGATGTTGATGATGGACTGACCAATCATCGCGCAACCGGCCATGCCACCAAGCAGCCCGGCCCCAATATTGGCCACACCCTGGCCCTTGCATTCGCGATTACGGTCGCTGGTGGTGTCAGTCAGGTCGTCCACGATGGTCGCGGTCATCATGGATTCCAGCAGGCCGACCACCGCAAGCCCCAGGGAATAAGGCAGGATAATCATCAGCGTCTCGAGGTTGAGCGGCACATCCGGCCACAGGAACACCGGCAGGGTATCCGGCAATTCACCCATATCGCCGACGGTGCGGATATCCAGGCCCAGGATCATGGCAACGGCGGTGAGAGAGATGATGCACACCAGCGGTGACGGCAGAACCTTGCCGACCACCGGCACCAGCGGGAAAAGGTAGATGATCGCGAGACCCGCGGCGGTCATGGCGTAGACATGCCAGGTGACATTGGTCAGTTCGGGCAACTGGGCCATGAAGATCAGGATCGCCAGAGCGTTGACGAACCCGGTCACCACCGAGCGGGAGACAAAGCGCATCAGTGCCCCCAGCTTGAGGTAGCCTGCAATAATCTGGAACACACCAGTGAGCAGGGTCGCGGCGAGCAGGTATTCGAGACCGTGCTCTTTCACCAGCGTGACCATCAGCAACGCCATGGCGCCGGTGGCAGCTGAAATCATCCCGGGGCGACCGCCCACGAACGCGATCACCACAGCAATACAGAAGGAAGCATAAAGACCCACTTTCGGGTCCACGCCTGCAATTATGGAGAAGGCGATGGCCTCCGGAATCAGGGCGAGGGCCACCACAATACCGGCGAGCAGATCGCCGCGGACATTGGAGAACCAGTTGTTTCGTATACTGCTGAGCATATTCGTGTAATCCGATTAAAGGTTTCAAAAGCCGGGCAACAGACACCAGGCCGATTCCTGTGAAGCCAGAGTCTGGAGAAGAACCATGACAATCGCTGTTCCGCGAGCAAGATATCGAGAGCTACGAATCCACGTGGCCGATGACAGCGCACCGGCTGGATGCTCAAGCCTTGCTGGAGTATCGAGGGAGAAGGGAAGTCTGAATGCTAGGGTGGAAGGATCGTCACAGTCTGGTTTCAGTATCTTTGATGAAAATCAGGCATCGGCCGAAAAGAGGGCGCGAAGTCTAGCAGAGCCGGGATTGAAAAGTAAGGTCGGTTTTCCCGGCATGGATCAGGTCATCAAAGAGAGTCTGGTACTGTCCTGCCAGCACCGACGCCCGCCAGGCTTCCGGCCCGGAGGGCTTTGGCCGGCATCGCATCAGTCGTTCCAGGCCGTCTGCCGCGGCGTCCGCTTCAGTATCAGCAGCCTGTTCGTAGCTATGGTATCGGCAGAGGTCCGGCACATACTCCGGGTAGGCCAGCCGGTCCGGGGCCAGGGGCACGCACCCGGAGGCCATGGCCTCCAGCATCGACAGCCCCTGGAAATCATGCAGAGCCGTGGAGAGGACAATATCCGCCCGGCGGAGCAACCGGTCGTAGTCGTCCCGGCTTTCGAGGAACCCCCACTGCTCTATCCGGTCACCAAACGCCTCACGAATTCGGCCGAATGCCGGTGGCTGATTCCTGAAACTCTCGCCGACAACGCTGAGCCGGAACGGTACCGAGCGCTTGTCGAGCACCTGCAGGAATTTCAACAGGCGATCCGGCCCCTTGTCGTATTCCCAACGATGGTTCCAGAGCAGGTGTGGCCGGGCCCAGTTCACCGCATCCCGTTCATCGGCAAACAGACGGTCTTCAATCGGCACCGGGATCACCCGGGACTTACCACGCAAAGTTTCGATCAGCCCTTCGGGCACTCTGTCAGGCAGTTTTTGGACGAACGTATCGACACCGTCCAGAAAACTGTCCCGGTTCCAGCCACTGTTGAACACCACACAATCGGCAGACAGCGCACTGTAGAGGTTCACCATCTGTGGATCGACGCTGCTGTTCTGACCACTTGATACCGGAAAGGCGAACTGGTTTTCGTGCATGTACAGCAGGCAGGGCGTACTGGCCAGGTGCGGGTGCAGACCGCGCAGGGTGGCCAGATCCACCATCGATGTAGCGATAATCAGATCCCAGCGTTCCTGCAGGAGCGGCTCATTAAGCCAGCTCAGTGGATTGCCCCGGATGCGCCAGCGGAAGAACCTCGGAGGCAATGCCAGGCCGTGCCAGTGGAAGTCCGGCAAAAGTGCCGCTAGTTGCTCACGCCAGCGCATATGGCTGGCGGCGTCGTAACCGGACAGCACCAGCACTCTTGGCTTGGACGTATCGGACTTCATCAGGCTCACACCCATTAACCAGGCTTAACGTCAGGTCGCGCTCTGGACAGCGACCACAATCCGAGCACAGGCCCCGGGAATAGGAGCAGCACCACCCAGACATCCAACTGGCCCCATAATCCGCTGGTCAGCCAGATGGCGGGCAGGGTCAGCCCGAACCCGACGGCGTTCATGACGGCAAGTGAGGACCCCACCGATTCCTTGGGCGCTGTCGCCGCAGCCAGGGCCGAGAATTGCGGCGAATCTGCAACCACCGCAATCCCCCAGACAACCAGCAACGCGATCAGCAAGACCGGGGCGAGCCCATTCAACCATGGATACAGAAAACAGACAGCCCCTGACACCATCAGCGCCCGCCGGGCCACCCACTCGCTACCCAGGGTTCGACTGAGTCGACCTCCACCGACGCAACCGGCGGCGCCAATGCCGATCACCGCGAACGACAGCCAGGGAACCAATGCTTCGCCCTGCCCTAGGCGCTGAAGTTCCCGGCCGATCAGCAGGGGCGTCAGCGTCCAGAAGGCGTAAAGTTCCCACATATGGCCAAAGTAACCGCCGGCCACTGCCCGGAATCTCGGGATACGCAAGGCCGCCAGTCCCTGGCTGAGGGGCAGACGGCCACTGCTTTTCGGAAGGTGCGGACCGTCGCCCAGCAGGAAAACCAGCAGCCCGCCGGCCAGTGCGAGACAGGAGGCCGCCATCAGCGGTAGCTCCCACGGCATGCCCAGCGTTGCCCCTCGCATCAGATGTGGCAGGGCGGTACCGAGGGTAAGCATGCCCACCAGCCAAGCCAGCGCTGCACCGGCGTACTTCGGGGTCCAGGCAATCACCAGCTTCATGCCCAGGGGATAGATACCGGCCAGGCAGAGACCGGTGGCGAATCGGAGGATGAAATCCAGGGGTGGCTGCCCGGCTGCAAAGACAAATCCGCCATTAACAAGGGCCCCCAGCAGACTCGACAGGGCAAAAATCCGGCTGGCGCCAAAGCGGTCCGCCAGACCGGTCACCGCGATGGTCAGGGTACCTGTGATAAAACCGGCCTGAACTGCCAGGGTCAGCCGGCCCAGATCGGTTTCGGTCAGCCCCAACTGGGCCGAAAGAGACAGCCAGACGCCATTGATGCTGAACCAGAGGGAAGTACCGAAAAGCTGGGCCAGGACAATGACGGGTAAGGGGTAACGTTTTAGCAGGTCGATCATTATTGTTGTCTTTTATGCAAGCGGTGAGCAAAGCCTAGCGTCGGGAAGCGTACTTCGCCCATGCTACTTTGGTGCCTGGTAGATACTGGCAAGGCTTGCGGCTCTGCAATGGTAATATCGTTACACGGAATCCGCCCAACCTCCAGCCACCCAGCAACGGAGTCACAGTATGAATCTCCACATTCCCCTGGCTGTGCTACTCGCATTGACCCTGGCACCGACTCCGGGCGCAGCGGACATTAGCCTTGCGCCGTTTGCAGGCTTTCGCATGAGTAGTTCGGTGAATATCGAGACCGCCGGCGCCAGCACCTCAGACCAGATCGACTTCCGGGATTCCGCCAGCCAGGGCCTGGTGGTCAATTTTGATCTGCCGGAGCCCGGCAAACAGGGAGAACTCTATTTCGGTCGGCAGAGCACCTCAGCCAGGCTGGACAATGGCCTGTTCGCACCCAGCGTGGAGTCCATTGACCTGACGATTTACCAGCTCCAGTTCGGCGGACTGTATTTCCCGGGTGGCAAGAATCACGGTGGATTTGTCTCTGGTGTGCTCGGGGTTACCCGGCTCGAACCGGACGACTCGGGGTACGAAACCCACCACCGAGCCGCCCTGTCTCTTGGTGGTGGTTATCAGTTTTTTCTGACTGACCAGCTGCGCCTCAGGCTGGATCTGCGCGGTGTTTACACCGCCCTGAATTCGGGAGGCTCCGCGTTCTGCTCCGGTGGCTGCGAACTCAGATTCGACAGCAGCGGCTACTTGCAGGTGGAAGCGGGCGCAGGGCTGGCCATGCGGTTTTGAGGCCCGCTCAGGCTGTCACGAGCCGCCGCTCGGGCAACATCAGCGACAGCAGCGCTGCCATGGCCACCAAACCCGATGATATCCACAAGCAGACCTCCAGCCCCCAGGCCTGGTAGACCCACCCGGACAGAATCGTTCCCAGCAGCCGGCCAGCGGCATTAGACATGTAATAGAACCCCACATCCAGGGAAACCCCATCGCCCCGGGCATAGCTAACGATGAGATAGCTGTGCAGGGAAGAGTTGATCGCAAACAGCACGCCAAACAACAGCAGGCCACCGACAATCACAGTCTGGGGTGACCAACCCGCTGCCAGGCCAATCGCAATCGCCGCGGGAATCAGGGCCAGGGCCGCCGCCCAGAGTACTGCCGACCGTTTTCCTTCGCCATGGCCGGTGATGCGCGGTGCCATGGTCTGGATAAAGCCGTAGCCGATAATCCAGGTGGCCATGAATCCGCCCACCTTCCAGAAGTCCCAGCCGAAGACCGTGTGCAGGTATACCGGCAGGGCCACCACAAACCACACATCCCGGGCGCCGAACAGGAACATGCGGGCTGCCGAAAGGACATTGATCGCCCGACTCTTGGACAGGATCTCGCTGAACTTCGGCTTGGCCTTGCTCTTGCCCAGGTCCTGCCCCAGCAGGAACAGGCTGGCCAGCCACACCAGCCCGAGCGCAACCGCCATGAGGATCACCGCGCCCTTGAAGCCGGCCGCCATCAACAGCACACCACCGAGGAAGAAACCGACACCCTTGAGGGTGTTCTTGGAACCGGTGAGAATCGCCACCCACTTGTACAGGGTGCCTTGCTGCTCATCCGGCACCAGTAACTTGATGCCGCTCTTGGCGGACATCTTGTTCAGGTCCTTGGCAATCCCGGACAGCGCCTGCGCCGCCATCACCCAGGGCACCGTGAGCATCGCCGCCGGTACCGCCAGCATGGCGAGTGCCACGATCTGCAGGAAGAGCCCGATGTTCATGGTGCGGTTCAGGCCCATGCGGGCGCCCAGGTAACCGCCCACCAGGTTGGTCACCACCCCGAAGAACTCGTAGAAGATGAACAACAGGGCGATTTCCAGAGGCGAGTAGCCGAGCTGGTGGAAATGCAGCACCACCAGCATCCGCAGGGCACCGTCCGTCAGGGTAAAAGCCCAGTAATTGCCGGTGATGACCAGGTACTGTCGGATGGCGGCCGTCATGATCAGGCAGAGCCCACCCGGCGCGCGAGTTCCGCCGTGCGGTTGGCGTAACCCCATTCGTTATCGTACCAGGCGTAGATTTTTACCTGGGTGCCGTTAACCACCATGGTGGACAGGGCATCGACGATGGAAGATCGCGGGTCGGTCTTGTAATCGATGGACACCAATGGTCGCTCTTCGTAACCGAGGATGCCTTTCAGCTCGCCTTCCGCCGCTTCCTTCAACAGCTTGTTGACGGTTTCCTTGTCGGTGGGCTGGTTCACCTCAAACACGCAGTCGGTAAGCGAGGCATTGGTCAGCGGTACCCGCACGGCATGGCCATCGAGCCGGCCTTTGAGTTCCGGGAAAATCTCGATAATCGCAGTGGCCGAGCCGGTGGTGGTGGGAATCAGGGAACTGCCACAGGCCCGGGCCCGGCGCAGGTCTTTGTGGGGCGCATCGATGATGTTCTGGGTATTGGTCAGGCTGTGGATGGTGGTGATGGAGCCATGCTTGATGCCCAGCTTCTCGTGAATCACCTTCACCACCGGCGCCAGGCAGTTGGTGGTGCAGGAAGCGGCGGTGACGATCCGGTCATTGGCCGGGTCAAAAATCCCGTCGTTCACACCCAGCACGATGTTTTTGGCGCCCGTTTCCTTGACTGGCGCAGTGACCACAACACGCTTCACGCCCTGGTCCAGATAGGCTTGCAGAACACTGACCTTCTTGTTGACGCCGCTAGCCTCGATCACCAGATCGCAGCCGGACCAGTCGGTCTCATCAATGCCCTTGTTATGGGTCACCCGGATGCGCTGGCCTTCGATGACCATATCCTTACCGTCCGCAGCCGCCTCATGACTCCAGCGGCCATGAATACTGTCAAAATTGAGCAGATGCGCCAGGGTGCCGGCATCGGCGCCCGGGTCGTTGATGGCGACAAATTCCATGTCCGGCCACTCCCAGGCCGCACGCAACGCCAGCCGGCCGATGCGGCCAAATCCGTTAATTCCTACCTTGATCTTGCTCATGATGTTCTCCTTGCGCGTTGGCTAATCTGTCCGTGGATAGTCAGGGGCACGGTACGACCGGGCGATCCGCCATGGCCTGTAATCTGGCCAGTGGCTGTTCAATCAATTCCAGGTTGTTCAGTGCGGTTTCATTCAAAACCCGTGCAACCCATTCTGGCAGCCCCGGATTAAGATAATAATAAACCCACTGACCCCGGCGTTCTGTTTCCAGCAGGCCGGCATCCCGGAGTGAGGCCAGATGGCGGCTGACTTTTGGCTGGGATACTTCAAAGGCCTCGGTCAGTTCACACACGCACAGCTTTTCCTGGTCCTTGATCAGCAACAGCGCGGCCAGGCGAAGCTCGTCTCCCATCGCCTTGAAAATGGTCACCGGGTTGTAACTGGCCGGATTCAGGCCGGTTTCTTTCTGGTGAACCAGGGTGAACAGGCCGATGCGCTCTTTCAGTTCCTTGAGGGTCAGTGCAAAGGTGGCGTGTCGGTTAGTTTCGGCCGGGTCCGGAAAATCCCAGGCGATCTGCTGAGCTCCGGAAGCCACCAACATGCACTCCCGGGCGGCCTTTTCACACAGCGTAATCACGTAATCCCAGTCCTGTCCCTGCAACTCCGCCAGCGACTTGCTGTAAAGCCCACCAGTCGGAATGCCGGCCTCCTGCAATACCTGTATCGCCAGAGGATGGGGCCGGGAAGGCTCCGTACCGGCACTGGCCACCTCGAACCGGTCACCGGCCATGTTCCGGAGCAGAGCTTCCGCCATCAGGGAGCGGGCGCTGTTGGCGGTGCAGACAAACAGGACTTTTCTTTTCATACGAAATTCCGCATATTCGATTTGCCATATATTCAGTTTTTGCGATAATAGCCTTCAAGTGTGACAGAGTAAAGACAGTAACTCACCCTGCGGCCAGCGCGGGATAACCAGTCAAAGGACACCGGAAAGGGCTATGACAGAAAGACTGCTGGAGATTTATCGAAGCAATCAGCGGGAAGGCAACCTGCTGGTTTTCATGATCCTCGCCTTTCTGGCCATCTTCTTTATGCCCGCCGGGACCGAGCGGTTTGATAACGCCGTGCTGGAAGCTTTCCGGCTGACCAACTGGTATGCCCAGGAACACGTGATCCTGTGCCTGCTGCCGGCCTTCCTGATTGCCGGTGCCATGTCGGTCTATATCAGCCAGGGCTCGGTGATGCGTTATCTCGGCCCCTCCGCCTCCAAGCCGGTGGCGTTCAGTGTGGCATCAGTGTCCGGCACCTTACTGGCTGTCTGTTCCTGCACCGTGCTGCCGCTGTTCGGTGGCATCTACCGCCGGGGGGCGGGCCTGGGCGCAGCCGTAGCCTTTCTCTACTCCGGCCCCGCCATCAACATCATGGCCATCGTGGTCACCGCCAAGGTACTGGGCGCCGAAATCGGCCTGGCCAGGGCCATTGGCGCCATTGTGTTTGCCGTGGTCATCGGCGCGATCATGCACCTGATCTACCGCAAAGAGGAAGCCGAACGCTCCGTCAGCAACGCCCGGGGTTTTGGCGGCGATGACGCTGACAAACCCGTGGGCATCATTACCCTGTTCTTTGCCCTTATGGTGGGCATTCTGGTGTTTGCCAACTGGGCTGCGGCCGACAGCAGCGCCTGGATGGCCATCTACGACCTGAAATGGCCGATCACCGCTGCCCTTGGCGCTGCCCTTGGCGTCCTGCTGGTCTGGCGCTGGCACTGGCCACCCCGTCAGCTGCTGATTCTGGCAGCGGCGGTTGCCATCGCGGCCACCGTGGCTCCGACCATGCCGGAACTGCCTTTCGTGATCGCCATTGGTGGACTGATGCTGATCGCCACCATGCGGGATGAAGACCGGGAGTGGCCGCTTCAGAGCTGGGATTTCGCCAAGCAGATCCTGCCGCTGTTGCTGGCCGGGGTGTTTGTGGCTGGCTTCGCCCTGGGCCGGCCGGGCCATGAAGGCATGATTCCCTCGGCGTGGGTGGCCGCTGCCGTGGGTGACAACTCCCTGCTCTCCACGATTCTGGCCTCCGTGCTGGGCGCCCTGATGTATTTCTCCACCCTGACCGAGGTACCTATTGTCGAAGCCCTGATCGGCTCCGGCATGGGCAAGGGACCGGCACTGGCGCTGCTGCTTGCGGGCCCGGCCCTGTCGTTACCGAACATGCTGGTGATCCGGACCATTCTGGGTACCCGGAAAACCCTGGTGTACTGTGCCCTGGTGGTGGTGATGGCCACCATCACCGGCTTTATTTACGGAAACTGGTGGGTATAGACCTGCCGCGGATAAACGAAGGAGATAACGATGAAATTCACCATTTATGGCAGTGGCTGTGCCAAGTGCAACCAACTGACCGCGAACGCCGAGGAAGCTGCCAAGGCACTCGGGCTGACCTACGAAGTGGAAAAAGTGACAGACGTGAACAACATCATTGATGCCGGCGTCTTGCGCACGCCCGCCCTGGCCGTGGACGGCGAGATTGCCGTGGAAGGCAAAGTGGCCAGTGCCGACGACATCAAGAAACTTCTGAGCTGAATCCGTTTACAGGAAACCTGACGCTGACCATGACTCCATCTGATCTGCCAAACATTGAATCCGGGCTGTTCCGGGCCCCCACCAACGACGACCTGTTTGCCGCAGCGCCTTCAAGCCACCGGCCGAGAATTCTGCTGCTGTACGGTTCCCTGCGGGAGCGCTCGTTCAGCCGTCTGGCGGTGGAAGAAGCGGCCCGCTTGCTTGAGGCAATGGGCGCGGAAACCCGGGTATTCAATCCGCGCGGCCTGCCCCTGCCCGATGCCGAGGACGCCTCCCACCCGAAGGTTCAGGAACTGCGGGAACTGGTTCAGTGGAGTGAGGGGATGGTGTGGTGCTCGCCGGAACGGCACGGGGCCATGACCGGGATCATGAAAACCCAGATCGACTGGATTCCCCTGTCGCTTGGCGCTGTTCGCCCGACACAGGGTAAGACTCTGGCGGTGATGCAGGTGTGCGGTGGCTCCCAGTCGTTCAATGCGGTCAACCAGCTGCGGGTGCTGGGTCGGTGGATGCGCATGGTCACCATTCCGAACCAGTCCTCGGTGCCCAAGGCGTTCATGGAGTTCGACGACAACAACCGCATGAAGCCTTCGGCCTACTACGACCGTATCGTCGATGTCATGGAAGAGTTGGTGAAGTTTACCCTGCTGGTGCGGGACCGCAGCGATTACCTGACAGACCGCTATTCTGAGCGCAAGGAAAGCGCAGAGGCCTTGTCCAAGCGCGTGAACCAACGTTCCATTTAAGGGTGCCATGAGCAGTAACGAACTGACCGCTGAAGCTTCATCCAGCGGCATGGGGATTTTCGAGCGCTACCTGTCGGTATGGGTGGCACTGGCGATTGTGGCCGGCGTGGCCCTGGGGCAACTGGCCCCGTCTGTGCCGGAAACCCTGTCCCGGTTTGAATACGCCCAGGTATCCATCCCCATCGCCATCCTGATCTGGGCGATGATTTTTCCGATGATGGCGCAGATTGATTTCAGTGCCGTTGTCGGTGTTCGCAAAGAGCCCAAAGGACTCGCCATCACCACTACCGTGAACTGGCTGATCAAGCCGTTCACCATGTTTGCGATTGCCTGGTTTTTCCTGACCGTGGTGTTCGAGCCGCTGATTTCGCCTCAGCTGGCAAGCGAATACCTGGCCGGCGCGATTCTGTTGGGCGCGGCACCCTGCACCGCCATGGTGTTTGTCTGGAGTTACCTCACCAAAGGCGATGCCGCCTACACCCTGGTGCAGGTGTCCCTGAACGACATCATCATGCTGTTTGCCTTCGCGCCCATTGTGGTGTTCCTGCTGGGCATTTCCGACATTCAGGTGCCCTGGGATACCGTGCTCCTGTCGGTGGTGCTGTACATCGTGATCCCGTTAACCGCCGGCTACCTCACTCGACGCACCCTGATCGCCCGCCATGGCCAGCGCTGGTACGACGAGGTGTTCATGAAGCGTTTGGGACCGGTGACGCCGGCGGCCCTGATTGTCACGCTGGTGTTACTGTTCGCCTTCCAGGGTGAGGTGATCCTGAATAATCCGTTGCACATTGCGCTGATTGCCGTACCGCTGGTCGTGCAGACCTTCCTGATCTTTTTCCTGGCCTATGGCTGGGCCCGGCTGTGGAAAGTGCGCCACTGCATTGCCGCCCCCGGCGCGATGATCGGCGCCAGCAACTTCTTCGAGCTCGCCGTGGCCGCGGCTATCGCCCTGTTCGGACTGCAGTCAGGGGCTGCGCTGGCAACGGTGGTCGGGGTGCTGGTGGAGGTGCCGCTGATGCTGGTTCTCGTACGCATCGCCAACAAGACCCGGGACCATTTCCCTGCGTGAAACGCGGATACCAGCGCCGGAGCATCGGTGTCCGACGCTGGTATCAGCCCGGCAATCTGTTCAGCCCATCGCCACCCTGCTAATATCCCGCCCACATTTGAAGCACTGAACCGAACGGAACCCACAGAATGGATCTTTTCCAGGCGCTGTTCCTTGGCCTTCTCCAGGGACTGACCGAATTCCTGCCCATTTCCAGCTCCGCCCATTTGATCCTGACACCGGCCTTCTTCGGCTGGACCGATCAGGGTGTGGGGTTTGATTTATCAGTGCACGTGGGCACGCTCCTGGCGGTGGTACTGTACTTCCGCCGGGATGTGTTCGGCATCGCCCGAGACGGGCTGATCTCCATGGCTCAGCGCAGGATTGTCGGCCAGGGCGCCCTGGCCTGGTACCTGGTGATCGGCACCATCCCGGCGGGCCTGGCCGGACTGGCCTTGCTGGACATGATCGACAATGAACTCCGGGGCGCCTCGGTGATCTTCGTAACCACCCTGGTGTTCGGCATTCTGCTCGGTATTGCCGACTGGCTGCCGAAACGGCAACGTACCCTGGACTCACTGAACTGGAAAGACGCCCTCCTGGTCGGCATCGCCCAGGCCATGGCCCTGGTACCCGGCACCTCCCGCTCCGGCGTCACCATCACCGCCGGCCTGTTCCTGGGCATGACCCGGGAGACCGCCTCCCGGTTCTCCTTCCTGCTGGCCATTCCCATCATCGTGCTGGCCTCGGCGGTGAAGCTGCTGGAAGTGGCGACTTCCGATGTAATTGTGGACTGGAGCGGGTTCCTGATTGGTGGAGTGACTTCGTTCCTGATGGCCATTACGGCCATTCACTTCTTCCTGAAGTGGCTGAACACGGTGGGGATGTGGCCGTATGTGATCTATCGGATTGTGTTGGCAGGGGTGATTTACGCGGTGCTGATGTAGGTTGACGGGGTTGAAGATGGGGTCAGATGAAGGCTTTCATCTGACCCCGGTTTTACCGCGGAGCCAAACTGAAGTGACCCCCAAAACCTGGACAGTTTAATCAGGCTGCCACGGCAGCCTGTTCTCTGTACTCCACCGGAGTCAGGCCGTTTAAGGTCAGCCGGATTCGGTGGCGGTTGTAGTAGTCAATGTACTGCTCAATTCCGTGCCGTAATTGCTCCACGCTATCAAACCGGTTCAGATAGTAGAACTCGGATTTCAGTGTGCCGAAGAAGCTCTCCATGGCGGCGTTGTCGAGGCAGTTGCCCTTGCGGGACATGCTCTGAACTAGCCCTTGGTCTGAGAGCATCCGGCAATACTCTGGGTGCTGGTAGTGCCAACCTTGATCTGAATGCACCACCGGTTTGGCGTCGCCCTTCAGTCGGCCAAAGGCCTTCTGGAGCATCCCGGTAACCATCTTGAGTACGGGCCGCTCACTGAGTTCGTAGGCCAGAATTTCACCGTTGAACAGGTCCATCACGGGCGACAGATACAACTTGCGCCCTTGCACCTTGAACTCCGTAACATCCGTCGCCCACTTCGTGTTGGGACTGGCGGTCTGGAAGTCCCTGGCCAGCAGGTTAGGTGCCTTTTTGCCCACAGGGCCACGGTAGGAGCGATATCGCTTCACCCGAACCTTGGATCTAAGTCCCAGCTGCTGCATCAGCCGTTGAACGATTTTGTGGTTTACCTTCTCACCCAGCCGGCGTAAAGCAGCGGTAATGCGTCGGTACCCATAACGCCCCTGGTGATCGCGGTAAATCGCCTGTATGCGAGCCTTCAAGGGCTCGTATTTATCTCCCGCCTGAAGCACGTTGAGCTGGTAATAAAACGTGCTGCGGGACAGCCCGGCTGCCCGTAGCAGCCGTGGCAGGGAATGCTCGCGCCTTAACCCTTGGACCGCTTCCGCTTTTTGTTTCGCGCTGCGGCTTTCTCTTCCCGGATCAAGGCATCCAGCTTTTTTAGGTACGCGTTCTCCGCTCGCAGGTACAACAGCTCTTCGAGCAGCTCCTCCTGTGACATGGTGCGTTCTGGCGCATCAACCGGTGGGCGTTGGACAGACTTTTTGGCCATCGGGGCAGCTCGCTCGATCTCGGGACATGGCTTTGTTAACTGACCACTATGATACTGCACCAACCATTTGCCAATAAGTCCGGTGCTTCGGAGATTAAACCGCGCCTCGGCTTGCCGGTCTGACAAGCCTTCTCTGGCCACGCATTCGATGACCTGACGCTTGAACGATGGGCTGTAATGATGCCTGGTTGCCGCCTCAAGCCCACTGGCACCATGGAGCCGATACCTCGCAACCCAGCGCCGGGCCAGTGAGTAATCAATACCGTAATGTCTGGCGACCTGGTGAAGGCTGATCTCATTCTCAAGATAGAGCCGCGCCACCTGTATTTTAAAGGTCTTGCTGTAGGTTCTTTTCATGTAACCCCTCGAAAGTCGGTGTCCAACTTTCGGGGGTCACTTCA
>NZ_FOUR01000003.1 GCF_900114925.1 Marinobacter pelagius | reverse complement strand
AGCACCAAAGGTGCACTGATGCGCCCTGGTCGTGAACCATCAAGAGACTGGTGCCACACGTTGGCAAACCACGACATCTGTATCCACTTGGACACGATCAGGCACCGACGGTTTTCTGGGGCTTCGGCCAGGGGCCGCCTCGCTGTTCGCGACCAGCGGTCTTGATCCTGATGGGTGTCTGGTGCGGATCAGTCCGCAACCACCACTGAGAACAACGGGTGCGTATTGGAAGGGAGGAGCCACCACAACCGGCGGTTGTGGTGGATTGGCATTGCCTGTTGACTACGGCTGGCTAATGGGTGACCCCATTTTCATTCCTGCGGACCCTCAGTGACTGGTCCCTTCTTCGTAGTTGATCTTGTTCCAGACGTTGTACTTGCCGGAAGGCTTGTTCATCGGAATGCGCTTCTCCTCCTCCAGGGTGTCGGCATCGTAGACGATGACGGCGCCGTCCTTGTCCCAGACGCTCAGTAGCAGCTTTTCGCCGTGGCGGTCGAATTCCACGTGAGCCGCGACCTTGCCCGGGGCCGGCTGCAGGGTTTTGACGATTTCCAGGCTCTGTTTGTCGATGATGTGGACCTTGTCCTTGTTGGGGCCGAAGAACACATCCACCCAGGCGTATGGGGAGTTTTCATGGCTGCGCATGAAGAAGCCTGGGCCCTCGGTTTCCAGGGTCTTGATCACTTCCCAGTTGTCCATGTCGATAACGGACACCGCACCGGTGCGGAAGTGGGGCGTAGCCATGACCCGCTTGCCCCGGTATTCCCAGGTAATACCGGAACCCAGGTGCGGCATGCCCGGTAATGGCAGGTTGGCAACGGTGTTGCCGGTGTCCAGGTTGATGACATGGCCATGCTTGCCGTCGCGGGCGGCACCGATCAGGTGGTCGTAGCCCGGATCAAAGAAGAAATCGTCCAGCCAGGTGTCGGTCTGCATCCGGCGGACGTTGGCCTTGGCGTCGGTCACGCTGATTTCCCAGGCTTCTGGAATGTCCTTGAGCGCGGCGATGAAGCTGCCCCGGGGAGGGGCAGCGTAGACGGCGCTGACCCTTGAGCTGTCGCCGGTGCCATTTTCCACCGGGATGACATCCATGAGTCCCAGGTTGGTGGCGTCGAACAGCACCAGGGTGTGGGGCAGGTAGTTGGCGGCCATCACGTAGTTGCCATCGGCGGAGACAGCGATGTTGCGCATGTTGATGCCGGCGCGGACTTCCGCCACCACTTTCAGGTTGTACAGATCGTACTTGGTGATCCAGCCGTCCCGGGAGCCAAAGTAGACGTAACGGCCATCCGGGCTGTATTTCGGGCCGCCATGTAGGGCGTAGCGACTTTCAAAGCGGTGGATTGGTTCCATGGTGTCACCATCAAGCAGGGTGACGTGGTGATCGCCGATTTCCACCACCAGGAACAGGTTCATCATGTCCGCTTCGAACACCGGCTCATTGGGCAGGCTGCCTTTCGGGTGAGGTAACAGGTGGCTGTTGAGGATTTCCTGTTCGCCCCAGACCGGCGTGACTTCCGGAGGCTGGTAGATAAAGTTGGCCAATGCGGCGACCGATTCCTGGCTCAGGGTATCGCCAAAGGCAGGCATCTGGGTGGCTGGGCGGCCGTCGAGGATGGCCTTCTCGGCCTCGGTCTGGCGCAGGCGTGAGAGGTTTTCCGGTAACAGGGCCGGGCCCATCCCGCCCAGCCGGTCGGTTCCGTGGCAGCTGGCGCAGTGTTGCTGGTAAAGGGCTTCGGTCTGCGTGCCGGTATCTGCCTGCAGGGCCGGGGCCGCAAGCAGGCTGGCACCCAGCAGCAGGGCGGATTTCAGGGTCTGGCTGATCGGTAGTCTGTGTTGCGTCACCGGGGATGGCTCCATGGTCCGGGTTGTCGGGTGTCGTTCAGGCCGGGCGGGTCAGGGCGCTGTCCCAGCCTGCCTGGGCCGGCCGGGCCAGTTTGTCGGCCAGTTTGACCACCTCACCGACGATGATCAGCGTCGGTGGCTGGAAGTCTTCTCTTCGGATGGTGTCTTCCAGGTCCGCAAGGGTGGTCACCGTCATGTGCTGCAGGGGCGTTGTTCCCCGCTCCACCAGGGCTACCGGGCAGTCGGCCGCAAGACCGTGGGCCGTGAGTTCCCGGACAATGGTCGGGGCGTTGTGCAGGCCCATGTAGAACACGCGGGTCTGGCCCGGAGCTGCGAGTACGGCCCAGTTCAGTTCCAGGGAATGGTCGGCTTTGCGGTGGCCGGTAACGAACGTCACGCTCTGGGCATAGTCCCGGTGGGTGAGAGGGATTCCACAGTAGGAGGCACAGCCGGCAGCGGAGGTGATGCCGGGTACAACCAGGAAATCGATGTCGTTATCCACCAGCACCTCCGCCTCTTCGCCGCCACGGCCGAAGATGTACGGGTCGCCGCCCTTGAGCCTGACCACTCTGCGTTTCCGGGTGGCCAGTTTGACCAGCAGTTCGTTGGTCTCCTCCTGGGGCACGTAATGGCAGCCGCTGGCCTTGCCCACGTGGATTCGTTCGGCACCGGGATTGACGAATTCCATGATCTGGGGTGACACCAGACGGTCATAGACAATGGCGTCCGCCTGCTGGATGAGCATCAGGGCCCGCAGTGTCAGCAGTCCGGGATCGCCGGGGCCGGCGCCGACAATGGCGACTTCACCGGGGCGCAGCGGCTGCTCCGCGAGCTGGAATTCCACCAGGCATTTCTTCCTTGGATTGGGGGTCATGGCGCCACTCCTCACAGATTGTGTACCGGAATTTCTGTCACCGGGGCGGCCACACGTCTGGGCGCATCCACCACACCGATTTCCTCGTTGGTCAGGTAACAGCCGGGATCCTCTTCCCAGAAGTCCCTGGAAATGTTGTAGGCCCGCACCCGGGTGTTGCCGTTGCAGATGCCCAGGTATTTGCACCCGGCGCAGCGGCCCTTGACCGGTCTCGGGTGCTGGCGGAAACCCTGCATCAGGGGATCCCGGGCTTCGGACCAGATTGTCGAGAACGGGGTCTGCCGGACATTGCCGAGGTTGTAATCCCACCAGAACGTATCCGGGTGCACGACACCAAGGTTGTCGATATTGGAAATATTGACGCCGGAGGAATTGCCGCCCCAGTTGGTCAGGCGCTGCTCCAGGGCCGGTACCTGGTCCGGGTAATGCTCTTTGGCCCACTCGATCAGGAAGGGGCCGTCCGCGTCGTTGTTGCCGGTGACGTATTCCCGCTCGATGCCGCGCTTCAGCTCGTCGTGGCAGTGATTGAACAGCAGGGTCATGGCGTCCCGCGTCATGTCGTACCAGGCATCGCGTTTGCGGTTACGACCGCCCCGGCCGGAGTAATTCAGGTGCGACAGGTAGAACTTGTCGATGTGGTGCTCGTCCAGCATGTCGAGCATGGCCGGCAGTTCCGGGTAGTTGTCCTGAGTCAGGGTAAAGCGTAGACCCACCTTGATGCCTGCCTGTTTGCACTGGGCAACGGCGTGCATGGATTCCCGGAAGGCGCCTTTCTTCTGGCGGAAGGCGTCGTGGGTCTGCTCCAGGCCATCGATGCTGATGCCGACGTAGTCGTAGCCCACCTCGGCAATTTTGCCGATATTGTCTTCGGTGATCAGGGTCCCATTGGTGGACAGGCCCACATAGAAACCCATGGTCTTGGCCCGGTGGGAGATCTCGAAGATGTCCGGGCGCATCAGCGGTTCCCCGCCGGAGAGGATCAGTACCGGCACGCCGAAGGCCTTGAGATCGTCCATGGTGGCGTAGACTTCCTCGGTGCTCAGCTCGCCCTTGAAGTCGATGTCCGCCGAGATCGAATAGCAGTGTTTGCATGTGAGATTACAGCGGCGGATCAGGTTCCAGATCACCACCGGGCCAGAGGGCTTCGGAACCGGACGCACCGGGGTCGGCTCCATCAGGCTCTTGATGTAGCGGGTCATTCGGAACATGGGGCATCTCCCTGCTTTTTCAGTCGTAAGCCGGTTTTCTTGAGAATCGCCGAGCTGTACAGGATGGTGTGGCTGGAACAGGCTTCTCCCAGCAGGTCTCGGATCTGTCCTGCCTTGTCTTCCACTTCCTGCCGGCTGGTGCCGTGGACCATGGCAAACAGGTTGTAGGTCCACCAGGGCTGGTGCCTGGGGCGGCGGTAGCAGTGGCTGACAAAGGGCAGTTCGCCGACGCGCTGACCCATTTCCGGGACGGCTTCGTCACGGATGTCCCACACGGTCATGCCGTTGAAGCGGTAGCCAAGTTTGTAGTGATCGGGCACTGCGGCCACCCGCCGTAACACGCCGGCATCCTGCATGTGCTGGAACCGGGCCAGGACTTCCTCCGCCGGGATGCCCAGTTGCTCGCCCAGGGTGGCCCAGGGATCGGCGGTCAACGGCAGCCCCGCCTGGGTGGCCAGGATCAGTTGCCGGTCGGTGGCGCAGAGCTGGTAATGGGTGTCGGCGCTATGCTCAGACGGGAAAGTGGAGACGGACATGGAACTCCTCCTCCTTGGGCATGTTGTAGACCGGGTAGCCGGTGCGCGCCTCGATCTGTTCGATCACCCCGTCGATGCCTTCCCCGGTCTCGGTCGCCAGAACGAACCACATGTTCAGTTCATGTTCCCGGCGATAGTTATGAGCCACTTCGTCAAAGGCGTTGACCTGACTGGCGACCCGGTCGAAGTCCTCCTCGGCAATGCGCATCGCCGCGAGCGTCAGGCCGCCACCCATTTCACCGGCATTGAACATCGGGCCGAAACGGGTAAAGACACGCTCGTCGAGCAGTTTTTCAAGGGTGTCGAGCAGAGCCTGCTCGCTGATTGCGAGCTCTTCGGCCACCGCCAGGTAAGGATTGGCAACCAGGGGCAGACCGTGCTGGAGCCGGTTGATCACCGCTTTCTCCAGATCGGTGAACTCCGGGAGCCGGGCCTCCCGGCGCGGGCGCTCAATCGTGGCTGACATAACGGCCTCCCCGTTGGCGGTAGGCTTTGGTGCTGAACAGCACCGAGTGGGGAAAGTCCTGAAGGTGTTTGTCGGCGATGAGATGGTCGATCTGGGACAACACCCGGTTGCGATCGACGCCATGAATCATGCAGAACAGGTTGTAGGGCCAGTCCGGCAGGCGACGAGGGCGTTGATAGCACAGGGTTACGAAGGGTGCTCCGGCAACAGACTCACCAACGGATGTGACCCAGCGGTCCGGCACGTTCCAGACCACCATGGCGTTGGCGGTGTAGCCGAGGGTGCGGTGTTTCACCACCAGGCCGAGCCGTTTGATCAGGCCCTGGGCCTGCCACTGGTCCACGGCGGTCATGACTTCCTGTTCGGTCAGGCCGGTCTGCTCGGCGAGGGTCTGCCAGGGGCGAGCGGTCAGGGGCAAGCCTCTCTCCAGTTGCTGTCGGAGCCGCAGCAGGCCCCAGGCGCTGATGGGGCCCTGGCTGGCCACTTCCGGTACCACCGCCAGGTAATCAATGGAGGTGTTCACGGCAACGCCTCCCAATCGATGTCGAAGCCCAGATCGATGTGGTAACCCTCGACCATGGGCAAGCGCAGCATGGGCAGGCGCAGCTGGTGTTCCAGTTCGTCGAGCCGCTCATCCAGGGTGTCTTCGTCCGGTGCGGTCATGACAAACCAGAGGTTGTAGGTGTGTTCCCGGGCGTAGTTGTGGTTGACCCCCGGCGCACGATTGATACGGGCAGCCACCAGGTCCATCTGTTCTTCCGGCGCGGCCACCGCGGCAAGCAGGCTGGCGCCTGCCCGCCGGTGTTCGAATACCGGTCCGACCCGGCTGACGACCTGATCGGACTGGAGGGCCTGCAGGCGGTCGATCACCTCGCCCTCGGAGATGCCCAGTTGTCGGGACATCTCCAGGTAGGGGCGTTCACACACCGGGAGATCCCGCTGATACAGGTTGATCAGTTGCTTGTCAGTGCTATCCAGTCTCATTGGTCTGTCCTCCGGGCCGGAAACGGGTCAGTACACGTCGTGCTGGGTGTTGTAGACGTTGAACTTGCCGGTGGGGGTCACCAGCCGTTCGTCCTTGATCACCTTCTTCAGCTCGCGTGTCTTGTCATCGACAACCACCAGGGCAGAGGTCAGGTCCTGGGTGTTCCACACCGAGAACCAGACTTCGTCACCGGCGACGTTGTACTCCGGTTGAACGACCCGCTTGGGTCCTTCCCCGACATCGGCCCATTCGGCAATCGGCAGCACGTCATAACCGGCCTCCAGGTTGTTGATGTCGAACACGGCCACGCTCTGGCTCACCGGCTCGGCCGGGTTCAGGGCTGTGTCCACATAGAGGTTGTCGGACTTCGGATGGGTCTTGATGAACAGTGAGCCACCGCCCTGACCGTTCAGGCTGCGCACGACTTTCCAGGCTTTATCGGGATGGCCCTCGGGGTCGGTGCCGATCAGTTGGATGGTCGGGTCGCCCAGATGGCTGGTGGCCCACACCGGACCATGCTCGGGGTCTTCGAAGTTGGCGCCCCGGCCTGGATGGGGGATCTTGCCCACGTCCACCAGTGCCGCGAGGTTACGGTCCCGGGAATCCACCACCGCAATCTTGTCGGACTGGTTGGCGGCGGTCATGAAGTACCGCATGCTGCTGTCCCAGCCACCGTCGTGCAGGAACCGGGCGGCGTCGATGGTAGTGATGTTCATATTGTCCAGGTCTTCATAGTTCACCAGCATGATCTTGCCGGTTTCCTTGACGTTGACGATGAACTCGGGGTGCTCGTGGGAGGCAACGATGGCGGCAACCCGGGGCTCAGGGTGGTATTCCTGGGTGCCCACAGTCATGCCCCGGGTACCGACGATTTTCTTCGGCTCCAGGGTCTCGCCGTCCATGATCACGAACTGGGGTGGCCAGTAAGTGCCGGCAATGGCGAACTGGTCCTCATAGCCCTTGTACTTGGACGTTTCGACCGAACGCGCTTCCATGCCGACCTTGATCTTGGCGACCGTATCCGGTTCTTCCATCCACAGGTCCACCATGTTTACCAGCGCGTCCCGGCCGATCACGAACAGGTAGCGGCCGGAGGCGGACATCCGGGAGATGTGGACGGCATAGCCGGTATTGATGATGTGGGTGATCTCATGAGTATCGCCATCGATCAGGGCAATCTGGCCGGCATCCCGCAGGGTCACACTGAACAGGTTTTTCAGGTTCAGGTTGTTCATCTGTTTGGTGGGCCGATCCTCGGGCGGGACCACCACTTCCCAGGTAGCCTTCATGTCTTCCAGGCTGTACTCCGGCGGCTGCGGAGGCTCGTGCATGACGTACTTGGCCATCAGTTCCACTTCGTCTTCGGTCAGGTCGCCCGAGGTCAGCCAGTTGGGCATGCCCGCCGGGGAACCGTAGCTGATGAAGGCCTTGAGGTAGTCAATGCCCCGTTCCTGGGTGATGTCCGGGGTCAGCGGCTTGCCAGTGGCGCCCTTGCGGAGAACGCCGTGACACCCGGCGCAGCGCTGGAAATAGATTTCCTTGGCTTTCTCGAACTCGGCATCGGTCAGGTTCGGAGCTCCGGGGGAGCGGACTATCTTGGCCGAACCTGGCTCTACGGTGCTGGGCGTGCCTTCATAGGCTGTGGATGCTGGGTCATCGGGATGTTTCGTGGCATCGGTGGCAGCCAGTGCGCCGAACGACGCGACGGCCAACGCCAGAGCCAGGGGTTGGAAAGTTATGCGCGATACTCTCATCAGGTTCTCTCCTTGGATTAAAGAGTCCCTTTAGGTTTCGCCTCTTCGGTCTCATGAACATTGATCAATATCAGAAGTATATGATTTATAGCTTTGATACCCCTCAGTGGGTATTTCCAATGATCACTGGCAATAACAATCTCTTTTAACCAATATCAAGGATGAAACAATAGGGCGTTGCGACCATGATCCTGCAAATCTGAAAACGGGAGCGGAGCGATGGGCTGGCCTGGAGGCTGGAAGCGGAAACTGAGTGTTTTTGCGGTTTGTTCATTGCTGCTGACGCCGGTCACCGGCGCGGAACCCCGCACTCCGGCGGAACTGGCCAGCTTGGTGGTGCAGGATTGCGGATCCTGCCATGGCATGACGCTCAAGGGTGGACTTGGACCACCTCTGCGGCCGGATAATCTGGAACAGCTTCCGGCAGAAGCCATTGCAGCCATCATCCGGGAGGGTGTTCCGGACACCGCCATGCCGCCCTGGAAGCCTTTGCTGGCTCCTGAAGAAATTGACTGGATCAGCCGGCAACTTAAGGCCGGCGCCCTGGTTTCACCCCAATGACCCCACTTGGAGGTTCGCCAAGCAATGGATCGTCCCGGACACATTTTCCAACGCCTGTTACTGATCGCCCTCCTGATGGTGGGGCTCGCCGGCTGCCAGGTGTTCACTCCGGCCTCACCTTCGCAGGAGCTGATGGGCACTGGCGATCTCGGCCTGATCATCGAGCGTGCCACCGGTTCGGTACTGGTGATCAACACCTCTGGCCATAACGTACTCGGACGGGTTGAAGGGCTCGGGGATCTCTCCCACGCTTCGGTGGTGTACTCCCGGGACGGCCGCTACGGCTATGTGTTTGGTCGCGATGGCGGGCTGACCAAGGTGGATCTGTTGACCCGCACAGTCGCCGACCGCGTGATCCAGTCCGGCAACAGCATTGGTGGCGCTATTTCCCAGGATGGCCGGTTCGTGGCGGTGTCCAATTACGAACCGGGTGGCGTAAAGGTCTTTGACAGCGAGACTCTGGAACTGGTGATGGATATTCCGGCCACCTACACCGGCGCCGAGGGCAAGACAGTGCAGTCCAAGACCGTCGGGCTGGTGGATGCCCCGGGCAACCGGTTTGTGTTCAGCCTGTTTGATGCAGGCGAAATCTGGACCCTCGATATGTCCGCTCCCGAGCCCGCGGTTCGCAGGTTCGACGCCGGTGATGCCCCCTACGATGCACTGATTACCCCGGATGGCCGCCACTATATCGCCGGTCTCTTCGGCGAAGACGGCTTGTCCATGCTGGATCTGTGGAATCCGGAGCAGGGGGTAACCGAGATCCTGCCGGATTATGGCAAGGGCGAACAGAAACTGCCGGTGTACAAGATGCCCCACCTGGAAGGCTGGGCCATCGCCGATGGCCGGGCGTTTTTCCCGGCGGTCGGGCGCCACCAGGTGCTGGCGGCGAAGATGGATGACTGGTCACTGGTGGACCGGATTCCGGTGCAGGGACAGCCGGTGTTCGTGATGGCCAGCCCCGACAACCGGCAGATCTGGGTCAGTTTTGCCCACCCGAAGAATGACGTTGTCCAGGTGATCGACAGCCAGAGCCGGAAGATCATCCGGACCCTGGAACCCGGCGAGGCGGTACTGCACATGGAGTTCACGCCCCGGGGCGAAGAGGTGTGGGTGTCTGCCCGGGACAGCAACCGGGTGACGGTGTACAGCACCCGGACCCTGGAGCCGGTGGCGACGCTCGATGCGGAGAAGCCCAGTGGCATCTTCTTTACCACCCGGGCTCATGCTCTCGGGCTTTGAACCCACCATATTCTGAAGAAGGTATCTGTAATGACGTTCTACCAACCGGTTGGCAATGAGATCGAACTTTTCCAGGCCGCGGCCGACAATGGCCTGCCTGTGCTGATCAAGGGCCCCACCGGCTGCGGCAAGACCCGCTTTGTCCGCTACATGGCGGAACAGCTGGATCGGCCGGTGTACACGGTGGCCTGTCACGACGACCTGACAGCGGCGGACCTGGTGGGCCGGCATCTGATCGGCCCCGATGGCACCTACTGGCAGGATGGCCCGCTCACCCGGGCGGTACGTGAAGGAGGCATCTGCTACCTGGACGAGGTGGTGGAAGCCCGCAAGGACACCACGGTGGTACTCCACCCGCTGGCGGACGATCGCCGGGAGCTGCCCATCGAACGAACCGGCGAAGTACTGCAGGCGGCGCCCGGATTCATGTTGGTGGTGTCCTATAACCCGGGATACCAGAGCCTGCTCAAAGGCATGAAGCCCAGCACCCGGCAGCGCTTCGTGTCGCTGCGGTTCGACTATCCCTCGGAGGCAGCGGAGCAGACCATCGTGGCCGAGGAGGCCGGCTGCGACCGGGATCTGGCGAGGCAGCTGGTGAGCCTGGCATCGGCGCTGAGGAACCTGAAGGACCACGATCTGGAAGAGGCGGCGTCGACGCGCCTGCTGATTCACACGGCGATGATGATCAAGGCGGGATTGCCGCCATTGGATGCAGTGCGGGCCGGCATGATAGAACCGTTGTCGGACGATGAAGCCACGGTGGCAGCACTCATGGAGGTGGTGTATGCGGTATTCGGGCGGCCGGGAGAAAGTCGCTAGCGGGGCGGTTGTTCCCGTTATCTGGTATTTGCTGAATCTGCTGGCGATTCCGGTAATCGGGTTTGCCGGATTGGTTTGGCTGTATCTTCACGGCCAGGGTGACCATGCCCTGCGTCGGGCCCATACCCGGGCGGCGCTGGTCATGTCGGTGGTCGGGGCAGTGCTGATCAGCTCCGGCGTGGGCGTGGCCTGGCTGACCCTGGGCAATACCGGGCACTTCTGGACCTTTGCCCTGGTGTGGGCCATCGTGCTGCACACGGGGTTTGTGTTGTGGGGGATTTTGGCGCTGGCTCAGGCGATGGCTGACAAGAAGCCGCTGTTTCCGGAGAGATGGCTGCAGGCCCGCTAAGACGGGGTCAGAAGAAAGCGTTCTTCTGACCCCATGTTCAGCCCAGCTCCGGGGTCTGATGAAAGCCTTCATCTGACCCCATCTTCACGTCGGCCCCTCAGCTCCGGGGTCTGATGAAAACTTTCATCTGACCCCATGTTCACGGAAAATCCCACCCCTAGCTCGCCGCATGGAACCCGGCGATCACCGCCACCACCACCGGCGCCCAGGCCTGGGCGGCGAGGCGCCAGCCTCGTGGAGCTTTCCGCATTTCCATGAAGTGGTCCACCAGCAACATCGCCTTTACGACAATCAGGGCAAACACCAGCCAGGCCAGGAACTCGGGCCCCAGACCCGTTTGCAGGGCGATGACCGGCAGCGCAGTACAGATCATCAACGTCAGGTAGATTGTCAGCATGTCAGTTTCTCCTCACGCCAGTACATAAACCATCGGAAAAAGCACCAGCCATACCAGGTCCACCATGTGCCAGTAAGAAGCACCGGACTCCATCCCGTTCATGTCGGAACCGTCGTAATCGCCATTGCCAACTTTCACTGCCAGGACGACCAGGATGATCTGCCCCAGCACCACGTGCATGAAATGGAAGAAGGTCAGGAAGAAATAGAACATGAAGAAGGTGTCGGTGCCGAGGTTATAGCCCTGGCCATACAGGTCGGCGTATTCCCAGAGTTTGCCGATGGTATAGACGGTGGATACTGCGATCGCCAGCCAGAGTCGCAGCCGCGTACCCGGTTCCCCAAGACGGAGCCGGTGTACCGCGGTGGCCACCAGATAGCTGCCGGTGATCAGTGCCACGGTGTTGAGCAGACCGATCCACGGGTGCAGAACCTCCCGGCCGGCATGGAAGGTGGCCGGATCGAGGCTGCGGGCCACGGTGAAGCCGATGAACAGGATGCCGAACACCGCCAGTTCGGCAAAGATGAACATCCAGACGGCAATATCGCCGGGCAGGTGTCTGGCCCTGGTTGCAGGCAGCTCGTTCATAGTCATCGGGTCAGGTTGAGATAGAGTTTGGGTAGTTGCAGGGGCAGCTGGGCCGGGTCCCGGATCACCACGTAATGGTTGCTGCCGAACACATAGGGCAGGTATTCGCTGGCCTCGTCGTCGATGGTGACGCAGAACGGGGTCAGGCCGGCCTTGTGGGCTTCCTGCACCGCCATGCGGGTGTCTTCCACGCCGTAGCGGCCTTCGTACAGATCCAGGTCGTTGGGCTTGCCATCGGTGAGCAGCAGCAGGATCTTCTGGTGTTCGTGACGGGCCTGGAGCATACGGGTGGCCTGGCGGATGGCGGCCCCCATGCGGGTGTAGTAGCCCGGCTCCAGGGCCTGGATGCGGCCGCGGATAGTGCCGGTATAGGCCTCGTCGAAACCCTTGATGTGATGGAAACGTACATGGTCCCGGCGACGGGAGGAGAAAGCGAACAGGGCGAACGGGTCGCGGCTGGCCTGCAGGGCCTCACTGAGCAGTTGCAGGCCGTCCCGGGCCACGTCGATCACGCGCTGGTGGTTGTTGATGTAGGTTTCGGTGGACAGGGACACGTCCGCCAGCACCAGGCAGGCCAGGTCCCGCTGGCTTTGCTGGCAGCGAACGAACAGCTTCTGGTCGATGGCGCCCTGGCGCTGGCGGTTCTGGACCTCCCGCTCCAGGCAGGCATCCAGATCCAGTTCCTCGCCCTCCACTTGGCGCTTCTGCCACTGTTTCAGCGGTTTCAGGGCGCTGAATTGTCTCTGCAGGCGTTTCGCGGGACGTCTCAGCGGTTCGGGCAGATCTGCAGGCTGCGCATCCCGCGCCAGCATCGGCTGCAGGCAGCAGAATTTCTCCCGGTAGCTCTGGCTGCGCCAGTCCCACTCCGGCAGGTGAATGCCTGGGCCAAGGCGCAGGTCGTCATTTTCTTCCGAGGGCAGGTCCAGGTCGAACTTGATGGAGGAAGAGGTCTCGCGCCGGTCGTTGGACACGGAGATCATGTCCATGTCGTCGGCCACGGCCTCGGCGTCTTCCTCTTCGGTGTCGTCACCGGCCCGGTCGACCGGAATGAACTCGGTCCAGGAGAACAGGCTCTCCAGCCGGAAGATCATCAGGCCCTGGTCCCGGTCGAAGCCTTCAACCCGTTCGGCCTGCCGGCGCTTGCGTTTCTTCGACAGCCCGCCGGGGCTGGATTGGGTATTGTCGTCACCAATGACCTGGCCGTTGGCAGGGCGCTGATTCAATGAAGGGTAGAGCCACAGAATGACCGGCCAGGGGTCGGTGCCGGCACCCGGAATCCGGGTAACACTGCCGGGATGGATCAGGGCCTGGCGAATGGCGTCTTCCCTGGCGGCCTCGACCGGCGGCAGGTCATCCGGGTGCGGGCGCCACTGCAGCGAGTGGCTGACCAGACGCTGATAGATGCGCTCCAACCCCGGCCAACGTGCCAGAACGTCCTGGACCATGGCCTGGTTGCCGGTGAGCCAGTCGCTTGCCTCCGGTTCCGGCGAGGCGGCCAGCGCTGCCAGCCAGAGGTACAGGTCCCGGTTCAGGCTTGCTGACGGAAACAGGGCCACGCGCTCGGGCAGTCGCAGGTTCTGGTCATCACGCCAGGCTAGTTCGAACTTGCGATGGGTGCCGGCGAGCTTGTGCAGGAATCGCCGGCGCAACCGGAAATGCCGGGGTTCGGCCGTTACCAGGCTTAATGCCGGATCACCGCCCAGAGCCCGGAACAGGATGCCCAGGTTGCGGGCTTCGTCTTTCAGGTGGACGGCATGTTCGGGAAACTCGCCCAGCGCCTGGCGGGTGATGTATTCATGCCATTTGTAGCCAACCCATTCTTCCATTGCTTGCTCCTTGTCAGCCCCGACGCCCGGCTGGTTCGTTGTCCAGCTGGTGCACCGGGATCAGCACGGTCTGGCGGTTGGGCTCGCCCGGCTCCCAGTGCAGCAGGCTGCCCTCGGGATTGTCTTTCTGAACCTCCCGGCAGGCGCTCACGCATTGCAGGCACTGAGTACAGGTGAACTTGGCGCGCTTGTGGCTGCGGGTGGGCAGCCGCATAGGACAGGCTTCGTCGCAGGCCTTGGTGCAGTCCCGGCAGGCGGCGGCGCGGGCGGTATCGAAGGTCACCATTCGGCCCCGGCCATTGGTCATCCAGGCGATGCTCTGCACCACGCCGAAGGCGCAGCCGTACTTGCAGAACAGATGCCGGGCAAACAGGAAGTCCAGGGTGAAAACGGTACTGGCCACGGCCAGGAAGACCGAGGGGTAGAACGCCAGATTGCCGGTCACGAGATCGGTGTACAGAGGAATCGGCGGCAGCAAATACGAGAGCATTGCCAGTGCCCAGGAGAACCCGATCAGTCCGCACACCAGGGTCAGTCCAGCCCAGTGGATGACTTTGCCCCGGCGGCCTTTCTTCAGCGCCTCCCACAGGGTGGGGCGGCCGGTGATCCGGGTCATCAGGTGGTTGACCGTTTCCACCACGGAAAAGTGCGGGCACAGCCAGCCGCAGTAGATGCGTCCCCATTTCCACGCAATCCAGAGTACCAGAGGTACCAGTACGAGGATGGGAAGAATGAACCAGAACAGGATCTGCCCGGCCACATCCGCCGGTGCGCTCCGGGCGACCCAGTCCAGGTTCAGGTTAAAGGAAAGCGGAAACCCGAACAGGATAAAGTGGGTTTCGGTCAGGTCGTAACGGAACAGGTTGAGGACCGGCGCAAGCAGAAACAGTGCAAAGAAACTGGCCCGGGTAATGAGCCGGTTCCTCTGCAGTGTGTCTTTGGGATTGACGGCTTGTGCTTGCACGGTCGGTATCCGGGGTTTGGCGGGGCTGTCGGGCGGCCGGCAACCCCGCTCAGGGGTGGGTTTATGCGTCTTCGGTGGCAGGGCCACGGACTTCTTCGGCCGGGGATGCCTGTCCCTTGATGAAGAAGCTGCCGAAGTACACGATCAGCCCGCCCAGGAAGAAGCAGCCGGCCACGAAGCGCATCCAGTAGAACAATGCGATGTTGTCCTGGGTGGCCATGAACGACAGTGCCTCGCCGCTTTCCGGAATCCGCTGCAGCCAGATCTGCAGGATGCCGGCGCCGGTCAGGAACAGGGTGATGAACACCATGGAAATGGTCATCAGCCAGAAGCCCCACATCTCCAGTATCTGGGCGGTATTGCTGTTGCCGTAGGGGCGCCCGCGCATGATCGGCATGGCGTAGGAAATGATGGTCAGCACGATCATCACGTAGGCACCATAGAACGCCATGTGACCATGGGCGGCGGTGATCTGGCTGCCGTGGGTGTAGTAGTTCACCGGGGCCAGAGTGTGCAGGAAGCCCCAGACGCCCGCGCCCAGGAAGGCCATCACAGCAGTACCCATGGCCCAGAGCATGGCGGCCTTGTTGGGGTGATTGCGCCGGCGGCGGTTGATCATGTTGAAGGCGAACAGCACCATCATGAAGAACGGCAGCGGCTCCAGGGCGGAGAACACCGAACCCAGCCACAGCCAGTACTCGGGCGGGCCAATCCAGAAGAAGTGGTGACCGGTACCGATGATGCCGGTGATCAGGGCCATGGCGATGATCACGTACAGCCACTTCTCGATCACTTCCCGGTCCACGCCGGTGATCTTGATCAGTACATAGGCCAGGATGGCACCCATGATCAGTTCCCAGACGCCTTCCACCCACAGGTGCACCACGAACCACCAGAAGTATTTATCCAGGGTCAGGTTGCCGGGGTTGTAGAAGGAGAACAGCCAGAGCACGGCCAGGCCGACCAGGCCGGTGATCAGTACGATGTTGACCACAGTTTTCCGGCCTTTCAGGGCGGTCATCATGATATTGAACAGGAATCCGACCACCACGAGCGCTATTCCTATCTTGGTGATGGTGGGCTGTTCCAGGAACTCACGGCCCATGGTGGGCAGCAGCTTGTTCATGGTGACATCCGCCAGGGTGGCATAGTCCACGAACAGATAACCGAGGATGGTCAGAGTGCCGGCAGCTGCAAACACCCAGAACAGGATCCAGGCCAGCAACGGGCTGTACAGTTCCGTCTGGGCCTCTTCCGGCACCAGATAGTAGGTGGCGCCCATGAAGCCGAACAGCAGCCAGACAATCAGCAGGTTGGTGTGCACCATCCGCGCAACGTTGAAGGGGATTTCCGGGAACAGGAAGTCTCCCACCACGTACTGCAGACCCAGCACCAGGCCAAACACGATCTGGCCGGCGAACAGGATCAGGGCAAAGATGAAGTAGGGCATGGCGACCCGTTGGGATTCGTATTTCATGTCGTTTCTGCTCCCTCAGCCTTCAATGTTGGGTGGCCAGCCGTTATCGTCGATCTTGGACGTCCACTCCAGGAACGCCGCCAGATCCTCGATTTCCTGGTCGGTCAGATTGAACTGCGGCATCTGCCGGCGGCCCGGCACGTTGGTAGGCATGGCATTCATCCAGCCCTTCATGTAGGCCTTGAAGACCTCGGAGTCACTGGCGCCCCGGCGGTCGAACACGTTGGCCAGCTCCGGTGCAAAGTAGGCGCCTTCGCCCATCAGGGAATGACAGCCAACACAGTTGTTGTTTTCCCAGACATGTTTGCCCCGGACTACCTGCTCGGTAAGCTGGTCCCGGTTATCCCGTTCGGGCATGGCCCGTGATTGAGTGTCAAAAGTCAGGGCCAGGAACAGCAATACGAAGAAGGCACTGCCTCCCAGGTAGATGTTCCTGGCCATGCTTTTGGTAAAGCGCTCGGCCATCGGTCTCTCTCCTTGGTCGTTGTGGAATACCTGACTACACCACTAGGATATAAAGATGTATTTCAAATGCTGTTGATGATTGTCAAGCATTACTGAATTTCACACTATTGCGCCGGGGAGTTACCTCTGGAGGGGTAGGTGATAGACTTCGCGCGCTGAACCTGAAATCTGTTGTCCGGAGACCTCAATGGCCGCTGCGCTGGCGTTATTCCTGAAGCTGATCCCTTTGTATGTGACGGTTGCCCTTGGCTGGATTGCCGGTCGCTACCTGGAAGCCAGTGGTAAACATATCGCCGGGATCATGCTTTACATCGTCACGCCGTCGGTGGTGTTCTCCGGGGTAATGGCGGCGCCGTTGTCACCGGAGGTGGTGTTACTGCCGTTCCTGACCTTCAGCATCTGCTCGGTGCTGGGGCTTGTGCAGCTGAAACTGGCACGCAGGCTGATTACCGATGGCAGCGCCAGCATCATTCCCTTGTGTGTGGGTTCCGGAAATACCGGTTATTTCGGGATTCCGGTGGCTTTGCTGCTGTTCGGCGAGGAGGGTTTGGGCCTTTACATCGTGTGCATGCTGGGTACGACCCTGTTCGAGAACTCGGTGGGGTTCTACCTGGCGGCCAGGGGCCGGTATGAACTGAAAGATGCGCTCTGGCGAGTGGTGAAGCTGCCTTCCATCTATGCCTTTCTGGCGGCGGTGGCGCTCAACCTGTCCGGCTACCGGATCCCGGACATTTTCGTGCCGCTGTTCGACAACCTGCGGGGCGCCTACAGCATCCTGGGGATGATGATCATCGGCATGAGCATCACCTCGTTCCGGGGGCTGGCAGGCAATATCCGCTTCACCGGTCTGGCCTTCTTCGGCAAGTTCGTGGTCTGGCCGCTGGTGGCCATCCTGTTCTGGTGGCTGGATGCCAACGTCCTGGGCATCTACGATACTGCCGTGCACCAGGCTATGTTCCTGATCTCCATCACACCGATCGCCGCCAACACCGTGGTCATTGCGACCCTGCTGGATACGGCGCCAAGGCAGGCGGCGGGCACGGTGCTGCTGACCACCCTGTTCGCCCTGGCGTTCATCCCGGTGATGATTTCCCTGGCGTTCTAGACGAGCTGTTGGTGGCGGGTTCCACCGCGCAGGGCCGGGCCTCGGCGATGTCCTTGCGGGCATGGCGAACCACGCTGATGCCGGCAGTGACGGCGAGGCTGCCCATGATGGCTGCTACGACCAGGTCCGGCCAGGCGGTGCCGGTGCCGAAGACGCCCAGGGCGGCGCCCATGACCGCGATATTGCTGATGGCGTCGTTGCGGCTGCACAGCCACACCGAGCGCATGTCCGAGTCGCCCTCCCGGAAGCGGAACAGCATGACGGCGACACTGACATTAGCCGCCAGCGCCAGCAGACCCACGGCGCCCATGGTCAGCGGTTCCGGCGTGATTCCGCTCTGGGCCACCCAGATGGCCCGCGCCCAGACCACAAGGCCGAAGGTGGCCATGGTCAAGCCTTTAACCATGGCGGCCCGACCACGCCAGAGCATGCCCATGGACAGAACACTCAGGGAAAGGATGTAGTTGGCACTGTCGCCAAAGAAGTCGATGGCATCGGCCATCAATGAGACCGAGCCGGACTGGATACTGGCAATACCCTCCACCAGGAACATGGCGAGATTCACCCACAGGGCGATCCAGAGCGCCTTGCGGAACCCGGGGGCGGGGGATTTTGGTTCGGGAGCCGAGCAACTGCAGGCCATGGTGTCCTCCTGTTCTTCAGTTGCCTATAGTAAAAAGCCTGTAGCTGCTACAGGGTCAACTCCCGAAGGCGAGGGCCTCAGAATCGTCAGCTGTGGCCCTGGCCGTGGGTGCCCGGTACATGGTTGTGGTCACTGGCCATGTCCAGTTTGTCCAGTTCGGAGGTCAGCCCTCCGAGTATGCCGCACTCGCTCACCGTGCCCCCGTCACTGCAGGCGGCCTGCAACTTTTCCAGGGTCTGCTCCAGGCTCGCCAACTCCCTCAAACGGTCACGCACATGATCCAGGTGGCGGGCAAGCAGAGCATCTACACCACTGCAGTCGGCATCTGGGTTTTCCGCCAGACGGATCAGCTCCCGTATTTCATCCTGGGCCATATCGAGGTTGCGACAGCGTTTGATGAACAGCAGCCGGTCCAGGTGAGCCTGGCGGTAGCTGCGATAGCCGCTGGCGTCACGGACCGGTTCGGGCAGAAGGCCGATTTTTTCGTAGTACCGGATGGTCTCGACGGGAATGCCCGCCTGTTTGGCAATGGCTCCGATTCTCAAGGCTTCCCTCCTTCAGGATTTGAGCGCCAGAATGCGCCGCGCTCCGTTCAACACGATCAGGCCCACAATGGTGCCGACCACGAGGTCGGGATAGTTGGAACCGGTCCAGGCCACCAGGGCGCCGGCAACGATGACCCCGAGATTGATGACCACGTCGTTGGCGGAGAATATCCAGCTGGCTTTCATGTGGGCGCCACCATGCCGGTGCCGGGAGATCAGGATCAGACAGGTGCTGTTGGCCACCAGGGCAATCAGAGCCATCACCATCATCAGCGCCGATTCCGGCTCGCTGCCCAGCAGGAATCGCCGGCCCACTTCCAGCAGTACCCCGAGGGCCAGGATCAATTGCAGAACGCCGGCAACATGGGCCGCGCGCACCTGCATCCGGATGCTATGTGCAACGGCATACAGTGACAGGCCATATACGGCCGCATCGGCGAACATATCGAGGGAATCGGCAATCAGGGCGGTGGACTGGGCGACCACGCCGGTTGCAAGTTCCAGCACGAACATCACTGCGTTGATGGCGAGCAGGATCTTCAGGGTGCCGGATTCTTCGCCGGCACGAGTCGCCGCTGCTGTGGCAGCTTCGATGGCCTCCGGATCCGCCGCGCGTGTTTCCTGCAGGGTTGCCCCCAGTCCCAGGGGCAGCAGCCTGTCGGTCACAGGTTGGGCTTCGCCGTAGTGAAGCACCCGGAGTTGGCGGTTTTCCAGATCGAATGTCAGGCCACCTATCTGCGCACAGCCGTCCAGCGCCATGCGAATCATCCGCTCTTCTGACGGGCAGTCCATTTTTGGAATACGGTACAGGCTGACCCATTCGCCCGACGATTGGGGCGCCACCGGTGTTTGGCTTCCGGGATCGACTGACTTACAACCGCATTCACCTGTTCTGGCTTCATTCATAAACAGAATTGTTCCATGCGCTTTTCCGAGTTTACGTCCAGGGAATATCGACCAGGGCGCGAAGACCGCCCCGAGCCCCTGTGTCAAAGGTAAGTGTACCACCGTAACGTTCGGTGATTTCCCTGACGATGGCCAGGCCAAGGCCGTGGCCGGGAGTCTGTTCATCCAGCCGAAGCCCGCGGCCACCGAGAGAAGACAGGGATTCGGAGTGAACGCCGGGGCCGTCGTCCTCGACCCGCATTATCATTCGGCCGTCTTCCTCCAGTAATGAAAGCTCGACGGTCTTCTCCGACCACTTGCCGGCATTATCCAGCAGATTGCCGAGCACTTCGTTCAGATCGTGTTCCTCCAGCGGCCAACGCCGTTCCTCCATCAACTCGGAAGACAATTCGAAGGATTTTTCCGGATAGAGCCTGCCCAGCATCCAGAGAAGATCCCGTGCCTGCTTGACCGGGTAGGCGCTTTTCCCCGCCTGAGGGCCGGCAAACCGGCTCCGGCGCATTTCCGCTTCAAGCTGTTTGTCGATATCCCCGAGTCTGGTTGCCATTTCGTGTCTGATGGGGGCGTCCAGCGGGCGGCTGGTATCCTCCAGTATCTGCCGGGTTGCCGCGATGGGGGTTTTGACGCTGTGCGACAGGTTCGCCAGCGCGTCCCGGGAGCGTTCCAGTCGCTGGTCGAGGGAATCGAGCAATTGGTTGAGCTGTTGCACCAGGGGCTGGAACTCCTCCGGGGCCTGAACGGCAATACGGGAGATTTCGCCATCCTGAAGCCTCTTCAGGGCAGCCTTGAGGGTCACTACGGGCCGCATGGACAGGGTGATGCCCAGCCAGATCACCGCAACGAGCAGCACGATCAGAAGAATTGAGACGATGGCGGTCCACGCATGCAGCTCGGCCTGGCTCCGTTTCAGGGCGCCCAGATCTTCGGAGACAATCACCACAATGGGTGTGTCGCCAACCTGGAACGACTCCCTGTAGGCCAGGATGCTGGAGGGGCTGTCGCCACTCCCTCTGCTATCGACCTGAGTGGCACCGTCCGGCCCGGACTCGAGCAGGGGCATCAGCAGAGGCGTCCAGGATTCCGGGGAAATGAGGGTTCGGTCGGGGGACTGGATGGCAAAGGAATGGTGAAAGACTTCCTGGAAATAGTCGCCGGTCTGGAGCGTGTCGATGCGACCGCCGGATTCCCGGATCTGGTGTTCAAGGAACGCGACCTCGTCCTTCAGTCGGCTTTCAACGAATTCCCTTGCCATCCGGTCCAGTAATAGCCCGTGTACCAGCCAGGCCAGAGCCATCAGGCCGATGCCGGCCGGTAACAGCAGGACGAGCAGGGTGCCCTTCACGGACACCGGTTTCTTAAACAGTGTCATTGAACAGGTAACCCTGGCCCCGTCGCGTTGCGATGGTGTCCGGGCCCACCAGTTTCCTCAGGCGCCGGATGTAAGCCTCGATCACATTCTCGCTGGGGCTGTCGTTGAGGTTGTAAAGCTGCTCCATCAACTGTTCCTTGGAAAACACATGCCGGGGGCGGCTCATCAGGCAGCGGAGCAGGCGGAACTCGGTGCCGGTCAGGGTATGCTCGGTGCCATCGGCCAGTTTCAGGCTCTGGCGATTCTCATCCAGCTCGAACCGGCCCGCTTTCACCACCGAGTGAACCCTGCCTTCACTGCGGCGGACAATGGCGTTGAGGCGGGCGATCAGCTCTTCGGTCTGGAAGGGTTTGGCCAGGTAATCGTCCGCGCCGGCCTTCAGACCATTTACCCTGTCCTGCCAGCCTCCCCTGGCGGTCAGAATCAGGACCGGTAGGTTGATCTGGTTCGCCCGCCATTGTCTCAAAACATCCAGACCGCTGCCGTCGGGCAACCCAAGATCCAGAACCACCGCCCGGTAATCCTCCTGCTCTCCCAGCACGACAGCCTCCCGGGCCATGGCGGTGGTATCCACACTGAAGCCCGCTTTTTCAAGCTGGCGGGCCAGGCCATCGGCCAGCAAGCGGTCATCTTCAACAAGCAGTAGGCGCATGGTTCTGTTCCTTATCGGCGTCTTGTCGGCCGCGTCAGTGTCACTGACTTACCTGAATTCAGCCTGAACTCTAAATTGTTGGTCATTTTCAGAAAGGATTCAGGTTTGTGCGAGATGGTATCAATCGTTTCTTGGCATTGCTCAAGTTTCAGAGTGAGCCGACCCGCGTTCCAACGCACATTATTTCACAGGAGAAAATGGGATGAATGCATCAAAGCTTTTTGTTGCGGCTGCGGCCATGTCGATGACCGCAACCACATTTGCCGCAGGCAGTCATGGTGGTGGCCACGGAAGCAGCATTGGTGAGCCCGGAAATGCAGGCGATGTTTCCCGCACCATCCAGGTGGAAATGCACGACAACTATTACGAACCCGAAGCCATCGAGGTGGCCCGTGGCGAGACCGTGCGTTTCGTGATCGAGAACAAGGGCAGACTGGTACATGAGTTCAATATCGGCACCCCTGAAATGCATGAGGCCCATCAGGATGAAATGAAAATGATGGTCGAACACGGCGTAATTCAGGGGGATAAGCTCAATGAGGATATGATGAATATGGATATGGGTAACGGCCAAACCATGAAGCATGATGATCCCAACAGCATACTGCTCGAGCCGGGCCAGAAGAAGGAAATCATCTGGACCTTCAGCAGCAAGACCAACATGGAATTCGCCTGCAATATCCCTGGCCATTACCAGTCCGGAATGTACGGTGACGTGAACTTCGATTCCGCAGCCGACACCCAGGCCCGCGCAGACTGATCCCGCCCGAGGACGATAAGAAGGGAGCACCACTTTTCCGGTGCTCCCGTTGCAGTATTCCAGGAGTAACCAACACATGAAAAACGCCCTTATGGCAGGGGCCCTCGGGCTCCTTATGCCTGTGATGGCCGCTGCCGGTGAGTACAGCCTCACCGTGGACCGCGTGATGATCGACACCGGTGACTTTGTGAAAGAGGGCATCGGCTACAACGGAGCCTCTCCCGGACCGGTACTCAGGTTCAAGGAAGGGGAGAGCGTGACGATCAATGTCACCAATAATCTGGATGAGCCGACCTCCATTCACTGGCACGGACTGATCCTGCCGTTCGAGCAGGATGGTGTGCCGGGTATCAGCTTTGAGGGTATCCAGCCCGGTGAGACGTTCACGTACGAGTTTCCCATCGTGCAGAGCGGCACCTACTGGTTCCACAGCCATTCCGGTTTTCAGGAGCCCAACGGCGCCTATGGTGCAATCGTGATCGAACCCGAGGGGCGCGAGCCCTTCCGGTACGACCGGGACTATGTGGTCCAGCTCACCGACAAACACCCGCACGATGCCAACCGGGTCATGCGTAACCTGAAGATGATGCCGGATTACTACAACCGTCAGCAGCAGACGGTCGGGGATTTCTTTGCCGATATCTCTAAGCACGGTTTCATGACCGCCCTGCAGGACCGTCTGGCCTGGGGCGACATGCGCATGATGAAGGCCGATGTGGAAGACGTTCAGGGCTTTACCGGCCTGATCAATGGCAAGGGGCCCGAACAGAACTGGACCGGGCTGTTCGAACCGGGCGAGCGCATCCGCCTCCGATTCATCAATTCGTCTGCCATGGCGTACTTCGATATCCGGATTCCGGGCCTGGAGATGACCGTGGTGCAGGCTGACGGCAATAACGTGCAGCCGGTTAACGTGGACGAGTTCCGCATCGGTGTGGCAGAAACATACGATGTGATTGTCCGGCCAAAAACCGCCGAGGCGTACACCATCTTCGCCGAATCCATGGGGCGGTCGGGCTATGCCCGAGCCACACTGGCGCCCGAGGAAGGCATGGAAGGGCCCGTTCCCGGATTGCGGGAGGCGCCCTTGCTGACCATGGCGGATATGAGTGGCATGCATGGTATGGACCATGGTGATATGACCGGCGCTGATGCCTCCGCTGGAATGGATCACAGCGACATGAACCAGGGCGAAATGGACCCGGATGGTATGAAGGACGACTCCGGAATGGCCGCTGACGCCAGTGACTCGATGGCGGGAATGGACCATTCCGGCATGGATCACGGCGCCATGATCATGTCCGAGGGAGGTGCCAGCGATCCTTTCTATGCCGAGGGCAGTGGCCTGGTCCCGGTGGCAGCGAATGGTGGAAAGTTTCTCTCTTACGCCGATTTGCGGGCACAGAAGCCACTGTATGAGGAGCGCGAGCCCACACGTGAAATCGAGCTTCGTCTGACCGGCAATATGGAGCGTTACACCTGGAGTATCAACGGCGTCAAATACGAGGACGCAGAGCCGCTGAGGCTCCAGTACGGAGAGCGGGTCCGGTTCAAGTTCGTCAACGAAACCATGATGACCCACCCCATGCATCTGCACGGCATGTGGTCGATCCTGGATGTCGGGGCCGGGGAGTGGAACCCGGTCAAGCACGTCATCAGTGTTCAACCGGGCACGACGGTCTACATGGAAACCGAAGTGGATGCACCGGGCCAGTGGGCTTTCCACTGTCATCTTTCTTACCACGCCGCGTCGGGTATGTTCCGCAAGGTCGTGGTCGAGGGTGGTCCGGATCAGGGCAACACCGCCGGCGCTGAAGTTGCAAAGGACGGAGGTGACGCATGAAGACTCTGACCCTGTCTGCATTTGCCCTGGCGCTGACTTTGCCATCGCTACCGGCGTTGGGCAGCGATATGCCGCAGGACGACACCAGCCGCAAGGACGCACTGACCCTTTGGGGCGTTCAGTTCGAAGAGCTTGAGTACCGCTACAGCGACGATGACGAGGAATTGGGAGTCTGGAACGGCGATGCCTTCTACGGTACCGACGAACTCAAGTTCCGCTGGCAGTCCAAGGGTGAGTACGCGATCGAGGAAGAGGCTTACGAGAAGCTGGAAAACCAGTTGCTCCTGCAGACGCCGGTTTCCGACTTCTTTGACGCCAAGGCCGGTGTCCGCTTCGATACCCCGGAAGGCCCGGATCGTACCTATGGGGTGCTGGGGCTGACCGGCCTGGCTCCGCACTGGTTCGAGGTTGATGCCAGCCTGTATGTCAGTGACGAGGGCGATACCTCGGCGGAGTTTGATGCCGAGTATGAACTGCTGTTCACCAACCACCTGATCCTGTCCGCTGCGCTGGATGCCACCGTTGCCTTCAGTGAAGACCGGGAAATTGGTGTGGGCAAGGGGCTGGTTTCTACAGAAACCGGGCTCCGATTGAGCTATGACCTGATTGACCGCTCCTTCTCGCCCTACCTGGGCGTGGTCCACGAGCGCAAGTATGGCGACACTGCCGACCTTGCGAGAGCGGAGGGCGCAGGCACCGAGGACTGGTTCGCCGTTATCGGAGCCAGGGTCTCGTTCTGAACCCGCAGCTTACGCTCTCATTAAACGGGCCGGGGTTTCCCCTCGGCCTGTTTTTTGTTGCCCCGAGGATTGATGTGAGTCAACTGAAGGCAGTTGAGCTCCGTGATTTTCAGCCGCAATTCAGCTTCGGATGTTGTGATGGGAGTGAAAAGCAAACAGGTCGGGAGGTAACAGCCATGACCAAGGCTCACAAAGCAACCAGCCATGAGGCCTTCCTTCTACACAGGAAACTGACCGTTGAGGGTCTGGGAGAGAGCCAGTGGGAGGATTTCATTCACGAACTGAATCACCACCCCTGCGTGGACTTTGCCGAGCGCAAGCCAGGCAACCGGCTGATGGTCACCTATGATGGGACCCACTGGTCCACCGATGAATTGCTGGACCTGATTGCGGGCTATGGGGGGCTGCTTGCGAGTGGTTGGTGGACGCGGAGGAAACTGGCCTGGTACCGGTTTACCGATGACAACGTACGGGCCAATGCCAACCATGAACCGTTCTGTTGTTCAAAGATCCCTCCCATGAAGCGCAAATAGAATCGTGAATAACAGGAGACTGAATGGGCAGTGAACAGGACAGAACCTCCCACTATCAGGAGGGAAGTCTCACTCTTCCGGGGACCGTGATGCTGGGGACCGGCGTCATGATTGGCGCCGGTATTTTCGCACTGACTGGCCAGATGGCTCAGATGACAGGTGTGCTTTTCCCTCTGGCTTTCCTGGCGGCTGCCGTCATCGTGGCCTTCAGTGCTTACTCCTATATCAAGATCTCCAATGCCTGGCCATCTGCGGGAGGCATCGGTATGTATCTGCACAAGGCCTACGGGAACCACTTGCCGACCGCCTTCAACGCCTTGCTGATGTATTTCTCGATGGTGATCGCCCAGAGTTTTCTGGCCCGAACGTTTGGTTCCTATACCATGCAGCTGTTCGGTGGCGACGAGAGCGGGCGCATGGTACCCATTCTCGGCGTATCGCTGATCCTGGGGGCTTTTCTGATCAACCTGCTGGGTAACCAGATGATCCAGGGAGTGGCCTCCTTCATCGGCATTCTGAAAATCGGGGGGATACTGGTTTTCGGGCTGGTGGGTGTCTGGATCGCCGACAGCATTTCGGTTGATTTCTCGGCACCGGGAGAAGCGGGAACGGTTGGTAACTTCCTGGGGGGCACCGCGCTCGGGATACTGGCCTTCAAGGGCTTCACCACGATCACCAACAGTGGCTCCGAAGTGAAAGATCCGCACCGGAACGTAGGGCGCGCTATCGTTATCTCCATTGCAGCCTGTGTGGTGATCTACACCCTGGTTGGTTTTGCCGTTGCCAGCAATCTTTCACTGGCCGAAATCATTGAGACCCGGGACTACTCCCTTGCCGCAGCCGCACGCCCGGCACTGGGGGAGTATGGCGTCTGGTTCACGGTTGCCATCGCCATGATGGCCACGGCGGGTGGCATTCTGGCCAGTATCTTCGCTGTCTCGCGCATGTTGGCCATGCTGACCGAGATGAAGCTGGTGCCCCACAGTCATTTCGGCATGCCGGGAACCATCCAGAAGCACACGCTGGTCTACACTGTGGTTCTGGGGCTGGTCCTCACGGCGTTTTTTGATCTTTCCCGCATTGCGGCCCTGGGGATCGTCTTCTACCTGGTCATGGACATTGCCATTCACTGGGGCGTGCTTCGCTATCTGCGGGCAGATGTGAAGGCAAGCGCATGGGTGCCGGCGACGGCGATCATTCTGGATATGCTGGCGCTTGGTGGCTTTGTCTGGGTGAAACTGAACACCGACCCCTTTGTGATCGGTGTGGCCGTGACCGCGATGGTGGTGATCGCCATTGCCGAACAGGTCTTCCTGACAAGGTTCGCACGCACCGGCGAATCCGGGCACGAGAGCACTCAGGTGCATCATCACCATTAATACGTTATCGATCTGGAGATCAGTGCCATGATGGGAAATGGAGCGTTTGGTAATACCATGTTTTATAACACGATGTGGGCCGGGCACTGGCTGTGGATGCTGGTAATCGGCATTGTCGTTGTCATACCGGCCTGGCGCATTTGCCAGCGCACGGGATATCCGGGCTGGATGGGCATTCTGATCCTGATTCCAGTGGTTAATCTTTTCCTGCTTTACTTTATTGCGTTTTCTGAATGGCCCACGGATAAACAAGGGGGGCCGGATGCCTGAGCACCACCACGCTCACCATGCTCACCACGGTGAAGGAGAAAATGGAGAGCACCTCGCCAAGGACCCGGTTTGCGGAATGTCCGTAGACCCCCACACGGCTGAGCATCGAAGCCAGCACGGTGGAAAAACCTGGTACTTTTGCTCGTCACGCTGCCAGTCGAAATTTGACGAGGATCCCGAACACTACCTCGGCGGGCAACCGCAACAGGACGAGGCCGTGCCGCCGGGCACCATCTACACCTGCCCGATGCATCCCGAAATTCGCCAGCAGGGACCGGGAGACTGCCCGATCTGTGGTATGGCGCTGGAGCCTGAGCAGGTGAGCCTGGATGATGGGCCATCCGCAGAGCTTACGGACATGACCCGCCGGTTCTGGATCGGACTGGTTCTGACTCTGCCGGTGCTGGTGCTTGAAATGGGCGGGCACCTGACCGGGCTCGATCACATTGTCGCCCCTCAGCTATCCAACTGGATCCAGTTGGTACTGGCAACGCCGGTTGTTCTCTGGTGTGGCTGGCCGTTCTTTGTCCGGGGCTGGAAGTCCGTGGTCAGTCGTAACCTGAATATGTTCACGTTGATTGCCATTGGTACCGGCGTGGCGTTGATCTATAGCCTGGTGGCGACCCTTGCACCTCAGGTTTTCCCGGATGCGTTCAGACAGGAGGGCGGCTCGGTGGCCGTCTATTTCGAGGCGTCCGCTGTCATCGTAGTGCTGGTGTTGTTGGGGCAGGTGCTGGAACTCCGTGCCCGGGAAAAAACCTCGGGCGCCATCAAGGCCTTGTTGGATTTGGCGCCCGCGACGGCGAGGAAGCTGGACGAGAACGGCGGTGAGTCCGACGTCTCACTGGACCAGGTCAAGGTGGGTGACCGTTTGCGGGTGCGCCCAGGCGATAAGGTGCCGCTCGACGGAGAGGTGCTTGAGGGCAGCTCCAACGTGGACGAATCCATGGTCACCGGTGAGCCGCTGGCGGTCAGCAAGAAATCGGGCGATCAGGTGATCGGCGGCAGTATCAATGAGCAGGGCAGCTTTATCATGCGGGCGGACAAGGTTGGCCGAGACACCATGTTGTCCCAGATTGTGCAGATGGTGGCCAGCGCCCAGCGCAGCCGCGCGCCCATTCAGGGCCTGGCCGACAAGGTCGCGGGCTATTTTGTGCCGGCCGTGATCCTGGTCGCCATTATCGCCTTCATCGTCTGGTCCGTCTTCGGGCCCACGCCGCCCATGGCATTCGGGCTGATTGCTGCGGTGAGTGTGCTGATCATTGCCTGCCCCTGTGCCCTGGGTCTGGCCACGCCCATGTCGATCATGGTCGGCGTTGGCCGTGGCGCCCAAAGCGGCGTGCTGATTCGCGATGCTGAATCCCTGGAGCGCATGGAAAAGGTGGATACGGTTGTGGTGGACAAGACCGGCACCCTGACCGAAGGCAAGCCCCAGGTAACGCGACTGGTTGTCGGGGACGGGTTCAGCGAGGAAGAGCTCATGCGGTTTGCCGGCGGCCTGGAGAAGGGCAGTGAACACCCGCTGGCTCATGCCATTCTCGACAAAGCCAGGACCATGGACCTGACGCTGCCCGATGCTGAGGGTTTCGATTCCCCCAACGGCAAAGGCGTGACCGGGAAGATCGATGGCCAGCAGGTACTGATTGGCAACCGGCTGTTGATGGAATCCGAAGGCGTCGATACCTCGGATTTTGAGTCTGAAGCCGACGAGCTCAGAAGGGACGGGGCCACGGTGATTTTCGCAGCCGTTGACGGAAAGATTTGTGGGTTGCTTGCCATTGCCGATCCGGTGAAAGAAACCACCGAAGCGGCCATAACGGCACTCCAGAAGGATGGCATCCGGGTTGTCATGCTGACCGGCGATAACCGCACATCGGCTGAGGCCGTTGCCCGCAAACTGCACATTGACGAAGTGGAGGCGGAAGTCCTGCCGGAGGACAAGGGCAAGATCGTTCAGCGCCTGAAAGACGAAGGCCGTATTGTGGTTATGGCCGGCGATGGCGTAAACGACGCACCCGCACTGGCAACGGCGGATGTGGGTGTGGCCATGGGCACAGGTACGGATGTCGCGATCGAAAGCGCCGGTATTACACTGCTTCGGGGCGACCTGATGGGCATTGTGGAAGCCCGCCGGCTGTCTCTGGCGACCATGCGCAACATCCGGCAGAACCTGTTTTTTGCCTTTATCTACAACTCTGCCGGCGTGCCGATCGCCGCCGGGGTGTTGTATCCGTTTGCGGGCATCCTGCTGTCCCCGATTTTCGCAGCGGCGGCGATGTCGCTGTCTTCAGTCAGCGTGATTGTCAACGCGCTGCGTTTGCGAGTGGTCAGGCTCGGACCGGACCACTGAACTTTTCTCTCACAGGAGATAACCATGTCATACACGATCAACCGTCTCATCAAGAATGTCGATTTTGAGGATGTGGACCAGAGAGCGCGGCAGGCCCTGGGGGACCACGGCTTCGGCGTGCTGACCGAGATCGACGTCAAAGCCACCATGAAGAAAAAGCTCGATAAAGACATGTCTGCCTACCGGATTCTGGGGGCCTGTAATCCCGGTATGGCCTGGGAAGCCATTGGCGTGGAACCCCGCGTCGGTGCCATGCTGCCGTGCAACGTGATCCTCAGGGAAGTTCCGGACGGCGTGGAGGTCAGTGCCATTGATCCTGTGGCGTCCATGACGGCCATTGATAATGACGAACTCAAACAGGTTGCGGGGAAAGTCCGTGACATGCTGTCTGAGGTTGTCGAGGCGATCTGACCGATCGCCACGTGCCCCTCTCTCTCCGCTAAATTCGGAGTTTGAAAGAGTGATAAAATGTTTTAAGTGTGAAGTGGTGTTGCAGGCATGAAGCTGACTAATGGTCGAGCTTCATGCCTGGCCGATCACAGTATTTTCTTTAATTCCCCATATTCACCGCGGGTACGAAGCACCAGGGTAATGTCGTTATCGTTCCGGTTCCGGAAGAACCAACCGTGGTTACCAGTGAACGCAGCCACAAGCCTGCCTTCATCCTCAGGAACGCCTCGGCCCTTCTCGTAAGAAATTGACTGGCCACTGCCATCGCCGTGGGTGTCGTAATTGATCGGGCCACCTTCAGATACCCAGGAGAACCGGGCCGAAGCACCTTTTTCCATAGTGAGTTTGAATTCGGTTCCCTCACCCGGTGTCAGAACCACGCGCACTTCATCCTGCCATTGCGGTTCCACCGCTTCTGGTTCAAGCGTGGGCTTTGGCTCACTAGTCGTAACCTCTGGTTCTTGAGCAGAGGCCGCTTCCTCGATAGCCTCAGCCATGACGGGTTCTGCAACTTGCGGTGCCTCTTGATCCCCCGAAGACTTTACGGCAACCATCTGGGCAGCCTCGTCAGCAGCGGCCTCTTCGGCCAGCTGTTCCTTGATTTCGCCCATTTCAGTTAATCCCAGTAGTCGACCTGCGCCGGTCGGGTCCAGAGCGTACTCTGCAGGCATGACTACGGTGACCAGCAATACTAGCGCCACAATGGCAGCGATGATGGTTGATCGAATCAGTTTGCCGGCGCTGGGCAGTTCTTCACGGTTGGGTATATCGGTGTTGTACATAACGAATCTCCAGAATCAGGCGACAAAGTAACCGGTGAGCTGATAGCCAAAGAGCAGAAAGCCTGCACTCATCATGGCCACATTCGCGGTGTAGGCGTAACGGAAAAAGCCGTCGGTTTTGCGCCAGAAGTTGATGGCAATCAGGATCATGGTCAGGGCGATGAGCTGTCCGATTTCCACGCCTACGTTGAAAGCGAGAAGATTCGGAATTAGCCCGTCCGGCGAGATGTCGTACTCGAGGATCTTGGTGGACAACCCAAAGCCATGGAAAAAACCGAAAATGAGCGTGGCGGCCTTGGTGTTTGGCTGAAATCCAAACCAGCGTTGATAGGCGCCGATGTTATCCAGTGCCTTGTACACGATCGACAGGCCGATAATCGCATCGATGATGTAGCTGTTGATGCCGATATTGAAGTACACCCCCAGCAGCATCGTGGTGGAATGCCCCAGCGCAAACAGGCTCACGTAGATTGCGATATGTTGCATGCGATACAGGAAGAAAATGACACCCAGCAGAAACAGCAGGTGGTCATAACCGGTGACCATGTGTTTGGCACCGAGGTAGGTGAAAGCGATCAGGTTTATGCCGGTAATCTCCTGAATGTACCCCTTGTCGCCCTGGGCGACGGCATGGGCCAACGCATCAGCGCTGAGGCCGAGCAGGCCCAGTGTCAGGAGTATCCATAAAAAGCGAGCTCCCCCGGCGGCAACACGCGCCCAATGGCGAGGTTTGCCAAGCAAAGTTGACAGCATAATGACTCCGTAGAATGTGTTTTCGTTCAGCTGCTCAGGCAGCAGGACTCAGGCAACCGCGAAGGGTTTCGGCGGGCGGTCGAGCCGGTAACGAAAACTACGGGGATCCTCTCCGGCAAAAGGAACAGGGCGCCGAAGTGAAAGGCTCAGATTGAAGAACACCGGCATGGTGAGTCGGTCTGCGGACTCGTGGGAGTGGTTGCCGGAGTCATGGTGGGAATGGTGGTCTTGCTGATCTTGCAGGCTGTAGCTGTGATAATCGTGACTGTGAGAGTGATCTCCCGAAGGCAGAACGTCGGCTTCAGTCAGTTTCGAGACTCCATGGGATGAGGTTTCTCCCATGACCGAGAACGTCATGCCGATCAGGGCGATCAGCATGACAATAACCGGAATCCCTTTTTTACGGTGGATGGCCGTAATCATAAAACTCAGCTTGTGAACACAGGCCCTGTGCGTGCTTTCCCACGCAACAGAGTGTTGGAATGATGTGTGGAGAGAGAATACCATTCCCGTCCAGTTTTTCAGGAATTAAAACGAATAAATGTTCCCATGATCTGGCTTTCCCATACATTCTGCCGAGGTTTGGCTTCTGGGCGTCCCTCGCCATCAGAGCTGTCATCAGTATCGCCTGTTTTGTGGCTCTGGCGGCTGTGGTAAGGCGGTTTGGTATCCTCGTTGGCCTGGATTGTCAGGGAATTGATTGGGGTCAAAATCCGACTCGGTTTGCATCAGGAAATTCAGTTTGAATTCAGGTCTTGAGCGTTAAATGGGGGTGAGTGTTTTGAACCCGCGTGATGGAGAATGAAGATGGTTTCAATAAAGAAGTTTGCAGCATGCACCATTCTGGCGGCCGCTCCTTTCTGGGCGTTTGCTCATGGCGAGCAGGGTAACTGGCAGGGCCATGGTCCCGGCATGATGATGGACCAGGACCAGATGCAACAAATGCAGCAGAACTGGTCGCGCATGAACGGATTCATGCAGCAGATGCCCGGGGCCGGTTCACCCGAGGAGCGTCAGCGATTCCTCGAAAACCACTGGGAGGCCATGGAAGACCAGATGGAGTTGATGCACCGGGGCATGATGGGCCCGGGCATGATGGGAGGCGCCGGCGGGATGATGAGCGGTAACCAGGGGCAGGGCATGATGAACAATCAGCCTGGCCAGGGTAATCGCCAAGGCAATGCCGTTGGCATGTCACCCGATCAGCGTTTGCAGTTCATGGAGCAACGCATGGACCAGATGCAGTTGATGATGGAGCAGATGCTGCAGCATCAACGGCAGCTGAACAGCAACAGTAATTGAGGTAAATTGATCCCGGTCCCCCAATCGGCTTGACAGCTGTGCTAGGTTGAAAAGCATCTTTTTCGATTTTCGGATGCGGAGGCTTGCGTGCTGGAACGGCTGCAACGTCGATTGGGACTGCAGACAATACCGGGAGTATTTTTCACTTCTGCCGGGGTGGCCACGCTGTTTGTTGCCCTGGCGGTGCCCTTTGATCAGGCGGTGGCCGAGTATTTCGGCCTGCTGACCGGCTGGGTGGCCCGCAACCTTGGCTGGTTCTACATCCTTGCGGTCACCTCCCTGCTGGTGTTCCTGCTGGGCCTCGCGGTCAGCCGTTACGGCACCATCCGGCTTGGCGGCGACGACAGCCGGCCGGACTACTCGAACCTGACCTGGTTCACCATGCTGTTCGCGGCCGGTATCGGCACCATCCTGATGTTCTGGGGTGTGGCGGAACCGGTTTCCCACTTTGCCAATCCACCTTTCGAAGGAGTGCAGCCGGGTTCCGAGCGGGCCGCCAGTGATGCCATGACGGTGGCGCTGTACCACTTCGGGCTGCATACCTGGACCATCTTTGCCATGCCGGGCCTGGCGATCGGGTATTTTGCCTACCGGCACAACCTGCCCATGCGCATCAGTAGTCTTTTTTACCCCATCCTTGGTGAGAAGGCGTTTGGTCCCTGGGGCTGGGCAGTGGACGTGATCGCCGTGCTCGGTACCCTGTTTGGCGTGGCCACCTCGCTGGGGCTTGGGACGCTGCAGCTCAACAGCGGGCTGAATTACCTGTTTGGCGTGCCCTCCACGGGACTGGTGCAGGTTATCCTGATTGCCGTAATCGCCAGTATCGCCGCAACCTCCGTGGCCCTGGGTCTGGACAAGGGAGTGCGCCGGCTGTCCCAGCTCAACATCCTGCTGGCCTTGGTCCTGCTCGCGTTCGTACTTGCGGTTGGGCCAACCGTATTTATTGCCGAAGGCATGGTGCAGAGCGTGGGCGATTACTTCGATGCCTTGCCCTGGCTGGCTTTCTGGACCGAAACCTTCAAGGAGACCGACTGGCAACGTCAGTGGACCCTGTTCTATTGGGCCTGGACCATCTCCTGGGCGCCTTATGTCGGCATCTTCATCGCCCGGATCTCGCGGGGCCGGACCATCCGGGAATTTGTCGCCGGCGTCCTGTTTGCCCCCTCCGCTTTTACGCTGGTGTGGTTCGGGATCTTCGGCTTGTCTGCCATCCAGGTCGAGATGAACGGCGTGGTGGCGCTGGCGGACCAGGTGCAGCAGGACCCCTCCGTCGCCATTTTCGCGTTTCTCGAGGCCTTCCCGCTGGCGGAAGTGGCATCGGCGCTGAGTGTGGTGATTATCGTGATCTTCTTTACCACCTCCTCGGATTCCGCCTCCCTGGTCATTGATCTGCTGACCCGCCGGGACGATCAGCCCTCCCTGGTGCGCCAACGGATTTTCTGGGCGGCGGCGCAGGGTGTGATTGCCGCGACGCTGTTGCTGGCCGGCGGGCTGGATGCCCTGCAAAACGTCATTACCTCCCTGGGCCTGCCTTTCTGCATTTTGCTGATCTTCATGGCTGTATCACTGTTCCGGGCTCTGAGAGCGGATTACCGTGGTTACAGCGTGGAAGCCCTGGTACAGGGAAGAGCCTTCCCGGAAGTGGAGGCCACCGCCGAAACCAAACAGGAGAACGAGTATGTATCGGAAGCTGTTGATCGCCATTGATCCGGAAGACGACGGCGAGGGCAAGCGCGCCCTGGAGGCCGCGGTGGATCTGCTGGCCGAGGATGGTGAGCTGCACCTGGCCAGTGTCTATAGCCCGGGCGGTGGTGGCTTTTTTCCTCATGTGACGGAGGAAGCGCCGGAGGAGAAAGAGGCGGAGGTACGCGAGATGCTGGATCTGCTCGCCCGCAAATACCTGCCCCTGAATCGTAACGCCAGCTTTCATGTGGTGGCGGGCACCGCCGGTGACAAGCTGGTGGCCCTGGCCGGGCAGCTGTGCGCCGACCTGATGATCCTGGTCTCCCGCGGCAGCAGCGGCCACTGGCCCCTGCGCCGGGCCACCGTGGAGTATGTCTCGGTGAACGCGCCGTGCCCGGTGCTGGTGTTGCCGTCGCAGGAGAAAGCCGAGCCGGAGCCAAAGAACGAGGAAAGCGATTGATCAGTCAAACAGCGACAACTGGTCCGGCTGGCTCTGGTCCGAGGGCAGCTTCGGCCGTTTCTGGACCGGTCCCTTGCGACTGCCGTGGCGTTGCAGGACCCGTTCGGTTTCGGCCCGGCTCACGTGCTGTTTCCGGAACTCGCCGATCGCCTTGCGTGCGGCCCGCGCCGCCTGTTCGTGGTCGCACACCGGGCTGATGTAGGTATTGCCTCCGAACCGTTGCTTCTGTGTCGGGGTCATTAGCCAGGGGGTGTGGATCATTTCTGCCGGCACGCCGGCCAGCTCCGGCAGCCAGCGGCGAATGAATTCGCCGTCCGGGTCCAGTTTCTGGCTCTGGAGGACCGGGTTATAAATGCGCAGGGCGTTGATGCCGGTCAGGCCGGATTGCATCTGCGCCTGGGGATAGTGGATACCCGGCTCGAAATCCGTGAACTGCCGGGCCAGATGCAGGGCCGGCTCGCGCCAGTGCAGCCATAACTGGTAGCTGGCCACGGCCATCAGCATCGCCCGCATGCGGAAATTGATCCAGCCGGTGTGGTGCAGGGAACGCATGCAGGCGTCCACCAGCGGCCAGCCGGTCTGGCCTTCCTGCCAGCGTTGCAGGCGCTCGGAATTATTGGGCCCGTTTTTCAGTTTTTCCAGCTCCCGGTGCATGGCCCGGAATTCCAGTTCCGGCTCGTCTTCCAGTTTCTGGATGAAATGACAATGCCAGTGCAGCCGGGAACGGAAGCTGGTCAGGCTACGCTGCTTGCGGGGCAGGGTATTGCGATGCTGGCCGGTGGCCCTGGCTTGCTGATAGATCTCCCTCAGGCTGATGGTGCCGTAGGCAATATGCGGACTCAGCCGTGAGCAGGCCCGGACCGCGGTTACCGGGCTGGAGATGTTGTACTGGTAGCCCACACACCGGCGATCCAGGAACGATGCCAGTAGCTTCTCTCCCCGGACACTGCCGCCGGCCTGTCGATCCGGGCAGGCCTGGTTGCAGGCCGCCTCCGGGGGGTACCAGGAAGCGGGCGCATGGACTCGTTCCGGCAATGGCGGCAGCTGGGTCGGCGCTTCCTGGACTCCGGCTTTCATTACCCGGGACCATTCGTCGTCCCACCGGTCCCGATCCTGCAACCGGCGTACTACCCCGAACTGCTGCCACTCCCGGAACTCGACGTTATTGCTGTCACACCAGGCAATGACGGACCGGTCGCGCTCAAACGTCCATTTCCCGCCGGTTTCCTGGTGGCAAAAGACCCGGCTCACGCCAACGCTTTTACGCAGTCGCTCGAGTATTTCCGTGACCGTACCACTATGGACAATGAGCTCCGAGCCCAGCTTTCGCAGCTGCCGTTTCAGGTCACTTAGGGAGTCGTCGATAAAGCTCCATTGACGTGCCGAGGTATCCGGCAGTTGCCAGTAACCCGGCTCAATGACAAACAGCGGCAACACCGGCTCCCCCACGGCTGCCGCGGCCGCCAGAGGGCCGTGATCACGGGTTCTCAGGTCGCGTTTGAACCACACCACCGTGGTCATGATCGATGCCTCCCGGCGCGGCGACAGCGCTCGCTGCAATAACGCACGCTCTCCCAGTCCCGGGACCATTTCCGGCGCCAGGCGAACGGGCGCTGGCACACCGGGCAGGTTTTGGTTGGCAGGTTGGGTTTCTTGTGACTCACCAGTTGTTTCCGGTTGGGCATTTCGCCTCTATTACGCCGGTAAGGCACACGGGGATCAGCCTTTGCTCAGCAATAGGCCATGTTGGGACACATACTGGCGACCCGCTCCCACTGGATGGTGACATGCTGGATATTGAATTCGTCTTCCAGCATTTCGGTGGCCTGCTCGAGCACCGCGTCATCATCGTGCGGCTCCGGCTTTACCAGATGCACGGTGAGAGCGTTTTCAGTCGTGCTCAGGCCCCAGATGTGCAGGTGATGAACCGACTCGACGCCGGGTAGTCGGATCAGGCTGTCGTAGACCTTTTCAGGGTCAATGTTGCGGGGTACCGCATCCATTGCCAGGTTCAGGGAGTCCTTTAGCAACTGCCAGGTGCCGATGAAGATGACGGCGGCAATCACCAGGCTGACAACCGGATCAATCCAGTTTGCTCCGGTGTACATGATGATCAGACCGGCAAGTACCACACCGACGGAAACGGCGGTGTCTGCCGCCATGTGCAGGAAGGCGCCCCGGATATTGAGGTCGCCCTCCTGGCCTTTCATGAACAGCATCATGGTAATGCCGTTGATCAGCACCCCGATCCCGGCGACAACAATCACGGTCATGCCCGCCACCTCCGCCGGCTCACTGAAACGACGGATGGCTTCCCAGGCAATGCCGCCGACTGCCGCAATCAGGAACAGGGCGTTGAACAATGCGGCAAGAATGGTGGATTTCTTCAGGCCGTAGGTGTTCCGGTTGGTGGCTTTGCGGGTGGCCAGCCAGCTTGCTGCCCAGGCCATCACCAGCCCCAGGACATCGCTCAGGTTGTGGCCGGCGTCCGCGAGCAGGGCCAGTGAGCCGGAAAGCATGCCGTAGATGGCCTCAATGACAACAAAGGAAATATTGAGCCCGATGGCCAGCGCGAAGGAACGGCTATGGGTATCGAAATGACTCGCGTGGCTGTGCCCGTGGTCATGGTGGCTGTGCATGCCTTTTCTCCCGGTCTGAAGATCTGGCGGGGAGTTAAAAGCCTGTAGTAACTACAGGGTCAAGTTTCAGCTGCGGGACTCCGAGGCAAGGTGCGCAAGGTCCTCACTGACCTGCTGTGTTGTAAGGCCCGGACGCAGCAGCAGCCGGGCCTTCCCGGAGCGATCGAAGACGTAGACCGCGCTGCTGTGGGAAACGTTGTAATTGCCATCGGCATCCGGCTCGTCATAGCCGAACGTGGTCCGGTAGCGTTTGGTGAGTTCCCGCAGTTCCGGCTCCGCGGCAGTCAGGCCCACCACGTGATCGCCGAAGAAACTGGCATAGCTGCCAAGGCGTTCCGGCGTGTCCCGCTGAGGATCGACACTGACGAACAGTGTTGTGACGTCGTCCCGGTAGTCCGGTGGTAACTGGTTCACGGCCTTGCGCAGATCGGTCAGAGTGGTGGGGCAGACATCCGGGCAGGAGGTGAAACCGAAGTAGAGCAGTCGGATGTTGCCGGCGGAATCCTTCGGCGTGACGGTCTGGCCGCCGGTGCCGACAAGTTCGAATTCGAGTTCCGGCATCAGGCCGGAGATGTCCTTGGCATGCCACTGCTCCTCGCCTCCAAAGCAGCCTGTCAGTGCCAGAACCGAAACGGTCAGGATCAGGGGCAACAGCCGGTTTGTCATGAATTCTCTCCCGCCAGTCTTGATGGCTTCACAATTCTGCCGTCCTCGTGCATGGCCCGTCGCAGGATGAGCAGGATACCGATGACGCTCATCATCGCCGGCGGAATCCAGGTGAGCAGGCCCCCCAGCAACTGGTCGGTTTCCGGCGCCATGGGCCAGGCCCGGCCACAGACTTCGTAGACGTCATACACCATGCCCCGTGAGAACACGATCCAGGCACCGAGGATCATCTGGGGAATGGCCACTGCCGCCAGAATCAGGATGCGCTTGCCATACCCCAGTGCGTTGGTCAGAACCGGCGAGCGGGGATCGAACATCAGCCACCAGAACAGCAGGCCGTCCAGCAGCATGCTCCAGTTCATGGTCCAGTACAGCTGGCGCGAGAGCATGGCGTCAAAGTGGATCGGCGGCCACAGCCAGAAATAGATCAGGCCGACAAACAAAACGGCGGCAATCACCGGCTGTTGCAGGATTCGGTATACCCAGCCCACCGGCCGCAGCCAGGAGCGAAGGGTGGGGCTCATTTGCTCGTGCCAGAAACGGAAAATCGGCAGCGGGTTGGACAGGGCGATCAGAAACGGTCCCAGGTGGTGCAGTATCAGGTGCTGGCCCCGGTGGACGAAGAACATGTACTGGGAATAGTAATCGAAGCGGGTCTGCATGACCCCGTAGCACAACAGTACCCCGACCACGAAGGCAACGATACGCACGGAACCGGGGCGTTGCTCGGGTTCCATGTGCAGCAGGGCATAGCCATAGCCTGCCAGTACCAGCGCGAAACTGAGTATGGTCAGGGGTGAGAAATCGTAAGGGGCCAGGAAGCCAATATCGGGCATGGAAACCACTCTGTGTGCAATCGCAGCCAACCGGGTTTATCTTTTTTGTTATTCAACAATGAGTTTTAACCCCTGCGGTCCGGATTGCAAGGGTAAAAACCGTTCCAGAGCGGAGACTCCAGATGGCGCGATTCAACGAGGCGATACCGGCCCCTTCGGTGCTGATTTTCGATTGGCACGGCACCCTCGTGGATACCCATGATGCCATGTTCAGTGCCATGGAGGAGATGTTGCCGCAACTGGAGGAGCTGGGGCTGGTGGACCGGTTGTTACCGGAGGACCAGTGCCGGACGGCGGACGACGCCCGGCTGGTGCGCTACATCCGGATTTTCCGGCGCCTGCATCCCCGGATTCTGGCCGAGCGCCGGGTTTCCCGCACAGACATCTTCAATGCCATCTTTGGCGAGGACAAGGAAGCCAAGCTGATCGCCCACAAGGCCTACAACACCGCGTACCGAAAGTATTTTGGCCAGGTGAGGCCGTTCCAGCCGGGCGCCTATGAATACCTGTCGGCATTGAGGGCCATGGGCATCCGGCTGGCGGTATCCACCAACCGCAACCGGGAGTTCCTGGACAAGGAGCTGAAAACGGTGGACGAAGGCCGCTGGCAGCACCTGTTTGACGCCACGGTATGTGCCGACGATGTCACCGAATACAAACCGGACCCCCAGGTGATCCTCAAAGCCCTGGAAAAGCTGGAGCTGCCGGCGGACAGCCGGGCCTGGTACGTGGGTGACAGCTACGTGGACATGCTCACCGCCCACAAGGCCGGGGTCTCTGGCGTGTTTTACAACGGCGCCTGCTGGGAGCAGGATCGCATCGACAGCTGGTTCACCAAACGGGATGCCCCGGCGGCGATCCTGGACAGTTTCGAGGACCTGCTCAATCTGCTGGCCTTGCTGGAACGCCAGGAGCCGGATGCCTTTGCCCAGGCTCCCGCCGAGGTCCGGCCCAGGCCTTTCCCGTCACCGGAGCGCCCGGAGCCCAGAATCGAGCCGGACTGGCACCCGGCGGTGGTCCGGCTGATTCGTCCGGCGGTGATCCTGTTCGACTGGCACGCCACCCTGGTCGATACCCTCGACGCCATGTACCACGCGGTGGATGACATGCTGCCGGATTTCCACAAGCTCGAACTCATGGACCGGATGGTGGCCCCGGAGGACAGCAAGACCCTTGAGGATGCCCGGCTGGTGTCCTACGTGCGTGAATTCGCCAAGCTGCACCCGAAGGTGAAGGCGGACCGGAAGATCTCCCGGACGGATATTTTCGAGGTGCTGTTCGGCGAAGATCAGGAAGCCAAGCAAATCGCCCACAAGGCTTTCAACCACCATTACCGGAACCACTATGGCACCGTTAAGGCCTTTGAGTCGAGGGTCCGGGATGTGCTCGAGGGGCTGAGGAAACTGAACATCCAGGTCGGGGTGATCACCAACCGGGACCGGGAGTTCTTCGAACACGAGCTGGATGCGGTGGAGGGCACCGGCTGGTCCCATCTGTTTGATGTGGATGTGTGTGGTGACGATACCCCGTTGCGCAAACCCCATCCGGACCAGTTGCTGCTGGCGGTCCAGAAGCTGGACTACCCGCCGGACCCGAGTGTCTGGTATGTCGGAGACAGCACCACTGATGTGATCGCCGCCAAGCGGGCAGGGATGACCTCGGTGTTTTTCAACGGCGCCCAGTGGGACCAGCCCTGGCTGAACAAGATCTTTCCGGGCACCCACAAACATCCGGACAAGCCGGATGTGGTGGTTAACGACTTTTCCGAGTTCTGGGCGCTGGTGCTGGCTTGCGAGGTGGGGCCGCCATGATAGTGTCAGAGGCTGCGGGCCCGGAGGGCTTTTTCCGCATCCAGTCCCAGGACCACGACGCCGAATGGTTTGCCGCCCGTGACCGGAGCAACCGGCGCGCTGACCATGATCTGGAAACGTGCGGTGGAGGCATCGTACCGGATTGGTGAAATATAGAGCTTGCCGGCTCCGCGAGCGCCTTCCGTGAGCCGGGTGAACTTCGGTTCGTCACCCTGCCAGAAGTCCGATGATAGCCTGCTCATGGCTGCGATCGTCCCGGACCGGTTGATCACAAGGACTTCGGTGACAACATCTGTTCTTTCCGTTTTCCAGGCGCGAAGCGCTTCCGAGGCGGGAAGTGCAAGGATTTCCCGGGCCAGCGATGTTGGATCGTCGAGCGCCCGGGCGCGCCATTGTCGATCGATATTACGGATTTCACCCAGCTTCTCAATTGCCGGACCATCGGCAATGGCCTGCTGCAGGTTCACCCGGTCAGCCAGGTCCTCGACCAGATTGCCTGCGATGTGGAGGGCATGATCGTACTCGGCCGAGGATAACGTGATGGCGCCATTCTGGCAGTCTGGCAGGGCCCGGTTGAAGGCGGTCAGAAATCCGGGATGCCGGGCGACAAAGTCCTGGCTCATGTACAGGTACAGAGGGGCATAGCGCACGAACTGCATGTGCATGGTTTCCAGGTATTCCCCGGTCGGGCCGTCCAGCTCTTCCATCAGGCGGCGGTCCATCAGGGCTGCATCGATTCGCCGCCTGTTCAGCAACGCCAAAAGCTGTTCCGGGGTGGTGACGGTGAGAACATCGTTCAGCCCCTCGGACTCCAGCCAGGCCAGCTCATTACTGCCATCCACCACGCCGATGCGTCCCTGTTCAGGATTTGGCTGCGTTTCGGTGCTGAAAAAATACCATTTCTCAAGGGCGACCGGGTCGCTCCGGCGGGCCGCCGTGTCCAGGTCAGTGGAAGCGTCGATGGCAAAGTAGCCGTCTATCATGTTGCGCCTGAGTTCATGCAGCGCCCGGTTCTGTGGCGTAAGGCGAATCCGGACAGACCACCCGGCCTGGCGGGCGGCGCAGGTCACCGTGTCCACGGTTTCACCGGCAACAGAGACTCTCTGGTCGAGAACCTGTGCTTGCGACTGGTAAGGGGGAGCCTCGTAGGTATAGAGTTCCAGGACTCGTGGTTCCGCCACGGTTATGGAAGGCGCCAATACTGGCAATAGCCGCAGCAGCAGCCTGGCAATCATGATGGCCGTCTCGTCCCTGTTGTTGACAATCATGGCGTTAGACTAGCAGGCTCTTCGGGCTTTTGCCGCACAACTTTCAGGCATAACCTTGTAGCTAGATCTTCTCCAGGTTCGCCAGCAAGTGCTCGGCGCGCCGGAGCAGCGCCTCCCGCCGCTCCGGTTTCTGCTTGTCCCAGTTGCGGTACATCATGCCCATTCGGGGATTGCCCGCGAAGTCATCCCGGTGCCGGTCGATGAAATGCCAGTACAGGGCATTGAACGGGCAGGCATCGTCCTCGGTAGCCTTGTTCACCTTGTAATGGCAGTTGGCGCAGTGATCGGACATGCGCTGGATATACTTGCCGCTGGCGGCGTAGGGCTTCGACCCTAGATAGCCGCCGTCGGCATGCATCACCATGCCCAGCACATTGGGCAGTTCCACCCAGTCGTAGGCGTCAGCATACACCGCCAGGTACCAGTCGCAGATCTCCTCCGGTCTGATCCCGGCCAGCAGGGCGAAATTGCCGGTAACCATCAGCCGCTGGATATGGTGGGCGTAAGCGTTGCGTCGGGTGGCGTCGATGGCCTTGTGCATGCAGCGCATCTTCGTCTCCCCGCTCCAGTAGAACCAGGGCAGGGCGCGGGTGTTGCCCAGCCGGTTCTCCTCGGCATACTCCGGCATGTTCAGCCAGTAGATGCCCCGGACAAATTCCCGCCAGCCCAGGAGCTGCCGGATAAAGCCCTCCACCGCATTGATTGGCGCGCGCCCGGCATACCAGGCCAGAGCCGCCGCCTCGCAAACAGTCAGCGGGTCCAACAGCCCGCAGTTGATGTAGGGCGACAGGATGGAATGGAACAGCCAGTCCTCAGTGTCTGAGATGGCATCCTGGAAATCGCCGAAACAGGGCAGGGCAAAGTCGATGAAGTGTTCCAGGGCCGCCTGGGCATCTTCGGATGTCACGGCGAAATGGAAGTCGTCCGTGGTGCCGAAATGGTCGGAGAAGTGCTCTTCGACCAGGGCGATGACTTCGCCGGTGATCTCGTCCGGCTCAACCCGGAAGGGCGCGGGTGCCGGCGGCTTGCCGGTCCATTTCTTGCGATTGTCGGCATCGAAGTTCCACTGACCGCCTTCCGGTTCTCCCTCCGGTGTCATCAATAACCCGGTTTTCTTGCGCATTTCCCGGTAAAAGAACTCCATTCGAAGCTTTTTGCGGCCCTTAGCCCAATCGGCGAATTCCTCTTTGCTGGCAATGAACCGGGTATCCGGCCGGATCTCCACCGGCACACCGAGGCGCTCATGCCACTGGCTGATCTGCTCATGCAGGCGCCACTCGCCGCACTCGGTGGTGATCACCTTGTCCGCGTTCAGCTGCCGAACCTGATCCGCCACCACCGCCTCCAGGCTCTGGCGCGGGTTGTCCGGATGGTAGCGCTGGTAATGTACCTGCCAGCCGTCCTCCCGCAGACGGTCGGCAAAATGGCGCATGGCACTGAACAGCAGCACGAGCTTTTTCTTGTGGTGGTTGGTGTAGCTGGCCTCGTCATGGACTTCCGCCATGACAATGACATCCTCACCGGGATCGGCTCCGTCGAGGGCGCTGAGGTCGGGGGAGAGCTGATCGCCCAGAATGAGAATGACGTTGGCCATGAACGGACTCCGGCAGTTGCGGGTTACACCAAAGAGGTAGCCAGAATACGCCAAGGGCGCAAGGGTGGTTCAGCGCGGGGGATGCTAGACTGAATGTCATGATCAGCTGACCCGAATCAAACCCTGCAGGGCCGGAGTCAGCGATAATGCTGTTGAAAAAGGGGTCAGATGAAAGCCTTCATCTGACCCCGACCTGGACTTTGACTCCGAACCTGATTTTGAACCGGGGGTCTGATGAACGCTTTCATCTGACCCCGTTTTCACCGACCAACTTGAGTTACCTATGGCCTCCAACACCGCCACCGCGACCAAGAACGACCTCCCCGCCTTCATCTGGGACGACGCCCTGATCCGGCGTTACGACCTCAGCGGACCCCGCTACACCTCCTATCCGACGGCGGTGGAATTCACCCCGAACTACCGGGTCGAGGACATGGTCAAGGCGGCTGGTCGCAGCAAGGCCGCGGGTGGCCCGATCTCGCTGTACACCCACCTGCCGTTCTGCGCGCACCTGTGCTACTACTGCGCCTGCAACAAGGTGATCACCAAGAAGCGCGACAAGGCCATGCCTTACGTGGAGCGGGTGCTGAAAGAGGCCGCCATCCAGTCGAAACTGTTCGGCGCCGACCGTCCGGTCCAGCAGCTGCACTGGGGCGGTGGCACGCCCACCTTCCTGCCGAAGGATGTAATGCAGCACCTGATGGCAGGGTACGGTGAACTGTTCAACCTGCAGACCGGCGACGACCGGGATTACAGTGTGGAGATTGATCCCCGGGAAGTGGACCAGGACACCCTGCCAACCCTGTGGGACCTGGGCTTCAACCGCATCAGCCTGGGCGTTCAGGATGTGAATCCCGAGGTGCAGAAGGCGGTCAACCGCATCCAGCCCCGGGATATGACCGAGGCGGTGCTGAACGAGGCGCGCAGGATTGGTTTCCGCTCCATCAACCTGGACCTGATCTACGGCCTGCCATACCAGACCCCGGAGAGCTTCGCCGAGACCCTGGAAGCGGTTATCGAGATGTCTCCGGACCGCCTGTCGGTGTTCAGCTACGCGCACCTGCCGGACCGGTTCTATCCCCAGACCCGGATCCAGGAGGAAACTCTGCCAAGCCCGCAGCAGAAGCTGACCATCCTGCATAACACCATCAACCGCCTTCTGGAGGCCGGTTACGAGTACATCGGCATGGATCACTTCGCCAAGCCGGATGACAGCCTGGCAGTGGCCCAGCGGGAAGGCCGTCTGCACCGGAATTTCCAGGGTTATACCACCCACTCGGACTGCGATCTGGTATCACTCGGTGTCTCCGCCATCGGCCAGACCGACGACGCCTACTTCCAGAACAACCACGACCTGCCGGCCTGGGAAGCGGCCATCGACGCCGGCCAGCTGGCGATCACCCGTGGTGTGGGCCTGAGCCGCGACGACCGCATCCGCCGCTGGGTCATCGGCCAGCTGATCTGCCAGTTCCGCCTGGACCGTCAGCAGTTCGCCGACGCCTGGGGCGAGGACTTCGACCGCTACTTCGCCGACGAACTCAACCGCCTGCGCCCGATGATCAAGGACGAACTGGTGGCCGACGAGGGCCAGGTGCTCCAGGTCCAGCCGGCCGGCCGGTTGCTGATTCGCGCTATATGCCAGATCTTTGACCTGTACCGGAAGGAAGGGGCCAGCCAGCGGTTTTCGCGGATTATCTGAGCGCCGGGCAGGGGGTCTGAGTTGGGGGGGGCAGATTCCAGGACGGGGTCAGAAGAAGACTTTCTTCTGACCCCATTTTCACCCTCGAGTCAGCGCCAAACTCCGAGCCAGACGCCAAGACGGGGTCAGATGAACGCTTTCATCTGACCCCAACTTCACTCCTCCCCCAACCCCGCTGACAAAGGTCAAGGCACCCCATCCTCCCACCCGCTACCCTCTAACCACCCAATTCCAGCGGAGAAACCCATGGAACTCGTGTGCCCGGCCGGCAGTCTGCCGGCCCTGAAAACCGCCGTGGATAATGGTGCCGACGCGGTCTACATCGGCTTCCGCGACAGCACCAACGCCCGCCAGTTCGCGGGCCTGAACTTCAACGACAAACGCGCCGCCGAGGGCATCGATTACGCCCATTCCAGAGGCCGCCGCGTGTTCTGCGCTATCAACACCTACCCGCAACCCGATGGCTGGGAACAGTGGAAGGCTGCGGTCGACCGCGCGGCGGGCCTGGGGGTGGATGCCATCATCCTCGCCGACATGGGCCTGCTCGATTATGCCGCCAGCCGCTACCCGGACATCCCCCGGCACCTGTCGGTACAGGGTTCGGCCACCAGCTATGAGGCCCTGTCCTTCTACAAGGACAACTTCGATATCCGCCGGGCGGTGCTGCCCCGGGTGCTGTCTCTGGACCAGGTGCGCGGTGTGGCCAAACACAGCCCCGTGGAGCTGGAAGTGTTCGCCTTCGGCAGCCTGTGCATCATGGCCGAAGGGCGCTGCTACCTGTCCTCCTATCTGACGGATGAATCCCCCAACACCCGCGGTGCCTGTTCACCCGCCAAGGCCGTGCGCTGGCAGGAAACGCCCCAGGGTCTGGAGTCGCGCCTGAACGACGTGCTGATCGACCGTTACGGCCAGGGTGAATCCGCCGGCTACCCGACCCTGTGCAAGGGCCGGTTCGAGGTGGAAGGCAGCGTCTATCACGCCATTGAGGAGCCGGTCAGCCTGAACACGCTGGACCTGCTGCCGGAGCTTCAGGAGCTGGGCATCAGCGCCGTCAAGATCGAGGGCCGTCAGCGCAGCCCGGCCTATATTGCCGATGTCGCCCGCACCTGGCGCCAGGCACTGGATAACCTGGATAGAACGCCGGGCATGTTCACCGTGGAGAATGACTGGCGCAACACCCTGTCCGGTCTTTCTGAAGGCGGCCTGACCACCCTGGGCGCCTATCACCGCAAGTGGAAATAAGGTTCTGCCAATCATGATGAAACTTTCTCTCGGACCCATCCTCTGGTTCTGGTCCAAGCAGGCTGTGTTCGATTTCTACGCCAAGGCCGCCGAATGGCCGGTGGATACCATCTACCTGGGTGAGGCGGTCTGCTCCCGGCGCCGTGAACTGAAGCCGGACGACTGGTTTGATCTGGCCCGGGACCTGAAAGCCTGCGGCAAGGAGGTGGTGATCTCCACCCAGACCCTGATCGAGTCGGAAGCCGACCTGCGTCGCCTGCGCCGGATCTGCGATCAGAACGAGTTTCTGGTCGAAGCCAATGACCAGAGTGCGGTGCAGGTCGCCAGTCGTCACCACATTCCGTTTATCACCGGCCCCTCCATGAACATCTACAACGTCGCCACCCTCAAGGTGCTGGCAAAGCAGGGACTGAAAGGCTGGAACCTGCCGGTGGAGCTGGGCAAGGAGACGCTGGAACAGCTGATCACCGGCCTGAAACAGGAAGGCCTGGATCTGCCCGCTGAAGTGTTTTCCTGGGGCTTCCTGCCCCTGGCCTGGTCGTCCCGCTGTTTCACCGCCCGTCACTACAACCTTCCCAAGGACAACTGTGAGTTCCGCTGCCTGCAGCATCCGGATGGCATGGAGTTACGTTCCCGGGAATCCCAGGAGCTGTTCCGCCTGAACGGCATTTCCACTCTGTCGGGCTCCCGCTACGACCTGATGCGTGAACTGCCGGAGATGGAGCGCCTGGGCGTGAGCACGGTGCGCCTGAGCCCGGAACATCAGGGCATGGAGGAAGTGGTACAACGGTTTGATCAGGTACGCCGGGGCGAAGTGCCGGCCACCGACCCGCTGCAGCTGGTGGAGGCACCACCCTGTAACGGGTACTGGTATGGCAAGCCGGGGATGGATCTGGTGGCCTCCTGAATCGAAATTCAGCCGGGTAACAAGCCCGGCTGTTTGCTTTCAGGTGTCAGCGTTTTGTGCCCAGCCTATATCGTCCAGGATGGCATAGAGCGCCGGCAACGCCAGCAGTATCAGAACAGTGGACACAAGCAGGCCAAACACCACCGATATCACCAGCGGAATCACCGCCATCGCCTGGGTGCTGGTTTCCGCCAGCAGTGGCAGCAGGCCGGCTACAGTGGTACTGGTGGTAATCAGGATGGCCCGGAAGCGTGCGCGGCTGGCGGCACCTGCGGCTTCTCCGGCGCTCATGCCCTGTTCCCGGTAGCTTTTGATAAACTGCACCAAAAGAATGGCGTTGTTCACCACAATCCCTGCTAGTGAGGCGGCACCGATCAGTGAGGGCATGGACAGGTTGTAGCCCATGATGAGGTGGCCCCAGACGGCACCCATAAAGGCCACCGGGATGGCCAGCATTACAATGATCGGCTCCAGGTAACTGCGGAACTGGAACGACAGAATCAGGAAAATCCCCAGCAGACCAATCAACAGTCCCCGGGCGATGGACTGGCCGGTTTCCCGGGAGCGGGCCGTCTGGCCCTCTACCTGTAGGCTGATCTCTGGCCATTGTTCCTGAATCTTCGGGAACACCTGGGTCTGCAGATCGGCCACGATGGCATCGGCGTTGGTTATCCGGCCGTTCACATCCGCTGACACGGTGACGGTTCGCAGGCCGTCAATCCGGGTAACCTGCGCCCACTGACGTTCGTCGATGATGGTGGCCACTTCCCGCAGCGGCACCATCTGGCCTTTGCCGGTGATTATCACGGTATCTTCCAGGAACTGGCGGGTGTTGCGTTCGGCGCTGGTCTGGCGCACCAGGATTTCGATGTGCTGGTCACCGATCTGCACCGTATCCACGATATCTCCGAGCAGCCCGGTACGAATCTGGCTGGCCACATCGGCGGCCGTCAGACCCAGAGACAGGGCGCGGTCGCTCAGGCTGAGGATGCGCTGGGGCTTGCCGGGGCGAAGATCATCCAGCACGTTGAAAGTGCCGTCATAACTGGCGACTTCCTCGCTCAGATACCGCGCCGCGGACTTCAGCTCATCCAGGTCACTGCCCTGCAGGCGGACTTCAATGGGAATGCCGGCGGGCCCAAATCCGGGCTCCTGAATGTTCAGGGCAATCAGCCCCGGGATCTCGCCGATTTCCTGGTACCAGCGGTCGGTGAGGGTGGCCAGATCCACAGTACGAAGCTCGGCAGTCAGCAAATCGGCCATCACGGTGGCCACATGGGCACCTTTCTCGCCGGCTCCGGCGTGCTGATTGAAGCGGGTCTGGATATTTTGCACCAGGGCTTGCTGGTCGGGCTGTTCCGGCGCGTACTCCTCGTTGAGCCTGAGCATGGCAGCAGTGATGCGGTCAGTAATGGCCTGAGTCTGATGTAGGGGCGTACCCTGGGGCATCAGCACCCGGGCTTCGAGTACATCGCCGTCGATTTCCGGCATGGCTTCCATGCGGACATGGCCGCCGGCCATCAGCCCCACCGAGCCAAGGAGTATCAGCAGCATGCCCGCCAGTACGCCGTAACGAAAACGGATGGCAGTGTCGGCCAGCTGCCCCACTTTCTCCCGGGCTTTTTCAAAGCCGTTGTCGAAGACGGTGCGAAAACGGGACGGGGCTTTCTCGCGCTTGTTGCCCAGGCCACTCTTGAGGTGGTGGGGCAGTATCCAGAAGGCTTCTATCAACGAGGCGGCCAGGGCGGCAATCAGCACCACCGGCAGCACTTCCAGCACGGCTCCCAGCTCCCCGGTCAGGAACGCCAGCGGGATGAATACGGAAACCGTGGTCAGGAAGGAGGACAGCACCCCCGGCAGGATTTCCTGGGTGCCCTTGGCAGCAGCTTCCAGCGGGCTGCTACCTTCGGCGGCCCGCTGGGCAATGTTGTCGGTGACCACCACGGAGTCGTCCATGACAATCCCGATGGCCATGAGCAGGGCCACCAGAGTAATCATGTTCAGGGACAGGCCGGTGAGGGCCATCACCACAAAGGCACCGGCAAAGGCGGCGGGCAGGCCAAACAGGGCCCAGAAGGCAAGGCGGGGGCGGAAGAACAGGGCCATCACCAGACCCACCAGCAGCAGGCCGGTGATGCCGTTGCCCACCAGCATTTGCAGGCGGTCCTTCACAATCGATGTCATGTTCTGGGTGATTTCCAGCTCGACATTGCTGCCGCGGCGGGCTTTCTCCTCGTCGATAAAGGCTTCCAGGGAATCCATCACCCGCAGGGCATCGTCATGGCGGTTCTTGTGGATCTCCAGAACGATGGCGCGCTGGCCGTTGAAGTCCACCCGTTCCTCTTCCCGTTCGTGGGCCTCGGTGATGGTGGCAATGTCGCCCAGCGTCAGCACAGCGCCGGCTTCTCCGCCGATAACCGGCAGCGCGGCCAGGGCCTGCAGGGAACGCCGTTCATCCACAAACCGCAGCTGGATGTCCTGGCTGTCGGTCTCGATAGTGCCCAGGGGCATGTCCAGGTTCTGGCTGTTGATGGCCCCGGCGATGTCGCGCACGCCCAGGCCATACTGGCGCAGAAGGTCCCGGGACACTTCGATGTGCCACTGGCGCTGGGACAGGCCCACGGGAATCACATCGGCCACTCCGTCCATGGCGAACAGGCGGTCTTCCAGCTGGCTGGTGTAGGCTTCCAGGTGAGAGAAGCTCATGGGCCCGTACACGGCGATGGCCGCCACCAGACTGGTGCGGTAAAGCTCCCGGATGACCGGGTCTTCGGCCTCTTCGGGCAGGTCAGTCAGGGCTTCGATCTCGGTGCGGATATCATCCAGAAACCGGCCCATATCGCCCTGGGGTGCCATGCTGGCAATGGTCTGGGCCTGATTGTCCCGGGCGGTGCAGGAGATCTCCTGCATGTAATCCACCCGCTGCAGCGCTTCCCCCAGGCGCTGACAGATGGCCTCTTCAACATCCGCTGCGGTGGCACCCCGGTATTCCAGAGTGATGCTGACTTCCGGCGGCAGATAGTCCGGAAAGGTTTCCCGGGTGAGGTTCGGTGCGGCGAACAGGCCCACTGCCAGAATTAGTATAAGCAGCAAGTTACCCGCCGTGGGATGGCCCGCGAACCAGCGGATCATGGCTGCTCTCCTGCGGCCATTTTCTGCAGCCATTGTGCTGTGGATTCATCGGATTTCGGGTTCAGCAGGGTGCCTTCGATGGCGGGAACAAGGTCGTCCAGAATCAGACGGTCCCCCGGATTCAGGCCTTCACTGATAACCGCCAGATCCCTCTGCTGCCAGCCGACCGTAACTTCCCTGCGCTGCAGGCGATTGTCTTCATCCGCCAGGTACACCACGCCCTGGTGGACCGCGCTGGCCGGGATCACGATAACCGGATTGGGGGTAGGGGCAGCAATGTTGGCCTGCACGAACATGTTGCGCACCAGCGGTGGCCGGGCCGGCGGATTGGCGTTTCGGTAAGGTTCTTCCACCGAAATCACCGCCTGAACAGTGCGTGTGGCCGGGTCAAGACTGCTGGTGACCCGGGTGAGTTCCCCGGACCATTGGGCTTCCGGTACGTTGGTGGGTGTTACCCGGACCTGCAGCTCGCCCAGGGGTAACAGGTCATGGAAGTCGGTGAGGTTGTTGGTCGTACCCGGTGTGGGTTCCGGCAGGCTGTCATCCGACAGTTGCGACAGCACCCGGCGTAGCTCCGCCACTTCCAGCTGCACAGTGGCCTCGGCGAGGGTAATGTCGTCGGCAATAAAGAGGGTCTGACCGGGGCTGACGTGCTGACCGGTGTCGATTTCGGCCTGATGTACCCGCAGATCCCAGGGTGCTTCAAAACGGGTGTCTTCCAGGTCTTCTCGGGCACTGGCCAGGGCCGATTCCGTGCGTGCCTTTCGGGCTTCCAGGGTATCCCGCCTGACCGGAATCAGGTTGAGCTGGTTTCTCAGACTCTGCACCGCCTGTTGCTGCTGCAGTGTGGCCCGCTGTTGCTCGTCGTAGCGGGTTTGGGACAGGGCGCCCCGCTCCACCAGGGTTTCTGCCCGGTCCAGTTCCCGCCTGGCCAGTGTCAGCCGGCGCTCTTCAAGCTTCAGCAACTCCCCGGTGTTGCGCTCTTCCTGTTCCAGTTGACGTAGCTCGGCTTCAATACCGGCCAGGTCCGCTTTGGCGGAGGCTTCGGCCAGTTCATAGCGGGTGGGGTCGATCTCAAGCAGGCGGGTACCCTCGGCGATCAGGTTGCCGCTCTCCAGATCCGGGTGTTTCCAGATAACCCGCCCGCCAACATTGGCCACCGCGTTCCAGGTCTGGGCCGGCAGCACCTGGCCATAGCCCCTGGCTTCAGTGCGGAATTCCCGGGGCGTAACTTCCATTATCCGCACCGGGGTCGCGGCTGCCTGCGCCGCCGCCCGTTCCGGCGGCTGTTTCAGCTTGACCATGATCACCACGAAGGCAATGCCGGCGATCAGGGCCAGAGCCAGAGTCAGTTTATTTTTCCGGGTCATCGGGCATCTCCTGGAAGCTGGCGCTGTAAAGTTTGAAAATTCGGGGAGCCGCTTGCTCAAGGGTAGCAATCTCGCCACTGACCATACCCTGAACCACCAGTCCCTGAATGGCCCCGAGGTACAGCACCGCCGCTGCTTCGGTATCCATGCCGGGAGCTATTCGCCCCTGTTGTATGCCGAGATCCAGCAGTCCGACCACCTTCCTGCGGTAGCGGGCGAGGGTCTGGCGGATGATTGTTTTGGCGGCGCCATTGCCAGGCTTTTGCAACTCACCCAGCATCAGGCGGGGAATGCCCGGATGCCGGGCGATAAACCCCACATGGGCCAGGAACATGGCTTTCAGGGCCTGATCGGCGAGCTCATGCCGGTCTGCTTCCCGGAAGACCTGACTCGTCAGCTGTTCCGATACCCAGCTAGCCACTGACTCCCACAGCTGGTTCTTGTTGGGGAAATGTTTGAACAGGGCGCCCTGCGACAACCCTACTTCACCGGCAATCCGGGCCGTGGTGAGGGTGGCCGGGTCCTGGTCGGCACAAAGCTGGACGACCGCCTCGATGGTGGCTGACTGGCGCAGTTCGGTGCTCTGGTAGGTGCGTTTGGAGCCTTTTGATTTTGCTGACATGGTAATGCCAAAAGAAAGTGAGTAATTGCTTTATTCTGGGAGCACGCAACGGTTTTTGCAAGAATCCTGACGTGTGTTCCTGAGGTCGTTTCCCGGTTCTTTCGGGAAAACGTCTACAGGGCATTCCCGGGAGTATATTTGATCGCTATATCGATATATCAGGATAAAGATAGGCATAAAAGCAATTTAATAAATAAAGGGGCAATGAAATAGAATAACGATAGATCGAAAAGTTTGGAGTTGATGATGTTCAAGGGGTTGATGTTATGCAGTGCGTTGACGGCGGCCGGTTATGGCCTGGCCGCTCTGCCGGCGGTCCAGGCGACCGGGCTGGGGCCACTGGTATTCGCGCTTCTGCTCGGGTTGGTTCTGGGTAATACGATAGCAGGCAAGCGCATTACCGACGTTGCAAAAGGCCTCGGGTTTGCGTCGCGGTGGCTGCTCCGGACCGGTATTGTCCTGTTCGGTTTCTCGCTTACCGTCCAGCAGTTGACGGCCCTGGGCGCCAGAGTCGTGATACTCGATGCCCTGGTTGTCGTCACAGTTACTGTCGTCGGTTACTGGCTTGGAACCCGATGGCTGAAGCTCGACCGGGACACAGCCATACTGACAAGCGCCGGCAGTGCCATTTGCGGAGCAGCGGCGGTACTGGCCACCGAGAGTGCAATACGGTCCAAACCGGCCGCTGCTTCCATGGCCGTGGCGACAGTGGTGTTGTTCGGGACGATTGCCATGTTCACCTATCCGGCACTTTATCCCCTGCTGGGCTGGGATGAGGGTCTGTACGGCGTTTACATCGGTTCAACAGTCCATGAGGTGGCCCAGGTGGTTGCTGCAGGCGGCGCAGTCGGCACCGACGCACTGACCAATGCCGTGATTGTCAAACTGGTGCGGGTTATGTTGCTGGTGCCCTTTCTTCTGGTGGTAGGGCAGCTTTGGGCCAGGCGCCGCAAGAACAGCACAGATGACCAACCCGGGAACAACCAGCTGGTCATTCCCTGGTTCGCTTTCGGTTTTCTGGCGATCGTGGGCCTGAACAGTGTCCTCGCCATACCGCAGATGGTCCAGGAGGGACTGGTGACAAGCGGCCAGCTGGCCATGACCATGGCCATGGCAGCACTCGGCTACCAGACCCGGCTCGAAGCATTGCGCAGCCTTGGTGTGAAGCCCTTTGTGCTGGCCCTCTGCCTGTTTGCGATGCTGATGGTCGGGGGCGGAGTGGTCACCCCGCTGATACTCGGATGACCGGGCGTTTCAGTCGGGTCGCGTGACTTGCACCACTTTCAGGTGCAGCGGGTTCCGGCCCTTCACCGGCCATTCAATGCTGTCTCCGACACTCAGGCCGATCATTGCAGCCCCGGCGGGCGCCAGGATGGAGATCTTGTCGGGGCTGCCATCCGCCTGGTGCGGATAGACCAGCTCGAGCTTGTGTTGCTTTCCGCTATCCTGATCCTCGAAAAGAACTACCGAATTCATCACTACAACGGTTTCCGGTATTTCGGACAAAGGTCGCAAGTCGGCACGGCTGAGTTCTTCTTCCAGTCCGTCGGCAACGCCGGTGGGATCGGTGGTTTTCTCAAGCAGCGTGGCAAGGCGATTGTAATCCTCTTCGGCAACAGTGATAGCGGGCAAATCGGACATAGTGACCTCCAGGAAAAAGGAATTAACCGAGATAGTTTGGGTGCTTGTGCTGAGCCGTGCGTGCGTGCAGACCCAGCGTCAGGAAAGTAACGCTGTGGTGTGGCCGGATCTGCCATGAGGGGCATTCCGGAAAACAGTCAGAGAGGGAAAGGTTTGCAAATCAGCTGGCTCGGGTGATATTTGCAGGATTTCATCTGAATCTAGCTGTTCCTCCCGCAAAGAGCAAACGGGGTGCTGCAAGGAATCATGTTTACAGCGGTCAAGTGTCGACCTTGACCTGAGATTCCGGCAGTGGCTACCTGTGAGGTGGACAAGCACAGGAGTTCAACTCATGGATATCCGCCTGAAAAGAGCCTATGAGGCTCCCGCCCGCTCAGACGGCCCGCGCGTACTTGTTGACCGTATCTGGCCGCGGGGCGTTGCGAAAGAGGACGCCGACATCACCCACTGGCTGAAAGGGCTGGCACCGTCCACCGAGCTGCGCAAGTGGTTCGGACATGATCCGGCGAAGTGGCCGGAATTCCGTGAGAGGTATCTGGAAGAGCTGAAATCAGGTGATGCCGTTGAGGATCTTTCTGCACTCAAGAGCTTACTTGAAGAACATGACCGCATCACGCTGGTATTTGCGGCGAAAGACACCGAACACAATAACGCTGTAGCCCTTCGGGAGTTTATTCAGGCTGGGCTTTTCGGTTCCTTCGGTCGGGAAAAGTGACGCATATCATTGCGTCAACAGGCTGCCGGGTATAAAGGTATACCTATATGTTCTCAAGGAGGTGTGCCATGACAGTCAACGAAGGCCTTCGCCTGATGGCCGGTGTGTTTACGCTCATATCCATTTTGCTCGCCCATTATGTGAGCCCTTACTGGCTTCTGTTTACCGGGTTTATTGCCCTTAACCTGATCCAGTCGGCCTTTACCAAATGGTGCCCGGCGATGGTGATCCTGAAGAAAATGGGGTTGAAAGAAGAAAAGCCGGTTAGCTAAGTGGTGTGACAGGAATTGCCTACGCTGCTTGGTGGTATTGTCACTGAACAGCAGGAGTGCCGGCTTGGGCCCGTCGGACATGACTTTAGGGAATCAGGCTTTGCACCTTCGGTTGGAGGAGTTTGCCCATAAAGATTCATTGAAAATATAGCTATTATGGTCCATTACTGTTAGTACCTCTCTGATTGAGGTAACCAGCTGATGAGAAGTAAGGAGACCTGAATGATGAATGTAAAACGAAACCTCCTCGCTGTTTGCGCTGCGCTGGCCTTGAGTACACCAATGGCAGGCCATGCAGAGGATCAGGATAAGGGCGACGTCTGGTTGCCCAGTCTTGTTACGGAAACTCCACAGGAAGGTTTTGAATTGGCCATCAAGTTGTCCCGCATGGGCGTAAAAAGCACACAATCCGACAAGGAAGTGCTGTTCCGGGAGCGTGAAAAGTACGCCCAGAACGGTGAAGCATTGATTCATGCCTCTGAGGTGATTGCAGTTCACTTCCAGACAGTGGCCGCTGCCAACAACTACTGGAAGTGATGATTGCCATGGCGGCCGTTTAGGCCGCCATGGCAATAGTGGCAGCCAGGGACACAATCATTTGGTGACGATCATCGGCAAGTAATTGAATCCCCCGGTGGGGAACACAGCTCGCTCAGGCTGTTCAGCTGGCGCCGGTTTCAGGGTGTCGACAGCGGAAAGAAATTCTTCCATCAGAACCCTGAGTTCCATTCTCGCCAGAGGCGCGCCCGGACAGACGTGAATTCCCGCGCCATAGAGCAGATTCTGGTCACGATTCTTTCGGGGACAAAACGCATCCGGATCGCCGAAGACCTCTTCGTCCCGGTTTGCGGAGGCCCACAGAAGGGTGATTTTTTCTCCCGCCGGAATCGTTCGCCCACCAATTTCTACCTCCCGTGTTGTGACCCGGCGGTTGGACATCAGCGGCGCATCCATGCGGAGTATTTCATCAATAGCGTCGGGTAACGCATCGGGATCGTTCGTGAGACTCTGTCTGAGATCTGGATGTCTTGATAAGTAATTCAGGAGAATTGATACGCTGGAGCTGATGGTACCCAGCTCGCCGACTGTCCAGTTTCGCAGGAGACTGGTGAGTTCCTTATCGGTCATTAGCTGACCATTTACAGCCTCTTCCATCAGGGAGGTGGTGACATCCCGGGGAGCATTGGCGCCGGCTTTGCGGCGGAATTCCAGCAGATCATGAATGTAACCGTCGAATTCTCGGGCTACCTCAGCCATGGCATCCCGGTCACCGGCGAGGGTTGCTCGGTGGTTTTTCAGCACCCAATCCCGGAGTGGTTCATGGAGGGATGCGGGCCATCCCATGAAGGCGCACTGGATCTGCAGTGCGAAAGCCCGGCTGAACTGTTCGACAACATCAAACGGTTGGCCGTCAGGCAGGTTACCGACCAGATTACGGGCTATGCGACGGCAGGTTGGCTCAAACTTTTCCATTGCCTGGTGTGAAAAGTAAGGCTCGACCACCTGGCGATAGGGAGTGTGCTCGGGCGGATCCATTCCATTCGGCACTGAAAGATGGCTGGATACCGCACTGCTGAAGGTCTGATGATCTTCCAAAACCCGCATGACATCCCCGTGCCTGAACAAGGTCCAGTGCTGATAGTCGCTCCATGCCACCGGGCATCGCGCCCGCATGGCATCGTAGGCCTTTACCTGGTCTCTCAAAACTTCAGCAGTTCGCGGTTTCCAGTCGGGCTTGCGGGAGTCATCTGCCATTGCTGATCCTCGTGACAAGTGCATGTTTTGTCAGAGTATCAGGGCGCCGGAGTGTCTTCTTGAAGATAAATCAACTGGTCTGTGGCCAGATGATCTGAATCATCTGGTTGTGAGAAACTATCAGACCTGCTCCCGCACCAGCATGATCTTGATATGCCCAATAGCTTTCATGGGGTTGAGTCCCTTGGGACAGTATGCGGTGCAGTTGCCAATGCCCCGGCAGCGAAATACGCTGAACGGATCCTCCAGTTTTGCCAGACGCTCCCGTGTGGCGGTATCGCGCGAATCCACCAGGAACCGATACGCCTGAAGCAGCCCCGAGGGCCCGATATACTTCTCCGGGTTCCACCACCAGGAAGGGCAGGCGGAGGTGCAGCAGGCGCAGAGGATGCACTCATAAAGTCCATCCAGCTTTGCCCGGTCTTCAGGACTCTGGAGGCGCTCGATGGCCGGTTCGGGATCATCATTGATCAGCCAGGGTTGCACCTGTTCGTACTGTTTGAAGAACAGGGACTGATCCACCACCAGATCCCTTATCACGGGCATTCCCGGTAACGGGCGAATCTCCAGTGTGTCCTTCTTACCCATAATATCCGCCACTCTCGTGATGCAGCCCAGACCGTTGCGGCCATTCATGCTGAGGCCGTCAGAGCCGCAAACACCTTCCCGGCAGGAACGACGAAACGAGAGTGTTGGATCGCGGGTTTTGAGATGTTCCAGGACATCGAGAACCATGCGGTTGCGGAATTCACCGTCAACTTCGATGTCTTGATTGTAGGGGGCGTCATCCTGTTCCGGGTTGTAGCGATACAGGCGAACAGTAAAGGCCGACATTTTACTACCCTCCTGGAATTTCATTCATTTTCAGTATGGGTTTAAGATCAGGTTAGCAGATGGGGGGTGATTTTGTGGCAGCCGATAGTCCGGAAAGTCAGGAATCGAAACGGTTGGCCTTTGTCGGGGGCCGCGACGGTTTGGCCGCGGCTGTGGCGTTTGCCCGGCAGGGGATCACCCAGTATGAGGCTGCCATCCGGGAATCGGATTCCGGTGGCAATCAGTACGGTGCTGCCTACCGTGAAAGCCTGCTGGCATCCATCAGGGTGTATAGGAAGTACCTGCAGAAACACGAAACCCCGGGCTGACCGGGGTTTCATGAATTAGATGGATTCAGGTAATGCAGCACTAATACATCTCCAACCGGCCAATATCCCTGGATTGCAGGCGGGCCTCGGCCTGTTGACTGGATGCGAGCTCACGGAAGAGTTCCGCCTCACGATTATTCTGGGCGAGTTTGGCCCGCAGCTCATACATTTCTGTGAGCGTTTTGTGTGAGCCCAGAATGTTCTTCAAAATATCCTGAATATCGTGGCAGCCGGTACACGCCGGTATCTGACCCGGAATCCGGCGGCTGTCGAACTGCTGGGAGTCAACCAGCCAGGCATCCATCAGATCGTCGTCGGCATCCTGCAGGAAGTCCTCCATGGCTTCTGCCTGGATATGCTCACGGCTCGCCAGAAAACTGAGTGCCATTTGCATGCGCTCATCCGTCTGTGCATCGGCTAGCATTTCATACTGTTGTTCGAGCAGTTCGTGGTATTCGGTGATCCACTCGATCAGGTCTTTCAGTTGTTTGAAGGCCATAGCGCTATCTCCTCCACTCAGAACTGGAAACGCGGGAACAGCACATCCCGTTCCAGATAGATTTGCTCGGTAAGCCGGAAGTCCAGGCTTTTCAGTTCCCGGTAGAAACGCCTCCAGGAACGGCAAGCGGACTCCGGTGCATGGTAGTCGCGGGTCATCTCGCGAAGCTTTTTCAATTGCTCTTTGATGATTGAATGCTCCTCGTTCATCTGAGCAATCGGTGTTTCCGGTCTGGGCGGCTGGTCATGCACCATCTTGGTCAGCACGTGGGTGTTTTCCCGCTCAATGTGATCCTTGAGCGTACGCTCCAGGTTCTTGATAGCGAGGGTAATGCCTTTGGGCACATCAGGGCTTGCCCTATGAACCGCTTCGATCTTGCGGGCAAGTCTGTGAAGCTCTGGCAGTTTCGCAAGATGGCCGGCATCGTAACCTCTCGTTATCAGCTCCAGCAGGACATCTGTATCCAGTTCCTCAATCGGCGGTTGTTGATTGTTCATTGCTCATCCTCCTCTCTTGCTTTAACATACATATAAAATACATTTTAATAGGTGTCAAGAATTGTTCTCATTTTCCTGACGCATCGGGAGGCGGAGATGAACTGCAACAAGCCGGAACACATTAAAGAGAAGGTCTGGGAGCAGCACCTGAGATGGCTGGATCTTGTAAGCGATGAGTGCAGATCCAATCAGCTCAAGCGTCAACGCGAGAAGCGTAAAGGAGGTGGAGCCCGTGAACATCAACGCTGAAGTGACACCGGAGGCCCGTGACTATCTGGTCGCTATACTGACGAAACAGGAAGTGCCGGGAATGGCAGCGCGGGTCTATGTGGAGAAAGGCGGCACCCAGCAGGCCGAGACTTGTCTGGCTTTTTGTCCGCCAGGCCATGAATCGACCGGGGATGTGAGGAAAGACTTTGAAGAGCTGACTCTGTATTTCGAGGCGGCCAGCGTGCCCTACCTTCAGGATATGGAGATTGGTGTTCAGGGCGAGGGGAAGCTCCAGAGCCTGACCATCAAAGCGCCGCATTCCAAAAAGCCGGCAAAGCCACCCAAAACTTTTGTTCTGTCAGAGAGCTGTGAAGCCCTGCGGGTTCCTTCCGGTGCGTCCACAACACTTCCGGAGGGGGCGTCCGTCTCCATAACCCAGGCACTCGGTGGAAGTTTCACGGTCAAGTATGAGGGTAACCTGTATCGCCTGTCTCCGGAGGTGACTCGCCGTCTGGGGTTTCATTCAGACGCCATCCTGTTCGAGCCACCGGGAGATGGCCGGATCAATGAGCAGCAATGCTGGGATGCATTGCGCCTGGTTTATGACCCGGAAATTCCGGTGAATGTTGTCGGCCTGGGACTCATCTATAAACTGGATTTTGACCAGGATAAGCATTTTGTCCGTGTTGAAATGACGCTGACATCACCAGGTTGCGGCATGGGCGATATTATCGCTGGCGACGTGAAAGACAAACTGCTGCAAGTTCCCTGGGTCGAAGATGCAAGAGTCGACATCGTATTTGATCCTCCGTGGAGCTACGACAGCCTTGATGAGGAAGCGCGTCTGGAACTGGGGCTGATCTGAGTCGGTCAGCTTACTTTACGATCATGCCCGGGCGCGTTTAACCCGAGCAGATGGTTCCTGACATCGGGCAATTTTCCATGAACCTTTATGCAGTATTCTGGGCAGTGACCATGTCCAGTGATCGGAGCGAAAGGTGAACCCGGATTGGCAGCCACATCCCGAAAAGTTCGAGATTTTCCCCTGGAACAGGAATTTCGAAACAGGCCTTGAGGAAATTGACGAGCAGCACAAGGTGCTGGTCGATATTCTCAATAGGCTTGCGTGGCATTTCGCTTCCGATGCTTCCAGAGTCACCTCTGGCCATGTGCTGGACGAGCTACTCTCGTACGCAGCCTACCATTTCAAGTCTGAGGAGAAGATCTGGCAGGAAGCACTCGGGGAATCGGATATGGCCAGAAACCATCACGATGCCCACCAGATGTTTTTTGCCCAGATCCAGACGCTCAAGCAAAGCCATGGCACCGAAGAGGAAAGGCTCTCAGAGCTATTCGATTATCTGACCCGGTGGCTGGCGTTTCACATTCTGGAATCGGACCGGCGTATGGCACTTACCGTCAAGGCGGTGAGGGGCGGGCTGTCTCTCGAAGAGGCCCGGGAGCAGGTGGATTCGGAACTCAGCGGGTCCGTCTCGGTGCTGGTGAATGCTCTGCTCGAGATCTACGCCAAGCTGTCTTCGCTTACGGTTCAGTTGCTGCAGGAGAAGATGGCGCGGCACAGGGCCGAGGTTGAGCTGGACCGGCTTCAGCGAAAGCGGTGATGCCTCGATCTTGCACCTACCCACCGCTTTCATCCTTCAATATAAGCCTTTTGTGAGCTTAATCAGGCGGCCGGGAACAGTATGCTCTGAAAGCTGACATCCCATTCCAGTCCATCCAGCAGGTTCTTCAGTGCAAGCCCCAGCTCAGTGTCTCCCTCAATGACCAGGCGACGCTGGAAGAAGAGCTGATCCGGATCCTGGCGCCGCTCGGCCAGGGTTCGGAATGCCGACAGGGAGCCGCGGATGGTGGCTTCCCCTGGCCCGTTGACTACTCTCAGCCTGCCTGACCAGAAACCCAGGGTTATGCCCGGCTGCCCCCCATTGAGTTCCAGGCGGATCCGCCGGCCCTCGAAATCATCAAATTCGCCTTCGGCCATGGCTTCGGCGAACAGGCGGTTCAGCGGGGCCTCGGCTGCCAGCTGTTTGACCGGCATGGGAATGCGCTGGTCGATGGCACCGAGCACCGGGGCGGGAGAGGGGAGGTACTCCCGGAGTACTGCCAGGGACTGGTTGAGTAATGGGTGGTGTGCGGGGAACGGTGGCAGTTTGGGTAGCGAGAGGTGCATGGCCGGCTCCGTTATTTGGCTCGGGAGCAGGGTAGGGGAAATCTGGTTTGGGGGCTTTGATATAACTCAGGGGTGGGGTCTGAAGAAAGCCTTCTTCTGACCCCGGGTTAACCTGGGAGTTGGACTTAAGATGGGGTCAGAAGAAGGCTTTCTTCAGACCCCTGGGGTTAAAGTTGGGGTCAGATGAAGGCTTTCATCTGACCCCGTCTTCGGGACCTTCAGCGGTGCAGGCCTTCTTCCACGGCCCAGACGGCCACTTCCACCCGCGAGCGGAGGTTGAGCTTTTTCAGCAGGTGCTTCACGTGCACTTTTACGGTGCCGTCGCTGATGTCGAGTTTGCGGCCGATCATTTTGTTGGACAGGCCTTCGGCGATCAGGCGCAGGATGTCTTTTTCCCGGGGCGTGAGGGTGTCAAAGTCAGGGCGTGCGGTCTGTTGTGGCTTGTTGGAGCGCAGGGCCTGGGCCAGCAGGGTGGTCAGGCGGTCGCTGATCACCATCTTGCCTACGGCGGCCTGGTGCAGCTGGGCAATCATTTCCTCGGGTTCCATGTCCTTGAGCAGGTAGCCGTCGGCACCGGCGCGCAGAGCGGCCACAACGTCATCTTCCTGGTCGGAGACGGTGAACATCACGATGCGGGAGCTCACATTCTGTTCCCGCAGCTTCTTCAGGGCCTCGATGCCATCCATTTCCGGCATGTTGAGGTCCATGAGGATCAGGTCCGGCTCCAGCTCAGTGGCCATGCGGATGCCGTCGGCGGCATTGCTTGCCTCACCGATCACTTCCATATCGTCTTCCATGTCCACCAGCTGCTTGATGCCCTGGCGCAGGAGGGGGTGGTCATCGATCAGCAAAATACTCGCGGGTGATTCAGGCATTGTCTCTCTCTTGTCGTCAGGCACTGGAAACTTCGGTTGGAATCAGGTTCCTGCTCTTGGGGACGAATGTTAGCGTGACTTCCACGCCGCCTTCATCCCGGTTCTGCACATTTACCTGTCCGCCCAGGGTTCGGGCTCGGTCCTGCATGATGATCAGGCCGTAGTGATTCACTGGCTGGTCGCCGCCGGGCAGGCCTTTGCCGTTGTCCCGGATCCGGGCCTTGACCTGCGGAGATTCGAACATTACGTCCACCGAGATCTCCGTGGCGTCCGCGTGCTTCACGGCATTGGCCAGCCCTTCCCGGACAATCTGGAGGGTGTGGATCTCTTCATTCGGCGACAGGGTCTGGGGCGGCAGGTTGTAGTTCAGCTCCACCGGTTTGCCCAGTCGCTCACTGAATTCGTCAATGGTTTTTCTCAGGGCCGTTGCCAGATCCGGGGTGTCCAGTTTCAGGCGGAAAGTGGCAAGCAGTTCCCGCAGTTGCCGGTAGGCGCTGTTCAGGCCGGTACTGAGTTCGTCCAGGATTGCAGCGTGCGCTTTCTGCTGGTCCCCCTCGATGTTGAGCCGCCGTAGGCGGGCGACCTGCATCTTCAGGTAGGAAAGCGACTGGGCCAGGGAATCGTGAAGTTCCCGGGCAATCACGGTGCGCTCTTCCGCCAGGGTCAGTTGCTGTTCCTCGGTGATCTGACGTTCGAGGTAGATGGCCGTGGCCAGCTGGTCGCTGAGGGTTTCAAGCAACCGGCGGGCGGTCTCGGACAGTCCTTTCTCACTGGGGTACCAGACTTCCAGGGTGCCCAGCAGCAGGCCCGGGGTCCGGATCGGCAGCAGCAGGCGCCGGCCATCGTTGTTTTCCACCGGCAGGTCATCGTAGACCTCGGGCGTTACCAGACAGGCGTTGCAATGGTGATCACGGCAATAGAACGGGCGCTCCTTGGTGGCCGTGGTCACGGCTCTCACCGGTTCCGCCGACTCCCGGTCGTGGAGGTACAGGTGAATCGGCCCGATACCCAGTAATTGCTCAAGATCCTGCAGCATGGGAACAGCCCCACTGCACAGGTCATGGTTGGCAAACAGGCCACGACTGGAGGAATGCAGCAACTGGAGTGCGGCATGGCTCTTCTCCAGCTCCTCGGTCTTGGACCGGACCCGCTCTTCCAGTTCGTAGTAGGTGAGGGCCAGTTCACTGGTCATCTGGTCAAAGGCCTGCCCCAGCTGGGCCAGTTCATCCGAGCCTTTCAGCTTCGCCTTGTGGGAGAAATCCTGTTCACCCACCGCCGTGGCAATACCCACCAGTTTGCGCAGCGGACGCAGCACCCGGTTCTTGAGGTCCAGGAACAGGGCGATCACGATCAGGATAGAGAACACCAAACTGATAATCTGGATCAGGTGCAGCAGGTCGATCCGTGCTTCGGTGCGTTGTTCGAGCATGTTTACCATGGCATCGACTTCCGCCACATAGTGTTCCGCGGCGTCGAGCATGGCCGGCGTAACCGGTGCACCGGCCGGATGGTTTTCCATCGCTGGCCGCAGTTCGTCTCGCCAGGCGTCAAGGATGCTCTGGTACTGCGCGCTCAAAGGGTGATCGACGGCCTGGGGCAGGGCATCGAGGATGGTGGCATCGGAGAGTTTTGCGCCGTATTCGTCCATCATGCCGGCGAGGCCCTGCTCATCTTCCCTGTGGGCCCCGGTTGCCGCCGCATGGGACAACAGATTGAATGCGCCCATGCGCAGCGCCCCGGCCAGGTTGATGGCGGTGGCGTTGCCCTCGATGCTTTTGGAGACCGCGAGCGTGGTCGCCATGCTGACGACGGCGGTCAGCACGATGGCGCCAACGACGATGGCGATACGGTTAACTAGGGGGCTTCTGGATTTCATGCTGTCAGTTGCACGACGCCTTGTCGAAAGTTTGCTGGCGGGGGCCTCAATTATGACCGCACTTCACCGTCCGTGATACCTCCTTGAGGATAGTCAATTACCCCGATAGTTGGTAACCCATCATAGTCTTTGACCCTTTGAGGATCAAAAGATGAGACTAAAAGTTGGGTTATCAAAGGTTAAGGCTATGACCGTGCAAATGGATCCGGATGACGACACGCTGGCGTCGCTGTGGGTAGTGCTGCCCCTGGCGTTGTTCGGTTTTGTCGTGGCGGCCGGATGCTGGACGTTATTTGCGGTGGCCGGGGTGCATTTGCGGGCGGAGCTTGAACTGTCCAGCCTCCAGTTCGGCATTCTGCTGGCAGTGCCCATGGCAGTAAGCGCCTTGCTGGCGGTGCCTGCGGGTCTGGCAGCCCGCAAATTCGGCGCAAGGAACATCATGTTGTTCTGTCTGGCCGGGCTGGCCCTGTGCATGGTTTTCATGCTTACCGCCGATACCTACTTCGGTTATCTGTTTGTCGCCAGCGGTCTCGGTTTGGCGGGAGGGTTCTACAGTGCCGGGTTGCAATTCGTGACCGGTCATTGCGAACCCCGTAGGTTGGGCCTGGTGCTGGGTACTTTTGGCGCGGGCGTGACCGGGGCAGGCTTCAATTATTACCTGGTCCCGTTATTCCATGAGGCCTTTTCCTGGCACGGGGTGCCTTTAGCCTACCTGATTGTTCTGCTCCTGATCCTGGCGTTACTGATGCTGCTCACCTCCTCCGAGGACTCCCGGGCCGAGCCTGGCAGCGAAACCTCGGTGCGGATATTGTTACGCCAGCTCAGGCATCACCGGACCTGGCACCTGTGTGCCTATTTTGGCGTGGTGGCGGGCAGTTTTTTTGCACTGGCACTCTGGCTGCCGGATTACCTGGCTTCCCAGTTCGATTTGCCGGTGCAGACGGGGGCCAGTCTGGCCCAATGGTTTGTCATTCCCGGTGCCCTGGCGCAGGTTGTCGGTGGCGGGCTGTCCGACCGTTTCGGTAGTGGGCGGGTGATCAGCCGGTCATTGCTACTTTGCCTGGTCTCACTTTTTGTCCTGTCCTACCCGCCGATGACGCTCTTCATCCGCGGGGTGGATGACACCATCCGGTTGGAGTTTGCACTGCCTCTGATGATGGAAGGCGCGTTTGTGGTGCTGCTGGGGGTAGCCCTGGGCTGTGCCATGGGCAGCCTGCAGCGCCTGGTCATTCTCGGGAACCGGTCAGTCGCTGCGTTTGTGGCGGGTCTGCTGCTGGTTGCGGCCAGTCTGGTTGCCTTTGTCCTGCCCGTCGTCTTCGGGGCCGTGAACCACTGGCTGGGTATCCGCAGTGCCGTGTTCATGATCCTTTTCCTTCTGTTGTTCAGCTGCCTGTTCCTGTTTTCCCGGGACAGCCGCGAGCACGAACGTATGAGCCTTCTCCACCCGGGGATATAGATCGCCTACCACCAGGGTGGTAGAACCGGGTTATGTGGTAGTAACCACGCAGATTTCAGGGTTTCTCTATTCCACAATGGTTTCACATCGGAAACCGATCCGGAGAGAGACCATGAGTCATTTGATCGATAAACTGAACTACTTCAGGAAGAAGCGCGAGCCGTTCGCCAACGGCCACGGCGAAACCCATGACGTCAACCGTGACTGGGAAAACGGCTACCGCCAGCGTTGGCAGCACGACAAGATCGTGCGCTCCACCCACGGCGTGAACTGCACCGGCTCCTGCAGCTGGAAGATCTACGTCAAGAACGGTCTGGTGACCTGGGAAACCCAGCAGACGGATTACCCGCGCACCCGCCCGGATCTGCCCAACCATGAGCCTCGCGGCTGCCCTCGTGGCGCCAGCTACTCCTGGTACATGTACAGCGCCAACCGCCTGAAGTACCCGCTGATGCGCAAGCATCTCATGAAGCTCTGGCGTGCCGCCAAGGCCCAGCACAGCGATCCGGTGGAAGCCTGGACCTCCATCGTCGAGGATCCGAAGAAAACCGCCGAGTACAAGCCCCGCCGGGGCATGGGTGGTTTTGTCCGTTCCAGCTGGGACGAGGTCAACGAGCTGATCGGTGCCGCCAACGTCTACACCGCCAAGAAGGTCGGTCCGGACCGCATCATCGGCTTCTCTCCGATTCCTGCCATGTCCATGGTGTCTTACGCCGCTGGTGCCCGTTACCTGTCACTGATCGGCGGTGCCTGCCTGAGCTTCTACGACTGGTACTGCGACCTGCCTCCGTCCTCGCCGCAGACCTGGGGCGAGCAGACTGACGTGCCGGAATCCGCAGACTGGTACAACTCCGGTTATATCATCGCCTGGGGCTCCAACGTTCCCCAGACCCGGACCCCGGATGCCCACTTCTTCACCGAAGTCCGCTACAAGGGCACCAAGACTGTCGCCATCACGCCGGACTACGCGGAAGTGTCCAAACTGTCCGACGAGTGGCTGAACCCGAAGCAGGGCACCGACGCTGCTCTGGGCATGGCCATGGGCCACGTGATCCTCAAGGAATTCCACGTCGACCAGCCCAGCGAGTACTTCACCGACTACGTGCGTCGTTACACCGACATGCCGTACCTGGTGATGCTGGAGCAGAAGGACGACGGCAGCTATGTGCCGGGCCGCTTCCTGCGTGCCAGTGACCTGGTGGATGGTCTGGGTGAAGAGAACAACCCGGAATGGAAAACCATCGCCATTGACGAGAGCACTGGCGAACTGACTGCTCCGAACGGCTCCATCGGCTACCGCTGGGGCGAGAAGGGCAAGTGGAACCTGAAGCAGACCGCCAAGGACAAAGACGTCAACCTGCAGCTGTCCATGGTCGAGAAGAACGACGAAGTCGTCGATGTCGCTTTCCCGTACTTCGGCGGTATCGAGCACGACCATTTCCAGCACGTCGAGATCAAGGACATCCTCAAGCACAAGCTGGGCACCCGCAAGGTCAAGCTGGCGGATGGTTCCGAGGGTCGCGTGGTCACCGTCTATGACCTGATGGTTGCCAACTACGGTATCAGCCGCGGTCTGGGTGACGACGACGGTGCTACTTCCTATGACGAAGTGAAGCCCTACACCCCGGCCTGGCAGGAAAAGATCACCGGCGTACCGGCCGAAAAAGTGATCCGCATTGCCCGTGAGTTCGCCGACAACGCCAACAAGACCAGGGGTCGCTCCATGGTCATCGTCGGTGCCGGTATGAACCACTGGTACCACATGGACATGAACTACCGCAGCCTGATCAACATGTTGATCATGTGTGGCTGTGTGGGCCAGAGCGGTGGTGGCTGGAGCCACTACGTGGGCCAGGAAAAACTGCGTCCGCAGACCGGCTGGCAGCCGCTGGCCTTCGGTCTGGACTGGCAGCGTCCGCCCCGCCACATGAACGGTACCTCCTTCTACTACGCCCACTCCGGCCAGTGGCGTTACGAGAAGCTGGGTGTCGACGAGATCCTGTCCCCGCTGGCGGACAAGTCCAAATTCGGTGGCAGTCTGATCGATTTCAACGTGCGTGCCGAGCGTATGGGCTGGCTGCCGTCAGCTCCGCAGCTGAACCGCAACCCGCTGACCATTGCCGCCGAAGCCGAGAAGGCCGGAGTGGAAGTGGCGGATTACGTGGCCCAGTCCCTCAAGGACGGTTCCCTGGCGTTCGCCTGTGAAGATCCGGACGCGAAGGAAAACCACCCGCGCAACATGTTCATCTGGCGTTCCAACCTGCTGGGTTCCTCCGGCAAGGGCCACGAGTACATGCTCAAGTACCTGCTGGGTACCAAGAACGGCCTGCAGGGCAAGGACCTGGGTGTGGAAGGCGGCGCCAAGCCGCAAGAGGTCAAGTGGCACGACGAGGCGCCGGAAGGCAAGCTCGACCTGCTGGTGACCCTGGACTTCCGCATGTCCACTACCTGCCTGTATTCCGACATCGTTCTGCCGACCGCAACCTGGTACGAGAAGAACGACCTGAATACCTCCGACATGCACCCGTTCATCCACCCGCTGACCGCCGCCACCGATCCCGCGTGGGAAGCGCGCAGTGACTGGGAAATCTACAAGGGTATCGCCAAGTCCTTCTCCAAGGCGGCCGAGGGCCACCTGGGTGTCGAGAAAGACGTGGTCACCCTGCCGTTGCTGCACGACGCACCGGCCGAACTGGGCCAGGCCTTCGACGTCAAGGACTGGAAGAAGGGTGAATGCGACCTGATCCCGGGCAAGACTGCGCCCAGCTTCATCACCGTTGAACGGGACTACCCGAATACCTATGCCCGCTTCACTTCGCTTGGCCCGCTGATGGACAAGCTGGGTAACGGCGGCAAGGGCATCAACTGGAACACCGAGAAGGAAGTCAACTTCCTGAAGGACCTGAACTACACCCACATCGAGGGTGCCAACGCCGGTCGGCCGAAGATCGACTCTGCCATCGATGCGGCAGAGGTGATCCTGACCCTGGCGCCGGAGACCAACGGTCAGGTAGCGGTTAAGGCCTGGGGTGCGCTGTCGGAAATGACCGGCCTGGATCACACCCATCTGGCGAAGAACAAGGAAGAGGAGAAAATCCGCTTCCGGGACATCGTGGCGCAGCCGCGCAAGATCATCTCCAGCCCGACCTGGTCTGGCCTGGAAGACGAGCATGTGTCCTACAACGCTGGTTACACCAACGTCCATGAGCTGATCCCCTGGCGCACCCTGACCGGCCGTCAGCAGTTCTACCAGGATCACGAGTGGATGCGTGCCTTCGGCGAGAGCCTGCTGGTGTACCGCCCGCCGATCAACACCAAGGCAGCGGCGCCGATGCTTGGCAAGAAAGCCAACGGCAACCCGGAGAAGGCACTGAACTGGATTACACCGCACCAGAAGTGGGGTATCCACAGCACCTACAGTGAAAACCTGCTGATGCAGACCCTGTCCCGTGGTGGCCCGATCGTGTGGCTGAGCGAGGACGACGCCAAAGAGATCGGCGTGGAAGACAACGACTGGATCGAACTGTTCAACGTCAACGGTGCCATCGCGGCCCGGGCGGTGGTCAGCCAGCGGGTCATGCCCGGCATGGTGATGATGTACCACGCCCAGGAACGCCTGGTGAACATCCCGGGTTCCGAGATTACCGGCACCCGTGGTGGTATCCACAACTCGGTCACCCGGGTGTGCCCGAAACCGACCCATATGATCGGTGGCTACGCCCAGTACTCCTACGGTTTCAACTACTACGGCACCGTAGGTTCCAACCGGGACGAGTTTGTGGTGGTCCGCAAGATGAAGAACGTGGACTGGCTCGACGGTGAAGGCAATGACTATGCTCAGGAGGCTGTAAAATGAAAATCCGTTCCCAAGTCGGCATGGTGCTGAACCTGGACAAGTGCATTGGTTGCCACACCTGTTCCGTCACCTGCAAAAACGTATGGACAAGCCGTGAAGGCATGGAATACGCCTGGTTCAACAACGTCGAGACCAAGCCCGGTATCGGCTACCCGAAAGAGTGGGAGAACCAGGACAAGTGGAAGGGTGGCTGGATGCGCACCCGTTCCGGCAAGATCCAGCCCCGCATCGGCGGCCGCTTCCGGGTACTGGCGAACATCTTCGCCAACCCGGACCTGCCGGAGATCGACGACTACTACGAGCCGTTCGACTTCGACTACCAGCACCTGCACACCGCCGGTGACAGCAAGGATCAGCCGATCGCCCGTCCGCGTTCGCTGATCTCCGGCGAGCGCATGAAGAAGATCGAGTGGGGCCCCAACTGGGAAGAAATCCTGGGTACCGAGTTCGCCAAGCGCCGCAAGGACAAGAACTTTGACCAGGTTCAGGCGGACATCTACGGCCAGTTCGAGAACACCTTCATGATGTACCTGCCGCGCCTGTGCGAGCACTGCCTGAACCCGGCCTGTGTCGCCAGCTGCCCGAGCGGTGCCATCTACAAGCGTGAGGAAGACGGCATCGTCCTGATCGACCAGGACAAGTGCCGCGGCTGGCGGATGTGTGTCTCCGGCTGCCCGTACAAGAAGATCTACTTCAACTGGAAGACCGGCAAGTCCGAGAAGTGCATCTTCTGCTACCCGCGGATCGAAGCCGGCATGCCCACCGTGTGTTCCGAGACCTGCGTAGGTCGGATCCGCTACCTGGGTGTTCTGCTGTATGACGCTGACCGCATCGAGGAAGTGGCCAGCGCCCCGGGCGAGCACGAGCTGTACGAGAAGCAGTTGGAAATCTTCCTGGACCCGTTCGACCCGAAAGTGATCGAGCAGGCGAAGAAAGATGGCATCCCGATGAATGTCATCGAGGCCGCCCAGCAGAGTCCGGTCTATAAGATGGCGGTGGACTGGAAGCTGGCTCTGCCGCTGCATCCGGAATACCGCACCCTGCCCATGGTCTGGTACGTGCCGCCCCTCAGCCCGATCCAGTCCGCTGCTGAAGCCGGCAAGGTCGAGTTCGACGGCGTGCTGCCGAAGATCGAAAGCCTGCGGATCCCGGTCAAGTACCTGGCCAACCTGCTGACTGCCGGTGATGAGAAGCCCATCGTTCTGGCTCTCAAGCGGATCATGGCCATGCGCCTGTACAAGCGCGCCGAGACCGTGGATGGCAAGGAAGACCTGCGGGCCCTGGAAGAAGCCGGGCTGACCAAGAAACAGGCCGACGAAATGTACCGCTACCTGGCGATCGCCAACTACGAGGACCGCTTCGTGATCCCGACCAGCCATCGCGAGCTGGCCAAGGAAGCCTTCCCGGACGCGAATGCCTATGCCGAGCGCGGCGGCTGCGGTTTCAGCTTCGGTGATGGCTGCAGCGGTGGCGACAGCGACTTCAGCCTGTTCGGTGGCAAGAAGCAGACCACCAGCATGGTGCAGAAGCTGGCCACGGTGAAGCAGGTCGACCCGAAACAGCTGCAGGAATAAGGAGGCCAAGATGCAACTTCTCAAAGTACTGGCACGGGTACTGGAATACCCGACCGAAGAACTCCAGGCCTCCAAGGACGCCCTGGTAGCCGCTGTCCTCGAGGACAGCCGGCTGCCCCGGCAGAACAAGGAGCAGCTGCTCACCTGCCTTGACCGGCTGTGTGACGGCGACCTGATGGACCTGCAGGAAGACTACGTGGGCATCTTCGACAAGGGCCGGGCTACCTCCCTGCTGTTGTTCGAACACGTTCACGGCGAATCCCGCGACCGCGGCCAGGCCATGGTGGACCTGATGGAAGAGTACCGCCGCAACGGGCTGGAAATCGACGCCCGCGAGCTGCCGGATTACCTACCATTGTTCCTGGAATACCTCTCCACCCGCCCGTGGGAGGAAATCCAGAACTGGCTCGAGGATATCCACCACATCCTGGGCCTGCTGGGTGAACGTCTGTTCCAGCGCCAGAGCTTCTACCACGTGGCCATGGACTCGTTGCTGGTCCTGTCCGGTCGCAAGGCCGACCGCCAGGAACTGGCAAAGATCGTGGCCTCCGAAGAGCGCGACGATACCCCGGAAGCCCTGGACAAGGTCTGGGAAGAGGAAATGGTGAAATTCGTGGATGACCAGGGCAGTTCCTGCAGCACCGGTGGCGTGGTTGGACAGCGCCGCCGCGAACTGGAACAGACCCAGACCATTCACCTGAGTGATCAGCTGATGACGGACGCCACACCCCGTCCGGCAGGGCGCGCCTGAGGCGCAGGAGGAAAAGACGATGTCCTATATCAATACACTCTTGTTCGGGGTTTACCCCTACATCGCCCTGATCGTACTGTTTGTCGGTACCTGGGCGCGCTATGACCATGGCCAGTTCACCTGGAAGGCTCACTCCAGCCAGATGCTGCGCAAGAAAAACATGATAGTGGCCTCTGTGCTCTTTCACGTAGGAGTATTGGTGGTTTTCTTTGGTCACCTGGTCGGTCTGCTGACACCCCACTGGGCCTATGAATGGTTGATGACCCCGGGCCAGAAACAGGTGATGGCCATTGTGGTTGGCGGCATCGCCGGCGTGATGGCGATCATCGGTGGCGGAATGCTCGCCTACCGCCGCATGACTGACCCGCGGGTACAGGCCAGCAGCACCTTCGCTGACAACATGATCATCATCATCCTGGTGATCCAGCTGGCCCTCGGCCTGCTCACCATCCTGCCCACCATGGGCCACCTGGATGGTGCCACCATGCTCAAGTTCACAGCCTGGGCGCAGGGCATCTTCACCCTGCAGGGCTCTGGCGTGGCGGACTACATCGCGGATGTGAACTGGATCTACAAGACCCACATCTTCCTGGGCCTGACCATCTTCGTACTGTTCCCGTTCACCCGCCTGGTGCACATGCTGAGCGTGCCGGTGGAGTATTTCGGACGGAAATACCAGGTGGTGCGCAAGCGGGCCTGAGTCTGAGATGAAAAAGGGGTCAGATGAAAGCGTTCATCAGACCCCAACTTTACAAAGGTGAACACCATGCAACTGATCCCCACTGGCGAAGCCGACAAGCCCAGAAACCAGTTCCCGCCGGTTTACGTGGGCGAAACGCTGATTCCGGAAGACGACATCGCCCGGGAAATGCAGCACCACCCGGCGGAAGAAGTGGCAGAGGCCTGGCACGAAGCCGCCAAAAGCCTCGTCATCCGCGAACTGCTCCTGCAACAGGCCGCGCTCCTGAAGCTGGACGACATTGAAGACGAAGAAGACCGCATCGCCCGCGTCCTGGAGCTGGAACTCAACGTCCCGGACCCCACCGAGGAAGACTGCGAACGCTTCTACGCCGCCAACCCGGCCCGCTTCCGCAGCCCGACACTGATGGCCGTCAGCCACATCCTCCTCGCCGCCGCCCCGGACGACGTCCAGGAACGCATCCGCCAGGAAGAGGCCGGCCGCCAACTGTTGTCAGCCCTCCTGGATGGCCGCTCCCAGTTTGCCGAACTGGCCAAACAATACTCCGCCTGCGAATCCCGCCACCAGGGCGGCAGCCTCGGCCAGATCAGCAAAGGCCAGACCGTGGAAGAGTTCGAACGCCCGGTCCTCAGCCTCCAGGAAGGCCTGAACCCGGAACTGATCGAAACCCGCTACGGCTGGCACATCGTCCGCGTCGACCAGCGCATAGACGGTGAGCAATTGCCCTACGAGCACGTGAAGCCCCAGATCCGTCAATACCTGAGCGAAAGCGTGACCAGAAGGGCATTCCGGCAGTACCTGCAGGTACTGGCTGCGGAAACGGGTGTTGAAGGTGTAGATCTGGAACTGCCGGATTCTCCGCTGATGCAGTAAAGGCCACGCCCCCCAAACACTGGAGCCTGGTGGAGACCCCCTGTCCAAAACTGTGCGGAGCCATGGATGGCGGAGCCCAAGCGTCACAGGGACGTGCCGAAGGAGCGTGTTTTGGACAGGGGGGCTTCGCCAGGCTGTGCACCAGTTGTCGAGGGCCGCGGGACATGCCGACGCAACGCGTTTTGGCAAGAAACTCCCGTCCAGTCCGCGCCCTGATTTTACTTAAGTAGATAGCAAAACTAATCTTTGAGTTAAGTCAATTACTCAGGAATAACCACCCGAATACCCCCATCGGGGGAGCGATTTTCAACCAGTTTGCATCTACCATTTAAATCAAGATTTTGAATGCATGTATATGCAGAGGGACACTCACATGGCACTGATGCAATCAGCCGACACCCGCTACAGCAAACCCGTACTCGTAGCCGTCAACAAACCCTTTGATGACGAAGATGGCCTCCAGGCGCTGCGCAGCCACCCGCTGTTCCGCAACCTCCGGCCCCGGGATCTTGAAAACCTCATCCAGCAGTCCCGGCGGCTTCGCCTCGGCCACCATCAGCTGCTGTACCGCCAGGACATGCCGGCCCATCACTTCTTCTTCGTGATCTCCGGCCGCCTGCGCCTGTACCGCCTGGATTCATCCGGCATCGACCGTACCCTCGACAGCATCGCTCCGGGCGACTGCTTCGCCGAAGTCATGATCTACGCCGATCCGCCCCGCTATGCCTGCTACGCCGAAGCCCTGAAATCCAGCGAAGTGCTGATGATCCCGGTCAAAGCCTATCGCGAGCTGCTGGACCAGCATCCGGAGTACGCCCAGGCAGCCCTGAGCCACTACGCCAAGCGCGCCGTTACACGCTTCCACGACCTGGAAATCATGACCGTCCAGAACGCCCGGGACCGACTGATCCGCTACCTGATCGACCTGCTGCCCAACGGCACCGAGCAGGGCGGAGAAGTGGAGCTTCCGCTGCCCAAATGCCTGGTGGCCTCCAGGCTGGCCATGCAGCCGGAGACTTTCTCCCGGATCCTGGCCGACCTGAAATCCAACGGCCTCGTGCGGGTAAACCGGAGCAAACTGTTTATCTCCGATCCCCAGCGACTGATTGAAATCAGCCAGTAATTCATTGCCCTGAAGCCTCCAGGCTCTTCCAGAGGAGGATGTGTGAAACCGAGAAAGCAACGCCCGCTGATCTATTCCTGCTCCGGCTGCTCCGACGTGGCGCAGCTGGCCAACAACGCGGCTGTCCGCCTGGACCACGAAGGCAGCTTCGAGATGTCCTGCATCTCCGGAGTTGGTGGCAAAGTGCCGGCACTGGTGAAAACCGCCCAGTCCGGCCGCCCGATCACCGTGATCGACGGCTGCCCCCTGCATTGCGCCCGTGCCTGCCTGGAAAACGTCGGTGTGGAACCGGATGAACACGTCCGCCTGTACGAATTCGGCTTCAAGAAACACTACGGTCAGAGTTACGGTGACGAGGCGGTCGAGGAAGTCTGCGACGAAGTTCGCAGCCTTTCGCTCGGCGAACGACTGATTGCCCGCCAGGCGTAAGTCCCGGCGGACACCCCTTTCTTTTCAAGGAACACCCATGATCAGCAACTACCAGGATCTCATCCAGGCCACCCGCGAGCAGTCCGAACCCCAGCGTCTGTTGTTTGTCTTCTGCCGAGCGGAGCTGCCGGATGATGCCTCTGCAGAAGAAAAAGCCGCGTTCGAGCGCGGCGAGGGTGGCGCACTGACCCCCGTTATCTGCGTTGATAAAACCCCTGACGAAGCCCCCGAATTCAACGTGCTGGCCCAGGAATCACAAGCCACCGGCCAACCCTGGGACATGGTGTTCGTGGCTGCCATGTCCGGTCGCGGAGGTGTCGCCCCTTCCAGTGACGAGGCCCAGCAGCCCCTGACCATGATGGTAGAGGGCATCCGCATGGGTCACATCGGAAACTACCTGCCCCTGAACGGCCAGGGCGAAGCAATCGACCTGGGCTGAACCGAGCCCCGGTGGGCCTGACCCCCGGGGTGTATTCAATTAGGGGTATTTCCTTTCCATCAATAATTGACCAAGCTTTTGATATACCTATGGATATGGGGGCTCTCGTGGGCTTAGCAGTTCGAAGCTTTGCAGTATTTCTTTTTACCCTTGTCAGCACTGCCGTTCTGGCCATGCCAGTGGACCAGTACGAGCCCGTGGCTGGCCGGCAGGTGATCGAGCAGGCGTTGCCCTCGGTGACCGAGATGGTGCCGAGAGAAGGTAATCGCGCCATTCAGGAACTCTACGCCGGGGACGAACTGAAGGGTTACGCCTACCAGTCCCTGGATTTCGTGCAGACCCCTGCCTATTCCGGCAAGCCGGTCAACGCCATGGTGGTGCTCGACACCGAAGGCACTATCCTCGCCGCCAAGGTCATCCACCATGACGAGCCCATCCTGCTGGTAGGAATCCCGGAGAGCAAACTCCACATCTTTACCGACCAGTACGCCGGTCTCAAGGCTGATCAGCGGGTTACCGTGGGCGGCACCTCGAATGAGCGCAAGGTGGCCGTGGACGGACTGTCCGGCGCTACCGTTACAGTCATGGTGATCAATGAAGTCATCATGCGTACCGCCCACCGTGTCGGCGTTGAGCTGGGTATGGTGGAAGGCGGCGAAAAGTCGCGTCCGCCGAAGGCCACCGTCGACAAAGAAGCCTTCGAGCAGAAAAGCTGGACCGAGCTGACTGGTGACGGCTCCATTCGCCGGCTGCTGCTCACCAGGGGGCAGGTAGATGACTCCTTCAAGGGTACGCCAGCCGAAGGCGTCGACGCGGCTGGCAAGGGGCAGCGGGACAGGCCTCTGATCGACCTGTACACCGCCTACCTGGACGCTCCGACCATCGGCCGTAATCTGCTGGGTGAAAGCCAGTACCAGTGGCTGATGTCCGAACTGAAGCCGGGTGAGCATGCCATTGCCGTGATGGCCAATGGTAGATACTCCTTCAAGGGCTCCGGCTACGTACGCGGTGGCATCTTCGACCGGGTCCAGATTCGCCAGTTCGGTGACACGTTCAATTTCCGTGACCTCGACTTCTATCGGCTCAGCGATGTCTATGCCGAGGGTATGCTCGAGTTTTCCGAGATGGCGATCTTCATCATTCGCCAGCAGTACGACTTCGATCCGGGTACGCCCTGGACGCTTGAGCTCACCGTGAAGCGCCAGACCGGGCCGCTGGACAGCGAGTTCCAGGTATTCCCCCTCGAATACCAGCTGCCGGACCAGTATTACACCCGCCCGGAGCGGGTGGTCACCGAGGAAGAGTGGCTGGAGTCCCAGCCCATGTGGGTCCAGGTGTGGTACCAGAAGGAGTTCCAGATCATTGTGCTGGCCCTGGGCATCGGTGTGCTGCTGTTCATCCTGTTCTTCCAGGACTGGCTGGTGAAGAAGCCGAAGATGATGCGCTGGATCCGCCATGCCTTCCTGACCTACACCCTGTTCTTTATCGGCTGGTATGCCCTCGGGCAGCTATCCATTGTCAACGTGCTGACCTTCGTGAACAGCCTGATCAGTGGTTTCAAGTGGGAAACCTTCCTGATTGATCCGGTCATTTTCATTCTCTGGGCCGTCGTGGCCGGCATCATCCTGCTGTGGGGGCGGGCGGTCTACTGCGGCTGGCTGTGTCCGTTCGGGGCACTGCAGGAACTGCTCAACGAGATCGCCCGCAAGCTCAAGGTGCCCCAGTACACCGTGCCGTTTGCCGTGCATGAGCGGCTGTGGGCGATCAAGTACATCATCCTGCTGGTGCTGTTTGGCGTGTCCCTGGAGTCCATGGCCACCGCAGAAAAACTGGCCGAGGTGGAGCCCTTCAAGACTGCCATCACGCTCAAATTCGACCGGAGCTGGCCGTTTGTGACCTATGCGGTGCTGTTGCTGGTGGTCAACCTGTTCACTCGCAAGGTTTTCTGTCGCTACATGTGCCCGCTGGGCGCGGCCCTGGCCCTGCCCACGAAGCTGCGGGTGTTCGACTGGCTCAAGCGCCGGAAAGAATGCGGCAACCCCTGCAGGCTGTGCGACCACGAGTGTGAAGTCCAGGCGATCCATCCGGACGGGCACATCAACTACATGGAATGCCACTACTGCCTGGACTGCCAGATGACCTATTTCGATGACCACAAGTGCCCGCCGCTGATCGTCAAGCGTCGCGGTAAACGCCGTGGCCACAATGCACCGGGCCATCCGGAGGAAATCCCCGTGGTTCAGGTGTCCTGAGCAGTCCCAAAAAAGAAAACATGAGAAGCAAAAACCGCCATAACCAATAACGGAGTTGGATGTTATGAAAAGAAGAGATGATCTGACCAAGGATACGCCGGAGCTTCCGGAAAGCGGCCAGAGCCGCCGCCGGTTCATGGGTGCTGCGGCACTGGCCGGTGTCGCCGGTGCTACCGGTCTGGGTACTGCGGTGATGAGCCGTGAGTCCTTTGCTGCCGCCGCCAAGGAGGCTCGCAACAATGCTGTGGTCCATCCCGGTGAACTGGATGAATACTACGGTTTCTGGAGCGGTGGTCACCAGGGCGAGGTGCGCGTATTGGGCGTGCCGTCCATGCGCGAGCTGATGCGGATTCCGGTCTTCAACGTGGACTCGGCCACGGGCTGGGGTATCACCAACGAGAGTAAGGAAATCCTCGGCGGCGACCAGCAGTTCCTGAACGGTGATTGCCACCACCCGCATATTTCGATGACCGACGGTCGTTACGATGGCAAGTACCTGTTCATCAACGACAAGGCCAACACCCGGGTAGCGCGGATCCGTCTGGATATCATGAAGACGGACAAGATCACCCACATTCCGAATGTGCAGGCGATCCACGGTCTGCGTCTGCAGAAAGTGCCCCGTACCAAGTACGTTTTTTGCAACGCCGAGTTTGTGATCCCGCAGCCGAACGACGGCAGCGAGTTCAGCCTGGAAAATAGCTACACCATGTTCAACGCCATTGACGCGGACACCATGGAAGTGGCCTGGCAGGTGATCGTGGACGGCAACCTGGATAACACCGATGCCGACTACACTGGCAAGTACGCCGCTTCCACCTGCTACAACTCCGAGAAGGCGGTGGATCTGGCCGGCACCATGCGCAATGACCGCGACTGGGTTGTGGTGTTCAACGTTGAGCGCATCGAAGCGGCGGTGAAAGCCGGTAACTTCAAGACCATCGGTGACTCCGATGTACCGGTGGTGGACGGCCGCGGCGATTCCGAGCTGACCCGTTACATCCCGGTTCCGAAGAACCCGCACGGTCTGAACACCTCTCCGGATGGCAAGTACTTCATCGCCAACGGCAAGCTGTCTCCGACCTGTTCCGTCATTGCCATCGACAAGCTGGATGACCTGTTCGACAACAAGATCGAACTGCGGGACACCATTGTTGCCGAGCCGGAGCTGGGCCTCGGGCCGCTGCACACTACCTTCGACGGTCGTGGCAACGCTTACACCACGCTGTTCATCGACAGCCAGGTGTGCAAGTGGAACATTGCCGATGCCATCAAGCACTACAATGGCGAGGACGTGAACTACATCCGCCAGAAGCTGGACGTACATTATCAGCCGGGCCACAACCACGCGTCCCTGACCGAGTCCCGGGATGCCGATGGCAAGTGGCTGGTGGTTCTGTCCAAGTTCTCCAAGGATCGCTTCCTGCCGGTAGGCCCGCTGCATCCGGAGAACGACCAGCTGATCGACATTTCCGGCGAGGAGATGAAGCTGGTGCATGATGGCCCGACTTACGCCGAGCCGCACGATTGTATTCTGGTGCGTCGTGACCAGATCAAGACCAAGAAGATTTACGATCGTGATGATCCTTTCTTTGCCTCTGCGGTTGAGCAGGCGAAGAAGGATGGTGTGACCCTGGAGGCCGATAACAAGGTGATCCGTGACGGCAACAAGGTGCGTGTTTACATGACCTCGGTTGCGCCGCAGTACGGTATGACCGAGTTCAAGGTCAAGGAAGGGGATGAGGTCACGGTGTATGTGTCCAACCAGGACACTATTGAGGATGTGACCCATGGTTTCTGTATGGTGAACCATGGTGTGAGCATGGAGATCAGTCCTCAGCAGACGGCTTCGGTGACCTTTACTGCCGGTAAGCCGGGTGTGTACTGGTACTACTGCAACTGGTTCTGTCATGCGCTGCACATGGAGATGGGTGGTCGCATGATTGTTGAGAAGGCCTGATAGGCTACTCTTTCGCCGGGACTCCTTTTGGGGTCCTGGTGATTTCTGACTTCGGAGAAGCAACCCAAGAGGAAAGCCCTTTCCAAAACACGCTCCTGGCGGCACGTCCCTGTGACGCTTGGGCTCCGCCATCCATGGCTCCGCACAGTTTTGGAAAGGGCTTTCCTCTTGGCTTGCCAAGCTTGAGTGCAGTCCTCTGCCATTCTTTTCGTTTCTAGAGAGACATTGATGTATTCACTTTTGCGTTATGGAGTGGCCCTGTCAGTCGCTCTTTTATCGCTGACCGCGAACGCGGACCTGCAAGACGAACTTGATGCCCTGGAACCGGGCGCGTCCTATGAGCTTCCTCCTGAGCAACTTTCGCCTCTGGCTATCCGGGTGCCCGGTGTCACCGTGTCTTGTCATCCCGATACCGTCATTGATGGCGGGGGGCAAGGGAACGCCGTGGATATTGTTGCCGAGGAGGTGACGTTTTCCGGTTGTACGGTGCGTAACTGGGGTGAGGACCTGAACGAGCTGGATGCGGGGATTTTTGTGGCCCGGGAGGCTCGGGGGGCGGTTATCGAGAATAATCGCTTGCAGGGGCCGGCTTTCGGGGTGTGGTTGGATGCGACGCCGGATGTGACGGTGCGAGGGAATGTCATCCGTGGCGAGACGCGGTTGAGGTCGCAGGATCGGGGCAACGGGATTCATCTGTTCAATACCACCGGAGCGTTGATCGAGGGGAATGATATCCGTCAGACCCGGGATGCGATTTATATCGAGACGGCCAATAACAACACGATCCGGGGTAATGAGATGGCGGATCTGCGTTATGGCATCCATTACATGTATTCGATGAATAATCTGCTGGAGGATAACGTTACCCGCGGCACGCGGACCGGGTATGCGTTGATGCAGAGCAAGCGGCTGAAGGTGTTCAACAATCGGTCGGTGAATGATGAGAACTATGGGATTCTGATGAATTTCATTACCCAGTCGGAGCTTCGGGGCAATGTGGTGACCGGGGTGTCCGAGGGCAAGACCGGTGGGGTGGCGATTTCCGGGGCCGAGGGGAAGGCGGTGTTTATCTATAACTCGCTTTATAACACCTTCGAGGGTAATTATTTCGCGGACAGTAACATCGGGATTCACCTCACGGCCGGTTCGGAGGATAACCAGGTGTTCGGCAATGCCTTTGTGAACAACCAGCGCCAGGTGAAGTATGTGGCCACCCGGACCCAGGAGTGGTCGAAGGAGGGTGAGGGCAATTTCTGGAGTGATTATCTGGGCTGGGACCGGAACCAGGACGGGGTGGGGGACGTGCCCTATGAGCCCAATGACAATGTGGACCGGCTGCTGTGGAAGTATCCGGAGGCGAAGATTCTGATGTTCAGCCCGGCGGTGGATACCCTGCGCTGGGTGCAGGATGCGTTTCCGGTGGTCAAGGCCGCCGGAGTTGCCGATTCCCATCCATTGATGCGACTTCCCGCTGATCTTCAACCGGAGAGCTGATGAGCTGTTTTCGTCTTGAAAATGTGAGTTACCGGTACGACAAGAGCCTGGTACTGCATGGCATTGATCTGCGTCTGGAGCCGGGCGAGATCCTGGGTCTGTTCGGCCATAACGGGGCGGGCAAGACCACCTCGATCAAGCTGATTCTGGGGCTGATGCAGCCGACCCAGGGTACGGTGTCCGTTCTCGGGGGTCAGGCCGGGGATCCGCAGGTGACCCAGTACATCGGGTATTTGCCGGAGAATGTGATGTTCTACCCGCAACTGACCGGCCGGGAGATTCTGAGTCATTTTGCCCGGCTCAAGGGTGCGTCCTTGCGCCAGGTGCCGGCGCTGCTGGAACAGGTGGGGTTGGGCGATGCCATGGATGCCCGCACCAAGACCTATTCCAAGGGGATGCGCCAGCGTCTCGGACTGGCGCAGGCGCTGCTGGGTAAGCCGAAACTGCTGATGCTGGATGAACCGACGGTGGGTCTGGATCCGGTGGCTACGGCGGATCTGTACCGGTTGCTGCGGGATCTGCGGGATGAGGGCACGGGGATTGTGCTGTGCTCCCATGTTCTGCCCGGTGTCGAGCCATACATCGATCGCGCTGCGATTCTTACCGAAGGCTCCCTGAAGGCCGCCGGGGATCTGGCAGCGTTGAGGCGGCAGGCGAACATGCCGGTGACGCTATCACTGGATCCCGCCCACAGTATCTCGGCACTGGAAAAGGTGATCGACAGCGCCGCGACCAGCAGTGGCCTGATGATCAAGACTGACAACGGGCGGCTGCGAGTGGATGTGCAACCGAGGGAGAAAATGGCCTTGCTGCAAACGGTAATGGCATCGGGTGAGGTGGCGGATGTCAGTATCCACCAGCCGAGCCTGGAGGATATCTATGTGCATTTCATCGGCTCGGGTGGCCTGGCCCACCGGGGAGGCAGCCAATGAACAGTATTTGGACCATTGCCCGCAAGGAACTCAGTGACAGCCTGCGCAACCGCTGGCTGATGGCCATTTCCCTGGTGTTCGCCACCCTGGCCCTGGGCATTGCCTGGTTCGGCGCTGCCGCTTCCGGCCAGGTCGGCTACGCGTCCACGCCGGCCACCATTGCCAGCCTGGCCAGCCTGGGGATCTTCCTGATCCCGTTGATCGCGCTGCTGCTGGCCTACGATGCCATCGTCGGGGAAGAGGAGGGCGGCACCCTGCTGTTGCTGATGACCTACCCGCTCAGTCGCAGCCAGTTGCTGCTCGGCAAGTTTCTCGGCCATGGCCTGACCCTGGCCCTGGCTACCCTCATCGGCTTCGGTGTGGCTGGAGTCGCCATTGCATTGTTGGTGGAGGATGTCGCGATCACCAACCTGGCCGTCGCCATGTTCCGCTTTATCGCCTCCACTGTGCTGCTGGGCTGGGGCTTCATCGCGCTGGCCTATGTGGTCAGTGTCCGCGTCAGCGAGAAACCGATTGCCGCCGGTCTGGCGCTGGCGATCTGGTTCTTCTTTGTGCTGATTTTCGATCTGATGCTGTTGGGCACCCTGGTCGCCAGTGAGGGCAAGTTCAACGCCGAGCTGTTGCCCTGGTTGCTGATGCTCAACCCGACCGATATCTACCGCCTGCTCAATATTGTTGCCTTTGGAGATACCGGCCAGCTTAGCGGTGTTCTCAGTCTTGGCGCCGATCTGCCCATCGGTGCCGCCGGCCTCTGGATCGGCCTGGTGCTGTGGTTTGCCATCCCGCTGGCGGCTGCCCTGTTACTTTTCCGAAATCGTCGTATCTGAACGGAGTTATCATTGATGAACCGAACCAAATTGAACTGGCTCCTTGCCGCCCTGGCTGCCATAACCCTCACCGCCTGTTCGGGTAATGAGGAACAGGCCACGGCCAAACCCGACCCGGTGCACTTCGAAAGCGGCGACGAATGCCACGTCTGCGGCATGGTGATTACCAACTTCCCGGGCCCCAAGGGTGAGGCCATCACCGAGAAGGAGCAGCACGTTCGCAAGTTCTGCTCCACCAAGGACATGTTCGCCTGGATGCTCCAGCCGGAGAATGAAAACCGTGATCATACACTTTACGTCCACGACATGGCCCAGACCGAGTGGGAGAGCCCCGATGACGCCGCCCTGATCGATGCCCGGGATGCCTTCTTCGTGGTCGGCTCAGACCGCACCGGTGCCATGGGGCCGACCCTGGCCTCATTCGCCACCGAGGATGCTGCCCATGGTTTCATGATGGAGCATGGTGGGGAGGTTCTGAAATACAGCGAGATCACCATGGAACACCTGAACACCGGTGCGGCCATGGACGAGATGAGCGGGATGCATGAGATGGGGGCGATGGAGGCCGAAACGGCAGAGCACTCCATGTGAATGAAAATGGGGTCAGATGAAAGCTTTCATCTGACCCCGTCTTTAGCAGGACTATTGCTAAGGGCTTGGATGAGCCGGTGAGGGCCCCCTTCCAAAAATGTGCGGAGCCATGGATGGCGGCGCCCAAGCGCCACAAGGATGTGCCGCAAGGAGCGTTTTTTGGAAGGGGGCCCTCATCGGCTCCACCTCCCAAACAAAAAGGCTGGGCGGCAAAACGAAGAGGTTCGCTCAGCCGCCAGTCATGTTCATAAACCGCAGAATCTGCACATCCCCATTACTCGAGAAGTGATGACGCTCCGGCTTCAGATCCATGGCGTTGATGATGGTCTCGCGCAGTTTGTCGTCGGTCACCGGGTTACCGCGCAGCACGCGACGCAGATCAACCGAGTGCTCATTGCCCAGGCACAGTAACAGCCGGCCTTCGACCGTTACCCGCACCCTGTTACAGGTGGAGCAGAAGTTGTGGGAATGCGGGGAAATGAAGCCGACCTTGATCGGGCTGTCCGTCATCCGGTAGTAACGGGCCGGGCCGCCGGAATCCTCGGTGGCCGGGACCAGTTCGTGGGTCTTCCGGATAATGTCCCGGACTTCCTCGCTGGTACACAGGGCCAGGCCCCGGTCGTGCTCGGAGATTTCGCCCAGGGGCATTTCCTCGATGAAACTGATATCCACCTGCTTCTTGCGGGCGAATTCGATCAGCTCCGGGATTTCCTCGTCATTGCGGCCCTTCATCACCACGGTATTGAGCTTGATGCCCCGGAACCCGGCTTCGCGCGCGGCATCAATGCCATCCAGGACGTGGCTGAGCTTGCCGGTGCGGGTGATGTTGTGGAATTTCTCGGCATCGAGGGAATCGAGGCTGATATTCAGCCGGTGCATGCCGGCCTTGCGCAGGGGCTCGGCCATGGTGGTCAGCTGGCTGCCATTGGTTGTCATGGCAAAGTCCCGCAGCCCGTAGGTGCCGATTTCCTTCACCAGCTCCAGGATATCCTTGCGAACCATGGGTTCGCCGCCGGTGAGGCGGATTTTTTCAGTCCCCAGCGAAACGAAGTTGCGCGCAACGCGGGCGATTTCTTCCAGGGTCAGTACCTGCTGGCGTGGGAGGAACGTCATGTCCTCGGCCATGCAGTAGACACAGCGGAAGTCACACCGGTCGGTGACGGACAGGCGCACGTAGTTGACGGTGCGGCCAAAACGGTCTGTCAGTTTGCTCTGGGGCATCGGGTTGATCCTGTTACCGCTTGTTTTTTGATCTGAGTATAGACCAAGTATTGCAGATTGGATCAACTATTCCGATACCCCTCGCGAGGTAAGCCTAGGCGGACAGCCCGTCGATGCGGGCAAAAAGCACGTTGTTCTCCGTGTCGATGTGGTCCCTGAGGTCTTGTCGGAACTGCCCGATTTCCTCATAGAGCCTGCGCCAGGTATTGCAGGCACCCTCCGGCAGTCGCAGTTGATTGGTCAGCTTCTCGAGCCGGGCGAGGGCGGCGGCATGATCGTCATGTTCGGAGCGCATGACCGAGATCGGACCGCGTGCCATGCCCGAGATTCCCCGCACGATCATCGGGAACAGGATCTGCTCTTCCTTGGCCATGTGGTTTTCCAGTTCGGCCTGCATGGCCTCGAGGTGGGCGCTCAGGCCGGTCGGGCAATCGGGGTGGCCACTGTGAACCCGCTCCACCCGCTGGGCCAGACGGATCATTTCCGGTAACTGGTCCCGGTGGGTGTCGTGGTAGCGGTTCAGGATGTGCTCGATGAGTTCCTCTTCGGTGGCTTCTTCAACCCAGGTTTGAGGTGTCATGGCATTTCTCCTTTACATTTAAATCAAGTGAATCTTTTTGGGTGAAAATCAGGAACTTCTGTCTGTTTCCGGGATCTCTGTGGGATCACCAATGGGGACAAGGGTTGAAACTTCTGAAAAGAAGTCTATAGAATACATATTAAAGATGTATTCTGGAGGTTTCAAATGGAAAAGCTGCTATTCAGGGCGAACAGTGCGATGGTCTGGTCACTTCTGGGGCTGCTGCTGACGGTGCTGGTGGCTTATCCCCTGGCCCGTTACTTTCCCATGGCCATCCAGATCCTTGCTCATGTTGGCACTTTACTGTTCGCGGTGGGCGTCAAGGTGGCCTATGTGGCGCGGCTGGTTTTCCTGAGCCGGTTGGGGAGACCCGTCCATTGAATGAAGGTAGAATGGATGCAGTTATGAATCATAGCGGGGGCCCCGTCATGGGCGAGCCTTCCGGGAAAACCGGATTTAGGATTCTGGCGTATATCTCTGCAGGCCTGGCGGTGGTGGGTGTGGTTCTGCCTTTGCTGCCCACCACCCCCTTTGTCCTTTTGGCTGCGTTTTTTGCCAGCAGGGGGTCACCGGCCTTTGCCCAGTGGCTGGATGCTCATCCGCGGTTCGGACCGGCAATTGATAACTGGCGTCGCCGTCGGGCGGTGCCGGTCAGTGCCAAGGTTCTGGCCTGCAGCATGATGGTATTGAGCTGGGCCATGTTATTGCTGATGGGAGCTTCCCTGATGGTATTGGGTATCGTGGGTGCCTGTTTGGCTGCCACGGCCTGCTATCTGCTGACGCGACCGTCCTGTTGAACAAATTTTATTTAAACTGGAGCACTGAATGCACATCACCCGTTATACGGATTATTCACTTCGCGTGCTGATTTACCTGTCGGCGCAGGGTGATCGTCTGGCAACCATCCAGGAAATTGCCGACAGTTATGATATATCCAAGAACCACCTGATGAAGGTGGTGCACCAGCTCAACAAGAAAGGCTATATCGAGACCATTCGTGGCAAGAAGGGTGGCATGCGTCTGCACATGGCGCCGGAGGACATCAATGTCGGGATTCTGGTCCGGGAGACCGAGCAGGACCTGAGCATTGTCGAGTGTTTTTCGTCGAAGAATGCCTGCAAGATCACGCCGGTGTGTGGCCTCAAGTCCATGTTCAACGAAGCGCTCAAGGCCTTCCTCGAGGTGCTGGACCAGTACACTCTGGCCGATGTGATCCAGGATCAACACCGGCCACAGTTGCTGCGCCTGCTTCAGATTGCCTGAGGGGCGCTTCCGCCTTCCAGCCGGGTGCGAACCCGGTCCGGGAGGGAGTAGCGGAAGATCCGGTTGAGCACGGTGCCGTACTGCTTGGCGAAACTGCCCGTGTTGTACGGAATGCCGTGTTTGCGACAGACCGCCTGCACCTTCTCGGAAATCTCCGGGTACCGGTGGGCCGGCAGGTCAGGGAACACGTGGTGCTCGATCTGATAGCTCAGGTGCCCGCTCAGGATATGCAGCCAGCGCCCGCCGGTGAAGTTCGAGGAGCCGGTCAGCTGGCGCAGGTACCAGTGCCCCGTGCTTTCACCTTCGCACTCCGCCTCGGAGAAGGTTTCCGCATCCTGAGTGAAGTGGCCGCAGAAAATTACCGTGGATGACCACAGGTTGCGGATCAGGTTGGCTCCGATGTTGCCGGCCAGCACGATCGGTGCAACCGGCAGGGTCAGCAACGGAAAGAACACATAATCCTTGAACGCCTGCCGACCGCCCTTGCGGGCAAAGTCCCTCAGAAACGGCAACTTGTCCCGCCAACGGATCTCGCGCCGACGCAGTTTCTCGCTTTCCAGCTCGTGCAGGCCCACGCCCCACTGGAACAGCACGCTCAACAGGATGTAGTTGATGAACTGGAGGCTGTGCCAGGGCTTCCACTCGTCCTCGTCGCTCAGGCGCAGTACCGCGTAACCGTAATCCCGGTCCTTGCCGATGACATTGGTGTAGGTGTGGTGCTCGTAGTTGTGGGTCCGGCGCCAGGAGTCGGCGGTGCAGACCGTGTCCCACTCATAGGTCTGTGAATGCAGGTTCGGGTCATTCATCCAGTTATACTGGCCGTGCATGACATTGTGGCCGATCTCCATGTTCTCGAGGATCTTGGCAACCCCCAGTGACGCGGTTGCGGCCACGAAGACCGGCGGAATGAACCCAAAGGGCATCATCACCCGGCCGCCGATTTCCAGGGTCCGGTGCAGGCGGATGATGCGGCGAATGTACCGGGCATCACGTTCGCCCAGGTCCGCCAGTACCTCGTCACGGATGGCGTTGAGATCCTGCTCCAGTTCCTGCAGTTGGGTCTCGTTCAGTTTCTTCATGGCAAACTCCTTGCAGCAGTACAAAGAAGGTAAAGGCTGCGTTGATTCGGATAACTGGGTTTAAACGTCGACAGAGACCGGCCCCCGGGGCACGGAAATACAAAGCTGGACGTTTTCCTCGCCGGCCCCGGAAACCTGGCCGGTCAAACGGTTGATCACGGTGCCGCTGGTCTTGCGGCAGCTGCACTGGTGGCAGATGCCCATGCGACAGCCGTATTGCGGCTTCAGGCCGGCGGCTTCGGCGATCTCCAGCAGGTTGGCATCGCCCTCGGAGCCCACCTGCACATCACTTTTGGCAAACGTTACCTGGCCGCCAAGCCCGGCGCCTTCCAGTTGCGCCGGCGCCGGTGGGGCAAAGAAGGTGCTGTGGATCCGGTCGTCGGTGACTCCCCGCTGATGCAGCAGCTCACCGGCCAGGTCCATCAAACCCTTGGGGCCGCACAGATACACCTCACGGCTTTTCAGGTCGGCTATCTCATCGAGATCCTCGCCCCTGAAAAACCGGGGTTCCTCGCTTTCATTGGTGGCGATGACCTGAACCCTCAGTGTCGAATGACGGGACGCCAGCGCCCGGAGTTTCTCCCCCGCGATGACATCCCGATGGGTGCGCACGAAATACAGCAGCGTGACCGGCGCCGGGTAATCCTGTGCAGCCATGGTTTCCAGCTGACTGACTACCGGTGTGATACCGCTGCCGCCGGTAATGAACAGGACCGGTTGAGCGGGCTCGGGGATCAGGAATTCGCCAAAGGCCTCACCCAGACCAATCACCTGGCCGGGTTCGACCTGGTCATGGAGCCAGTTGGTCACCAGTCCGCCGGGCAGGCGCTTGATGGTCAGGGTCACCAGGCCCTGGCTTTCCCAGAGCAGGGGAGAGCTGGACAGGCTGAAGGTGCGGTTACGGCGAACGCCGTCGATCTCGGTACAGATGTTCACGTGCTGTCCGGCCCGGAAGCCGGTCCAGCGTCGTGCCGGTCTCAGCACGAAGGTTCGGGTGTCGGCTGTTTCCTGAATTACCTGCTCGACCCGTGCCGGTGTGTACGCCTGTACCCACATGGGGTTGATCCTGGCCAACACCGGGTCCAGCCAGGATTCCGGATTGTCCTGGTTCGACAGCTGGCGGCCCAGCCAGTGTATGGTCTTGCTCTGTATCACTCTCGCTAACATGGTGGTGCTCTCCATGGAATCCCAGGTACTCATCTATGTTGATGTGTACACTTGTTCACTAATGTGTACGACTGTACACACGGAGATTCCGGGAGACAATCCGGGATGGTGAGTTGGCTCAGAATGACAAGTCCGGGCGACTTTCTTCGGGTCAAATGTGTACACTCGTGAACACGAAGAACAGATGGCGCGGCAGGACATGGCAGAACGACAACGACGAAAGCCCGGGGAAACCCGGGAAAAACTGATGGGCGCGGCGCTGGCCCTGGTGGGCAAGGGCCGGCACTTTGCCAGCCTCGGGATCCGGGAGGTGACGCGGCAGGCGGGTGTAGTGCCTACCTCGTTTTACCGGCATTTCCGGAACATGGACGACCTGGGGCTGCAGTTGGTGGATGAGCTGGGGCTGGTCTTGCGCCGGATGATGCGGGAGGCCCGCGCCAATGTGCTTCAGTCGGACAAGCTGATCGAGGAATCGGTGGGCATCTTCGTGGCCCATGCCCGGACCAACCGGAACTTCTTCATGTTCATGGCCCAGGGACTGGCGGGGGAGAGCCGGGCAGTGCAGGAAGGCATCCGCAGTGAAATGCGTTTCTTTGCCAGTGAGTTGGCCAATGACCTGCGCCGGCTAAGGTTGATGGATCATCTGAGCGATGCGGATCTGGATCTGACCTGTGACCTGGTGGTGCGTACCGTCGCCTTCAGCCTGACCGACCTGCTCAGCGTCTCTCCGGACGACGACTACCAGATCGGTCAGATCCGGAAACGGACGACCCGTTTCCTGCAGATGATCTTTGTCGGCGCCGGCCACTGGCAAAGTGACGGCGCCTGAGTTTTTCTCGACTTACTTGCTGGCGGTCGCCGCTTTCTTCCGCCGGCCGGCGGTTTTCGGCTTCGGCGGCAGGATCAGATCCTCGATCTCTTCCAGCGCCTCACCGGTGTACACCGCCAGTTTCTGCATGCTGGGCAGGGTATCCCGGCAGCCGGTATAGCCGAAGTTCAGCGATCCGGCATAGCTCAGGCAGGTAATATTCAGCGCCCCGCCATGGGCGATCAATGACACCGGGTACATGGCCTCGAGCCTCGCGCCCTCATAGTAGAGGGTTTGCTGCGGGCCCGGCACATTGGAGATGGTGACGTTGAACACCGGCCGCATGCGCCCGCCAAGCCCGGACATCAGTTGCAGGATGTACGGCGACATCAGCATCATCGTGTACTGGGTCAGGGCACTGCGCGGCAGTTTCTGTAGATGCTCCTTGGCACGGCGGGTGGAGGTCTTGATGTTCTGCAACCGGGTCAGCGGATCGGGCTCGTCGGTTGCCAGGGAGGCAATCATGAAGCTGATCTGGGTGCCGGTACCCTCGTCATCCGACGGCCGGATATTCACCGGGATGCCCGCGGTGAGCGGAATGTCCGGCAGTTGGTCCTGCTCCACCAGGAACCGGCGCAGCGCCGTTCCGCACAGGTAAAGGACGATATCGTTCAGGGAGCCGCCGGATGCGTGGGCCAGGGCCTTGAGCCGGTCCAACTGATAGTGCTGAGTCGCGAAGCGGCGTTGGGGTGTCACCCGGTGATTGAGGATCGAGACCGGTCCGGTAAAGGGCGCGGTCAGGCCGTCTCCGGGATGGCGCACCGAGTGTACGAGTCTGTTGCCGGCCTGCCAGAGTCTCGGTGCCATGTCCGCCTGGAGTTTCAGGGCATCCATGGCCTGGGAGACCGCGGCAGGAATGGTGGCTTCCTTGTCGGTCTTGCTGCCCCTGCGGCGCTGTGGTTTCACCGACCAGGGCGGAGCCATATCGCGCCGGTCAGGATCGGTGGTCAGCACCCGCTGCATCAGACGCACACCGCTGATGCCGTCGATCATCGAATGGTGCATCTTGGTGTACAGGGCAAACCGGTTGTTCTCCAGACCCTCGATCACATGGCATTCCCACAGCGGCCGGGAGAAATCCAGGGGATTGGAGTGCAGGCGGGATACCAGGATGCCCAGTTCCCGCTCGCCCCCAGGCCGTGGCAATGCCGAGTGCCGGACGTGGTAATCCAGGTCGATTTTCTTGTCTTCCACCCAGTACGGGGCAACCAGCCGGCCGAGAAAGCCGGACCAGGCAAGCTTGTAGCCCCAGGGCGAGGCGATGTCGCCAGCTTCTTTCATGCGGGTGACCATATCCCGCAGGAAGGTCTCGGGAGCGCCCTCCGGCAGTGAGAAGATCTGCAGGGTACCCACGTGCATCGGGGTGTCCTCAGATTCCACGGCCAGCCATGAGGCATCCAGTGTTCCCAGACGTTTCATTCCTTGTCGTACTCCACCAAAGTAAGGGATTTTTAGTTGTAGGTAGAAAGTATACTGATAATGGACCGTGTTCACGATTCAGGGTGCTATAAAGTTCCCTGTTCAGAGAGATTTTTTTCATTTCGTCCGGGGAGAGTTTCATGCAGTTTCTCAATGGCATAACCCTGTTGCTGGTGTATCAGTTGGTCGGAGAGGTCACCGTGCGATTACTGGGGGTGCCCATTCCCGGACCGGTGCTGGGCATGGTGATGCTGTTCATCACCCTGTGGATTCGCGGCAGCACGCCGGAATCGGTGGAAACCGCCTCCACCGGCCTGCTCAGCCACCTGTCCCTGCTGTTTGTACCGGCGGGCGTAGGCATGATGGCGCACTTCAGCCGGATTGCCGACGAGTGGCTGCCCATTACCCTGGCGCTGTTGCTCAGTACCATCATCACCATGGTGGCCACAGCCCTGGTAATGCAGGTGACCACCTGGTGGCTGGTGGGTTCGGCCGCAAACGAGGAGCAAAACCATGAATGATCCCGGGCTGAAGGATATCTGGGTCTACCTCTCGGCATCGCCGCTGCTGGGACTGACCATCACCCTGGTGGCCTATGGTCTGGCCTACCGGCTTTACCTGCGCACTAATTCCAACCCCCTGGCCAACCCGGTAGTAACGTCCGTCGCCATGCTTATCGGCCTGCTGCTGCTGACCGGCACCTCCTACAACGATTATTTCGAGGGTGGCCAGTTCGTTCACTTCCTGCTTGGCCCGGCCACGGTGGCGCTGGCGGTGCCGCTGTACCAGCAGTTCTCCCGGCTGCGCCAGCTCTGGATGCCGGTCACCATCTCGCTCCTGTGTGGTGTAGTGATTGCCGCTGGCAGCTCGATCTGGCTGGCGCGGATCTTCGGTGGCTCGTTCGAGATCCAGATGTCTCTGGCACCGAAATCGGCCACGGCGCCGGTGGCCATGGGCATCTCCGAGAAAATCGGCGGCCTGCCGTCACTGACGGCGGTGCTGGTAGTGATCACCGGGATCACGGGGGCGGTGCTCGGCACCAAGCTGTTCGAGTGGATCCGGGTGAAGGATGACACCGCCAAGGGCATCGCCATGGGCGTGGCGGCCCACGGGATCGGCACGGCCCGGGCGTTCCAGGTCAGCAACCAGATGGGCGCCTTCTCGGGATTGGCCATGGCACTGTCCGCATTTGCCACCGCCTTGTTGGTGCCCTGGCTGGTTGATCTGCTTGAAGCCTGGATCCCCGCCTGATTCTGCTACTTTGGAACCACTACCAAGATCCTATAAAAAGCAATTTAAATGTTTATTTAAGAATGGCCTTCCGATGGGTTGAATGGGATGACACCATTTCCCCATCGCTGGCGTACCCGTTATCAAGAGAAATCTTGATTGGCGAACCCTGAGGAGGCCCTTTGAACAAGAATAACTACCTGGCAGCGCTTGTCCTGGCACCCATCTGTTTTTCTGTCTCGCTACCTGCGATCGCCCAATCACCATCGGACACCGATGAGGAGTTGGTGCTGAAAGTCACGGCGCCACGGCTGGTTCGGGATCTGTATGAAACCCCCGCTGCGGTCTCAGTGATTAACGCCCCGGATATCCTCGAGGGCCAGCAGCGCCTGCAACTGGACGAATCCCTCAATACCGTCCCCGGTCTGTTTTTTCAGAACCGCTATAACTTCGCCCAGAATCTCAGGTTGTCCACCCGAGGGTTTGGCGCGAGGGCGCCCTTTGGTATTCGGGGTATCCGTGTTCAGGTTGATGGCATTCCCTACACCCTTCCCGACGGCCAGTCCCAGATTGATGCCATTGATCTGGATTCGGCCCAGCGAATTGAAGTCATTCGGGGGCCAGCGTCGGTTCAGTATGGTAATGCCGCCGGCGGTGTGATCGATATCTCGACAGCGCGGGGTAATGAACTGCCCGAGGGCGGTCGACTGCGGCTTGATGGTGGCAGTGACGGCTATCGCAAGGCTGCGGTCCAGGGTAACGGCGTTGATGGTGATACCAATGGTATAGCCACCCTCTCCTGGCTGACCGTTGACGGCCATCGTGAGCAGAGCGAGGCGGAAAAAGGATTGTTCAACGCCCGGATAGGGCACGATCTGGACCCTGGCCGGCGGGTGATAACCACCTTCAACGTGTTGCACAACCCGAAGTCTGAAGATCCGGGCGGGCTCACCCTGGCCCAGGTGGAAGAGGACCCGAACCAGGCCACTGAACTGGCCAAGAGGCTGGATAGTAGCCAGACCGTGAACCAGCAGACCCTGGGCGTAAGATTTGAAGATTCGGCGGTCGTGCCCGGCCAACTCACCCTGGATACTTTCTATACCCACCGGGATTTTGCCCAGCAACTGCCGTTCCCGGGCAGCAGCCGGGTGGCCTACGACCGGCACTTTTACGGCATCAGTTCCGAGTACCAGCAGGAGTCGACATTCGCCGGGTTGCCCCTGGTGTGGGTTACCGGTTTGGATATGCACCATCAGTCGGATGACCGGCGCCGCTATTCGGTGTCTATCGATGGCGATATCACCGGCCAGACCCAGGCGGAAAACCAGAGCGCCACTAATGTGGCGGTATTTGGCCAGGGCGATCTGGCGATTAGCGATGCACTCAACCTATCCCTGGGTGTCCGGTTCGATCGATTGCGCCTGGCCATTGACGACGACTGGCTGCAAGACGGCGAGGATGATTCGGGCAGCCGGACTTTCCGGGAGTACAGTGGTGTTGCCGGCATCAGCTACAAGCTGGCGCCAAGGCACCAGGTGTACGCCACCATCGGCACAGCGTTCGAATCGCCCACCTTTACCGAGTTTGCCAATCCCAGCGGCGGTGGTTTTAATCCCGAGCTGGAGCCTCAGCAGGCATTGAATCGCGAGCTGGGTATGCGCGGCATGCTCGGCCGCGGCCTCAGCTATGATATGGCCCTGTTTTCGATCCGGGTGGAGGACGAGATCCTGCCTTTTAACGTGGGGGATCAGACCTTCTACGAGAACGCCGGTGAAACCCGGCGCAACGGCTTTGAACTGGGCCTGGCCTGGGAGCTTTCCTACGCCTGGCGAGTGACCAGCGCCCTGACCCTCGCCGATTACGAATTACGGGACTTTGTTGATGAACAGGGCAACGATGCCAGTGGCAACGACATCCCTGGCCTTCCGGAGCAGCTCTGGGTGAGCGAGCTGGAGTGGCGCGGACCCGCCGGCCGTTTCGCGGCGCTTGAATGGCAGTATGTGGGCGAGTTCTATGCCGAGAACAGTAACCAGACCCTGGTGAGTGATTACTGGCTGGTAGGTCTGCGTGCCGGCGATTCCTTCCGGATGGCGGATCAGACCCTGAACCTGTATGCCGGCCTTCGCAATCTGCTGGATCAGGAGTACTTCAGTAACGTCCGGATCAATGCCAACGCGAATCGTCCGGTGGAAGAGCGCGGATATTTCGAACCGGGTCCCGGAAGAACTTTTTATGCGGGCCTGGAATGGGTATTCTGAGGGCGATAACAACATAAACAGTAGGGATTTTAAATTCATGCAAACCAAGTTCCTTCTCGACGAAAGCCAGATGCCGAAATACTGGTACAACCTGCAGGCGGATTTTCCGGAGCCGCTACCGGCGGTGCTGCACCCGGCCACCAAACAGCCGGTGGGCCCGGCGGACCTGGAACCCCTGTTCCCCATGGAGCTGATCCAGCAGGAGGTGTCCACCGAGCGGGAAATCGAGATTCCCGAGCCGGTTCGTGACGTCTATCGGCTGTGGCGCCCGGCACCGTTGTATCGGGCGCATCGTCTGGAGAAGGCCCTGGGAACCCCGGCCAAGATCTTCTACAAGTACGAAGGTGTCAGCCCGGCGGGCAGTCACAAGCCCAATACCGCCATCCCGCAGGCGTTCTATAACCAGCAGGCAGGCATCCGCACCCTGACCACCGAGACTGGGGCGGGGCAGTGGGGTACCTCGCTTTCCTTCGCCGGCTCCCTGTTCGACATCGACGTCACCGTGTTTCAGGTCCGGGTGTCCTATAACCAGAAGCCCTACCGTCGTGCAGTGATGGAAACCTACGGCGCGAAGTGCGTGCCGTCACCCTCCGAGCTGACCGAGTTCGGTCGCAAGGTGCTGGCCGAGAAACCCGACCACACCGGCAGCCTGGGTATCGCCATTTCCGAGGCGGTGGAGTTGGCGGTCCAGGACCCGAACACCAAGTACGCCCTGGGCTCGGTGCTGAACCATGTGCTGCTGCACCAGAGCGTGATTGGCCTGGAGGCGATGCAACAGATGGAAATGGCCGATTGCTGGCCGGATGTGATCGTCGGTTGCACCGGCGGCGGTTCCAACTTCGCGGGTATTGCCTTCCCGTTCATGGGCCATGCCCTGCGTGGTGGCGAGAAGTCCCGGATTGTGGCGGTTGAGCCCTCGGCCTGTCCCACACTGACCCGGGGCAAGTACGCCTACGATTACGGCGACACCGCTCACATGACGCCGCTGACCAAGATGCACACCCTGGGCTCTGACTTCACTCCCCCGGGCTTCCACGCCGGTGGCCTGCGTTACCACGGCATGGCGCCAATGGTGTCCCACGCCAAGGAGCTGGGCCTGTTCGATGCGGTGTCCTACACCCAGCGCGAATGCTTCGAAGCCGGCGTGCTGTTTGCCCGCAACGAGGGGATCGTGCCGGCACCGGAGGCCAACCACGCGGTCAAGGGCGCCATCGAGGAAGCCCTGCGCTGCAAGCGGGAAGGCAAGGACGAGGTCATCCTGTTCAACCTCTGCGGCCACGGCCATTTCGACATGGCGGCCTACACCGCCTACTTCGAGGGCCAGCTTGAGGACTACGAGTACGACGAGCAGGAGCTGGCCATGGCCCTCTCCGGCCTGCCGTCCGTTTCGGGCTGATCATTCCTCCCGGCCACGATGAAATACCGTCCCTCCGCCATCGGCATTCAATTGCCGGATGGCGGAGGGTGCGCCCTCCTCATCCAGCCGGACATCACCGATGCCGGCATGGTTCCACAGCCGCTCCCCGGCATCCCGACCTTCCGGCAACCTCGGTCGAATCCGCATGCGCCGACGCTTGGTGAACCAGTTCAGGGGTGACCAGGGGGCGAACAACCAGCGGTTCAGCCGGTCCAGCCATTCCAGCAACTGATGGGGAAACTCGTTCTTGATACCGCTGCTGGTGATCTGCCAGATCTCGGGGCTGTTGTGCTTGTGTTTCAGCCGGATGTCGTAGGCGAAGGAGTAGTGCACATCTCCGGACAGGATCACGAAATGCTTCGGGGTGCGGGGATGGCCGAAGATGTTCAACATCACGCTGGCGGCGCCCCGGTGCGCCATCCAGTTTTCCGCATCCACCAGCAGTGGTTTGCCGAACCAGGTGAACACCCGCTGGATCATCTCGATCAGCTTCACGCCAAACATGGGGGCGGGCGAGACCACGACCACCGCGTCCTCACCCATTACCTCCTGCTGGAAGTCGGTCAGGGACTCCCAGTCCATCAGACCTGAGGGCTGACTGCGCCGGACTTCGCTGCGCCAACGGTGGGTGCGGGTATCCAGGACCACCAGTTTCGGGCTGGTGGCCAGGCTGTAATGCCACTGATGGAAATGGAACAGCTGGTCGATCAGTTCATCCTGGATGGTCTTGTCCAGTTCATTGTGATCTTTCTGTGGTGCCAACAGTCCCTGGCACTGCTCCAGCAGGTCCTTGAAGGTGTCGGGTTGGTTGCCCCAGCCTTGACAAAGCAGGTAACCAAGCAAGGCATTGCCGATGATCCGGCGGGAGAAGGGATGCTCGTAAGCGGTGGTTTCCCAGAGTGCCGACAGGTTCCAGTCGTCGGTCACGTCGTGATCATCAAAGATCATGTAAACGGGCACGTTGGCCAGCGCCCGGGCAGCCCGGGGCAGATCCGCCCGGAACCGGTCGATCGCTTGCTGTTCCCGGCGATAGCGGGCCAGCTCTTCCTCATCACTTACGGGTTCGGCAGGCGTCACCATGGCCCAGGGCTCGGGTGACCACACCAGCAGGTACATGGCCATGACCTCGGCAAAGGAGATCAGGTGGTTGCCGGCGTTGGCGGTGGTGAATACCGGCTTGCGCACACCCCCGAAGAAGCGCTCGGTCAGGTCCTCGTTGAATTCCGATTCCGGCAGCAGCTTGTCCCGATGGTAGTAGGCCTTCTCCAGGGAGGTCAGCTCCTGGCTGTGGCTCAGGGAAGCGCCTTCGAGAACCTCCTGGTAGAGCCCGAGCTGATGAATCACGCACTGGATGGCATGGAGCATGGGGCCGGCGACATCGTCGGCGTAGATCTGGTCACCGGTCATCAGCAGCAGTGCCGGGATGTCCTCCAGCTGGCGGGCCTTCTGCAACTCCTCGTCCACCCGCACCAGGCCATCGGCAGAGGAGTGGTGGGGCCGGCGGCAGGAGCCATGCAGGATGCGGTCGAGTCGCGACTTGATGACAAAACCGGGTCGCTCCCGGTCCTCCGGACACAGATGCGGCGCCCAGTCCCGAACCCAGCTCACGCCCTCCGTGGCAATGATGCCAAGGTCGTATTCCAGCCGGGTATCCCGGGGCAGGGGATTGTCAGGCCGGAGATCCACCAGGTGCAGCCACGCGTGGGTGCCGATCCTGAGGCGGGTAATCTCGGTGTCAACAAGGTCCCGCTCAACAAACGGCTGCTCTGGATGGTCCCGCTCGGACAGTCTCACACATAGGTCCAGGGACTCCCGGGCCACCAACCAGAGGACCAGCTGGTCCTGGCTGGCATGGCGCAACAAGGGCCCGACCAGCACCGGAGAATGGTGGTTGGTCGGGGCCTTGTCCTGATTGTCGGAGTCCGGAGTGGGTTTATCAGCTGCCTGCACAGTTACTCGTCATCGAGATGGGGGGGCGGACAATGATATTCCTCCACAACCGTACCTTCATCCACGCTCTCCAAGTGCACATCGAAGCCCCACAGCCGATGGACATGGCGCACCACTTCCTCGGTGTCCTCGCCCAACGGCACCCGGTCCACCGGGATATGCCTGAGGGTGAGGGAGCGATCGCCCCGCACATCCACGTTCCAGACCTGGATATTCGGCTCCCGGTAACTCAGGTTGTACTGGCGGGCCAGTTTCTCCCGAAGGGGGCGGTAACCGGGGTCATCGTGAATGGCGGTGACCATGTAATGATCTTCCTGGTCGTCATTTTCGATGGCAAAGAGCTTCAGGTCCCGCATTACCTTGGGTGACAGGAACTGCTGGATAAAGCTCTCATCCTTGAAGTTGCGCATGGCGAAGTGCAGCGTCTCGAGCCAGTCCGATCCGGCAATGTCCGGGAACCATTCCCGGTCCTCGTCGGTGGGGTTCTCACAGATCCGGCGGAGGTCGGTGAAAATGGAGAAACCGAGGGTGTACGGGTTGATGCCGGAATACCACGGGCTGTTGAACGGCGGCTGATAGACAACCGCCGAATGGCTCTGGAGGAACTCCAGCATGAAACCGTCATTCACCAGGCCCTTGTCGTACATCCGGTGCAGCAGGGTGTAGTGCCAGAACGTGGCCCAGCCCTCGTTCATCACCTGGGTCTGGCGCTGCGGGTAGAAGTACTGCCCGAGCTTGCGAACGATGCGGATGATTTCCCGCTGCCAGGTCTCCAGCAGCGGCGCATTTTTCTCGATGAAGTACAGCAGGTTCTCCTGGGGTTCCTCCGGGAACCGGCGCTGGCGTTTCACCGGGTCATCGTCGTCCTCCGGCCTCGGGATGGTGCGCCACAGGTCATTGATCCGGCGCTGCTGGTACTCTTCCCGTTCCTTCTGGCGGCGAGCTTCTTCGGCAGCCGAAATGGGCGGCGGACGCTTGTAACGGTCTACGCCGTAATTCATCAGGGCGTGGCAGGAATCCAGGATCTCTTCCACCGCATCCACGCCATGGCGTTCCTCGCACTCGGCCACGTAGTTGCGGGCGAACACCAGGTAATCGATGATCGCGCTGGCGTCGGTCCAGGTGCGGAACAGGTAGTTACCCTTGAAGAAGGAGTTGTGGCCGTAGCACGCGTGGGCAATCACCAGTGCCTGCATGGGCAGGGTGTTCTCCTCCATCAGGTAGGCGATACAGGGGTTGGAGTTGATCACGATTTCGTAGGCCAGCCCCATCTGCCCGCGCTGGTAGCCCTTGGCGGTATTGAGGAACTGCTTGCCGAAGGACCAGTGATGGTAACCCACGGGCATGCCCACGGAGCTATATGCATCCATCATCTGTTCGGCGCTGATCACCTCGATCTGGTTCGGGTAGGTATCCAGCCCGAACTCCCCGGCGCACTTGGCGATTTCGTCGTCGTACTGCTGGATCAGATCGAAGGTCCACTCCGACCCGGTGGAAATCGGCTTCCTGGCTCCGGGCTGGTCGCTTTCCGGTACGTTCGGACGGTCGACGATGCTACTCATGCGGCTTTCCTCTCGAACAACTGGCGGAACACCGGGTAGATCTCACCCGGGTCAGCAATCTGCTGCATGGCAAAGCTCTGCGGGAACCGTTCCATGATCTTCTCGTACTCGTACCAGAGCATCTGGTGATCCTGGGGTGTGATCTCCACATAGGCGTAATACTGCACCAGCGGCAGGATGCTGTCGGCCAGCAGCTTGCCGCAGACCGGGGAGTCGTCGTTCCAGTTATCGCCATCCGATGCCTGGGCGGCATAGATGTTCCATTCCGCCGGGGAATAGCGGGACTCGATGATCTTGTGCATCAGCTTGATCGCACTGGAGACAATGGTGCCGCCGGTTTCGCGGCTGTAGAAGAACTCCTCCTCGTCCACCTCCTTGGCGCTGGTGTGGTGGCGGATGAAGACCACGTCGATCTTCTTGTAGTTCTTCTTCAGGAACAGGTAAAGCAGGATGAAGAAGCGCTTGGCGATGTCCTTGTGCATCTGGGTCATGGAGCCGGAGACGTCCATCAGGCAGAACATCACCGCACTGGTGGCCGGTTTCGGCTGCTTCACATGCTGCCGGTAGCGCAGATCGATCTCGTCAATGAACGGGATTCGGCGCACGTTGGCCTTGAGCCGGGCGATCTCGTCTTCCAATACCTTTATCTGGTCCTCGTGGCTGAAGGCCGGATCCAGATCCTCCGGTGCGGATTTCAGCGCCTCCAGCTGCTTCTCCAGATCCTTGATCTTCTTCTTGCGGGCGCCACCCAGGCCGAGGCGCCGGGCGTGCGCGCCCCGCAGGGAGCGCACCACATCCAGCTTGGCCGGAATACCCTGGTTGGTGAAACCGGCCCTCACGTATTTGAAGGCCTCGGTATCCTTGAGTTTCTTGCGAGCGAGGTTGGGGAGTTCCAGGTCATCGAACAGGAAGTCCAGGAACTCTTCCTGGGTGATCTGGAAGGCGAACTCGTCCATGCCCTCGCCATCCGGACTGGCCTGGCCCTGGCCGCCTCCCTGGCCACCACCACCCTGGGGTTTGGGGATCATGTCCCCGGCCACAAAGTCCTGGTTGCCGGGGTGCACCACCTCCCGCCGGCCACCCTGGCCGTGGTGGAAGATGGGCTCGTCAATATCCCGGGTCGGGATACTGACTTTCTCACCCCTTTCAACGTCTGTGATCGAGCGCTTGTGCACCGCCTCCGCCACCGCTTTCTTGATGTGGTGGCGGTAGCGGCGCAGGAACCGTTCCCGGTTCACCGCGCTCTTGTTCTTACCGTTCAACCGCCGGTCGACGATGTGGGTCATACCCATAGTGCTACTCCCATCAGTGACTGGTCACTGATTTCAGTGAGACTTGCGAACACGCAGGTACCATTCGGCCAACAGCCGTACCTGCTTCTCGGTGTAGCCTCGCTCGACCATACGTTCGACGAACTGCTTGTGCTTCTTCTGGTCTTCCTGGCTGGCTTTCGGGTTGAAGGAGATGACCGGCAGAAGATCCTCGGTATTGGAGAACATCTTCTTCTCGATCACGCTGCGCAGCTTCTCGTAGCTGAGCCAGGACGGGTTGCGGCCCTGGTTGTTGGCCCGCGCCCGCAGTACGAAGTTGACGACTTCGTTGCGGAAGTCCTTCGGGTTGCTGATACCCGCCGGCTTCTCGATCTTTTCCAGCTCGTCGTTGATGGACCCGCGGTCGAGGATCTCGCCGGTCTCCGGATCCCGGTATTCCTGGTCCTGAATCCAGAAGTCGGCATAGGTCACGTAACGGTCGAACAGGTTCTGACCGTATTCGCTGTAGCTTTCCAGGTAGGCGGTCTGGATTTCCTTGCCGATGAACTGAACATAGTGCGGCGCCAGGTATTCCTTGATGAAGCGCAGGTACTTTTCCTGGATCTCCGACTGGAACTGCTCCTGCTCGATCTGCTTCTCCAGCACGTAGAGCAGGTGCACGGGGTTGGCCGCCACCTCGGTGGTGTCAAAGTTGAACACCTTGGACAGGATCTTGAAGGCGAAACGGGTGGACAGACCATCCATGCCTTCCATGACCCCGGCTGCATCCCGGTACTCCTGGATCGACTTGGCCTTCGGATCGGTGTCCTTGATGTTCTGGCCGTCGTAGACCTTCATCTTTGAGAAGATGCTGGAGTTCTCCGGTTCCTTGATCCGCGACAGCACCGAGAACTGTGCCAGCATGTCGAGCGTATCCGGCGCACAGGGCGCGCCATACAGGGAGCTGTTGGTCAGCAGCTTCTTGTAGATCTCGATTTCCTCGGTCACTCGCAGGCAGTAGGGCACCTTGACGATGTAGACCCGGTCCAGGAACGCCTCGTTGTGCTTGTTGTTCCGGAAGGTCTGCCATTCGGACTCGTTGGAGTGGGCCAGGATCACACCGTCAAACGGCACCGACCCCATGCCCTCGGTGGTGTTGTAATTGCCTTCCTGGGTAGCGGTCAGCAACGGATGCAGCACCTTGATCGGCGCCTTGAACATCTCCACGAACTCCAGCAGGCCCTGGTTGGCCTTGCACAGGCCGCCACTGAAGCTGTAGGCATCCGGATCATCCTGGGAGAAGTCCTCCAGCATCCGGATGTTGACCTTGCCTACCAGGGCGGAAATATCCTGGTTGTTGTCGTCGCCCGGCTCGGTCTTGGCGACCCCCACCTGGTCGAGTATCGACGGATACTTCTTCACCACCCGGAACTGGCTGACATCCCCGCCAAACTCATGCAGGCGCTTCACAGCCCAGGGTGACATGATGGAGTTGAGGTAACGGCGCGGAATGCCGTACTCCTCTTCGAGGATCTCGGCATCCTCGGCGGGATCGAACAAACCCAGGGGGGATTCGTTCATCGGTGAGCCCTTGATGGCGTAGAAAGGCACCTTCTGCATCAGAGCCTTGAGCTTCTCGGCCAGGGAGGACTTACCACCGCCCACCGGACCCAGCAGGTACAGGATCTGCTTCTTCTCTTCCAGACCCTGGGCGGCGTGGCGGAAGAAGGAAACGATGTTCTCCACGGCATCTTCCATGCCGTAGAACTCGGAAAACTCCGGGTAACGCTTGATCACCTTGTTGGAAAAGATGCGTGACAGTCTTGAGTCACGAGAGGTATCTACCAACTCCGGCTCGCCGATCGCAATTAACATTCTCTCAGCGGCCGTGGCGTAGGCCGTTGGGTCCTTTTTGCAGATCTCCAGGTATTCCTCAAGAGTGTATTCTTCCTCTTGGGTAGCTTCATACCGGTCTTTGAAATGCTGCAGTATGCTCATAGATGGCCCCTCGCTCGCTGTTATTCAGCTTTTCAGTTCACGCAATTTCCCCGTTGCTGTTGGCTCCGCCTGTCCCGGCGGTGTTTATCTGGTTATGGGTAAAAGGGATGGATACTTACAAGCCGCGATGCAACTTTCTCTTCGCGGCTTGCTTAATCTGAGCTTAGTTCAGGTTCAGGGAGTTGGACAGTGGGCGAGTGGTTAAGGTTCATTAAATTGTGTTAGAGGGGTGTGGGGTTTTTGTAGCCTTCTGGGCGTTGGGGGCTGGAGCGCACCGGGGGTTCTTTTTCGGGGCGAATTGGCAACTCGCTGCGCTCAGACATCAAATTCACCCCGAAAAAGAACCCCCGATACACTCCGATCAAAATCATCAGGAATATCTCCAAAACAGCCACGAGGCTGGGAGGGCCTATATCAAAGCTTGGTCAACCGGAATACGCTCTCCGAGGCCCCCTCTAGGCCCCGCCGCTTGGCAAACGGGTGATCCTTGGCCAGCGTGTTGGTCAGCACATGCTCGATCTCATAGTCCTGGCCGTAGAGCTCCCGGACTTCGTCGTTGCTGACGTTGAACGGCGGGCCTTTGATTTCGGTGTCGTAGTCCAGGGTGATCAGCAGGATCCGGGTGCCGTCGGGGATGATGGCGGTCAGGTGTTCGACATACTGGCGGCGCATGGAGGGGGGCAGGGCGATCAGGGCGGCGCGGTCGTAGACCAGGCGGATGTGTTTGAGATCGTCCGGCACCAGTTGGTAGAAATCTCCGCACCAGATTTCCAGGTCATCCTGCTTGAAGGTGGTGAAAGGTTCGCCCGGGTGTACTTTGGCTTTCTCACACGCTTCCTCGAAGAAATCCTTGCAGGCAATTTCGCTCAGTTCCACTCCGATAACCGGGTGGCCGCGGTCGTGCAACCACCACATGTCGTGGGCCTTGCCGCAAAGAGGCACGAAGACCGCATCGGTGCTCTCACCGGCCAGTTCGGGCCAGTGATCGTGCAGGTACTGGTTAACGGTGCCCTCGTGGAAGCCGATTTGTTTTTTTGCCCAGCGTTCGTGCCAGAATTCGTGTTCCATGATTCTTTCCCTTCACCGGTATTTGGACGTTTTCTTCAGTCTACCTTAATCTGTGGCGATCTTGAGATGGGAGAAAAGCATGAAAGCCGTATTCCTGGACGCCAATACCCTTGGCGATGATGTCGACCTGTCACCAATCGAGACCGTGACCGGCGGCCTGACAAAGCACGATCGAACCACGCCGGAGCAGGTGCTGGAGCGGATTCGGGGCTTTGACACCGTGCTGGTGAACAAGGTGGTGCTCAAGCGCGAGCATTTCGAGGCTTGTCCGGAGCTGAAGACCATTGCCGTAGTGGCCACCGGCCTGAACAACATTGACCAGGAAGCCGCCCGGGAACACGGCATCAAGGTGATGAACGTGACCCACTACGGTCGCTCCACCGTCGCCCAGCACACCCTGGCCCTGATGCTGGCCCTGGCCACCCGACTGCTCGACTACGACCGGGACGTGCGGGCCGGGCGGTGGGGCCAGAGCGACATGTTCTGTTTGATGGATCATCCGATCCTCGAACTGGAAGGTCGCACCCTGGGCGTGATCGGCTACGGCGACCTGGGGCAGGGGGTGGTTGAGCGCGCCAAAGCCTTCGGGATGAAAATCCTGCTGGGCGCACGGCCAGGGCAGGAGCCGGGCGAGGTGGATGGCTATCCGCGGATTCCGCTGGATGAGCTGCTACCGCAGGTGGATGTCCTGTCACTGCACTGCTTGCTGACAGACGAAACCCGTAACCTGATCGGCAAGCGGGAGCTGGAAATGATGAAAAAGGACGCACTGCTGATCAACACCAGCCGTGGTGGCTTGGTGGACGAGCAGGCGCTGGCGGATGCCTTGCGAGCGGGCGTGATTGGTGGTGCAGGCTTTGATGTGCTGACCGAAGAGCCGCCGCGCAATGGCAATCCCCTGCTGGCGGATGACATTCCGAACCTGATAGTCACCCCGCACTCGGCCTGGGCCAGCCGGGAAGCGAGGCAGCGGATTGTGAATATTACCGCCAATAATCTCGCATCGGTGATCTGAGCACATAACTCGCTGACCGATCGTTGTCTGACCTGTTTGAAATAACATAGAGGTATTAGCGGCCCCCTTCTAATGCCTCTGAGTTCGTCAAGCCCCCCGATTGAATTTTGAGTATCATTTTGTTGTTTTGAATGTAAAACGTTGCAATATCAACGATTACGGTTCTATTCAGCAGGTTCCTTTCCAATTAGTGTTAACTCCCTGTAAGTATTTGGTCATGTACTGACTTGTGCCGGTGATAAAGGGAATTATCGCAACTGTCTTCCAATTCCCTCTATCCGGGCAGTTGATCCATCAGGGAGTGCTTGTGTGAACCTGCTACAAAAAACCATTCTTGTTGTGTTCTTCGCGACCCTTGTTTCGGGTTGTTCTTCTTTCCAGCACCGAAAGCAAATGTCCTCTTTTAATGCAGCCTATTCCAGTGGTGATTACCAGGCTGCACTGGAATCTGTGAGCTTCAAATCATCCGCGGATGAGCCAGTAGACACGGAAGGGCATCTTCTGGAGTTGCTTCATCAAGGCGAGCTTTATCGGCTGACGGGCCAGTACGAGGAGGCGGCAAAAGCTTTCGATCTTGCAGAAGAGGGTATGAAGTTTCTCGATACCGAGGGCGTTGTTGAAGAAGCCGCTGAGGGTTTCGTGGCAGTAATGGTCAACGATTCGGAAGCGGATTACGAAGCGCTGATGTCAGAGGCTGTGCTGGTCAACACCTACAAGGGGTTAGCCTTCCTCGCATCCGGGAACAATGAGTACGCGCGGATTGAATTCAACCGTGCAAATGATAGAACGCGTAGAGCAGTCGAGTATTTCCAGAAGGAAATCGCCAGTCAGCAAGCCGCGCTGGAAGAGGAGTCCGAAGACGAGGAGAGCAACGCGGCCATCGTGAGTAGTAGCCTGGAGAGCGAAGGGCTTCAAGCCGCAGTGGCCGAAAATTACGGTGCTCCATCCGGTTGGTCTGTTTTTTCTGAATTCATTGTTCCTTCAAGCACATATTTGCATGGCATTTATTTCCTCGCCAATGCCACCACTGGTGGTGACTATGAGCGAGCCGCGACTTCTCTCAAGCGTGTTGCCGAAATGAACGCCGAGAGTGATGTTCTCAAAGAAGACGCAAGACTCGCCCAGGCGTTGGCCTCGGGAAGCCAGAGACTCACGGACCTGGGGCCGCAGGTATGGGTTGTGTACGAAAACGGGCTGGGACCCGTGCTCGAAGAATCCCGGTTTGATGTTCCTCTGCTCTTTTTCCACGAAAACCAGCAGGCACCCGCATACTTTGGTATTGCTCTGCCAAAGTACGCCAACAGATCCGCCGTGCCCGGAAACATGGGCATCATGGTGGATGATGCTGAAGTGATGGAAACCGAGCTGATTGCTGATATGGGTACGGTGATTCGAACGGAAATGAAGGAACGTTTCCCCAGCGTTCTTGCTCGTGCTGTTACTTCAGCTGTGATCAAGGCGGTTTTGCAGAATGAAGCCTCCGAGAGGTTCGGCATGGTAGGGCAACTTGGAGCTGCCGCTCTGACTGCAGTGACTACCCAGGCAGACCTGAGAGGTTGGCAGGCTATGCCTGATCATTGGCAGGCTGCCCGAATAGATCGCCCTGAAAGCGGCAAGCTCACTCTGCTTGACCATCAGGGCGGCGTCCTGGGGACGGTGGAGGTTCCCGAGCGCCCATTCACTCTTGTCTACGTCAAACGGCCTACCGAGCTGGCACCCGCTACTGTCATAACCATGGATCTTCGTGGGGAAGCTCAGGCACAGATCGCCAGATTTCCGGAGTTACAGGTTCAAGAGCCTGCCCAGGTGTCCAGCATCCAGTAAGAAACAAGGAATTTCTTCATGAAAGTTTCATTGATCTCACTCTTTTTGATTCTTGCGCTCGTGGTTGGTGGATGCGCGACGAAACCGGAAACCAATGCATCTGTTGAACGGCAGGAACTCAAGGTTGATCCGGAAATTCTGTATGCGCTGACGGTCTCGGAACTTTTTGAAGACCGTCTGCCCCAGGCCGATGGCAGCTCCCTGTTGCAAGTTCAGTTTGCCGTAGATGTCCACTCCAATGCCGATCTGGCATGGAAGGTCACTTGGTTCGATGACACTGGCATGACGGTTAAAGGAGTGGGTGAGGGATACAGAAAAGCCACTCTTATAACCGGACAGACCCGTTATTTCCGGGCAACCGCCCCGCATTCCAGAGTTGCCAGTTACCAGTTACACCTCCGTGAACCGCAGTAAACAAGGAAAACCGATGTTAAAAAAAGCTATCGCACTGTCAGCTGGCGTTCTGATGCTTTCCGGCTGTGCCACTCCCACCCGTTATGTTGACCCGGCAGCAGATGACGGTCCCGTCGCCATGACGATGGACTATCGAGATTTTGAAAAGGCGGCAACCGAAGCAGTGGAAGATATGTTGGCCAGTGGCGCAGTCGTCAATCCAAATGGTGGCCGTTACATAATGGTTGTCAGCCGTATTACCAACGACACCATGCAGAGGATCGACACGGATCAGCTCACCAAAAAAATCCGGGTATCTCTTCTGCGTTCTGGCAAGGTTGTTACCACCACCGCTGTCGGCCTTAACGGGGCAGAGGATGAAATGACCATGCGTGCCCGCGAGTTGCGTAACTCCGAGGAGTTTGACCAGAGTGGGGTTCAGAAAAAGGGAACGCTACAGGCGCCGGACCTGAGCCTCTCCGGCAAAATCCTTCAGCGCAATCACAAGGTTGGTAGTGAGCAACAGGTTGAGTATTACATCCAGCTTTCATTGACCGATCTGGCAAGCGGCCTCGCCTTCTGGGAGGGCGAAACTCCAATCGTCAAGCGCGGCTCTAACAGCTCCGTCAGTTGGTAAGAAATCTGGAGAAACATAATGATAATACGTAAGACAGCGTTGTCTGTTGCCCTCTCTGGCATGCTCGCGGCTTCCATGCCATCAGTCCTGATGGCCGAGGAAGGTGATCTTGCCGGTCAGGCTCAAGCGGCGGAGCAGGAAGCAAGCAAAACACCACCATCTCCCTTCATGGCAGTCTCGGAGGTGGATCCGGGAGACAAAAAAATCCAGGAATTTCTGGATGCCCGTGGTTGGGTGCGTGGCGAGTCCAAAAGTAATCCGGCTGGGGGAACTCTCGTTGTTGCCAGTCAGGCTGTAGCTGCTGACCCCGGCACCATTGAATTCAGTCAAGCCCGTATTATTGCGACCGAAGAGGCTTTTTTGAAAGCCATGGGAGAACTGGTATCCCAGGACTCTGTGAATATCGGTGTTTCCCTGGCTGACCGATTCATGAAGGACGATCTCCCTGAAGATGTTCGGGACAATACGAGTCTTGATGCGCTGGGTAAGGCGATTGCCGGTCGTGCGGCTGAGCTGACTATTCAGGGTATGAACGCGCTCCTGGAAGAGCTGGGTACTGACACCTCAAAGCTGCCGGAAATGACCGTTGCCGAACGAAAAAATCTCATCTACGACGAGTTCGTCAGTGAGACGACATGGCGGGCGATGGGACGTTTGAGCGGTGTTGGAATCTTCGGTGTGATTGAAGAAGTCGGCGGTGACGGCCCCGTGAACAACGGACGCATGAGCGTGGTTGTAGTCCGTTCGGATCGATTCAGCGAGTTCGGCCGCCAACTCCGCACCGGTGATGTCGCACCTGGGCAAGCTATTTCACTCGATGAAATTCGTGAGCGTCTGGACCCGCAATTGCGGGAAGGTATTCCCATGCTCGGTTATTTCGGCGTCCAACCCGTAGTCGATGCAAATGGCCGATACGGTCTTTTGTCTTTTGGTACTTCAGGGCCGCAGCTGGTGCGGGGAACCATGGAAGAATTCGAGATAGCAGCCGAGATGGAGGCTGCCCGTGATGAAGCCATGATGATGGCAGATGGTTGGCTGGCACAGTTTGCGTCTATGACGGTTCAAGGCCAGAAAGAGACAACTCGCCGGAAGCTCAAGCAAAAGGTTCGTGAGACCCGTGGGGACGGAAGTACTGAACTCAAAACTTCAGAAGGGATTGGCCGTATGGTCAACAACATCCTGAAGTCGGAAGCGAATGCCCGCTTGACCGGAATTCAGACTGTCGGTCAGTGGGATGCTGTCGACCCGGCAACGGGGCATCCATACCTCGGTTATGTCAAGTATTGGTCGCCGGCCACATCCGCCAAGGCTCAGGGGTTGGACAAGAAACCTGAAAAGGCTTCGACTGCAGACTCCGGCAGTAGCCAGCCGGCAACCCAGAAATCCTCTCGTAGCACAGGATCCTTCGGCTCATGGTAAGGCTGATGATTGCGATTGTGATGGTCCTGCTGCCGGGGATATCCCTGGCAGCTACGGAAACCAGAACAGTTCATGCTGAAGCAACTGGTATAGACCGGGAGCAGGCAATCTTCAATGCCCTGGGGGATGCTGTTCGTCAGGTCAGAGGGGCGCAAATCAGTGCCAGCCGACAGGTTCAGTCTGCATTGAGCCGCATGTCTGTGCGCACTGGGGATGGGCGCGAGGCCAGTCTTGAGATCCAGAAAGGCTCCAGTAGCAAAACCAGCGTTTCTGCCGAAGGGTTGATCAGCGGATATCGGGTGCTTTCGGTTTCCAACGCACAGGGGGGCGGTAAGTTGGCGCGCCTGACCGTTGATGTGCCTGTGTACCGGTCACCAGGCAATCCGGATGACGGGCGCTGGCGCATGGCTGTCTATCCGGTGTGGTCAGCACGTCCCTTTTACGAGGTGGGCAACGTAAGGCTATCACGGGAAGAAGTGTCGGATCGGATGACGCAGGCTATCACCGAGGCCCTGGTCCAATCACGTCGCTTTGCCATGCTTTCTCGCGACAAGGAACACGCGATTAACGCAGAGCGTTTACGGATGGCCGGTGATGACGTCCCGGTTGAAGAGAAAGCGATGCTGGGAAACGAGCTGGGCGCTGAGTATCTTGTTACGGCACAGGTCACTGATCTTACACTGGGTATCGAGGAAACCGTTTCCGGTTTGACCGGCGAACGCTCCCGAAAGCAAACCGGCGCGCTGGTGCTGGAAGCGAGGGTCCTGGTGCCTGCTACCGGCGCGATAGTTTGGACCCACACCTTCAATTTGCAGCCAGAGCACCTGGGGCTGGAAATTGATGACACTCGTGGGGGGATTCAGTCGCTTTTCGAGAGGGCAGGCCAGGAGGTGGCACTGTCCGTCATCGATGTGGTGTGGCCACCACTTGTTGAAGGTCTTCAAGGAGAAGAATTGATCATCAATATGGGCGGCGAGCTGATGAAAAAAGGTCAGCGCTGGGAAGTTTTCTCTCTCGGTAATTCGGTCCAAAATAGCCATACCGGCCAAAAGTTGGGACGCTCCGAGGCTTTAGTTGCAACTGTGGAAGTGACTCGCTCCACACCAAAAATGGCATACGCACGCATTGTTGAGGGTGATGTCCAAGGTAAAGGGCATGTTTTGCGTCGACCTGCCCATGTTGAAGGGCAGGATCCGGCTGAGGCAATTCGGGGAACCCGTAAACGCACATGCTTGCCTATTGATCCGTGCTGAACAGCTGCCCCGGAACCGAGAATCAAAACCATGATTCAGGAGTGTCCGGGGAAGTTCGCTCTGCATAACGGGTTCGCCCTGCTTTCAGTACCGCCAGCCGATGCTGGCGGATACGCCTACCTGGTACATGCTCAGCTCAATGGTCTGCTGCGGGTTGAGCGGGTTGTCGCCTTTCACACTGTTACGCGGTGAGTAGAACACCGAACCGGAGAGTTCCAGGGCATCGCTGAACTGGCGGGTGAAACCGCCGGTGAAGTGCCATTCCTGCACGCCGGGAGCCAGGATGTTGAACAGCACTTCCTCTTCCTGCACCGGCTGCTCGCCATAGCTGATGCCGGCACGCCAGGTTTGCTGATCGGTCTGCTGCCATTGCCAGCCCAGCTTGACGATGGTCATGTCATCCCAGCCGAAGCCGGCGCCATCGTCATCACCCAGTTGTGCGGTCATCAGGTTGGGCAGCATCGGGTTGCCCACGCTGTTGATGTCGCTGTAGCGGATGTGCTGAACGTCGAGCAGGATCCAGTGCCGGTCGATGCCGGACCAGGCAATGCCGGCGTTGAGCATCTGCGGGATGTCGAAGTCACCCTGTTCGGCGAACAGGCCCTGGTATTCGTCGAACTCCTCCATTTCCAGGATGGTGCGGAAGCTCAGGCCACCGCGCAGGGTGTCGGTAATCTCGCCCTGCCAGCCGATCTGGATACCATAGCCCCACGCATCGTCAGTGCCATTGTTGGTGAGTGCCGAGGGATCAGAGGAGAAGCCGGCAAAAGCGCCCAGGCCTTTGGCCTCAAAACGCTGGTAGGCGATCATCGGAGAGATACCGATGGCCTGGTTGTCGGCAAATTTCCAGGACCAGGTGGGCGCAATATAAAGCTGCTCCAGATTGACACCGGTCCGGCCGCCATAGAAGGGGCCACCGTTATCGCCGGGATAGCTGGTGTTCATGCCGCCGTTGGCAAACACGGACACACCCAGGGCGTGGCGGTCGTTGAGTCGATGATTGGCGCCGAAGTGGGGGATCAGGAAGGCGTCCCGGCTGCTTTGATAGCTGCCTGGCTGCAGGGAGAAGGCGGGTGGCGGAGCCATCGGACCTTCAACTTCGTACTTGCGTCGGGGCGAGAACAGCTCCAGACCGCCATCCACACGATCACCTACAAACGCCAGCCCTGCCGGGTTGGTGGCAGCGGCAATGCTGTCCTGCGCCAGCGCCGCACCGGCGCCCGCCATGCCAGAGCTAATGGTGCCATAACCGTGGCTGAAGTAACCATTTGTGGCAGAGGCAACCGACGGCAGGAATGCGGAGGCGGCTGCAATGCCCAGAGCAGTCTTGAGGCGCATAAGGAAAACCCGTTCATTGACAAATATCGAATATGGCGCCCGTTTATACAGAAGGTTGGTTATAAGATGAAGGATTAAAAGCTAATATGGTTATATTGTCCGGTTAGGCCTCGCAAACCGGCGGTTATCGGCCATACTTTGGGGCACCGGCTTATATCCCTGATAAACTGGCTAAAATTTCCTGTAACAGGACGTCACGTGGCTTCATTCCAACTCAAAGAACGGCTGCAGGCAGCAGAAGACTGGATTCTTGCAAACCCGAACCCGCCCCAGAAGTGGCCCTGGACCTGGCTATACAAGGTCGGGCGTTCGGTCTATGCCCTGGTGCGGGACGTGCTCAGCGGGCAGCTGACCCTGCATGCCATGAGCCTGGTCTACACCACGCTGCTCAGTATTGTGCCGTTGCTTGCCCTCAGCTTCTCCGTGCTCAAGGCTCTGGGTGTTCATGAGCGTGTGGAACCTATGCTGTACCCGCTCTTTGAACCAATGGGGCCGCAGGGAATTGAGTTGGCCAATGAAATCCTGGGCTTTGTGGACAACATGAAGGTGGGCGTCCTTGGTTCGGTGGGACTGGCCTTGCTGGTCTATACCGTGATCTCATTGGTCCAGAAAATCGAGCGCTCCTTCAATATGATCTGGCGGGTGCCGGATATGCGCTCCCTGGCCCAGCGTTTCAGTAACTATCTGAGTGTGATCATGGTCGGGCCGCTACTTATGGTTTCGGCCATCGGCGTTTCTGCCACCATCTTTTCCTCGGACATCGTTCAGGCGCTTGTGGAAATTGAGCCCTTTGGTGCCCTGATTGTGACTGTCAGTCGGTTCACCCCGTTCTTCCTGGTGGTGGCCGCGTTTACCTTTGTCTACGTTTTTATCCCCAATACTCGAGTCAAGCTACGCTATGCGTTCACGGCGGGTTTGGTGGCGGGGGTTTCCTGGCAAGCCGCGGGCATGCTGTTCGCCTCTTTTGTGGCCGGTTCGGCGAAGTACGCGGCCATCTATTCCAGTTTTGCCATCGGCATCATCCTGCTGATCTGGATTTACCTGAACTGGATGATCCTGTTGCTCGGCGCGAGCCTGGCGTTCTATCTGCAGAATCCGGGGTCTGTGGCCAAACGCCGGCAGGTCCAGCTGGCGCCGGAACTCCAGGAACGGGTGGGGCTTGCGGTCATGTGGATGGTGGCCAAGCCGTTCAGTGAAGGCGAAGCGGCCCCCCAGCAGGAGGCTCTGGAACACAAGCTCCGGGTGCCGGGGGAAGTGACGAGGATTGTCAGTGACAAGCTGATCCGGGCCGGCTTGCTGTCCCTGGCGGGCGGGCAGGGCGATAAGCTGGTGCCCGGGCGGGCACTCGATCTGATCACCGTCCGTCATATCCTGGATGTCATTCGCAAGGATGAGGACCGGGTTGTGGACCGGCTGCCGTCGGTTCTGCCGCCGGTCCTCATGGATGGCGCGAGGGATCAGGAGTCAGAAACCCTGGCTTCGCTGCTACGGCAATCGAAGGCCTGAGAAGTCGCTCAGGCCGGACCATCGATGGATCCTTTTATACAAGCAGGGTTTCCCCGAACACGAAGACCAGCTGGCAGACACCGGCGGCAAAGCCCAGGAAGGCGCCCACCAGGATCAGCTTGATCTCGTCTTCCTGGAAACAGGGTCGCAGCAGGTCCTGAAACTCTTCCGAGGACAGGGCGATCATCCGTTCCACCATGATGGACTCCACCGCGCGGGCCCTGTCCTTCTCGAACACCGGGTTGTTGAAGGAGGTCTGGGATATTTCGATGGCCTTCTCGCCTACCTGGGTCTTAAGGGTGGCAAAACCGGTGGGGCCGAAGGCCATCTGGGTGAGTGCCTTGCCCATGCCGGCGGTTTCATCCACCAGCGGCTTGATGTGCTTTTTCACCATGTTGCGGGCCCGGTCCCCCTTCGGTCCATCCAGGATCGCGCGGATGATGTTGCCCACTGTGAGGATTTCGTGGGTGACAATGTGGCAGAAAGACTCGGCCACTTCCGGCTGGCGCTTCAGGAACAGGCCCTGGATCCGTAGCGGTCCCACCTTTTTCTCCCGTAGTGGCCGGAAGATGACGTTCAGGGCGATCCAGTTGGTGGCCCAGCCGACCAGGAGGCCGAAGAAGGGCAGTACCCACCAGGCTGGGTAAACATACCAGACGGCCATCTGGATCAGGCCGAACAGGAAGCCGAAGTACAGGCCGGAGTTGATGATGAAGCGGAATTCCACTTCACCACACTCGAGGAAGATGCGGTTCAGCAGCTGTTTGTCTTTGGCCAGGCGCTCGATAACCATGCCTTTGATGTCCAGCAGGTCTTCGATGTTGTCGGAGATGTCCTCGACCAGGTTGTCCACCAGTTGCGGGGTGGATTTGCGCACTCGATCATAGACCATCTTGCGGGCCGAGGCGGGCAGGTTTTCCCAGAAGGTAGGGTATTCCCGGAGCATCATTTCGTCGACGTATTCTTCGATTCTGGGGTCGACGGAGTGGACGATGTGGGCGGCCAGGACCTTGGGGTCGATCTGCTGGAAGATTTCCTGGACGGTGCCAATCTTGGAGATGGTGGCGTCGACGCTGATGGCGGCCATTTTGCGGGCCTTGGAGGGGATGATGCCCTGCCAGCCGAGCAGGGGTGGTTTGCCGATGAATTCCAGGGGGTAGAAGGTCATCTTTATGGCAAGCCAGTTGGTGGTCCAGCCGATCAGGGCTGCGATCACTGGGATGCTCAGGTATTGCCAGAATTCTTGGGACGTCAGCAGGCTTGTCATCCGGTACTCGCACTCGGTCTTTGTTTTTTAACTGAGGAGCATGCGTTCATTCGGGGAGGGCCGTCCAAAACACGCTCCTTGCGGCACGTCCATGTGACGCTTGAGCTCCGCCATCCATGGCTCCGCACAGTTTTGGACGGCCCTCCCCGAATGAACGCCCCGTCAGTGGCGGGGCTCCAAACAGCACTTTTGTCAGACAGGAATCATGTTGGCCGGTCCGGTTACTGTCAATGACTGAGACGCCAGAACGGGACGGCGGCACGGTCTAGGGCTCAGGTGCCGATATCACCCCAGAGCCACTGGCACAGGGCCATGGCCGCAACCGGTGCAGTTTCGGTCCGGAGGACGCGGGGGCCGAGTGCTACCGGGAGGAATCCGGACTGCTCGGCTGCCGCAATTTCTTCCGGGCTCAGGCCACCTTCCGGGCCGATCATTAGGGCGACCGAGCCGGGTGTGGCCAGGGATTTCAGGCTTTGTTCGGTGCGGTGGTGCGGGACCAGGCGCAGGTCGCAGGTCTGGGTGTGTTCGAACCACTGGCTGAGGTTCATGACCGGGAGAATTTCCGGGACGCGGGCGCGGCCGCATTGTTCGGCGGCGCTGATGGCGACCTGTTGCCAGTGGCGCAGGCGTTTGTCTTCCCGGTCGCCTTTGAGTTTGACGTCGCAGCGTTCGGTGGTCAGGGGAACGATCTGGCTGACGCCCATTTCCACGGCTTTCTGGACGGCGTAGTCCATGCGGTCGCCTTTGGAGAGGGTCTGGCCGAGAACGATTTCCAGTGGTGACTCGGTGGTGGTGGCCGTGGCTCCGGCGATCTCCACCTGGACGTGCTTTTTGCTCGCATCCTGGATGGTGGCGTCGTAGTCCTGGCCGTCGCCGTTGAACAGGATCAGTTGCTGTCCGGGCTGCATCCTCAGAACCCGGCCTACGTGCTGGGCGGCGTTGTCGTCCAGTTCGCAGCTGCTGCCAACGGTGAGTTCCGAGTCTGTGTAGATTCTGGGGATGCGCATTACGGTCAGTCCTTTACGGCGATTTCTATGCCTTCGGTCGCGACCTGGGCGAGGTGGCGGATCTGCTCCTCGGTGATCACGTAAGGCGGCATGAAATATACCACGTTACCCAGTGGCCGTAGCAGGGATTGCCGGGTCAGGGCGTGCTGGTAGACGCGGATACCCCGGCGTTCCTGCCAGGGGAACGGGGTTTTGCTGGCCTTGTCCTTCATCATCTCCACCGCGAGGGTCATGCCGTGCTGGCGGATGTCGCCAACGTTGGGATGGTCTGCCAGGTGGGCAACGGCCTCGCCCAGGCAGCGGGACAGGTAGCGGTTGTTTTCGATGACGTTGTCGTCCCGGAAAATGTCCAGAGTGGCCAGGGCCACGGCGCAGCCGATGGGGTTGCCGGTGTAGCTGTGGCTGTGGAGGAACGCCCGGAGTGTTTCGTAGTCGTCGTAGAACGCGTTGTAGACGTCGTTGGTGGTCAGCACCACGGACAGGGGCAGATAGCCGGCGGTGAGGCCTTTCGAGAGGCACATGAAATCGGGGGTGATGCCGGATTGTTCGCAGGCGAACAGGGTGCCGGTGCGGCCGAAGCCAACGGCAATTTCATCGGCAATCAGGTGCACATTGTACCGGTCGCAGGCCTCGCGCAGTTTGGTGTGGTAGATGGGGTGGTGCATGCGCATGCCGCCGGCGCACTGGATCAGGGGTTCCACCACCACCGCGCAGATTTCCTCGTGTTTCTCCGCCAGGAGTTTCTCTATGGCTTCGAACTGGCGCAGGGCGTATTCCTCGTCGGTCTCGCCGGCTTCTTTATTGAAGGCATCCGGGGAGGGGGCTGTGAGTACTTCCATCAGCAGCGGCTGGTAGGTGTCCTTGTAGAGGGCGACGTCGCCAAGGGCCAGGGCACCGAGAGTTTCGCCGTGGTAGCTGTTGCTGAGGTTGACGAAATTCTTCTTGCCCGGCTTACCGTGGTTTTTCCAGTAGTGGTAGCTCATCTTCAGGGCCGCTTCGATGGCTGATGAGCCGTTATCGGCATAGAAGCACTTGTTCAGGCCTTCAGGAGTGACTTCGATCAGGCGTTCGGACAGGTTGACCACTGGTTCGTGGCTGAAGCCGGCAAGGATGACGTGCTCGAGCTTGCCGATCTGTTCCTGGATGGCGGCGTTGATGCGCGGATTGGCGTGGCCGAATAGGTTGACCCACCAGGAGCTTACTGCGTCGATGTAGCGGTTGCCCTCGAAGTCTTCCAGCCAGACGCCTTCGCCCCGTTTGATCGGGATCAGGGGAAGGGATTCGTGATCTTTCATTTGTGTGCAGGGATGCCACACGGATTTGAGATCGCGGGCGACGAGATCGGCATTGAGCATGGTGAGTCTCCGGTCACGTTGTCTGGTTTTGAATGGGCGCTGTTAACCTTTGCGGATATTACAGTTAACAGCGGAGTCTGGCTAGCGCGCCCCGGTTGGCTGACCTGCCGGCCAATGCCGGTGATGGTCATTGCCCGCAGAATCTGGCTGACATCATACGGAGACCACCCATGCAAATTGAACTGGAACACCCTTATGAGGCGAGTCTGGAGCAGGTGCTCGGTGCCTTCTTCAGCAAGGACCATATTCTTGAGAAGAATGCCCGGCTTGGGTCACGCAACGTGTGTGTACCTGAACTGGTCAAGGATGAGGAGTCTGCCAAGCTGGTGATCGAGCGGGAGGTCACCAGCTCACTGGAGGTGCCTGGAATCCTCGCGAGCTTCCACCGGGAGTGGAACCGGGTGCGTCAGGAGGAGCACTGGTTCCGCAAGAGTGATGACGAGTGGCATTGTGAGTTCCGGGTGCATATCGAAAATGTGCCCGCGAAGATCAAGGGCATGATGCGTTTGCTGGCCTCCGAGCAGCAGTGCACCAATCATGTCCTGCTGAGCGTGCGTTGCGATGTGCCGCTTCTGGGGAAAAAGGTGGCGAGATTCCTGACGGACGATTGCCACGCCAAGATCGAAAGTGAGTATCAGGCGACGCGGGAGTTGCTGTAATCGTCGGAAAAGAAATCTTCTTGAAAGCGAAAGTGGGCTCAATTCCGGGGAGCGGCAGGGATCAGTCGCCAGGCTGTATTTCCCTGCTATAGTTATTGGAGCATATCCGGATTGGCTCCTGATTGCTGCAGTGCAGGCCAAGCCATCCGCTGTCACAGAGTGTGACAAGGAAGCGGACGATGGACTATCGAGCGATTGTTCTGGCAATCAGTTTCTTCGGCGTTTTTTTCTCCCAGGCTTCCTCGGCCCAGGATGCGCTCGCAGAACTCAAGGGCGACGACTTTCAGGAAAGACTGACTGAAGAGGCGTCCGTCAGTGGCCGGGTTGTGGCCGGGGTGTTGTCTTCAGGCACGATGGCCGCTCATGCCCTGTCGCTGTTTTCTTCACCGGCAAGAGAAGGTGAAGATGTCTGTGTTCGGGTGATTTCCCGCGATGGTCTTTACTGGTCAGAAAACACCTTCCGCTGGCCTGCTGTTTCGGAGGCCGATGCTGTTCGCCTGCAGTATAAATCCCGATATGACCTGAGTCGCTACGCCGAAACGGATCTATCGGTCCTCGGTTACGAAGGAGATTGCAGTGAGGCCCAAAGCGGCCCTGTCCTGATCGCGGCCCGCGGGAACAACCACAAATTACCGGACTCTCTGGATATTTTCGTGAATTCCGGACGGTCGGACACGTTTGCGGTGATTACCTCACCTGATATCGAGGCCAGAACCCTTGCATGCCGTCTGATCAGGGAGGGACGCCGGACCGGGTACGACACCATATGCACGGTGCCCATTGCCGATTCAGCGACCGGAAGCCTGACCGTCCGGATCATGCGCCGACGGTTTGATCGAATGATGCCGCCAACGGAACTGGTTGTGCGTTTACCACAACGCTCGGGCAGGTGAGGCCTATGGGGCGGGACAGTCCAGCAGGTAAGCGTCTTCGCAAAATCCGGTTCTTTTTTAGAATGAGGCTGGCCAGACAGTCCCGTAGAGTGGCTGCACTGTGTTCTGCAGGTCTCGGACTGATTGTTTTGGGCCTCTTTCTGGATGGTCGCGACCGTATCTTCACTTTGGATGCGGTCACGGAAACGGCCTCTCTGGTTACCTCGGATGGCGGTATTTCGGACTGGCCCATTGGCGGAGCCGACCTGTATACGGATCCCTTCGCGACACAGGATGACGGGATATTGTTGCCGGTGAGCGCTAATCTTTTGATTCGTCCAGGGACCCGTGTTGATATTCAGCGTCACGGTATTCAGGACGTCAGGCTTACGCTTCGCACAAGCGAAGGGTCGGCAGGCAGTATCATCAGCCCCGGTGCCGATGAGCTTATATTGGGAGGCTGGGCTTCGCTGACGGTGTCTTCAGACGAGAGGCCCCTTGTCTGGCCTTTTCGGGGCACTCTTGAAGTCGGGGATGATGTGGCCAGTGGCGTCGACAGCGTTCTGTTGCAGGGGGCGGTCAACGTGCTTGAAGAACAGCTGGTGCGGGATACCCGTTACAATGCGGGCACAAGCGAGCTGGATCGGGGCGATAAGGCCCGGTTCTGCAATCACTCATCAGGGAAAGAATGCGAGGAAGCCACTGTTGAAGGTTTTTTCAGAATTGAGCCCACCAACCAGGAAAGGTTCACCGAGGCCCTAAATGCGATTCAGTTGGTTGCACATGGTAGTGCGGATCACGTCAAGGTAGAGAGGCTGGGTAGTTCCGGCTATCAGATAAGGGCCACACGCTGGGCACGATTCCTTTATGACCCCCTGCTGTCTTTTTTGGCTGGTCTCGGAGCCTTGTTTTTTGCAGCGATAGAAATTTATTCCAATGTTCGTGAGATTCTCAGAGATGTGGGAAGCAATGATTAGAACGATCGCTTTGGTCATGGTTATCCTGTTCCAGGTGATTCCCACGGCAGAGGCGATGCCTTTTCAGGCCTTTGTGAGATCCGGGGAGAACGGACAGGCGGTGCTGATGAGTCGCCTGAATGAATGCTACGCCGTCACTCCTGCCCACGTGATGGGTGACGGCTTTTTCGCCACCCTGGTCGGTGGTAGCAGCGCCCGTCCCAGAGGAGAAGCGGACCTGCTGCAACGGTTCGGATACGATCTTGCGGTGCTACGCGTGACCGGTGCGATCACAGATGACTGTGAGTTTGATCTGGACGGTTCCTTTTCTCTGGATCGCGTGTTGTCGACAGAAGGAAACGGCCAGATTGTATCGGTGAATTCCGACGGCAGTCTCAGCCGGAGAGATGTCCGGGTTTCGGATGTCGGTCTTCTGTACCTGAGGGTCAGCCCTGTCGGGCCCGATAACCAGCTGTTCAAGGGACTTAGTGGAAGCCTGCTCGCGCTGGGTAAGACGCCAGCCGGGATCCTGATGTCGGTTGATCCGCAGACTGGTGAAGGCAAGGTGCTCCGGTTTGATCGCGCCGTGGAGACCGTTCGTCCATTCTTCGGCCTCGCGAGCGGCAACCAGTTGGCAAAATCAGTGTCGCCGAAGCCAAAGGTGGCCGACGAAGGCAATCTTGCCGAAACGGTTGAACGTTGGTCGAGCCCGGCCGTATCCGTCGAATACCGGGTATCGAACCTGATTGATGATGGTGAAGCTGACACTGTCTGGCTGGCCCAGCCCGAAGGGTTTCCGATAGAGGTGGTTGTTGATCTGCGAGGGGGCGGGGTACATGCGGTTGATCGGGTGGTGCTAATTGGCGAGGGTATTATGCCACCGGAGCGGCTGCCCCGAGACTTTGAGCTGCTGGTCAGTTCCAGGGACGAAGGCGGTTGGATGTCTGTTTTTTCGGGAACCTATTTCACCTCAGAAAGTTCCAGACAGGTGGTCTTTGCTCCAGTCCGTGCTCGCAAGGTGATGCTTCGGATCTACTCCCATTGGGGCGACGGGACTGGAGTCGGGCTTGCTGGCCTGGTGATTCCCGCCAAGTGACCTACTGTAACCTGGCCGAGGCCGCATAGGTTCCCTCATGGGGAGCGTTGCAGCGGAGTTCTCCGATCAGGTTTGCACTGTCTCCCAGTGTAAAGTATCCCTGACAACGATATGACTGGAACTCCAGACCGGTTCCACTTATCTGCCCTTTCATCGTTGATCTGGGTGCGTCGCCACCGAAAAAGGTGAATTGTCCAGTGCTTTCGTCGAATTCGCCGAGCGTAAAGCTGTATGACCCGCTCCACTTTTCCAGGGTGCTTTTTTCACTCTCCGTTTCTTCCTCACCGGCCGTGAGTTTAAAGGGCAGAACTGTGATGTCCCTGAATTTTCCCTTCAGGGCCAGAGCTCTCATGGCATCATCTGCACTGTTGAAGCCTACGCCATAGGCCACCTCTTTCATCGCGAGGTCGTCCGATTTGAGCATTACATCCAGGGCGGCCAGCCGGGTGCTCTGGTCGGGGTCATTCAGTAGTGCACGGAACTGGTTGATTCGTTCTTTCCGTTCGCTGATCTCTTTGAGCAGTTCTTCCGCCGACTGGGCACAGACACTGCTGCTCAAACTGAAGAGGGTTACTGATAGAAGCAGGTATCGGGGAGTAAAGGACCAATTCATGTGCACCTCCCTTTGAACATTGGTCTCTGACAAAAGAATAGTCGATGGGGAAGTGCTGTCTAATTTCTGTGCAAGTTTCTGGCTTGAGTTGCGGCGTAAAAGAATGAAGCCCCGTAAATCGGGGCTTCATCGGCCAGGGTCAGTGAGCTAACACCCGTGAGAGGAACGCCTGGGTACGTTCATTCTGCGGGTTGTCGAACACGTCGTCCGGTTTGCCCTGTTCCACGATCTGGCCTTCGTGGATGTAGATGACCCGGTCCGCCACTTCACGGGCGAAGCCCATTTCGTGGGTCACGACCATCATGGTCATCCCTTCCTTGGCCAGTTCGCGCATGACGTCCAGCACTTCGCCGATCATTTCCGGATCGAGGGCGGATGTCGGTTCGTCGAACAGCATCAGGCGCGGTTCCATGGCCAGGGCGCGGGCGATGGCCACCCGTTGCTGCTGACCACCGGAGAGGTGGCTCGGGTACTTGTCGGCCTGGTTGCCGATACCGACCCGGTTCAGCAGCCGCTCGGCGGTGGCATTGGCCACCACCTGAGAGGCGTTCTTCACCTTCATGGGCCCCAGCATGACGTTCTTCTTCACCGTCAGGTGAGGGAACAGGTTGAACTGCTGGAACACCATGCCGACTTCCTTGCGGATCTCGGTCAGGGCCTTCTGGTTGCCGCCCTTCGGGGCGAGCGCCTGGCCGTCGACCACCAGTTTGCCGGATTCGAATTCTTCCAGGCCGTTCACGCAGCGGATCAGGGTGGATTTGCCGGAGCCGCTGGCGCCGATGATCACCACCACTTCACCCTGCTCGACCGTCAGGTCTATGTTCTTGAGGACATGCAGCTTGCCGAAGTACTTGTTCATGCCCTTCATTTCTACGATATGAGTCATGGGTACCTTTCCTTCAGACAGATGCCAGTCCGCGCCGCTCTACCAGGCGGAGGATAAATGACAGGGACAGGGTGATCGCCAGATAAAGGATGGCCACCACAAAATAAACCTCGAACGCGGTAAAGGTGTTGGCGATGTAGATCTGACCCTGACGGACCAGCTCACCGACACCGATGACGGAGAACAGGGAGGTGTCCTTGATACTGACAATGGCCTGGTTGCCAAGAGGCGGAATCATGCGACGGAAGGCCTGGGGCCAGATGATGGACCAGAAGGTCTGGGTACGGGACAGGCCCAGGGAAAGGCCGGCTTCGGTCTGGCCCTTGTCGATGGACTGTACGCCGCCACGGACCACTTCCGAGATGTAGGCACCGGAGTTCAGGGCGATGGCCGCGATACCGGCAGTCAGCGGATCAATCGGTCCGCCAATCAGGTCGGGCAGGCCGTAGAAGATGAACAGCACCTGTACCAGGATGGGGGTGCCGCGGAATATCTCGATATAAGCGGTCGCCGGCCAGCGCAGGAACCACTTCTTGTTGATGCTCAGCAGGCCGAAAATGATACCCAGCACGAAACCGATAAGCAGGCCGCCAAACGAGATCAACAGGGTGTAGGGGATCCCTTTGAGCAGAAAAGGGATAGAGTCGATGGCTGCTTGCCAATCGAACTGAAACTGGAATTCCACGGTTAGTGTCTCCGCAGGAAGTTGGAGTCAGGAACAGCCGGGGCACAGGGGCCCCGGCGCGGGGAATCGGATCGGATGATCCTTCAGCCCTTACATGCCCTCAGGCATCGGGCCGAACCACTTCTCATAGATGCTCTTGTAGGTACCGTCTTCCTTCATGGAAGCCAGTGCAGCGTTGACTTCATCAACCCATTCACTGCCCTCCACCAGGGCAATACCATACTGCTGGCCTTCATACAGCGGGCCGACGGTAGTGACTTTGCCTTCACCCTTGGTACGGGCGAAGTAGCCAACGTTGGGCGCGTCATAGAAGACGGCGTCGATGGCGCGGGACATCAGGGCCATGTACATGTCGGAGCTGCCCGGATAGGGAGTAACTCCGTCATCGGCTTCCAGGTTGGCCATCAGGTAATCGTAGGAGGTACTGCCGATCTTGGTGCCGACCTTCTTGCCTTCCAGGTCGCTCAACTCCTCCATATCGCTACCTTCACGCACCAGGATGCGCAGACCGGAATCGTAGTACGGATCGGAAAAGTCGACGATCTGCTCGCGCTCTTCGGTGATGGTGATACCGGCAATGGCGATATCCACGTTACCGGTCTGCAGGGCCGGGATGATGCCATTGAAGTCCATGGTTTGCAGGTCATATTCAAAGCCCGCACGCTTGGCTACTTCGGCGATGATCTCCATGTCGAAACCGATCATTTCGCCGGTTTCCTGGTCCATCATCTCGAACGGAACGAAGCTCGGGTCGGTGACCACTTTCAGGTTTTCCGCGCTAGCTGTTCCCGCCGCCACAGTCAGTGCCAGGCTGGCGCCAAGAGTTTTCAGCCATTTCGTGCTCATGCTTTCTCCTTTTGCTTTTTTCAGGCCCCGTTTGCCCGGTAAGGCAAGCCGGAACAACCACTTCTGGTGACCGTGGCTTCCGGGGAGCGTTTATGGGATTGCAACACATACACTTTAGACTATTACCCACCGGGCTGCCTAAAATCAAATGCTTGGGGGATGAAGGTGGGGTCAGAAGAAGGCGTTCTTCAGACCCCGGGGGTAGGGTGCAGATATAAAAAAGGAGTCAGATGAAAGCCTTCATCTGACCCCATGTTCAGAGCTTTACGCCATCCCGGCATTCAGAATGCAATTTTCTCCCGATCGCTGATGCCCAGATTCTTCCAGATACTCAGGCTCGGCTCCGCCTGGTTCAGGGTATAGAAGTGCAGCCCCGGTGCGCCCGCCTTCAGCAGCCGTTCACACATTCTGGTTACCACTTCTTCGCCGAACTTGCGGATGCTGTCGCTGTCGTCGCCGTAGGCTTCCAGCTGCTTGCGGATCCAGCGGGGGATTTCCGCGCCGCACATATCGGAGAAGCGCACCAGGCTGGAGAAGTTGACGATGGGCATGATGCCCGGCACCACCGGAATGGTGACGCCCACCTTCTCGAGGCGCTCGATGAAGTAGAAGTAGCTGTCCGCATTGAAGAAGTACTGCGTGATGGCGCTGTTGGCGCCGGCCTGTACCTTGCGGGCAAAGTTCTTCAGGTCTTCTTCGGCATTGCGGGCCTGGGGATGGAACTCCGGGTAGGCGGCCACTTCCAGGTTGAAGTGATCACCGCTGTGTTCCCGGATGAATTCCACCAGTTCATTGGCGTAGCGCAGCTCACCGGAGGCCCCCATGCCTGAGGGCAGGTCGCCCCGCAGGGCGACGATCCGGTTGATGCCGTTTTCCTTGTACAGGTCCAGCAGTTCACCGATTTCCTCGCGGGTGCCACCCACGCAGGACAGGTGCGGCGCCGTGGAAATGCCCTGCTTGTGCAGGCTGAGCACGGTTTCAATGGTGCGGTCCCGGGTGGAACCGCCCGCGCCGAAGGTGACCGAGAAGAAGTCCGGTTCCACCTCAGCCAATTTGTTGCGCACTGTCTGCAGCTTCTCCTTGCCCTGATCGGTCTTGGGCGGGAAAAACTCGAAGCTGAATCGGCGCTTGAATTGCTTCTGGGATTCCATGATCTGTTCCGCTTAGTACCTGTAGCTTTCCGGCTTGTACGGGCCTTCGACCGGTACGCCGATGTATTTTGCCTGCTCCGGGGTCATCTTGGTGATCACGCCACCGAAACCTTCCACCATGGCGCGGGCCACTTCTTCGTCCAGTTGCTTCGGCAGCACCTGAACGTAGACGCCTTTAGTCTTGGAGTCTTCCGGCAGGTCGCCGAACTTGCGCTCGAACAGGTACATCTGTGCCAGTACCTGGTTGGCAAACGAGCCGTCCATAATCCGGGACGGGTGGCCGGTGGCGTTGCCGAGGTTTACCAGGCGGCCTTCGGACAGCAGGATCAGGTGGTCGTTGGTGGCCTTGTCACGGTAGATGACGTGAACCTGAGGCTTCACCTCGTCCCACTCCCAGTTCTTGCGCATGTAGGCGGTATCGATCTCGTTGTCGAAGTGACCGATGTTGCACACGATTGCACCGGTCTTCAGCGCCTTGAGCATGTTGGCATCGCAGACGTTGACGTTACCGGTAGAGGTCACCAGGAGGTCGGTGCTGCCAAGCAGGTCTTTGTCGATGCCAGCCTCGGTGCCGGTGTTTACACCGTCAAGGTACGGAGAAACCACTTCAAAGCCGTCCATGCAGGCCTGCATGGCACAGATTGGATCGGCTTCGGTGACTTTTACGATCATGCCTTCCTGGCGCAGGGACAGGGCGGAACCCTTGCCCACGTCACCGTAACCGATGACCAGGGCCTTCTTGCCGGACAGCAGGTGGTCGGTGGCACGCTTGATGGCGTCATTCAGGCTGTGGCGGCAGCCGTACTTGTTGTCGTTCTTGGACTTGGTCACGGAATCGTTCACGTTGATCGCCGGCACCTTCAGGGTGCCTTCACGCAGCATTTCCTGCAGGCGGTGAACGCCGGTGGTGGTTTCCTCGGTGATGCCGTGGCTCTTTTCGAGGATCTCCGGATATTTGTCGTGAAGCAGGGCGGTGAGGTCGCCGCCGTCGTCCAGGATCATGTTCGGTTCCCAGCCGTCCACGTCCGCACCCACGGTGCGCTCGAGGCACCACTCGTACTCTTCCTCGGTTTCACCTTTCCAGGCGAAAACAGGAATGCCTTGGGCGGCGACGGCCGCGGCGGCCTGGTCCTGGGTGGAGAAGATGTTGCAGGAGGACCAGCGTACGTTGGCACCCAGTTCGACCAGGGTTTCAATGAGAACCGCGGTCTGGATGGTCATGTGGATGCAGCCCATGATGTTGGCGCCTTTGAGCGGCTGCTCTGTCTTGTATTTATTACGCAGAGCCATCAGGGCGGGCATTTCGCCTTCGGCGATCTTGATCTCTTTCCGGCCCCAGTCGGCCAGGGAGATATCGCGGACTTTGTAGTCGTCGAAGCTGTTCAGTTTTTCTGCCGGAGTGCTCATGGTGTTCTCCTGTCAGTTCTGTTTTTGGCCTTTGGAGTCGGTTGTCCTCTGGCCTCTAGTTTGGGAGTTGCCGGAGGTGGGGCACTGCTTCCGTGGAACCGCTACGAGCACGTCCATGTGCGCTTGTTTCAGGCCATCCCTGGCCTTCAACATTCCACGGAAGCAGTGCCCCACCTCCTCACTCAATCTTTGGCGTTTGCGGTCATGAATACGCCCGTTATGCAGCTTTGGCCTGAATCAAAAATTAATGATTCGGCCCGCTTGAGTTGTTCTGCCGATCAGCAATCACCAGCTGTCCAAGCGGTGGTGAGGTAAGGCCTTTGCGGACTGTTGAGGGCCATGGACGGCCCGAAACAAGCGCACATGGATGTGCTCGTAGCGTGTCCGCAAAGGCCTTACCTCAGCGCCGCCACCCCCACAGGTGGCGGGCTATCCGAGAATGCCCCCGATTCAGAGGCCAGACCCGGCACTCTCAACCCCGGAAGCATCCCGAAGCGCCTCGGCGCGATCGGTCTTCTCCCACGGGAACGCGGTGAAGGTGTCATTGCCTACGGTCATCTCAAACGGGTCGCGGCCGAAGTGACCATAAGCTGCGGTTTGACGGTACATCGGGTGCAGCAGGTCCAGCATGCGGGTGATGGCATACGGACGCAGGTCGAAGTTCTGGCGGACCAGTTCGACGATCTTGTCGTCGCTGATCTTGCCGGTGCCGAAGGTGTTCAGGGAGATCGAGGTTGGCTGTGCCACGCCGATGGCGTAGGAAACCTGGATCTCGCACTTGTCGGCCAGCCCGGCGGCGACGATGTTCTTGGCCACGTAGCGGCCGGCGTAGGCTGCGGAGCGGTCTACCTTGGACGGGTCCTTGCCGGAGAAGGCGCCGCCGCCGTGACGGGCCATGCCGCCGTACGTGTCGACGATGATCTTCCGGCCGGTCAGGCCACAGTCACCTACCGGGCCGCCGATGACGAACTTGCCGGTCGGGTTGATGTGGAACTGGGTGTCCTTGTGCAGCAGCTCTGCCGGCAGGGCGTGCTTGACGATCAGTTCCATCACCGCTTCTTTCACGTCTTCCTGGGTGACGTCCGGGTCGTGCTGGGTGGACAGGACCACGGCATCGATGCCGGTAACCCTGCCGTTCTCGTAGCGGCAGGTGACCTGGCTCTTGGCGTCCGGGCGCAGCCAGGGCAACAGGCCGCTCTTGCGGGCTTCGGCCTGGCGCTGGACCAGTCGGTGTGAATAGGTGATCGGTGCCGGCATGAGTACGTCGGTCTCGTTGCTGGCGAAGCCGAACATCAGGCCCTGGTCGCCCGCGCCCTGGTCTTCCGGCTTCTGGCGGTCAACGCCCTGGGCGATGTCCACGGATTGCTTGCCGATGATGTTGATTACACCGCAGGTGCTGCCGTCATAGCCAACGTCAGAGGAGGTGTAGCCGATGTCATTGATTACGTCGCGCACCAGATCCTCGAGGTCGACCCAGGCACTGGTGGTGATCTCGCCGCCGATGATGGCAACGCCGGTCTTGACCATGGTTTCGCAGGCCACGCGGGCGTGCTTGTCTTCGGTAAGGATGGCGTCCAGGACCGCGTCGGAGATCTGGTCCGCCAGTTTGTCCGGGTGGCCTTCGGAGACCGATTCGGAGGTAAAGATGTTGTAATCAGACATAGGTGTTTGCTCCTCTGTGAGCGCTTCAAATTCGTGCCGGGGTCAAACATGACCAGTGCCGGCTGCCTGGTTGTTGATGGTTGTCAGGGCATACGTAAAACTACCTACACCCATATCAAAATTTTTTGATATTCCGGTTTTGGCCATTCCCTCAGGCCGGTCTGGAAGTTTTCCAGAATTCCCGTACCTGTACCTGGAAGCCATTGCGCAAGCCGATAAACAGCTGCTCGCCGGCTACCAGGTCGGCATCTGCTGCCCAGCTGGTCAGTTCCTCGGGCTCGAAGCCGAGCCAGAGGTCACCGCAGTTTTCCTTGGTCCAGTCCTGGTCGTGGCTGCACAGATCGCTGACGACGAAACAGCCGCCGTTATTCATAAGCGCCGCGGCATCCAGGAAGATGTCGGCCGGACTGGGTACGTGATGGAGCACCATGTTGGCCACCACCAGGTCGAAGGAGTCACCCCGGGCCAGCAGGGTATCGGTCACGCCCTCGATCAGGTCCACGTTGTTCAGCTTTTCGTCGATGCAGGTGCGCGTGGCCTTGGCCAGCATGTCCCGGCTGTTGTCCAGGGCCACCACGTGCCCGAACAGGCCGGACAGCACCGGCAAAAACGCGCCTTCGCCGGGACCGATTTCCAGGGCCGTCTGCCACTCCTGCTTGCCGGCCCTTTTACGGATCAGTTCCGCCGTGGGCTCGGCATACAGATCAAACGCTGCGATCAGTTCCTGCTGCTCCCTGAACTGTTCGGCGTGCCGGGAGAAGAAGGCCTGGGACTGGTCCGCCCGTTGATCGCGAATCGCCTCGATCTTTTTCTGCAGCGGCTCGGCCAAGGGCACGCGGTCCACCGTCTCGAAAATCTGCCGGATGGTCTGGTCGGTGAGCTTGTCGCTGTCCAGATGCAGGGGGCGGCGGTAGAAAATGGCATTGCCTTCCCGCTGCGGCTCCAGTAACCCGGCCTTGTGCATTACTTTGAGGTGATGGCTCATGCCGGACTGGCGCATGTCGAACATCTGGCTCAGCTCCAGCACACCAAAGGTGTCCCGGCGCAGCACACGCAGGATCTCCAGGCGCAGCGGGTCGCCGCTTGCCTTGAAGATCGGGGCCAGGGAATCTACCGAGGCCAGTTCGTTTGCATGTGCATTCAATGAGGTCATGGTTGCGAAGTGTAGGTGGGTTCGGCTGGTCAATCAATAGGCATATCAAAAAATTTTGATATAGGTTTATCGCGCTTTGAAATCAGCTGTTTCGGGAATCCACAGGCAAACAATCGTGAAAAGGAAGCAGGCTGATTTGCCCCGGAACACACTAATCGGCGAAAATACGCGCCTTATTTTTGATCACCCTTTGAATCACCACGAATTCTTTTCCTGCAAAACACTGGAGAAACGTCAATGCCGTCTCGTAAAGATCTCGCCAACGCCATTCGCGCGCTGAGCATGGATGCGGTTCAGAAAGCCAAATCCGGCCACCCGGGTGCGCCCATGGGTATGGCAGATATCGCCGAGGTGCTGTGGAACGATTACCTCAGCCACAACCCGGCCAACCCGCATTGGGCCAACCGTGACCGCTTCGTGCTGTCCAACGGTCATGGCTCCATGCTGCAGTACTCGCTGCTGCACCTGAGCGGGTATGACGTTTCCATTGATGACCTGAAGAACTTCCGTCAGCTGCACTCCAAGACCCCGGGCCACCCGGAGTACGGTTACACGCCGGGTATCGAGACCACCACCGGCCCGCTGGGTCAGGGCATAGCCAATGCCGTTGGTTTTGCCATTGCCGAGAAGTCCCTGGCCGCGCAGTTCAACCGTCCGGGCCATGACATCGTTGATCATTACACCTACGCCTTCCTGGGCGACGGCTGCCTGATGGAAGGGATTTCCCATGAAGTCTGCTCCCTGGCCGGTACCCTGGGCCTGGGCAAGCTGATCTTCTTCTACGACGACAACGGCATCTCCATCGACGGTGAAGTGGAAGGCTGGTTTACCGACAACACCCCGCAGCGCTTCGAATCCTACGGCTGGCAGGTGATTCCGAACGTGGACGGCCACGACGCCGAGGCTATCCGCGCTGCCATTGAAGCCGGTCGCGCCAACACCGAACAGCCCACCCTGATCTGCTGCAAGACCATTATCGGTTTTGGCTCCCCCAACAAGCAGGGTAAGGAAAGCTGTCACGGCGCCCCGCTGGGTGACGACGAAATCGCCCTGACCCGCGAGCAGCTGGGTTGGGAACACGGCCCGTTCGAAGTGCCGGAAGATATCTACGCGGCCTGGAACGCCAAAGAGAAGGGCGCCGAGGCCCAGAACGCGTGGGATGAGAAGTTCGCGGCCTACGAGAAGGCCGAGCCGGAACTGGCCTCCGAGTTTACCCGCCGCATGGCCGGTGACCTGCCGGCGGACTTCGCCGAGAAGGCCCAGGCCTACATCCAGGAGTGCCAGGACAAGGGCGAGACCGTCGCCTCCCGCAAGGCCTCCCAGAACACCCTGAACGCCTACGGCCCGCTGCTGCCGGAACTGATGGGTGGCTCCGCCGACCTGGCCGGTTCCAACCTGACCATCTGGAGTGGCACCAAGGGGCTGACCAAAGAAGACGCCTCCGGTAACTACATCTATTACGGTGTCCGTGAGTTCGGTATGGCGGCGATCATGAACGGCATCGCCCTGCATGGTGGTTTCGTGCCCTATGGCGCTACCTTCCTGATCTTCATGGAATACTGCCGCAACGCGGTCCGCATGGCCGCCCTGATGAAGCAGCGCTCCATTTTCGTGTTCACCCACGACTCCATTGGTCTGGGCGAAGACGGTCCTACGCACCAGCCGGTCGAGCAGCTGGCCAGCCTGCGCACCACGCCGAACATGAGCACCTGGCGCCCGGCCGACACGGTGGAATCCGCAGTGGCCTGGAAAGCTGCGCTGGAGCGTAACGACGGCCCGACCGCCATGGTCTTCTCCCGCCAAGGCCTGCCGCACCAGGACCGTACCGCCGAACAGCTGGCCAACGTTGCCCGCGGTGGTTACATCCTGTCTGACAGCGAAGGCGCGCCGGAGCTGATCCTGATCGCCACCGGCGGCGAAGTCGGCCTGGCCCAGGACGCCGCCGCCAAACTGCGTGAGCAGGGCAAGGCCGTCCGCGTGGTTTCCATGCCGTCCACCGACGTGTTCGATGCCCAGAGCGCCGAGTACAAACAGCAGGTGCTGCCGCTGGAGGTGACCAACCGCATCGCCATCGAAGCCAGCATTGCCGATTACTGGTACAAGTACGTTGGCCTCGACGGCCGCGTGGTTGGCATGACCACCTTCGGTGAGTCCGCACCGGCGGGCGAGCTGTTCAAGGAGTTCGGCTTCACCGTCGACAACATCCTGGAAGTGGCTGACGAACTGCTGGACGCCTGATGAGCAACTCAAAGCCTTTTCGTATTGCCATCAACGGGTACGGTCGGATCGGCCAGTGCGTGTTGCGGGCGCTCTATGAAAACGGCTACCGCGACCACCTGCAGGTGGTCGCGATCAACGAGTTGTCCGACATCGATACCATCGCCCACCTGACCCGCTACGACTCCACCCACGGCCGGTTCCGGGGTGATGTGGCGGTCGAGGGCGATGACCTGGTTGTCAACGGGGACCGCATCCGCGTGTTGCGGCATCCGGACCCCGTCGATCTGCCCTGGCGCCTGCTGGATATCGATCTGGTGCTGGAATGCTCCGGCTCCTTTTCCGACCGGGCGACAGCCCAGAAGCATATTGATGCCGGCGCTCAACGGCTCCTGTTCTCCCAGCCTGCCGAGTCGGATGTCGATCGCACCGTGGTGTTTGGGGTCAACGACACTGAGCTGACCGCCGAGGACGTGATTGTTGCTGCGGCCTCCTGCACCACCAATTGCCTGGTACCGGTGATCAAGGTGCTGGATGATGCGCTCGGCGTGGAGCAGGGCAGCACCACCACCATCCATGCCGCCATGAACGACCAGCCGGTGATCGATGCCTACCACCACCAGGACCTCCGCCGCACCCGCAGCGCCCTGCACAACATCGTGCCGGTGGATACCGGCCTGGCCCGTGGTATCGAACGCCTTTTGCCCCACATGGAAGGCCGCTTCAGCTCTGTAGCCATGCGCGTGCCCACCCTGAACGTCTCGGCCATCGATATGGTGGTCAACGTTGGCAAAGTTACCTCTGTCGAGGCCGTTAACAAGCTGTTAGAGAACGCCTCAAAGGGGCCGTTAAAAGGTATCCTCGGCTACACCGACGAACTGCTGGCCAGCTCAGACTTCAACCACGACGCCCACTCCGGCATCGTCGACGGCGGCCAGACCAGGGTGACCGGCGGCACCATGGTGAAGGTGCTGTGCTGGTTCGACAACGAGTGGGGGTTTGCCAACCGGATGCTGGATGTTAGCCGGTGTTGGCTGGGAAGAACTGAATGAAAAAGGGGTCAGATGAAGGCTTTCATCTGACCCCGGGTTCGCTGTCTCAGGGGTCTGATGAAAGCCTTCATCTGACCCCAAGTTAATTCAAACTCAGGGGTCAGACCCCATGATCATGCAGACTTAGGGAAGATTGTTATGGCCATCAAAAAAATGACCGACCTCAACCTCGCCGGCAAGCGGGTCCTGATCCGCGAAGACCTCAACGTGCCGGTCAAAGACGGCAAGGTAACCAGCGACGCCCGCATCCGCGCCTCCCTGCCCACCATCAAGGCAGCGAAAGACGCCGGCGCCAAAGTCATGCTGATGTCCCACCTGGGCCGTCCGGAAGAAGGCGTCTACGACGAAGCCTCCTCCATGAAGCCCGTCGCCGACCACCTGACCCAGGTCCTCGGCCAGGAAGTCCGCCTGATCAAGGACTACCTCGACGGTGTTGAAGTGGCTGACGGCGAAGTCGTCCTGTTCGAAAACGTCCGCTTCAACAAGGGCGAAAAGAAAGACGACGAAGAGCTGTCCAAAAAGTACGCCGCCCTATGCGACGTCTACGTCATGGACGCCTTCGGCACCGCCCACCGCGCCCAGGCCTCCACCCACGGCGTCGCCCGCTTCGCCCCCGAAGCCTGCGCCGGCCCACTGCTGGTCACCGAGCTCGAAGCCCTGGGCAAGGCCCTGGACAACCCGGCCAAACCGGTCGTCGCCATCGTGGGCGGCTCCAAGGTCTCCACCAAACTGGATGTCCTCAACGCCCTGGAAAAAGTCTGCGACCAGATCATCGTCGGCGGCGGCATCGCCAACACATTCCTGGCCGCTGCAGGCCACCCGGTCGGCAAATCCCTGTGCGAACACGACCTGATCGACACCGCCAAAGACATCGCCAGCCGCGTTGAAATCCCGCTGCCGGTAGACGTAGTGGTCGCCAGCGAATTCGCCGAAACCGCCACCGCCACCACCAAAAACATCTCCGACGTTGCTGAAGGTGACATGATCCTCGACGTCGGACCCGAAACCGCCGGCAAATTCGCCGAACTGCTGAAAAACGCCAAAACCATCCTCTGGAACGGCCCGGTCGGCGTCTTCGAATTCGACCAGTTCGGCAATGGCACCAAAGCCCTGGCCGAAGCCATCGCCCAAAGCGACGCCTTCTCCCTCGCCGGCGGTGGCGACACCGTCGCCGCCGTTGACAAGTACGGCGTTGCTGACAAAATCTCCTACATCTCCACCGGCGGCGGCGCGTTCCTCGAATTCGTGGAAGGCAAGACACTGCCGGCAGTAGCAGTACTGGAAGAGCGTGGCGCTTAAGAGGCCACGAAAGAGCTAGATTCGCGAGGCTGGTGGCGGGGTTGGCTTCACGGGACTGTGCGCAGCATGGATGCTGCGCTCAAGCCTACAGGGACGTATTCACGGCGTGTCCCGGGAAGCCAACCCCGCCATCAGCCGAAGCAGACTCCCAAGTCTGAAGCAAAACAGAATTCAAACATCCAAAGTCCAAACGAAGGAGACGACCCATGGCCCTGATTTCGATGCGGCAAATGCTGGACCACGCCGCCGAGCATGGTTACGGTGTGCCAGCCTTTAACGTAAACAACCTCGAACAAATGCGCGCCATCATGGAAGCCGCCGACAAGACCGACTCCCCGGTCATCGTCCAGGCCTCCGCCGGTGCCCGCAAATACGCCGGTGCCCCGTTCCTGCGCCACCTCATCCTGGCCGCGATCGAGGAATTCCCGCACATCCCGGTCGTTATGCACCAGGACCACGGCACCAGCCCCGCCGTGTGCCAGCGCTCCATCCAGCTGGGCTTCAGCTCGGTCATGATGGACGGCTCCCTGGGTGAAGATGGTAAAACCCCGACCGACTACGAATACAACGTCGACGTCACCCGCCGCACCGTCGAAATGGCCCACGCCTGTGGTGTCTCCGTGGAAGGCGAGCTGGGCTGCCTCGGCTCCCTCGAAACCGGCCAGGCCGGCGAAGAGGATGGCATCGGCGCTGAAGGTACCCTGGACCACAGCCAGATGCTGACCGATCCGGAAGAAGCCGCGGACTTCGTCAAGAAAACCCACGTGGACGCCCTGGCCATCGCCATCGGCACCAGCCACGGTGCCTACAAGTTCACCCGTCCGCCCACCGGCGACATCCTGGCCATCGACCGCATCAAGGAAATCCACGCCCGGATTCCGGATACCCACCTGGTCATGCACGGCTCCAGCTCCGTCCCCCAGGAGTGGCTGAAGATCATCAACGAGTATGGCGGCGAGATCCCGGAAACCTACGGTGTCCCGGTTGAAGAAATCGTCGAGGGCATCAAGCACGGCGTGCGCAAGGTAAACATCGACACCGACCTGCGTCTGGCCAGCACTGGCGCTGTCCGTCGTTTCCTGGCCGAAAACCCGGCCGAGTTTGATCCGCGCAAATTCCTCAAGGAAACCATGAAGGCCATGACCGACGTGTGCATCGCACGCTATGAAGCCTTCGGTTGTGCCGGCAACGCGAGCAAGATCAAGCCGATCAACCTCGAGCGCATGTTCGAGCGGTATGCGGCTGGTGAACTGGATCCGAAGATCAAGTAAGCGCTGATTCGCTCCACCCCTGCCGTTGCGGGGGTGGAGTTCTTCTTTTTAAGACCCCCCCCCCCTCTATATTTCCTCTGCTTTCCATAACCAAATCGCATATTCTTTTTGGTGCCAACGACCAAGTCTTAAGGTATTTTGACCTGCAGCAGGTTATGGATTGAACAACCGCGTTAACCTGCATAAAAGAAGATGGAGTCTTGGTTGAGTTCGACTCGTAGTAGCCATGGATTCTCTACTCTTTTCATACATTGGAAGTGAAAAAGAGGTTGATTATGGGTTTGAGTAGTAGATTGAGGTCGTGTGCGAGCAGCACGGGCAAAGGGCCGGTTTTCCGGAAAAGTGGCATAACGGCAGCCATCCTGGCCGCGGGCCTGGTGGCCGGCACGACGGTTGCGCAGGAGCCGACGCCAAATACTTTCGTAGACGTTCCTGTACCGCAGTTGACTAAGTGGAATGAAGTCAACTACCTGAACGTCGAGCCGGGTATCGATGGATACTCCGGGGCGTCTGCCAGGACGCACATATACACAAGTGAGGCAGCGAAGCAAGCCGCTGCTGACGCATTGGCGACTGATCCGGCTGACCCTCTGATTGAGGACAAACTTTGGGCCGATAGTCCTGCAGCCGTGTATTACGAGCTCGATGACGGTAGTGGTCGCGCACCAGGAATCCAGGTGGTGACCGACGATTTCGCATTCCCCACCAATAACTGCATTATGGCTTCCGGTGAGCGTGAGTATTTTGTTGATGGTGAGGATACAGAGCCCACGATCGTACCAAAAACCTGTAGTGATCCTGCCAGCAGTTCTAAACGTTATTTCCTCGAGATCCGTGAGGCCGATACGCCTGTCGATATGGTGTTTGATGTCGGCATGAAAGACATCCGCTACGGTGGCGTGAAAGACCCCGCAGACGACGGTGGTGAGGCGCTGGAAGCCTTCCGCGAGGAATATGGCATTGGCCGGATTTATCGTGCCATTCAGAAGGTAATCAATAATTCGGACGAGCGCTGGGTCGGCATTAACGTAGAGATTGGCCACGGTGTGGGCGCCGAATTCGAACGTTTCAACTTCGAAGAAGACGGCGTGGCTTTCGAGTTAAGGAACCTGGTGCCGAGGGAATTCTTCGAGGGTGAAACCGGTGCTCCGGACATCGAGGTCTGGGTTCCTGAAAGGTATGCCACATTCTCACCCAAGGCATTTGATGATGGCTCCCGGGAGCGTTTCGATCCTGGTTTCTTTGATGATGCCGCAGCCGGCCTGTTTCCGCCGCAGGACACAGGTGGTTCAGGTGACAAAACTCCCTACATCTTCAGTGGCGACGACCTCCGTGAAGACGGCGCCTATGGTGCCATTACACTGAACCACTTCAGCATGGTGGATGCACAGGCCGCTGGAAGCGATCTAACAACCGGTGTGTTCGGTTACCTGCTTTCTGACTCTCTTGCCCCGTATAGCATTGCTCTCTATGAGAGTGGTGACCCCTCCGGTGAGTCAGATGCTCTGGAAGCCTGGTGGGATGGTAACAACTGGCGGTATGGCCTTGCTGGTGGTGAAGATGGTACCCCTCCCTTTGGCGTTGTGGTAAACGACCAGTTGCAGCAATGGGCTGAAAAGCTGTTGGGTCTCGATACTGATGAGAACCCTGCAAACCCGGAAGATAACTACCGGTATGCATCTATCCTTGCGGATGATCTCGCCACCCAGAATATGGATGTGTTCATCTATATCGGTGATGGTATCTTGAATGAGGATGGTTCGCTGAAGCATGAAAACATCACTCTACGGGTTACCGGCGTGTCATCCGAAAGCTTGGGTGCTGTCACAGGTAATGCCACTCCTGCCTGGATCGGCGAAGATGGAGAAAATACTGCGCCTGACCTGTCGACCTATATGGTCGCGGATGGTGTGCCAGTAGCTCTGAACGATCTAGCTACCATGATTGAAAATGATCCTGCGCTGAATATTGATGTTTTGGCCAATGATCTGTTGGACGGACAACGTCTACTCGATAGCGGTGCTACCATTACAGAGATCACTGTCACACCAGTAACTGGTGGATCGGCTGTGGTGGTCGACCAAGGGACTAATGCAGCTACAGTGGATTTCACGCCGGAGCCTGATTTCACTGGTGTTGCTTCCTTCAAGTATACGGTTGCAATCGCCGATGCCGATGAAGCTAATCCTGACATCGTGTCAAACACTGCTACGGTAAATGTTCGTGTTGACGAAAGGCCCGATCCAGATGCGCCTGTTGCAGCCAACGACTCGGCGGTAACATTCTTCGATACTCCGGTAACTATCGACGTGCTGGCGAACGATACTTTGCCGGCCGGAACGCCAACTATTGAGATCCTTGATGCACCGCCGTCTGCTCAAGGAACCGCGGTAGTCGAAGGTGAAGCAATTGTGTTCACACCGGCGGAAGGCTACACAGCCTTTGATATACCTGCTCGATTCACTTATCGGGTCACAGTCGAGGATAAAGTCTCGAATGCTGCTCTGGTCACTGTGAGGATCGACGATACTCCGGAGATCTATGAGCCGCCTGTTGAGGAATCCTCCAGTGGTGGCGGTGATGGCACCATCTTCGGTTGTAGCTACAACCCGCGTGCTCCGTTTGACCCGACCCTGCCGCTGGTTGCTTTGGCTGCCATCGCGGGTCTGGTTATCAGGCACCGTCGTAAGCAAACCCTGCACTGATCCTGATCTGCAGGCGTAAACCCCAGGCCCCGGCATCCGCCGGGGCCTTTCTTTTTAGGGCCCTACCGAATCCCTCCCTCAAGTGAACGGAAATTGATCCGTGTCTTGTATTTTCGCTTCCGGCACCGACTATTATAAGTAGCAAGCAAACCTGAGATTTTGTGGAACAAGAGGTGCAGATGGAATTCAAAGACTATTACGCCGTACTCGGTGTGAGCGAGTCTGCCACCCCCGAGGAAATCAAGAAGGCCTACCGCAAGCTGGCGCGGAAGTACCATCCGGACGTCAGCAAGGAAGAAAAGGCCGACGAAAAGTTCAAGGACGTCGGTGAGGCCTATGAAGTCCTGAAAGACCCCGAGAAACGGGCCGAATACGATCAGCTTCGCAAATACGGCGCCCGGGGTGACGGCTCATTCGAACCACCACCCGGTTGGCAGAGTGCCTCCGGTTTTGGCGGTGGTGGCTTCACCGACGCCGATGCCAGCCAGTTCAGTGACTTCTTTGAGGAAATCTTCGGTGGCGGTCGCCGCGGTGGCTTTTCCGGTGGTTTCAGCGGTGGTGGTTTCCGCCAGAACATGCGCATGCGTGGTGAAGACGTTCATGCCCGTCTCGCTCTGTTCCTGGAGGAAGCATTTAACGGCTGCGAAAAGCAGGTGTCGTTCACGGTGCATGAGGCCGACGAGCAGGGCCGCGTGATTGCCCGCCAGAAGACTCTGAAGGTGAAGATCCCCGCCGGCATGCGCGAAGGCCAGCACATCCGCCTGAAGGGGCAGGGCTCGCCTGGCATCGGCGGTGGTGAGTCAGGTGACCTGTTCATCGAGATCGAGTTCGCGCCACATCCGCATTTCACCGTGGAAGGGCGAGACGTATTGATCACCGTGCCGGTGGCACCCTGGGAGGCGGCACTGGGCGCAACGGTGACTGTTCCAACCGTTGGCTCCAAGGTGAATGTAAAGGTGCCCAAAGGCTCCACCAGCGGCCGAAAACTCCGGCTCAAGGGCAAGGGCTTCCCCGGCAAGCATCCGGGTGACCAGATCGTGATCCTGCAGGTGGCCATGCCCGAGAAGCACACGCCGGAGGCAGAAAAGCTCTACGAGCAGCTGGCCGAGGCCGAGAAGAACTTCAATCCACGCAGCAAGCTCCATGTCTGAGCGGGGGTAGGAAATGACCAGGCAAGACCAGATTCTGACCGTGGAAGTGGTGGACTCGGAGGGGGGCACCTTCACCCTGCGAGAGATATGCGAACGGGGTGACTGCCACGCCGAGTTTGTCATCAAGCTGGTGAACTATGGTGTCATTGCGCCCGTGGAGGATATCCCCGAGGCCGGGCAGTGGCAGTTTGACGTCGCCGCCCTGAGCCGCCTGCGCAAGGCCATGCGGCTGCAGCGGGACCTCAAGATCAACCTGCCAGGCCTGGCGATGTCGCTGGACCTGCTGGACGAAGTGCAGGAAATGCGGCGGGAGGTGGATCGGCTTAACCGGCAGTTGCGGCATCTGCTGGGGGAGTGAGACCTCTTGAAGACGGGGTCAGATGAAAGCGTTCATCAGACCCCAAGTCAGTGCCAAACTCAGGGGTCTGAAGAAAACTTTCTTCTGACCCCATCTTGGCGCCAAACTTCGAAGTCAAACCCAACTCAGGGGTCTGAAGAACGCTTTCTTCAGACCCCACCTTCACTTCTCCCCCTTCTCCAAAGCCTGCAACTCCCCATAAATCTTCTCCGCCTCCTCCATCAACGTCCCATGTGTGCGCAAATCCCCATTCCGCTGCGCATGGAGCGCCTTGGCGAGTTTGTCCTCGTAGGCCTTCTTCAGCTTCTTCTTCGGATCACCCTTCAGAAATCCCAGCATGGTTGCTCCCGGTTGGTTGGACTTGGAAAGGGTACGCCTGTTGGGCGGAATGGTTCACAGTCCTGGTGGTGAAAAAGGGGTCAGAAGAAGGCTTTCTTCAGACCCCGACCTTGGCGCCCCTTTCCGAGGTCAAACCCCGGGGTCAGATGAAAACTTTCATCTGACCCCTCCTTCACCTCCCACCGTCACAAAAATTTAATGATCAAAATCTGGACAACCCAAGAAATTGGGAATAAATTCCCAAATAATGAAATGGGAAATTAATCCCAAACCCGGCAAAACCCCGCCGGCCCGAAAACGAAAGCAAAAGCCTGGAGAAGAACATGAAACGCAATCCCCTGACTCTGGCAGTAAAGCTAGTCCTCACCGGCGCCCTGGCCGGGTCCCTTGCCGCCTGCGGTGGCGGCTCCAGCAGTACCTCCACAGACACAGTCAGCACCACCTCTGACGGCACCAGCGTTGGTCCGGTCACCGGCTTCGGCAGCGTCTACGTCAACGGCACCCGGTTCCGGACCGATGGCAGTGTTTCCAGCGACGACGGCATCGAGCGCGAGACCCAGCTGGAAAAGGGCGTGATCCTGAAGGTCGATGGCAACTGGGATGATTCCGGTGAGGGTGAGGCCCGCCGTATTGATTACGACGACACCCTCCGTGGCCCGCTGACCTCCGCAACCTGGGACGAAGTCGAGACCACCGGTGAACTGATCGTCGCCGGCCAGACCATCCGGGTGGATGACCAGACCGTCTTCAAGGGCGCCACGCCCGTTGAGCTGCGAGACTCCGCCGCTAACTGGCGGGTGCGTGTGAGCGGCTGGCGCCTGGACGATGGCAGCTTCCGGGCAAGCTTTGTGGGTGCCCGCGCCTTCGGAACCGATTTCGATGATGACAACGAAGTGGAAATCGAAGGTGTGGTCGCCAATCTCGATGATGTGGCCCAGACCTTCACCATCAACGGCTACCCAGTGGATTATAGCAGTGCGGTATTCGATGATGATCTCGACGAAACCGAGCTGGCCAATGGCCTGGCTGTAGAAGTCGAGGGCTTCCTGGAGAACGGCACACTGATCGCCCGGGAAATCGACGATGAAGATGACCTGTTCGATGACGACGATGACGTGGAAATCTCCGGCGCCATCGCCGGCAGTTATGACTCTGGCAGCCGCCAGTTCCAGCTCAACGGTCTCACCATCCAGGTCGACAACGATACCGAATTCGATGACGGCCTCCGGGAATCCGATCTGAGCGATGGCCTACTGGTGAAAGTTGAAGGCGAGTACCGCGGTGGCGTGATCGTGGCCGAGGAGATTGAGCCCCGCGAGGGCGAGGCGGAGCTGGACGGTGTTATCGAATCCCTCGGTGGTGACGGCGAAACCTTGGTGGTAAGTGGTGTCCAGGTGTTCATCACCGCGAACACACTGATCGATGATGACGATCGGGACGATGATGACGACAGTACCGTGAGCCGGATCCAGGATATCGACAGCCTGAATGTCGGCGATTACCTGGAGATCGAAGGTATCCAGACTTCGGACCAGGGCGGTGGCCTCGTTGCCCTGAAGCTTGAACGGGAAGACGACGATGACGACGGGTTCGAGCTGGAAGGTCGCGTGACAGCAGTCTCCAGTGATCGCATCACCGTGCTCGGTCTCGAGCTTCTGGGCACTACTTCCGGCATCTCGGTAGGAGACCATGTTGAAGTCGACTATTCCAAGACCTCCGGCGGAGAATACGTCATCGACGAAATCGAGGTTGAAGACTCGGATTCCGATGATGACAGCGACGATGATTGATGCCTGATCCAGCAGGGCGCTCTTCGGGGCGCCCTCGCTGGTGTTCGGCGTTACTATGGGAATACAATCCCAAACATGAAAAAGACCCCGACCAATCCGTTGCACCAGGCACTGTTCCGTATTCTGCGCCCTCTTGCCAGATTGTTGTTGCGTAATGGCATCCCCTTCGGAGAGTTCGCGGAGTTGGTCAAACGAGCCTATGTGGAAGCCGCGCTGGAAGATTTTTCCGGCGGCCGCCGCAAACCCACCGATTCCCGGGCGGCAGTGATGACCGGCCTGACCCGCAAGGAAGTCAAACGCCAGCGCGAGATCCTCGCCGGAGAGAACCCGGTCCGGGAGACCACCACCCATGCCAACCGCGCTTCCCGGGTAGTGTCTGGCTGGGTACATGACGAAGCCTTCCAGGCCCGCGACGGTGCGCCCGCGTTGCTGCCGTTCGAAGGCTCGCTGAGTTTCAGTGAACTGGTCAAGCAGTACAGCGGTGACGTCCCGCCCCGGGCGGTGCTGGACGAGCTGGTCCGGGTGGGCGTTGCGTCTGTGGACAGTGACTCGGGGCTGATTCAGCTCAGGCAACGGGCCTATGTGCCGGCCGGTGACAGCGAGGAAATGCTCCAGATCTTTGGGGAAGACGTATCTGACCTTATCGCCACTATCGACTATAACCTTGTAAGTAGTGAAGCGGGCCAGCAGCCCCTGTTCCAGCGGACTCTGACCTACGACAACATTCCTCCGGAAATCATGGACCGGTGGCGCGCCCATGCCGCCGCCCAGTCCCAGGCCCTGCTCGAGCAGCTGGACAAGTGGCTGGGGCCACACGACCGGGGTATCGCGGGCAACGGTAACGGCAATCACACAGGCGAGCCAGTGCGCACCGGTGTGAGCATCTTTTACTTTGAGGATCCTGTGCAGGCAGGGAGAGACGAATGAAACGGAAATTGCTCTATCGATCAATCGGACTGACTGCCAGCACCCTGGCACTGGGAATCCTTTCCGCCTGTGGCGGAGGCGCGGGCACGAGCCTGGACGTGGCAGACGGAGGCATCCGGGGAACCGGATCGAGCGTCGGGCCGGTGTCCGGGTTTGGGAGTGTGTTTGTTAATGGGGTTAAATTTGATACCGACTCTCTTGGAGGGTCGGTGGGTGGCGATGACGGTGTAGCCTCTGAGTCCCGCCTACAGACAGGCATGATTCTCGAGGTGCAGGGGGAGTGGTTCACCGACGGTACCGGAGAGGCCTCGGGGCTCACCTATGACGATACGCTCCGTGGTGAAATCCTGATTATCCAGGCATGGGATATCGTCACCAAAACCGCCATCATCGAAATTCTTGGCAGAACAGTTCATATCGATGCTCAGACGGTAGTCAAAGGCAAGGCAGTAGTGGATCTGGCAGAGGGAGATTTCGTCCGGATATCCGGGTGGAGGCTCCCGAATGGTGAGTTCCGTGCTTCGTTCCTGGGGCTCAGATCGAGCTCGAATCTTGATGATTTTGATGACCTAAACGAAGTGGAACTCGAGGGTGCTATTTCCTCGATCAACACCTCGGACGAGACGTTCAATATCGGATCGCAGGTAATTTCCTATGGCGGGGCGGAGTTCACAGACCTGGCTCGTGAAGATCTGGCGGTTGGTACCTCGGTTGAAGTCGAAGGCAACCTCGTTGGTGGCGTACTTCAGGCCAATGAAGTTGAGCGGGACGATTTCCGTCGTTACACCCTGGATGATGAAGGTGATATAGAGTTTGTGGGGCCGGTGTCTTCGGCCTACAACAGCTCGAACGCGACCTTTACCATTAATGGCCTGACCGTCCGTGTTACCGCCGAGACAGAGTTCGATGATGCGCTCTCGGGCCCGGACCAGTTGATTCCGGGGCTTTTGGTCCAGGTTGAAGGTGACTTCGAGAGTGATGGCACCATCACCGCCGAAGAAATCGAGTTACGAGAGGCGGATTCGGAAGTCGAAGCCGCCAGGACGTCGGAGATCGATTATTCGTTGAGTCAGTTGCGAATTGGTGGGGTACTGGTGCAGGTTTCGCCGCTCACCATCATTACTGACGACGATGACGAAACCAGGCTTACCCTCGGGGATCTGCAGACGTCGCTGGAATTGACGGTTGAAGGCGTGGACCGGTTTAACAGCGATGGTAGTGGATATCTGGAGGCACTCCTCATTGAGCGAGGAGATGATGCAGCTGACAGTGAATACGAGTTGACCGGTCGCATAACGGAAATGGTCGATGACCGGATCCGGGTTCTCGGTCTTGATGTGTTCACCACTACAGATACCGATTTCGACGATATAACCAAATCCGACCTGCAGGCACGGGTTGATTCAGGTCAGCAGCCGGTTGTTGAAGTCGAATATCAATTCAACGGTGCTCGATTCGAGATCCAGGAAATTGAACTGGAGGAGGACGACGACGATTAATTTCGCCGTCGAGTCATTCTCCTGACTTTCAGCCACAAACCCGGGAGCGAGCCTCCCGGTATTCCTTCTTAAGCCGGTCCACGAGGTCTGACACACTTAGCACATCGTGGATCTGGCTCACCCCCTGGCCGGCGGACCACACGGTTTTCCAGGCCTTCGCCTCATCATCCACCGGCTTCAGCTTCTCGCCGTAGTTGATGTTGCCGGCCTGGTTCAGTTTGTCCATGTCATATCCCGCCGCTTCCAGGCTCTGACGCATGAAGCTGGCGGGCACACCGGAGACGGCCGGGGTATGGATAATGTCGGCCGAAACCGCCTCAATGATCATATTCCGGTAGGCATCGTCCGCTTGCGACTCAGTTGTGTTGATAAACCGTGTGCCCACATAGGCAAGGTCCGCGCCCAGCGCCTGCGCTGCGAGAATATCCTCACCGTGGGACAGGCCACCGGCCAGCAGGATGGTGCCGTCGAACACCTCCCGGATTTCATGGACCAGCACGAACGGGTTGATGGTGCCCGCATGGCCACCGGCCCCGGCTGCCACCGCGATAATCCCATCCACACCGGCCTCGGCCGCTTTTCGGGCGTGTTTCTGATTGGTGACATCATGGAACACCAGCCCGCCGTAACTGTGTACCGCATCCACCACCTGACTGGCGGCACCCAGGGAGGTAATCACCATGGGCACCTTGTGCTTCACGCACAGCTCCAGATCCGCCTGCCAGCGCGGGTTACTGCGGTGGACGATCAGGTTCACCGCCCAGGGTGCCACCGTAGCGTCCGGGTTCTCTGTGCGAAATTGCTCCAGCTCCTCGTGCATCTGCACCAGCCACTGCTCAAAGCCCTCGCTGGTACGCTGGTTCAGTGCCGGAAAACTTCCCACAATGCCCTCCTTGCAGCAGGCAAGCGCCAGCTCCGGACCGGAAATGAGAAACATGGGGGCTGCCACCAGGGGCAGTGACAGCGAATCGGCAAGCGAGGAGGGCAGTGGCATGGCATTTCCTTAATTTTTATCGGAACTTTTGTAGGATATAAAGGATCTTAGCGTGCCTCGGCCTCCGTGCAAACGACGGATGGCCCATCGGATCGGAACATTCAAAAATCAAAAGGGAGCCCTGACATGGGTGAAGCGAAACGCCGCAAGCAAACCGGAACACCATCCTCGCGGAAGTCCGGCAATCGTGGCCTCATCATCGGCATCGCCGCAGTCGTTGCCATCGCCGTCATTGCAGGCCTGTATTTCCTCACCTCGGCGCCCGAGCCCACCTCCGACGCCTTGCCCGTAGCCGCGCCTGACGCCCAACCCTTCCCCGCACAGCTAGACCAGTACGGTGTCTCGGTCGGTGACGAAAACGCTCCCGTCGTCGTCCGCGAATTCGCCGACTACCAGTGCCCGGCCTGCGGCCGATTTGCCGAAGCAAGCCAGCGCCTGAAACAGGAATACGTCGAAACCGGCAAAGTCCGCTTCGTCTACTTCGACCTGCCTCTGCAGCAACACCAGAACGCCATGCCCGCAGCCCTCGCCGCCCGCTGCGCCGGCGACCAGGACGCCTACTGGCAGATGCACGACCAGCTCTACGGCAGCCAGACCGAATGGAGCGGCTCCAACGACCCGGTAGCCACATTCACCCGCTACGCCGGTGACCTCGAATTGAACGAGCGCCGTTTCCAAAACTGCATGGAATCCGAGCTGCATCGCGAGGATGTCGAGCAGAGCCGTCAGGCAGCTACACAGCTGCGGGTGATGAGCACTCCGACTGTTTATGTGGATAACATCCAGCTGACGCGTCCCGGCTGGGGTCAGTTGTCGGCGGTAGTAGAACGCGAATTGAGCCAGCAGGCTGACTAAACAGTGAGCCATTGAGCGGTGGGGGCCTGCCAAAATCGTGCGGAGCCATGGATGGCGGAGCCGAGCGTACAGGGACGTATCTACAGCGTATTTTGGCAGGCCCCCATCGTTCAATGGCGGGCCGTCTACCTCAAGGCTGCGAGTATCCCGGACTTGCTTGAGGCTCCAAGTTGGTTAAACTTTGCGCCCTCGCGAAACCCGCGAATGAACTAAAACCCATGCTCCGGATTTACGATCCGGCCCGCAGGAGAAAACCATGAGCAATGAAGTAGTTGTCTGCGCACTCTACAAGTTCGCAGTCCTGAATGATTACAAAGACCTACGCCAGCCCCTGCTAAACCTGATGCTGGAAAAAGACGTCCACGGCACCCTGCTGTTGGCCCGCGAAGGCATCAACGGCACCATCGCCGGCAGCCGCGAAGGCATCGACGCCATCAAAGCCTGGATTGCCAGCGACGAGCGCTTCGACGGCATCGACTACAAAGAATCCTTTGTCGATATCCAGCCGTTCAAACGCACCAAAGTGAAGCTCAAGAAAGAGATCGTCACCATGGGCGTGGAAGGCATCGACCCGAAACGCGTGGTTGGCACCTACGTGGATCCGAAAGAGTGGAACGACCTCATCTCCGATCCGGAAGTGCTGCTGATCGACACCCGTAACCAGTATGAAGTGGAGATCGGCACCTTCAGGAACGCGGTCAATCCGTCCACCGACACCTTCCGTGAGTTCCCCGAGTACGTGAAGGAAAACCTCGATCCTTCAAAGCACAAGAAGGTCGCGATGTTCTGCACCGGTGGTATCCGCTGCGAAAAATCCACCGCGTACCTGAAGGAACAGGGCTTCGATGAGGTGTATCACCTCAAAGGTGGCATCCTGAAGTACCTGGAAGACGTACCCGAAGAACAGAGTCTCTGGCACGGGGAATGCTTTGTGTTTGATGACCGGGTAACGGTGAACCACCGGCTTGAGCGCGGCGATTACGATCAGTGCCATGCCTGCCGACGCCCGATTACCGAGGACGACAAGCAGCGCCCCGAGTACGAGCAGGGCGTGAGCTGCCACCAGTGCATCGACTCCCTGACCGAAGAGCAAAAGGCCCGGTTCAAGGAGCGCGAGCGCCAGATGCGCCTGGCCGAGGAGCGTGGCGAAGTACACGTTGGCGGCGAAGCGGCCCGCATCATCGCCGAGCGCAAGGCTCGCAAGAAAGCTGAACGCGAGGCTCAGGCCAGAAAGAGTCTGCAAGGAGAAAAGGCTCGTAAAACCGCGGACGCCTGATATTCAATCGACAGGAGGTTTCATGGGGTTCAGACACGCAGTCGCAGTAACGCTCACGGCACTTGCGCCGTTCGTGCAGGCACAGGATGCCTCGGACTGGGAAGGCGAGGCCGAACTGGGCGTGCTGGTGACCTCGGGTAATTCCGAGGAAGCCAATGTTAACGGCCGGCTGGCCCTGATCCATGAAATCGAGAAATGGCGCAACACCGGCGAATTGAGTTCGAAGTACTCCGAAGCTGAGGGTGAAACCACGACCGAGGAGTACAAGGCAACAGGCCAGACCGACTACAAGTTCGCCGAGCGCCAATACTGGTTCCTGCGGGGCTCCTATGAGGATGACCGCTTCTCCGGGTACGACTTCGAGTCCACCGCCACCACCGGTTACGGCCACCGGGTCTGGGAATCCGGGGAGCGCTCCTTCCTGGACCTCTCCGCCGGTGCCGGTTATCGCTACAACCGGCTGAACGAGCCCAACGCCGACCGGCAGAATGCCGAGGAAGAGGCCATCGCCCGGCTGGCGGGGCATTTTGATTATGCGCTGTCCGAGAACTCGCTGTTTCGTCAGAAGCTGAGCACCGAGATTGGCCTGGATGACAACAACACCGTCAGCGAATCCGAGACCTCGTTGCAATCGACTGTGGTGGGAAATCTGTCGATGAAGGTGGCGTTCCGGGTCAAGCATGTGTCGGAGCCGCCGGAGGGGGCGGAGAGGACGGATAAAGAGACTTCGCTGTCCCTGTTGTATGGATTTTGACATGTCGGGGTCTGAAGAAAGCCTTCTTCTGACCCCTTCTTCATAACTGTGGGGGCGAGGTGAAAGTGGGGTCAGATGAAAGCGTTCATCAGACCCCTGTGCATCCGTCTGACCCCTCTTTCAAGCTTCAGACGTTATTCCTCAACCCCAACTCATCCGGGTACGGCGTCAAATACTTCTGCACATGCAGATAATCCACGGGCTCCCGGCGCTGGGCCATGCGCAGTAAGGTCATGGGCACCACCAGCGGCACTTCACCCCGGCGGTAGGCTTCCATCTGCTCCAGCAGCACCTTCTTGTCCTCCGCATGCATGGAGTCCTTGAGGTAGCCCAGCAGGTGCATCATGGCGTTCATGTGGGAGCCGCGGCTGACTTTCTGGCTCATGGCTTCCATGAACAGGTGGATGTATTTGTCTGCGGTGTTTTCCAGCGGCTCGGACTTCAGGTCGCTCAGCAGCGGGCCGAGTTGGCGGTAGATCTTTTCCGAGTGGGCCAGCAGCTGGAACTTATGGCGGGTGTGGAATTCGATCAGGGCCTGGGCGCTCAGCTTGTCGCCGGCGACGTTCTGCATCCAGTCGTCGTAGGCGAAGACCCGTTCGATGAAGTTCTCACGCAACATATCATCGTTCAGCCGGCCTTCTTCCTCCACGGGCATCAGCGGGTAGGCACGCATCAGGGCCTCGGCGAACAGGCCGCGGCCGTCCCGGCGGGTTACCCGGCCTTCCTCGTTGTGGACCTTGATGCGTTCCATGCCGCAGCTCGGGGACTTGGCCATGAGGATGTAGCCACGCAGATCCGAAAGAGTGGGCATGATCCGCTCGATGAAGGCGTTCATTTCATCGGTGTGGTCGGCGGTGCCTTTGGTGTCGATCAGGCGGATGCCATCGGGGTATTCCCGCAGGTGGATGGCCGGGCGTGGGACGCCGAGGCCGGCTTCCAGTTCGGGGCAGATGGATCGGAATTCGAAATGTTTTGACAGTACCTGGGTGCAGTAGCGGGAATGTTTGTGGCCGCCGTCATGGCGGACTTCCTTGCCCAGCAGGCAGGTGCTGATTCCGACGGGGATGCCGCTCACGTGTTGTCTCCGGTTGTTAAAACGTCACTTGTAATACGTGATTTCAGTCTAGCTCGATCAGCGCACTCACGAAACTGGTGGAATCGGCCTAGCGGGGCAAGGTTTCCAGAATACGCTGTGAATACGTCCCTGTACGCTCGGCTCCGCCATCCATGGCTCCGCACGATTCTGGAAACCTTGCCCCGCTAGGCCGACCCGGACTTTGGTAGTCCGCTGATCGGGTGCTGGTGACGCTTTTTTTCTACGAGGGCGAGAGTACTCGCATAAATGTTTCGGACGTCCTTGGCGAATTGTTCCACTGAGAAATCAGCCGCAAACTCCAAAGCGTTGCTTGAAAGGGTTCCCCGCAGTTTGTCGTCTTCCAACAGCTCCTTCACCTTCGCAACCCACTGATCCTGCTTTTCCGGCGTCTTGAAGCCGTTGAACCCGTGCCGCACCACATCGTCGATGCCGCTGGAACGTACCGCGACCACCGGAAGGCCAGCGGCCATGGCTTCGAGGATGACCATTCCCTGGGTTTCGGACTTGGAAGCGAACAGGAAGGCGTCGCCCAGGTGGTACCACAGGGCCATTTCATCGGGTGGTACCGCGCCGACGAGTGTGAAGTGCCGCTGCAGACCGAGGGATTCGATTTTCTTCTGTAGCCGGTCTTTCTGGTGGCCGTCGCCGATCATCAGGAATCGGAAGGGTACGTCGGTCTGTTTGCACAGGGCGTCGATGGCTTCGATCATGAAGTCGATGTTTTTCTCGTTGGACAGGCGCGAGACGCTGACGAAGATTTTCTCTTCGGTGATCCCGAGTTCCTTGCGCAGGTTGTCCACGTCCTCCCGGTTCACTTGCTGGAATTTCTGGTATTCGATGCCGGTGGGCTGCACGAAGGTGGGGGTCTTTACCCCGATCATGCGCAGGTATTCTTCCGTGGAGTAGGTGGGCACGATGACGCCGTCGCATTTGTTGGCGAAGTGTTTGATCAGGGCGTGGGAGATCAGGTTCCGGAACAGAATGCCGGGTAGCGGTACGAAGTGGGCGTAGTGCTCCAGCCGCGTATGGTAGGTGTAGATCGCCGGGACCTTGAGGGTGCGGGCGATGAACAGGCCGAGGCTGCCGAGCCAGAACGGGTGGTGAACATGGATGATGTCCGGGCGGAATGCCTTGACCTGTTCGCGGATTCTGGCCAGGAAGATGTTGGCCAGTCGGAATTCCCGGTTCTTGCCCATGGCCAGCAGTGACGGCACCCGGTAGACGTATTCCTCGCTTTCCGGCTGGTCCTTGTAGCTCGGGGCCACGATCAGCAGTTTGTCGCCAAGCCCTTCCAGACCACGCCTGAGGCGGTCGATGGAGATGGGTACGCCGCCGATGAAGGGCAGGTAGTTGTTGGTGAACATGGTGACCCGGAGGGGGTTTTCGAGCCAGGGGGCGGGGTCCAGGTCGTAGTCGGGGTAGTAGTCCTTGCCGATGAAGATGATCTGGTAAAGCTTGATGGCTATGGCCGCGAATACCGCAACGATCAGGATGAAGTTGAGGTAGCCGGTGTAGAACAGGGAGTAGATGAAGAACCAGAAGCTCTCCAGGGTGCTCCACACCGGATGCTGCCCGACTTCCAGTCGCTGCAGGTTGTGGGAGACGTCACCATCCGGGGTCACACCCACTTCCACGTAGTGATAGAAACTGCTCTCGTTGTTGAGCACCAGGCCTCCGGCCCCGCCGGTGGTGATGAACTGCGTGCCTTCCCGTTCCTTCTCGGCATATACGGAGAGGTTCGAGGAGAACACCATGTCGATGCCCTGGCTGTCGATAAGCTCAAGCAGCGCGTCCCGGAATTCCGGTGGTTGCAGGTAGTCGTCTTCCTGGTCGAACAGGGGGTTCTGTTCCGGCTCCAGTGGCGGATGGCCGATGAACAGGATGCGGGCGTTGCTGGTGTCCTGGGTGAGCAGATCGGTGAGCCAGCGGATCTGCCACCGCCAGGGGGTCTTGCCGGTGCTGTCCAGGAAGATCAACCGGGCATTGCCGGTGCGGATGCTGTAGAAGTGCGGGCCGAAATGGTCGTAGAAGCGAAAGCTGCCGAAGTTGTCGAATTCGTGGGCGCCGAATGTGAGCAGGTAGGGGATCTGCAGATTGCTCAGGGTGCCATACAGGGCCCGGTACTTGTCCTCTCCGCCACCACTGACCGCGTTGCCTGCAGACACCATGAAGTCCAGCCCGGAGCTGTTCAGCTCCGGAATAATCCGTTCCTCGAAAATCCCGATGGAGTTGTTGATGTTGCCGACCACGGCAAAGTTGACTGCTTCCCCGGGTTTCACTCGTTCATGGATGCGCTCCACCTGGGTACTGTGCAGGCTGTTGAAGTCCTGCATGAACAGGTTGAGGTAGGCCTTGTAGCCCACTAACAGAATGACGATCAGCAGGCACAGGTAGAACAGCAGCTTGAGCGGGTTTCGGAAGATCATCCGGATTTCCTGCGGTCTTTGGTCAGTTCCCTCTGGAGGACAAGCAGTCCGACAATCATGCCCAGGTAAATGGTCAGGAAGCGCCAGCCCACGGTGACCAGAACCAGGTGATTACCGGACAATATATCCCGAAAGAAACTGCCAAACACCCCCTCGGAGATGCCCGAGGCGCCGGGGGTGGGTGAGAAATACATGATGAAGGTGGTCACTACCAGCAGCCCCACCGTGACCAGGTAGTCCACCTCATAGCCCAGGCTGTGAATGAGCAGGGCCGGAAAACTGAACAGGCTGAGCAGGAAGGTGGCGGTGAAGAAGATCGACAGCAGCACGAACAGCGGCCGCCCCTCGATGTAATCGTTGAAGCTGAAGGAGAACCTCAGCATCTCCCGGCGGCACTTGAACTGCCAGCGGTCGTGGCGACGGGCGCCGATCAGGTGCGCCCGTCTGAGCAGGCTGATGAGTTTGCTCAGGGGCAGGATGAGCCAGCGGGTCCGGAACAGCAGGACGATAAAGAAACCCAGGTAGAGAGTGATAAACACCGCGAGGGCGGTGCCGATCTCCCCGGAGATCGTATGATCTTCCAGTGCTTTCAGGGTGAACAGGAAAACCGGGGTCAGCGAGAAGATGAAGATCACTGCCAGTACGGTGCGGATCGTAGTCGCGGCCGTGGCCCGCCCCACGGGGACGCCATGACGGGTGAGATACCAGATCTGGGCAAAGCCCCCACCGGTGGCCATGGGCGTCACGTTCGAGAAAAACAGGTTGATGAATACCAGCTTGAACATGATCCGGAACGGCAATTTGTGTTCCAGGGCCCGCAACGTGTAGTAGAGCCTCAGCCCGTCAGACAGGAAATACACCAGCAGCAAGGCGCCGAATGCCAGCAGGCTCTCTGGTGCGATTAGCCGGGTGTCGAAGGTAATGCTGCGGTCGGCGAACTGGTGATAGACGGTGTAAAGCCCGGCAGCGGTCAGGGCGACAAAGATCAGGCTGAAGAAACCGAGTCTTCGCCAGGAGGTCCCGCTCTCGTAATCGATGTCCGTTGAGTCTGTCATGGGCTGCCCGTCAGAGTGAGACGGGCAGTTTACATGTGAAGTGGCAGTAGTTGTCCAGTGGTGCCTCAGTGGCCATATACCATCATGGTGGTGTCCGTGATGGCAAAGTCCGTGAACTGGACACTGCCGATGCTGGTGCCGCCAATCCGGAAGATCGGCATGTCGATGTCCGCGCGGAATTCCACATCATGTACCGACAGCCCCTCCACTGCCGAGGCGGCGCTGGTGCCCCGGGAAAGCTTTGCCGTGGCGTGAGCCATCCCGAAATGCCCCAGGGTGTCGTCCCCGCGCCGGTTATGAATCTGCAGCCCTTCGATGCCTACGGCGGCGAAATTGAACAGCAGGATCAGGTCGGCGGCGTCCCAGTTCAGACTGCCGTTGGTGATCTCGAAGTGGGTGTCCAGCTGCAACTCGGAACCGGACACCACATTACCGTTGGCCAGGGTTCGGGTATTGCCGCCCTGGTTCCGGATGACCAGGTCCGTGGGTCCCACGTAACCCTGAAGCAACATATCCGAGAACAGCGTGGCGCTGCCTTCGGTGCCGGACGTTACGATGCTGTCCACGGCCAGTTCGAAATCCACCGCCTGCAGGTAATCATTGAGACTGGTTGGATCGCCGTAATCAATGGCGCCCAGGTGAATCACCAGGTCGCCACTGTCGAACTGCTTGCCGAACTCGCCATTCACCGAGTAGGTGGCCAGGGCCTCGGCCACATCCGGATCACTCGGGTCCAGCAAACCCGCATTCGCTCGCCGGGCAATCTCCGAGAAGCCATGCTCCAGCACCTCGCCATCACCGGCGATATCGAGGGTCAGCTTCATGTTGTCCAGCACGGTGTCATTCTGGCCGGAGAGCCGCAGCCCGTTAACGCTCAGGGAGCCTTCATCGGTCCAGGTCAGGCTGTCCATGGTGAGCCGGGTCTCAAGCTCGATGGTCACGCCGGCCTGGCCGGTAACGGTAGAAAGGCTGCTGTCATCCAGCGCCCGGAATTCGGCAAGTGTAGAAGTAGGCAACGCCATCGCAAATGCCATAAGGGGAAAGCACCTGCGCGGCGTTGAAAACTGGGTCAGGAGAGATGGAATCATGAGCGTCCCGATATTGTTCGACGGATTCTTGTTGTTATCCGGGCCGCAGGGACACCTGAATCAATGCGGCGATCAAAGGTTACAGACTGTTACATTAGAGTCCGGAAGGTCGGCTGTCTGTGATACAGATCCCGAATAGCTGTTTCATTGTCCGGGCTGGATCTGGCGTCGCCCCTTGAAATCCGATTGAAACGCACGCAGGTATAAAGTTTGAATGCTCTGAACCAAAAGGGAAATGATCATGCCCAAGCATTTCGAAGACGCCCCCGGCCTGTACGACGCGCCCGTTCCCGAGACAGAAGGCTATGTCTTCAACCAGACCATGATGCGCATCAAGGAACCCGAGCGCTCAATGGACTTTTACACCCGCGTTCTGGGGATGCACCTCATCCGGAAGCTGGATTTCCCGGAGATGAAGTTCACTCTGTACTTCCTGGGGTACCTGGATGACCGTTCGGCCCAGTTCGTCCCGAACGACGATGCCCATCGCACCACCTACACCTTCGGCCGTGAGGCGATGCTCGAGCTGACTCATAACTGGGGCACCGAAGACGACAATGATTTCGCCTACCACAACGGCAACGACGAGCCCCAGGGCTTCGGCCATATCGGCATTGCGGTGCCGGATGTGTATGCCGCGTCGGACCGTTTCGAGAAACTGGGTGTCGAGTTTGTGAAGAAGCCGGACGACGGCAAGATGAAAGGCCTGGCCTTCATCAAGGATCCGGACGGCTACTGGATCGAGATCCTGCAGCCGGACATGCTCGCCAAGCAGCAGAAGGACGACTGAACGTCCACTTGATTAACCGCCGTCGGATGTCTGTCCGGCGGCGGCTTTCCCGCCAAATCTGGAGGCGACGATCACCGCCGCCGTCAGGATCAGGGCGCCGGTAATGCCAATCGGCCCCAGCACCTCTCCCAGGAAGACCCAGGCCAGCAAGGCCACGAACAGCGGTTCCAGCGTCACGATGATGCTTGAAAGCGTCGCGGGCGTGGTTTTCATGCCGGTGAAAAAGCTCACGTAACCGATGCAGGTCGGCACCACGCCAATGTAGGTCACCATCAGCCAGTGCCTGAACGCCAGGGTTTCCAGGCCGGCAAAGCCTCCGGTGGCGGCTACCACCGGCAACAGGATCAGCGCCGCGGTAAAGAAGCAGATGAAGGCCGTGGTGAACACCGGTGTGCCTGCGGAGCTGTACCGGCTGGTGAGGGTGAAACCGGTGTAGACACAAGCGGCCAGCAAGGCCATCAGGATACCGGCCAAGCGCAGGGTGCCGCTGGTGTCCATGTCGCTCAGCACCAGCATGGCCGTGCCGGCAATGGCGGCGATCAGTGACAGGATGGTCAACAGCCCGGGTTTCTCACCGAGCAGGGGCGCGGCGGTGATCGCCACCAGCACCGGCGGCAGGCACAGGGCAATCAGGGTGGCTATGCCGGCGCCGGTCAGGTCCACAGCCAGCAGGTAGCTGCCCTGGTAGAACGCCTGGAACAGGCCGAGGGCCGCCAGGGGCAGCAGTGCCTTCAGCCCCAGATGCCGCAAGGAGCTTCCGGGTACCCGCTCGTCAGGATGGTTGCGCTTGAGTTGTACCTGTTCCCGCCGCATCAGCAGCCAGAAAAACGGCAACGCCACCACCAGGCGCAGAAAGCCCAGGGTTATGGGTTCCAGCTCGGTGCCGGTAAACAGGAATTTGGCGACGATGCCTGTGGTCGCCCACAGCAAGGCCGCCAGGGCGATCAACAGTGCGCCTTGGATCATTCTATAACCAGTACAATCAGCTCTTTGGGGCCGTGGACACCGTAGGCCAGGGTCTGCTCGATATCCGCGGTTTTGGATGGCCCAGAGATTAACAGCGCATTGGTCGGCATGCCAGAGGCCCAGTTCTGGGAAATCATGGCTTCGTGGAACGTGGTGTAGATTTCCGAGGCATTCAGCACGGCAATGTGCACCGGCGGCACCAGGCTCATCAGGCGTGGTTCGTCCGGCGTCGGCCAGAGAATCAGCGAGCCGGTTTCGGCAATGCCGCCCCGGGTGGAGGTGATGCTGGCGTCCACCTCGTTGAACAGGTAGGGCTGCCAGCTCTCGATGGGCTCGTCGTAGAGCAGCAGTTCCGGCAGGTCCGTGCGCTCGGAAGCCTTGATCGCCTGCCCGATGGGATGCTCTTTCGGGATCATCAGGTTGCGGGCACCCCGGGTATTCAGCACCTCGGCCAGCCGCTCGATCCAGGTATCGGAGGTGCAATGATGGACCTCACCGTGGACCGACTCGATCATTTTCTCGAACAGTTCGATCCGTTCGGCGGTGCTCCAGTCCGGGCGCTTCAGAACCGAGAAGTCGCATTCCGGGGCGGTCAGCTCGCCACCGGTGCGGTTGCGCAGGCGCTGCAGAATAATGTTTCGGGAACTCACTGGCCACGCTCCTTCATCCGCTGGTGCAGGGTTTTCGGCGCAAGCTTCGGTACGGTCCTGAAATCGGTCCAGGCGCCGGCTTTCGAGGGCTGCAGGGCCCGGAATTTCGCTGCGACCCCGGTGCCCAACCGGTATATGCCAGGGCTGGCATGCATCCAGGCCCACCCCTTCCAGATCATGGCTTCGCCGGTACTGCGCTTGGCGCCATGGCCCCGCACTTTGGCCGGGTGTAGCCGGTCGCCATCCACGGATTCCTGGCGCAGGCGCACCAGCAGGTCCGGAATCGGAATCTTCACAGGGCAGACTTCGCCACAGGCGCCACACAGGCTGGATGCGGTGGGCAGGTGCCGGCCCTCGTCCAGGCCGATCAGGTGCGGCATCAGGATCTTGCCGATGGGGCCAGGGTAGGTTGTGCCATAGGTGTGGCCACCGACCCGGGTATAGACCGGGCAGTGGTTCATACAGGCGCCGCAGCGGATGCAACGCAGGGTGTCCAACAGCTCGTCGTCCTGGTAGATGGAGGACCGGCCGTTATCCACCAGCACCACATGGACTTCCTCGGGCCCGTCCAGCTCCTCGCCCTTGCGGGGGCTGGAGATCATGTTGAAGTAGGTGGTGATGTGCTGGCCGGTGGCGGAACGGGTCAGCAGCGCCAGCAGGGCGGAGACATCCTCCAGGCTCGGCACCACCTTTTCGATACCGGTGACGGCAATATGGCACTTTGGCACCGTGGTGGTCATCCGGCCGTTGCCCTCGTTCTCCACCAGGCACAGGGTGCCGGTCTCCGCTACCGCGAAGTTAACGCCGGAGACACCCACGTCCGCGTTCATGAATTTCTCCCGCAGCTGCTGGCGGGCAGAGGCAGTCAGGTATTCCACATCGTTGGAGAGATCGGTGCCGGTCTTCTCGTGCATCAACTCGGAGATTTCCCCGGTGTTCTTGTGGATCGCCGGCATGATGATGTGGGAGGGCGTCTCATCCGCGAGCTGGACAATGTACTCCCCCAGATCCGATTCCAGCGCCTCGATGCCGTGGTCCTGAAGGTAATGGTTGAGTTCCATCTCCTCGGACACCATGGACTTGCCCTTGATGACACTCTTGGCGTCCCGGGCCACGCAGATATCGCGGACGATGCGGCACGCCTCGTCGCCGTCCACCGCCCAGTGCACCTTGATACCGTTCTCGGTGAGCTTCTGTTCCAGCTGCTCCAGCAGGTCCGGTAGGTTGGACAGGGCTTTCAGGCGGATGTTGGCGCCCAGGTCCCGCAGGGTTTCCAGGTCCCAGCCCTCGAACGCTGCCGTGCGCTTGGCCATCAGGCCGTCCATCGCCTTGCGGAAATTCTGGCGGATCTTCGGGTTGTGGATGGCCGCGTGTGCCCGGGGGTGAAATTCCTTCACATCGACGTGCGGATGGGCGTGGGCAGTGGTCTCGCTCATGACTGGCCTCCCTGGTTTCCGCGGGTGCGCTCCCACAGGAAACTGATGATGTGCTGGCCCTGCAGGGGCTTGCCGTTCTTCTCCGCATAGCCGGCGATGTTCATCAGGCAGCCGCAGTCGGTGGTGACAAATTCTTGGGTGCCGGTATCCACCAGGGTGTCGACCTTCTCACTGACCATGGCGGCAGAAATCTCCGGGTGGCGAACCGCAAAGGTGCCGCCAAAGCCGCAGCATTCTTCTGGCCGGATCTGTTCCACAAGGTTGACGTTTTTCAGCTGCCCAAGCAGTGCCGGGCCGACCTCGGCCACCCCCATTTCCCGGCGGGCCGAGCAGGAGGTATGCATGGCAACTGTGACCGGATCACCCAGATCCTCCAGTTTGATGTGGCAGACATTCAGCAGGAAATCCGTCAGCTCCCAGACCCGCCCGGCAATTTCCGCGGCCTGGGTAGCCTGGGGTGTGTCCTTGAACAGTGCAGGGTAATGCTTGCGCATCATCCCGCCACAGGAACCGGAGGGCACCACAATCGGCCAGTCTTCGGGAAACAGGTCCAGCTGGGCTTGCGCCACCGAGCGGGCCTCATCGTGGTAACCGGAGGTGTAGGCCGGTTGGCCACAGCAGGTCTGGCCCTGGGGGAAGATCACCTCGATGCCCTCCCGCTCCAGCAATTCCACCCCGGCAATCCCCGCATCCGGGTAGAACATGTCCACCAGGCAGGTGCCGAAGTAATAGACCTTCTGAGGTTTGGAAGGATAAACCTTGATGGGATCAGACATTAACGCCCCGCTCCGGGTGTGGGATTGTTGTTATCCAACAATAATAGGGTGGGGGAGCGGTGGTTGCCAAACGACTTTCGGCTCAGCAGCTTCTGTTGGATAACTTTTGATAGACCTTGGATTTCTCGCGTTTGCCAATAGCGAGGACATAAACAATTAACTCGTCATCAACCACCTCGTAGGCGAGGCGATAGCCGGCATTACGAAGTTTGATCTTATAGACGCTCTGGTAGCCGCCTAGACGGGCCGAAACTACGTGAGGATTCTCAAGCCGTTCAGACAGTTTATTCTTGAATTGTTGCTTTATTGGTGGCGGAAGTTTTTTCCACTCCTTCAGTGCAACTGGCAGAAATTTAAGTTTATAAGTCATCCAGATTGACGCTGACAGCCTTGTGTTTTTCTTGGCGGCGCTTCTCGACGATTTGGCTTAGCTCCTGGTCGTCGATCATTTCCATTATCCACTCATAGGTTTCCGCTGGAACCAAATACGCTGCGGGCTTGTTGTGGTTAAGAATAGCGATAGGCGCACCATCAGATTCGGCAAGCAGGGCTGTAGGGTTGCGCTTCAGTTCGGAAATGCTGGCTGAGCAATCGGCAAGTACTTTGCGCATAAAAGACCTCAAATGTGCATCAAAATAAGATCTCATTTTAGACCATTCTTTGCCTGTTGCCGATAGTGACAGGGTGGCTTGCGCCACCCTTCGTTAATCCTACTCTATGCTGAGACGATCCGCGTTCTTCTCCACAGTGCGTGCGCCAATGCCTTTGACCTTGGAGAGGTCGGCGGTGGAGGCGAAGGGGCCATTTGCTTCGCGGTACTCGATAATGGCCTGGGCCTTGCTATCGCCGATTCCGTTGAGACTCGCCAGAGTGGTTACGTCTGCGGTGTTGATGTTCACGGTGGCGTCCTGGGCGTGGGCGAAACCGATGAACAGGCTGAACAGCAGGACCAGCGTGGCGATAATCGGGGTTCTTTTCATGTGAGCATACTCCTGAGATTGAATAACGTCGTTATGGTTGTTTGCCAGGACGTCATGCCGCACAGGCGCAGGCTCGGTTGAGAGGCGAGAATAAAGGTTCGGAGGTGATGAGGTGTAAGGAAGGTATTCCGAAAACGGAAGTGCACGGACTGGGCCACGCTCCCTGTGGACCCAATATCCGTGGCTGACCCCTGCCTGATCCATCAGGCTGCGCATCATCCTGAGCGCTTCATCCTTGTGTTCATCCCTGTAATCCCGATCCTTCGGGTAACTCCTGATCCGTGGAGTTTCCATCCTTGAGCCAACGATCCTTGCCGGCTGTCATCCCTGACAATTCCTATTCTATCGAAGATGGTCTGTAGCAAAATCGGATATTCGCTCTGCGGTTTGTGCGATATTTCCTACGCTGATGTGAGCCAAGGGAGCTGGCCACATGATCTTCAAATCTATTATTTGGGTTCATAGGCAAGCCGGCATCTTGTCGCCGAGTGCCAGCGTCCAGTTAATCGGGTAACGTGGCCCGCTTTTCTGGAGTCATTCCCCTTTCCCATTCAGCTTCATCGCCCGGCGCTGGCAGAAACCGGCCAAACTCGATCATCTGAGTGGCGGGAATGTCCTGCAGATAGATCCAGGCGTCCTCAACCGTTATTCCCGTAATTTGGACTATCTCTTCAAGCATCTGGCTCATCAGGGCTTGCTTGACCTCGGCAGTGCGGCCCTCGCGCACCAGGCCGTGGACATACACCTGGGGCGCCTTGTTCACGGTGCCACCTACAAAGTGCTCGCCATCATTGGTAAGAAAAAACGAAACCTGGGCAAAAAAACGGGGGGCGCCCGTTTGCGTGTGATGGGCCGTGGTTATGGCTTCCGCTATCTGTGATTTCTGCTGCTGCGACAGGGAAAGATTCGCGACCGTTACGGTATAAGTGGGCATGAGGGACATCCTACCGAGAGTGACGTTTATTTACCTGTCTAGTCTCTGAGTACACGCTATCAGCTGCAACCACCTTGCAGCTGTCCCACATAGGCGGTGATAAAGGCCGTTTCCTGAAAGGCCTTCAAACCCGTCTCGGCAAACGCAATGGGCAGCGGGTTGGCTGCCAGGGTGGACTTGATAAGGGCCGGGGGCAGCAGGGTCACCGTCAACTCAATATCGGTGATCAGTTGAATGGCCGCTTCCATTTTGAAGCTGATGGCACCACCTGCAAATTTGCCTTTGGGCATCCGCTCTTTGATAGCGACAGTGGTGACTCCGTATTCGGCCATTAACGCCGAAAAGGCCGCCTGGAACCGCTTCAGATCTTCACGGCTATGGTTTTTTGGCAGTGACAGTTTGCGCACCTTGCACTCCGGCAGGTTGAACTGCCCCCTGTCCATATTCAGCAAACACACCACCGCATCGTTGCCAGTCAGCTCAACCCCGCAAATAATCATAGCCATTGCCCTCTACACGCCCGTTGCTGTTAGCCACAGCACTTCTTGAATTTGATACCGCTACCGCAGTTGCAGACGTCGTTGCGGGAGGGCGGTTTTACCGTGGTGACTGTCCCGCCTTTATTCAGGATAGCGGTGAGCTCGTTGATGGATTCAACGGCGCCTTCGCGGGTATCAACCGAAATAGTCGCATGCAGCTTCGCCCGGGCAACCTGTGCCTCAACCTCTTGCTTGCGCGCTTCACTGGTAACCACCAGTTTTAGCGGATACTTCCGGCTGCCACTCTTCTGGCTGGCGTTGGTCTGAAAGCCGCCGTAAGCGGTGTGGTTCTGGCGTGCGTCCTGCCGGCCCTTGAAGAAAAACTTATCTGACATGGTGATATCCTGATGAGAAGAATACCCGAGCTACTGCCGGGGGGAGTCTTTTAGCATGCTTATGGGAACGGGGATATAGGGAAAACCGGGACAGATCTATTTTAGATGGATTGAAGGGCATAGAATTGGCAAGTGGTATCTACTGGGAGCTCATGTGCAACCAGATAACAAACGCAGCGAAAGGCTCCGATTATGCACGTGGATAAAGCAAAGAAGCGTATTGCAAAGCAGGTTAAGAAGGGCTTTCACGGCTATCCGTTAGTTTCGCTGGAGTACTTTGGTAAAACGCCGGATTCAGCCATCGAGGTTGTTATTTCATATACCGAGGAAGAGGGCGCGGAACCCCAGAAGCAAACGTTTGTGAGTGGGGGTGATGCCCGGGAAGACGAAACCATTCAATCCACCCTCCTGAAAATCATTGAGCGGGCGGATGCCAAAACGGTGACTGAGGTCAATGGTATTTCCACTCTCAGTGAAACTTGATTACGGACAGGCCCGGACATCGTCCCCAAGGGCAATGTCACCCGCTTCAACCACCCGGCTTGTGATTCCACCGTGCCCGCGCACGGGCTGGGTGGGCGTCATTGAGGGGTTCAAAGGGGCGTAAACATGCAAATCGGAGTGATCGCTGACACCCACAGCAAAATGCGTCCAGAAGCCCTGGAGGTTTTGAAAGGCTCGGATCTGATCCTTCATGCCGGTGACGTGGGGCGGGACGAGGTTCTGGAAGCGCTGGAGGGGATCGCCCCCTTGATTGCGATCCGTGGCAATATCGACAAAGCAGGTCGAGCTGCGACGCTTCCAGATGTTCAGGATCTGGAATTTCTCGGCCACGCTTTCTACATGCTCCACGACGTTAAAACCCTCGACATCGATCCTCAAGGCCGTTACCGCGTGGTCATCGCCGGCCATTCCCACAAACCCCGTAATGAATGGATTGGAGATGTGCTCTATTTCAATCCAGGAGGCGCCGGCCCCCGCCGATTTACTCTGCCGATCACGGTGGGGCGGCTTCAGGTGAGTGAGGACGGTGTGGTTGGTGAGATTGTTGAGCTGCCGGTTTGATCGGTTGGGAAAACCGGGGCCGATCTATTTTCTTGAGAACCTTATTTCTATTCTGTCCGCAAGGTGCTATTCCTTGAGCCGGACGAGCAACCGGCCATCCTCGACCTGGATATAATCCACCCCGGCTGCAAAGGATTGCCAGAATCCCGGATCGGCGCCGAACTCGTTAACCAGGTCCACATTCTTGAGGTTACCCAGCCAGGCATTCGGAATGGGTACGCCCATCACGCTGACGCCCCTTAATTTAACCAGGGGGCGACCGTTGGCAAAGGACAACTCTACACCGGCATTTACTCGTAGGGTTCTGCCGCCGAGTACAGGGAAATTCTCTTCAAGAGGCACAAGGAGCAGGGCGCTGAGTAGATCGTCTGAAAGGTCGACTGCGAGTCTCTGCGCCAGATCGGTGTTATTGGCCAGCATACCGTTGAGTTCCCGCTCGCTGAAGCGTACCTCCCGGCTGGCGCCTTCCTCACTGTAGGGTACCGGCTGCAACCGCCGCTCGGATTTGCCACCCTGGGTATCAATACCCAGAGTGTTCAGCTTGTTATTCAGTGAATCCTGTTCACTCGCATTCAGGGTTACGGGGTCGAATTTCTCAGGAAACACGTAGTGGCTTAACCACCAGTAACCAACGCCGATGGTGGCAACGATGGTGAGCACGACAATGCCAAAGACATGCCAGCCACTGAAACCCTTCTTTGCGGGTGCCGGTGCTGCTGTTTTATCCTCGGTTGTCTCACTCATTGCCAATGTCACCTGATTGCAGTTTGAATCCTCTGCTTTGGTAATCGTGTCAGAATATGTTTGAGGTCGGTATGGAAATCATGCCTGAAGATAAGGTTTATGGGGAGGTTAAAGGACGTTTTCTATGTTTCTTTTTTGAACTTTGCTTTGCAATTGCCGCTCATGCACATCGTACAGTAGTGCTCACGGTCCTCGTGTTTGGTGCCCTCTGCGATAGTGATGCCGCAGCCATTGCAGAGCAGGATCGCAACGTCTCCGTCAAATTTCACAATTGCGTGTTCGTATTTCATAAGACCGTCCGTGCCCGACTTTCACACTCTCTCATCAAACTACGATGCCCGCGTCGGGTCAGACTGCTGGAGAGCGATCACCGCGGGTAAGCTTTATCCGGGAAAGCCGGGACAGATTTATTTTCGGAGGAACTCGGGTGCCCCAAAGCTGACAGTATTGGCTATTATCAGGGGTATCTTGCATGATCAAAGGAAGGGAAACAGACTAGCCAGATGAAACCGCTCCTTCTGATCGTTGCTTACCTCGTCGCCGTTACCTTGCCGCTGCTTCTGTCCGCCTGGGTCGGAGGCCCGCCACGCCAGTTGCACCAGGAACTCGCCTCAGGCCTTGGCATTCTTGCCTTCTCGATGATCCTCGTGGAATTCATCCTGTCCGGCCGCTTCAAGGCCATTTCCAATGACGTCGGCATGGACGTGACCATGCGGTTTCACCAGATCATGGCCCGCACGTTACTGGTCTTTGCGCTGCTGCACCCGTTTCTTTACCAGGGGACGCCGACAGGGGGGGAGCGCCCATGGGACCCCACACGGCAATTGACGCTCACGACCGATTTTTCCGATCTGGCGACCGGGATTGCCGCCTATTTGCTGCTTGCAGGCCTTATTGTCATGGCCATTGGGCGCACCCAGCTGGGCTACCGGTACGAGACGTGGCGCCTGTTGCACGGGCTCGGCGCGCTCCTGATTGCGGTGCTTCTGTTGCACCATACCGTGTATGCCGGGCGTTACGGATCACAGCCGGTGATGACCTGGGTGTGGCTGGTCATGACGGGCGTGGCGGTTGGGTCATTGCTGATGGTTTACCTGGTGGTTCCCTGGCTGCAGAAGGCTCGCCCCTGGCGCGTGACTTCCGTCGTCCGATTGACGCCCAAGCAATGGGAAGTGACGGTGACGCCCGACGGTCATGATGGTCTGGATTACCAGGCCGGGCAATTCGTCTGGCTGAATGTGGGGCACAGTACCTTCTCGATGAAGGAAAACCCGTTCTCCATGTCCTCAGCGCCGGCGGGCGGCCCGGAAGTCTCCTTCATGATCAAGGAGCTTGGCGACTTCACACGAACCATTGGCCAGATAAAACCTGACACCGTCGCCTATCTGGACGGCCCTTATGGCAATCTTACCGTCGATGGTCGCGAGGAGTCCGGGGTCGCGCTCATCGCCGGTGGTGTGGGCCTTGCGCCGCTGCTCGGCATACTCAGGCAAATGCGCCTGACCGGCGATTCGCGCAAAGTGAAGGTGATCTATGGAAACCGGATCATCAACCAGATTGCCTATCACGAGGAGTTGGGTGATGAGGATGTGGTCTATGTGCTGTCAGAACCGCCAGAAGACTGGCACGGGGAGACAGGCTTCATCGATGGAGCGCTGATGGATCGTGAGTTTTCAGAGAACGAGTTTCGCGACTGGGTCTTTGTGATGTGCGGACCGGCGATCATGATGGATGTTGTTGAAGACCACCTGAGCACGAGGGGCACACCTCCTCAGCGTATCCTGGCGGAGCGGTTCAGCTATGATTAATCCAATCAGGCGGTTGAGCCAGCGTCGGCGGCTATCCTTGATCATTTGGGGTGTGAACATCAGCTTATGCCTGATCCTTCTGGTTTTTGTGTTGCGCTGATTCAGGACTGAACAGACCATGCCCATCAGGATGTAACGATGATCAACGTTTGCTCAGAAGAAGCCTTGTCGGAACTGCTGCAGTCGAACCCTGCGGTTCTTGTGCTCTTTGGCGGACCGCACTGCGGTGTCTGCCAGGCCATCAAGCCTCAGCTCGAAAAGCTCGCGAATGACGAGTTCCCGAAACTGGTGACGGCCTACATTGATTGCCAGGAAGCTGCCGCGCCGGTGTGTGCTGCCCGCGGTATTTTTTCTCTGCCTGTGGTCCAGCTATGGTTTGGCGGGCAGCGATTCGCGGAATTCGCGAGAGTGTTTTCCATTGGTGAGGTGCGCTCGGCTCTGGAGCGGCCTTATGGGCTTGTGACGTGATAGCAGTGTCGGGGTAATAGCCGCAACAAAAAGAAAGATCAAATCCGTCAGTAAGTTACATCTCTCCATCTGGTCTAAATTGTTGAATTTTAAATAAAAATTAACATGCTGCTTCGCGTGTACTCCTGATATTCTCGAATGGTTCACAGAACTGATCAGTGACTGATGGGACGATGAAGACAATGTTTTCCTTCCCGCCATGCTGGGCAAGTCAGACCACCTGAACAATGGGATTTACGTCAATGAAAATGAAATCACTGCTCGTTTTTTTATCTCTGAGTGTCACCTCTCTGGGGGCCGTGGCGGGTGACACGGCCGACGCCGCGATAGGTGGCGGTCTTGGTGGCGCGATCGGGGCTGCCATCGGCAACGAGGTAGGTGGCAGAGACGGTGCTATTCTCGGCGGTGCCGTCGGTGCGGCAACGGGAACAGCCATTACCACCAGAGATCATGAAGAATACTACCGCGACCATGATCGCCGTCATCATGACTACGACGATCGCCGGTCTTACCGTAAGTCTGGTGGCCATTTCTGTCCACCGGGCCAAGCGAAAAAGGGCAACTGCTAATACGCGAAAAGCCTGAAGTTTTATCCGTGCGTTTCAAAAGCCTTTCTCTAATGGGAAGGCTTTTTTTATTTTCGACCCTGAACCACCTGTGCCTCAATCTCCTGCTTACGCGCGTCCTGCCGACCCTTGAAGAAAAATTTATCTGACATGCTGATATCCTGATGGGGAGAATACCCGAGCTACTGCCGGGAGGAATCTGTTAGCGCGCTTGTGAAAACGGTGATATAGGAAGATTTAATTTTCTGAATCGGCCCGGAGCCCCGAAATGATCAAGCCTAGTTGTTACAGCTGTCGGAAAAAGTTTGAGCCATCTGCGCTGAGGGTTTCTTACTCAAAAAACTACTGTGAGGGTTGCGGCGTGGGGCTGTTTGGTGAGGATTACTTCCGTTTCGCCAGAAAGCCCGCCCCATCTACCCAGAAAAACTTGGCTGTTCACGTTGCAGTGCTTTTTTTCTGTGTTGCTGGCTTGTTGTTATGGCTTTATTGAAAGTTAAACAGTGGAAGCCGTGAAGCCGTCGAATCAACTTTGACCGAAGGGATACCTGCAAGTGAATCAAAAAGGCTCACTCACCTCATGGAATGACGCAAAGGGCTTTGGCTTTATCACTCCGGAAAACGGAGGTGAGCGTCTGTTTGCCCATATCAGCGCCTATCAAGGGCGGGGCAGACCTTCGGCCAGTTGCAAGGTGGTTTACTCCCAGACAAAAGACGAGAAGGGCCGGCTAAGGGCGGCTAGTTTCCAGTACGCTGGCGTTGCACGACACCGCGCAGCGGTAGCAACTGGTGTCTGGGTCGCTCTGTTGATTGCAGCCGCAGTCGGGGGCGCGATCTCTGTGTTGTATCTTCAGGGGCATGTGCCGGTGGTTTTGCCGGTCGCCTATGGGGTGATGAGTCTCGTTACTTTCCTGATGTACGCGGTCGACAAAGGGGCCGCCGAGAGCGGCAACCGGCGTGTGCCTGAGGGACGTTTGCACCTGTTTGAACTTCTGTGTGGCTGGCCTGGGGCTCTGGTGGGTCAGCAATTCTTTCGCCACAAAACCCGCAAGGCCTCGTTTCAGGTGGCATTCTGGTTCAATGTGATTCTCAATCTTGCGGTTCTCGGTTGGTTGTTGGTTTGGCCGGATGCGGAGTTTGCCCGGCAGGTGCTGGAGATTAAACCGGTCATGAATATCGGGATTTGACTGCGAAGGCGACATGGTCTTGCTACATGGCTTTATCAAAAAAACTCAAAAGACACCGGATCAAGAGTTGAAGAAGGCAAGAGATCGAAAGAAGAATCTTGTCTGATCGGGAGCAAAGAACATGGCACAGCATAAACATATTGGCAGCTCTCTCGATGATCTGCTCGAAACTGATGGCACGCTGGAGCAGGCAGAAGCCGAGGCTCTGAAGCGCGTGATTGTCTGGCAAGTTCAGCAGGCGATGAAACACACGGGCGTGAACAAAACCCAACTGGCGAAGCGGATGCACACCAGTCGTACGGTGGTAAACCGGCTGCTTGATGAGAAGGATACCGGTGTAACAATTACCACGCTTGTAAAAGCCGGGCGGGCATTGGGAATGACATGGACACTGGAGTCTGAGGGCAATAACGGCTCCCCTCAGGCAGCCTGAAAGCCATCAATCTCTGCTAAATGAATGCTCCCTTCAAGTGCGGCCCTAGCAGCAGGAAGCCGTCGACGCCACGCTGAGCCATTCTTGCAAATCAGATGAGTCTGCCACTTCCAGCCCTGTAGTAGTCCCTTAATACCCGCTTCACCATCGCCGCTGCTACTGTTTTCAGACTTGGCAACAAAAACACAGGGAGATAGCCATGAGCGGGAAGAAGATTCTGATGATTACCGGTGATTTCACCGAGGATTACGAAACCATGGTGCCATTCCAGGCACTACAGGCCGTTGGCCACACGGTTCATGCCGTTTGCCCGGACAAGAAAGCGGGCGATACCGTGGCCACTGCCATCCATGACTTCGAGGGCGACCAGACCTACACCGAAAAACCGGGCCATCGGTTTGCCCTGAATGCGGATTTTGAGGGGCTGGACCCGGCCAATTACGACGCACTGGTGGTGCCCGGCGGTCGTGCACCCGAATACCTGCGCCTGAACAAGGATGTGCAGAATCTGGTTCGCCATTTCTTCGAAACCAACAAGCCGGTGGCGGCGATCTGCCACGGTGCCCAGTTGTTGGCCGCAGCGGGTGTTCTGGAGGGCCGCAAATGTTCTGCCTATCCGGCCTGCCAACCGGAAGTGGAACTGGCCGGCGGGACCTTTGCCGGTATCGAGGTTGATCAGGCTGTAACCGATGCTAATCTGGTAACAGCGCCCGCGTGGCCAGCCCATCCGGCCTGGCTGGCGCAATTCTTCAAATTGCTGGATCAATAACGCCGCAGGGGCCAGTCCACCGGCCCCTCAGTGCTCTCAGGCGCACCCAGGGAGGCCGTCATGTGCAAGCTCTTTATCAATGCCGATCCGGAGCTTTGGGTCAGCCGGACCCACTCCCTGCGTATTGACGGCATGGTGACCAGTGTGCGGATGGAAAACGCCTTCTGGCAGGTACTGTCAGAGTTGGCCGACCGGGATGGGATGAACCTGCCGCAGATGATCACCCGGCTTTACCACGAATCCATTGATGCCGGCCATGATCTCGGGAATTTCACCTCCTTCCTTCGGGTTTGTGCGCTGCGCTATCTTGAGCTGCAACTGAGCGGCGACGTTCCGAGGGATACCCGGGTGCCGATTGCCTCACTTGATGCAGACCGTATTCTGGCCAGCGAACCCGGTGAGCCGGCAACTCCGGAAGTGGTGAGCAAAGCCAGGCACTGATCCGGCCAAAACGCTTCTGTTGGCTGCGCTGTCGTCCAGTTTTTATGAAAAAGTCCGCCTGAACAACGTGGTTCAGGACAGAACCTGGCCGCCGTCCACCACCAGTGTCTGGCCGGTGATCCACCGGGCCAGATCGGAGGCCAGGAACAATGCCACGTCGGCGACTTCCTCCGGCGTGCCCAGGCGCCCGAAGGGAATCCCACCGCGAATACGGTCGTATAGATCCGGATTGTTCTGACGGGCCTGATCCCAGACGCCACCCGGAAACTCGATGGAACCAGGGGCAATGCCATTAACACGCACTTTATGCGGGGCCATGGCCACCGCGAGGCTGGCGGTATAATGAGCGACGGCGGCCTTGATGGCCGCGTAGGGGGCGGTGCGTGTCGAGGCGTGCAGGGCGGCGATGGAGGCAATGTTGATGATCGTGCCCCCGGTTTCCTTGAGCGCTGGCAGGCAGGTATGGCCGGCGCGAACCGTGCCCATCAGATCCACCTCAATGCTGCTCAGCCAGCCCTCTTCGTTGTCCTCCCGCCCGAAGGCCGAGGCACAATTGACCAGCACGTCCAGGCCGCCCAGCTCGGCCATGGCGCTCTGCAGATAGGTCTCCAGCGCGGCCTTGTCGCCGATGTCGCAGGAGGCCACATGCAGCGCCAGCCCCTCGTCTGCCACTTCTTCCGCCAGTGCGTCCAGGGACGCCTGCCCGCGCGCGCACACAGAAACGCTGGCACCGGCTCGGACAAATCCCAACGCGATGGCCCGGCCAATACCCTTGCTGCCGCCAGCGACAATGACGCGCCGGCCGTGGAAATCAAATGTCATTGAATGCTCCTGTTTTCCAATAAGGTTTGGTTTCGCCTCTGGTCGCGCCAGAGGCTCGAATCTCCTGCTACTTTAGCGCTAAACGTGGATATGGACGATCTACTGGTTGAGTGAATTGCTGGAGTATTGGTAAGGTCGTAATGCCTTACTGTTGGTTCCCACCCTGAGATCGACCAGACCCTGCAAAATGAATGCTCCCTTCAAACTGCGGCCCTACCAGCAGGAAGCTGTCGACGCCACGCTGAGCCATTTCCGCAAATCGGACGAGTCTGCCGTTATTGTGCTGCCCACCGGCGCGGGTAAGAGCCTGGTCATTGCCGAGTTGGCCCGGCTAGCCCGCCGCAAAATTCTGGTGCTGACCCACGTCAAAGAGCTGGTGGAGCAGAATCACGCCAAGTACCAGAGCTATGGGTTGGAAGGTGGCATCTTCTCCGCCGGGTTGAAGCGCAAGGAGAATCAGCACCAGGTCACCTTTGCCAGTGTGCAGTCCGTCGCGGCGAATCTGGATCAGTTCCGGGATGAATACTCGCTGGTCATCATCGATGAGTGCCATCGGGTTAGCGGTGAGGAAACCAGTCAGTATCAACGGATCATCGAGTTGCTACGGCAGCAGAATGACGCCCTCAAGGTGCTCGGGCTGACCGCTACGCCTTATCGTCTGGCCATGGGCTGGATCTATCGCTATCACTACCGGGGCTTTGTCCGAAGCGATCAGGAAAAGCCCTTTCAGCACTGCATTTACGAACTGCCATTGAGCTACATGATCAACCGGGGGTATCTCACCCGTCCCGAGCTGGTGAATGCGGCGGTGGCCCAGTACGATTTCTCCTCGCTGGCTCAGGACCGCTTTGGCGAATACGCGGAGAAGGACGTCAACCAGCTGCTGAGCAAACACAAGCGTGTGACCCGGGCGATCATCGAGCAGGTGGTGGAGCTGGCCGCCGACCGCAAAGGCGTGATGATCTTTGCGGCAACGGTGGAGCATGCCCGGGAGATCACCGGCTATCTGCCTGAACACGAAACCGCCCTGGTGACCGGCGTGACCGATTCGAAGGAACGGGACGTGCTGATCCAGCGCTTCAAGCAGCGGCAGTTGAAGTACCTGGTGAACGTGTCCGTGCTGACCACGGGCTTTGATGCGCCCCATGTGGACTTTATTGCCATTCTTCGGCCTACCCAATCGGTCAGCCTGTATCAGCAGATCGTGGGCCGCGGTCTTCGTCTGGATGAAGGCAAACAGGACTGTCTGGTGATTGATTACGCGGGCAACAGTGTGAACCTTCATCACCCGGAGGTGGGGGAGCCGAAACCGAACCCGGACAGCGAGCCGGTGCAGGTGTTCTGCCCGGGCTGCGGGTTTGCCAATATCTTTTGGGGCAAAACGGACAGTGACGGCCGTGTGATCGAGCACTATGGACGGCGTTGTCAGGGGCTGCTGGAGCCTGCGGACGAGGGTGAGCCTGCCGTGCAGAACGGCCGCCCGCAACAGTGCGATTACCGTTTTCGATTCAAGGAGTGCCCACACTGCGGTGGCGAGAATGATATCGCGGCCCGTAACTGCCAGCAGTGCCATAAGGCGATCATCGACCCGGATGATCAGCTAAGAGATGCGCTGAGGCTCAAGGATGCCATGGTGATTCGTTGCGCCGGGATCACGTTAGGTGTTGATGGCAGCAAACTGAGGCTCACCTATCACGGTGAGGACGGGGAGGAGCTCAGCGAATCGTTTGATTTCAGCAAGCCGGGCCAGCGCACCGTCTTCAACAAACTGTTCGGACGTCGTTTCGCGAACAGCCAGGCCCCGAAAAAGTTCAGCACGGCGGATGAGGTGCTTGAGATTCAAGCCTTGTTGCCGGCACCGGATTTTGTGATTGCCCGGAAGCAAAAGCACTATTGGCAGGTGCAGGAACGGATCTTTGATTATCAGGGCAACTATCGAAAGGCGTATGAAACGTAACGCCCGGAAGCGTTAAGAAGAGCTGCGTCGGAACACCAGTAGCCGGTTGTTGGCTGGCATGGGGTGGTTTTCGGCAAGCGTCATCCCGGCCGATTCTGCCAGGGCGCTAAGGTCCACCAGGTCCCGGATGCCCATATGAGCGGCCTGGGATCTCAGGCTCTGGTCAAAACGACGGTTGCTGTCACTCGAGTATTCGCCCTGGTTGTTGAAGGGACCGTACAGGCAAAAGGCGCCATCTTTCGGCAAGCGCTCACCAATACCACGGAACATTTGTTCGACTTCGCTCCAGGACATGATGTGGGCGGTATTGGCGGAGAATGCCCATTGGAAGGTGTCGACCGGCCAGTTAGGAGCGCTTACGTCCAACTCCACGACGGGCAGGATGTTGGGCAGTCCGGCCTGCTCAAGCCTGAGACGACACAGGTGAGCCGCCTCGGGGTGATCACTGGGTTGCCACTGCAGGTGGGGCATGGCCTGTGCGAAATGCACGGCGTGCTGGCCGGTGAGTGTTCCGATTTCCAGCACCTTGCCCGGCGTGATAAAGATTGCCTTCAGCTTCTCCAGGATCGGGGCCTTGTTGTTCTCGCAGGCCTGGGAATAGGGCAGGTCTTCGGTCATCGGGTAACATCTCCTCTGTCGGGTAGCGACGGTAGCTGCCGCTGCCCGATGCTTTGGTGATTAGCTGAGAATAAAGCTGCTGCTGGTTATAATGGCATATCTTGAACCGTCCCGGAGAACCCTATGCCAATCGAAAAGAATCAGGTGGTCTTGTTTCACTACAACGTCAGTGATGAGCAGGGCAATCTTGTTGAAAGCTCCCGTGGCGGCGAGCCGAACGCCTACCTGCATGGTCACGGCGGCATTATCCGGGGCCTGGAGGAGGCCCTGGAAGGTCGCGAAGCCGGCGAAACCTTCAGTGTTACCGTCACTCCGGAAAAAGCCTATGGTCCGCGCAAGGCCGATGCCATCCAGCGTGTGCCGATCAAGCATCTGATCGGTGCCAAACGCTGGAAGCCGGGCATGATTGCCCAGGTACAAACCGAGCACGGCCCGCGCCATGTGGTCGTCGCCAAGGTTGGCCACAAGTTTGCCGATGTCGACACCAACCATCCGATGGCCGGCAGAACCCTGACCTTCGATATCGAAATCCTTGAAGTCCGCGCCGCCGATCCGGAAGAGATTGCGCACGGCCACGTCCATGGGCCGGGTGGGCATCACCACTGAGGGGTGAAGTGCCCTCAACCGCGGATTTACCGGGCAGACGCGACGCGTCTGCCATCTCAAGGCATTCAGGCTGTATTCATGATGAAATCAATCGCTCTGGCGGCACTGTTAGTTGTGCTTCTGGGGTTTCTCGGTGTTCAGTATTACATTACTTCCGTCCCTGCTCTTGAGGCTCCCATCACCGTTGGTGAAGTTCGGGAAGTGGAGTCTGAACAATCGCTGGTGGTTACACTGGTGGACAGAGAAGGGCAGCGATTTACCGTCGGTCTTCGGGGCGATACCGCCAAACCAGAGGAAGCGGCGCTCTTCTATATCCGGAATCCGGATGTCATTCCCTATGTGTTCTGGCCGAGCCTTCGAAGTAATGATGAAAAGCGGGTTCTGGAATTGCTGGAGGACCTGATCGAATCGGACGCGTCAGACGTTGCCGCCGTTCGCAGCATCTACTCGGTTTTGAAGGAGCGCAACTGACGATCAGGACGAATATCGTCGCAACTCCCTTACAAATAACCGGGGCACCCATTAGCCCTCCAGGCCGCGCTGTTTAGTCGCAGCTGTTCCGACGCCGTCGCCGAGTTTTTTTGGGTATTATGCTGCACCTGCTGTGGCGGCTTTTCCTGTCGTCGTGACAAATTATTTTGTGAAGGAGTCTTGGATCATGAGCGATGTTTCCCCCGCTCTGCAGGACCTGGCCGCCCCGGATGGGGTTTGCTATGGCTGCGGAAGTGCCCACCCTGAGGGTCTGCAACTGAAGAGTCATTGGGACGAGGACGGCGTTTACGTGGTGGCCACTTACACTCCGGACCCCAAGTTCACCGGTTGGCCAGAGCTGGTCTACGGCGGTTTCCTGGCCATGCTGGCAGATTGCCATTCCAACTGGACGGCCATGGCTTATCACTATCGTGCCGAAGGCCGTGAGCCGGGCAGCCTGCCGCGCATCGATTGCGTTACGGGCAAACTCAATCTCACTTACATCAAGCCCACTCCCATGGGCGTGGAATTGACCCTTAAAGCCAGAGTAGAAGGCGATGTGGGCCGTAAGAGCCGGGTGATCTGCGAGATCTGGGCCGGCGACGTCCTCACGGTGACTGCCGATTCGATTTTCGTTCGGGTAGACACCGAACAACTGCAATCGCAGGCCCACGGTCGCGTATAGAGGGCTGGGGCCCGGTTTAACCGAAAACCGGAACAGATATGTTCTCCAGAGGGAACCATCAACACCCAACCATGCGGCTGTTCAGGCTATTCGGTGTTGTAGGAACGCAAGTGGCCATCAGGACGAGTATCGTCGCAGTGAGCATGCATCCGTGTGTTACCTGATCTAGTCTGATGAGACGGGGATCTCGTAAATTTGACTGAGCATGGATGAGTGCTTGGGAGATTGCCCTGACGAAACTGCGAAAAGAGGATTGGATATGCCTCAGCTTCGTTTTACCTACCTGCTTTGTTTTGCAGTTCTTGCTGCATTTCTCGCTGCCTCGGCGGCCCAGGCCCATCACGGTTGGGCCTGGGCAACCGACGAGGAATTTGAAATCACCGGTGTCATCCAGTCCGTGCGCCTGGGTAATCCCCATGGCGAGGTCACGATAGACGTGGATGGCGAGGAGTGGGTTGTGGAAGTTGGTCAGCCCTGGCGTAACGACCGGGTTGGGCTCAGCAAGGAGATGTTGAGCGAGGGCCGGGAAATTACCGTGCATGGTCATCGCTCCGCCAGAGAAGGCGAGCGACTGGTGAAGGCCGAGCGGGTTGTGATCGACGGGAAAGACTACAACCTGTATCCGGGTCGTGATTCCTGAACCCGGGAATGATTGAACAAGCACTGGTTGCCGTCGAGGATTTGGCCTTTGTCTCGGCCCTGCGCAACTCCACATTCATGTACCCGCTGGTAAATGCAGGGCATATTCTCGGGGTTTCGATGCTGGTCGGTGGCATTGTGCCGCTGGATTTACGTCTGCTGGGGCTCTGGCGCACGTACCCCGTGATGGTGTTTGTCGATGTGCTTCGAATTACATCGGCGATTGGTTTGGGGTTGGCGGTCGTATGCGGTGCGCTTTTATTCGCTACAGCGGCCTTGGGTTATGCCCGGTCGCCGTTGTTCCAGGCGAAGATTGCGCTTGTCTTGTTGGGTGTGTCGAACGCGTTGATTCTCGGGCGGGTGTTGAAGCGCCAGGATATACCGAGCCTTCCGATGAAGGCTCGCATGCCTTTGTCCTTGAGGGTGGGAGCCGGGTTGTCTCTGGTGGTCTGGATCAGTGTGCTGATCCTTGGCCGGCTGCTGGGGTACTTCTGAGCTCGTGTTGCCGGTCAGTAGTCATGAATCGAATAATAAGTCTGTCCCGGTTTTAACCGAAACTTGGGGTCAGATGAACGAGTTCATCAGACCCCTGTGCATGAGACTCTTGGGGTTGAATTCACGCGCTCTCCCTCGCATGTCTGTGATACCAACCATTTTTAGTGCCGCATTTGCTCCAAGTGGTTTTTCGAGGCAACAGGAGGAAGCATGGATACGCGAACATTCGGGAACACAGACATTCAGGTCACACCCGTCGGGCTCGGTACCTGGGCCATTGGTGGCTGGATGTGGGGCGGAACAGACGAAGCCCAGTCCATTGATACCATCCACAGGGCCATCGACAAGGGTATTGGTCTGATCGACACGGCGCCGGTTTACGGCTTCGGGCGCTCAGAGGAAATTGTGGGCAAGGCCCTCGCCAACGGCCGGCGGGATCAGGTTGCCCTGGCCACCAAAGTGGCTCTGAACTGGAACGATGATCAGGACAAAGTCTGGCGGGACGCGACTGCCGCGCGCATAGAGCGGGAGGTCGAGGATTCCCTGAAACGCCTTCAAACGGACAGGATCGACATTTACCAGGTCCACTGGCCAGATCCGAAGACGCCCATGGAAGAGACCGCCCGGGCGCTGGAGAACCTTTACCAGGCAGGGAAAATCCGCGCCATTGGTGTCAGCAACTTCACGCCCTCGCAGATGGACGAGTTGCAGAAGAGTGTGCCCCTGCACAGTCTGCAGCCCCCGTACAACCTGTTTGAACGGGAGATCGAAAACGAGATTCTTCCGTATTGCCGGGAAAATGGCATTGCTACCATCACCTACGGCGGGCTTTGCCGCGGTCTGCTGTCCGGCAAGATGCGGGAGAACACCCAGTTCACCGGTGACGACCTGCGCAAGAACGATCCCAAGTTCCAGGGCGACCGCTATCGCCAATACCTGAATGCCGTGGCTGAGCTGGATGCCTTTGCCCGCGAACGGTACCAGAAAAATGTGCTGGCACTGGCGCTTCGCTGGCTGGTGGATCAGCCCGGTGTCACAACCGCGCTTTGGGGTGCGAGAAGACCGGAACAGCTGGACCCGGTCGATGACATTGAGGGCTGGTCGCTGGATAAGGACGCGATGGTCGAAATCGATGACATTCTGGCCAGATGTATTAAGGACCCCGTCGGGCCGGAGTTTATGGCGCCGCCGACTCGGTGATTTGCGGTAAGGGACGAATCCCCCGGTTCAAAGGTCAACGAACCGGGGGACCAACATAATCGCAATGCCTACGGCCACCATGGTGAGGGCATCGGTCATAAGGTACGGGTAAAGAATCAGCGCGAGGCCACACCAGCGGACGGCCATATTGGACTGCCTTCGCCCGTAAATGAAATAACCGATGCCGATGGAGCTGAAGATCAAGCCCCAAACCAGGATCGCGGTGTCCATAGCGTGAATGTCTCCGGCGGAAAAGGTTTACCTTATCCTCTACAGACTAACTTGGGGACCCCAAAAATCTCTTACGGATCCCATCTTGAACCAATGAGCTATCCTGTGACTCTCAACCTTCAGTATGAGAGCCGAGCAATGATCGAAACGCCACTGGAATTCCCGAGCCAGGGTACAACCTGCCGCGGTGTACTTTATACGCCGGACGCCGAGGGCCGTGACTTGCCGTGTATCGTGATGGCGCATGGTTTCGGGCTGACTCATGCCAGTGGTCTTGCGCCGTTCAAGGAAGCTTTTTGCGATGCGGGCTATGCGGTCTTTGCCTTTGACTACCGCCATTTCGGGGACAGTGATGGCCAGCCACGCCAGACCCTGAGCCCCGGCAAGGAAGTGGCAGACTGGCTGGCGGCGCTGAAGTTTGCACGGCAGCTGGATGGTGTCGATGGAAGCCGCATTTGCCTGTGGGGGACGTCTTTTTCTGGTGGGCTGGTGATCGCGGCCGCGGCGAGGGATGGCGACGTGCAGTGCACCATCTCTCAATGCCCGATGGTGGATGGTTTGGCCTCGTTGCTGGGCGTCGTCGATTATGCCGGGATCATGCAGGCGATGCGCCTGACCTGGCACGGATCGGTAGACTGGATTCGCCGCGGGCTGGGGATGTCTCCCCGGTACATTGCATCAGCGGCTCGCCCCGGGGAGCTGGGCATGATGACGGCCGAGGATTGCCAGGATGGTTATGTGCCCCTGTTGGCCGATAATGCGTTGAACTACGTCGCCGCGGGCGTGAGTTTTACGATTCCGCTTTTCCGGCCCACCCGTTTGGCCAGCAAAGTCACCTGTCCGGCCCTGGTGCTGATTTGCGACCGCGATACGGTCGCTCCGGCAAATGCCGCGGCCAAAGCGGCGGAAAAAATGCCGAACTCCGAAGTGAAGCACTATCCGGTCGGGCATTTTGATGTGTATCGGGGTGACGCTCTGGCTCAGTCCATAAGGGATCAGCTTGAGTTCTTGGGGCGGCGGCTGCCGGTCTGAATGGCACACCTTGCTACCGCGACGCACCTGGCTCGAATAACAGCTTGATATAACTTCGAAGCAGCATCAGTTGGTGGGGCAGAAGGGCCCGCTCTCCGGTCGCCCGACCCAGGACCAGGCCTCCCTCGATGACCGTTGACACCATGTCGGCCAACGCATCCGGGTCGATGGCGTCCCGGGGTTCGTAACGTTCGTAGATCAGGTCCAACAGCGTGCGAAACCGCGCACGCCAACTCAGGACAATTCGCCTGTTCAGTTCCCGAACATCGCGATCAAACAGGCTTTCCTGATAACAGTAGGTTGCCACCAGGCAACCCGGATATTCATGGGGCAGGTCCTCCATTATCTCCGCCAGCAACTTCAGCCCGACCAGGAAGCCCTGCAAAGGGTCGTCAGTCAATTGCTGGCCACGGGCAAACACGTCATCCAGCAGGGCGTCCTCACGCGCCATATAGCGCAACAGCAATGCGTGGGCCAGCGCGTTCTTGTTGGAAAAATGGTACAGGAAGCCACTCTTGGTAATGCCGGCCTCGGCAATCACCTCTTCAATGGAGGTGGCGCCAAAGCCTTTCCTGAGGACGGATTTTTCGGTGATGTCCAACAACCGATCTCGGGTAGCCTGACCTTTTTCCATCTGCCACCTCCGGGAAACCATACCCTGAGTATGGTTTCCCTGCGAGAACCCCTACCGCCAGTGCCCAATGGCACGCTTAAGGCTCTGTATGCCATTGTTTTAAAACGATGTGGAGCTTTCTGGTAAAACCATACCATGTGCTCTCTGGTTGCTTTTCGCTTCCAGGTACATCCTGTTCTTAACGGGAAACAACCCGTTAACCCTAATAAGGAGGATAGCACCATGACAAGCAACGCAGAGGCTCTCACTTACGACATCGCCGAGACAGATCAAGCGGTGGTGGAGGCATTCGGCGACCGCATGGTTGAGACACTGAATTCGGGTGCGCTGGCCCTGATGCTTTCGGTCGGCCACCGAACCGGACTGTTTGACACCATGGCCGAGATGCCGGCCGCAACCAGTGTTCAGATTGCCGAAAAGGCTGGACTGGACGAGCGCTACGTCAGGGAATGGCTTGGAGCGATGACCGTTGGCAACATTGTCGAGAATGATCCCGCAGGAAAAACCTACTACCTGCCCAGGGAACACGCTGCCAGCCTGTGCCGGAAGTCACCGACAGACAACATCGCGGTGTTTGCCCAGTACATTCCGCTGCTTGGCTCGGTGGAGGATGACATCGTTCACTGCTTTCGCAATGGAGGGGGCGTCCCCTATGAGCGTTTCGAGCGGTTCCACGAGGTTATGGCCGAGGACAGCGGTCAGTCCGTTGTTCCCGCCCTGGAAACGGATATCCTCCCGCTGGTGCCAGGCCTTATCGAACGTCTGGAACGAGGTATTCGGGTTCTCGACGTCGGTTGTGGCAGGGGGCGGGCACTGAACAAGCTGGCCAGGCTCTTCCCGAACAGTCAGTTTACGGGGTACGACATATCCGGGGATGCCGTCCGGTATGCCAGCCAGGAGGCCAGGGCACTCGGGAATGACAACGCCAGCTTCGAGATATTTGACGTCAGTGACCTTGAACACAGCGATCGGCCCGGCACTTACCAGCTGATCACCACCTTCGATGCCGTTCACGATCAGAGGGACCCTCTTGCCGTGTTGCGGGGTATCCGCAAAGCGCTCGCTGACGACGGTGTTTATCTGGCCCAGGACATCAAGGGGTCGAGCCATCATCACAGCGACCGGGACCACCCGATCGGCCCGTTGCTTTACACCGTTTCCTGCATGCACTGCATGACGGTTTCCCTGGCACAGGGTGGCGAGGGCCTGGGAGCCATGTGGGGGAGGGAGAAAGCGCTGGAATATTTTCGTGAAGCGGGCTTTCGGAATATCGACGTGCATGAGCTCGCACATGATTTCCAGAACTACTGGTATGTATGCCGCCCCTGAGCTTTTTATCAGCCAGGTTGATGTAAAGCGCCAGCAAGATTCTGAAGTGTGTCCTACAATTGAAAGACAGTCCGCTGATTCAAGGAGTGAGTCATGAGCATGATCAACAGCACACAACGATTGGTCCTATCTTCAGTTCTTGCTGCCGCGCTGGTTGCCGGGGCCCACGCCGCGACGCCTGCGCCCGAAGGGGCGGCGGTGTACTTTGTAACGCCAACTGATGGGCAGACCGTAAGTTCGCCGGTGACAGTGAGGTTCGGCCTGGAAAATCTGGGCGTGGCACCCGCAGGCGTGGAACGCGAGGCCACCGGGCACCATCACCTGCTTGTGGATGTCGATGAGATGCCGCCGATGGATCAACCGGTTCCTGCCGATGAGCGGCATATCCATTTTGGCGGAGGACAAACCCAAACCACCCTGGAGCTTTCACCGGGCGAGCATACCCTGCAACTGCTGGTGGGTGACCACATGCACGTGCCCCACGAGCCGCCGGTCATGTCCGAGAAAATTACCATCACGGTGGAGTAATCAACAATTTTTCCCGGTTTCGGGTATTATGGACGATTAATGTTGGCGAATATGCCGGTATTTAACGTGGGGAAATATGATGAGCAAGAAACCTCAAAAATCTACATTAACCTCTGCCCAGATTGAGGAGCAGACTGCTGCTTTTATAAAGTCTGGCGGGTCTGTTGAGTATGTGGATAAAGGTAAAAGTGGGCAGTTTTCCACGACAGGTTCAAAGCAGATTAACCTGAAAAGTGGTCAATGATTTATCGGAAGCCGGGGCAGGTTGAGGGAAGTAAATCTGTCCCGTTTTTACTCGGCTTTCTGTATTCAATAAAAAAGGCAGCCTGAGCTGCCTTTTTTCATCACGTATTGGCTGTTATTTACAGGCCAATTACGTTCTCTGCCTGTGGGCCTTTCTGACCCTGGGTCACGCTGAACTCAACTTCCTGGCCTTCGGCCAGAGTTTTGAAGCCGCTACCCTGAATAGAGCTGTAGTGAACAAAGACGTCTGAGCCGCCTTCACGAGAAATAAAACCAAAACCTTTTGCTTCGTTGAAGAACTTAACGTTGCCGGTAATTGTAGACATAATTAGATATCCTGAATTTAATCATTAATGTGCCGCCAAAAGATCGTTATGATCTTTGATCAGCGATATGCGGGAAACAAAAAACGTGCAGGATCAAAAACAGGACAAGAGGTGTGACAACACAAAAGGTCTTAGTCGTGAAATGCTTTGCTAAATCTTTCCAACGAGATAGACAGTACGCTAATTAAGAGGCCCTGCATAGTAAAGTTTTAATTGTTTTCTGCTATACAAGGGAGAGGGATCTTGTGGGGAGCTTGTTCATGCAGCCAAAAGACATTGTGGCTCAGTTCATTGCGGATATCCGTGCCCAGCGGCTGGAGGAGGCAAAGGCCTTGCTGGCGGCCGAGGGGTTTGAATATGTGGGCCCGAACATGCGTTTCCTGAGCCGGGACGACATGCTGGCTTACCAGTTCGGTATGTTTGCCATCCAGAAAGATCTGGTCCTCCGGCAGCTCAGTGCCGACGGTGAGCATGTGTTTGCGATCCTGGACTACCGTACCTACTTCGAGCCAATCGGGGACGTGCGCCTTGCCGTCTGGTTTCGTGTGCGGGAAGACAAAATCCAGTGCGTTGAAACTTTCTATAATGCGGCAGTGATTGAAAATATGCTGGGTGGGAGTATGCCGTCAGCTAAAGCAGACCCGATCTGATCATGTCGAACGTATCCAGAATTCGCGCTATAAACTGGTCTTTCGGGCGAAAGCTGCTTTGGGTGTTGAGTGACACATCCCTCTGCAGGTGATCCAGCAATTTGCGCAGGCGCCGACGGTGCAGGCCGACCGCCGCCTGAACAGGATCGAAAATAACACCGGACAAAGCCGCAAACGCTGCCAATGCAGCCATGACAGCAAACATCACGCTGGCCGTCGTCGCCACTGAAGGTTCCGGTGGAAATACGCTGTAGTACCACTCGCCAATGGTTTCACCGAGGATAAAGTCCCTCGCGGCCAGGGTCTTGGCGAGCACGGAGGCGAGCACTACCCCGAGCCCGATGCCACCCGGTGTGAATTTCTGGAAGGTAAACGCGCCCAAGACCGTGCAGGTGAGACTGTTAGTGATATCGGCAGACGCCGTCCGGGTCACCCGGTACTGGCTGAGCGCCTCATCGACCAGTGGCTCAATCAGCTTGCTGAACCGCCGGTGATCGATCGGCTCAGAGGTATGGCGCGCATAGACCGCTTCCAGGGCCTCAACCAGATAGCTCTCCAGCAGTGATTTCTCCTGGCCATTGTTCAGCAGGTCCACCAGGATCAGGTGAGAGATGTGCTGCTGTACCCGGGTGGTAAAACCGGCAGGTACGCGATCCGCCAAGTCGTGCAGCCACCCCAGGCCTGTTCGTTTTCGAGTCAGGACTCTTACCAGGCTCGCCAGGGCGTATACCGGCGCCCAAAGCAGATTCAGCGGCGCCCTCAACATGTCCCATCCCAGTGCCTTCCTGTTGGTCGCGATGGCGCCAGGGTAATGGAAATGACGATCAATAAACGCCGGTATCCGCGCCCGGCAGTCATCAAAGTAACGCTCGATGCCTGCGCCGATGGCCTGCTCTATCTCGACTTCCGAGACCTTGTGATCGGGCGATGGGCCAGTGGACATAGTGGCAGGCCTATCTGCAGGCAAGTGAGTGTCTGGGGCATGAAAGCGCAATTGAGAAAACCGTTTCAGTGTCGCGGATTACTTTTATCAGAGTACGACTCTTTATCGGATGAGTTTTCATCGGATGTCAGGTAGTAATCCTTCTCTTCGAAGGTCTTCACCTCAGGATCTTCAATGCTGTTTTTGCGACGGCCCCGATAAAGCCAGAATGCCACAACAGCGCCGATAATGATCAGTACGATCCATTTCATCTCCGTTTTCTCCGTTCTTGGTTCTTAATTACTTCCCGCCCAAGGTCCGGCAACAATGTCAGACCTGCAGCCATCAGCAGGCGCGGCAACTGTCGACCTCAGGAAAGAGAATAGCAGTTTGGTGCCCGTGGATTATGAATGAGTGTGAAAAGCAAGACTGTCGCGGTTCCGAAGCCCGCATTGCTTTTCAAGGGAAGGGCGTCACTCGTTTCCGGGGCGACCTCACCAAAACCGGCTAACAGTTCCGCCATAGTCCTCAAACAGTCTAATAACCCGCTGGCGTTCCCGCTGGAAGGGCGCAGGATGGAGAGAGGAGTCCTACGGGGCAAGGAGATGGCTATGACTACGTTACAGCGAGGAACGATTGACACCTTCAGAGGGCAGTTCGGTGGCCCTGTGTTTGAGCCTGCAGATGCTGGGTACCACGAGGCTCGTCAGATCTGGAACGCCATGATTGACCGGAAGCCGGCTCTGATTGCCCAGTGCCATTCGGCGGAGGATGTAGTGGCTGCGGTCAACTTCGGGCGTGATCAGTCCATGTTGGTTTCGGTCAAGGGCGGCGGGCACAACATCGCGGGCAACGCGGTGTGCGATGACGGACTGATGATCGATCTGTCGCAGATGAAGGACGTTGAGGTCGATGTTGAGAAACAACGGGCCTTTGTAGGGCCCGGCTGCACTCTGGCAGATTTTGACGCGGCTGCCCAGATGCATGGGTTGGCGACGCCGCTGGGGATCAATTCCACAACGGGCGTCGCAGGCCTGACCCTCGGGGGCGGGTTTGGCTGGCTCAGCCGGAAGTTTGGCATGACCGTGGATAACCTGATTTCAGCGGACATGGTGACCGCCGATGGGCGCCAGGTTCGCGCCAGTGCCACTGAGAATCCGGACCTGTTCTGGGGCACACGGGGTGGTGGCGGTAATTTTGGCATTGTTACCCGGTTCGAGTTTCAGCTGCACCCAGTGGGGCCGGAGTTGTTGAGTGGGCTGATGGTATTCCCGTTCAAGCAGGCGCGGTCGGTGCTGACGCAGTTTGCGCGTTTCACGGAAATCATGCCCGATGAACTGAATGTGTGGTTAGTGATTCGCCATGCGCCGCCATTGCCCTTCCTGCCTGAGTCCGTTCATGGCGAGCCGATTGTCGCTCTGGCGATTTGCTATGCCGGGGACCCGGAAGTTGGCGAACAACTGATTGCGCCTCTGCGTTCATTCGGCGATGCGCATGGCGAGCATGTTGGTGTTCAACCCTACGCCAACTGGCAACAGGCGTTTGACCCACTGCTGGCGGACGGTGCGAGGAATTACTGGAAGTCCCACAATTTCGTAAAGCTGACCGACGATGTGATCCGGGTTGCGCTGGAGTATGGAGACAAGCTGCCATCGCCCCACTGTGAGATCTTTATTGCCTCGATTGGCGGCCAGACCGGCCGGGTGGCGCACGACGCCATGGCCTACTCCAGCCGTGACGCAAACTATGTGATGAATGTGCATGGACGCTGGGAAACGCCCGGGGAAGACGAGCATTGCCGCCAGTGGGCGCGCGCATTCTTTGAAGCCGCCAAGCCTTATGCCAGCGGTGGTGCTTACATCAATTTTCTTTCCCATGATGAGGCTGACCGGGTCGAGTTTGCCTACGGGGCGGCCTACAAGCGGCTGGTGGAGGTCAAGCAGAAGTATGATCCGGAGAATCTGTTCCGGGTGAATCAGAATATTCGGCCTCGTTAGCGGGCATTCGTTGCCTCTTGATAGCACCCTTTCTATACTCCTTCAGGCGGTCCGCTGCCTGATTGCCGCTTGGCGATCGGAACAACTCCAATAAGAAGGAAATCGCTATGTCGAAACGTCGCACACTTCTGGCTGCCGCTGTGGCGGCTACGTTCCTGTTCAGTGGCGCTTCCCACGCCGAGTACAAGGATGAATACACCGTCTCAACAGTCCTCCCGTCTGCCTTTCCCTGGGGCCAGGCTGCTGACAAGTGGGTGGAGTTGGTGAAAGAGCGCTCTGACGGGCGAATCAATATGAAGATTTACAGCAACTCCCAGCTGGTCTCCGGCGACCAGACCAAGGAGTTTTCTGCCATGCGTTCCGGGCTGATCGATATGGCGGTCGGTTCTACCATCAACTGGTCGCCCCAGGTACCGGAACTGAACCTGTTTTCCCTGCCGTTCCTGATGCCCGACTACGCTGCCATTGATGCCATTACCCAGGGTGAGGCGGGCGAGGCAGTCTTTGCCGCCATCAAGAAGCGCGGAGTGACCCCTCTGGCCTGGGGTGAGAACGGCTTCCGTGAGTTGTCCAATTCCAAGCTGACCATTGATGAGCCGGCTGACCTGGACGGGCTGAAAATCCGCGTTGTCGGTTCTCCGCTGTTCCAGGATACCTTTACTGCCCTTGGCGCCAACCCCACCCAGATGAGCTGGGCCGACGCCAAGCCGGCGCTGACCACCGGTGCTGTGGATGGTCAGGAAAACCCGCTGTCGGTCTTTGACGTGGCACGTATCGACCAGGTTGGTCAGAAATACCTGACCCGCTGGCACTACATGGCGGATCCATTGGTGTTTGCCGTCAGCAACCAGGTCTGGGACCAGTTCTCGGCCGAAGATCAGGCCCTGCTGAAGCAGGCGGCGATTGACGCCGGCCAGTGGGAAATCGAGAAATCCCGTGGCGAAGTGGACGCGACTCTGGCCGCTATCAAGGAGCGTGGCGTGGAAGTCACCGAGTTGACGCCGGAGCAGCGTGAGGCCTTCAAGGAGGCTACGAAGTCCGTCTATGAGAAATGGACGTCCCGTATTGGTGAAGATCTCATCAAGCAGGCACAGGACGCAGTTGCCAACCGCAACCAGTAAGTCAGACCTGCCCCCGCGCCCGCCAACATCGGCGGGCGCTTGTTCCATAACGGAGTTTCCATGCCGTCCCGTTCTCCCAAGTTTCGCCCTGAGGCCTGGCTGGCCACCATTGCCCTGATTGCGATCTGCGGGATTAGCCTGGGCAACGTGATTGTCCGCTACGCCACGGATGCGTCGTTCGCTTTTACCGAGGAGTTCTCGGTGTTCTTTCTGGTGGTGCTCACTTTTGCAGGGGCGGCGGTGGCCGCACGCCATAACCAGCACATCCGCATCGAACTGATCGAACATTTCCTTCCGTTGTGGGCATGCAAGGTGGTTTTTGTACTGCAGTGGCTGGCCGGTGTGACCGTTGTGGGCATCATGACCTGGTACGGCAGCACCTTCGCCTGGCAGGAATACCAGTGGGAATCTCTGTCACCGGGGCTGGGGCTGCCCAACTGGATCTATGTGATCTGGCTGCCGCTGTTGTCTGTGGCCATCATCATCCGCATGACCCAGAACCTGATCGACCGCCTGCGGGGCAAGACAGATCCGGAGGCGATTCATGAGTCCTGATCTTTTGATGGTTGCCAGCTTCCTGCTGGCCTTGATCATGGGAGTGCCGGTGGCCATTGCCCTGGGCGTGGGCGGTGTTGTCGGCATTGTGGCCGGACTGCCTCCCGCCATGCTGGGCACCTTCGGCACCAACACCTACAACAGTGTGGCCAAGTACCCGCTGATTGCGATTCCCCTGTTTATTCTGACGGGTCTGATTTTTGAGCGGGCGGGTGTGGCCGCAAGCCTGGTTCGTTTCGCCCAGGCGATTATCGGCCCCCGGCACGGGGGGCTTACGGTGGTCGCGGTGCTGGTGTGTCTCATCATGGGCGGCATGAGCGGCTCGGGTCCTGCCGATGCGGCGGCGGTGGCAATGGTGATGTTGCCGAGCATGAAGAAGGCGGGGTACCCGCAGCCGTTCTCCGCTTCGCTGATTGCAGCCTCGTCGTCCACCGCGATTCTGATCCCGCCCTCCATCGCGTTGATTCTCTATTCCATCGTGGTGCCCGGGGTGGATCTTCGGGCGCTGTTCGCCGCCGGCCTGTTCCCGGGTATCCTGGCGGGGGTATCCCTGCTGGCACCGGCACTGTATTTCTCCAGGAAGTATCGGTGGGAAGATCCGGAAACGGTTGAGCGCCCACCGTTCTGGCCCAGCTTCAAGGCAGCCCTTCCGGCGCTGTTTGCCCCGGTGATCATTCTGGGCGGGCTTCGTTCGGGGCTGTTCACTCCCACGGAAGCCGCTGTCGTTGCGGTGACATACGGGGTGCTGGTCGGTTGCCTGCTGTACCGGAATCTGGGCCTCCGGGACCTGTGGAATCTGATGACCGAGGCGGCCGTTACCTCCGGGGTGGTCATGTTCATCATCGCGCTGGCGGGCATCTTCGCCTGGGCAGGCACCACCCTGGGTACCTTCCAGCACTTGGCAGATGCGCTGCTGTCACTCTCTGAAAACGGCTGGGTGCTGCTGGGCCTGGTGATGATTCTGGTGCTGATCGCCGGCATGTTGCTGGATGCGATTTCCATTTACCTGATCCTGATCCCGATCGTGCTGCCGCTGATGAATCATTTCGGCTGGAACCCGATCTGGTTTGGCATTCTGCTGGCGATGAACATCGCCATCGGGCAGTTTACGCCACCGGTTGCCGTTAACCTGATGGTCACCACCCGTATCGCGAATATCCGCCTGGAACACACTATAGGCTGGTCGCTGGTCTTTATCGTGGCCATGGCCTCCAGCTTGCTGCTGGTGATGCTGATGCCGGGCATTGCGCTGTGGCTGCCGGAGAAGCTGGGTTATGTGGTGGGTGCCTGGTAGGTGCAAACAGTTCAATGCCACGGGTTGCTTACATCAGAGGATAACTCGTCATCCTTCACCATGTTTTGAAGAGATGCAGCACCCCTGAATCCGAACTCATGGGTTTTCAGGCCGGCCCGTGGCGTTTAAGGTCTTTGATAATCTCCGGCACCTTGAAGGGCAGCAACTTCCGGACCGCGTGCAAAAGGTAAATCATCAGATTCATCCTCTTGTACCAGAGGACCCGGCGAATCTTTTCCTTCATTGGGTGGTAGCCCTCCATGTAGAGCTCGTCCACGCATTTGGCGTTGTTGGTGAGGCTGTATTGGCTCAGATCGAGCGGCACCACGATATCTGCGTTTTTCAGCTGCTTGCGCGTATTGAAATCGATGCCGATGTTGATGGCATTGGTGATCACATCAAACGTGTCGTGCGGTTTCGGGTAGCGGCTGACATGGCTCAGATCAATGGCCACGGTAATACCCGCGCCCATACTCTCCAGTGGCGAAATCGGGACGTTCTCAACCAGCCCGCCGTCTACCAGAACCCGGCCATCCACTTCCACCGGCACAAACAGGCCAGGCACCGCCATGGACGCGCAGACGGCGTCTGCCAGGTTCCCTTTTCTGAAGACCAGCTGTTCACCGGTTTCGATGTCCGTTGCGCAAATGGCCAGGGGAATCCTGGCATCCTCGATCCGGCAATCCCCCAGATCCCGATGGATCATCGCCCGGATGTTATCGGTACTGAACAGGCCGCCGCGTTCGAACGTGAAGTTGATGATCTTCGACAGGTTCAACGTTGAACAGATCGACAGTATGGACTCTGCCGGGCGGCCGAAGGCGTAGTAACTGGCGATCAGCGCTCCGGCACTGGTGCCCGAAATGCAATGAATCGGGATCTGCTCTTCCTCGAACGCCTTCAGGACGCCAATGTGGGCAATACCCTTGGCCGCACCGCCTCCGAGAGCCAGGCCAATGCGAGTGTTGAAGGGGTTGAGTTTCATGCGCGAGTGCCTGTGAATATGGTGGAGAGAATGTCGATCATGATCTTGTTCGGACTTTGCTATGGTTCGGGAGTTTGTTCAATACTAAGCCGGTGATCAAGGAGCGGTCTCCACACCCTTTGCATTGATCGGATGTTGGTTACTCGCGCTCTTAAGGGTAAGATCTCAGGCTGCATCGCCAGGGCGCGGACCGCCCGGTTGACGGTGATGCGTATCAAGGATGACAGCTAACGCAAAGGATGCGATATGAACAGAGCGATTGTTCTGCTCGGAGACATGGGCTCCGACCACGAGGGTTTTCCTCCCACTCCGGTGATTGCCGGCTCCCCCGATGTTCTGATTAATGGCAAACCCGCTGCCCGTGTGGGGGATCCGTTGGCACCACACTCCAAACCGAAGCATCCCCCGCATCCGCGCACGATTGCCGGTGGCTCCAGTACGGTGATGATTAATGGCAAGCCGGCCGCGATAACCGGCGGTGCGATTTCTTGTGGCGGGGTGACTATTGGTAGCGGCAGCGTTGTTGTTGGTGATTAGTATGCGCCGACGACTCACCGGCCAGGGCGGGACTCAATGTCCACAACCTGACCGTTTCTCAGGGTGACAACCTGCCGAAACTGATTGTCCGAGAAATCGTATAACCACTCCTGAATCAGCACCGGTTGCAGGGTTTGCCACGTTTCCGAGTGTTTGCGGAGCGGGGGTGCCTGCCATTCCAGGCGTTTGGATATCGGCTCGCCGCATCGGGCGATCAGCTCGTATTCGGTTTTGATATGCCTGAGCGTGTTGGGAGTGCACCTGGGTGAATCGGAGGTATGGAATCCGTACCCGAGGGTGTCGACCCGAGCGAGCTTGCCATTGCGAAAGACCAACCGCTGCATGAAGCGCTGGGGGCCGTGGTTGTAGTACCAGTGCGCCTCGGTCTGCACCACGCCGAGGCCGGGTACGGTCGCGCTGGGGTATTCCGCGACATAGTCCGGCGGCCCACAGCTTTCCTCAACCTCGATAGGCCAGGCTCCGTCATTGACCAGAGCGCTGCCGCAGCGAAGCGCGCCTTGGCTGGTCTGGGCCAGGAAGGCGAAGGTGAGCAGGGCGAGTAGTCGTTGAGGCTTGGTCATAGTCGGACTTTGCGCCGGTTCGGTGTTTCGATGCAATACTACGCTTTTGATTTAACCGCGGACTCATAGCGCGCCGAATGTGACCGTCGCCGGTTAAAAATTTCGCGGTTTAGTTATTCCAGGTGTGTTGGGGCAAGCGTGAGCAGCTTCTGCACCATGCTATAACTCAGCACCCATATGCAGTAGCCCTCGTCTCGGCAACAGGGGCTGAGTATCTACTCAGGCAAAGTCGTATTCGCCCCCTTTTTCGAGAGCCCGTTGGTACGCCGGTCTGGCATGTACTCGTTCCACCCAGGCAGTGATGTTAGGCCGGTTCTGGCCAACGATACCCCGTGCCACGGAGGCTTCCAACGGAAAGCTCATCTGGATATCTGCCCCGCTGATATTCTCCCCGAGAAACCAGGTGTTTTTCGCCAGGTGGGCTTCGACAAAATCCAGGTGTGTCTTGATCATCGGACCGATGAAAACCTGATTGGTTTTGTCCGAGATACCTTTTGCCACTGGCTTGATGAAAAATGGCATGGGGCTGGTTTTTACCTTTTCAAACACCAGGCGCATGACCAGAGGAGGCATCAGGGAGCCTTCGGCGTAGTGCAGCCAGTAGGTGTAATCCAGCCGGGCCTGGCCACCGGCTTCCGGCAGCATGGTGTCTTTGCCATAGGTGTGGGCAAGGTATTCGATAATGGCGCCGGACTCGGCCACGACCAGATCTCCATCGGTAATCACCGGTGATTTGCCCAGCGGGTGTACCTTCTTGAGGCTTTCCGGCGCCAGCATGGTTTCGGGGTCGCGCTGGTAACGCTGGATCTCGTAGGGCACGCCCAACTCCTCCAGCATCCAGAGAACACGTTGTGAGCGGGAATTGTTCAGGTGATGAACCGTAATCATGTGCAAACTCCTTTCGCATCAAAAGAATGGATAGCCCTGAAGAGTAGTCTGCAAATGGCTTTTTGGTTCACCCCGTCGTTCGTTTTTGGCCTGAGCAGCTTCTGAAGGCCCGTCCGGCAGGGGGTGTTTTTCATTTGCGCTGTGGATTGGGCTACCATGTTTGGCGTTTAAAATGTCCCGATCCCAGAGAAGCTATCCCCATGCCGGAAGATCCCCTTAAAACCCTGTCCGACTTGGCCAGCGATGCCCACACCCGCATCCAGGCAACCCACCAGCACATCAATCCGGTTGTGGAGGTTCGCAGAGGTATGCGTGATGCCGGCATCCCTGCGGATGTCATGACGATTGACTGTTTGCAAACCCGCCGGCGCATTAACATTATCCTTCATGATGAGCAGCCTGGCGTTATCCTGTACCAGTTCGTGACCATCGAGGATGAAGTGGGCAACGATTTCCAGCAGATGGCTTTGGGCGATATGTCCGAGAGCAAACTGTTCGACTGGATGCAGGAGTATTTTGCCTGATTGGTGCACGACTCTGACTGACACAGGAGTAAACTCGGGGTAACCAACCCGTTACATCTACCTCTTGGCATTATGCGCGGAGGTAGCCTAATCCACAGAACAGGAGGCCGGTTATGGCAGAACAATCACTCAAGGAGCAACTGAGCAACGCGGTGAAAGACGCAATGCGGAGCAAGGATAAAATCCGGCTTACCACCCTGCGCATGGCCCAGTCCGCGGTCAAACAGATCGAGATTGATGAGCGTCGCGAGCTGAGTGACGAGGACGTTCTCAAAGTGCTGGACAAGATGCTCAAGCAGCGCCGGGATGCTGCCAGTCAGTATGATGACGCCGGTCGCGAGGAGCTGGGCGACAAGGAGCGGGCGGAAATGGTGATCCTTGAGGAATTCATGCCCGCCGCCCTGAGCGAGGATGACCTGGACGCCCTGATCCGAATGGCCATCAGTTCAACCGATGCCCAGGGCATGCAGGATATGGGGCGAGTGATGAACGAGCTGCGCCCGCAGGTACTTGGCCGGGTTGACATGGGCCATCTGAGCAAGAAGGTGCGGGCGGCGCTGGCGGGCTGATCGGTCGAGCCTGTGAAATGCGTGATCTTTGCCCTAAGCTTTTAGCGAGATAGTGGCCAGCCTGGGCGGTTCGAGAAGCTTATGTCCGACAAAGAGTTACGCACAAAATCCGATAAGCAGTCCATCGACCAGTTCATCAATGAGGTCCGCAAGCTGCCCAAACAAGGTGGCGGGTAGGGCAGGCTGATTTTTGCCCTGGATGCCACCGCGAGCCGGGAGGCGACCTGGGACCAGGCCTGCCATTTGCAGAGCGAACTGTTCCAGGCGACCCGGGACTTGGGTGGGTTGGCCATTCAGCTTTGCTACTACCGCGGCTTTGGCGAGTTCAAGGCCACGAAGTTTGTCACCGAGACCGGTCAGCTGCTGAACCTGATGAACGGCGTTTCCTGCCGGGGTGGCCTCACCCAGATCAGCCGGATGTTGGCCCACGCCGTGAAAGAAACCCGCGCAAGGCCTGTCAAGGCGGTGGTGTTTATCGGGGATTGTTGCGAGGAGTCGGTGGATGAGCTCTGCCACACCGCTGGGGAACTGGGCCTGTTGCGAACTCCGGTGTTCATGTTTCACGAGGGCGCAGATCCTCATGCCAGGGCGGTGTTCCAGCAGGTAAGCAAGCTTTCCGGAGGCGCCTACGCCCCATTTGATCGTAACAGCCCTCAGGTTCTGAAGGATCTTATGGCCGCAGTTGCGGTCTATGCTTCCGGGGGAGCCAAGGCCCTGCAGGACTTCTCCAGCCGCAGCTCCCCGGAGGTCAAGCGCCTGACCCGGCAGATCAGATAGCGCTTGCAATCATCCACCGATGGGCCAATGGGCCCGGGGTATCTGAGTGCCGTTAACACTTCTGGTTATTGTTCTGTCGGTTGTTGCCTGGCTCTGGCTGCGCAACCAGCCGGCCAGCCAACGTAAACCGGCCATTCTCAAGCTGGCGTTGATCGCGGGTATCGGGATCGTGGTTCTGCTGGCCGTTACCGGCCGACTGCACTTTGTGTTTGCCGCGTTGGCGTTTCTTTATCCGCTGTTGCGTCGCGTACTGCCGTCGCTGCTGTCCGGGGCCGCTAATGGGGGCGCAGAGGGCAAGTCGGGCAACCAGTCCCGCGTGTCCAGCGACATTCTGGAAATGAGCCTCGATCACGACTCCGGAACCATGAGCGGAAAGATCCTCAAAGGCCCCATGGCCGGCCGGGAACTGGCGGATCTGAGCGAGAGCGAATTCCTTGAACTGCTACGCTACTGCCGGGCGCAAGATGAGGATTCTGCCCGGTTGCTGGAAACCTACCTGGACCGCCGGTTCGGCGACTCCTGGCGGGCGGACGATGACGCTAGCAATGACGATGGGGAGTCGCGCGAGCATGGTAATGCCGGCGGCCCTCTGACCGAGCGCGAAGCCCTGGACATCCTGGGACTGGAGCCCGGTGCCAGTCGGGAAGAGGTCATCCGGGCTCACCGCCGGATGATGCAGAAAGTGCACCCGGACCATGGTGGCAGTAACTATCTGGCGGCCCGGATCAATGAGGCGAAGGAGTGTTTGTTGGGTTAATAAGCATGTTTCCGAATGCTCTCATGTCCCCGGGGAAGCGCGGAATGGATGATAATCCTTTCCAACCGACTGCGTTCTTGTGAATATTGGTCAAATTACCTCCGCTTTGCGCCAGCGCCCGTGGTTGAAGGGTTTGCACCGGGTATCCTGTCGTTGCCAACAAAGTTATCCACAGATGCTGTGGGTAACATTCCAGGAGATTCCATGACTCAACAGCTCACCGAAGCCAGACAGCGCGCGACACTTCGCCGCCTGGAGAAATTCAGTCGATTTACCGACAGCAGCATTGGGCTTCCCTTCACCCGATTCCGGATCGGAGTGGAAGCCATCATCGGGCTGCTGCCAGGTGTGGGCGACATGGTGGGCCTGGTGTTGTCAGCCTATGTGCTTGTCGAGGCACAGCGGGTGGGCGCGAGCCGGGCGGTGAAGCTGCGAATGCTGCGCAACATGGGCATCGATTTTCTCGGTGGCCTGCTGCCGGTAGTGGGGGATGCGTTCGACGCCATCTACAAGGCCAATACCCGCAATACCCTGTTGCTGAAACGCTATCTGGAGGAGCAGCTGGCGGTTGAGCCGCCCCCGCCTCCGTTCCCCTGGAAAATGCTGATCGGGTTGTCCATCCTTTTCGCGGTGATTACCGGCGGCCTCACGCTGATCTTGTGAAAGCTCACTTGGCGGGTTTACGGTAGACTTCATCATCAACATCCAACTTCCCGGTGGAACCTTCATGAGTGATAACCCGTTAACCCAAGCCCTCGAGATGGACGGTGAGGAACGCTACGACTACTTTCTGGACGCGGTAGTCGAGGAGCGCGAGATCTGGATTCTGGTCAACGCCGACAACCACTTTCTGAAGATCGTCTCGGAAGAAGACGGTGTGGCGTATTTGCCAGTTTGGCCAAGCGCAGAATTTGCCACCGATTACGCCAAAGGATCAGGCGATCTTTCTCCCAAAGCGATTTCCCTGCCGGACTTCTTCAAGAAATGGGTGCCGGGATTAACCAGGGATGGGCTCGAAATCGGGGTGTTTCCCGGTGGGCAGGGGGAACTCTGGATAACTGCGCCGGAGGAACTGAAAGGCGACCTGCAGGAAGTATTGGCGGGTCCGAGCTTTTAGGCACAACCGGTACGGTTTTATCGGGTGATTATTCAGGTCTGGTAACAGGAGCCGCCATGAACAACATTCAGATCGACATTGTTTCAGATATAGCCTGTCCCTGGTGTGCCATCGGTTACGCTCGCCTTGAGCGGGCCATGGAACAGTTGGCGCCCGAGTATGATTTCACCGTTCAATGGCATGCGTTTGAGTTGAACCCGGATCACGGTGGCGAGGGTGAGCCAATCCTGCCGGCCCTGGCTCGCAAGTACGGGCGCAGCGAGGAGGAAATGCGGTCCACCCAGAATCAGATGATGACCATCGCGAAGGATCTGGGTCTCAACTTCGAGAAGATGCAGGAGAGATTTACCTGCAATACCTTCGATGCCCACAGGCTGGTGAAATGGGCGGGTGAGCAGGGCCAGCAGACGGCCATGAAACAGGCACTGTTCGACGCCTATTTCGGGCGCGCCGAAAACGTCTCGGACCGGGACGTTCTACTGGGTTGCGTTGAAAAGGCCGGACTGGATTCAGCGAAGGCTGCAAACGTGCTTGATTCCGATCAGTTCGCGGAAGTGGTACGCAAGGACGAAGCGACCTATCAGCAGGCGGGCGTTTCGGCGGTGCCTGCGTTCATTATCAACAACAAGTACCTCATCTCCGGTGCCCAGGAGCCGGATGCCCTGGTGCAGGCGTTCCAGGAGATTGCGGCAGAATCCGAGTGAAGCCGTTGTAATACCCAGGGACTGTGCATTTGGCTTGAGACCGGCCACAATCACGCCACGGAACTCCCTTGTATGGATCACTAGCCGAGCCGAACATGCCACCACACATGCCCCATGCCCAGCCTGCAGGCGCTCAGGAAGACAAACGCGCACTCTGGTCCTGGGCGCTGTATGACTGGGCCAACAGTGCCTTCTTCACGATCATTCTCACGTTTGTCTTTGCCCAGTACTTCAGCGTGTCTGTGGTGCAGGACAAGGTCGCGGGCACCAATGCCTGGGGCAACATCGTGGGCATCTCCGGTGTGTTTATTGCGATCCTCGCGCCCATGCTGGGGGCCATTGCGGACCAGTCAGGGCGCCGTAAACCCTGGTTGATCAGTTTTACCCTGCTGTGCGTGGTGTCATGCGCCATGCTCTGGACCGTTACACCGGATCAGGACCAGTTCTGGAACGCTGCGTTATGGGTGGGGCTGGGCACGCTGGGTGCCGAGTTCGCGTTCATTTTCTACAACGCCATGTTGCCGGATATGGCCAGCCAGGAGCGCACCGGCCGTTGGTCTGGCTGGGCCTGGGGCTTGGGGTACGTGGGTGGCGTCACAAGTCTGGTGGTCGCGTTGTATGGATTCATCGAGACCGACGCCAATCTTTTCAACCTGGACCGGGATCAGGCCGAGCACGTGCGCGCGACCTTCGTGCTCGTGGCTGTCTGGTATCTGGTGTTCGCGCTGCCGGCGTTTTTCTTTACCCCGGATCGGCCGCCTACTGGCCTGAGCCTGGCGGCAGCCAGCCGTGCAGGGTTTGTGCAACTCAAGGAGTCCATCGCCCATGTCCGCCAGTACAAGGACATTGTGCGATTCCTGATCGCCCGTATGCTCTACACCGATGGCCTGGCGACCATCTTTACCTTCGGGGGCGTTTACGCCGCCGGCACGTTCAACATGGCGCCCACGGAAGTCCTGCAATTTGCCATTGCCCTGAACGTGACGGCAGGCCTGGGCGCGCTGGGGTTTGCCTGGATCGATGATGCCCTTGGCGGGCGTAACACCATTTTGCTGGCGTTGGTGGGGCTGGGTAGCAGTGCTTTGGCCATCCTGCTGGTAGACAGCGCGACGGCCTTTTGGGTTTGGGGCATGATCCTGGGTATTTTTGTCGGGCCGCTGCAATCGGCCAGCCGGTCACATCTGGCCCGGGTGGCTCCGCCACACCTGCAGACCCAGATGTTCGGCCTGTTCGCCTTTTCCGGTAAGGCTACGGCTTTCGCCGGCCCCTTGCTGGTGGGTGCTGTGACCGCACTGACCGATAGTCAGCGTTGGGGCATGAGCACTATCCTTGTATTCCTGCTGGTAGGCTTCGTGCTGATGCTGAAAGTTCCGGCGACCGAGGCCCGGAAACCCGGCTGAGGGGAATGTCATGGCAAGGCCAACCGGAAATCCCGGTAATCGATGGATCAGGTTCTTGCCGGATTTTTCCTGGTGCTGGGCACTGCGCTGTTTCGGCCGCACGCGCTGAAGTCCTAGCCCAGCTCCCTGATACATACCCTATCTGAATCGTTGGAAAAGTATTCAGGATCTGGTGACCTGGGATGCCTGGCCATAAGCCGACTGTATGGCCCAGTTACGTCCTGCCATTTTCACTGGTAGCTGGAAGACATGATGAGCGGTCGAGCCGAACGGATCGACCGCAGAGTCCACGTACTCGTAATGATCAGGCACCGACTTGCCCGGCCGGGCAACAATGAAGCGTCTGGTTGTGGCTTTTCCAGAAACTACCGGAGACTGCTCTACCCAGAGATACACGCCTTTGGCGCCCACCAGATACTCGCAGAACACCACCTGGAAATCCGGCATAAGTTTGAGCGCTGTTGGTTCCTGTCCAAAGCAAAGCAGGTACTTGTCGATAGTCTTCATGAGCCTCGCCTCCTTTTGGTCTGGTTACCATCATTACGGTTTGGCGAGGCGAAGAACATCAGGCTTTTTGGGCTTTATTCTCTGGTTTTTTCGATCAAAGAACCGGGAGTTTCAAAGCCGGTAACTGGCAGGTATAGGGTCAGGGCACTTCCTCAAACAACCGCCCCAGCCCGGCCAGCGCTTCCGCGCCTTTCGACAGGCGCCCGATACTGTCCATTTCACTGAGAGCCTCTACGGTATGGGCGTCTTCGAGAAACTCTGTGTGAACCAGATGGACCTCCGCTGGTGGGTCGACCATGTTGCCCATCAAGGGGTAGTCGGCCTCGGCTGCATGGCCGGGTTAAAAAAAAGAGTCTTGCGGGAGGTAGTGTCGGGTCCATTGCTGGCATCGCAGGCGTGTTGGCGCAGATGTGAATTTTAATGTCAGTTTGCGCGACTGCCTGTCTTGGGGGCAATCCTGTCTTTTCAGGCCTTTGTCCTGCCGGTGCGGAGTCTTTATCATCGCGGATCACCCTTGAAAACTTGGAAGTCCGCCGATGAAGTTCCCAACGGTCACCGTCACACTGGTTTCCCTAGCGCTGATTTTTGTTCTCTGGGACCAGACCCGGGAGAAGCCCGAGCCTGCGGATGCCAGTCGCTTTGCCAATCTGGCAACAGATCCGGTTCAGCTTGGTGTGGCCGTGGACTGGCTGGTCACCCAGGTTCCCGCTTTCTGTGAGCAGGCCACCGGCCAGTCTGTGGGCACGGATGCCCATTCGACTTGCGTGAAAGAGAGCGAGGCCCGGAGCTCGGTTTGCCGGCGCGAGATGCACGACCGGTTTCCGAGCATCGTGGCCTCTGATGCGGTGTTCCGGGATCTGTCCATCACGATGATGAACTGCCTGGTGCCGCAATCCGGGTTGATTGACTAACGCGAACCTTGATTGCTGATCCAGACCTTTTGTCCATGATTCAAACCCTTTCTGACGCCCTGATTCCCCTGTTGTCCCTGATCGCGATTGGAGCGGTTCTGGGTCGTAAAACCGATTTCTTTGATGGCCGGGCGCTGTCCGGGCTGGTTACCACCGTGGGCATCCCGGCTTTGTTGCTTCACTCGGTGCTGAGCATGGACCTGGGCATATTCGAGATGGGTGAGCTCGTTGGCGTGACTGTGCTCTGGCTGGTGGCGATGAGCGCAGTCACGGCAGTGGTCTTGGTGCTGATGGGCTTGCCGGTGAGGTCCTATCTGCCGGCGCTGGTGCATCCCAACACCGGCAATATGGGGGTGCCGGTCTGCTTTGCGTTGTTCGGCGCCCAGTCTCTCGGCTTTGCGATGGTCATTTCCTCTGTGATCCAGGTCAGCCACTTCACGCTGGGGATCGGTTGCCTCTCCGGCCGGCTATCCCTCCGGGCGATGCTGAAGAACGGACCGGTGCTGGCCTTGATCGCCGGTGCGATCCTGCTGGCACTGAAAGTCCAACCGCCAGGGCCGGTGATGACGACACTCGATATGCTTGGCTCCATTACCGTGCCGGTAATGCTGATGCAGCTTGGCAGCTCTATCGCCAACCTCAGGTTTTCCGGGGCACGGGAGATGCTCAGGCCACTGGTGTTCAGTTTCTACCGGCCTTTGGCAGGACTGGCTGTGGCCGCCGGATTGTTGCTCTTGTGGCCTCTTGAAGGGCTGCAAGCGCAGGTTTTCCTGGTCCAGTGCGCCATGTCTGTTGCAGTGATGAGTTATGTGCTGGCGGTGCGGTACCAGGGCCCGGCACAGGAAATTGCGCTCACCATCCCGATATCACTGGTGGTATCTCTGGGTGTGGCGGTGTGGTTTAGTCTCTGGTGACGTGTGGCCTGCTCTGGAAGGGCGCGTCACACCTTCACTTTGCCGCGTAGCGACTTGATCTTTCCCTTCTGGGTTTTGCGGTCCACCCTGCGCCGTTGAGAACCCTTGGTCGGGCGGGTTGGCCGGCGGGCCTTCTGTTGTTTGACCGCGCTCTGTATCAGTTCCTTGAGGCGTTCGAGTGCGTCTTCCTTGTTCTGCTCCAGGGTGCGAAAGGATTGTGCCTTGATTACCACGATGCCGTCTTTGCTGATGCGCTGGTCGGACAACGCCATGAGTCGCTCCTTGTAAAAGGGCGGCAGGGTGGAGTGGAGGATATCGAAGCGCAGGTGAACCGCCGTGGCCACCTTGTTCACATTCTGGCCACCGGCACCCTGAGCGCGGATCTGGGTGATCTGGATTTCCCAGTCGGCGAGTTCGACGGCGTTGGAAATTTTCAGCATTGTGCGGTGATTAAGCCTGTTAATGGTTTGAGTGTTTTAGCTTTCTGCGCAACGGCGAGCCCAGCTAGCGCCGGAACAGCCTCGGGTTACGCTCGATAAAACGGTCAATCCAGCGTTCAAGAAAGGATTTCGCATCCGGCCTTTTCAGGTAACGCCAGCCCAGAAAAGAGATCACGAGCGCGCCTATCCCATCCACGATCAGGTCCCACATGGTATCGGTAAGCCCGGAGGGATCACCCAGCATTGGTTTCTGCATGTTCATACCGAAGAGCGAGTCCATGGCAAACTCGAAGATCTCCCACAGGGCACCGACACCCAAGGCAAACAGGAAGGCGAAAAATGCCACAAAGCCGGGCTTCATGTGGACATGAATCTTTTCGGTTTCGTTCATGATGTGCACCAGCAAAAAGCCAATGATGCCCAACAGAAACCCGGACATGGTGTGAAGCGCCATATCCCACCACCAGAACCGGGTGTAGTAATCCCGGATCTCGCCCAAAAACAGCGAGGCAAATACAAAGGCGATGGCCGCCAACTGCAACTCCGGCGGAATGTGAATCCGGAAGCGCCGCTCGAACAGCACGGGGAAAAAGGTGATCAGGATAATCATCCCGGTCAGAAACGCGGTGAACCAGCGTTGGCCCCAGACCGCGAAAATCGCTTCAGCCAGCAGAACCAGTTGCAGGGCAACAGTGATTCTCTGATGGGTAATTCGGATTCGCATCTGCAGAAGGCTCCCGTGCTCGGTGGAGTTACCCTAACACAACAGCTTGCGGAAATGGCGCGTGAGCCGTTGCCCGGAGGGTGTTCCGCCGCGCCGGTCAGTCAGTCTTCCGGGGTGCCGAGATGGGTAACATCACAGACACTCGCAATCCCTGGCCCTCCGGACCGGTGCCGAGCTGGATCTCTCCACCCATGCCCCGAATCAGGGTCCGGGCGATGGCCAGTCCCAGGCCGGCTCCACCGGTGTCACGGCTGCGGGACTGCTCCAGGCGGTAGAAGGGCTGGAATACGCGGTCCCGCTCCGTTTCCGGGATACCCGGACCCTGATCTGTGATAGTGATGATGGCCTCTTTTTCAGAGGCTTCCAGTTTCACGTCGGCCCTTTGCCCGTACTTGACGGCGTTCTCGATCAGGTTGCGCAGGGCGCGCTTGACCGCCTCCGGCTGGCCCTGGAGAACGCAACGCGGGCTGTCTTCACAGTTTACCGCCAGGCCCATTTCCCGGAGATCATCGCAGAGGCTGTCCAGCAGGGTGGCGAGGTCATATCGGCGGTGTTTCTCGGTGGTGCTGCCGCGAATGAAGTCGAGGGTAGCTTCCGCTAGTTGCTGCATTTCTTGCAGGGAATCGAGCAGCCGGTCCCGGTCCTCACCTTCAGGTAGCATTTCCACCCGCAGCCGCATGGAGGTAATAGGGGTTCGCAGATCGTGGGCCAGGGCAGCCAACAGGCGTTCCCGGTCTTCCTGGGCTCGGCCGACCTGGAGCTGCATCTGGTTGAAGGCGCGCGTCACTTCGCGAATATCCTCGGGGCCGCGCTCCGGAATCCGGATTTTTTCACCACGTCCGAAGGTATGGGCGGCCCGGCTCAGCTCGTTCACCGGTTGCAGAATGCGGCGAATCGCCAGCAGAACCGTGAGGATCAGAAGCACGGCAGTGATGCCCACACTGGTAAGGGTCGCCTTCAGCCAGAGCCAGGAAGGTGCTGGTGGCTGGGCTCGCGCGTTGAACCACTCGCCCGATGACAATGCCAGGGAAACGCCCAGGATGGATGGGCAGTCGTGATGGTCCTCCCGGTGCTCACGTCGATCCTCATCTTCGTGATGCTCGTCCTCATCCTCGTGCTTCTCTCGGTCTTCGTGGTCATCACCATTCGGTTCCCGGCCCGGCAAGCACTCTGCTTGATCCGCTGCCATCGCTGCTCGTACCTGTTCACCGGTCAGGCCCAGTTCCGTGGCCAGTTGCCGGGTCATGACTGAAGCTTCGTCGGCGGGCAGGTGAGGTGCGGGATCAATGGAAAGGTGCAGGGATGGGCTGGAAAGCGCCCGTAATACGCGCTCCTGGCGCTCCGGGTCTGTGGTGTCGAGCAGGGTGTAGGCATCGGCTATCCGCTCCAGAACGTGCTCAAGGCTGGCACTGCGCAGGGCACCCTGGCGCTCTCCCGCCAGAATTGCGATGGTGATGATCTGTGCCGCCACCAGCACCAGAATCAGCAACAGGGCGAGTTGTCCGCCGGCACGGCGGGGCCAAAACCTCATTCTTCGGTCCCTTCCACGCTGGCGATCCACTGGTAGCCACCGCCCCAGATGGTCTTGATCAGCCTGGGGTTGCGGGCATCCGGATCGATTTTCCGGCGTAGCCGGCTGACATGGTTATCGATACTTCGATCGAAGGCGTCGGCTTCTCTTCCAAGGGTCAGGTCCATCAGCTGATCCCGTGACAGCACACGACCGGCATGCTCAAGGAACGCCAGCAGCAATTTGTACTCGGCGGTGCTGAGGGACACTTCCACTCCTTCCGGATCGACCAGCTGATGGCGGTCGACATCCAGGGTCCAGCCCTCGAATGACAGGCGTTGCCCGGCCATGGGGCTGCGTTGGGGTGGTAGCGCTGTGGTACGGCGCAGAACGGCCTTGATGCGGGCCAGAAGCTCCCGTGGATTGAAGGGCTTGGTCAGGTAATCATCGGCGCCCATTTCCAGGCCGACGATGCGGTCCGTCTCCTCGCTCATGGCGGTCAGAAGAATGACGGGCAACTCGGTGTGTTCCCTAAGGTAGCGGCAAAGGGTGAGGCCATCGTCACCCGGCATCATGATGTCCAGCACGACCAGATCCACAGAGTGGGCTCTCAGCTGCCGCTTCATGGCATCCCCACCATCGGCAAGCAGCACGCGAAGGCCGTGCTCCTGCAGATAGCGGCCGACCAGGTCGCGAATGTCCCGATGGTCGTCGACTACCAGAATGGTTGGAGAAGCGCTCACTCGTTACTCCGTCTGCTTGACTGTTGCACCGATTATAGGGGACTTGCCGGGGCACTTGGGCACGATGTTGTCAAAAATCATCGCGATTCCGGCACTTGCGACAATTTGCGACAAAGTCGGCGTATGACCGAGACAATTCTGCGACGTTTCCTTGGTGCAATGATTCCCGACCAGCAATGACATTTCGTCATGGGTTTCATCAAGCAAGGAGTTCTACCATGAAAAAAACCACCACGATTGCCGCTTTATCGGTCGCCGCATTGCTCAGTGCCACACCGCTTCTGGTATCCGCGGACGATGATTACTGGGACGACGACCGCTATGAGCATCGCCGCGACGGCAAGCCCATGAACGCGGATCTCAAACAGTACAGCACTGAGGAGATGCGCATCATGGCCTATGGCCAGGCGCTGCGCCGGTTTGGTCCGGGAGTGGACGTCTCCGTGGAGGAGACCAAAGACGGTACCTATCTGGTGCAGTTGCGGGATGCCGAACAGAACCTGATCCGGGAGCAGGAGTTTAACCGCTATGGCGCTCCGGCTCGTGATTCACGCCGGGATTGAGAGTCGATAGTCAGCGCGAGGGCCCCGGGGAGGGCTCTCGCCACCCTGCTGAAGGAGATTGATGATGACAGTGATGGATGCTGAAAACCGTTATGGAGCCGTTTCCCGTGCCGTGCACTGGATTATGGCGGTGTTGCTGTTGCTTATGCTTGCCAGCGAGGTCTGGTTCGAGGCTTTGGAAGACAGTATCTCGGAAGCCTCATTGATGGCGTGGCACCAGAGCCTGGGGCTGGCATTGTTCGGGCTCGTGCTGTTTCGAGGCCTGTGGCGATGGCTGAACCGTTCGCGCCTCACTCCGCCTGCCCACTGGGCGACCATGGCCAGGTTAGGGCATGTCGCGCTGTATGCACTGATGATTCTGATGCCGTTGTCGGGACTGGCGACGTCGCTGGGAGAAGGGGACCCCGTCACCTTCTTTGGCTGGACGCTGTCTGGCTCGGGCCCGGAGGTGGCGTGGCTGGAAGAAAGCGGGGAGGACATCCATGAGGTTCTCGCCAACGTGCTCTGGCTGATGATTGGCGTTCACGTGGCGGCGGCCCTGGCGCACCAGTACCTGCTGGGTGACCGGATCATGAAACGAATGGCACTGTGATCTGCCTCAGCTCTTTAGGAGTGGCAACTTATTCTGGCGGTGGTTTCTGTTAGTATCCCGGGCAATGTTTCAATCCCTTGGATTACTGTCAGGAGACCACCGCTCGTGAAATATTCTTTCCTCGTTGCCATCCTTGCTACCGCCCTTTTGTCTGGCTGCCAGACCTCCACTTACATGTCTTCGGCCGCAACCGATGGTGACGGTGTCACCTGCAACGAAATCTACCAGGCCTTCGACGCTTACAGTCGGGACCGGCAATCCGCCAGTGCCTGGGCGCAACTGAGCAGCCTGATCAGCCCGACGGCCAGCAATTACGCCGAGATGGGTGTGAATACTGCGTCGAAGTACTACGATCAGATAAGGGCCAGCGCGAACCTGGCGCTCTCAATGCGCGGTTGTCAGCCAATCAGTCAGTGAGAACCGTGAGCGCGTAAGGATCGCCTGGCAAGGAGGGCTGCATGAGCCAGAAGCTTGCCAGTTACAAGAGGAAAAGGGATTTCCGAAAAACCGGCGAGCCATCCGGTAACGGTGGCTCGGCCCGGACTACGCCGATATTTGTTATCCAGAAGCACGACGCCAGTACCCTGCATTATGACTTTCGCCTGAACATTGGCGGTGTTCTCAAATCCTGGGCGGTGCCCAAGGGGCTGTCCACCGCCGCTGGCGAGAAGCGTCTGGCCATTCGGACGGAGGATCATCCTTTGGAGTATGCGGACTTTGAGGGTGTCATCCCCGAGGGTCAACACGGTGCCGGTACGGTGATGGTCTGGGATCGGGGCGATTTCTCTTCTCTTGAGGAGGACGGTGACGACTCGGGCGCCCTGGAAAAGCACCTTGAGGCAGGCAAGCTCAAGATAAACCTTGCTGGAGAAAAGCTTCAGGGTGGCTACTCACTGGTAAGAATGGAGACAGGGGAATCCGGAGAGCACTGGCTGATCATCAAGATGGATGATGACCAGGCAGACGCCAGGCGCAATCCCGTCTCTACTGAGCCGGATTCGGTAATCAGTGGTCGATCGCTCAAGGAAATTGCCAGGGATGGAAGAGGAGACGGGCCATGCAGATAAGTCACCCTGACAAGCTACTCTTCCCGGATGAAGGCATTAGTAAACGTGATCTGGTGGATTACTACCGGAAAATAGCGCCAATCATGTTGCCCCACCTCAAGGGCCGACCGCTGACCCTCAGGTCCTTTCCTGAGGGTATCGATGAAGAAGGTTTTTTCCAGAAACACGCTCCAGAGCATTTCCCTTCCCACGTGGAGCGCCTTGAAGTTCCGATGCGCAGCAAGGATCAGAAAACCATGCTAATGGTTACCGCGGATGAGGCGAATGACCTGACCTACTTCGCCAACCAGAACGTGGTGGAACTTCATGTTGCCTTGTCCCTGGGGGAGGCGCTCGATCGACCTGACCAGATGATTTTTGACCTGGACCCTTCCGATAATGATTTCGAGAAGGTGCGCGAGCTGGCGCTTGGGCTCAAGTCGCTTCTGGATCAACGGGATTTGCCGTCCTTCGTGAAGACCACCGGGTCCCGTGGTGTGCATGTCCACGTGCCCCTGCGTCCGGAAGCAACCTTTGAACGGGTAAAACCGGTAGTGCAGCAGCTGGCTGAGGAACTCTTGGCCCGCTGCCCGGGCATTGCAACCATGGAGCACCGCAAGGAAAAGCGGGGGAACAGGGTGTTTATCGATTACCTGCGCAATGATTTCGGTATGACGGCAATCGCCCCATACTCCTTGCGGGCTATCGCGGGAGCGCCGGTCGCTACGCCGATCTCATGGACAGAACTCAAGGATAAGAAGACCGGGCCGCAAAGCTGGGGGCTCGCCAATATATTTCGTCGGCTCGGGGCAAAAAAGGACCCGTGGCAGGACTTCAAACGGCATCGGGTGGGCCTTCCCTGAGCCCCCGTATGGTGTTGCGCCAAAGAGCTTGATCAGGCTGTGGCCATCTCTCGATCAACGGCACCGGGCGCTCCGGCTGCCAGAAGAACGGCGCCGGCAGAGCATGCCAGCATACTGGCTACGATTGGCAGCAGGGCGTCGCCACCGAACATCGATGACAGGGCACTGATGCCGCCGGCAATGGTGAACTGTGAGGCACCCATCAGGGCGGCTGCGGTGCCACCGAGATGCGGGAAGTATTCAAGGGCATTGGCCATGTTGTTGGGGATGATGCCGCCCTGGCAGCCGATGGCAGCGATGATGCAGGCCGCGACCAGCCAGAATGGGCCCTCCAGCAGGACGACCGCCACCAGTGCCACCAGCGCAGCAAACTGCATTGCTACCTGTACCCGCAACAGAACCACCGATGAGAAGCGTCTCAGCAGTGGCCGGTTGATCAGGTTGAGAATGGCCATCAGGGCGATATTGGATGCGAACAGGATGGCAAACATGCCATTGGAGAGGCCGAACCACTCCTGGTAGATAAACGAGGAGTGGGTAATGAATAGCAGCATGGTGCTGAAGCACAGCACCTGGATCCCCACGAAGCGCATGGTGGTCCGGTGGCGGAGTACCAGCAGGTAGTTGGTAACCAGTGTTCGTACCGGTGTGGTCGCCGGTGGCCTCGGTTGCAGTTTGGGGAACAGCGCCACATTCAGCGCGAACACCAGAAACACGGCGTACCCGGCCAGCACCAGGAATATGCTGTGCCAGTCACCCAGGGCCAGCATCAGGGCGCCCATGGAGGGTGCCGCTGCAGGCGCGATAAACATGATCAGACCAATGAGGCCGAACAGCCGCGCCGCTTCCTGCCCGCCAACCTGGTCCCGGACAATGGCGGGAACAGAAACCGCACAGAAAGCTCCGCCAACGCCCTGAATCACCCGCCAGAGCACCATGTTCGAGAGTGAATCGGCCAGCGAGACCATCACGGCTGCGCCCGCAAAAATGGCCAGCCCACCCACCAGAATCGGGCGCCGGCCATAGCGATCAGACAGCGGGCCGCCGACCAGTTGAGCCAGCCCCAGGGTTGCCACATAGGCGCTGAGGGTCAGGCCCACCTCGCTGTGGGCAATGCCGAGACTGTCGGCGATGCTGGGGAATGCCGGCAAATAGGCGTCCAGCGCCAGAGGCCCGAGGGCCACGGTCATTCCGAGTAGTAACGCTAGCTGAAAATGGGACAAAACCTACCTCCTTGGGAAGGTAGAAAGCTAATAATAATTGTCATCTGATGCAATGAGCAGTTTCCGAAAGCGTGATCGGGGGATCTGCAAGTTATTGGTTGTGTGCGCATAATAATACCCGAATGGCCGCAGCAGTTGCGCGCAACCAGGGAGACAGGTGTGGAAGTATTATTCATCGTTTTTACCGTGGGATTGGCGTTGTTCATTCCTGTTGGCTCGGTACTCGGGTTCCTGGCGTTCCGTCAGCGTGGCGCCCAGTCGAGGCGAATCGAGGGGCTCGAGCGGGAAATCGCAGCTTTACGGGGAGAAATCGCCAGCCTCAGATATCGGACGGGGAGGGAAGAGGCTGCTCCTGATACATCGGAATCGCCCCAGCCGGAACCCCGGCCTGAACCGCTGGAGATAAATCCCCATCCGTCGGTGGAGATGGAATCCCCGCCACAGGCCAGGGTTCAAGAGGATGCTCAGTGGCTCTCGGGAGAGCCGGAAGAACCGGTCAGGGCTGGCCGTATCCTCACGGCCCTCAGGGAAAACTGGATGGTCTGGCTGGGAGGCCTGAGTGTTGGTCTGGCAGGCATATTCATGGTCAGCCATTCCATCAGTGCGGGTCTCATCGGCCCGACTCAGCAGTTCCTGCTGGCTCTCATCAGTGGCCTGGTGTTGCACGGCGCCGCCGAATTCCTCCGCCGCCGCCAGAAAGGTGCGGATGAGGTTTTTGCGGCGCTGGCAGGGGGCGGGAGTATCACTCTGTATGCGGCGCTGCTTGCTGGAGTGCACCACTACGGCCTGATCAGCTCGATGACCGGTCTGATCGGGTTGGGGATCGTGTCACTGGGTACCATGGTCATGGCGCTGGTTCACGGACCATTGCTGGCAATCATGGGGTTGAGTGGCGCCTACCTGGTACCCATGCTTATTGGCGGCGAGGACGGCAGCGTCACCTTCGTGCTGTCGTACAGTTTCCTCGTCACCCTGAGTTCTCTGATGCTGATGCGCTATGTTTTCCGGGAGTGGCTCTGGTACGCCACCCTGGCGGGTGCTTTGCTGTGGTGGCTGCTGACCAGCTCTGCCGTGCCGGTCGAGGTGTCGACAGCCTGTTACCTGGCCGGGTTGTTCCTGGCTTTTGCGATTCTGCCGGGCAAGGTGCAGCAGGATGCCTGGCGATTGCGCCAGGCCTTTCTGCCCTTGCTCGCACTGTGGGCTGTTTCTGTTGCCGGCCAGCCGGTAGATGCTCCGTTTTTCTGGGCCTGGCTCTTGATTTTGCCAGTGGCGGCTCTGATCCCCCAAAGCCATGGCGCGCTCTGGTTCCTCCCCTGGGGCGCCGTGCTGGCCAGTGCCGTTGGCTGGCTGGTTTATATGAGCCGCACCAGTGCCGATGTTGTTTTCCTGGTGCAGTTTCCGGCCGGGCAGCGCGCGGCGTTCGTTACCTACCTGATTTCAGCGGCGATCCTCACGGTTGCGCCGGCGCTTTGGCAATGGGTGCGCCATTCCGGCCAGCGGCGCTGGAGTTCCTTGATGCTGCTCTCGCCACTGGTCTGGCTGACCCTCGGCTGGCTGCTTCTGTATGGTTATGAGAGGACAACCCTATGGGCCACGGGCACGCTGATTCTGGCCGGTGTGTACGGTGTTCTGGCCTGGCAGATGGAAAGGTCTGAACGTTATCGGGAGGGTGTGGTCTGGGCCATACTGGCAGCCCATATCGGTTATTCCCTGGCTGCCGTGATGATGTTCCGCGAGGCATCGCTGACCCTGGCGCTGTCGGTCCAGTTCATCACTCTGACGTGGCTGGCGCGACGTTTTCAGATGCCTGAGCTGTATATTCTGCTCAAACTGGCCCTGGCATTGGTGGTCGCAAGGCTGACTTTCAATCCGTGGCTACGGGGCTACGATGCCAGCGTTCACTGGTCGCTCTGGACATACGGCGGCGCGACGGTGGCCGCGGCAATCGCCACCCGGATTGCGGACAAACACCATGGCATCCGGCCCTGGCTTGAGGCAGCCACCCTGCACCTGTTGGTGCTGTTCCTCGGTACCGAACTGCGCTACTGGCTGTATGACGGCGATATCTTCACCCGGGAATACAGTTTGACAGAGGCGACCATCAATATGTTGCTCTGGGGTGCCCTGAGCCTGACCTACCTCTACCGGGCCAGGGTCAGTGAGTCGCTGGCCTGGCTCTACCGATTGTTCTCGCGAATTCTGCTCGGCTTGTCCTGCCTGAGTTACCTGACTCTCGTTACGGTGCATAACCCGTGGCTGGGAGGAAGCGTCATCAGTGCAACGCCTGTGTTCAACATGCTGCTTCCCGCCTATGGCGGGCCCGTGTTGCTGGCGCTTGTCGTCAGCCGGCTGACACATTTCGGTCCCCAGTCGGTTGCCCGGTGGTTTGCAGCGGGGAGCTTCCTGCTGTTCACTGCCCTTGAAATCCGGCAGCTCTGGCGTGGCAGCGACATGGCACTGGTCTCTGGTGTCTCCGAAGGCGAGCTGTACACCTACTCGGTAGTCGGCATGCTGTATGCCATCGCGGCAATTCTCTATTCCGGTGTCAATCACAGTGCCAGGCTGTACAAGGCGGGGATGACATTGCTTGGTCTTGTGATAGCCAAGATCTTCCTCATCGATATGGCCGGCCTGCAGGGATTCTGGCGGGTTGCGGCCTTCATGGGGCTGGGGCTGGCATTACTGGGCCTGGCCTGGCTTTATCGCAGGACGCCTCGTACACCAGAGCTCTAGATTGGCAGGGCCGAGGCTCCAATACACTAACGGCTGGCTGAAAACTGGCCCGATCAATTATCCGTCATAATTCTCCGGTACTGGCGCCATGCCTGCTGGCGCCATGTTTCCTTGCTCTACTAACACAGTTATCCACAGATATTGTGGGTAATTCCGCAGTTTTTCTTCCTCAGATATTGAACCCAATCGGGGTCCCCCGCCCTTTGGCTATTCGCGCCAGTCGGAAAATTGACGATTTTGTAACTAGAAAACTGACAAACTTTACAACGATAATTCGTCCCGTTTTATACAATTTTACAAATTCGACGATTTATTGGTGTCTATTGACTATGAAAAGCGTCATTAATATGTCAAAGGCATGGATTGCTGCAGTATTTATGGGGGTCGTGCTTACAGGGTGTGGTGGCGATTCCAATGTGTCTTCAGGGTCGGCTGAAGGCAGTAGTGACACGACCAGCTCCTACGATTCCGGCACCAAGTCCAGCGGTGAGAGCGTCAGCTCTTCGAATGATGCAGCAACCGGTACTGCCAAACTCAGCTGGGTTGCCCCGGCCACTCGCGTGAACGGTGAAGGCCTTGCCATGGGGGAACTGGACAGTTACATCATCAGCTATGGCCAAGACGCATCCGAACTGAGTAAAACCATCGAGATCGACGACGCCAGCACGATGGAATACACCATCGACAACCTGGGCACTGGCGAGTGGTTTTTCTCCATTCAGGTGGTGGACACCGATGGCCTGATCAGTGCCCCTTCCGACGTCGTCAGCAAAACAATCTGAATAACCGTCTCGTTTTGGCGCCCGTCTTTCACTTCAGGGATTGAATCTCCCGGGCGCCTCACCGACAATCTTGGCTTCTGTTAAGTTAACAAACACTCACTTTATTCTGGGTGGTCAGAGGAGAGAGGCCGGTGACCGAGCTTGTTAGTTACGAACTGAACGATGGAATTGCAACGATTGTCCTGAACAATGGTAAGGCGAATGCCCTGAGCCATGAGGTGTTCGAGGCGCTGAACAAGGCGCTCGATCAGGCCGAGCAGGACAAGGCGGTGGTTATCCTGACCGGGCAGCCCGGTGTGTTTTCCGCCGGCTATGACCTGAAAGAAATGCAGAAGGGGCCGCAGGAGGCCGCCGCGCTGGTGAAGGTCGGTTCCACCCTGACTCGCCGTCTGGCGGCATTTCCCCTGCCGGTGATTGGCGCTTGCAGCGGTCATGCCATTGCCAAGGGCGCGTTTATCCTTCTGTCCGTGGATCATCGCATCGGCATTGAGGGGCCGTTCAAGCTGGGCCTGAACGAAGTGGCCATCGGGATGACTATGCATCATGCCGGCATCGAGATTGCCCGCCACCGCCTCAACCCCCCGCACTTCTATCGTTCGGTGGTGAATGCGGAAATTTACAGCCCTGAAGGTGCGGTTGAGGCCGGTTATCTGGACGAGGTGGTCGCCCAGGACAAACTCCTGGAGCGGGCAAATGCACTGGCCAGCCAGTTCAAGCAACTGAATATGCGTGCGCACCGTGAAACCAAGGTGAAGGCCAAGGCCGAGTATCTGGCGTTACTCGACCGTTGCATTCAGCAGGACGCCGAAAACCTGGGCTTGAGAGGTTAATTGAGGTTTTGTTTGCAGGCTGTCACAGTCTGAATTAGTTGGGCCCCTGATGGAAGCGGGGCCCGATTTGGAAACATCAAGGGGAGGGCATGGCTGCCTTTGGGATGTGGATGCCCATGGTTTCCATTCGATTAATCAGGTTTCTCCTAAGTCCCGGCAAGTCCTTGATTTTAATGTTCCTGTACGCTTCGACTTCCTCTCCAGTGTAGGGCCTGAAGTTCTCAGGAGAGCTTCCACCAGCAATTCCTTCTTCACGGAGCATCCAGTTCAGTAAATCCGCCAGTTGCTGGTTGCTCAGCGCTGACTGCGAAGAGCCTGGAACCTGAACCAGAAAAGCCCGGCCCCCTTCCACCTTCAGAAAGTTGCCGACAAAGCCTGTCATCTGGGGGATTCCGTTGCGCGGAGATCCTTCCCCGTTGGTCAGATGACAACCCAGGCATTGCAGTCGGTAGTTAACCGAAGAAGAGTAACCGGCCTGGCTCAAAGGTGTCTGCTCGGCCTCGTTACCGGGAGCTGGCCTCTGAGTAGTGTCAGGAATCACCCTTGCCTCTCCAAACGGAGAGGCAAGGAGCAGGGTTAACGACATGGCCAGGATGGATGGTTTCATCACACTGCCTCTCAGGTTGCGATACCCCGAATGACTGCGACGGTGCAGTTATACACATTGCTTTCTGCACCCAGGCACCAGTTGATGTCATTGTTGTTGAACGGACGGTACATCGGTTCTTCACTGTCATTTCTCGTACAGGCGCATTGGCCGCAGCTGTGTTTACCACAGCAGTCATTGTAGGAAATGATGTAATCAATACCATCGGCCGGATTGCGGCAGGTGCCCACCCAGGTGACCTGAGAGGTTTCAGTACCCGGAGGGCAGCTGGTTACCGATCCGCCGCAGCAGCTGCAGAGGAAGCCATCGACAGAGCAATAACGCCAGTAATCGCAGCTTGTCGGGTCTCCGGGGTCGCCGGCCTTGGGAGACTCGGCTGCCAGAGCCTTACTGGTTCTGTCGATGGGCAGTAACACCGGGGCCGCCGTACCGATTGCCAGGAGTGAGCCAAATTTTGCGATGAAGTGGCGTCTGCCGGTGGTGTTGGCAACATGGCGTGATGAACGTTCAAAAAAGCGATCTAGAAATTTCATTTTATTATTCTCCCTGATCAGGACGGCGTATGAATGCGCGGAGATTCGGATTGGGTCTTCAGATACTGCTGAAGTGTTGATGACCCCATCAGTTCGGTTTCAAAGAGGCTGTCGAGGTGTTCCCGGGAGTTGACCAGACCCTTGGCTTTCAAGGTGCCACTGGCATCGATCAGTGCGGCATAAGGCAGCTTGCCGATCTGGAAAGTCATGCCAACCTCCGGGCTGACGATGTAGCGGCTGTTTTCCAGTCCTGCATCTGCAATCAGCTTCTCCTGAGCGGCAGGGTCTCCGTCGCTGACATAAATAACATCAAGATTATCGCTTGAACGGTCAATCGCTTTGATGGCGGGAATCAGCGACTTACAGATAGGGCAGGTGGGTGAAAGGAAGAACAGCAGCGTCGAGCGCTCGCCGGCATAACCGATATTCACCGGCTTTCCAGAGCGATCTGCGGCTGTCACCTGAGGAGCCGGTTGGCCCACCTCCACACCCTTGTCCATCATCAGTGCGCCTGCTGGTGCAATGCGTGAATGCAGGACTCCGATCTGACGGATAAGTCCCAGAATAACCACCGCAGTGGCGATTAGAAGAAGCCAGAGTAATACGTTTGAAACAATCAGTGCTTGCATCTTATTTGTCTCCTGACAATTTGAGCAAAAGGGGTCTGTTGGCCAGCCAAAGATCTGCTGCGGCATAGAGCAGAACCGCGACGGTGCCGGCGGCAATCATGACGAAGTTGTCGTGCAGGGATACGGTCCTCTCGACCATCGGGAAGAGCGCGCCAAGCGCAAGAACCGCGAGAAAGAAATTGCGAAGCAACAGCATGGGGTGGAGCGGTTGGCGCATGGCCGGGCCGGAACATCCACAGTCCATATCATGGCGGCCGCGCATCAGGTTAATGCCGATGGCCAAGGCATACGCGGCGATCAATGCCAGGGCGACCGAGGCTGCGTATGGTCTGCTGGTCGTCCAGAGCAGGCCAACCGCGGTCAGCAGCTCTGTCACTGGCAGCGCGAGCGCGATTACAGGCGTCAGGAAGGAGGGAGCCAGTCGATACTCTTCCACCTGGCGCCGGAACCATTGCGGTTTTCTGAGCTTGTGACTGGCAGCGCTGGCGAATATCACGCTCAGGGCCAGTGCTGCTGCCGTGCTGATAATGGGATCGATCATCGGGTTACCCCTCAGTGGTTAATAACCAGTGTCGGTGTTTTGGTGACCCCCGCCATGGTTCCTGTGTGTTGGCCCGAGCCCAGATCAAAAATCTCCAGTCCACCTTCAATGCTGGTGCCAAGCAGGAGAGGATCGTCGTCGGAGGTTGCGCTGAGGCTCCAGATCAGGTTGGGGGACTCCAGGGTTCTCATTTTTTCGCCAGTTTTAAGGTCAAACTCCCAGATAATGGTACTGGGGTCTTCCCACTTGTGGGGTTTGTGATCCGAGTGCATCAGGACATACATGCGGTTCAGGGCCGGCGCTGTAGCAATAAGCTGCCAGCCGCCGGGGGCCCAGCCCTTGGCTCTCTGTTCTTCTGTGGTCAGGGACCAGCGCGGCAGTATTTCGGGTTTCTTCCCGGAGAGATCTGCCGAGAGCACGTCACCGTCTGTGGTGACAAAGTAATAGGTTGAGCCCACGTTTGTTGCCCGCTCAACCAGTCGTTCCAAGTCGGGGTCGAAAAACTTCGTGGATGTCCGATTAACTTCCTTGCCGGCATCGTTCAGAGTAATAACCTGAAGCGAGCCGTCACCGCACAGTGACGCAAACCTTCGATCTCCCACGGGATAGTTGAGAATACATCCCTGGATGGCGAGTTCATTCACAACTTCCTGTTTTTCCGTGTCGACAACGGTCACCGAGGTGGATGGTGTGAAATTGTAGATGTAGACGAACTTGTCATCCGCGCTTGTGTTGAGGGCGAAGCGCTCCGTGAGAGTAAAGGCACGCTTGGTCGGGATTTTGACTTCCCATTTCGGGGACAGAGTGGTGCTGTCCCAGGCTGTCAGGACATCGGTCCGGTCGCCCCGGGTGTAGCGACTGAAAAAGATATCCGCCGTGTACACGGTTTTACGATCCTTCGACAAAGCCGCAGGAGCCGCGTGCCCGGTTGGGATCATTCCGAGGTATGTTTTCGAGTCGGGGTCGACTACCACCACCCGGGTTGAAACCATGTTGTTGAACTCGAAATCAACCATATAGCTGCGATGGTCACCTGGGGCCGATAGCACGGTGTTGCCTACCGATTCCTCAGGTAACACTGCGAAAGCTGAGGCGCTGATCAGCCCGGAGGCCAGCATCAGGCCACAGGCCAGTTTCTTGGATGAATGCATAGTTTGGGTCCTCGTTTGTTGTTTTGTGTCGATTCTATTTTTTCAGGCTGATCACCCGGGCCTGGGTAACGGCCTTGAGCCCTTCGAGTCCGAACTCACAGCCATAACCAGAGGCCTTGTTGCCGCCAAAAGGAACCATGGGGTGGATGGCGCCGTGCTGGTTGATCCAGATAGTCCCGGCTTCCAGGCGACTGGCCGTTTCCGCTGCGGTGGCCGGGTCATCAGCCCAGACTGAAGCTCCCAATGCCGCCGGGAGCCGGTTGGCAGAAGCGACGGCCGCATTGAGATCGCGATAGCGCACGATCGGCAGAGCGGGGCCAAACTGTTCTTCGTCAACGAGTCGCTGGCCGTCGTTGATGTCGCCGACCAGAGTCACTGGTAAAAAGTATCCTTTGTCCGGTGTATCGCCGAACTCTCTCACGTCGCACTGGTTTGCCCGGGCATCGGCAACCAGTTCGCGGACTTTCTCGTACTGCATTTTGTTTTGCAGGGGGCCAATCAGAACGTTTTCGTCGGTTCCGTCGCCGATGGTCATCTGGCTGGCAATGTTGCCGAGTGAGGACATGACCGCTTCGTAGTCATCCTCGTGAACATAGAGCCGCTTGATGCAGGCACAGGTCTGGCCCATGTTGAGGAAAGCACCCCAGAACAGGCCCTCGGCGATGGCACCGGCGTTTGTCCCGGGCAAGACAATGGCAGCATCATTACCGCCCAGTTCCAGAGTGATCGGCGCCAGGTTGTGAGTCGAGGCTTCAATAATCCGCCGGCCCGTGGCCTCGCTGCCGGTAAACATGATTTTGTCGATGTCAGGGTGGCTGGTCAGTTTGCTGCCAATGCGCCCGTCTCCGGTTATGGTGTTGAGAACGCCGGGTGGCAGCACCTGATTGATCAGCCTGACCATCTCAAGTGTTGCTATGGGGGTGTACTCCGAGGGCTTGAGAACCACGGTATTGCCCATTCGAATCGCAGGTATGATCTGCCAGATGGCAATCATCAGCGGCCAGTTCCAGGGCGCTATCGCGGCCACGACACCCAGAGGAACGCGGTGCAGCGTGTCCTTTCGTTCGTCGTCTTCGTAGACGACCTCCGGAGTCAACTCCAGGCTGGCGGGTCCCTGTGTCCATCCGACGCAGGCCTGCATCTCGAATCTTGAGCCTGGCCCGGACAGGGGTTTGCCCTGTTCCCGGGTGATCAGGTTCGCAAGGTATTCCGAGTTTTCTTCCAGGACCTTTGCTATACGGGCGGTTATCTCTGCGCGTTCCTTGTCGCTGCGCCGTGCCCAGGCAAGCTGAGCGTCTCTGGCTGCGCTGACTGCCTGTTCCACTTCATTTTCGGTGCTGATCGGAGCCAGCCCCAGCAAGTCGCCGTTGGCGGGGTTGAAAATCTTGTGACTTTCAACCGGTTCTGCGAGTTCACCATTCACAACGTTTTGATATTTTTGCATGCGTCTGCTCTCCAATCAGAAACCGATGACGGCAATAATCTGGGCATAGGTGTTCAGGTCATCGTCCTGATACTGGCTTCCGCCATTAGCTGCACTGTTTTCAGGTTTGTAGAAACCAATCACCGGGCTGATGAACAGGTTTTCGCGCACTGCCCACTCTGCATAAAGGTCAATTTCCTGACTGTCCAGCGTGCCGGTGCCCTGATTGGTATCGCTGAAATCAAAGAACAACGCACCTACGGCCAGTTTAGATGTCGGATAAGCTTTCACGCCCAAGTGGAGTACATCGGTGTCAGTGTTGAAGGGGCCGGCATAGTTGGCTGCGACTTCGCCCTGGAACCAGGTGCCGTAACCGCGGTTAAATCCAAAGAAAAGCGGGTCGAAGCCCTCGTCAAACTGAGAGAAGCGGGCGCTGACTTCCGGAGCCCATGTCACTTCCGAAAAGCTCCATCCGGCTTCCAGGTACCATGCCTCGGCATCCGGCCGGCTGGCATCGCCCTGATCCTGGGTCACAATTTCGCCAGAAAGAAAAAGCTCTTCTGTGCCGGCGTTACCCTGGTAGCGAAGGCTTGTGGTTTTCTGGCCATCCCTGTTGCTGAGACCTAGCGCCTGGGCATAGTTATCGTCCACATCCAGCCCCTTGATATGCATAAGGCCGAAGGTGCCATAGGGGGCAACATACTCAAGATTGATCCCGGCCAGTTCTGTGTCTGCCTGGGCGTTGTTATCCGAGTGAAGCCAGAACAGATCCGAACGAATTCCCGAGTCGCCACCGATGCGGGCAATGGCGGTTCTGTCGAAGGCCTTTCGCGCGGCCAGCCAGTACGCGCCACCGCGGTCAAAGTCCAGGCCGCCGCCGTTGAGGTTGTCGCCAAGGTTAAGAGCATCGCCATTAATCAGAAAGCCGTCACCAATAACGAAATTCTGTCGCCCGAAGGACACGTCCAGTCCGTTGGTGCCGAGAGCAGGAAGAAGGTTGCCGGAACGGAAGCCGATGTAGGCGTCTTCAAGGTCGGTCCGACGTTCGTTACCTGAAGTGAAACCGCCGGCATCGCCGTCGCCCCAGGTGCCCGAGGAGAGGACATTCACAGCGCCATAGGTGGTTGCCTTTTGGTTCAGAGTATAATGACCCGATACCCCGAACTTGATATAACCTTCCTGCCAGAAGGCGCCGCCCCGGTCTGTGTCATATAGGTAGTTCTTGTCGCTGCTGAAGATGCCTGCCGCTATTTCGAGGTCGCCGTTCACCTCGTAGTCCGGGCCACTGGACAGGGAAGCCGCCAGTGCGGACGGGATGATCAACTGGGACGTTAAAACCCACAAAGCGGGGTTGTTCAGTCGCTGGTTCTTAAACATTCTGACACCTTGTTCTTGTTGGTCTGAAAGCCGGTATTACCTTCATACCGGTTTGCCATGAAGATCTTGCCGAATTGGTAAAAGCTCCAAAGGCTATGTTCGTAAACTTCGGCACTGAGTACTTTCTCTCCCGTGCCAGAACGTTCACTGATTGCGCCAGCGATGAACTGCGTTTCCTTGACATTTGTTCAGTGTTTGCTCATTTTGAGCCACATTGTGATACAAATATAAGAGGTCACAACAATGCTTCCGTGTTCCAATTCCGGCGCTCAATTTGAAAGCTGGATCAATAATATCAACGCCATATGCGGCCCTTTCGCTGCAGATCCTATGGGCGGTGAATTCTCTGGTATCATTGAAAAGGTTGGTGGCTCCGGCCTGAATATGTCGAAAGTGGAGATTCAGGGGGCAGATCTCTATCGGACGCCAAAAGAGATACGGAAAAGTGGAGTTCCCGATTTTTTCTGTGTCTTTCAAACGGGAGGGGAGTCTTTCGTCGAACAGGCGGGTAACCGATCCTCCATGGAGACGGGGGACATCGTGCTGATGGATTCAGCTCTACCCTTCCGTTTTTCCTATCCTCGGGAAGCTCAGCAGATTTCGCTCATTCTTCCGCGCGATATAATCGAGCGGGTACTGAGCCTGAGTAAAATCGAGCTTGGTGTGAAAATCCCCGCCGATTCCCACATCGCCAGCTTTGCAAGTCGGCTGGTCAAGGAAGCGTCTCTTCATCAGAATCTGGAATTTGATGAAGGCGCAGCGATACTCGATTCTCTTGCGACCCTGATTAAACCATCAGTGCTTAAGAGCATCAGTGGTTCTGACCCAAGGGACCGGGTGTTCCGGGATGCCTCTGAATTTATCAAAGCAAACATCGGACAGCCGGGACTGAATGCAGACATGGTCGCGAATTCTATTGGAGTGTCCGTTCGCAGTCTTTACCGGGTTTTTTCGGCCCGTTCAACTACTCTTTCGGAATTCGTGAAAGCACAGCGTCTGGAAATGTGTGCGGAATACATCCGAGCCCATCGGGGAAAGCTGAATTTGACGGAGGCGGCCTATCGATTCGGTTTCTGCAGTTCAAGTTACTTTTCTACGGCCTTCAAACAGCGGTTTGGACATACTCCCTCACAATTTAAGAAACACTGCAGTTGATGCTTCCTTAAGCAAGCGTCTACGCCATTAGGTCAGTCGCGGTGCAGCCCGGAACCGGAACAGCTTCGCCAGGATCAGGTCCGGGAACGACTGGATCCGTGTGTTGTAGATCATCGCGCTTTCGGTGTAGCTGTTTCGCAGCAGCGACAGATAGTTCTCGGTCTCGGCCATGATGGCCATGAATTTCCCGATCACCTCGTTGTTCTTGAGTTCCGGGTAGTTCTCGATCCGGGCCTGCATGGCCCGGGTTACTTTCTGCTCGAAGCCGATCAGTTTCTCGACATTTTTCCCCGTTTCCATGGTTGCCGGATTGGCTGCCCTTAGCTGTGCGATGGCTTTGAGCAGCTGCTTCTCATGGGCCATGGAGGCCTTCACCACCTTTTCCAGATTTGGCCAGAGATCATGCCGCTGTTGCAGGATGGTGTCGATATTGGCCCGCGCCCGGTTTACCCGGTTCTTCAGGAAGACGATGTCGTTGTAGTGCAGGATGCCGATGTATATGCACAGCAACAGGGGCACCGCGAGTGCCGCCATCATCAGGTTGTCCGGGCTGAAAGTGCCGTCGGCCGCGAACACCGTGGTGGCGGAAAACAGGGACAGGCCAAGACTCAGGGCGATACCGACAAAGCCCCGGGCGCCCCGATCCAGCACGATATCCTGTTCTTCCTTCGCGCTGATCAGGAACGGAGAGCTGTCGTCCTGCCGGATGCTCAGCCGGTCTGACTGTTCCTTGTCCAGCCCGGCGAAGCCGAGGCAATAGACGTTCACGAAGGTATCCAGCAGTCTGACAGTGTAGCGCCGGTCACCCCGGGTTTCCTGATGGAATTTAGGGTATTCGATGGTTGCCCCTTCCGGATGGACCAGCACCTTGCCGTGAGGGTCTTCCAGCCAGAAAGGCACCCGGTCGGAGCGTTCCTCGACTGTCCGCCACTTGTCATCTTTTCCGCCACCCTCGCGTTCTTCCACCTTGTAGGCATAGGCCACGCACTTTTCGTTCTTCAGCGGGTCGCGAATGGGCGGATGCGCGTCATCCACGTCGACCATGCCCTTGAGTTCGGACAGCCCGAAGCTCAAACCCCGGGTACTGCTGGTGGGGACCGCTTCGATCAGGCGCTTGAGCTTGACCGTGCGGATGGCAAGGAAGATCAGCAGCACCGAGAGCACCGCACTTCCGGCGGCAAAGATCCAGCTCTTGATGGAATGCTGGTACCGGCCTTGTGGCTGGTTTTCCACAATCTCTTGGACGCGGGCAGTGGTCTGGTCATCCAGGTCCGGGAGCGGCAGGCGCTTTTCCACAAGGCTGCGGAACATCCACCGGTCGAGCCAGCCGCTGGTGCTCTGGCGGATAAGCTGTTGCAGGGCCGCCACGTCAGCGAGCAGCAGGGGGTTGTTCTTGTGACCGTTGAGCTGCTCGTACCTTGCCTCATAAAGTGTGGCGATGGCGGACCATTCCTGCTTGAGCTTGGCGACGCCGAGGGCCGAGAGCGTTCCGGTCACAGCCAGGGTCATCGCCAGCACATACACCCAGAACCGGTGCACCTTCAGGGCCGTCAGCCCCAGCGCCAGTCCAAGGGCGAGCAGGCCGGTGGCGACGGATATCCGGATGGCTGCGCCGAACAGGCGATCACCGCTGTCTGCCTCCAGAGGGCGATCGGAAATCAGCGCTGGCAGGCTGAATGCCTCAAGGTCGGAGAACATGATGGCCTGGGCTTCGGAATCGTAATGACCGATTATCCGGGCGGTTTCACCGGGCTCCAGGGCCCACTCCGAGTAGATTCTGTCCCCGGATCGGGTGCGATAGGAACGGCCAATAGTCCACTCGACCGATGACAGGTTGTGGCCGGGATCCACCAATACGTCCCCGCTTTCGTCCTGGACACGAAAGCTGCCCCCGCGGGCACCGGAGTCCAGGGTGCGAACGCGTCGATCCCCATCGGAATCCCGGTATTCTTCTTCCAGTTTGTAGCGGTAATACACAGCCTCGGTGTTGGAATAGGGCGTAGTAACTGTGCCCGTTGCCACTCCCACCTCACCGGCAATGATATAAGGCCCTTGGGCCAGGGCACCGATGGGCGTTTCCGGCAACCGCTGCATCTGGCGGGCCTCGGCGAGTTTCCCGAGGCCGGTCTGCATCAGGTGGTAAGTGCCGGCAAGGGCGGCGATTGCGAGCAGGGCCATGACAATCCGGCCGGGAACACTGGCGATATTGAAGCGCCGCATGGCGTTGACAGTCCTTTTCTTCGGTGGTGCGAGAGAGGCGGCAGTATACCCTGATCAAATTACCTTCACATTCCGTCAGGTCACACACTGAAGGGCTTACAGGCACCTGTCCTGACGTTGCCAACAAAGTTATCCACAGAAACTGTGGGAAAAGTTTTTCGTGATGCTGGTCAAAAAAACGGCTTTAGACCTTCCGCGATAGGTGCCCTGGTTCACGGCGCACAGAACCAATCTGCGGCAAACTCACGTCAGGGTGATGAATTGTTTATCCGCTCGCCCGTTTATCCGGCCACGAATGTGAGGAGAAGTGTCGTGCAAGGATCGTCATCCAGTGATTTCCGCGTGGAGTCTGCAGGTCGCATCCTGGAGGGGTTTTCAACCGAGAAGGTGTCAGAGGCGCTGGCTACCCGGTTTCGCCTGAAGCCTTCGCAAATCGGCCTGATGTTATCCAGGCGGGTCGTGATCAAGCGGGGATTGACCGAGGACCGGGCGAAGAAGCTGGAGGCTGCACTCAGGGCATCGGGGCTGGATGTGTCTGTACCGGAGCTGAAGTCGACGCCGGAATCCGGTGACGAGCAGGCTGAAATCGAGCCCGCATTGCCTGATGCGATTCCCCGCATGCCGGTGAGCCTTGCCTATCGTGTCGGACTGATTGCTGTGATGGCCCTGAGCCTGATGGCACCGCTTTTCTACCTCGGGCTGATAGTGGCTGTCACGGGTGGTCTGATCTGGTCCCTCACTTTGATCCCCGCGCAGCTGGCCGAGACCGGCTCGATTGCCGGGGCGCTTCTCACCGGATCTTTCTCCCTTATGTGCGGCGTGTTTCTGCTGTTCCTGGCGCGCCCCCTGTTTATCCGGTATCCGTCGCCTCCAACGATGCAGCTGGATCGGCAGAAGCACCGGCGATTCTTCAACCTGGTTGATGGTCTGTGCCAGCGTATGGACCTGCCACCCGTGCAGGACATTCGTGTTGATAATCGAGTTGCTGCCTCTCTGGGGCCGAGTGAGGGTCTGCGCAGCCTGCGCCGGGGGGAGCTGACCCTGACCGTCGGCCTGCCCCTGTTTGCCGCTCTGGATTCGCGGCAGATGATAGGGGTGGTCGGCCATGAGCTGGGCCACTTTGCCCACCCGACAGCCATGTCTGCCAATTACCTGGTCAACAGTGTCAATCGCTGGCTTGTCAGTCGGGCAAAGGTCGGGGATTCGTGGGATGTCCGCCTGGAGCGTTGGCATGGCAGCGCTCCCGTGCTTGTTGGTCAAGCGGTTCTGCGTCCGGCCCAGGCTTTGATGACACTGACCCGCACTCTGTTCAGGGGCATGCTCCTTTTCAACCTCCGGGTCAGTCATCAGTTATCACGGAAAATGGAGTACGAAGCCGACCGTTATGAGTGCTGGCTGATGGGCAGCAAGGCGTTTGAAATAACCGCCGAAAAGCTTCACATGCTGGCGTTTGCCGAGCAGTGCGTGCAAGCGGCCAACACCCGGGCCCGGGAAAATGGAAAGCTGATACGGGATTTGCCGCGTGCGATCGCCGAAAGTGTCGATCACCTGACAGTGGAGCAGCGCCAGGCGGTTCAGGATGCCATGGGCGAGCAGCAGACTTCCCTGTGGGATGCTCACCCCGCGGATGTTGATCGAATCCGCCACGCCCTGGAGCTGGAATTCCCCGGGGCGGTGCGAACCGACGAGCCGGCGGCCCGACTGCTGCCGGACTTTGATCATCTTTGTGAGAGCATCACGTGGCAAACCTATGCGGACTCTGGAATTGCGGACGTGGAGCAGTATCTCGTTGATAACGAGAAGATTCTGCAGGTCAGGAAGGTCAGTGACCAGGACGGCGAAGCGCTGGATCTGTACTTCAATGGCCACCTGACCCGGCGTTTCCTCAACCTGGAGGGTGGCCGGGAGGGGCAGCAGACGTTACAGCAGGTCATCGATACCCTGCGAAGCCGGCTGCCGGAATTGTCCGCACTTCAGGACTCCTATGTCCGGGCTGCCCGGCTTCATAGCGATCGGACCCATGGCAGGGTCCTGCTCGCTGAAAAGGTTTCCATCCAGCCCAGGGATTTCGGCCTGACCACCCGGGAGCTCCGGGACGCAGACCGCGCGGTAGAGGAGGCCTCGAACGAATGGCGGGATCTGGGCAAGCGGCTGCGGGATATCGACCGTCTGTTTGCCCGGCGGATGCATCTGGCCATCGACGAGATGCCGGCGGACGACGCAAAACTTGCCTCAACGGTGCTGGAGAGTCTGTCCTCCTTTCCGATGCTGGTTCTGCCGATGCGCCACATGAGCAGCTACGCCGCCACGCTGGAAGGTGTGTTGGGAGAAAATGACAGGGGCCGGCTGAAGCGAGCCGAGCCGGTGATTGAGCATGCCGCCAATCGCTGCCGGGAATCCATCATCCAGTTCTATAACGCGGCGGCCCGGGTTGCTCTGTCCCTGCCCGGTGAACAGGGCACCCTGAGGGAACAGGCCATAGCATCTGGCCTGCCGGGCAGCAGGAACGGCAGGGATCTGACGGCCAGGGAGCTTGATCCCCCTGAAATCCTCCGGGTTGCGCGACAGTGCGAGGAGTTGGCTAACGACACCTACTATCGGTCCATGGCCATGATGGCGAGGCTCTGCACCGAGCAGGAGACACGGATGCGTGTTCGCCCCCTGAAACTGCTTCGATTCGGCGGTGGGGCCATGGATGCTGTTGCCTGACCCCGCAAAGATGGTCTTTAAATCCAATTTGCATATTCCTTTATTTTTGGGTCTGGAACAGTCTAGCTGAAAGGGTGTTTCCAGTGTCCTGATGAACTAGTCTGGACGGGTGAGGCTGCGTTACAGAAAGGAGTAACGGAGATGAACAATACAGACTGGAGAATCAAGGGACTGGAGTTTGTGAACTGCAACTGTGATCCGGGATGTCCTTGTCAGTTCATGGCCCGTCCCACCCACGGGGACTGCCATGCTTTTGCGGCAGTCAAAATTCAGGACGGATATTTTGGAGAGACCCGCCTGGATGGCCTGTCCTTCGCCATGACACTGAAGTGGCCCGGTGCCATTCATGAAGGCAACGGCCAGGCCCAGGCCTTTGTGGACGAGAGGGCAACGACTGAACAGCGGGATGCCCTGATGGCGATCCTCTCCGGGGACACGTCTGAGCCCGGAGCCACCTTCTTCAACGTGTTTGCCAGCACGCTGACCAAGATGTATGACCCGGTTTTCTGCCCGATCGAGATTTCCTGCGATGTCGAGAATCGCAAGGCGCAGGTACGGGTGGCGGACCTGATTGAAGGCAACGCCGAGCCGGTGATCAATCCCATTTCCGGTGAACCGCACCGGGCCCGCATAGACCTGCCTGAAGGTTTCGAGTACGCGGTTGCGGAAGTAGCCAGTGGGCGCACCAATGCCCGGGCTGACGTACCCATGGGGTTTGATGGCACACACTGCCACCTGTCGCATCTGGATATTGGCCCCAGCGGCGTCTACCGATAGTTTCGGGTGAGACACATGGTCGGGATAAACGCCCGGGGCATGCCCCGGGCGTCACTGGTTACGCTGGCGGCACTGCTGGCGATTGCGGGTGTTTGCTGGTGGTACCTGTTTGATATGGCGGCTGACATGTCTGCCATGTCAGCGGGCGGTTCCATGATGCTCAGAGAGTGGACACCTGCCTACTTTGTCATGATGTTCGTGATGTGGAGCGTCATGATGGTGGCCATGATGGTTCCCAGTGCGGCTCCCATGGTCCTGCTTTACCGCCAGGTGGCCAGGACCAACAAACTGGCTCGGGAAGCCTTGGGTACCGGACTGTTCTGTGCCGGTTATTTCTTTCTCTGGACACTGTTCAGCCTGGTTGCCACGACCCTGCAATGGCGGCTTGAAGAGTGGGCATTGCTCAGCCCCATGATGCGCAGCCAGAGTGTCGTTCTAAGCGGAATCATCCTGATTGGCGCAGGCCTTTACCAGTTTTCCTCTCTCAAGCAGGCATGCCTGAAGCATTGCCGGGGCCCGCTGTTTTTCATTACCCGTCATTGGCGCCCGGGCCTGAGCGGGGCATTCAAGATGGGCATTATCCACGGGGCTTACTGTGTGGGGTGCTGTGGCGCGTTGATGGCCCTCCTGTTTGTTGGCGGTGTCATGGATCTGTTGGTAATTGCAGCCCTTGCGGTCATCGTTCTGCTCGAGAAAACGGTGCCCGGTGGCGAGTGGTTGGCGAAGGGGGTGGGGGTGACGGCGATAGTCATGGGCATTGTGGTTATCGCCTCTGCCTGATTGTCGCTATCGCTTATCGTCCGAAGTCGTGGTATATCAGGCTCCCTAGTTTTCATTTTTTTCGGGACCACAAGCAATGCCAAAAGCCAGTGAAATCAAAAAGAATCAGGCCGTTGAGTACGAGGGACGGGTTTACTTCGTCAAGGATATCGAGCGCTCCGTGCCCCAGGGGCGGGCCGGAGGTAGCCTTTACCGCATGCGTATGTACGATGTGGTGACCGGCCAGAAGCTGGACGAAACCTTCAAGGACTCCGACATGCTGAACCAGGCCGACCTGGTTCGCCGGCCGGCCACCTTCTCGTACGCCGACGGTGACGAGTACGTCTTCATGGATACTGAGGATTTCACCCAGTACATGCTCAACAAGGAAGCAATCGCCGACGAGCTTCTGTTCATCAGCGAGGACACTGAAGGGCTGATGGTTATTCTCGTCAGCGATTCCCCGGTGGCCCTCGACCTGCCGCCGACGGTCGAACTTGAGATCGAAGAAACCGACCCCTCTGTCAAAGGTGGTTCCGCCACCGCCCGGACCAAGCCGGCCAGGCTGACCACGGGCCTCGTGGTTCAGGTGCCCGAGCACATCTCCACCGGTGACCGCATCAAGATCAACGTGGAAGAGCGGAAGTTCCTGAGCCGGGCCTGATCTGCACCATCAGGGCGAGGGTACGTTGCCGGGCCTGGTTTCAGTCGCTGGCAATCCGGCACCCGCGCCCTGATTTCGTGTTAGGGTAATAGTGTCATTCCCAACCTTTGGGGGAGGACGCTATGAAGCATTCCTCTGGCAAACTCGTGGTGTACTACGACGGTTCATGCCCTGCCTGTATCAAGGATCGCCGGTGGTATGAAAAGCTGGCCGGGAAGACCGGCGAGTCCGTTGAGTGGCTGGATATTACCGGCCGTGATGAGGTGTTGCGCCAGGAAGGTATCGATCCGGACAGCGCTCTACGTGAGCTGCATGTGAAAGACAGTGAAGGCACCATTCACCGGGAGATGGACGCCTACATCCTGTTGATGTCCCGCGTCCCGGTACTGAAGCCGCTGGCCTGGTTGATTGGCCTGCCGGTGATTCGTCCTCTATTGGCACGGCTTTATCACTCCTGGGTGGATCGGAGACTCTCCGGGCAGGGTTGAGCCTCGTTTCTGTGCTTTCGATGGTCAAAACACCGAGCTGATCTCATCGCTGGTCAAAGGCCGATAGTTGCCGACGGCAAGTTCCCGATCCAGCACCAGCCTGCCCATGCTTTCCCGGTGCAATGAGGTAATCCGGTTGCCTACCGCATGGAACATGCGCTTGACCTGGTGGTAGCGTCCCTCGTAGATGGTAAGCCTCGCCTCTGTCGGCCCCATCTGTTCCAGTCGGGCCGGAGACGTTCTGAGCTGTTCGTAGCCAAACCAGATGCCTTCGGCGAAGCGGTCGGCGGTCTCAGGAGAAATCGTGTAGGCGGTGGTGACCCGGTAGACCTTGGGGATCTTTACCCTGGGCTCGGTCAATCGCCGAGACCACAGGCCGTCACTGCTCAGGATCAACAGTCCGGTGCTGGCACGGTCCAGGCGGCCGCCGATGTGCAGGTGATCGCGCAGGGTGGGCTCGATCAGTTCCATCACGGTGGGATGCACCGGATCTTCGGTAGCACTCAGATAACCAGCCGGTTTGTTCAACATCAGGTAATAGGCCGGGGCCGCGCGCTGTATGAGCTCCTGATCAATGCAGACCTCCCGGAATCGACTTATTTCGAGGCCACCGTCCCGGCAGATTTCGCCATCAACGCGAACACGGCCGGCAGCAAGCAGAAGATTGGCCTGGCGGCGGCTGATGCCGTTCTGATTGCTGAGGATGCGTGAGAGTTTCATAGCTTAATCATACTAACGATCAGGTAATCTGTAGCCGGTGTTTTGGTGCAAGGTTGCCCGGTATAGTAATGCCTCGTCAGATTTCCGGAAGAGTATGGCATCCATGCCAGAGAGACCTGCCAAGCCCATTTTAACCGATGCCTTCGAAAAGCAATTCTACAATGGCGCGCCGGAGGCCTGAATCCTTGGTTCGAAAAGCCTTCCGCTGGTTGGCCTGGAGCTTTTTGGGGGCGCTCGCCGCCTCGGTGCTCCTGCTGCTTCTGTTCCGGTTCGTGAACCCGCCGACCTCAGCCTTCATAATCGGGTACTGGCTCGATCATCCCGATCAGGATATCCGCCAGGAGTGGGTCCCCTACGAACAGATCTCACCCTGGATGCCCCTGGCCGTTGTTGCCAGTGAGGACCAGCGTTTCCCGGAGCAATGGGGCGTGGATTTCAGCGCTATTCACAGCGCCTTGGAGGAATACATCCAGGGTGAGGGGCTGCGTGGTGCCAGCACCATTACCCAGCAGACCGCGAAGAATCTTTTCCTGTGGAATGGCCGGAGTTTTGTCCGGAAAGCCCTGGAGGCGGGGCTTGCGGTTACCCTGGAGGTGTTGTGGCCGAAAGAGCGTATCCTTGAGGTCTACCTAAACATTGCGGAGTTCGGGCCGGGTATCTATGGAGTCGAGGCGGCGAGCCGGGTCTTTTTCGGGATTCCGGCAAACCAGTTGTCCCGAACCGAGGCCGCCATGCTCGCTGCGGTGTTGCCCAACCCCAAGGTTTTCCGCGCAGACCAGCCATCGGCGTATGTCTGGGAGCGGGTTAACTGGATCAGTCGCCAGATGGGGCAGTTGGGGCTGGGTTATCTGAAGAACCTGTGATTCCGGCTCAGTCCTCCACCATCGAAAGCTTCTTCATCAGCTTGCGCCAGCCGATGGGCAAACGTTCCTCCAATTCCTTCAGGTGCGGTACATCCAGGGGCCAGGGGTAGAAAGGTTCCTTGCAGCCGTAAATGACGGTGTTGTTGGTCTTGCTGTGGAAGTACAGCAGGCAGGGGAACTGGCGCACCAGTTCCCGGAACAGACTGCCGCTTTCATCCGGGACCTTGTGGTAGTTCAGGATCAGCCAGCCATTGTCGGTGAGCGCGGTGCAGCAATCCTTGATGAATCGGCGCTGGGCCTGGGCGGGGCTCATGCGATCGGCGTTGTACAAGTCGGTGAAGATCATATTGGTACTGGCCGGAGGGAGTTCCGCGACCGCCTTGCGGGCATCGGCGATGGTGACCTCCATCCGATCGGAATCCGGCAGTGCAAACCACTCCCGCGCTATTTCGAGGACTTTCGGGCGCAGCTCAATGACGTGAACCCGGCACTCCGGAAACAGTCGATACAGGCCGTGGGCCAGGGCACCTCCCCCAAGGCCGAGCACGGTCACATGGGCCGGCTCGGTGAACGCCGCGGGTATGAGCATGGCGCGGCTGTATTCATGCACTGGCAGGTACGGCGTGGCCCGGGCGATCTTGCTCTGCTCGAAGATGGAGTCAAAGCTCAGTACCCGGTGCTTGCGGTCGTCAATGACCAGGATGTTGCCCAGGGCATCCCGGGTCACGTGGACAATTTCACCCCGGATTTCAGGTATCGGCATCATGAAAATGTGTGGTTATCGGCTATGGTGTGAGTAAGGGGCTTATTGCCCGGCCCATGGAGATTATCCGATTGCGAGAGTTCGTGCAGGTCCGTTGTTATGACAATCCTGTCTGAAGGTGCCCGGCACTACGTGCTGATCCTGCTTCCACGCCTGCTCAAAGACGTGGAGCGTATCGGTCTGCCCGAGATTATCCGGACATCCGGGTTCAGCGAACAGGAAGTCACCACGCTGTATTTCCGCTTTGTTTCCATTGCCCGGGTGTTGCCTGCCGATCCGGAGCGGATCACGACGGAGATCTGGGAACACCTGGTGTATTGCGTGCAGGTCATGACCGGCATGGTGAACGCCGCGTCCCTCGATGACCTGATCGCGGCCCGGGAACGGGCTGTTCGCAAGTATCTGCCCCATGCCCGCAAGAGCCTCGAAGAAGAATTCGAGGAGCTGCGCCATGAGGGCACGGTGGATTTCCGGTTGGCCGGCCTGTTGCGCCAGGAGGAGTCTCCGGAGCATTCCCGGGATCTATGCATGGAGGCGATCCGGCGGGAGCGGGAGGAGCGCTTCGAGTCGGTCCGCACTCTGGACACCCGTGCCCTCGACGCCCATCAGGCGTTCATTGTTGAGTCCGCGAAAGCGTTTGTGATTCGCGAGATGGCGGCAGCGCCGGACGACTTCGACATCCTGGACCTGGTCATCCGACTTCTGGACTTGCTCAGGATGGTGCTGATCCTGGAAGCCCGGTCAAAACCCGGTGAGAGTCCCGTGTCTGCCGATGTCTCCGTGGAACGGATCGTGCTGGGGCTGGGCAATGTGTTGTACAAGCATGAGCTCGGGCTTGAGGCTGTCAGCTGATCGTTCTCTTCCTTTGTTCAGATGCCTGTGTCCTTCACATTTTCCATGACCACAAAGGTACTGGTCTGCAGCACGTGGGGCAGGCTGGAGATCTGCTCCCCGAGTACCTGCCGGTACTCGGCCATGTTACGTGTCCGGATCTTCAGCAGGTAATCAAAGTTCGCTGCCATCATGTGGCACTGCTCCACCAGGGAAACTTCCTTGACGGCCTCGTTAAAGGCGGCGAGTGCACTGCTGCTGGTGTCGGAAAGGGTGACGTGGGCAAAGGCAACGTGACTCAGTCCCAGCTTGGTATGGTTTACCAGGGCGGTGTAGCCGGTGATGTAGCCCTGATCTTCCAGTCGCCGCATGCGAACCTGGCAGGGTGTCTTGGAGAGACCCACCCGCGTGGCGAGTTCGGTGATGGTGATCCGGGAATTCTTCTGTAATTCCCTGATAATCGAATGATCAATTCTATCCAGTTCGACCATAATTTGGTCTCCTGCCAAGCTTAATGTCTATGTAAAGATTCCAATATAAGCGAATTTCCTGCGTTTTGAAACTATATGGTCAAAGTGACTTTCGGGTCTTGAGTATACTGGATTGGCATGAATCCGTATCGCCCTGTGGATACCGCCCGGAGAAGATTGATGACCGATTCCCGCTCAGTACAACAACAAAGCCTGCTGGAACAGCTTGCCAATGCCCTTGATGAGCAGAATGTCGAAGCCGATGACTCACTCGATCTTCGCCAGGTAGTGGCGAAAATGATGGAGGAATCCCGATCATGGGACGATGACCTCCACAGCCAGCTTGTCACGATTTTTGGCGACACCCTCGGCGGGCGTTATGCCCAGCTTTTCAGTGGCAGTTTCCCTTCGGCGTATCGGGCCCGCTTTCCGGTGGCCGAAGCCCTGGAAGACATTCGCCAGATCCAGTCCATCGCCATCAGTTCCGATGTGCCCATGGGCTTCTATAATTCCGGCGATAACGCCGCAGGCCAGCTGAGCTTCAAGTTATACAGCCAGGGCAGTCCGGTGATCCTGTCGGATGTGATTCCTATCCTGGAGAATCTCGGGATGCGGGTTCTGGGTGAGCATCCCTACGCAATCCGGCGTCGGGATGGTGAGGCCTTTGGTGTCAGTGACTTTACGGTGGCGTTTCATTCCCGGTGCCGGAATGCCGATTTCAGGACGGCGAAGCCCCTCGTTCAGGAAGCTTTCCGGGAAATCTGGAACGGTTTTGCCGAGAACGACGAGTTCAACCAGTTGGTCATGGCGGCAGGCCTGGGATGGCGGGAGGTCGCGTTGCTGAGGGCATACGCGCGTTACATCAAGCAGCTGCGTTTTGGCTTCAGCCAGCCCTTTATCGCCGACACGCTGGCCCGCCATCTCGATATCACCGCCAGTCTGGTCTCCCTGTTCAGGGCCAGATTTGAACCGGAAGATGTGGAGGCCGAAGAGCGAGCCCAGCGTATCGAGGCAATCGAGAAGGAGATCCTTGCTGCGCTGGAACAGGTGGAAAGCCTGGATGATGACCGTATCCTTCGTCGCTTCCATGCCCTGATCCAGGCCACGGTCAGAACCAACTACTACCAGCCGGAGGAAACCGGCCAGCCAAAGGGCTACGTGTCCTTCAAGATTGACCCATCCTCGCTGCCCGACATTCCCAAACCCCGGCCCCGTTTCGAGATCTTTGTCTATTCGCCCCGGGTGGAAGGCGTCCACCTGCGAGCCGGCCGGGTTGCCCGCGGTGGCTTGCGCTGGTCCGATCGTATCGAGGATTACCGGACCGAGATTCTGGGGCTGGTGAAGGCACAACAGGTCAAGAACTCGGTGATCGTGCCGGTGGGTGCCAAGGGCGGCTTTGTCGTCAAGCAGCCGCCTGATGAGGGTGATCGGGAGGCGCTTCGGGCTGAGGGTATTGCCTGTTATCAGACCTTCATTCGCGGCTTGCTTGATCTTACCGATAATCTTGAGGACGGCGCTGTTGTACCGCCTGCCAGCGTGGTCCGCCATGACGACGACGACCCCTACCTGGTGGTGGCCGCAGACAAGGGGACGGCGACGTTTTCCGATATCGCCAACCACCTGGCCGGGGAGTACGGGTTCTGGCTTGGCGATGCCTTTGCCTCCGGCGGCAGTGAAGGCTATGACCACAAGAAGATGGGCATTACCGCCCGGGGTGCCTGGGAATCGGTGAAGCGCCATTTCCTTGAGAAGGGACTGGACACCCAGGCCGAGGATTTCACCGTGGTGGGCATCGGCGACATGGCCGGTGACGTATTCGGCAACGGCATGTTGCTGTCGGAACATATCCGGTTGGTGGGTGCGTTCAATCACCAGCACATTTTTGTCGACCCATCCCCGGATGCAGAGGCGTCATTTGCCGAGCGCAATCGTCTGTTCGCATTGCCGGGCTCCAGCTGGGCCGATTATGACCGAAGCCTCATCAGCAAAGGCGGGGGTGTGTTTGCCCGCTCCGCCAAGTCGATTCCGTTATCACCCGAAATGCGCTCGCTTCTGGGCATCAATGCCCAGCGTCTGGCACCCAACGAACTGATCCGGGCGCTGCTCCGTGCGCCGGTGGACATGATCTGGAACGGCGGCATTGGCACCTATATCAAGGCGTCCTCGGAGTCCCACGACGACGTCGGGGACCGGGCCAACGACGGACTCAGGGTCGACAGTCCCGAGTTGCGCTGCCGTGTGCTGGGTGAGGGGGGCAATCTCGGTGTCACCCAGCGGGGTCGGGTAACCTTTGCCCTGGCTGGAGGTTCTGCAAATTCTGACTTTATCGATAACGCCGGCGGAGTGGACTGCTCCGACCATGAAGTGAACATCAAGATCCTCCTGAACGAGCGTGTTGCCCGGGATGAAATGACGCTGGGCGAGCGTAACCAGCTGCTCCGGGCGATGACGCCGGAAGTGGCGGAATTGGTACTACGCAACAATTATCGCCAGGCCATGGCGCTCAGTCTGGCCTGCACCGGCAAGGTCGGATCACGAGACGGTTATGAGCGTCTGCTGCGTCGGCTTGAATCGGATGGGCGGCTGGACCGTGCACTGGAATTCCTGCCGGACGATGATGAGCTGCGTGAACGCTCCGGAGGGCTGACCCGACCCGAGCTTTCGGTATTGCTGTCCTACACCAAGATAGAGCTCAAACAGGTACTCATGGCCGCTCCGATTGTCCGGGATCCACGGTTTTCCCGGGCGCTTTTCTCCGCCTTTCCGGTATCCATGCGCGAAGCATTCCCGGAGGCCATCGAGGCGCACCCGCTGCGAGCCGAAATCGTGGCAACCCAGATTGCCAACGACATCGTCAATCGCATGGGTATCACCTGGGTGGAGCGGATCCGCAATACCACCGGAGCCGATGCAGGCCGCATCGCCGCCGCCTACCTGATCTCAGTCGAGATCCACGACGTAGACCGGCAATGGGAAGCCATTGAAAAACTGGATGGCCGGGTTGATGCGTCGGTGCAGGCTGACCTTTTCAGCGATGTCATTCACCTGGTCACCCGAAGCACCGCCTGGTTGCTGCACAACCGGCGCAACCACCTGGACCCGGCTGACTGTCAGGCCCGGTACCGGGGGGCTTTGTCGGATGTATTGGCCTCCATCGAGCGGTTGTCTTCGGTCATACCTGAAAGTCGGTGGTATGGCCACTATGCTGAATACAGGGAAAAAGAGGTGCCGGAAGCGTTAGCCGCTTACTGCGCTTCGGCTGAGAGCCGTTACTGGTTGATGGACATGATCGAGATCTCAAGCCAGCTCGGGCAGGATCTGGAGTTCGTGGCCTGGGTTTACTTCCGGTTGGGGGAGAGTCTGAACCTGACCTGGCTGGACCGGCAAATGCGGGGCTATCGGGCCCATGGGCACTGGCAGGTGCTGGCAACGGTCCATTATCGGGATGAACTGGACCAGCAGTTGCGGGGCCTGACAACCTCCGTGCTGGCTCAGGGCGATTCGGCCGAGGGCGACGTTCCTACTCCGGAGGCAAAGCTGGAATCCTGGCGAAGTGCAAGGCAGCCGCTGTTGGGCCGTTGGGAGCGGGTGCTCGGGGATATGCAGGCCGCCAACGACGTGGATTGTGCGGTGTTTTCAGTGGCACACAGCGTGCTCAGGGAGCTTTCCAGGGAGGCGCTATGATCCATGACAAAGGGCAGCATGGCTATAACGTGACACTTTCATAGTTCTTTGGTGGATTTTGATTTATTAAAAAAGTCGTAATGTGTTGCCCTATGTATTTTTATGGGCAAATCGTCTTTTTCATTCTCGGTAAAATGCGAGCGATACAAGACAAACAGCGAAGAGGGTACAACTATGACACAGCAGTCAGTGAATCCTGACCTCAACGAGCATCGCCAGGCGATCCGGCAGAACTATCTGGCGGACGAGCACGCGGTGATTCACAAACTGATTGCTGACGCCCAGTTGTCCCAGTCCGAGCGCGAGGCGATCTCCGCCCGTGCCGCAGAACTGGTGCGTAGCGTCCGCAAGAATGCCCGCCCGACCATCATGGAGAAGTTCCTGGCGGAATACGGACTCACCACCAAGGAAGGCGTTGCCCTGATGTGTCTGGCCGAGGCCCTGCTTCGGGTACCGGATAACCTCACCATCCACGATCTGATCGAAGACAAGATCACCTCCGGCAACTGGGGCGCCCACGTAGGCAAGGCCCAGTCCGGGATGATCAACTCCGCGACCGTGGCATTGCTGATGACCAGCAACCTGCTGAAGGACTCCGAGCGCCAGAGCGTGGGCGAGACCCTGCGCAAGCTGGTCAAGCGTATGGGCGAGCCGGTGGTTCGCACCGTGGCCGGGCAGGCCATGAAGGAGATGGGGCGCCAGTTCGTTCTGGGTCGCGACATCGAAGAAGCCCAGGACCGTGGCAAGTACTACGTTGAGCGTGGTTACACCTACTCTTATGACATGCTCGGTGAAGCCGCCCGTACCGATGCCGACGCGCAGCGCTACTACCAGGCCTATTCCGACGCCATCGACAGCATCAGCAAAAACTGCGAAGGCGATGTCCGCACCAACCCGGGCATTTCCGTGAAGCTATCCGCGCTGCTGGCCCGCTACGAGTATGGTCAGAAGGAGCGGGTGATGAATGAGCTCATGCCCCGCGCCCTGAAACTGGCCAAAAAGGCGGCGGCCGCGAATATGGGCTTCAACATCGATGCCGAGGAGCAGGATCGTCTCGACCTGTCTCTGGATGTCATCGAAGCCATCCTCTCCGATCCTGAGCTGGAAAACTGGGACGGTTTTGGTGTGGTGGTTCAGGCGTTTGGCAAGCGCTCCGCCCAGACCCTGAATTGGCTGTATGCGCTTTCCGAGAAGCTGGATCGCCGCATCATGGTGCGGCTGGTAAAAGGCGCCTACTGGGATGCCGAAATCAAGCGTGCCCAGGTGATGGGTCTGACCGATTTTCCGGTGTTCACCCGCAAGGCCTGCAGTGATGTTTCCTACCTGTCCTGTGCCAAGCAGCTGCTGGGCATGACTGACCGCATCTATCCGCAGTTCGCCACTCATAATGCACACTCTGTGTCGGCGGTTCTGGAGTTGGCGAAGGATCTTGACCGTTCTCAGTTCGAATTCCAGCGCCTGCACGGTATGGGTGAGTCCCTGCACGATCAGGTACTGCAGGACAGCGGCGTACCCTGCCGGATCTACGCACCGGTCGGTGCCCACAAGGACCTGCTGGCCTACCTGGTACGGCGCCTGCTGGAAAACGGCGCCAACAGTTCTTTCGTGAACCAGATCGTTGACACCAGCATCACCCCGGAAGAAATTGCCAAGGATCCTATCGACGCGGTCCTGGCACTGGGCGAGAACATCTCCAGCAAGGCCATCGTGCCGCCGGCGAAGATTTTCGGTGACCAGCGTCGCAACTCCAAGGGCTGGGATATTACGGATCCGGTGACTATCGCCGAGATCGAGGAAGGCCGCGGCAAGTTCCGGGAGCACCAGTGGAAGGGTGGCCCCGTGCTGGCGGTGGAATCCTCCAGCGATGAGGTGCACGAGGTCCGTAACCCGGCCAACCCGGATGACCTGGTGGGGCATATCACCTTTACTTCCGAAGCTGATATCAGCGCCGCCCTGGACGCGGCCCAGGAGGGCTTCAAGGGCTGGTCAGCCAGGTCTGCCGAGGAACGTGCGGCCTGTGTTCGCAAGGTGGGTGATCTTTACGAGGAGCATGCCCACGAGCTGTTCGCCCTGACCACCCGTGAAGCCGGCAAGTCCCTGCTGGATGCGGTGGCGGAAATCCGTGAAGCCGTCGACTTCGCCATGTATTACGCCAATGAAGGCATTCGTTACGAGAAGGATGGCGAGGCCCGTGGCGTCATGTGCTGTATTTCGCCGTGGAACTTCCCGCTGGCGATCTTTACCGGCCAGATCCTGGCCAACCTGGCGGCCGGAAATGCGGTCGTGGCCAAGCCCGCCGAGCACACATCTCTGCTGGCCGTGCGTGCGGTTGAGCTGATGCACGAGGCCGGTATTCCCCGGGATGCAATTCAGCTTTTGCCTGGCACCGGTGCCACCGTGGGTTCCGCGTTGACCTCCGATGCCCGCGTGACCGGTGTGTGCTTCACCGGCTCCACGGCCACCGCCCAGCGTATCAACACCGCCATGACCGAGCATATGGCGCCGGACGCGCCGCTGGTGGCGGAGACCGGTGGCCTGAACGCCATGATCGTGGACTCCACCGCGCTTCCGGAGCAGGTGGTGCGGGATGTGCTGGCTTCCTCATTCCAGAGTGCCGGGCAGCGTTGCTCCGCACTGCGGATGCTTTACGTCCAGAAGGATATTGCCGATAACCTGCTGGAGATGCTCTATGGCGCCATGGAAGAACTGGGTATCGGTGATCCGTGGCAGCTGTCCACTGACGTCGGCCCGGTGATCGATGATCCCTCGCAGAAGAAGATTGTCGACCACTGCAACAAGTTCGAGCAGGCAGGCAAGCTGCTGAAGAAAGTGGAAGTGCCGAGCAAGGGACGTTTCGTTTCCCCGGCGGTGCTCAAGGTCAGCGGCATCGAGGAGCTCGAGGAAGAAATCTTCGGCCCGGTACTGCACGTGGCTACTTTTGCAGCGAAGGACATCGACAAGGTGGTGGACGCCGTCAATGCCAAGGGCTACGGCCTGACCTTCGGTATCCACAGCCGGGTCGACCGCCGGATAGAGCACATCGCCAGCCGGATCCACGTGGGTAACACCTATGTGAACCGGAACCAGATCGGCGCCATTGTCGGTTCCCAGCCGTTTGGTGGTGAAGGCCTCTCCGGCACCGGACCGAAGGCGGGTGGCCCGCTGTACGTTCGTCGTTTCATCAAAGGGGAGACTGTCGAGAAGCAGTCCAGCTCCAGCGACAAGGTTATCGGTGCGGACAAGGCACAGAAGCTGATCAACCAGGTTGCATCGGTCAAGGCACCCAAGCCGGAGGAACGTCAGGAAACCCTGAAGCCGTTCTTCGGTGAGGTTCCGGCGCCCATGGACAAGGGCTACCTGGAAATGCCCGGGCCCACCGGCGAGCAGAACCACCTGTCCTTCCATGCCCGGGGCGTGATCCTGTGCCTGGGGCCGGATGCGGACTCAGCCATGGAACAGGCCGCAACCGCGCTTTCCCAGGGCAACCAGGTTGTGGTCATTGCGCCGGATGCCGAGAAGAAGGTGGCGGATGCCGCCAAGTCCGGCCTGCCCATTGTGGCGGTCAACGGCGTGCTTGATCCGGACGCCCTGACTGAGCTGTCCGGCTTCGAGGCGGTGGTCAGCGTGGCCGAGAAGCCGCTGCTGAAGCAGTACCGCCAGGCTCTGGCCAAGCGCGACGGCGCCCTTCTGCCGATCATCACCGAGCACAAGCTGGATCAGCGCTACGTGATCGAGCGGCACCTGTGTGTGGACACCACTGCAGCCGGTGGTAACGCCAGCCTGATTGCCTCGGCTGAGTAACGCCATCCTGAATGAAAAACGCCGCCCGGGCCTAAACCCGCGCGGCGTTTTTTGTTTTGCGGAAGCGGTCAGTTGGCAGCGTACCGCTCGTGAAGAATGCCCACCCGCTCCACATAGGCCTTGGTTTCAGCATACGGAGGAACGCCTTTGTAACGGGTAACGGCGCCAGGACCTGCGTTGTAGGCAGCGGTTGCCAGGCGAATGTCCCCGTTGAAACGCTCCAGCATCCGGGCCAGATAATTTACCCCTCCACGTATGTTTTCGGCCGCCACCATGGCATTGACCACGCCTAGTTCCTGAGCGGTACCCGGCATCAGTTGCATCAGGCCCTGGGCGCCCTTGGGAGATAGCGCCTTGGGGTTGAACGCGGATTCGGCGTGAATGACTGCCCGGACCAGGGCCGGGTCGACGTCGAACTCACTGGCCGCAGTCCGGATTTCCTGCTGGTAAGGCTGGAGGAACAGCGGCGTCTTGCGCCAGTCGACTTTCGAATTCGGATCACAGGCGTAACAGTGAAAGCGGATAACATCGAACGTGGCATTGTTTGGCTGGATACTGCTGTAGGAAACAACACCGTTTTCATCGGTAAAGCGATAGACGGTCTCGTTGCCGGTGGAGGCAATCGGGGCGTCCGGGCTCTTGGTGTTGGTGTACTCGACAGAGCCATCCGGATGCACGATGCGTTTGATGCCATCGGCCAGCGCCGGCATGGCAACCGAGACCATCAACAGGGTAAGCGCGAGAGAGGGAATTCGTGATCGTTTTGCCATGGTCCAGAGTAAACCGGTAACTGCCAGTGATAATCGAGTAGCCTATTATTTCAGTCCCTGGCCCTGTGGCAAAGGGCCAGGGTCTCATTAACTGTAACCCGACTGATGCGATTTGTTGCGGTTATGAATCGGCTGGCGCCGGTTCCGGTGGTAACCGGGTGCCGGACCAGTTTTCCATCAGCCGGCAGGTGACCAGGTCACCGGTGACGTTGATGGCGGTGCGGCACATGTCCAGAATGCGGTCCACCCCCATGATCAGCGCGATACCGCTTGGCGGTATGCCTACGGTCTGGAGCACCATGGCAAGGATGACGATGCCAACGCCGGGTGTGGCCGGTGAACCGATGGACGCGCCGACCGCCATGGCAACCACCAGCGCCATGCTGCCCCAGCCAAGGTCAATGCCATAGACCTGGGCCAGGAACACGGTTGCCACCGCCTGGTAGAGTGCGGTGCCGTTCATGTTAATGGTCGCGCCCAGGGGAATCACGAACTCGGAGATGGAGGGCCGAACCCCCAGTTTGTCTTCAGCAGTCCGGATGGATAGTGGCATCACTGCGGCTGAGCTGGAGGTGGAGAACGCCAGCAGCAGTACATCACGGCTGTCCTTCAGGAACTGCAATGGCCGCTGGCCCACCAGAAGCTTGAGGATCAGCAGATAAAATCCCAGCAATATCAGCAGTCCCAGCAGGACGGTCAGCACGTAGGAGCCCATGCCCAGCATGGCCCGGAAGCCGATGGTGGTGGTGAGCTGGGCCATCAGACCGAAGACGGCAAAGGGCGCGAGGCGCATGGCCCATTTAACCACGGTCATGCAGACCTGTTGCAGGGAATCAAGCAGGTCCAGCATTGGTCGGGACTTTTCCGGTGCCATGCTGACGAGTGCAATTCCGACGATGATCGAGAAGATCACTACCTGCAGCATCTGACCCTCCACCATGGCATCCAGGGGATTGCCGGGGAGCAGCCCCAACAGGGTCTGGGGAAGATCCTCGACACTGGGCATTGTGGCATTCACCACCTCGTCAGAGGGTTCCGCCGCTGGCGTGGCCAGCCCGGTCAGCATGCGCCCAGGGTTAATCAGGCCACCAACCCAGAGCCCGATGGAAGCGGCGATGGCAGTGGTGATGACGAAGAAAATGGACACCCGCATGCCGAGCTTGCGCAGTTGTGAAAGATCTTCGCTGGAGGCGAGGCCGCGGACCACAGAGGCGATCACGAGCGGAATGACAATCATCTGTATGGTGGCGAGGAAGAGGTGACCGGGAAATGCCAGCCAGTTACCGATCAACCGGCCCCGTTCCGGCTCGATCAGCCCGACCGAGGGGCCGAGAAGGGTTCCGACCACCAGCCCGGCCCCCATCCCGATCAACACTTTGAGCCATAGGCGTCCCTTCACGAGTCCGGAAAGGTACACGTTCAGGTGTCGAAGTGGCCGCAGGTAATAATTCGGGAAGTCTTCGCTGTTATTTGTCATGCTGGCTTCGTCCCTGTGCTTGCCAAGTGCTGACCTGAGCCTAGACTGAAAACAGATCAATCATAAAAAGAGGAAGTGCCATGCCATTCTCGCCGAACCACCTTGCAGAGCTCAATCTGTTACTGCAGTTTCCCTCCACCTCCATGCAGGAGGGTATCAAGGTGCATGCCCATTCCGCTGCACCGGAAACGGTCCGGGCCGCCGAGAGCCTGTTCGCCAAGGGACTGATCAGCCAGAAGGACGGCGGCTACCTGACACCGATGGGCACCGAGGCGGTAGAGCTGACCCACAAGCTGCAGTCCATACTGACCAGCAAGTAAGTCAGCCTGAAACGATGGTACGTACCATCCGAGGGGCTTAAGCTTTGAGAGCAGTCGCGCAGCCGGGTTAGGGTAAAGGCTGGTCCGGGTGGCAATTTGCGCCCGAAAATTCAGTTCTGGCAAGGAGTTGAGTGTTTGGTGTCCGCCTCCGAACCGAAACCACGAGCCAACTGGACCCGATCGCCGCTTTTGTGGATGGCTGGCAGTATTGCCGGTGTCGGTCTTATCGTCGGAATGCTGTATGCCCTGGGTGTACACCAGCAGATCGTCGACCTGTTGCGGTGGTTTGATGAGCAGGGTGCCTGGGCGGCTTTGTTCTTTATCGTGCTCATGGTTGCGGCCATGGTGCTGTTGCTGCCAGGTGTGTTGCTGACCACCGGCGCCGGCTTCGTTTTCGGAGTGATCGAAGGCACCCTTTACGTGGTGATTGGCACCACCATCGGGGCCGGGTTGGCCTTTCTGATTGCCCGGCATTTCTTTGGCGAGACCGCCCACATTTATATCCGCAACCGGGCAAAGCTGTCGGTGGTGACCGATGAGATGGCACCCCATGGCTGGAAGATCGTATTGCTGACGCGGCTGATCCCGTTTTTTCCGGGCAAGGTATCCAACTACCTGTTCGGCCTGACCAGCTTTTCATTTCCCGGTTTTGTCGCGGGCACCTTTCTCGGGGTGATTCCTTTCTCATTGCACAACGTTTACCTGGGCTCGCTGGCGGCCGACCTGTCCACCCTGGGAGTCCGGGAAAGCGCCCGTACACCGCTGGAGTGGACCATCTACGGGGCTGGTTTTCTCGGCACTATACTGGCTGTGGTGTTGCTGAATCGTCTGGCCAGGCGAGCATTGGCCCGTTACCGGATGGAAACCGAACCCATGGCACAGGAGGATACCGAATGAGCTGGATGAACTGGTTGCCCTGGCGCTACATCATCAAGCGGGTGGCCCGTAAACATGGTTTCCTTGATCCGATCACGCTGTTGGGCAAGTTGCACGGCTTTGCCCAGCCATCCGAGGTGGGCGAGCCTATCGAGCTGTTACGCGCCGGTGTGGTGTTTCATGCCAGGGGGCTGATCAACAGCCGGGTCATCCAGCACAACCTGGACTGGGTCTGGCCGTACTGGGTGGAACGTCAGTTTGATCCGACCGATACGGCCTTTGTGCCCAGAGCCTTCTCCATCACCCATATCAACCTCACCAACCGGAACTGGACGGCCATCGGACAGCCGGACGTGGATGAGTTGCCGATCGTCGATCCCCGGGGATTGGTGACCCCGTTGTACGATGGCTGGTCTCTTGACGGGTGGTTGCTGGCGGAGGACGGGCGCTGCCTGCTGCCCTCCCGGTCAAAACAGGCGCACCAGTGGCAGGAGCTGGGTGATACTCCGGTGGTGGTTACCGAAACGGTTCAGGATGGTCTGCAGCTGACCAGCCGCAGCCGGGTGGCCATCGAGAACGGTCGGCCGGTATGCAAACTCACTCTGCGGGCCGAATCGGACGTGGCGGCCTCTCTGGTGTTATCCCTGCGGCCGGCCAATCCGGAGGGCATCAGCTTTATCCAGCAGGTTCAGCTGGAGGAGGACGGCACCGGCTGGCTGGTGGACGGCACGCAGACGGTGAAGTTCGATCGGGCGCCTGCGTCCCACCATGTCTCTGATTACAAGCAAGGTGATGTGCACATCCACCTCATGGATCGGCAGCAGGAGACTGAGGGCAAGTGTGATGTGGGGATGGTCACCGCCGCCGCCCTGTTCCCGGTAACGGCCGGGGAGCCTTCGGAACTGACGGTCAGCATTCCCCTTGAGGTGTCGGGCCTGGCGCCGGCCGGTCCGGATGCCTGGCATCGGGTCCGGGAGGACACCGCGCGCCTGGAGTGCCCGGATGAGAAGTATCAGTTCCTGTATGACGCCGCGGTGACCTCGCTGATCCTGCATTCTCCAAAGGATGTCTATCCGGGGCCCTATACCTACAAGCGGTTCTGGTTCCGGGACGCGGCCTTCATCATTCATGCCCTGTTGAATGTCGGGTTGACCGAGAGGGCCGAGCGGGCATTGAACCAGTTTCCGGATCGGCAGATGCGGGATGGCTATTTCCGCTCCCAGGAAGGTGAATGGGATGCCAACGGCGAAGTGCTATGGATCCTTGACCGGTTCTGCCAGCTGACCGGTAGGGATCTGCCGGAACGCTGGGAAGCGCCGGTGATGAAAGGGGCGCGCTGGATCCAGAAGAAACGACTCAGTGGCAACCTGAATGCGCCACATGCCGGACTGTTGCCCGCCGGATTCAGTGCCGAACACCTGGGGCCGAATGATTATTACTACTGGGATGACTTCTGGGGTATTGCCGGCCTGAACGCTGCGGCGAATCTGCTGCGGGATCAGGACCGGGAGGCCAGCGAGAGCTTTGCCGCCGGAGCCCGGGAATTCAATCAGGCGGTGGAGCGCAGCCTGGCCAGTTGCGAGCAGCGCCTGCACCGGCCGGGTATGCCGGCATCACCCTATCGCCGGCTGGACGCTGGTGCCATTGGGTCCCTGGCGGCAGGCTATCCGACCCAACTGATGAAGCCGGATGACGAGCGCCTGCTGGACTGTGCCGATTTCCTGATCGACAGGTGCTTTGTCCATGGCGCGTTCTACCAGGACATGATTCATTCCGGGCTGAACGCCTACCTGACCCTTCATGTGGCTCAGGTCCTGCTGCGGGCTAGTGATCGGCGCCATGTGGAGTTGATGGATGCCGTGGCTGATATGGCGTCTCCGACCGGTCAGTGGCCGGAGGCCATCCACCCGGCCACCGGAGGCGGCTGCATGGGGGATGGCCATCATGTCTGGGCGGCGGCCGAGTGGGTACTGATGATCCGCAACTGCTTTATCCGGGAGGAGGGTAATCGTCTGATTCTAGCCTCCGGCATCCCGGAGCGTTGGCTGGCCCAGGAGAAACCAATCCGCTTCGGCCCCGCGCCAACCCGCTTTGGTACCGTGACCGTGACCATTGAGCCACGGCCCGGTGGCGAGCCCAAAGTGAGCTGGGATGCCGACTGGCATGGTGAGGCTCCGGAGGTTGAGATTCGACTTCCCGGGTGACCAGGCCGGCCATCTGTACCGGTTTCTCTGTCCAGTGCCTGTATCTGTTTTGTTTGTCTGCTAACTTCTAGAGTACTGCTAAAGCAGATACTGGAGACCGGAACCTGACCATGCCCCCCATTTTTTACACCTTCTTCGTTCCCGCGCTGTTTGTCTGGTTATGGAGTACAGGGTTTATCGGTGGCAAGTTCGGACTGCCTTACGCCGAACCGTTCACCATGCTGCTGATCCGGATGCTGCTGACCCTGATCCCGCTCGGAATCCTGGCCCTGGTACTGAAAGCCCGCTGGCCCGGCCTTCGTGGGGCAGGGCACCTGGCGGTTACCGGGATTCTCGTGCACGGCTTTTACCTGGGTGGCGTTTTCTACGCCATCGACCAGGGCATGTCGGCCGGGGTGGTTTCCCTGCTTGTCGGACTGCAGCCGCTGGTAACGGCACTGGCGGCGGTGATCTTCCTGAAGGAATCGGTCAGCGTGCGCCAGTGGATTGGTCTTGCCCTCGGTCTGGTTGGTGTGGCACTGGTGCTGACAGAAAAGCTTGGGGCGTCCTCAGCAGAGGTGGGTATTCCACCCCATACACTGATCTGGGCCCTGCTGGCGCTGCTGGGCATTTCCCTGGGAACGGTCTATCAGAAACGTTATGGAACCAGTGTGGATCTGGTCTCCGGAACCATGATCCAGTACGCAGCAGCAGGCACTCTGTTTGCGATCGGGGCGTTCACCCTGGAAACCCGCGAGGTGCAGTGGACATTGGAATTCAAGCTGGCCCTGGGCTGGCTGGTGTTCGGCTTGTCGGTCAGCGCGATCCTGATCCTGATGTGGCTGATCCGCCGGGGCGCTGCATCCCAGGTGGCCAGCCTGTTTTACCTGGTGCCGCCGGTAACCGCGCTGGAAGCCTATCTTCTGTTTGGTGAACGTCTCGGGCCGCTGGCGATTGCCGGAGGGCTTGTGGCGATTACCGGGGTGGCCCTGGTGACCGTGAAGGCTCCGGGGAAAGCCTGAGGAGTCTTGCCTCATGACCTATTGGCTGCTGGCAAATTCAGGAGCAGGTGACGGTGAGAGGGGCCGGAGCTTCTGGTTAGAGCATCTTGCCATGGCTGGGCTGGATTCTCCTGAGTGCAGGGACATCGCGGATGACCATTGGCCATCGGAAGTTGAGCCGGGGGACGTGGTGATGATGGCCGGCGGTGATGGTTCAGCGAACTTTGGCGCCAGGGTCTGTCTTGAGAAAGACGCCGTGCTCGCGGTTCTACCCTCGGGAACCGCCAACGATTTTGCCCGGAATATCGGGCTTCCGGAGGATCCTGGCGAGCTGTGCCGGCTTATTGCCCGCGGGGCCCGCCGGCACGTGGACATTGCCCGTTTTGGTGACCGGATTTTTCTGAATGTCGCCCATGTCGGGCTGGGAACACTCCCGGCCCGGGAATCCGGAGGGCCAAAGAAAAAAATATTGGGGCGTTTCACCTACGTGGTTGAGCTGCTTCAACGACTGAATGCCAGGCGAGGCTTCCGGGCCGAGATTCGCTGCGGCAAAGGCTATGTGCGTGGGCGGTGGTTGTCGATCGCCCTGGCCAATGGCACCAGTTTCGGCGGCGGCCACGAGATTCCCGAGGCCGCCCCGGATGACGGCTATCTTGAGGTGATTGCAGTAAAGCCGCGGCCAGTGGCCCAGTTGTTGCTGACGTTCGTGATGGTTCGGCTCAACCGTGAGGCGCCGACCCGAACCAGTACCCTGGTGCATCTAAGGGGAAAACATTGCTCTGTCCGCACGCCCAAACCCAAGACAATAACCGCGGATGGCGACATCGCCGGCAAGACGCCGCTGGATGTATCCTGCCAATACCAATCCCTTCAGGTGATTGCTCCGTAGATACGTTTTGTCACTGACTTTCAGGGCCGAAAGCGCGATGATAAGGGCCCAAGTGGCATAAACTACCAGACCGACTGGCTAAAACCTCCAGTCGCACCCCTATCGCACTATCCAACGAGAATCGCCGAGAAGGATAAAAGAATGCGCGTCATGACTGCATCCACCATGGGCTCCCTGTTCCGGGCTGCAAGGTCTGCACTGTTGACCCTGGTGTTGGCCGGCACTGCATCATCAGCATTGGCGGCCGAGCGCCTGTATATCTTTACCGAGAACTATCCTCCCTACAACGCCTCCAAATCCGGTGAGGGCTTTGCCCACAGCGAGGACGAGATTACCGGCATCTGTACTGACATGGTAAAAGCCATGATGGCGCGGGTGGATTATGACTACGTCATGAAGATGCGGGTCTGGAGCTACGCCTACGACTGGGTTCAGGGCCGCGAGAACCATGGTCTGTTCTGCACGGCCCGCACCGATGAGCGGGAAGACCAGTTCCAGTGGGTTGGTCCATTGGCGTCCATCAAGTGGACCCTGTTTGCGGCACCGGATTCTGATATCACCCTGTCCACTCTGGAAGACGCCAAAGACCTGCGCATCGCCGGCTACAAGGGTGACGTGATGTCGGATTATCTGGTGAGCAAGGGCTTCAATGTGGTCATGGGCCAGTCCGGGGATGTGAATGCCCGGCGCCTGGTGCTTGGCCAGGCCGATCTGTGGGTAACCGATGGTCTGGTTGGCCCGCTGGTGGCGAAGGAAGAGCACGACATCGAGGGTCTGAAGTCGGTACTGGTTTTCCGGGAAACGCCCATGTACCTGGCGGTGAGCAAGGAGACCTCGCCGGAGGTAGTCCAAGACCTCCAGAACGCACTTGATGCTGCTCGCAGTGCGGGCGAGATTGATTCGATCGTTGCCAGTTACCAATGAGTTAAAACGCCGGGCCCGGTCCTGGAGGACCGGGTCCCTATGGATGGGCGGCCAGCCGCGGTGTCACATAGCTGAATCGCCGACGATACTGCTCCATCGTGCATCCCACGGTACGCTTGAATAATCTCCGGAAGGAGCTTGCGTCCTCATACCCCACGTCCCAGATAATCCGGGCAGTCTGCCTCTGTGTCGACTCCAGCTGATGTTTTGCGGCTTCCACCCGTAGCTGCTGGACATAGTGCAGTGGCGTTTCACCGGTGGCTTCCTTGAACCGACGTTTGAACGTCCGGGCACCCAACCCTGCCTTGTCCGCCAATTCGTCTATGGTCAGGGGCTCTGCATAATGCACTTCCAGCCAGTGCTGGAGCTGCTCAATCACCTCGTCCTGGTGTGCCTTGCTGCTGTAAAAGCTCATGTAGGGGGTCTGCTCTGCACGACGGGCATCAATGATCAGCAGCTTGCTGCAAGCCAGGGCCAGTGAGGGCGAGCCCAGCTTTTCCACAAGGTAGAGGCAAAGATCGATGAAGGAGGTGGCACCACCGGCGCAGATGATCTGGCCGTTGTCGATCAGCAGCTGATCCGCTTCCAGCCGGATCTCCGGATACCGGCGGCGGAATGCGGGTGCGGCGCGCCAGTGCGTTGTCGCTACCTGTTCCTTTAAAAGGCCTGCTTCAGCCAGAACAAAGCTGCCGGTGCATACGCTGGCAACGGTCGCACCGCGCCGAAATGCCTCCTGGAGCCACCCATGCAGGGGAGCTGATCGGGCCAGCGACTGATCGATGCGACGATCGCCGAGGACCGCCTCCATTGCTGATCCGACGATCACCAGGTCAGGCTGATAACTGTCACAGGTGGTTGTCGGGGCAATACTGACTCCGCTGTAGGTGGTCACCGGGGAACCGTCGACCGTCACTATCTGGCAATCGAATCGCGGGCCTGATGCGTTGCCCGGAGACTGATCACAGAAATTCGCGGCCGCGAAAAAATCCATAATCCCGAGAATGCCACTTCCGTGACAGTAGGGAAGAGCAACGACGGCAACTTTGATCATGAGGTGGCCCTTTTCGCACTTAACGTGTCAAATATGACACTCCGATCCTGCAGTGGCAAGCCTTACTCTGGACTTGTGATGAAGGAGGGCACCCAGTCCTCCGGGTAAGGAGGACTTGCCATGACCATTCACTCTCGTATCAGTACCCGAAATGCGACCCGCGTTACCAGACGTGTGATGTCACCTGCCAACAGCAAAATTGCCCTGCTGGGCAAGGGTATGAACTGGTTGCACCGGGTTTCACCAGCGCTCGCCGGGAACGCAGTCGAACACCTTTTCTTTACCCCCAACCGTCTGCCGGCACCGAATCGTTATGAGTCTTTATATGAGGAGGCCGAGGGCTATACCCAGCTTCGGGTCGGACATCAGACCATTCCGGTGTACAGCTGGGGATTCGGGCCGATGGTCCTGATGATCCACGGCTGGTCCGGAGCGGGAATCCAGTTCGGCGGGTTCGTGGGACCTCTGGTCAAAGCTGGCTATCGCGTTGTCACCTTCGATGCACCCGGCCACGGGCGGGCGCAGGGGCTACGTACCGACCTGTTTGAAATGTCGGAGGCGGTCCATCGTGTTGCCCAGAGCTTCGGCCCTCTCAAGGCCGTCGTCGCCCACTCCATTGGAAGTCTCGCCCTGGCGCGGGCCATGGCGGATGGCGTTCAGGCCGAGCACATTTTTCTACTGGCGCCGCCGAGGGGCCTTGATTCGGTGGTTGAAGGATTCGGTCGGACGCTGGGCCTCTCGCCGGAACTGATCGCATTACAACGTGGGCGTATGGAACAACGGTTTGGTGAATCTGTCTGGGAGCAATTCTCGTTCGATGCGCTGGCACCGGAGCTGCCCGGCCGTGCGCTCATTTTTGTGGATCGGGACGATCAGCAGATACCGGTCGGTCAGAGCGAAATCGTCTTTGGCAAGTGGCCGAATGCGCAGATATTCCGCACCCGGGGACTCGGCCATTATCGGCTACTCTGGCATCCACAGGTGATCGAGCGGGTATATGACCGGTTGTCCGGGGTTGAATGATGTTCAGAACCACAGCCCGATTTCCGGATCGGGCTGTTTTCGTTCCGGAACAAAGCCGAGGGACTCAAGGGTTTCGACCAGCCTTTCCGTATCCTCCACGTTCAGAAAACCACCCAGGGATACCCGATCGTTTCGGTGGCTCAGGAAGAGCTTGGCCGGTGCAAAGGGGTGGACGGGCTCATTAAGCTGCAGACGCGTATAGGGTCGCGGAAGGCTCCACTGGGCGTTTTTCTGTTTCCGGCCTTTTTCCAGCAGGATCTCGTCTCCCTCCATGGTCAGGACTTCCTTGCGCTGGCAATCGCGGGATGTGAGATAGATGCCGGCAGCCACGGCAATGAGTTCCAGTCCAGCAAACGGCAGGATGATCCAGGCGCCTGCGAACGCCCAGCCGATTCCGATGATCGCCGAGAGCATAACCAGTCCGATCCAGATCCGGACGTTGCCCTTCCAGCTCAACGAGCGATTGGGGGTCAGTAACAACCGGGTGCCGCCGGGATGATCCAGTTTTTCCACCATGCCTGATGCCTCGCCATTTCACTTTGGAAATTACGCTGGCTGTTCACTAATTGATCATAGTCAAGAATGGTCAGGTAGGAGAAATCGTTTTCACAGGTTGCAGTCTGCTGGCACTGCCGCCCGGAAAAGCTGATTTGCCGATTCCATGTGGGCGCTCAGATCGCCAATGCGGGTGTCATGGTTGGGATGGGTTGAGAGAAATTCCAGCGGTTGTTCGCCGGAGGCCCGGGCCATGTTGCGCCAGAGTTCCACGCTTTGTTCCGGATTGAAACCTGCCCGGGCCATGATGGCCAGCCCCATCAGATCTGCCTCCGATTCGTGGGCTCGACTGAAGGGCAGGGTGATACCCAGCTGGGCGCCAATGCCCAGGGCATTCTGGAGCTGGTCCTCCGCAATTTCGCTTTCGGTGAACAGTCCCACGAGAAACAGGGAAGCCTTCAGGCCCAGTTCCTGGGTCAATCGTTCATTACCGTGGTCGGCGAGCACGTGGGCCACTTCGTGGCCGATGACCGTGGCCAGTTGCGCCGGGGTCTCTGCTACCCGGACCAGGCCGGTATGAACACCGATCTTGCCGCCGGGCAGGGCGAAGGCATTCGGTGTGTCATTACGGAATACCACCACTTCCCAGCTTTCCGGCATGGGTGCTGCCGGGTACTGGATGGCGGCTGCCCGCACCAGTTTGCCGGCGATGCACTGCACCAGGCGGTTGACCCTCGGGTCTTCCTGCACCGGATTCTGCTCTTTCATCTGGGCAAAGCTCTGTTGGCCGATGTCGGCCATGACCGCATCAGGCACGAGGGCAAGCTGGTTGCGGCCGGTCGGGGATTCCTGACAGCCGGTGAGCAGGAAAAGGGCGAGAAGGCCGAGGATCAGTGGTCTCAAGGTGTGTGTCCTGATAACGGCAAAAAGGGCAGCTAGGTTTTCAGACAGTATCGCCGCTCTGGTCGTCCTACATTACCATAGCTCACCTCGGCGCTCAGCTCTCCGGTGCCGACCAGGTATTCCAGGTAGCGCCGGGCGGTCGTGCGTGATGCGCACATCAATGCCCTTGGGCAGACGTTCCTGCCGGGCTTTGCCCGGTGCTTTTTTATATGCGTCCGACTGATAGACTCAAAGCGTGCATTCCAAAAACAAGATCAGGGAGAAATGCGGTATGAACGTGATGGTGCTGGGGGCGACCGGGTTGACCGGCCATCTGGTGGTACAGCAGTTGCTGGCCCGGGAAGCGATCAGCAAAGTGGTGGTGCCGGTGCGCAAACCGATGTCACTGGAACATCCGAAGCTGGACCAGCATGTGGTGGACTTTGATGATCTCACCGCCCATGCCGATATCTTTGCCGTGGATGCCCTGATCTGCTGCCTCGGAACCACCATCAAGAAAGCCGGTTCCCAGGACAATTTACGGAAAGTGGATTACGGTTATGCCTTGGCCGCAGCGAAACTGGCGCGAGAGTGCGGGGTGAACTCGCTGATCCTGATGTCCGCCATCGGCGCTTCCTCCTCATCCACCATTTTCTATAACCGCGTAAAAGGGGAGCTGGAAGATGCGGTCCGCGCGCTGGACTTTCCCTACCTCTCCATCTACCACCCCAGCCTGCTGCTGGGTGACCGCCAGGAACACCGGGGTGGCGAAGAACTGGGCCAGATGGCCATGCCACTGGTGAACCGGGTGCTGATCGGTCCCCTCGACAAGTACCGGGCGATCAAGGCCGAGACCGTGGCGGAGGCAATGGTGAACGAAGTGTGCGGGATATCGTCGGCGGAACCGGCTGAGCGTGTGGTTCAGATCCGGGAATACCCGGACATTGTCGCACTCGCCGGTTGACCGGCTTATTTCCCGTTGAGGATTCCCACCACCAGGCGACCGGCCAGTCCGATCAGGACTGCACCGAAAACCCGCTCGAACCAGACCGCCCGCTGCCGGAGTGCATCCAGCCAGCGAGGGTTGGAGAACAGCCAGGCCACGATCAGGTACCAGCTGGTGTCAATGATCAGTGCTGTGGCGGCATAGCCGAATTTCGCAAGCAGACTGGTGTCGGTGCCGACCACCTGGCTGAACAGGGCCAGGAAGAAGACAGCGATTTTTGGATTGAAGAAGGCAATCAGGAAGCCGTCCCGGGCCGCGCTTTTGGTGGTCGGTGCATCGGGCAACTCCTCGTTTTCCTGCCGTTTTGCCATCAGGCCTTTGACGCCGAGCCAGGCCAGGTAACCTGCGCCGCCCCATTGCAGAATCGAGAAGGCGGTGGGGGAGGCGGTAATGATGGCCGCCAGCCCGAGAATACTCAGGAAGGCGTAGATTCCCACCCCGACACCGTGGGACAGGGCGGTAATGACACCGTTACGCCGGCCACCGGTCAGGGTCTGTTTGAGCACCAGTGCCAGCGACGGGCCGGGGGACATGGCGCCAAGAATGCAGATGGTGACAACGGTGAGCCAGGTGGCAAGGGTCATTGCGGATCAGTCCTTTGCAAGTAAAACGGACTGCCAATTCTAGCAGCCCGTTCCCATCAAAAAACCTGGAAACTGCAATCAATTCAGCTGCTAATCGCCGTTCAGAATCCAGCGCGCAGCCTTCTCGGCAATCATCAGGGTTGGCGAGTTGGTGTTGCCGCTGGTGATGGTGGGCATCACCCCGGCATCGACCACCCGCAGGCCTGCCACGCCTCGCACCTGCAGGTGAGGGTCCACCACCGCCAGCTCGTCATCAGCCCGGCCCATGCGGGTGGTGCCCACCGGATGGAAAATGGTGGTGCCGATATCCCCGGCCAGTTTGGCCAGTTCGTCGTCACTCTGGTACTGCAGCCCGGGCTTGAACTCCTCGGGCTGGTATTGCGCGAAGGCCGGTTGTTCGGCAATACGACGGGTCACCCGCAGGGAGTCCGCGGCGACCCGGCGGTCCTCGGGTGTGCTGAGATAGTTCGGGGCGATGGCCGGGGCCTGTTTCGGGTCGTTGCTGCGAATGCGCACGGTACCCCGACTGGTCGGATTCAGGTTGCAGACACTGGCGGTGATGGCCGGGAAGTTGTGCAGCGGCTGGCCGAAGGCATCCAGGCTCAGGGGCTGGACGTGATACTCGATATTGGCGTGCTCGTACTCGTCAGAGCTTCGGGTGAACAGGCAAAGTTGGGACGGCGCCATGCTCATGGGGCCGGAGCGAGTGAGCAGGTACTCAAGGCCAATGCGGGCCTTGCCGATCAGGGAGTTGGCCATGGTGTTCAGGGTCGTGGCGCCCTTGACCTTGTACACGGACCTTATCTGCAGGTGGTCCTGCAGGTTCTCGCCCACGCCGGGCAGGTCGGCGACCACATCAATACCGTGTTGTTTCAGAAGATCCGCAGGGCCGATGCCCGACAGCTGCAGCAGTTGCGGTGAGCCGATTGCCCCGGCGGAGAGGATGACTTCCCGCTCTGCCCTGGCAACCACTTCACCGGTCCCGGGCCGCTCGACACGAACTCCCGTGCAGCGGGGCCCGGAGCCACCGGATTCCGTTTCCAGACCCAACACGTGGGTGGAATGCCAGAGGGTGAGGTTGGGGCGCTTCTCGGCTTCCCGGAGGAAGGCCTTGGCGGTATTCCAGCGCCAGCCAGAGCGCTGGTTGACCTCGAAGTAGTCCACCCCCTCATTGTCACCCCGGTTGAAGTCCCGGGTGCGGGGAATGCCCGCCTCGACGCAGGCGGTGGCAAAGTCTTCCAGTACCTGCCATTTCAAGCGCTGGTGCTCGACCCGCCATTCACCACCGTGGCCGTGGAACCTGTGGTGTTCCGGATCAGCATCGCCGCCCTCGTCCAGGCGATAGTGGTCCTCGTGGCGCATAAAGTCGGGCAGGCAGTTGTCCCAGCGCCAGGCGTCCTCGCCGGTGATCTCGGCCCACTGGTTGTAATCCCTGGCCTGGCCACGGATGTAGAGCATGCCGTTGATGCTGGAACACCCGCCCAGGGTCTTGCCCCGGGGATAAATCAGCGAGCGGCCGTTCAGGCCGGGATCCGGTTCGGTACGGAAACGCCAGTCGGTGCGGGGGTTATCGATGCAGTAGAGGTAGCCGACCGGGATGTGGATCCAGTGGTAATTGTCCCGGCCGCCAGCTTCGATCAGCAACACCCGATTATTCGGGTCGGCACTCAGGCGGTTGGCAAGCAGACAGCCGGCGGTGCCGGCGCCCACGATGATGTAGTCGAATGGCCCGGAAGACGAGCGGGTTCTGTCGTTCATGATGTCTGACCGGTTTGTTTTTATTGTGTTGAGATAGCTCTTTGTAACGCAAATTCCCGCCCGATACACCCTGAATTGGACGAATGGATTAGCCGAGGGTGGCATCCAGGAACATCATGACAACGAACCCTGCCAGCAGGCAGAAGGTGGACATGATTTTCCACTGCCGGTGATGGGTTTCCGGAATGATTTCGTTGCTGATGATGAACAGCATGGCGCCCGCGGCAAAACCCAGTGTCCAGGGCATGAGTGGCTCGGCCAGCCACACCAGGGTGGCCCCAAACACACCGCCGATTGGCTCGGCCAGCCCGGTCAGGAGGGCAATGGTGAAGGCCTTCAGGCGGGAATAGTCTATAGCCAACAGGGAAAAGGCGACAGCCAGACCCTCCGGTATGTTCTGAAGTCCGATGCCCATCGCCAGGACATACCCGTTCCGGACATCGCCGCCGGCAAACCCGACGCCAACCGCCATGCCCTCCGGAAAGTTGTGCAGGGTAATGGCGATGGTGAACAGCCAGATTCCCCGGATGTAGGAGGCGTCCGAGCCCTCGCGCCCGAGCTCGAAGTGCTGGTGCGGGAGTTTCTGGTGCACATAGAGCAGGGCGGCTGCTCCGGAGAGAACGCCGAAGATCACGATCAGCGCGGCCAGCCAGGTATGGCCGGTGATGGTCTCGCCGTATTCGAGCCCCGGGAGCAGAAGTGAGAAGAAGGAGGCTGCCAGCATAACCCCCGCAGCCGCAGCGAGCATGCCATCCTGGAGCTTGTGGGTGATCGTGCGCACCAGGAAGATCGCCAGAGCGCCAACACCCGTGGCCAGGCCTGCTAACAGGCTGGAAATGCTTCCCAACCAGATAATACTGGGATCAGCGGACATGCGCGCTCCTGTTGGTTTGTGGTTTCAGCATAGCACCGGGGACGCTTGGCGAATGGTCGTATGGTGCAATACTGTGGATTCGGGCGATAAATCCGGAACAATGACAAAAGGGGAGTGTCATGAAACTGCCAGAGCCGTTCCAGTACCAACAGATCGACGTTGGCGATGTAACCATGAACGTCGCCCATGGTGGCTCAGGCCGCCCCCTCCTCCTGTTGCACGGTTACCCCCAGACCCATCTGATGTGGCACAAGGTGGCGCCGGCGCTCGCCCGGGACTTTCATGTTATCTGCCCTGACCTCAGGGGGTACGGCGACAGCAGCAAACCGGATTCCGGCCCGGACCACTACGCCTACAGCAAACGGCAGATGGCGGCGGACATGGTGGCACTGATGCAGTCACTGGGCTATCGGGAGTTCTCGGTGGCAGGCCACGACCGGGGAGCCCGGGTCACCCACCGCCTCTGTCTGGACCACCCGGCGGCCGTGGAGCGCGCCTGCGTGATGGATATAGCCCCGACCCTGCACATGTTCGAGCACACCGATCAGGCGTTCGCTACCGGCTATTACCACTGGTTCTTCCTGATCCAGCCTGACGGGCTGCCCGAGCATATGATTGGCCAGGATCCCGGCTATTACCTGCGTGAGAAGCTCAGGCGCTGGTCGGCACCGGGGGCGCAGTTCGAGCCGGAAGCGGTGGCCGACTATGTCCGCTGTTTCTCCGCACCCGAGGCCATCCATGCCAGTTGCGAGGATTACCGGGCCGCGGCCACGATTGATCTGGACCACGACCGGGCGGACCGGGACCGGGACCGGGACCGGGGGCACGGGGTGGAATGTCCCCTGTTGGTGCTGTGGGGCAGCAAGGGCTTTGTGAACCGCACCTACGATGTGCAGACAGTCTGGCAGGACTACGCCCGGGAGGTGGAGGGCGAGGCGCTGGCCTGCGGTCATTTTCTGCCCGAGGAAGCGCCGGAAGCCGTGATCACGCGGCTACGGCGCTTCTTCAAAGCCCATTGATTGGTCGGCGAGCTGCCGAAGGGCCGGAGTTCAGTTCGTCTTGACCGTGGGGTAGACGGAGGGTGCCAGCGTTGGCTCGCAGCCAATGGCACCCCGCGCCTGTTTATGGGCATGCAGATACCAGCGTCTGCCGCCGGAGGTGAAGGTCTTCGGTGTTACTTCGAAGGTGGCGGTAGTGACAGTTGCAGGAATTGGCGTGCCGTCAGCATGCCGGTAGACACAGCTGGTTCCCAGGCTGAGAGGCGTGGCCACGGGCAAGGCAATGAATCCGTCTTCCGTGACAGTTGGTGTCTCGCCATCGACGGAGACTATTTTCAGACAGGGGCCAAAGTGGACCTTGTCGAGGTCATCAATGTATTCGCTCAGACAGTGCTGAGCGCTCAGGAGGATTCGGTCGGACGGAATACTGCCCTCTGTGCCGGAGGGCAGTGACTGGCATCCGCTCAACAGGAGCAGTGCCGAGAGAAAAGACAGTATGCGTGGCATGATTATCTCCTTGCCTGTGCCTTTCCTCCCGGCCATCCCGGTAACCTTACTCGAAGGTCCGGGATTGCAGCACGTCGGGCTTCAGGAAAGGCTTGTCGCCGGTATTATCGTGATCGCCCAGTAGCTTGCCGTTAACTACTGTTCCATAGTTCGTGTGCTTGTGGAAGTTCAGGAACTTTTCCCGGGTCTCTTTCACGTCACCTGTGTAACGCGGATCCTGCGGGCGTTCCTGGGAGTTGATGTAGTTGGCAACCTGCCAGGCTTCATCATCGGTCAGGGATCCGGGCTGCCCCAGCGGCATGTTGTTCTTGATGAACGAGGCCGCGGTGAAAATTCGGGTCATGCCGGCGCCCCAGTTGTAGGAGTGGTCACCCCACAGCGGCGGGAACACAACCTGTCCGTCCTTTTTCTGCCCCTGACCGTTGTCACCGTGGCACACGGCGCAATTTTCTGCATACACCTGCTTGCCGCGCTCATAGTCCAGTTCAGGCTTCTCGTTACCCAGATGACTGAACCCGCGACCGCCGATGTTCTTCTCGTACACGGGCGCGCCCTTGGCAAGCCATTGATGGTAGGCCTGCATGGCCAGCATGTCATCACTGCCGTAGGCCGGCGGCTTGCCATTCATGGAGAAGGAAAAACACCCGGCAATCCGTTCTCCCAGCGAGTTCACATGCTGGTTCTTGCCCCGGAAATCCGGCAGCGTGGTGGCGGCTGGCCACACCGGGCCGGACCAGTTCTTGCGGCCCTCTCCCATGTGGCAGGATTTGCAGTTCATGTCGTTGAACACGTATTCGCCGCGGAACTGCTGGGTATTCATGAACATGTCCCGGCCCTTGAGAATGACCTTCTTCAGTTCCGGGTGAATACTGTCATCGTTCATCAGGTCCTCCACGGTCGGGGCACTGTGAACGTATTGACCTTCCTTGAATTCCGGCAGGTTGACCGGCACTTCAGGCTGCGCCAGGGCCGCAGGGCTGGCAACCAGCAGGCCGGCGAGCAGGGAAATCGTATGCTTCATTTTCATGGCTCTGCCTCCTGTTAGTTTGCGGTTGCACTCTGGCTGCCCAGGTAGGCGGCCACCGCATCGATCTGTTCCTCGGTCAGGCGTTCCGCAACCGCTGTCATCAGCTGGTTGGGATCGTTATTGCGCTGGTTGCTTTTCCAGGCATTGAGCTGTGACCGGATATAATTCGGGTGCTGTCCGGCGATGGCCGGGAAGATTTCGCCGACACCACGGTTACCAGGGCCGTGACAGGAGGAGCAGGGCGGAATGTAGTTATCCCAGTCGCCCTGGTTGGCAAGCTTCTCACCGAGGGCGAGAACTTCGTCACTGACGTTGGCCGGCGTGGTGGTTTCAGGAATCGGCATGGCGGCATAGTACGCGGCCAGATCCCGGATTTGCTGCTCATCAAAGTTGTCGATGTTCGGTTGCATTACCGGGCTGACGCGATCACCGCTGTTGTAGTCCAGCATCTGCTGGGCCATGTACGCGGCATCGAGTCCGGCCAGGCGGGGAAAACCGCCGGCATTGTTGCCGGAACCGTCGGCGCCGTGGCAGGCCAGGCATGGCGCGCCGCTGCCGTCACCCTGCGCGGCCAGCTGAGCGCCTCGCTCGGGATCGCCTTCGGCGGCGTAGGCGCCGGTGGCCAGGGCGGTCATGGCGCCCGTCAGAATCAGGTGGGAGAGGGTTTTCATTGTCTGCCTCCGTTCAAAATAAAGCGCATTAGCATATGTCCCTATGTTCTAAAGTCAATCCGACTTGGGTTGGTCACTCCCTCCGGATGCCGAGAAACCTCTTGCCACAACCGGTGTGGGCAGTTGGTTACCTCCGGTCGCTGACTGCCTGAGTTGCGCCAGCAGCCGGAAATCGCGATTGTAGATGTCATCACGGAACTGGATTCGCTGGTCTTCGTCTACCCAGGCTGTCCAGTATTGAATATAGATCGGAATCGGGTCAGGGAGGACCGCGGTGACCGGAATTTTTTCCTCCAGCAGCCGGTCGATCCTCTCGCGGCTCCACTCGGGGGCGCCGGCAAGAAGCTGTTCAGCCAGATCCATGGGTTTCTCCACCCGGATGCAGCCGGAGCTGAAAGTCCGTTCCTGGCGGCCGAACAGGTATTGGCCCGGTGTATCGTGCAGGTACACCGCGTAGGGGTTGGGAAACATGAACTTGACCTGTCCCAGGGCGTTCAGAGGGCCTGGGTCCTGGACAAGCTGATAGGGAAAGTTGTCCCTGGAGAGTGAGGGCCAGTCGATGACCGCCGGATTGATTTCCTGCCGATCCGAGCCCCAGCCCTGGTAGACGCGGATACCCTGGCGCTCCAGATACCCGGGATCACGCATGATCTGCGGTAGCAGGTCCTCGATCATCAGCTTGCGCGGCACGGTCCAGGTCGGATTGAACACCAGGTAACGGATTCGGTCGGAAAAAACCGGGGTCTGGCGATAGGGCCGCCCGACAATAACCCTCGATTGCAATGCCTCGCGGCCATCCATCACCAGCTGCAGTCCGAAGCCGGCAATATTGACGATGACATAATCCTCACCCAGGAATTGCGGCAGCCAGCGCCAGCGCTCCAGGCTGGCGTCGATCTGCCGGATGCGCTCCACCGGCATGAGATTCACTGCGGCGAGCGTTTTCTTGCCGATGATGCCGTCTGGCTCCAGACCATGCCGGGCCTGGAAGCTGGGAATCACCAGGTCCAGATCCTGGCTATAGAGGGTCGGGTCAGCGACTGCGGTTTCCGGGTCACCGGGGGCGGTGATATCTCCCAGGGCGGCCAGCCTGCGCCGGATCTCTGGCAGCCGGGAATCCTGGTCCCCGGGATGAATCGAAGGGCCGTCGGCAATCGGCAACCAGGGGTGTCCAAGCAGAGGGGTGAGCCGGTTGCGGGCCTCCATCAGCTTGGCATAGGCCCGATGCGTGGGGCGGAGACTGTCCAGGGTGGCGGCAATGGTGTTGTCCCGAAGTGCCTCGGCGAGGGTGACGGCGAGATCCAGAGATTGGCGGCTGGCGCTCCACTCGGCGTGAATGGTCTGCGGGTTCACCTTGCCCTCGAGCAGGTGCGATGCGGCGAGCAGAAAGGCATCGGAAAACAGCAGGTCGATGTCTGCCTGCATTTCCCCGGACAGGTCATCGCGCGCCCGCAGAGCCAGTTCCGACAACAGTGGACCGTGGTAGTCCTCGGGGTTGAGACCGTCGTTGGCAATCTGGCGAATGGCCTCCACCAGTTCCCGGCGATTACCGGGGAAGGACCAGGCCTCCTGAAAGCCGTGGTTCTCATAGAACCTGCGCAATACTTCCCGTGCCAGCAGTGGCTCGCCGAGTACCTGCACCGGCTGCCCGGCCTCGAGCGATTCAATGCGTTGGACAAGGGGTTCGCTGGGGCCTTGGGCCGTGGCGGAATGCGCCGGCAGCATCAAGACGGTCATGGTTGCCAGAATGGCCAACGCGGTGTGCCTGCATTTACTCATAACTACCCGTTACCACAGTGCCATCTGGTCTCCGGCCGGGCGACGGAACAGGTCGGTCCTCAGGGAGCCCTGTTTCCGGGTGTTGAGCCCGAGCTTGCGCACTTTGTTCCGGAAGCGTTGGCGAATCAGGTCGGAGTACGGACCCTGACCGGTCATTCGGCTGCCGAAGGTGCTGTCGTAACTCTTGCCACCCCTGAGATCGCGGATCCGGTTCATGACATGCCCGGCCCTGTCCGGGAAATGTCGCTGGAGCCAGTCCTGGAACAGTTCGTCCAGCTCATAGGGTAAACGTAGCATAATCCAGCCGGCCTGTTCCGCACCGGCGTGGGCGGCGGCTTCCAGAATCGCCTCGATTTCGTGGTCGTTGATAAAAGGGATGACCGGGCCGATGATGATCCCGACCGGAATGCCGGCTTCACGGAGCCGTTCAATCATCTTCAGGCGCGTCGCGGGAGCGGCCGTCCGGGGCTCCATCCGGCGTTTCAGGTCATTGCTCAGGGTGGTCAGGCTGATGGTGACCGAACACAGTTGGTCCCGGGCCAGGTCCGCCAGCAGGTCCAGGTCCCGCAGGATCAATGCACCCTTGGTAATCAGGGAGACCGGGTGGCGGTATTCGCACATCACCTTCAGCAGGTCGCGGGTGATTTCCCGCTCCCGTTCGATGGGTTGGTAGGCATCGGTGTTCATGCCCAGGGCGATGGGGGACACCCGGTAGCCTGGCTTGTCCAGGGTCTCCCGGAGCCGTGCCGCGGCATTGTGTTTCGCGACCAGCCGGGTTTCGAAATCCAGCCCGGGGGACATGTCCCAGTAGGCGTGCGAGGGCCGGGCAAAACAATAGATGCACGCGTGTTCACAGCCCCGATAGGGGTTGATGGACTGCTCAAACGGGATATCCGGGGAGCTGTTGCGGCTGATAATGGACCTGACCGTCTCATCCATGACTTCCGTGGCGATGGAATCCGGGCAGATTTCATCCTCCGGATCCTGATACCAGCCGTCGTCATGATCGCGGTCGGTAGCGATGGGCTGGAAGCGGTTGTGCGGATTCAGGCTGGTGCCCCGGGTTTTCATAGTCTCACCAATACTGTTTATGTATACAGTACTGTTGATGCTACTACCCCTGTATCCTTCCCGGCAAGCAGAATCCGGCTCCCTGAACGCCGACCTGATGTCTGAACACCGAGGAATCCATGTCTGATCTTACGCTGGTCCAGTACGCCCTGATTGGCCTGATATTCGTGTGGAGCGGATTTGTCCGTTCGGGCCTGGGGTTTGGCGGAGCGGTCCTGTCCCTGCCGTTTCTCCTGCTGGTCTACGACGAGCCACTGGTGTTTCTGCCGATCATTGCGGTGCACCTGCTGGTGTTTTCATCCCTGACCATCTGGATGAATAACCGGAAGAACCGCAGCCGGGAGAACCCGGTGGAAGGAGGCACGGTGGACTGGCCCTACCTGTGGCGGATTCTTGGCATCATGATCGTGCCCAAGCTGATCGGGGTGTTCGGCCTGATCACCATGCCGGGTAACGTTCTGAGTGCGATCATCTTTGTGATTGTGGCGCTGTATTCGGTGTCCTACATCATCAACAAGCCGTTCCGCAGTGGCAGCAAGACCGTGGATGCGATTTTCCTGATGGTGGGGGGCTATATCAGCGGTACGTCCCTGATCGGGGCACCGCTGATCATCGCGGTTGCCGCGCAGCATGTGGTGAAGGAGAAGCTCAGGGATACCCTGTTCGCACTCTGGTTCATCCTGGTGCTGATCAAGATGGCCGCGTTCGTCTGGGCTGGTGTGGACCTGCAACTTATCCACCACCTGTGGTTACTGCCCTGTGCCGCAGTCGGCCATGTGATCGGGCTGTACGTGCATGACCGCATGCTCAGAGCCGAGACCCCGGTTTTTTACCGGGTGCTCGGGGTAGTCCTGCTGGTGGTCAGCAGTGTGGGTATGGTCAGTGTGCTGGGCTGAGGAAATCCCCTCAGCCCGCGCGACCGAAAACCTTCTCCAGGAAACCCACGGACCGGACATCCGGAATCGGCAGGTTATCCACCTCGTCCATGGCCTTGCGCCAGAAAGTTTCGGGATTGTCCAGATGGGCGACCTTGGCCCGCTCTTCCTTGCTGTAGTGGTTATGCTCCCCTTCAATGCCCTCGGCCATCAGCGCCTGGGCATACAGGTAGATGGCAGCGCGAACGGTGCGCAGTACCCGACAGTAGACATCCCGGCTGAGATTGATGGCCAGTTCTGCTGACAGGTTGATCTGCTTCTGCAGGGCTACCATTGCCTCTTTCTCCAGCGGAACCCGGTTGCCGTCACCTTTCTTGCAGTTGAGGCAGACCTTCTCCAGCGCCTTGATGCCATCGGTCAGGTCCATGTGGCCAAATTCGGCCTTCTGATCTTCCTCCAGTGGTGCGGGAATCCAGCCATACTGGGGCGAGCGGGCAACTATATGTCCGGGCAGGTCCCGGCGATAGGGCGGAGTGGACGCGAGGTCCTGGTAACCATCGAATTCCGTGCGCAGCCAGGCTGCCACCTCGCGATGCCGGAGCATCATGGCAAGGGTGATGGCTGATTGCACGATATCCTCGACCAGTTCACTGGAATCCTGGGTCCGTTCCTCCAGGTGATTGACGGATGCAGACATGTTTTCCTCCCCGGCAATGGTCATTCGGGGTGGTCTGTTCCATTGCCGTGTTTTTGTTGTTGTTGATGTGACTTACGGTTGCTGTAACCGCAAGTTCTGAACTAAAACGTATACACGGGATCCGGCTTTCGCCGTTGTAAAAAGGTTATTGCTTGTAACCGACGGTAAGCGGGTCGGGGAGGTCTGGAAATGACAGCTGAAGACAGGTTCACATCACGCCGGGAATCCATGGTGGATTACCAGATCATCAGCCGGGGCATTGATGATCCCCTGGTGGTGGAAGCCATGCGCCGGGTTCACCGGGAAGCCTTTGTGCCCGACAGCCTGCAGGACGCCGCCTACGAGGATGGTCCCCTGCCGATCGGCGCTGGCCAGACCATCTCCCAGCCCTATATTGTCGCCCTGATGACCGATGCCCTGGAGCTTCGGGGTGGTGAGCGGGTGCTGGATATCGGTACCGGCTCGGGCTATGCGGCGGCTGTGCTGGCCTGCATTGCCGCCGAAGTGTTCGGTATTGAGCGCATTCCGGAGCTCGCGGAACGGGCCCGGAAGAATCTGGCAGCCGAAGGGTTCGACAATGTCCAGGTGCGCTGCGGAGACGGCACACTGGGCTGGCCGGAGGAGGCCCCGTTTGACGGCATCACCGTCGCCGCCGGAGCTCCCGCCGTACCGGACGCCCTCAAGCATCAGCTGGCGATTGGCGGGTACCTGGTGATTCCGGTGGGCTCAGAGCACGTCTCCCAGACACTGATGCGGGTAACCCGGGTGTCGGAGGACGAATTCCGGACCGAGAATCTCGGCGGCGTCCGATTCGTTCCCCTGCTCGGGGAGCAGGGGTGGTCCTGAAGGCGCCCGGGTCAGCTGCCGGCGTGGGTGCTCTCGAAGATCTTGTCCGCCGAGGCCGCGACAAAGCCGCTGTACAGTTCGCCATCGGGTTTAGGATAACGCAGGGCAAACTCGTAGAAACAGCTGGGAATGGTCGCCTCCCGGTCCGAGAACCGCACCGCAACCCGATCCGCCATGGTCGATGACTGCTCCAGCAAATCCTCCGGTGAGCCCTTCACCTCGCCGCCACTGCTGTTGACGGTAAAGCCGTTGTCCTTGAGCAGCTGGTTCATTTCGGCGACGCTGTGAATGCTGTCCAGGTCATTGATGCTGACCGTGAAATGATTGGCCCGGTAGCCCCAGGCCGCCATCCAGGCTGCGTATTCACTCTCTTCCAGCAATTCCTGGTAGGTGTTGTGGCTCACCTGCCAGTGCCGGCCGGAATACAGGAAGTTGTCGGCGGTGGTCCTGTCAGGATCGACCTGATCGACCAGCTCACCCACGATCTGCTGGAGTTTCGGCGAGCACTGGTCCACCAGCAGCTCCGAGATGAACACCTTGGGCGCGTGTTTGTCCGGGTGTTCGAAATGCCGGGCATAGAGCTTCTTGGCCTCGAAGTGGTACTCCCCGCAAGCCTCGTAACCGAGATTCAGGAAATGCCCTGCCAGAGTATCCAGCCCAACCGGGTCAAGGTTGAAGGTGCGCAGCGCGATATGGTCATTGACCACCGGCCTTGCTTCCCGCTCGGCCAGAAGCCGGTGAATCCGCTCTGCCGAGGGGGTGACGGCCCGGTAATTCTCCCAGAGTTCACGGAACAGGGTCTGGTAATCAGTGTGCATAGTGTCTTTCTCCTTGTTCGTCCGCAGGGATGGCCGCCGGGTGTGCCGGTTGTTTCCCGGAATCCGCCCGAGCGTGATTGAGGGGCAGTAGCCATACGGCTGCCTGTTCACTGATGCCCAGCTGGTCACCAAGTTGGCGCGACAGGGTAACCGCGGAGCCGTCTGGATCGATCCATGCCTGATCGGTCACCGTGGCCCGGAAATCCTTTGTACCGGTGGTGGCAACAATCACCGGTTCTGTGGTCTGGCTCAGCTTTCCCGGCCTGGCAGCGCCAGCGAACCGGGCGGCGCATTGGGTTGAACGCCGTGCGCTGGCAATATCCCCCAGGCCACATTCCACCGTCGGCCCGGCATCAAACAGGTCGACAAAACCGCGATGGCGAAAACCCTCGGCCTCCAGCATTCGCAGGGCCGGGCGGGTATGGGGGTGAACCTTACCGATCACCGCCCGGGCCTCGTCGCTCATCAGGTGCGTGTACAGCGGCGCCGCCGGCATCAGCTCCTCGATGAAATCAGTGTAGCCGGAGCCCACCAGGCTGGTGGCTGACGTGAATTCCATATCAACGAAGTGCTGCCTGAGCCAGTTCCAGAAGGGAGACTGGCCGGCGTGATCGGAGACGCCCCGCATTTCAGCGATGACGGTATCGGCAAAGCGTTCCGGGTGCTGGGCCATGAACAGGAACCGGACCCGTGACAACAGCTTGCCGGCATTGGCCCTGCGGTATTCAGGGCGGAGATAGAGCGAGCAGATTTCCGTGTGACCGTTGTAATGGCTGCAGCGGGTCAGGGTCTCCACCTGACGGCGCAGTCCCAGGTCCCGGGAATGATGGACCACCGCGTTGTGATGGAAGTGATACAGGGGCCGTGTCTGCCCGGTGCGGGCCTCTATGCCGGTGGTGCCCATGATGGCACCGGTTTCTTCGTCTTCCAGGACAAACAGGTAGTGCTCATCCCCCGGTGCCTCGATATCCCGGCGGAAACTGGCACTGGCATGGTCGATTTTCCGGGCCAGTGCGTCCCGGTCCGGCATCAGGGAGGTGAAACCGGGGCCGGACTCATCGGCGATTCGGTAGAGGGTATCGAGGTCTGTTGCTGCAACCGGTCTGATGATCATGGCGAATCTTCCCTGTTGTTTTGGTGCCAGTATGGGGAAGAGTGTTGTCGGTTTGCAGTTTCAATCTGATCGAAGTGATATACAATGTTGCCAAATCGCCATACGAAGATATCAGAATGATTAATTCCCAGGATCAGAAGCTGCTCATGTTGCTCCGGCAGGACGCCAGAACCAGCATTACCGACCTGGCCAGATCACTTGATGTGTCCCGCTCAACGGTCCAGAACCGGCTGGCCCGGCTTGAGAAGGCAGGCGTCATCCGGGGCTATTCGGTGGAACTGGGCGGGGAGTACCTGGCCAACCAGGTTGAGGCTCATGTATCAATCAAGGTGATCCAGAAGCTTACGGCACGAACCAACATGGCCCTGGAAGACATCAGCCAGGTTGTGCAGCTGTTCTCGGTCAGCGGCGAGTACGACCTGATTGCCATCGTCCAGGCCCAGTCCCTGGAAGAGCTGAGCAAGGTCCTTGATGATATCGGTAATCTCGAGGGCGTGGAGCGCACCAATTCAGCGGTGGTGCTGGAGACCCGATTCAGGCGCTAGCGCTGATTACTGCTGTCAGCCGCCGAGCAGACCGGCGTAGGCACAGTAGAAAAAGGCCGCGGAGCCGACGAGGATGACGCCCCAGGCGGGGAAGATCAGAGCCGAGCGAGTCGATGTTTTCATAGTCATCTCCTGACATTGATGCGACTGCTTGTTGGATACGCTGTAACCCTCACTGTAGACCAGTCTTGATTAATGTCACGGTTTATTTTTTGAACAACTTCTCGGCGCGGACGAATTGGCCAACCGGGACGTTCTTTATTGCTATTGAGGCCAAGGTCAGGTCCGCTACTATGCAGGTAAAGTCATAACAACAATAAAGCACCGCACAACACCGGCTGAACAATAACAATCAGGAGTTACGAATGGCGGTAGATCCTCGTAAGCAGACCTCACTGCACTGTCTCTATTACTGGGCGGAGCAAACACCCGATAACGTCTATCTCACCCAGCCCTATCCCGATGGCCGTGTGGAGGATATCACCTGGAAACAGGCGGCGGACCAGGTTTCCCGGATGGCCGGTTACCTGATGAGTCTGGACCTGCCGGACCGGAGCAACATTGGGCTCCTGGGCAAGAACAGCGCCTACTGGATCCTGGCGGACCTGGCAATCTGGGCGGCTGGTCATGTCAGTGTTCCGCTTTACCCGACTCTCAACGGGGAGACCGCGGCCTATATCCTGGAGCACAGTGAGGCCAGGTTGCTGTTCCTGGGCAAGATGGATGGTACTGCCGACGGCTGGAACGACATCAAGGGCAGCCTGCCTGCCGATCTGCCGATAATTTCCCTGCCACTGTCGCCCCGGGATGACACCCCGAAGTGGCTCGACATCATTGCCGAACAGGAGCCCGCCAAGCCCCGGATGCCAGACCCGGATGACCTGGCAACGATTGTCTACACCTCCGGTTCCACCGGGCGTCCGAAGGGCGTCATGCACAGTTTCCGGAACATGATTTCCGTGGCGGACGGCCTGCAGCAATTGTTCCCGGTCAGCTCCGAGGAGCGCATGCTGTCGTACCTGCCCCTGGCCCATGTGGCGGAGCGGGCGGCGGTGGAGACCCAGTCCCTGTATTTCGGCTTCCATCTCTATTTCGCCAACTCCCTGGATACTTTCCAGGAAGACCTTCAGCGGGCCAGGCCGACGCTGTTCTTCTCGGTGCCCCGCCTGTGGATGAAGTTCTACCTGGGCGTGAATGCCAAATTGCCGCCGAAAAAGCAGAAGCTGCTGTTCAACATCCCGATCCTGAATTCGGTGGTGAAGAAAAAGGTGCTCCGGCAACTGGGCCTGGACCACTGCCGGGCCGCGCTCACCGGTGCCGCGCCCCTGTCGGCAGAGATTGTTTCCTGGTACCGCAACCTGGGCCTGGAGCTGCTGGAGGTGTACGGCATGTCGGAGAACTTCGGGTATTCCCATGCCAACCGCCCGGGCCAGGCCAGAGCCGGGTATGTGGGAATGGCCAACCCCGGGGTTGAACACCGGATCGGTGAAGGCGGCGAAGTGCAGGTCCGGAGCCCGGGCCAGATGCTCGGCTATTACAAGAACGAGGAGAAGACCCGGGAGGACCTTACCGACGATGGTTTCCTGAAAACCGGCGACATGGGTGAAATCGACAACCAAGGGTTTTTGCGGATCACCGGCCGGGTCAAGGATCTGTTCAAGACCTCGAAGGGCAAATACGTGGTGCCGGTGCCGATCGAGAACCGCTTCAATCACCCTCACGCCGAGGTGGTTTGCGTCGCCGGGGCCAATCAGCCGCAGCCGTGCCTGATGGTGCTGCTATCCGAGGAAGCAAGGGATGAGCTGGAACGGGGCGCCGATCGCTCAGAGCTTGAGCAGGAGCTGGCGGCCGAGCTGGATGCGGTGAACGCGGCCTGCGAGGCCCATGAAAAGGTCGCCTTCGTGGTGGTGGTGAAGGAACCCTGGACCATGGAGAACGGCATGCTCACGCCCACCATGAAGATCAAACGGAATGTGATCGAGGACTTCTATAACAACAGGATGGAAGACTGGTTTGCCCGCAACAGCAAGGTGGTCTGGGAGTTCTGATCACTTTCCTTTGAGCCAACAAAAAACGCCGGCGATTGCTCGCCGGCGTTTTTCTTTGGGCTGTTCTCTGACCTGAATCACCTGTAGTGAATCAGTGTCCACCCTGAACCTGAGGCATATCCTGAGCCACAACCGCCGCCTTGCGGTTGAAAATGCGCACCTTGCGACTGATAAACTGCACCGCCTGCTTTGCTGCAGTACGGGTATACTGGCGCCTGACCTCAGCACTGTTGTGGAGGATACTGGACGGCAGCGGGTTTACGGTTGCGATATGGTTCTGAGTCATAGCGCCTTCCTCCTTTTCATTGGGTGGATTGATTAGCGATCTACCTTTAATTTACGGACTATTCTAAGGATTCTTTTTTGCAGCTTGAATACGTTAAACTCCGTATCCGCGTTGCAAATATGCAGTGATTATGGACTGGGATTATCTTCGATATATTAGGGCTCTTGCAATAGGCGGAACGCTTGCAAAGGCCGGTGAATTGCTGGGTGTACACCAAACCACTGTTCTGAGACGACTTGATCAGATGGAAGAGTCTTTGGGTGTGCAGTTTTTTGAACGCAATCAGAACGGATTGCAGCTGACGCCAGTAGGAGAAATGGCATTCCGGGAGGCCGAAAGGCTGGCCACGGACATGGAAAACCTGGAGCGCAAGCTGGTCGGCGGAGATTCCGCACCAGTGGGTAAGGTCCGGATCGCGGCCGAGGACATGATGCTGAACGAGCTGCTTAGTCCGATCCTGGCGGAGCTGGTCCGGGAGTTTCCGGATATCGAGCTGGAAGTGCTCACCGACAACGACGTGGCCAACCTCTCACACCGGGAGGCAGATCTCACCCTCCGGCCTGAGAACAAGCCCCAGGCCACGCTGGAGGGGGAACGCATTGCAGCTGTTGAATCCGCGGTCTACGGTTCCGCCCGCTATTGCCGACGCAACCGGGATATGGACATCGATAACCGGCCGGAGGACTGCCTCTGGATCATCCCGGACGAGACCTTCAGTCAGTTGGCGACCGGGCGCTGGTACCGCAAGCACCTGAAGAATATTACCTCGGTGATCCGCTGCAACAGCCTGCAGTCCATGGCCGCCCTGGCGAAGGCCGGCGCCGGACTGGCGGTGTTGCCCTGTTATGTCGGTGAGAGCGCCAAAGAGCTGAGGCGGTTATCGGATCCGCTGGAAGGTGAAAGCGTGGATCTGTGGTTGCACGTCAACCAGGATACCCAGCAGATGGCCCGGGTGCGTATCGTCATGGAATTCCTGGTGGATCGGCTGCGGGCGCTGGAATCGGCAATCGAGATCAGCACCACCTTCTGATCACTGCTCCGCCCGGCAGAAGGGCCAGAACTGGTACCAGCGCCAGCACTGGAACTCCTGTTCGCACTGCTGTAGCTGGTTATGGTAACGGAACGCCCGGCTGCGGACCCGGGCTGCGAGTGCCTGGATCTCCGGCTTCTGGTCATAGGTTCTGCGGGTATAGCCGCCGCGACCTTCATGGTAGGCCAGGTAGAGTTCCCGGGGAGCCGTGAAGGGAATACCCAGGTGTTCATGGCTCAGGCGGTTGTACCAGCCCACGAAATCCAGTGCGTATGCCATGTCCGAGCGTACGGTCAGCCAGCCGCCATCGTTGGCTGCCAGATATTCCCGCCAGGCCGGATCCAGCGCCTGGGCGTAGCCGAAGGCTGTGGTAGGCCGGGTCCATGGGATCAGTCCCCAGAGCAGGGTCCGCGGCGGCCGGGCGTGACTACGGAACGAGGATTCGTAATACACGAAGGCCATCTGGGTGGCGATGGGCGTCCCCCATTTTTCCTGGGAGGCACGGGCGTAGTCGTACCAGACGGTGTGTTCCCGGAAAATCTCGCACAGGTTGTCCGGGTTGGCGGGCGGATCCGGGGCGAGCAGGCTGAACCGGAGGGTAGCCCACACGCCCACCAGCAAGCCCAGCACGGGTAATCCGTACCACTTTGCCCGCGCACGCCACACATTAAGGCGCTTGCCGCGACGCTGTCTGCGCCGGGGGCGTGGTTTGCGCGATTTCCCTACCAAACTGTCATCTCCCGGGGCTCTGAATGGCTTGCTGAGGGGCCTGCGGCCGTGTCATAAACGGCGGTATTCCCAACCCAGGATAATAGTGAAATGAGACTTGGCACCCTAGTTAAACCTCTTTTAGTCGCAACACTGCTGGCTGGCGGGATGGCCCATGCCGCCCCGAGCGCCCAACAGGTGCTGGCGGCGTCTCCCATAGACGATATCGTTGCCCAATACCCGGCGATGATGAGCCAGGGGATTCGCGAGGGCATGAAGCGCAGTGGCCAGGTACCGCCGATGGTGGCCGAAACTCTGGGGCATATTGTCAGCAGCAGTTTCCGGGCCGAGGACATTGAACGCCAGATCATCGCCGACCTGGATGAGAACCTCTCGGATGCGCAGCTGGAATCCGTGCGTGACTGGTATGAGACACCCGTGGCGCGGAAGATAGCCGAAGCGGAAATCGCCGCATCGGCCCCCGACAGCTGGCAGGAGGTTCGGGCACAGGCCTCGGCCCTGAATGAAAAGTACCAGGGTACCGAAAGGGCCCGAATGTTTGACCGGTTTGATCGCGCGTCCCGTGCCACCGAAAGTGCCGTGGACGCGTCCATTGCCGTGCAGTTGGGTATGGCGACAGCGATGGCCGCGCTGAGCACCGACTCCGTGCACTACGAGCAACTGCGCCAGCGTATCGAGGGGCAGCGGAGCATGCTGCGCGGCATGATGGAACAGCAGGTCTACGATAGCTATCTGTATACCTACCGTCACGTCAGTGACCAGGAGCTGGGCCTGTACCTGGACTTCCTGGAAAGTGACGCCGGTTCGGCATTTTCCCGTGTGGTTACCAACAGTATCCAGCAGGCCATTACCGAACCGGTGGAAAGCGTAGGCAAGCAGATGTCCCGCTTCCTCAGTCCGGAATCACCAGGCGGTCAGTAAACTCCTGCAGTTCCCGGTAAACGGCCTCCCGTTTGCGTTCATAGCGGTGGGAAAAATGGAACGCGATCAGTTGCCGGACCTGCGCCCCGTTGGCAATCCGGGCGCAGGCCCGGGTAGTTAGGTGGTGGGTCCGGTGGGCCTGGGCCTCGTCCGTGTTCATGAACGAGGCCTCGCAGAACAGGGTGTGGGCGCCGTGGGCGAGGGCGGTCATTTTCTCGATGTTTTCCGGGGTATCCGCGAAGTCTGTGCCATAGACCACCTTTTCCCCTGGTGCCTGGATCAGGAGCTTGCGAGCCAGGTCCTCTGCTCGCCAGGTGCATGAGGCATCCGGTGAAATCAGCTCGTCAGGCCGTTTGCGCAACACCGCCATTTTCAGATCGTGCAGCCATGGTCCCGGTTGCAACCCCATCGCCTTAAGACGGTCGTTGCGCACCTGAAGCTTGCCGAAGGGCTCCCAGGCGTAAGCCAGAACCGGGGTGCCATGGTCCAGCAATGCCGCGCGCACCTGGAATTCCGGCTCCCGGTAAAGCACACCGTCGGGCGTGGGCTGATCCTCCAGGGGTGTCGGTGCCGGATCGCCGGCGGTGATCTTCCAGCGCTTTAAATGATCCCCATGCCACTCGTGAACCACGAACCGCGGGCCCCGGTCCTCGACCCGGTCCCACAGGATGCCGCTGATCATGCCGGTGATGTGCCGCATCAGCCCGGGCGGTCCGAACAACCGGCAGGGTGGAAAGTGGCCGATGCGGCTGCGCAGGAACCACATGAATCCGCCGATGTGGTCAGCGTGGCAATGGCTGATAAAGACATCACTGACCTGGTGGGCGGAGCGCAGGGGCATACGGCCGGTATCGCCCAGATCAAACAGCAGGCTCCGGGATTCATGGAGCAGCCGTAACTGCAACAGCGGGTCACCGCCCACGCCGTTGACCAGGGAGGCCACCACCGGCCCAACTCGAACCGCCACCTGGGGGTCTTTGGCCACGCTGGTCAGGGCGCCCAGCTCAACGCTGACCTGTACCGCTCCGCTGGGCTGTCGTTTGCAGTCCATACCTGCTCCCGGTAATTGAATTTTCCGGTGTGTGAAGTTTGTACAAAGCGCGATTTCGGTCCACTCTCCCTAGTATATGCGAGTGGGGAGAGTCGCTATGGATTTCAATGCCTATCAGAAAGCCTTGTCCTCGCAACTCAGAGGGTTGGAGTGCCCGTTTACCGAAAAGGAGTTTGACCAGCGACTGGCCCGTGTCCGGGATCGGATGGCCCGGGAAGACTTCGGGGCGCTGCTGCTGACCGATCCTTCCGACATCTTCTACCTGACCGGTTATAGCACCTTCGAGGTGTCTGTCCATGTCGCCCTGGTGGTCACCCAGGAAGAGCTCCTGTTGCAGGTGCCCTCCATCGAAATGGGGCCGGCCATGGTCACCACCCGTGTTGCCCGGGTCAGCGGCTACCGCTGGGAGGGTATCGGCGAAGTGCTGGAACCGCTCGTGCAGATCCTCAACGACGGTGTTGAAACTGTCGGCATCGATGCCTGGCACGGCTCCCTGCGCCAGGGAGTGCTGGAAGGACTCAAGGCACGGATGCCCGGTGTCCGGTTCCTCAACAACGGTGGCCTGCTGAAAAAGATCCGGATCGTGAAGTCGCAGGCCGAGATCGGCTTGCTGCGGGAAAGTGCCAGGATAACCGCCGAAGGGCTCGAAGCTGCAGTGGCGGCGGTCCGCCCCGGTGTCACGGATAATGACATTGCCGCAGTCGGTGCCCGGGCCCTGCTGGAAGCCGGCAGTGAATTCATGAGCATGCAGCCGATCGTCACCACCGGGCGGCGCAGCAGCGTGATTCACTGCAACCACAAGCGCACAGTGATACAGGAAGGGGATCCGGTATTCCTGGAATTCGGATCCGCCTGGCAGCGCTACACGGCACCCATGATGCGGACCATTGTGGCCGGAGCGCGGCCCTCCTCTGAAATGGAGCGGGTCCACGACGGTTGTCGACGCATTGTGGACACGCTGCTGAACTCGATTCGCCCTGGCGTTACCTTTGATCAGGCCGCCCATGACGCCGAACGGGCGCTGCAGCCGCTGGCCGACAAGGTGTTCTTCTCCGGAGTATTCGGCTATACGGTCGGTGCCCAGTTCCCGCCTTCCTGGGTCGAAGGCTCGGGCTTCATCGCCCGGGGCGGCAACATGGAATTCCGAGCGGGCATGGTCTTCCATCTACCCATTTGCCTGCGCATTCCCAACCAGTGGGGCATAGGCTGTAGCGAGACCATCCTGGTCACGGACGACGGTGCGGAGCCGATCACCCGCAATCCCTGGACCCTCGGCTAGCCTCCTGATTAGCTATTTCAATCTCAGATCCGACAAATAAACCGTTCGGGGCGCCGGTAGGCGCACGGCAAAAAGCCCCAGTCTTCTCACTTTGGCCATATCCATGAGCCTGCTCGCTGGCGCGTTCCTGACGTCATCGAGGTTGATGGCGAAGGTATTGGGGCCAGGATCAAGGACCAGCCGTCTGTTGAAACGATCGCTGTAGGCATTGTCGCCGCGGTCATGGGCAACGTCGTTGATTCTGATGGTAAGTGCTAGCTGTTCCCTCCCGGGATTGAACAGTGTGATGATTAACTGTTCGTAGCTTTGCCAGTCGGCGGGCAGATTATTCAGCGACATCCCGGAGTAGGTTCCCGTACCAAGTTCAATCTTCAGACTCTGGGGATGGTTTGAGCTGTGTTGATCGGATGGAACCGGGTTGCCGGTCCAGAAGGGGGCGGGGTCGTTTTTCCGGAAGTCATAGAGCAGCGGAAGCTGGTGGTGGACATGCCATTGTCGAGCGGCGACTGCGCCGATGGTGCCAAGTTCGAACAGCAGTAACAGTGCGGTGACTGTCGGGAGAAACCAGGAACGCACATCCGCGCGGGTGCGGCGGGAAACGACCGGCCGCCAGGCGAGTACAAGCCAGACCCCCAGCAGATTTCTCAGAATGTCGTGCCCGTCAGCCTGCCGATCCGTTCCGGACTGCAACCACTCGATCAGGATGCCCAGCAACAGGACTGCCGCGGTGGTGGCCAACCAGAGTCGCCAGCCTGCGAGCCATTGCCAGGGTTTAAACGCGAGGGTCAGAAGGGCAAAGAGGCCGATATGGCCGAGATTCCAGGCGGACCGGTAAAAAGGACCTGATGCCCAGTCCGGGCCGCCGATAAACAGCAGCGGTGCCACCCCCGCAGCACCCACAAAGGCCAGTATTTGCAATCGCTGGCCTTTGCGGAGCCATTCCGGGGTGGCGCCAGAACCCATCAGCTACGGCTGGTGACTTCCAGCAGGTGGTAGCCGAACTGGGTCTTGATCGGACCGATCACGGTGTTCAGTTCGCTGTTGAATACCGCCTTGTCAAACTCCGGCACCATCTGGCCCGGGCCGAAAGAACCCAGGTCGCCGCCGTTGCGCCCAGAGGGGCAGGAGGAGTGCTGCTTTGCCACTTCGGCAAAATCCTGGCCGCCTTCGATGGCCTTCTTCAGTTCTTCACATTTTGCTTCGCTGTCCACCAGAATGTGGCGTGCAGTTGCTTGTGCCATGATCAGTTTCCTGTGTCAGGATTAATGGGTACGTCAGAACGGGAATGCTGCCCGCACAGCCCGCCGGAGGCAAGCGCTTTTTATCCGTGTTTCTGCGGCCTCACAGTCCTGGCGGCAAACCTGTACAATGCCGGGTTTCTCTTTGCCGGCGCCCTGCCGGCCCCACATCGACAGGTTTCTTTCTTGATCTCCACCGCCAATATCTCCATGCAGTTCGGGGCAAAGCCCCTGTTTGAAAACGTTTCCGCCAAATTCGGCAACGGCAACCGCTACGGCCTGATCGGCGCCAACGGCTGCGGCAAGTCCACACTGATGAAGATCCTGGGTGGTGACCTCGAGCCCTCGGCCGGCCAGGTCATGCTGGAGCCCAACATCCGGCTCGGTAAACTGCGCCAGGACCAGTTTGCCTATGAAGATTGCACGGTGATGGACACCGTGATCATGGGCCATGAAGAGCTGTGGAACGTCAAGAAGGAACGTGACCGCATCTACTCCCTGGCGGAAATGAGCGAGGAAGACGGCATGGCCGTGGCGGATCTGGAAATCCAGTTCGCCGAAATGGACGGCTACACCGCCGAGTCCCGCGCCGGCGAACTGCTGCTGGGCCTGGATATCCCCCTGGAACAGCACAACGGCCCCATGAGCGCTCTGGCACCGGGCTGGAAACTGCGGGTCCTGCTGGCCCAGGCGCTGTTTTCCGACCCGGACGTGCTGCTGCTGGACGAGCCCACCAACCACCTGGACATCAACACCATCCGCTGGCTGGAAAACATCCTGGTGGCCCGCAACAGCACCATGATCATCATTTCCCACGACCGCCACTTCCTGAACAGCGTGTGCACCCACATGGCGGACCTGGACTACGGCGAACTGCGCCTGTTTCCGGGCAACTACGATGAGTACATGACCGCCGCCACCCAGGCCCGCGAGCGCATGATGGCGGACAACGCCAAGAAGAAGGCGCAGATTGCCGAACTCCAGCAGTTCGTCAGCCGCTTCTCCGCCAACGCCTCCAAGGCCAAACAGGCCACCTCCCGCGCCCGTCAGATCGACAAGATCCAGCTTGAAGAGGTGAAGCCCTCAAGCCGTGTCAGCCCGTTTATCCGTTTCGAGCAGGGCAAGAAATTGCATCGCCAGGCGGTGACCCTGAACAAGCTGACCAAGGGTTTCGATGAGAAGCCCTTGTTCGAAAACCTGGACCTGCAGATCGAGGCAGGCGAGAGGGTAGCGATCATCGGCCCTAACGGCATCGGCAAGACCACGCTGCTGCAGTGCCTGGCCGGCGCGTACAAACCTGACAGCGGTGAGGTAAAGTGGACCGACAGCGCAGAAGTAGGCTACTTCGCCCAGGACCACACCGCAGACTTCGCCGAAGACGACACCCTGACCGACTGGATGGCCCAGTGGACCAAGGGTGGCGAGCAGCTGGTTCGCGGTACCCTTGGACGAATGTTGTTCTCCGGTGACGACATTGGCAAATCGGTGCGGGTGATTTCCGGTGGTGAACAGGGCCGGATGCTGTTCGGCAAGCTGATTCTGCAGAAGCCCAATGTCATGCTGATGGATGAGCCGACGAACCACCTCGACATGGAGTCCATCGAGGCGCTGAACCTGGCGCTCGAGAACTATCCGGGTACACTGATTTTCGTTAGCCACGATCGGGAGTTTGTTTCTTCGTTGGCTACTCGGATTGTTGAAATGAAGCCCGAGGGGGTGACTGACTTCAGTGGTAGTTATGACGATTACCTCAGGAGTCAGGGGTACCTTTAAGCCTCAGACCTTTGGGGGCTGGGCAGCCGGGGAGGGCTGTCCAAAACACGCTCCTTCGGCACGTCCCTGTGACGCTTGAGCTCCGCCATCCATGGCTCCGCACAGTTTTGGACAGCCCTCCCCGGCTGCCCGATCCAAGCTGTGAGTGGCCTTCAACGGAAACAAGGAAACGATAAAAGCATGGGCGAAACCGAGATTGTTAACGCAACCCGCAAATGGGTCGAAGACGTGGTCGTTGGCTACAACCTGTGCCCGTTCGCCAAACGGGAGTTGGTCCGGAACCGGGTGCGGTTTGTGGTGTCGGAAGCCGAGACCGAAGACGATCTGCTGCATGCCCTGCATTCGGAACTCCAACGCCTGGACGATGAGCCGGAGATCGAAACCACGTTGTTGATTCACCCGGCTGTATTGCAGGACTTCGGTCCCTACAATGAATTTCTCGATGCGGCCGACGGTCTGCTGGCTTACCTGGAAATGGAAGGCGTTTACCAGATCGCCAGTTTCCACCCGGACTACCAGTTTGCGGGCACCGAACCGGATTCGGCAGAGAATTACACCAACCGTTCCCCGTTTCCGATGCTGCATTTGTTACGGGAAGCCAGTCTGGAAGCGGCGATTGACAGTTATCCGGATGTGGAAGGAATTCCCGACCGTAACATTGAATTGATGGAAAAGTTGGGCGTGGAGAAGATGCGGAATATTCTAAGGTCGTGTTTAGAAGGATCTTCGCCAGAGCGGACCGGGGAGTAAACGGCAGGAACAGCTGGGAGGGCCCTTTCAAAACTGTGCGGAGCCATGGATGGCGGAGCTCAAGCGTCACAGGGACGTGCCGCAAGGAGCGTGTTTTGAAAGGGCCCTCCCAGCTGTTCCTTGCACATAATCTCAGGCTGGGGGCGACAAACTCCGACAGCTACAAGTTTCCGAGAATCAGACCAACCAGAAGAGTCAAAATCCATGGGACTGCTTTTCGAACAAATAGACAGCCAATCCTCGGTGATTGGTGAGATCACCCTCAGGAGGCGCCGCATCCCGGCCATTGGCGACCGAGACATCTACGAAGTGAAACTGGGCGAGGAATTCCTCATGTCCAGCATGTTCGTGGACGCCGAAATTGCCCTCTCCGACCTGGGACTGAACGCAGCAAAAGGCGACAACCTCAGCGTTGTGGTTGGCGGCCTGGGCCTTGGCTACACCGCCGTGGCTGCACTCAAGCACGAGCGCGTGAGCGAGCTGCTGGTGGTTGAATATTTGGAACCCGTCATCCGCTGGCACCAGCAGGAACTCGTGCCCCTGGGCAAGGAAATCAATGCCGACCCCTGCGCCCGGTATATCCACGGCAGCTTCTTCGACCTCGCCGTAGCCGATCCCGAAACCGGCGGCTTTGACCCCGACGCGCCGGGCAAGCAATTCGACGCCATCCTCCTGGATATCGACCATTCGCCCCGGGCACTGCTCCACGATTCCAGCGCCAGCTTCTACACCGTCGAAAACATCGGCCTGATGGCCCGGCAGCTCAAGTCTGGCGGCATTTTCGCCATGTGGTCAAACGAAGGTGAGGACGACGAGTTCATGGCCGTGCTGCGGGACGGGTTCATCGATGTTGCCTGTCACGTCGTAAAGTTTTACAACCCGTTCCAGAACCGGGAATCGTTCAACACCGTTTACGTTGCCCGAAAGCCGGGCTGATCGAGCCGGAGTTTCCATGCCAGTGACCACCCATCGCACACGCCCCTTCAGTGCCAGCCAGCGCCTGCCGGACACTGACCGGCCGCTGGCAAACCATGATCCGGAAGAGGCTGGCGAGCTGCTGGCGGGTTTCATTCGTCGCCATCCAAGGCTCATGATCTTGACTGGTGCCGGGGTAAGTACCGACTCCGGCATCCCGGACTACCGGGACGGTGACGGTGCCTGGAAGCGCAAGCAGCCGGTGCAGCACCAGGACTTCATGGAAAGCTTCCACACCCGCCAGCGCTATTGGGGCCGGAGCCTCATCGGGTGGCCGGTGATGCGTAATGCCACGCCCAACCTCTCGCACTTCCACATTGCCGACCTGGAGCTGCTCAATCACAGCAACCTGGTGGTGACCCAGAACGTGGATCGCCTGCACCAGAAAGCGGGATCCCGCGCCGTGCTTGATCTCCATGGGCGGGCCGATGAAGTCCTGTGTATGAGCTGCGGCTATCGGTGCCCCCGGGATGAGGTGCATGAGCGTTGTGCCGATCTCAATCCCGGATTCCGGGAGTATACCGCCACCACCGCGCCGGATGGCGATGCTGATCTGGAGGTGGATTTCTCGGATTTCCGCCCGGCGGACTGCCCGAAATGCAGCGGGATTCTCAAACCGGATGTGGTGTTCTTCGGGGACTTTGTACCGAAACAGCGGGTTACCTCGGCGCTGGATATGCTCAAGGCCAGCGATGGCTTGCTGGTGATCGGCTCCTCGCTGATGGTGTATTCCGGCTTTCGGTTCTGTCGGTACGGGAAGGAATGGGGCAAGCCCATGGCGACGCTCAACCTGGGCCGGACCCGGGCCGAGGAACTGGTGGACCTGAAGCTGAATGCCCGCATCGGGGAGACGCTGGCTGCCGCACTCAGGCAGCTCTGATGAAAACGGGGTCAGCAACCCCGGGGTCAGATGAAAGCCTTCATCTGACCCCTTTTTCATCCGCGGAAATCTGCAGTTAACTCCGGGGTCAGAAGAAAGCCTTCTTCTGACCCCTTCTTCACCCACCGCAGCATCAGATCAAGTTGTAGATAAACACCACAGCCACAGCCACCGGCGTAACGAACCGCACGGTCACGAACCACAGGTTGAACACCGGCGCCGACATCGACAGCTCGTTCTCCATGGCCTGCTTCGACATCACCCAGCCGGCGAACAGGGCCACCAGCAGGCCACCCAGGGGCAGCAGGATGTTGGCGGTGAAGAAGTCCAGCAGGTCAAAGATGGTCTTGCCCTCGAGCATCGGAATGAAGCTCAGCGGCGCCACGTCGGACCAGAGGTTCAGGGACAGGATCGAGGCAATACCCAGGGCCCAGCACACCACGCCTGCACCGAGGGTACTCACGGTGCGATTCATGCCTTTCTGCTCTTCCAGCCATTCCACGATCGGCTCCAGCAGGGAAATACCGGAGGTCCAGGCGGCGAAGATCAGCAGCACGAAAAACAGGGTGCCGAAAAAGCTGCCCATGGGCATCTGGCCGAAGGCCAGCGGCAGGGTCTGGAAGATCAGGCCCGGGCCGGCACCCGGTTCGAGGCCGTTGGCGAACACGATCGGGAAGATGGCCAGGCCGGCCAGTAGCGCCACGCCGGTATCAATGATGGAGACGGTGATGGAGGTCTTGGCAATGGAGATCTTCTTCGGCAGGTAGGAACCGTAGGCCATCATCACGGCCATACCCAGGCTCAGAGTGAAGAACGCGTGGCCCAGGGCCACCAGCACGCCGGAGGTGGTCAGTTTGGAGAAGTCCGGCTGGAACAGGAAGGTGACCGCCTTGCCGAAGGAACCGGAGGTCATGGCATAACCCACCACGATCAGCAGCAGGATGAACAGGGCAGGCATCAGGATGCTGACGGCACGCTCAAGACCGGCGCGAACGCCCCGGGCAACCACCACCATGACCAGCGCCATGAATACGGTATGCCACAACAACAGGGTACCCGGATCGCTCAGCAGGCCGGAGAAGATCGCGCCGATGGCATCCGCCGACTGGCCGGCGAGCTGGCCGCTGGCAGCTGTGCCGACATAGGAGACCGCCCAGCCGCCAATCACCGAGTAGAACGACAGGATCAGGAAGCCCGCCAGGACACCCACGGCGCCCACCAGTTTCCAGGCCGGATGGAGCTTGTCGCGCTGGGCAATCAGGTGCAGGCTGTTGACCGGGCTTTTGCCACCACGCCGGCCGATCATGACCTCGGCCATCATGATGGGAATACCCACCACGGCAATACACGCCAGGTACATGATCACGAACGCACCGCCGCCGTTCTCGCCGGTGATGTAGGGGAATTTCCAGATATTACCGAGACCCACGGCCGACCCGGTTGCCGCCAGGATGAAGGCGAGCCTCGATGACCAGAGCCCGCGCTTGGCGTTGGAACCCTCAAGAGCCTCCGAATAGGTGGCTGATCCTGATGAAGTGACAGACATGACTATCTCCTGTGGTACTTGTTTTTGTGTCAGGCGAAAAAGGGGAGCCGCAGAAGCCTGCGGCCCCCAGGGGGGTTGGCACCGGTGTCAGGTCAACCGGTGCGAGCCAACCGCGAGGGCGCCAGCCCGGCACCTGCGGTGTGTTTGCGGAACCGCTCTTCGGCCAGTTCGTTGGCAATCTCCCCGGTGGGAAGGCCGGAACGGTCGGAACGGTTGAAGATTTCGGTCAGGGTGTCCCCGATGGTGTCCACGTGGGCGCGGACTGTCTCGGGGATGGCGCCGGTGCGCTCGTAGAATACGTCGATGATGCCGCCGGCGTTGATGGCGAAATCCGGCGCATAGAGGATGCCGCGCTCTTTGAGCATGGCGTCGTGTTCGGGGCGGTCCAGCAGGTTGTTGGCGGCCCCGGCAACGACGCCGGCCCGGATTTCGGGAATGCTGCGATCATTCAGAACGGCACCCATGGCACAGGGGGCAACCACGTCCACGGGCAGGAACAGAATGTCTTCGGCGGTGGCCGGCTTCGCGCCCAGCTGCTCCACCGCACGGCGCATGTTGTCCTCGTGGATGTCGTAGACCCAGAGCTCGGCGCCGGCTTCCTTCAGGTGCCTGGCCAGGCGGAAACCGACGTTGCCGATGCCCTGGATTGCGACCTTCAGGCCAGTCAGATCGTTTCGTCCCAGCTTGTGATGCACTGCTGCCTTGAGGCCGATGAAGGTGCCGTAGGCCGTGGCAGGGGAGGGATCACCGTTGCTGGGGTTGCCGTCAAACCCGGTGCGGGTGGCAATGCCGGCCACATGGCGGGTGTGCCGGCTCATGATTTTCAGGTCGGGCACGCTGGTGCCGGAATCCTCAGCGGCGATGTACTGGCCACCCAGGCTCTCCAGATGCCGGCCCATGGCTTCCATCAGGGCCTCGGTCTTGTGCTTGCGGGGGTCGCCGATAATCACTGACTTGCCGCCGCCCAGGTCCAGGTTGGCCAGGGCCGACTTGTAGGTCATACCACGGGACAGTCGCAGAACGTCGCGAAGGGCTTCTTCGTCCGTGGCATAGGGGAACATGCGGCAACCACCGAGGGCAGGGCCCCGGGAGGTGTTATGGATAGCGATGATGGATTTGAGTCCGGTTTCCGGGTCACAGAAAAAGGACAGGTGTTCGTGGTTATCGAACTCCGGATGGGTAAACACGTTCATGGCGAAATCCTCTCCCACCTGGCCGGATCGCGGCGGTAGGTCTGTCTTGTTCTTGTCATTCCGGCTTATGGCCGGAAGTTTGATTTCATGTGCCCATGCCCGCTGGATTGTGTCGGGCGTGCCCTTGTGAGGCTGGACAGAAAACAAGCTAGCCTTGATTTACGTTAACGTCAACGTTTAATTTGGTGGCAGGTTCGAGCCGGTCTGGCAGGTTAGGTGAGTTTCTCATTCAACTGTTTGAGCACCGGAAAATTTTAAGGAGGGGTTGTGGTTTCTAACTATACGAATAATCAGGTTTCCGGCTTAGCTTTCTTCGATGCCTAACCATTCATATCCTTATCAGCTCCAGTCCAGCAAGGTGCGCGCTGAGTTCGTTCGCCTTTTCCCCATCTCGTTGTTCGTGGTGGCGTTCGGTACTGCCTTCGGCCTGGCGGCCGTCCAGTCGGGCCTGGCCCCGCTCGAAGCAATCCTGATGAGCACGACGGTGTTCGCCGGCGCCTCCCAGTTTGCTGCGCTCGAATTGTGGGGCGCGGAAGTGCCGGTTCTGCCCCTGATTGCCGTTGTCTTCGCCATCAACTCCCGTCACCTCCTGATGGGGGCATCGCTCTACCCGATGCTCAAAGACCTGCCGCCCGGCAAACGCTATGGCCTGCTGCTATTGCTGACCGACGCTAACTGGGCGGTCTCGGCCCAGGAATACCAGAACGGCCGGCGCAACCTGGAGGTCATCCTTGGTGGGGGGCTGGTGCTCTGGCTGGCGTGGATTTTCGGTACCTGGTTGGGTGTCTATTTCGGTGGGCTGTTGCAGAACCCCAAGAACCTGGGGCTGGATATGGTGCTCGGCTGCTTTCTGCTGTCCATGGCGTTGGGGGGCAAGAAGTCGCCCCGGGTACTGGTGTCCTGGGGCGTGGCTGCAGTGGCGTCACTGGCGGCCTGGAAATGGCTGCCTCCGAACACTCACGTGGTGACCGGAGCCCTGGCTGGTGGCCTGATTGGATACTTCTGGCTTGAAAAGAAACCCACCGCGCAGGCGTCACAGGAGGCGGATCAGTCATGACGATTACCACAACGGAAATGGGCGTGGTGTTGCTGATTGCCATCATGACGGTCGTCACCCTGGTGACCCGCTTTGGTGGCGTTTTTGCCATGTCCTTCGTGCGTATCAGCCCTCGCATCGAGAGCTTCATCAACACCATGGCAAGCTCGGTGCTCATTGCGATCATCGTGCCCATGGCGTTCAGCGGCGATGCCGGGGCGATCGCTGCGCTCTCGGTGACCGCCGTCACCATGCTGTTACTCCAGAAGCCCCTGCCCGCCATCGCTGCCGGCATCGCTTCCGCTGCGCTGGTCCGCTACCTGTTCTGAGTCTTCAGCCGCCATGGGATTCGGGTTCCTCAGGGCCAGCTCGCCGATCCCCGGCAGCTTGATGCCGAGGGCCAGGGGGTTAATGCCCAGGGACAGGCCGAGTACGTTCAGTTCCAGTCCCTCGCGAACACCGGCCAGCACGCCGAAGTAGCCGCCCAGGGACAACTGGTAGCCGGTCCCGCCAGGGACCTCCGCCACGACACCGTTGCCCAGGTAATCCTTGCCAATGGCATGGTTGGGCAGGGCGACATCCAGCCCCGGTACCTGCCGGATCACCCAGGCCGTGAAGGTATTGCTGTTCGGCCCGGGCCAGGCGCCATATTCCATAGGGTAGGGATAGTCCTCGACGGCCCGGTAAATCTGTGGAATCAGCTCGGCGGCCTTATCGCCACGGATATCGGCATAGAGTTCCGGCTCCGCCCCGTACCACCGGCGGTCGGGTATGGACGGGCGCGAGTTCACTACGTACCGACGCCAGCCGGTAACTTCATGAACCCGGTACTGACTGGCACCGGCTTCCTTGGTGGCGATCCAGGTGTGCACGGCAAAATACCCACGCCAGCTCCAGGCACGGGCACCGTAGACCTGGACGATAGCCCCTTCGTGCTGCTCGGGCTTCGGGGCAATCCCGGTGCTGTCCCGGCTGGCGGTCTGCCAGCTTTCCGCGCCCTGGAGCGAACCGCTGGCGGCCATGAGGGCCGGTCCTGCCAGCAAGGTGAGCAGGCTGGCGAAAATCCAGGCGGCACTGTGTTTCAGTCTTCTCATACGGGTCATTCTCCGGCCGTCATTTGCTGGCCTCGGGCTTGTCTTCTAATCTCAAAGTACAACGTTTATGTACTGGGAGATAGCCAATGTCCGATCACCATGTCTACAAAAAAGTGGAAATAGTCGGCTCCTCGAAGAAAAGCATCGAGGATGCGATCGAGAATGCCCTGGCCGAGTGTGGCAAGAGTGTCCGCAACATGGAGTGGTTCGAGGTAACTGAAACCCGCGGCCACATCGTGGACGGCAAGGTTGGCCATTACCAGGTGGCGCTGAAGATCGGCTTCCGGATTGCCGGGAGCTGATCCTCTTCTGAATCGCCCACACACTCTGGTGAGCGTGGCAGGAGGTGAGTGATATGACCACTGAAAACACAGCTCTGTTGTTGGTGGATATCCAGAATGACTTCTGTGAAGGCGGGTCACTGGCCGTAGAGGGCGCCAGTAACATCCTCCCGGTGGTGAACCGGATGATCTCGGAGGCGGAACAGGGCCGCCTGCTGATCATCGCCAGCCGGGACTGGCACACGGTGGATCACTGCAGTTTCCAGGACCGTGGCGGTCCCTGGCCGCCGCACTGCATCCAGGATACCCGGGGCGCGGCCTTCCATCCGGACATGGCGCTGCCGGACACTGCCGTTCGGGTCAGCAAGGGCACGGGATTTGATACCGATGCCTATTCCGCATTTGACGGAACCCAGCTGGAGAGCTTCCTCAGGCGCCACGATATAACCACGCTACGCATCGCCGGCCTGGCCCTGGATGTGTGCGTCCGGGCAACGGTGCTGGATGCGCTGAAACACGGCTTTCAGGTGGAGCTGGTGAGCGACGGCTGCAGGGCCGTGGATCAACAGAAGGCGCCGGAGGTGCTGGACGAACTGCGGGCTGCCGGCGCGACCATTTCATGATACCAGGAGGCCATTCATTGATTCGGGAACAGGATCTGCCCCTGCTGGTTGATCTTTACGAACTGGCCATGGCCCAGGCCTACTGGTCCGAAGGCATGCAGGAACGGGCCGTGTTCAGTCTGTTTTTCCGCGACATGCCCGAGCACCGCAATTTTGTACTCGCCTGTGGCCAGCGCAATATCTGCGAGGTGCTGGAAAACCTCCGGTTCACCGATGATCACATCTCCCGGCTAAGACAACTGAACCGGTTCCAGGAGGGATTTCTGGAATGGCTGAGAGGCTTCCGTTTCAGTGGCACCGTGCGTGCAATGCCGGAGGGCACACCGGTGTTCCCCCAGGAACCGCTGCTTGAAATCGAAGCCCCCATCGCCGAGGCGCAGCTGCTGGAAAGCCTGGTGATGAACTATGTACACCTGGAGTCCGTGCTGGCCTCCAAGGCGGTGCGGGTGGCGCTGGCAGCCCGGGGCCGCTCGGTGGCGGACTTCGGGTTGCGCCGGATGCATGGTGTCGATGCCGGGCACCGGAGTGCCCGCGCCTATCGCCTGGCAGGGCTGTCAGCCACCAGCAATGTCCTGGCAGGCCTGGATTTCGGCCTGGAAGTGACCGGCACCATGGCCCACAGCTTCGTACAGGCCTATCCACGGGAGCTTGAGGCCTTCCAGGTCTACGCCACGCTCTACCCGGGCACAACATTGCTGGTGGATACCTACGACAGCCGGCGGGCGGTCCGGCGTATTGTGGAATGGCTCAAAAGCGATCCTGATGCCCGTGTCGGAGCGATTCGCCTGGACTCCGGAGACCTGGGCGCCGAAGCGAAGGACTGCCGTAAAATCCTCGATGACGCCGGCTATCAGGACATCAAGATCGTCGCCAGCGGTGGCCTGGATGAGTACGGCATCGCCCGGTTACTGGAAGAGGGCGCCCCCATTGATGCCTTCGGCGTCGGCACCTCCATCGGCGTCGCCGTGGATGCCCCATCCCTGGAACTGGCCTACAAACTCACGCAGTACGCCGGGGAACCTAAGATGAAAAGCTCGTCGGGCAAGGTGTCCTACCCCGGTGCCAAACAGGTATTCCGACAGTTCGACAGCAGTGGTCGGGTCAGCGGAGACATTGTGGCCCTGAGTCATGAACAGCACGACGGCAAGCCGCTTCTGGAGGTGGTGATGGAAAATGGCCGGACAGTGGCAGGCGCGGTTCCGCCCCTCGACGAACAGGTCCGGCAAGCGGATGCCCGGTTGAAAGCCCTTCCGGAACGCCTGCTCGGAATCGAGCGGGCAGAACCGCTCAGAGTGACCATCAGCGAGGAGCTCAAGACGCTCCAGGCCGAGACACTCGCCCGGGTTTCAGTCTAGGTTTCAGGCCCCTGACGGTTAGCCGTTATTCAGGGTTCGTTTGCGGATGACCTGGACCAGCTGGGTCATCAATTCCCGCGCCTCGTGGTCGTGCAGGGCACTGCACTTATCCCTCATCACCCGGCGGTCATGGTCAGAGGGATGGCCTCCGGCGTCTTTCAGGTCATCCAGATATTGGCACGCGGTCAGGTGGGCCTTGATTTCCACATCAATCAGCTGGGTGATCAGGTGCTCGGCGGTATCGCAGCAGAAAGGGCGGTTGTTGTTGAGCCGCGCCCGGGCATCCAGGGCGGCATTGCGGGCATCAAGCCGCAGCTCGCCTGGCGGGTCTCCGGCTTCCACGGCCCGCAGGAAGGCGCCAACGCGGTCATACAGGTGCCAGATCTGTGGCCAGAGTCGGTCATAGGCCGCTTTTTCGGTGCGGTAGCGCGCGTCGCTGTTCTGTCCTTCGGGGCTTTCTGTCAGTACCGGTGGCTCGCTGTCGAACCCGGTCACTCTCATTTCATCCACTTCCCGCCAGAGGGTTGAGGTTTTCTCTTCCAGCAGTTCCACCCTTTCCTGGTAGGCATTCCGGATCCGGCCCGCCTGGAATACCGCGATAACCGCGATTACCAGGGCGGCCAGGGCGATAATCATCAGGCTGCTTTGCGAAAGGAGAATGTCAGGCAGGAGCTCACGAATCATGGCAGTGCATCCCGTTCAGACCCGAAAGTTGATTTAGTTCACACCAGTATAGAAGTTAATCCGACTCTTGTTGGCGATAGGGGAGGAGAGTGAGTGCTTCCCGGTAATAGGCCTGTACCTGCGCAGCTTCGTCTTCGGTAAATTCCTGGATGGCCTCCCGAAAACCGGGATGGGCGATACCGTGCCAGGAGTGGGTGAGGGTTGGTTCGAACCCTCTGACCAGCTTGTGCTCGCCCTGGGCACCGGCGTCAAAACGCCTGAGCCCGAGTTCTATGGCCAGTTCTATGCCCTGGTAGTAGCAGGTTTCGAAATGCAGGTGGTTGTACTCCTCCAGGCAGCCCCAGTAGCGGCCGTACAGGGTGTCCGCGCCACTGAGGAACAGCGCACCGGCGATCATCTGGCCATCCCGCACCGCCATGATGATGTGCAGATGTTCCGGCAGGCGCTCGCGCAGCAGGGTGAAGAAGGTTTTGTTCAGGTACGGGCGCTGGCCTCGTTTGAGGTAGGTGGCCTGGTAGAACACATAGAAGGCGGACAGCACGTGGTCGGGAATACCGGTTCCTGAAAATCGTTCGAAGCGGATGCCTTGTTCGGCCACCTGGCGCCGTTCCTTGCGGATGGATTTGCGTTTGCGGGAGGTGAGTTCGGCCAGGAAGTCGTCAAACTCCGAATAGTCCCGGTTGTGCCAGTGAAACTGGCAGCCGATCCGGTGCAGCTGGTCCGGGTGGCTGAGCAACGCCTGATCCCGCTCATCGGGAAACAGCAGGTGCCAGGAATGGGCTCCGAGTTGACCGATAAGACCGTCCAGTAACTCCGCCATGGTGCCGCCCGACAGGTTGACCCTGAGACTGTCCTCGAGCAACAGGCGAGGCCCCCGGGAAGGGGTAAACGGGACGGCAATCAGTAGCTTGGGGTAGTAGTCCTGGCCATAACGCTGATAGGCATCCGCCCAGGCCCAGTCAAACACATACTCACCCATGGAATGGCTTTTGAGGTAGCCGGGGGCAACGCCAACGATGACGCTGCCTCGCCGGAATACCAGGTGGCACGGTTGCCAGCCGGTTTCTGCGGTGGTGCATCCGGATTCTTCCAGGCTCTGGAAGAATTCATAACGCAGGAACGGATTGGTGCGACCTGCCAGGCGTTCCCAGTCTTCCTGAGGAATGTCGGTGATGCTTGTGCAGGTCTGCAGGGTCAGCGGTGCGGATTCGGCCATGGTTCGGATACATTGTTGATGCGTACCCGATACCATACGCCAGAACCCGCCGACTGATCACTCCTGTTTGGCGGCGCAGCGCTCTGCCATTTTCTCCTGCCACCTGGCGGCACGCTGTTCGTGTTTCTCACGACGCTCCTGACGGATCTCGTCCCAGACCTTTCGCTGCTCCCCGGTCAGTTCGAGCCGGTCAGCCATGGCCGCGTGGCGCTTGTCGGCCTCGGCGCGGCGCTCTTCCATCCGGGCCTTCCGGTTCTCGGGGCTGAATTTTCCCTTGCCCTCACGGAACTGCTCGCACAGTTCGGTCATATCGCCCTTGCCGTTGTAGTCCTTGCCGTGGTTACCGGCAAAAGCCTGGGGGCTGGAGGCCAGAAGGGCCGTTGCCAGGGCGCTGGCGGCAATCAGGGATACTCTGGATTTTTTCATGTTGGATCCTCTTCGTTTCAGCCGGGTATCGGCCAGTCGTTCAGTGATTGCCATGGTAAGGCCCCCTCGCGTCAACCGGTGTCAGGGCTCTGTAAAGGTTATGCAAAGGAATTTCCGCCAAATCAGCGCATTCCGGAGGCCGTGTTAGACTTCTTGCAGTTCAGTGGGAGGTACAGGAATGCAGAACAGGGTTTTGCTGGTTGAAGACGATCAGGAGCTGAGAGAGCTTCTCGCCCGCTACCTGGCCAATCAGGGCTTTACCGTGCGTGAGGCCGCCAATGGCCGCGACGGTCTTGCCCTGGCCCTCGGCCAGGATTGTGACATCGTGGTACTGGATATCATGCTGCCGGATATCAGCGGGCTGGATGTGTTGCGGGAGCTGCGCGCCCAGACCCACCTTCCAGTGGTGTTGCTCACTGCCCGGGGGGATGAGACCGATCGCATTGTCGGCTTCGAGGTCGGCGCGGATGATTACATTCCCAAGCCCTGCAACCCGAGGGAACTGGTGGCCCGACTGCAGGCCCTGCTCCGGCGCATCGCCTGGGACCAGAAGGCGGAGGTCAACGACAACCGGAAATATGGCGACCTGAGGGTGGAGCCCGCCCACCGTCGCATCTATCAGAACGACGAGCCTCTGGACCTGACGGCAACCGAATACGAGGTGCTTCAGGTCCTGCTGGCCCATGCCGGAAGTGTGGTACGCAAGACCGATCTCATGCAGTGGGCCCTCGGGCGTCGGCTTGAGGCCTATGACCGGACCCTCGACATGCACATCAGTAACCTTCGCAAGAAACTGGGTAATGACGACCCACCACGGATCGAAACCGTGCGCGGGCTTGGCTACAGCTATCGGGTGCCCGTGTGAAGAAACCCATGACGTTTCCGCTGTTCTGGCGGATTTTCCTGTCCATCTGGCTGGCCATGGCGGTCACCGTCGTTGCCAGTAACCTGGCCACCCGCTTCCTGCTGGATCGCGAGCGACAGGCCATTGAGCGCCAGGTGGGCCTTCGGGACCTGGGCATGGAAGCCATCGACATCCGGGAGCGCGAGGGCCGGGGCGATGCCTGGCGCTTCCTTCGCAGCCAGGGCGAGCGGCTGGATCTTCACCTTATCCTGATCGAACGGGATGAACAGGATGATCGTCTGCCTGAACCGATCCGGGAACGGATGCGGTCGAGCTGGAACCCCCAGAAACCGGCGGTGATCGATGTTTCCGAAAGCTATCGTCTGGTGGCCTGGCCCAGGGTCAGCGGGGAGGGGTGGCTGGATCCGGGGTTCTTCAAGTTCATAGAGTTTGCGCTGGCCGCGGTCCTGATAACGCTGGCCTGCTGGTGGATCGCCCGCCTGGTGTCCCGCCCGCTCAAACACATGGAAACCACGGCGCAGGCCATTGCGGCGGGCAAGAACTCGCTCCGGGTGAATGCAGACATTGCCGGTCGCCGTGATGAGGTGGGCCAGCTGGCAACCGCCTTCAATGCCATGACCGATCAATTGTGCAACCTGCTGGATCGCCAGACCCAGCTGCTCCGGGATATCTCCCACGACCTGCGCACGCCGCTGGCACGCCAGCGGGTGGCCATCGAGCTGGCCAGTGAAAGCGGTGCGGATGCGCCCCTGATGGCCAGCATCCTGCGCCAGAACGAGCGCCTGGAGGCCATGACCGGGCAGATCCTGACCCTTTACCGGATCACCGAACAGGGTGAGGAAATTGACCGGTTGCCGGTGGACCCGCTGCCGCTGGTAAACCGCGTTCTGGAAGATGCCGCCGACTACGCCAGGCACCGGCAGGTGGACTGCAAACTGGTTGCGGCTCCCGACGTTGCCAATGTCCGGATGCTCGGTGATGCGGGATTACTGCAGCGGGCAGTGGACAACATCCTGCAGAATGCGTTGGATCATACCCCCGGGGGCAAGTCGGTTCACTTGAGCCTCACAAAGTCTGCAAAACAGCTGGTTCTGGAAATTCGGGATGAGGGGCCCGGGGTACCGGAGGAAATGCTGGGCCAGTTATTTGAACCGTTCTTCCGGGCCGACAAGTCCCGGGGTGGCAAGGGCTGGGGCCTGGGGCTGGCCATTGCCCGGGATATCGTTGCGGCTCACGGTGGTACCATCTCCGCCGGCAACAGCGACGAGGGAGGTCTGAAAGTCACGATCCTCCTTCCTGCCCAGACGCCCGGAAAAGGATGAAACAGGATTCTGCATGAACAAAGATTACCCGGTACCCGCAGGCTATCTTGAGCGGGAGACCGAAGTTAAGAAGAGCCGATTCATAGCCCGTGTCGCCCCGGTGAGTTCCCGGGAAGAGGTCCATCAGTGGCTGGAACAGGCTCACAAGGACCACCCGGATGCCCGGCACATCTGCTGGGCTTACCAGATCGGGCGCCCCGGGTCGGCGGCGGAAGCGGCCATGAATGACGACGGTGAGCCCTCAGGCACGGCCGGCAAGCCCATCCTGAACGTGATACAGCACAAGGATATGGGCGATATACTGGTGATGGTGATCCGCTATTTCGGCGGCATCAAGCTCGGTGCCGGCGGCCTGGTGCGGGCCTATGCCGGGGCGGCGGAGAGCGTGTTGTCGGCGGTCGACCGGGTTGTCCAGCAGCCGGTGACTCCGGCCCGGGTAACCATGTCCTTTGCCGATGAGCAGCCGCTTCGGCATTGGTGCGAGGTGCATGGTGCCAGTGTCGATGGCATCGATTATGGAACCTCCGTTCTGGCCAGGCTGTCTGTGCCCATGGACAAGCTGGAGGCGTTTACGCAGTTCTGCAATGCCCAGAAGCTGGATTACGTTCTGGAAACCTGAGGATCGAAACGGCATCGGCATGCGTGTAGCAGGCGTATACTTAACTCAGTCACACTCCATACGAGCTGTGTAAGGAGCCAATCATGATGCGTTTTCTGACAATAGCGTTCACCGGGCTGCTGCTGGCCGGTTGCGCCGCCAATGTGGTCACCGATTACGATGATGCGGTGGTTTTCGGCAATTATTCCAGCTGGGCCTTTGCACCGAGTGCGGGTAATTCCTCCTTCGTCTCCCTGGATGGCAACCGGGTGCGCCAGGCGGTTGAGCGGGAGCTGAACCGAAAGGCCATGCGCCAGGTGGCCGAAGCCGAGGCCGATTTACTGGTCAGCTGGCAGATTGTCGAGGAGGAGCGCCTGGAACAGAGCGGTGTTGGCCTGGGATTTGGCTTTGGCACCGGTCATTTCGGCTGGGCGCTGGCGGCTCCGCCCCCCGTGCGTGAAATCCAGGAAGGCAAGCTGGTCATCGAGCTGGTGGATAACGAAACAGACCAGGTGGTCTGGCGCGCCGCCAGCCGTCGCTATCTCCGGGAGAGCCAGTCGCCGGAAACCCGCAGCGAGCTGATTGATGAGGTGGTGTCCGAGATGTTTTCGAAGTACCCTCCGGGCCTTGAGTAAACGGAGGAATCTCTCGGAGGCACCATGAAGAATCGGTCTGGCGGTCTGGTCTATTCCACAGAGCAGGGCAAGATGTGCCCGGAATGCCGGAATCCGGTCGATCAGTGTACCTGCGGCCAGCCCTCGCGACCGGCGGGTGACGGGGTTGTCCGGGTCAGTCGCGAAACCAAGGGGCGTAAAGGCAAAGGGGTGACCCTGATAACCGGCATTCCCCTCGATGACAAGGAACTGAAAGCTTTTGCCAAGGTTCTCAAGGCCAAATGCGGCACCGGCGGTACCATCAAGGATGGTGTGGTGGAGATCCAGGGGGATCACCGTGACCTTCTGGTACCCCTGCTGCAGCAGAAGGGGTGGACCGTCAAGAAAGCCGGTGGCTGATCGTCTGATACGCAATCTTTTTTCGCTCACGTTACAATAGTGCGTGATACAGCGTTTCCCCGAATTCTGAGCAATCAACGAAATCCCTCACTCCCGTAGCCGGGGGCTGAGGGATTTCTGTGACCGGAGGCAAGCATGCATATACTGGTTCTGGGTGCAGGTGTGGTGGGCACAACCACCGCCTGGTTTCTGCAAAAACAGGGACACCAGGTTACGGTGGTGGACCGGCAGAGTAGCGCCGGCCTGGAAACCAGTTATGCCAACGGCGGCCAGATTTCAGTATCCCATGCCGAACCCTGGGCCAATCCGTCGGCACCGCTGAAGGTTCTGAAATGGCTGTTCCAGTCCGATGCGCCGTTGCTGTTCCGGCCTCGGCTTGATCCGGCCCAGTGGCGCTGGGCGCTGGCCTTCCTGGCCGAGTGCACCTCCGCCAGGGCGGCCCATAACATCCGCCAGATGGTTAATCTCGGTACCTACAGCCGCAGCCAACTCCAGGCGTTGCGGAGAGAGCTGGGCCTGGATTACGACCAGCTGGAAAAGGGCATTCTCCACTTCTACACCAATCCCGAGGAATTCGATGGCGCTCTTGAGCCTACCCGCATCATGCAGGATCTGGGCTGTGATCGTCAGATCATCGACGCCAACCGGGCGGTGGAGCTGGAGCCTGCGCTGGCGCCGATCAAGGATCGCATTGCCGGTGCGACCTATACTTCCGAGGACGAGTCCGGAGACGCGCGCAAATTCACCCAGGCGCTGGCCAAACGGTGCGAAGAGGCCGGCGTCGAGTTCCGGTATGGCACCGATATTCTCGGCTTTGACCAGGCCGGCGACCGGATTCTCGGTGTCCAGACCCTGAGGGATGGCCACCACGAAACCCTGCGCGCCGACAGCTATGTGCTGTGCCTGGGAAGCTACAGTGCCATCCTGGCGCGGCAATTGGGTATCACCCTGAATATCTATCCGGCCAAGGGCTATTCCATCACGGTGCCGGTAAAGAACGAGGAAGCGGCGTTCAAGGTCAGCCTGACTGATGACGAATACAAACTGGTCTACTCCCGCCTGGGCGACCGGCTCCGGGTTGCCGGCACCGCTGAGCTCAGTGGCTACAGCCGAAAGCTTAATCTTACCCGCTGCCGCGCCATCGTCCGGCGCACCGCCGAAGTCATGCCGGAGGCGGGTGACTGGGACCGCGCCGAATTCTGGACCGGCCTGCGCCCGGCCACGCCTTCCAACGTTCCCTACATCGGCAAGAGCCACTTCGCTAACCTCTACCTCAACACCGGCCACGGCACCCTGGGCTGGACCCACTCCTGCGGCTCGGCCGCGGCGTTGGCGGATATCATTGCCCGCCGAAGGCCGGAGGTGGATTTCAGCTTCGCCGGCATGTGAAAACGGGGTCAGAAGAAAGCTTTCTTCTGACCCCAATCTCGTTCCCCCTGGGGTCTGATGAACGCCTTCATCTGACCCCGAGTTTGCCTTGATGTTCAGCCTAAAAAGGGGTCAGAAGAAGGCTTTCTTCTGACCCCAACTTAGACCCTATCTCCTCCCTTATGGCCCGAAATGCCGGGCAACTGTCACCAACTGGCAATAAACTCCTCCCAATCTGTGACCTCCTCACAACATCCGGCCGGTCTGGTTCCGGCCCAGGCAAACAACAACGGAGAGCAGAATGGACAGGCAACGTCGTGCGGTCGTCAAAGGGCTCGCTGCTACGTCTTTCACTGCACTGACCGCCTGTGGCGGCAGTAGCTCAAGTTCCTCGCCTTCAGCCGGTGAATCCGATTCCGGAGTCGTGAACGGTGACTCCGTCAGGGTCCCGGCGGTGGCTTTCAACCATGGCGTTGCCTCGGGAGATCCTCTCCCGGATCGCGTCATTCTCTGGACCCGTGTCACGCCCACCGATGCCTTGGCCCGGGACGTCGAAAACGTGCCGGTGCGGGTGACCGTTGCCCGGGACCGGGACATGCGGGAGCCGGTTGGCCAGATCAATACCTCCACCGGCCCTGACCGGGATTTCTGCGTCAAGGTGGACGTGACCGGGCTCCGGCCGGATACCTGGTACTACTACCAGTTCACCGTGGGCAACGCGAAATCGGGGGTCGGACGCACCAGGACCTTCCCGAACACCACGATGCCGGCGGAGCGTGCCCGGTTTGCCGTGGTGTCCTGCTCAAACTACGCCTACGGCCTGTTCTCCGTGTATAAGGCGGTCAGCGAACAGGCGGATCTGGATTTCATCCTGCATCTCGGTGATTACATCTACGAATACGGTCCCGGTGAGTACGGTGATTTCCCGGGGCGGGATCCGCTGCCTGCCTATGAAATCATCGAGCTGTCCGATTACCGTCAGCGTCATGCCCAGTACAAGACCGATGCCAACCTACAGGCGGTGCATCAGCAGTTTCCCATGATCTGTATCTGGGATGACCACGAGTCGGCCAATGACAGTTACCGTGACGGTGCCGAGAACCACGACGAGGCTACCGAGGGTGGCTGGAGTGAGCGCCGGGCAGCGGCAGTACAGGCCTATTTCGAATGGCTGCCCATACGGGAAATCGGTACCGAACGCGGACGGGTCTGGCGGAAATTCCAGTTCGGCAAACTGATCGATCTGTTCATGCTCGACACCCGTCTCGAGGGACGGGATATGCAGGTTTCATCGCCGGCGGATCCCGGCCGTTTTGATGACCAGCGACGGATCATGAGCGAAGAGCAGATGAGCTGGCTCACCCGGGGGCTGTCCGATTCCAGCGCCACCTGGCGGATGATCGGTCAGCAGGTGATGTTTGCCGAGCTGAACATTGTCCGCACCCTGGACGCAGCCCGTACTCTGGGCATGGAAGATACCTCCGCCTTCAACGGTCAGCTGCTGTCCCTGAACATGGACCAGTGGGACGGGTATGTGGCGGACCGGGAGAACATTCTCCAGACCCTGGCCGGAGAGCGCATCGGCAACACGGTGATCTTTACCGGTGATATCCATACCTCCTGGGCCAACGAGGTCTACGCGGACTCCGGCAACCTGCTGGAGAACAGCCTTACCGCGCCCCTGGCGGCAGAGTTTGTGACGCCGTCAGTCACCTCTCCGGGGTTCCCCGAACAAATAGCCGGAATCGCCGAGGCCGCGGTTCAGCTGGCCAACCCGCACATGAAGTATGTCGAACTAAAGTCTCCGGGTTTCATTCTCGTGGATGTGACCATGGAGCGCACCCAGGCCGAGTTCCTCTATGTGCAAAGTATTTCAAGTGCCGACAACCTGGGAATGATCAATCCGGACATGACCAAGGTTGTCGGTGTCGACAGCGGTAATAGCCGGATCTACGAGGATCGGCCGAGATCCGAGCCCCGGGCGGTTCGTACCGCGCTGTTTCATCCGCCAGTGCGCCAGGTTGTGAGTTAAGGAGGCCAATCGATGACACAATCACTGATCCCGGAGGGAAACCGTTGGAAACGGCGGGATGTTCTGCGGACCCTGTTCTTCACCGCCGGCGCGGTGGGCTCCGCCACCTGGCTGACCGGCTGCGGTGGATCAGGCTCCGATGGTGCCGTTCCACCGGTTGTAGCCGGTGACACGCCCGAGACCGGCGACCTCCCTGAAACGGTGGAAAAGCTGGTGGGCCGGTTCGCGGATATCGGGCCGTTGCGCGCCCCGGACGTTCACGCGGTCCGTACCCCGGAGGGCTTTGCCACCCGCGTTGTTGCGATCAATGGGGAGCTGCCTCAGCCACAGGGCATGGCAGTCAGTGGCCCCCAGACCGGTGGTATCGGTAATCGCCCCTGGCACATTTTTCCGGATGGCGCCGGCGTGGTGGCCAGGGACAACGGAGGCTGGATCTACATCAGTAACAGTGAGGTTCCGGGCGTTGGCAGTATCGGATTTACCTATCCGGAGCTGGCCGGGCTGACCAATATCGTCGAGGAGTTCACGCCGGGACTTGCCCAGGTGGGGACACTGGTGTTTGATCCTGATGGCACCATTGTCGATTCCTACACCATTCTCAGCGGCACCACCTTCAACTGCGCCGGTTGTGTGACACCCTGGAAAACCTGGCTTTCCTGTGAGGAATTCCCCAACGGCCAGGTCTGGGAGTGTGACCCCTTCCAGCCCGGCGAGGGACTGGCCAGGCCAACCCTTGGCTTTTTTTCCCATGAGGCCATTGCCATCGATCCGGGTGAACGCCTGCTGTACCTGACCGAGGATATGCCGGATGGCCGGTTCTACCGGTGGGTGCCAGACCCCTCTGACTGGCCCGAGGGCAGTGAGCGGGCCGCTTTGCAGTCCGGCCGGCTGCAGGTCCTGGCGGTCGGCGGTGATGGTGTCGAAGCGGCACTGGATTCGCCCCAGCCGATCGAATGGCTGGATGTTCAGAACCCCCATGAGCCCCAGCATGAAAACCGGTTGCCGGAATCGACGGTGTTCGACGGCGGCGAGGGCGTCTGGTTCTTCAACGGTATTGTCTACTTTGCCACCAAGGGCGACGACCGGATCTGGGCAGTGGACACCCTGGCCCAGACCATCGAGGTCATCTACGATCGCGCCACCGCGGTAGCTCCGAATGACACCCTCTCCGGCGTGGACAACCTGTTTGTGACCGATCAGGGGGACATTCTCGTGGCGGAAGATGGCGGTGATATGCAGGTGGTGGTGATTCTGCCGGACCGCACCCTGAAGCCGTTACTCCAGATAGTCGGGCAGGACATCTCCGAGATAGCCGGGATTGCGTTCTCGCCGGACGGGCGGAGGATGTACTTTACGTCGGATCGTGGGGGCAGGGATGGTTTTGGCGGGTTTACCAATGGATTGGGGATGGTTTATGAGCTGATCCTGCCGGAGGGGTTGTGAATGAAAACGGGGTCAGAAGAAGGCGTTCTTCTGACCCCAAGGTCAATCCCCGGGGATCTGATGCGCTCCCCAGGGGTCTGATGAAAGCCTTCATCTGACCCCAGGTTCGCCTTGAGTTAGCTTGAAAAAGGGGTCAGAAGAAAGCTTTCTTCTGACCCCGGCTTCACCTGACCCCGGGTCCACTTACTTCAACTGATCCCGGATCAGCTTCTTGTTGATCTTGCCAACACTGGTCTTGGGAATGTCATCCACAAAGTCCATCTGCTCCGGGATGGCCCACTTGTTGATGTCGCCACTGTCGACAAACTGTTGCAGATGCTTCTGGATGTCCTCCTGGCTGGCGGTTTCACCGGGCTTGAGGGTGACCAGTGCATAGGGGCGCTCGCCCCATTTCTCGTCGGGCACACCGACCACAGCGGCGCCGGCGACGGCCGGGTGCTGGCTGATCAGGTTTTCCAGGTCCAGGGAAGAGAGCCATTCGCCACCGGTCTTGATCACATCCTTGATACGGTCCTTGATGGTCAGGGTGTTGTCCGGCTCCATGCTGGCGACATCACCGGTGTGCAGCCAGCCGCCTTGCCAGAGTTCCTCGCCTTTCTCCGGTTCCTTGAAATAGCTCTGGGTCAGCCAGGGCGCGCGGGTAACCACTTCGCCCTTGGCCTCGCCATCGTGGGGAACCGGCTTGCCAGCAGGATCAACAATCTCGATCTCAACCATGGGCACAGCGATACCGGTCTTGACCCGTTTTTCGGTCTGCTGCTCCAGCGGGAGTTCCAGATCCTCGGGGTTGAGATGGGTCGCACTCAGCAGCGGGCAGGTCTCGGACATGCCGTAACCGGTGTACATGCGAATGCCGAGCTTGGCGCCGGCATCGCACAGGCCCTTGGTCAGGGCGCTGCCGCCGATCAGCACATGCCAGTTGCTCAGATCCGCGGTCTTGATGGATTCGGTGGCCATCATCATCTGCATGATGGTGGGAACACAGTGGGAGAAGGTGACCTTGTGCTCCTTGAGCAGGTCCACCAGCAGTTCCGGCTCATAGCGACCCGGGTAAACCTGCTTGATACCCATCATGGTGGCGGCATAGGGCACACCCCAGGCATGCACGTGGAACATGGGGGTGACCGGCATGTACACGGAGCTGGAACGCAGCAGCGGCATCTCATCGTAGGCTGCCAGGGAACCGGTCATGGCCAGGGTATGCAGAACCAGCTGTCGGTGGCTGAAATACACGCCTTTCGGGTTACCGGTGGTGCCGGTGGTGTAGAAAGTAGTGGCAACGCTGTTCTCGTCGAAATCCGGGAAATCGAACTCGGTTCCCGCCTGACTGAGCAGGGCCTCGTATTCACCGGCGGTGTCCAGGCTGGTGTCGGCGGCGGAGTCTGAGTCGGTCAGCTGGATGTAGGTCTTGACCGTCTCGATCTCGTTCTTCACGCCCTCGAGAATGGGCAGGAAGTCGTCGTGTACCAGCACCACGTCGTCTTCGGCGTGGTTCATGGTGTAGACAATCTGTTCTGGAGAGAGGCGTACGTTGATGGTGTGCAGGACAGCACCAATCATCGGGATGGCAAAGAAGCACTCCAGGTAACGGGGAGTATCCCAGTCCATGACTGCCACGGTGTCACCGGGCTTCACCCCGGCGTCGGTCAGGGCATTGGCCAGCCGGTGAATGCGCTCCACCAGGGTGGTGTAGGTGTACTTGCTGCGGTTGGCGTAATGGATTTCCTGGTCCGGGTTATAACGGGGGCCCGAGAGCAGGAGCTGTTTGATAAGCAGGGGGTACTGATAGGCGTTCTTGGCCGGAGACAGAATTCGGGTCTGTGCCATCTTGTGTTCCTCTTTCTCTGCTTGTGCTTGTTTTTACGATGAGAAAGATAAATCTGACACAGTTTGGGAAAAACGGGAACCGGTGAAAGTGAAAAAATTGCAGAACGTACGCGTCAATTTTGGTGCAACGGGTACGCTCTGCGAATCTGGATGTTACTGATAGGTGCAAAGATAGGCGGTATCGATATCGGCTTTCGCCTTGAAGCTGGCCTGGCCGGCCACGTCAAAGCTCTCGCCCGCGCCGTAGGTCATCCACTCTTCCATGCCCGGGAGCAGCACGGTCAGGGCACCGCTGATCACTGTCATGGTTTCCTTCTTGGTGGTACCAAACTCGTACTCACCGGGGCTGATCACGCCAACCGTCGCCGGCAGGGTGGCCGTCTGGAAGGCAATGGACTTGGCTTTGCCGTCGAAATACTCGTTTACTTTAAGCATACGCTGGCCTCCTGAAATGGATTGGGCCGACTACTATACGGCAAAACGTTACAACTCCAATGACATTTTTGAGGCTGTGAGGGAGGGCCAGTCACTGCTCCCAGGGCTTCCCCTCGGTGCCATCCATGGTCTTCACCCCGATATGCATCGCCGCCTTGGCCAGGATATTGGCGCTCACCGGCGCCGTCATGAACAGGAACACGGTAATCAGCACTTCGGAAATGCCGATCCCGTCCCCCCTTGCGGTGAAATAGATCACCGAGCTGAGCATAATGGCGCCCACTCCCAGGGTGGTGGCCTTGGTGGGGCCGTGCAGCCGGGTGAAGAAATCCGGCAGGCGGGCCAGGCCGATGGCGCCGATCAGGGTAAAGGCGCCCCCGAGCAGGAGCAGGAAAGCAATGGCGTATTCGGCAAACGGATTCATAAGGCTCTCCTATTCGATCACGCTGCCGCGCTTGAGGTACTTGGCCATGGCGACGGTACCGACGAAGCCCATGACCGCGATCAGCAGGGCCGACTCGAGATACATGCGGGTGCCCAGGGTAATGCCCAGCAGGATGATCAGCGCGATCGCATTGATGTAGAGGGTATCCAGCGCCAATACGCGGTCGGGCGCATCCGGCCCCCTGATCAGGCGATACACGTTCAGCAGGGCCGCCAGGGTAACCATGGCAATGGTGATGTAGAGGGCAATGGTGATCATTTGAACATCTCCAGCAGAGGCTGTTCATAGCGTTTTCGGATGGTGCTGATCACTTCCTGTTCATCCTCGGTGTCCAGGGCGTGAATCAGCAACAGGCGCTGGTCGTCACTGACGTCGGCACTGACCGTACCGGGCGTCAGGGAAATGGTGCTGGCCAGTATGGAAATGGCCAGGGGATGCTCCAGTTCCAGCGGGTAGCAGACGAACGCCGGGCGCGGCTTGCGCGGACTGATGATCAGTGCCGCAACCTCGAAGCTGGCAATGACAATGTCCTTGAGCACACGGGCCAGGTATTTCGGCATCAGCCAGAATCGCATGAACGAAGGACGTTCGGGCCAGAATCCCTGGGTCATCTGCGGGATGGCCCACGCCAGAATCAGGCCGAGCACGAGGCTGCCGCCGCTGATACCGTCACTCAGGAACTGCCAGGTGACAAACAGGATCAGGCTGAGCCAGGGCTGGGGAAAACTCAGTCGGTCAAGCATCAGTTCTCCTCCCCGACCATCGGAGTCTGCAGGATTTCCAGATAAGCCGCGCGGTTCTGCAGTTGCGCAGCAGTCGCGTCGGTGTATTCGTTGATCGGGCCGGCGAAGGCAACGATCACCAGGCTCAGGCCAATCAGGGCGCCGGTAGCAGCTCGCAGATTACCCCCGAGCGGCTTTGGCTCCTCGATATGGCCGTCAACGGTCCGCCAGAAGACAATGCTGCCGGCACGGCTGTAGGCGATGATGGTAAAGAAGCTGCCAATGATCAGCACTGACCAGAGCCACGCCATTTCGGGGCCCGAGGTCACGGAGTTGAGGATCAGCAGCTTGCCAAAGAAACCACTCAGGGGAGGCAGACCCGCGGCGGCCACTGCGCCGATAAGGAACAACACACTGATCAGTGTGCGGTTACGCATACGTGGCGCCGTCACAATCTTGTCCAGGGCACTGCCGCGTTGACTGGCCACCAGCTCCGCCACCAGGAAGAGCCCGGCGACGGTCCAGGTGGTGCTGAGCAGGTAGAACAGCGCGGCGGAGATGCCTTCCTCGGAACCCAGGGCAATGGGCGCCAGAAGGGTGCCGACGGAGATAATCACCTGCCAGGCCACCAGGGTCTTCAGGCTCTGGGCGCCCAGAGAACCCACTACGCCCATGGTCAGGGTGATCAGGGCCAGCGGGAACAGCCAGTCCATGCCCAGATTGGCCAGGGCCCCGGCATCGTCACCGAATATCAGCAGATAAACCCGGAGGATGGCGTAGATACCGACCTTGGTCATGACCGCAAACAGCGCCGCCACCGGTGCCGTGGCACGGGCGTAGGCTTTGGGGAGCCAGAAGCAGAGGGGCAGGAGCGCGGCCTTGAGGGCGAATACCACCAGCAGCATCATGCCGCCGGCCTTGACCAGTTCCAGTTCCTCACCGGAGAGCAACAGCACCCGGACGGCCAGATCGGCCATATTGAGCGTACCGGTAACACTGTAGATCATGCCGACACTGATCAGGAAGACGGCCGAACCCACCAGGTTGAGCACCACGTAATGCAGGCCCGGAACCGTCCGGGCAGTGCCGCCGCCGTGCATCAAGAGGCCGTAGGAGGCAATCAGCAACACCTCGAAGGCCACAAAGAGGTTGAACAGGTCCCCGGTCATGAAGGCGATATTCAGCCCCATCAGCTGGAACAGGAACAGGCCATGGAACTGACGGTTGCCCTCATCGGCACCACCGATGGAGAACAGGTGGGCGAACAGGGCCAGGACGGCCGTCATGACCAGCATCAACGCCGCCAACCGGTCCAGGACCAGGACAATACCGAACGGAGGCTCCCAGTTACCAAATGCGTACAGGCGATAGCTGCCATCATCGGCCATCACCAGCAGCACGATGGTGGAAACCAGCAGGAGTACCGTGGTGCCAAGCGCCAGGGTGCGCCGCAGGCTGATCGGGGCATAGCCCATGAACGCCTGCAGGACGCCCCCGAGCAGGGGAATCAGAATCGGAGCGATAAGCCAGTGGTTCATTGACTGCGTTCCTCCTCGCTCTTCTGCTCCGGTTTTTCCGGTCGTTCGCCCTGGCGGCCGTCCACGTGATCGTCCTCGTTATCCGCCAGGTTTCTCAGGGACAGCACAACCACAAAGGCGGTCATGGCAAAGCCGATCACGATAGCGGTCAGCACCAGTGCCTGGGGCAGGGGGTCGGAGTAGCTTTCCGTGCTGCCCAGGATGGGCTGTCCGCCGGTTGCCAGCCGTCCGCTGGAGAACAGGAACAGGTTGACGCCATAGGAGATCAGCGTCAGCCCCACCACCACCGGGAATGTGCGGGCCCGCAGCAACAGGTATACGCCCGAGGAGGTCAGGGCGCCGATGACAAGCGCGAAGACAAGCTCCATTACACACCCTCCTTCTTGGGCTTGATGGCGGAGTGGGGTGATAGCCGGCCAATGCTGACCAGGGCCAGCAGTGTGGCGCCGATAACCGTCAGGTAGACGCCCAGGTCAAACACCAGCGCCGAGGCCACCTCGAACTTGCCCACTACCGGCCAGGTGATGTAACCGAAGGTTGAGGTCAGGAACGGATAGCTGAAGGCCAGGCTGCCGGCACCGGCAATGATTGCGAACAACAGGCCCAGGCCGATCACGTTGTGGTACTTGATTCCGATCCGCTCCTGGGTCCAGACCATGCCACTGGCAATGTACTGGAGAATCAGGGCCACGGAGGTAATCAGGCCGGCGATAAAGCCACCACCCGGCAGGTTGTGGCCTCGCAGGAAGATGAACGCCGAAATCATCAGTGCCAGCGGCAGCATTGGCCGGGCAATCTGCCTGAGCATCATCGGATGCGCATCGCGGGTCCAGGGGTGGCCCATGCCATCACCCGGAGGCGGTGTCAGGGCAGTATCCTTGAGCATGGCGTAGATCCCCAGGGCGGCAATCGCCAGTACTGTGATCTCACCCAGGGTATCGAAGCCCCGGAAGTCCACCAGGATGACGTTCACCACGTTGGTGCCGCCCCCGCCGGTTTTGCTGTTTTCCAGGAAGAAGTCGGAAATCGAACTGAACGGCTGGGTCAGCATGGCCAGGGTGACCAGGGTCATGCCGACACCGGCAACCAGGGCAATCAGCGCGTCCCGGCCTCGCTGGCCGCGAGTGCTCTCCAGTGGCGTCCAGGATGGCATATAGAACAGTGCCAGCATGAGCAGCACGATGGTGACCACCTCCACGGACAACTGGGTCATGGCCAGATCCGGCGCCGAGAAACGGGCGAAGGCCAGAGCCACGATCAGACCCACTACGCTGAGCAGCACCAGGGCGTAGAAGCGCTCCCGGTGCAGGAATGCGGTCAGCAGCGCGCATACAATCAGTACTCCCGCCGCGATCGCGGTGGGAAGGTCAACGGGGCTCAGCCCCAGCTCGCCGACAAAGATGCCCACGTTCATCAGGGGCGCTGCGGCCACGGCAATGACGCTCAGTACCAGCAACAGGGCATAGCGTTGCAGGGAGCCGTTCTCGATACGGCCGGTCAGGTCGTGGGAGAAGGTCGCAAGCCGAGACACCACCGCTTCGAACACGGCTTTCTCATCAATTTCCTTGAACCGGGCATGGAAGTCGAAGAAGCGCTGACGCTGTGTGTACATCAGCAGGCCACCGAAGAAGGCGACAAAGCTCATCAGCAGCGGCAGGTTCAGGCCATGAACCACGGCGAGCTTGTAGTCGGGCACATCACCACCGAGGGTGGCTGAGGCTGCGGAATAGAGCAGCGGACCGACGGAAATCGCCGGGAACATGCCCACCATGACACAGGCAAACACCAGGATTTCCACCGGAATCTTCATGTAGCGGGGTGGTTCATGGGGTGGATACACGGGCAGGTCCACCGGCTTGCCATTGAAGAAGACGTCGTGGATGAAGCGCGCCGAATAGGCCACCGCGAAGATACCGGCCAGGGTCGCCACGATCGGGGGCAACCAGGCCCAGAGCCCGGGCAGGTTCAGCTCCAGCGACTCGGCAAAGAACATCTCCTTGCTCAGGAAGCCGTTCAGCAGCGGAACACCGGCCATCGAGGAGGCTGCCACCATGGCCAGGGTCGCGGTGTGGGGCATATAGCGCCAGAGCCCGTTGATCCTGCGCATGTCCCGGGTGCCGGTTTCATGGTCGATGATACCGGCCGCCATGAACAGCGAGGCCTTGAAAGTGGCGTGGTTGATTACGTGGAAGACCGCGGCTACGGCTGCCAGTTGGGTGCCCATGCCAAACAGCAGGGTGATCAGGCCCAGATGACTGACCGTGGAATAGGCCAGCAGACCCTTGAGATCGTGCTTGAACATGGCGATATAGGCACCGATCAGCAGGGTTGCCATCCCGGTGAAGCTCACCATGTAGAACCACTGTTCGGTACCCGCCAGCGCCGGGTACAACCGGGCCAACAGGAACACGCCTGCCTTTACCATGGTGGCCGAATGCAGGTACGCGGAGACCGGTGTCGGTGCCTGCATGGCGTGAGGCAGCCAGAAGTGGAACGGGAACTGGGCCGACTTGGTGAAGGCGCCAAGCAGCACCAGCGTCAGCGCCACCGGATACATGGCGTGGGCCTTGATCTGGTCGCCGGCAGCAAGAACGTCATCGAGCTCGAAGCTGCCGACGATGTTGCCGATGATCAGGATGCCGGCCAGCAGCGCCAGACCACCGCCCCCGGTAACCGCCAGAGCCATCCGGGCGCCGCGACGGGCGTCCTGCTTGTGGGTCCAGTAACTGATCAGAAGGAACGAGACCAGACTGGTGATCTCCCAGAAAATCAGCATCAGCAACAGGTTGCTCGACATCACGATGCCCAGCATCGAGCCCTTGAAGCAGAGCAGCAGCGCGTAGAACTTGGCGATGTTCTCCTTCGGCTTCAGGTAATAGCGGGCATACAAGATGATCAGCAGCCCGATGACCAGAATCAGCAAGGCAAACAGCAGCGCGAGGCCGTCCAGGCGAAAGCTGAGCGAGATGCCAAGGGCCGGCAGCCATTCCTGGTGGTACAGAACGTAGCCACCGTCGGCTAACACCTGCCAGTTCGGGTAGAGGGCGGCCAATGCGATCAGGGCCGGAACGGAAGAGGCAATGGCAATTGCCGTTCGCCCCCCCTGGGCGAACAGGGGCGCGGCAATCGCCCCCAGGAAAGGCAGTAAAACAACCAGCGGTAGCGACATCGCAACCTCGTTATCGGTTTTTTCTTCTAGTATGGAAAAAGGCGTGTGTGCAGAAGTCTAGCCTCCGGACGCGGACCCTGCATGGCATAAAAGGCAGCAGGAATACGGAGGAAGCCCGGGATCAGATGAAGGGCGGATCCGGGAAATAGGGCAGACGACCGCGATGGCGGGCGATATCAGCCGTTACAGGCGGGCGAATGGTCTGTTTGCAGCCGAAGGACCTTTCGGTCATTGGTTGCTCCGTCAGTCTAACTTGGAATCCGATGATACGTGCCCGAGGGGCTAGGTCAAGTCACATTGTGATTAATCAATTCTATTGATCCGTTCAGGTGGCCGATAAAGGTTGATGGAAAAATGGCTGCCTCGCTAGAATGTCGGTTCTGCATCTCTTTCCTGAGGTTCTATGACACTGCTGATCGCGTTTGCGGTTCTTTCCATCAGTTTTTCCTTTCTCTGTTCCATACTCGAGGCCTCATTGCTGTCGGTCACACCGAGCTACATAGCTTCACTGAAAAAGGACAATCACGCGCTTTTCCTGAAGCTTAGGAAACTCAAGAGCGATATCGACGATCCGCTGGCGGCCATACTCACGCTCAACACCATCGCCCATACTGCCGGTGCAACAGGTGTCGGTGCCCAGGTGGCGGTGGTTTTCGGAGAGGCCTGGCTCGGGGCGGCATCCGCTCTGATGACCCTTGCCATCCTGATCCTGTCCGAAATCATCCCGAAAACCATTGGTGCCAAATACTGGCGTGCCCTGGCGCCCAGGCTCCCGGCGGTACTCGGATTCCTGATGACCTCACTCAAGCCGTTCATCTGGCTGTCGAAGATGATCACCCGCCGCATCGCGGCGGGTGAAGATGACACCGACATTCGTGGTGAAATCAGCGCCCTGGCCGAGATTGGCCGGGACCAGCAGGCCCTGGATGAAGACGAGCGCCGGATCATCCAGAACGTACTGCGCTTCCATGAAATCAAGGTCAGTGGCGTCATGACGCCGCGGACGGTGTGCAAATTCATCTCACCGGAGACGACGGTGCCGGAATTCCGGGAGCAGGTGCGCAAATCCCCGTTCTCCCGTTACCCGGTCATCGACGAGGAAGGCGAAGCGCTGGGATACCTGCACCGATCCGACCTGATTTCACTTCCGGATGATGCCGACCTGATGGAGCACCTCCGTTCCATCAAGCGGGTCAAGGGCAATACCAATATCGAATATCTGTTCTCCGACATGCTGCGGGAGCGGCAGCACATTGCCATTGTTTACGACGAGCTGGGAACCTGGCTGGGAATAGTGACGCTGGAGGACATATTGGAGACGCTTTTGGGCACCGAGATCATGGACGAAACCGACAACGTCTCCAACCTTCGCCGGTATGCCAAGCAGCGCTGGAGCCGGCGATTGCGCAAAATGGGATCCTGAGGGACCCGCCGACCGGCGTCAGCGGATCGACTTCAGCGCCGAGAAGATCGCCTCGGCCTCGGCTTCAAGTACCTGACAGCGCAAGGGATTGCCCTGTTGCAGCGCCCGGGCGAGCTGCTTCTGTTTCATGTCATAGAGCCGGCTGAGGACATCTGCCCGACCCGGCTTGGCTGGTGCGTTCATGGAATGCTACCTCCCCACGTGAACACCCTGTGTCAATAATCTTTACGTTCTCCAATGCCTGATGGCCTTCACACAGACTAGATGCATAACACGGGCCAGTGTTACACCTGCCGCTCAACGTCCGAACCGTGCCCGGTAGGCCCCGGGCGCCAATCCGGTATGCTTCCGGAACAATCGGCTGAAAGAGCTGACATCCTCGTAGCCAACGCGCCGCACAACGCTCTCCACCGTCTCCCGGGAAGACTCCAGCAGCTCCCTGGCATTCTCGATCCGCAGAACCTGCAGATAACCGACCGGCGTCTCCCCGGTCGCCGCCTTGAAACGCCGCATCAGAGACCGCTCCGTCAGCCCCGCCCTGTTCGCCATTTCCTGCATTGTGATCATTTGATGAAAATGCCCGTCCAGCCAGTCCTGTAATTTCAGAATAGCCCCATCCGAATGATAACGCCGGGCCTGCAAAGCTCCGTACGGCGCCTGACTCGTCCTGCCAGCATCAATCACAAACGACTTCGCCAACTCCCGCGCCACCTGCGCCCCGGCAAAACGCTCGACCAGATACACCCCCAGATCCCACCAGGCCATTCCACCCCCGGCACAGGCTACCGGACCATCCACCGTCACCAGCTTCTCCGGATCCAGACCCACCCCGGGATACCGCTCACGAAACTTTCGACTGAACCCCCAATGCGTCGTCGCCTCCCGCCCCTCCAGAAGCCCGGCCTCGGCCAGAAAAAACGCACCGGTACAGTTGCTGGCAATACTGACCGTGCCCGAATCCCTGTCCCGGAACTGGCCAAGCCAGCTAATCAAAGCGGGGTTATCGGCCAGCACTTTCTCAATGGGGGCACCAATGGTAGGGATAATGACCAGATCGCTACCAATCGATGATGACCGATCATTCCAGGCGCCATCGCTGAGCAGGGTGAGGCCGTTAATGCATTTGCAGGGATCACCGTCGAAGGTCAGCAGTCGGGTTTTGAAGTAATGGTTGGGTTTTTCGCCATGAATTCGCGCCCAGGTTACGCCGGCCAAGCGGAACAAATCGATGACACCCGTAATTGCGCTGGCAAGCGCTCCGTCAAATCCGACTATAGAAACAGTTTGCATTCGGCCTCCGATGGAGGGGCTCGGTGGAAGGATCTCTCCTGAAACTGTGTGCAGCAAGGATGCTGCACTCAAGCCTACAGGGACGTATTCACGGCGTGTTTCAGGAGAGATCCTTCCAGCGAGACCCGAGCGGTCTTATAAGGCAGTTGGCGGTATTCGCCAAGAATATGTCAGAAATGCCGGTTCCAACACAACCACCGGTTATGCGAATCTAGGCAGCAATAAACAGGAGACCCAGAATGACCGACACCCTGATTGACCGCCGAGACCTGGCATTCCAACTCTACGAAGTACTCGACACCGAAAACCTGATCACCCGCGAGCGCTTCAGCGAACACAACAAAGACACCTTCGACGCCGTCATCGAAACCGCCGACAAGATGGCCCGCGAACAGTTCGCCACCCACAACAGCGCCGCCGACAAGAATGAACCCCGCTTCGAAGACGGCCAGGTCAAAATGCTGCCCCAGGTCAAACAGGCCTTCGACGCCTACGCCGAAGCCGGCTTCATCGCGGGCCGATACGATTACGAGCTTGGCGGCATGCAACTGCCCGAATCCGTCATGGCCGCCTGCAACGGCTTCTTCACCGCCGCCAATCCCGGCACCGCCGGCTACCCGTTCCTGACCACCGCGGCCGCCAACCTGATCCGCATCTTCGGAAACGACCAGCAGAAAACCACCTATCTGCCCCACATGCTCTCCGGCCGCTTCTCCGGCACCATGGCCCTGACCGAGCCACACGCCGGCTCAAGCCTCGCGGACATTCGCACCTCCGCCAGCCCGACCGACGAAGGTCACTACCTGATCAAAGGGGCCAAGATCTACATCTCCGGCGGCGAGCAGTCCATCACCGACAACATCGTCCACATGGTCCTGGCCAAGATCAAAGGCGCACCGGCAGGGGTGAAAGGCATCTCCCTGTTTATCGTGCCCAAGTTCCGGGTCGATGCCGAAGGCAACCCGGGCGAACGCAACGGCGTCAGCCTCGCCGGCCTGATCCACAAGCTTGGCTATCGCGGCACCACTTCCACAGCCCTGAGCTTTGGCGACGACGCCCCTTGCCACGGCTACCTGGTCGGCGAACCCCACCAGGGCCTCAAATACATGTTCCAGATGATGAACGAAGCCCGCCTGGGTGTGGGATTCGGTGCGGCAGTCATCGGCTACCGGGGCTACATGCACAGCCTCGAATACGCCAAGGACCGACTGCAGGGCCGCAAACCCTCCGAAAAGAACCTGGAAAGCCCGCAGGTACCCATCATCGAACACGCCGATGTACGCCGTATGCTGCTGGCGCAAAAAGCTTACAGCGAAGGCGGCCTGGCCCTGTGCCTCTATGGCGCCCGCCTGGTGGACGACCAAAACACCCATCCGGACGAGCAGAAACGCCTGGAAGCCGGCAAACTGCTCGACCTGCTGACCCCGGTCATGAAAGCCTGGCCGTCCGAATACGGCCCCAAGGCCAACGACCTGGCAATCCAGGTATACGGCGGCGCCGGCTACACCCGCGAATACCCGGTGGAGCAATGCTGGCGGGACAACCGCCTCAACCCCATCCACGAGGGCACCAACGGCATCCAGGCCCTGGACCTGCTTGGCCGCAAGATCTGGCAGGACCAGAGCCACGGCCTCCAGCTGCTGATGCAGGAAATGCAGACCGACCTCGAAGCTGCCACCACCGACCGTTGCCAGCAGTGGGCCCTGTCCCTGAGTGAAACTCTGCAGCAGGCCGTCAAAGTCACCCAGAGCCTGGGCAAAGCCCTGATGGGTGGCGGCAAGCCCGATAACGTCCTCGCCAACGCGGCCTGCTATCTGCACCTGTTCGGCCACATCACCGTGGCCTGGATGTGGCTGCGCCAGGCCAATGCCGCCGCCCATGCCCTAGGTTCGGCCAACAGCGATGACGAGCGCAACTTCTACCAGGGTAAGCTCCAGGCCGCCCAGTACTTCTTCCACTGGGAACTGCCCACCGTCGCCCAGGACCTGGTCCTGCTGCGCAACCAGGATGACACCTGCCTGAATATGAAAACGGAGTGGTTCTGAGGGAAGGGATTCAGTCTTTAATGGAGAGAAGATAGGCTGTTTTCAATGGAGGATAACCCCGCGTTCTGAGCGGGCGGCTGGCCCCTTCGCACGGGACTGTGTGCAGCAGGGATGCTGCACACAAGCCTACAGGGACGTATTCACGGCGTGTCCCGGGCGAAGGGGCCAGCCGTCCGCCGGCACCCAAGCCGATCCTCAGGCGGCTTCCTCCGAATCCGAGGACTCCCGCCGCGCCTTGACCTCAGCCGCCACCCTGGCAGCATAATCCGCATACTTGGCGGTCAATTCTTCCTTCCGATCCGGATCCCAGTTGATCTTGCTCAGATCGCCCTCGTAATGGTCAATCACCCGCTTGTCCATCTCCTCGTACCACCAGTTCGGCACGTAAGCAGGCAACAGCATTGACGCATAGCCACCCGGCAATTGTGGCGCCTTCTCGAAGTGACGCAGCGCCTGGAAACTCCGGGCCGGATGGGCATGATGATCAGAGTGCCGCTGCAGCTGATACAGGAACAGGTTGGTCACAATGTGATTGCTGTTCCAGCTGTGCTCCGGCTTCGTCCGCTCGTACTTGCCATTCTTGTCCTTCTGCCGCAGCAGACCATAGTGCTCGATGTAATTCACGCTCTCCAGCAGACTGGCGCCATACACCGCCTGCGCCGCCAGGAACGGAACCGCCCGTGGGCCACACACCAGTGTGGTAGCACCAAAGAACCCGGCACTCATGGCCCAGCCCTGCAGTAACTCGTTATCCAGGCTCCAGAAACTCTTACCCTTGCGAGCCAGACGCGCCTTCTCGATCTTGACCGACGACTTGATGCCCCCGATCACCGTGCGGGGCAGGAACTTCCAGAAACTTTCACCCATACGGCTGCTGGCCGGATCCTCCGGCGTGGCCACCCGCTTGTGATGACCGAAATTGTGTTCCACCACAAAGTGGGTGTACCCGGTGGGTGCCAGTGCCGCCATGGCCAGGATCTTGTTCAGCTTGTTGGACTTGTGCCCCAGCTCATGGGCCGTGTTGATGCCCACGCCGTTGATAGCACCGACCGTCAGGGTCAGCCCGATCTTGTCCTCGATGGGGGTCTTCTTCCGGCTGGCCAGCCAGGCACCCATGAAGGTCATCGCATACTGCGTCGGGATGAACGCCTTTACGATGCGATCGTAGTACTTGTCCTGCTCCAGGGTTCTGACCGCGGATTCCGGCGGGTTGCTCTGATCCTCACCGATGGCCCGGTCCAGGGCGGGGATGATTCCGTGTACCAGCGCCGGACCGGTCCAGGCCAGGGCTTTCAGCTTCTTCGGTGCGATGGCGTACCCGGTCAGGGCAGCCAGGCCGATGCCGGGCAGGGCGGGGCCCAGGAGCCACAGGTAACGTTTCGGATCTTTCCAGTCCTGGCCATTCTGAAGGGATGTATCCTTCTCTTCGTGCTTCTGTACCGCGTCGTTGACCTTGGCATTCATATCCGGATCTCCGTGTTGTTCATTGTTTGATCCAATTTATGTCGGACAATCTGGCAATTCAACAATTGTCGGACAATTTTGTCGGGTTGGCATGAAATGACAAGCAAAGAGGGGGTGGCGAATTTCCGGCAACTGAACCAAACTTTGTGCAAACAACAACAATCAGCTCGGCCGAACAGAGCGACAGGGATGATTCAGCCATGACACCTCAAGATACCCAGGGCGCCGTTGCCCATTGGTCCGTTCAGGATATGCTCCGGGAATACCTCACCACAGGCAGAATGGCAGAAGTCGTGTACCGGGATGGAGCCGGCCAGGTCTGTATTGCCCACGATATTATTCGCGACGTTTTCAGTCGCGCAGGCAAGGACTTTATCCTTCTCGGCAGGGGCGAGATGGTGGGTGTTGATCACGTCATCACTATCGATGGCAAGTTTCCCACCGTAAGTTGCTGCTAACCAAAGGGTAATGCCCCAGTAATTGTGTTATCCGAGGCCATGGGCGTAATCTCCTCCCCGTTGCGAATGATCTTCAACGGAGGGAACGTTATGAAAAAGCAAATGCTCGTAGCTATGGCACTGGCTGCTTCACTGGGCCTGGTTGCCTGCAGCTCAGAGGAAGAGGAAGCCAACCAGGGCGTGGACTTTGAACAGGCGGCTGACAACGCCGGTGATATGGTCGAAGAGGCCGGCGAATCCGCCCAGGACACCTACGAGGAAGCCACAGGCCAGGCTGATAGTGCCTGGGAAGAGACCAAGGACACGGCTAAAGAAGCCGGTGATGAAGTGAAAGATGCCGCAGAGGAAACTGCGGAAGCGGTAGAAGAGGGGTACAACGACGCGACCCAGCAGTAATAACGCCCGCGCCAGCCTCGCAAACGAGGCTGGCGTTTGCCTGTCAATAAACAGTCATGAACTTGTCTTCAAACAGTTCCCGTCCTGTCATATTTCCTGCCGAAACTGACCTCTCCAAAACAACTTCCCCTGACCGTTGTGAGAGAGGCAAGAAATGGCGAAGCACGATCTTGATCCGAACTACCTGGATCCGAACTACGAGCCGGTAGTCAACCATTCCGAAAACACCCCGTTCCACCAAGTTCTGGCTGCCCGCATGCAGCGCCGTACCGTTATGAAGGGCACCGTGGGTGCCGCGCTGGCCAGTGTTATGGGGCTGGGCCTGGCGGGTTGTGGTGGTGACAGCGACAGCAGCTCCACCACAAACACCAGTGATACTCCCGATGCGGATGTCCCGACCACAGAGCTGGGCTTTAAAGCCGTTCCGGTTTCAACCGCCAACGAGATCAAGGTTCCGGAGGGTTACTCCTCTCAGGCCTTCCTGCCCTGGGGCACCCCGATCACCGGTTCGTATCCCGAGTACAAGCCGGATGGCACTAACACTGGTGCTGACCAGGAGCAGCAGGTAGGCATGCACCATGATGGCATGCATTTCTTCCCGATCGATCTGAAGGCCGGTGGCAACAGCTCCACCGAAGGCCTGCTGGTGATGAACCACGAGTACATCAACCAGGGTGCTCTGCATGCCAGCGGTGCTACCTATAACAGTAACGGCAACCGTCCTACCGATGAAGTCCGGAAGGAAATCGCAGCTCATGGCGTTTCCGTCGTTCATATCAAACAGGACAGCAACGGAACCTGGGATATCGTATTCGGTAGTCCCTTCAACCGCCGCATTACCGGTGGTACCGAGATGGAAATCCGCGGCCCTGCTCGCGGTTACCACAAACTGTTCACCAAGTTCAGCCCGAACGGCAACCGCACCCGAGGCACCCTGAACAACTGTGCCATGGGGCCGACTCCGTGGGGCACTTATCTCGCAGCCGAGGAAAACTGGCATGGCTACTTCAAGACCAGTGCTGCCGAACGTCCCCGCGAGCAGGTTCGTCATGGTGTTGACGGTACCTCCCGCTATGATTGGGAGCTTGCCGAGAACCAGGCCGACGCATACGTGCGCTTTGACGTAACGCCTGGCGAAGGTTCAGCAACCGATGACTACCGGAATGAGGCCAATACCTTCGGCTACATGGTCGAGATTGACCCGTTCAACCCGGAAAGTGCTCCCCAGAAGCGCACAGCGCTGGGCCGTTTTGGCCACGAGGGTGTGATCTTTGCGCCGGTGAAAGAAGGTCAGCCAGTGGTCTGCTACTCAGGTGACGATTCTCGTTTTGAATACATCTACAAGTTTGTCTCGTCCAAGCCTTACTACGCTGCAACAGCTGGCGGCTATCTGCTGGACGAGGGCACTCTCTACGTGGCGCGGTTCAACGAGGACGGCACGGGCGAATGGTTGCCGCTGAATCTGAATGACGCTGATTTTGCTGCGAAAGTGGCACAGGCCGTCACGGATGGGGTTGTAGGCAGTATCCCGTTTGATGGCTTCGAGAATCAGGCAGACGTGCTGGTGAACACCCGACTGGCCGCAGACATCGCCGGCGCCACCACCATGGACCGTCCTGAGTGGGGCGCAGTGGACCCGAACAGCGGAGAAGTCTATTTCACTCTCACCAACAACTCCAATCGTGGCAAAGAAGGGTACGATGACGTAAACGCTGCCAACCCGATCGTTGAGAACCGGACAGGACATATCATCCGTTGGACGGAGGCAGGTAACGATCATACCGCTACTGCTTTCGAATGGGATATTTTCGTGTTCGCGGGCGAGCAGGGCACTGAAACCGTTGTCGATGATGAAGTGATTGTGTCTCTCACTGACGACAACATTTTCAACAGCCCGGACGGCCTTTGGTTCGATTACAACGGTCGTCTCTGGATCCAGACCGATGGCTCTGATGCTGCTCCGTACCAGAACAACATGATGCTGGCCGCCAACCCGGAAACCCGAGAGATCAAGCGTTTCTTCGTTGGCCCCGTCGGTTGTGAGGTAACCGGTGTTGTGACCACGCCGGACAGCAAGACCATGTTCGTCAATATCCAGCACCCGGACGGTAACTGGCCGGACTCCTCCGATCCGCGTCCCCGTGACGCAACCGTCATCGTCACCCGCGACGACGATGGTGTCATCGGCGCCTGATAGACTCAAATCAGGAATAAGCTGAATGAAAGGCCGGCTCCGGTTATTCGGGGTCGGCCTTTTCTTTTATTGCGCGGGTCCGCGAAAACCACGGGTCGGCTCCGGGAAAGGCTGTGTTAGACTTCGGAAAAACCGATTGTAAGGAGTAGTTACCTTGCCCGAACCGGAATACATTCCCGCAAACGACGACCCCATGCAGCGCCGCTCGGACTCCGGACGCAACCTGGCTGTGGCCGTCTACATCCTTCAGGCACTCTCGTTCTTCCTGGGCGGGATCACCGGTCTGGTGGGCGTGATTATCAATTACGTGAAACTGGATGATGTCCGAAACACCTGGATCGAGCGTCACTTCCGGTGGCAGATTCGGACCTTCTGGATCGGTTTGCTGTGGACGGTGATCGGCATTGTGACCACACCCCTGATCATCGGCTGGTTCATCCTGCTCGGCATCTCGATCTGGATCATCTACCGGATTGTGAAGGGCGCTCTGGCCCTGAACGAAGGCAAGGTGGTCTGATGCAAGTATCAGCCGGTCTGGCCTGACCGGGCCCAATAGCGAATCTCGGCGCAGAGTGCGCAGTGCTGTTTCTGGCAGGTTTCTTCGTCGTGGATCTGTATGCCGTGGAGCTGTAATGGCTGGTAGCGGCGCAGGGAATGTTTGTTGCCATGGCGCTTGAGGTAATCATCCAGGGCAGCACGGGCCTCTGCCTCTGATTCGAAGGGGCCCAGGTCCCGCGCCTCTCGCGTTCTCACGAACCAGCCCGCGGGCGTTTTCAGAAACCGGTTGCTCTTGACCGGACCATCCTCGATATGACCGGGATCTTCCGCCACCGATTCTACAAGTCCCTCGACTCTCTCCTTTTGTCGTGCCTGTTTTGACAGGCGCTTCAGTCCCTTTCTGATCATTCTGGTTCTCTCGTCGTTCCAAGCGTCGCCGGGCTCGAAGTAGCCCGGTGCAAAATATATCAGCTTTCGAAGTGGTTTGTGACGCAGTTCACAAAAAAGTCTAACCGCCAATAGGAAGACGGGGCAAAAGTGCGTTCAGAGGCGCTGTTTTTGTAAAAACCTGTAAAAAAACAGGGCAGATTGAGGGATGCACTTGTTGCCGGGTATTCATCAGCTGTATCTAAGTTTATGGTTCTAAAGATATATCGAGCGTGTCACAAAAAAGAACATTCCTGACAATTTGAATTGGTAAATTTGACGCAGGGCAATGCGGGTTAAGGCCAAGTAATGTTTTCCCCGTTTGGCCCAAACTGCCAATGTCGAAAAAACGATCACTGGTGTGGTCACAAGGAAAAATCCTACAAGAGAAAGGAGTGGTTGCATGATGAGATGGCGAGCATTGACCTCTGTAATTGCCGCAAGCAGCCTCGCGCTGGCCGCGCAGGTTGCCCAGGCTGAGACGGTCAAGCATGAGACCGAAGTATCACTGCTGGGCACCTACATTGAGCCCGACAGTGACCGCACCGATGAATACGGCTCTGCGGTGCGGGGCATGTTCAGTATCCGGATGGGCAAGCACTGGTGGGTGGAGCCTCAGTTCTACACGGGTGTCATCGAGACCGGCGTAGATGGCGGCACCGACTACTACCAGCAGGGCCTTGGTGCCGACCTCAGTTACCGCCTGTGGGAGAGCGATTCCTTCACGCCCTACGGCTCGCTCGGTGGTGGCGTCTCACGCAATGACGTGGCCAACAACTCAGCGAGCGAATTTGGCGGCTACGCCAACGCGGCGCTCGGCCTCATCAGCAGTCCCTTCACGCAGTCCGGTCTCAGGGTGCGTGCAGATGCCCGTTATGTTTATGACTCCTATGACGATGGCTTCTCTGACCTGCATTTCAGCCTGGGCGTAACCGTACCTATTGGCGCAACCCGTACCCGCATTGTCGAGAAAACCACCGTCATCGAGAAACCCGTGGTGGTTGAAAAAGACTTCGCCGACTCCGACAAGGACGGCGTGGTGGATGGTGTCGACCAGTGCCCGAACACCCTCGAGGGCCTGGAAGTCAATTCCGTGGGCTGTGTCGAGACCGATAAAGCCCAATCCGTGGTTCTCCAGGGCGTGACCTTCGAGTTCAACTCCGACCGCCTGACTGCCAACGCCCGGGACATCCTTATTCCGGCCGCTGACGCCCTTAAGGGACAGCCGGACCTGAAAGTGGAACTGGCCGGCCACACCGACAGCGTAGGCTCCGAAGCATACAACCAGCAGCTTTCGCAACGCCGTGCGGACTCGGTGCGCAATTACCTGCTGGATCTCGGTGTTGATCCCGACCAGCTGACCGCTGTCGGCTATGGCGAATCCAAACCGATTCGCAGCAACGACACCGAGGAAGGCCGCGAACGGAATCGTCGCGTTGAATTCAATGTTGTCTCCGAATGAGATGTAGAGGGAGTTTGAATATGAATCTCAAAAACTTTAACTGGCCCTTGATACTGCTGGTTACCGCGCTGCTTTCGCTGGCGGGGTGTAAGTCTGACAGTATGGTTGTCAGTGATGGTGGTGCAGTTGGCGGTGATCTTGCGCTGGCTGACGCCGATGGTGACGGCGTTCTGAATGGGGAAGATAACTGCCCCCTCGCACCGAACCCTGATCAATCTGACATCGACGGGGATGGCAAGGGTGACGCCTGCGATTCCGACATTGACGGTGATGGAACTGACAACTCGGTAGACCCCTGTCCGACTGACCCGAACAACGCGCCAAACTGCGAAACCAGTGCGGATTCGGATGGTGATGGTATACGTGATCTGGACGACAACTGCCCAACGGTCGCGAATCCCGGACAGGAAGACGCTGACGACGACGGAATTGGTGATGCCTGTGACAGCAATATCGATTCCGATGGTGATGGCGTTCAGGATGACGTAGATAATTGTCCAAATACTCCCAACCCGAATCAGGGTGACAGCGATAATGATGGCATTGGCAACGTCTGTGACCCGGTGCCCGATAGCGACCCAGAGACAGCCTATGCATGCGGGACTGCTACAAGCGCGACTTACAAGCCACTGCTGGAGCCTGCTGCAACGGCTATTGGTGATGATTCAACATGGTGCACACTTGGTTGTGTAACTAATCCCGAAAACGTTGTTGACAGTAACTTGCTTAACTCTGCCTCAATTCAGGTTCCGATTGGGCTTGGAACCCCGGTAAGTCTGACAGTTACGGATACGGTGAATAACTATCCGGGTACCAACAAGTTGGGTATTGCGATTGCAGACGCAGATCAACTGCTCAACGTGTCGCTATTGGGCAACATCTCCGTGCAAACAGCTCTGGATGGTGAGGCCAGGGAGACATTTGACTCAATTGAGCTGGCTGATCTTGATCTGCTTGGTGCACTGAATAGTGAGGAGGTGGGTTATCTGGTTTTCGATACCACTCAGGACTTTGATCAGGTGACAATAAGCGTTGGCGGAATCAACGTGCTCACTCAGGTTAATGTTTTGGCAGTTTGCGCAGAGCCAGCAAATAATTGAAATTGAGTAGTTCTCTGATGCAAAGAAAAGGGGTCGGTAAATACCGGCCCCTTTTTTTGAATTCAATCTTGTAGTGCTGAATAAGATCTTACGAGTTGACCAATGGATTACCTAGTGTTGGGACTGAAGGCGCGAGACTTGTCCGCTGAGTTAGCCGTTTGCTCATAGGGCGAAGCACTCCCCACCCAACTAACCGAAGCCAGCCCGGCGACAAATACCAGCACCGCAATTATCACCCGCTTACGTCGATGCCTTGGAACAAGGCTGGTCTCAACAGCGCTACCTTCAGTCATACCACTCATAACGACAACCTCACGAGCCTGGCGAAGGGTGCGAAGGATTGAACGGAATGTCGGTGGGAAGATTTCTTTGCGGAGTCGGGAGTTCCACCCGCGAGCGTTTGCTGGCCAGGGGGTAAGTCGGAAAAGCACCGGGCTTGTAACAGCTGCCCTTTTGTGTCGATTCGCATATTCAATCCTTCTTCGGGATCGGAAAACAACTACACGAAATGACACATCCCTGTCGGATCGGATCCATTGGATTGACTGTAGACCATCTGGTTGGTGTCAGTATAAAAACATATGAAATATGCGAATTTAATCTGAATCCACCACTCAAACCCCGGATCATGCGATGGCCTGAAAGCCTGCAAATGCCAGTGCCTCGGCACATCTCCCGCAGTTGTTCTTTGCACAGTTTTCCGGATCATGAACGGTGAACCCCGAATAGCGATCTTCAGGGTTGCGCCGATTAAGGCCTTTATGAAGCCGGATGTGATCCACCAGTGCGTTGGAGGCCTGTGATTTCGTCGGGAAGGGGCCCAGGTCGGAGGGCTCCCGGGTCAGGGCGTACCAGCCGAAGGGGGTGTGCACGAAGCGCGCGGGGTCGAACTGCGGGCCTGCTGTATCGGTTCTCATGTGCCATTCTCCAAGGCTCATACCGTCACGAAAAAAGCACATCCCTGTTCAGTAGCTTCCAAGCATTTAATTTATACCATTCAGGCGCAGACTGAATTGATGTTTGTGACGCAGTTCAAGGTTACTTGGGTCAGTCCTCCGTCACTTCCTTCAACCGAATCGCACTGAACATTCCTGCCAGCCCCATCAAACCCAGCACGATGATGACGGCCACCTCGGAGAACACCGAGATCGCGGCGGTCAGGCCACCGGTGACCAGTAACAGCACCCCGATCACGGTATTGCTCACAGCGGTGTAGTCGGTACGCTTGTTGCCACCGGCCATATCCACCAGGTAAGTCTTCCGACCGAGACGGACGCCGGCGTGGGCGATGCTGAGGGCAAAGAAGGCAACCGGGTAGAACCAGACACTGCCGATATCGGTACCAACAATCAGTGCGGTAATACCGACGGCCAGGCACACGAAGCTGGCCATGGCAGCGCCGCGGATCATCACCCGGCGGCTGGAGGTATCCGCCGCCCAGCCCCAGAAACTGGCGCTCAGGGAGCTGGCAAGACTGCTGGCGAGAAGGAAAACGCCGAGCATCCAGCCGATGTCGGATTCCTTCTGGGCCAGTACCACAAAGTAGGGTGAGGCAAGGGCAGAGCACAACAGCAGCGCCCGGGTGATCACGAAATGCCTGAACGGCGCATCGTCCCGCAGCAGCGAGAGGCTGTGAATGGCTTCGGTCAGGGCGTTACCGCCGCCGCCGGTTTCACCGGCGTATTCCTCGACATTGGCGAACAGGAAGCCGGCAATCACCCACAGTACTGCCGCCAATAGCAGAAGTGCCGTGTAGAAGGCCAGGGTGGGATCGCCACGGTCCCAGAACAGCAGGGCGGTCATGATAACGGTGGCGGTGCCGCCGATGGTTGTGGCCAGCCCGGACAGACGCCCCCGTCGGGTCTTGGGAATGCATTTGCCCTGTACATCCTTCATGGAGACGGAGCAGAAGCCCCGGGCCAGGGAGAACACAATCAGTGCTGCCACGATGCCTCCACCGGCGGCGTAGCCTTCCAGGAACCAGACGCTCGCGGCCATTGCGGCCACGCTGACGGCCTGGCCAAAACTGCCAAGGGTCCAGAACCATTTGCGCACCGCCTTGCGGCGAACCCAGGCAGCAATCACCATCTGCGGCACCATGGAGCCGGATTCCCGGATCGGCACCAGCCAGGCCACCAGCGCCGGGGCGCCCACCGCACTCATTAGCCAGGCCAGCACCGTCTTGGGGCTGATCAGCAGGTCGCCCAGTTTGGTGAGCACGTTGCTGGCGAGGATCAGGAAGAAATTGCGGGGTACCTCCCGGCAGGCTTCCTCGGGGATGTCCTTGCAGACCCGTGCGTCTTCCTCGTTGGCAATCAGGCTGTACAGCTGGTCGATGGTGTCCTGCTTGTTGGCTGGCAAGTGGCCGTCCTCCGGAAGAAATTTGGCAAGAGGATACCAGTATCGGCGGTATCTCTTAAGGGCGGAGTACGGCGGATGCCGTTAAACGGACCAGATGATGGCCCCAGCGCAGATCTTGCACATCCGGCGCCTGCTCGGGCTTAATGGGCGGCAAACCATGGAGCTTTATTGATGCTGAGCTATCTGCACGCCTTTCACGCCGGCAACTTTGCCGATATCCAGAAACACGCCGCGCTGACTCTCGTTTTATCCATGATGCACTCCAAGCCCTCGGGGATCGCCTGTTTCGATACCCATGCCGGCAGTGCCGTTTACGATCTGGGCAGCGAGCGGGCACGGAAAACCGGTGAGGCGGATGCCGGGGTGCAGAAGCTGTGGCAGTTGCGGGATAGCCTGAAATCACCTGACTGGCAGCCGGTACTGGAGCTGCTGGGCAGGCTGAATGCCGGAGATGGTCACCTGACTACCTACCCGGGTTCTCCGTTCTGGTTCCGCCAGTTTCTCCGGGCCGATGACGCACTGACGACATTCGAGCTGCACCCCTCCGAAAGTGAACAGCTGGCGGGCTGGGCTGGCCAGAAGGTCCGGGTGCTGCGGGAAGACGGGCTGAAGGGGCTGCTCGGGCAGCTGCCGCCGAAACAGCCCCGCCTGCTGGTGCTGATTGATCCTTCCTACGAAATCAAGGCGGATTACGGTGCGGTCGCCAAAACCCTGCAAAAGGCGTGGCAGAAGTGCCGCCATGGCGTCTATCTTATCTGGTACCCGGTGTTGACCTCCGGCCTGGAGAAGCAGCTCGCCGACGCCCTGCGTTCCGGGCCGCTCCGGAAAATTCTCCGCAGCGAGATACACCTCAACCATCCCCCGGAAAGAGGGATGACCGGTTCGGGCATGCTGGTGGTCAATCCGCCCTGGGGTTTTGATGAGCGCCTTGGTGCAATGATGGATGAGGTCGCCGGCGCCGACGGACTCGATGTCCGGCATGAGCTGGGCTGGCTCGTTCCGGAGTAGATTCCGGTCACAGATTGCAGGAGCTGTCTTTTTGAAGGAAGAAAACACGACCGAGCATTCTCCCTCGCTTCCCGGCGGTCTCATTTCAGTGGACCAGTGGAAACAGCCGGAAATGTCCGTGCAGCGGACACTCAAGGATGCCATTCGTCACCTTACTGCCCAGCTTCGTGCGGGCATGTCATCGGATGAGGAGCCTTTCCAGAGCCTGGATGATCTGCCCTCGCTGACTGACAAACAGATCCAGCATATTGCGCCCCATCCGGATTTTACCGCGCTGGCCGGAGCCCTTCTGGATTCCCTTGCAGAACTCAGGGAATCAGAAACCTTGCGCCGAGAGGTGGCGGTGGTGGCCGCACCGCCATTCTCCGGTGTCAGGGAGGCATTGGTCCGGCTTCCCGGCCTCGGGGCCGTGTCGGCGGATGCCGAATCCTGGCACCTGGTCGCCCCTCCGGACAACCTGCTGATGAATCGGCAAGATGCCTGCCGATGGTGGGATGAGCAGGACCTGACCGGGCCCTGGGTGATTCCCGAGCTGGCGGATTTCTGGCTTCGTCATACCTCCGGTTTTGCCCTGATCAGCGAGTTGTTTCAGCGTATGGTTTCTGGCCGGGTCGGGCCGGGGCTGGTGGGCTGTTCCAGCTGGTGCTGGCAATTCTGGGAGAGTTACCTGCCGGATGCCCACCTGGGCCCACTGACACCGGCTCCCCTGGATGCCGAGCGTCTGGGTCAGTGGCTGGAATATCTCGCCGCTTCCCGGGATGGTCGGGCGATCACCGCCCGAATGACAGACGATGGCCTTTACGTGTTGCCGGTGGAAAATCCCCCGGACGCGGAGAAACGCAAACATTCGGGCTTTCTGAGGGACCTTGCCACGGCCTCCCGGGGCATTCCCGGAGTCGCGCTTGCGATCTGGCAGCGCTCCCTGCGGGCACGGCCGGAGGACGAAATGGAAGAGGACCCGGATAGCCAGACACGGGGCCCCGGTGGCCGGAGCTGCTGGGTGGTTCCTCTGGATCAGCTCAGCCTGCCCTCCATGCCCCAGAGCAGCGACCGGTCTATCGGTTTTATCCTTCACGCCCTCCTGCTCCACGACGGCCTGGATGAAGAGCGGATTGCACTGGTAACGGGGGTTGGCGAGCCGGAACTGCAGCTGGCGCTGTCGCGGCTCGCCCGTGCAGACGTCGTGTATGAAGGTGAGGCGTCCGGGCGCTGGCATGTCACGCCTCTGGGGTACCCCACAGTGCGTCGGCATCTGCAAAGCTGGGGTTATCCGGTAGACGGATTCTGAGGAGGCGTTATGGGAGACATGGGGCAGGGATTGCAGCAGGCGTTTTCAGCCATCACCTGGGTCGCCCTGGTGGAGGCCGCCCTGGTGGTGGCCGCGGCGGTGCTGCTGATATTCGTTATCCAGAAACTGGTACCAGGGCTTGCCGGTAAGCTCGGTGGCAAGGCTCGCCTCTATTTGTTGGCTTCGGTGCCGTTGGCGCGACTGTTGATCATTGTCGTCACCATCATCGTGGTGGTGCCGATACTGGTGGAGCCGTCCTTCGAGAACATGGTCGCCATTTTCGGCGCCCTGGGCCTGGCGCTGGGTTTCGCGTTCAAGGACTACGCCAACAGCCTGATTGCCGGGATCGTAACCCTTTATGAAATGCCCTATCGGCCCGGTGACTGGATAGAGGTCGATGGCAAGTACGGAGAGGTGCGATCAATCGGGACCCGTGCCGCGGAGATCGTTACGCCGGATGATACCGTTATCATCATTCCCCATGGCAGGCTGTGGAACACACTCATTGCCAACGGTAACGACGGTTCCGACAACCTTATGTGCGTGGCGGAGTTCCACCTGGCCCCGAACCATGATGTCCGCCGGGTGATGGCGCTGCTGCGGGATGTGGGTTTTGCCTCGCCCTACACCAAGACCATGAAGCCGGTGGTGGTTGTGGTCGCCAACAAAACCTGGGGCATGACCTACCGCCTGAAGGCCTATCCCCTCGAGCCGAGGGACCAGTTCCGGTTCATCAGTGATCTGACCGCACGGGGATCGGAAGTGCTGGCCGCAGATGGGGTGCAGTTTGTGTCAGTCCCCGTTGCTGCCAGTGTTTGAGGCCTGCTGGTGTTCCAGATCCGTAATGATGTTGCGGAGTGACTCCAGGATCCGCTGGCCCCGCTCGCCGGTTTGCCGGAGGTAGAATTCCAGCGCAGGCTTGCTCGCCTCGCGAAATGCAGCGCGCTCCTGTTGGGACAGCCTGGTCACCGCGAGCTGGCCTTCCTCGAGCATGGTCTCCAGTCTGGTCTGGTTCAGTTCCTCCTGGATATCCCAGGCTTCCTTGCCAACCTCAATCAATGCCACTGCCAGCCAGTCCTGCTGCTGCTCCGGTAACTGGGCATACCATTCAGGGTTGGCCACAACGGATGAAACAAAATGGGCGGCCCGGGGCATGGTCAGGGTGTCTTGTACCTCATAGAAGTTCATTTCCTCGATGGCGAAGACCGGGTTGGTCTGGCCGTCAATCTGTTTCAACTGCAGATCGCTGTAGACCTGTGAGTAAGGTGTCTGGCGGGGATCGGCACCATAGCTCCGGAAGGCCTCCGCTGACATTTGTGAAGTCATGGTCCGGATTCTGAGGCCTTCAAAATCGGCGGGTGTCTTCAGTGGCTTGTTGGCCGTCCAGGCCATCCATCCTTCGGGCACAAACCCCAGGAGCGTCAGATGCTTTTCGTTATAAGCGGCGGAGAACAGCCGGGTCAGTTCGTTCCGGGCAAACAGGGCCCGGGTGACGTCTTCGTCGTCCGGCAAGACGTAGTGCAGCGTGAAAATCCCGGTTTCCGGAATAAGGTCGGCCAGGTGCCCGGGGGAGGCGAAGGCAAGATCAACAGAGCCGTTGCGTACCAGTTCTGTCAGTTGGGAAGATGTGCCCAGGGAACCGTAGGGAAAAATATCCAGCTCGACCTTCCCGTCAGAAGCCTCTTCAATACTGCTCTTTAGCGCCTCGGCATAGGCGTGTTGTACACTGCCCTCAATTTCTTCCAGGGCGAACCGCCAGGTGACGGGATATTCCGGTGGTGCCTGCTCGGATGAGTCGCTGGTCCTGGTGCTCTCGGTCTCCGAGCAACCTGTCATGATGAGGACCAGGCTGGTAACCAGGAACAACCAGAGGCGGTGTGCGCGCATGTCCATTTCTCCAGACCCTGAATTCGAAAATAACGGAATATTTCTAAGCTAACACATTCGGCAGGGTGCTTCCTGCCAGCGACAGGAGTCATTGTTCATGACCAACCAGAAACAGGCCATGATGTACGGCCTTGCCACGGTTCTGCTGTGGTCCACCGTTGCCACCGCGTTCAAGCTGGCGCTGCGGGATCTGGCACCGATGCAGATGCTGCTGATTGCCTGCATGGCTTCGATAGTTGTGATGGCGATTATTCTGAAACTCCAGGGGCGCTGGCATCTGGTGTTTTCCCTGTCTCGCCGTCAGTACGTGCAGTCCGTGGGGATGGGGCTGGTCAATCCCTGCCTGTATTATTTCGTGCTGTTCGGTGCCTTTGACCGGCTGCCTGCCCAGGAGGCTCAGCCTCTCAACTACACCTGGGCGCTGGTGCTCGCCTACCTGTCCGTGCCCTTTCTGGGCCAGCGGCTTCGGAAAGTTGATATCCTGGCCGGGCTGGTCTGCTATGCCGGCGTGGTCGTGATCGCCACCCGGGGGCAGGTCACCTCGCTGACCTTCTCTGATCCGCTGGGGGTCGGCTTCGCGCTGGGCAGTACCCTGGTCTGGGCGTCCTACTGGATCATTGCTACCCGCGATGAGCGCGATCCGGTGGTAGGCCTGTTCCTGAATTTCCTGTTCGGGTTGCCGGTGATTGCGGTGATCTGCGGGCTCACCGAGGGCTTCGATATGCCGTCCGGAACCTCCCTGGCCGCGGCCATTTACGTGGGGGTATTCGAGATGGGGGTGGCGTTTGTGCTTTGGTCCTACGCCATGAAGAAGGCGGAAAACACCTCGAAAGTCAGCAACCTGATCTTCATCTCGCCGTTTCTGTCACTGGTGTTCATCTATTTCATCCTGGGCGAGGTCATCCTGCCATCCACCTATATTGGCCTGGTGCTGATCATGGGTGGCTTGTGGCTGCAGCAGCTCAAGGTCAAGGCCCGGGAGGCGGAACTGGCCCGTGAGCAATGACTGGCATCTGTACCTGGTGCGAACCGCTTCCGGCGCACTGTATACCGGCATCTCCACGGATGTGGAGCGGCGCTTTGCCGAGCATCAGGCCGGTGCGCCAAAGGGCGCGCGCAGTCTGCGCGGCAAGGGCCCTCTGGAGCTGGTCTTCCGGGCGCAGGCAGGAGATCGCAGCCGGGCTTCCCGGCTTGAGTGGTACATCAAGCGCTGGTCGCGCTCGCGCAAGGAAGCATTGATCCGGGGCGAAATCAGTCTGTCAGATGTGCCCTGATATGATCGCCAGCGGTTCGTACTGCTTCGGTCGCCCGGCGCAGCTGGCCGCTGTGGACCTGGAACACGTGCCAGAGGCTGTTGTAGATCTCCAGGTCGACGGATACCTGGTCCCGTTTCGCCGCCTGAGCCAGGCGTTCTGCGTCGTTGAGCAGAATCTCGTCGCTGCCGACCTGGATCAGTAGCGGCGGCAGGCCTTTGAGATCGCCGAATACCGGTGATATCAGCGGGTTCTTGAGGGCCTCGTCGCCGGCATAGTGTTTTGCTGCCTTGGCGGTCCAGGCCGGTTGCAATACCGGTTCGGACTCGGGCTGATAGAGCTGCTCCTGGGTCAGGTCGGTCCAGGGCGAGAACAGTGTCAGCGATGAGGGCAACGGCTGTTGGTTGTCCCGCAGGCGCATGGCCAGGGATACGCACAGGCCGCCTCCGGCGGAATCGCCGGCCAGGGCGATCTGCCCGGGGTCGTAGCCTTCGGCCAGCAACTGCAGATAGGTGGCTTCGGCATCGTCGAGGGCCGCCGGGAAGGGATGCTCCGGCGCCAGCCGGTAATCCGGTGTCACCACCAGGCATTTACTGGCTTTTGCCAGGTGGCCGGCAATGCCGCGGTGGGTATCGGCTGAACCAATGATGAAGCCGCCGCCATGCAGGTAAAGGATGACGCCATCCTGCTGTTTGCCACAGCTGGTACGGACCACCGGCACTCCGGCCAGGGTGCCATGGCTGAACCGGCAGCCACGGGGTGGAATCGAGCTGCGATAGGCCTGACGGATCAGGGCGCGCTGAACCCTGATCGGCACCGCTGGTGACAGTATGGGGCGCACCAGGCGATTCATGGTTTGCCGAAGACCGGCCTCAAGAAGAGGTTGCAGCATCTGTGTTCTACTCCCGCTATGCGATAGGATGGCAGTCGATCAAGGAGCCTCTGATTAACTCCTTAATCTTATTCCTGAATCATGACAGGCGTTTAACTCTACGTGTACTGGAAAACGGATACCATAGAAATACCCGATTGGGACAGGCACTCGCTGTTGGAGCGGCTTGAGCCCTTCAACCCCCAGGGCCCGCGTGAGCTGGCCGAGGAGATGGTTGCCTACTGCCGGTTCTACGGTCTGGATCTCTGGGTGGAGCATCCGGAAGTGCATTACCATCAGGGCTATGTCCATGCCGGTGAGCATGAAGTCATGGTGCACTATTACCGGCTGCCGGAATCCCGGGGCACGGTCTTTATTCTGCACGGCTACTTCGATCATGTCGGGTTGTACAGTCAACTGATCGACCGTTGCCTGGGGGCCGGCCTGGATGTCCTGGCCTACGACCAGCCGGGGCACGGTCTCTCCAGCGGCACACCGGCGGCGATCGGCAGTTTCCTGGAGTACCAGCAGGTGCTGACGGCGGTGATGGATCAGGCCCGGGGCAAGGTGCGCGAGCCCTGGTTTGCCGTAGGGCAGAGTACCGGCGGCGCGATACTGATTGATTACCTGCTCTCGAACCAGCACTCGACCGAAACCTCCGACTTCAAGGAGGTGGTACTGCTGGCGCCCCTGGTGCGGCCCATGGGCTGGCTTGGTGCGAAAGTCCTGCACACGCTGGTCAGGCCGTTCATCAGCCGCTGGCGTCGGGTCTTTGCGGAGAACAGTGGTGATACCCGGTTCCTCCGCTTCCTGAAAGACCATGACCCGCTGCAGGCAAGGGCGGTGCATGTGGACTGGGTCACGGCATTGCGGCAATGGGTGCCGCATATTGAGTCCGCCCGGCCGATCAACTTTTCGGTTACGGTGGTGCAGGGCGAGAAGGATCTGACCGTGGACTGGCAACACAATCTGCGGATTATTCGCAATAAATTTTCCTCAGTAGAGGAACTGAGAATCCCGGATGGACGTCATCATCTAGTGAACGAAGCCCAGGATTTGCAGGCAACGGTATTCAATACCATCATTGATACATTCACCAGGAAGGCGGTGAATGCGGCCTGAACCGGTCGCACACGACAAACACCGCCGGGTTTTATAATGGCGCAGGAGAAAGCTGTGAAAAAAACGATTCTTGCATTTGCAGTAGCGACCGTGGGTCTGGGTGGCTGCATGACCTACGATCCATACACCGGCGAAGAGAAGACCTCGAGCGCAACCAAGGGCAGCATCATTGGTGCGATCGGCGGTGCTGCAGTGGGTGCGGCAACTTCCAGTAGCAGCGACCGGGGCAAGGGCGCCCTCATCGGCGCGGCCAGTGGTGCTGCTATCGGTGGCGGTATCGGTTACTACATGGACAAGCAGGAAGCCGAGCTTCGCCGGAAGCTGGAAGGCACCGGTGTGCGAGTGGTCCGCAACGGTGACCAGATTGAACTGGTCATGCCGGGCAACATCACCTTTGACCTGAACCAGTCCTCTATCAAGCCGTCCTTCACCGGCACTCTGGAGTCTGTTGGGCTGGTCCTCAAGGAATACGACAAGACCGTCATCCAGATCGAAGGCCACACCGACAGCTCCGGCTCCGACAGCTACAACCAGCTGCTGAGTGAGCAGCGTGCCGGTTCAGTACGGGACTTCCTGCTGAATCAGGGCATCGAGCCCAATCGTACCCGTGCTGTGGGTTATGGCGAGCGCTACCCCATCGCTTCCAACGACACTGCCGCCGGGCGTGAGCAGAACCGTCGGGTTGAGCTGACCCTGGTGCCGATGCAATAAGGTTCAGGGAAAACGAAAAGGCTCCGGGTGTGAAAACTCCGGAGCCTTTTTTGTGTCTGGCTCAGTTGGTGTTGCTGGGCAGCCACTCGTCGATACGTTGCTTGAGGTTGTCCAGCTGATCCTCGCCTGATTCCTTCAGCTCACCGAGCTTGGTCCTGGCGGTTTCTATCTGGTCCTCCAGGGACTGGATCTTCTCCGAAAACTCCTTCTGGATTTCCGCTTCCGCCTTGTCATCCTCGGCCTTGGCCATCTTGGCGTCCGCCTCTGCCCGTAACTGGTCGATCTGCCTGCTCCAGTGTTCGGTCTGGGTCTGCAGCTTGTTCAACAGGGACTCCCTGAGTGACATCGATTTTCTCCTGTCGCGGTATGAATGGGCTGGTCGGAACCAGGCTGTACTTTAACCATGGCTCGTATCCCCGCTTTCTCAAGGGATAATCCGGAAATTTTCATTAAATCTCTGAAAACCGGCGCTGTATTGGCCCCTTCTGCATGGACTTCGTCGCTCTGTGACGCAACCTTGTGCAGGTTGTTCCCGTTCTGGTCAGAACAACAAATCCACGAAGGAAAGGAGCCGATACCATGATAAGAACAACCCTGACCGCCACCTGTCTCAGCGTTGCCCTGGTGGCAGCCATGCCTGCCCAGGCAGGATTGCTGGATGGTGAAACTGAACAGACCGGCAGCGAAGCGACACTACAGGCCGGTGACATCGTGCCGGGACGTTACATTCTTCGCCTGGATCCGGAACTTCCGAACCTGCTCGGGGTGGCAGACCTCGAGGCCGGTGTGAATGCCATCCTGGTGGCCGTTGGCGGAGGTGAGCTCCTCCATCTGTACCAGACCGCTCTCACCGGTGCGGCGGTTGAGCTGAGCGAGACCCAGGCAGCCTTGCTCGAGTCCATGCCGGGTGTGCTGGCAGTGGAGCCGGACACCGTCGTCATGGCCAGTGCCACCCAGGCCGGTGCCACCTGGGGCCTGGACCGTGTGGACCAGCCGTACCTCCCGCTGGATGAAACCTACCAGTACCCGGATCAGGCCGGCGGAGGGGTGAATGTGTATGTCATCGATACCGGGCTCAGGGCTTCCCACCAGGAATTAACGGGCCGGGTCATTGAAGGGCGCAACTTCGCCGTCAACGACACCGGTCTGTTGGGCCTCGGAGGGCTGCCGATAGTTGGTTCCCTGCTTAACGTTGGCGGTGAGACTGACCCATCGGATACTTCCGACTGTAACGGCCATGGTACCCATGTCGCCAGCACGGCTGTTGGCAGCACCTATGGTGTCGCCAAGCAGGCGTCGGTGGCTGCGGTGAGGGTGCTGGATTGCTCGGGCGCGGGCAGTAACGCCGACGTGATTGCCGGCGTTGACTGGGTGGCGGCAAATCACCAGGCCCCCGCGGTGGCGAACATGTCCCTTGGTGGCGGCAATTCAGATGCGCTTGACGAGGCTGTGCGCGGAGCGGTCGAACAGGGCGTGACCTTTGTGGTGGCGGCTGGCAACAGCGATGCTGACGCCTGCAGCGGTTCCCCGAACCGGGTGCCCGAGGCCATTACCGTCGGCAGTACCACCCGCGAGGACCAGCGTTCTTCGTTCTCCAACTTCGGGACCTGCCTGGACCTGTTCGCACCGGGCTCCGACATTACCGCTGCCTGGTACCAGAGCGATACGGAAACCAACACCATCAGCGGAACCTCCATGGCCTCGCCCCATGTGGCCGGCGCTGCGGCCCTTTTGCTGGGGTCAGATCCGGGACTGACACCCAATCAGGTTGATGCGGCGCTGGATGAGCTGGCGGCGGCCAATGTGCTTGGAGATATCAACAGCGGCTCGCCCAACCTGTTGCTTCAGGTTCCGCGCTGATCTGCTGATACAAAAAAGCCCGGGCATTGGCCCGGGCTTTTAAGTTACTGCAATCGTTGCCTGGTGGCTTAGAACAGCACGCGGCAGCGGATGGTGCCCTTGACCTGGCGCAGCTTCTCGAGGGCCAGCTCGCTGTAGGCCTTGTCCACATCAATCACCACGTAACCGATGTCTTCCTTGGTCTGCAGGTACTGACCACAAACGTTGATCTCGTTCTCGGAGAACACCTGGTTGATCTCGGACATCACACCTGGCACGTTCTCGTGGATGTGCAGCAGGCGGTGCTGGTTCGGATGCGAGGGCAGGGCCACTTCCGGGAAGTTCACGGAAGAGACGGAGGTGCCGTTATCGCTGTACATGGCCAGCTTCTCCGCCACTTCGCGGCCGATGTTCTCCTGGGCTTCCATGGTGGAGCCACCCACGTGCGGGGTCAGGATGACGTTGTCGAACTCGCGCAGCGGAGAAACGAATTCCTCGTTGTTGGACTTGGGTTCAACCGGGAACACGTCAATGGCAGCGCCCAGCAGCTTGCCGGAGCTCAGGGCATCGGCGAGAGCGTCGATGTCCACCACGGTGCCGCGGGAGGCGTTCATCAGGATGCTGCCCGGCTTCATCTGGGCAAACTGCTCGGCCTTGAACATGTACTTGGTGGCCGGGGTTTCCGGTACGTGCAGGGAAACCACATCTGCGATGTTGAGCAGCTCCTGCATGGTGCCGACCTGGGTGGCGTTGCCGATCGACAGCTTGGAGACCACATCGTAGAAGTACACATCCATGCCCAGGCCTTCGGCCAGGACGCTGAACTGGGTGCCGATGTTGCCATAGCCGATGATGCCCAGTTTCTTGCCACGGATCTCATAGCTGTTCTTGGCGGACTTCAGCCATTCGCCGCGATGGGCCTTGGCATTCTTTTCCGGTACGCCGCGCAGCAGCAGGATGGCCTGGGCCAGCACCAGTTCCGCCACCGAACGGGTGTTGGAGAAGGGCGCGTTGAAGACCGCGATACCACGGCGGGTGGCGGCCTTGAGGTCCACCTGGTTGGTGCCGATACAGAAGCAACCTACCGCCACCAGTTTCTGGGCGGCTTCAAATACTTTCTCGGTCAGCTGGGTGCGCGAGCGGATACCGATAAAATGCGCGTCGGCGATTTTCTCGATCAGCTCTTCTTCGCCCAGTGAGTGAGTCAGATACTCGATGTTGGTGTAACCCGCGGCATTCAGGGTATCAATAGCAGATTGATGCACGCCTTCCAGCAGCAGGATCCGGATTTTGCTCTTTTCGAGAGACGTATTTGACATTGGCTTGCTTCCGAACCTTTCGTCACATGAAATGACCTGGAGCCAGAGATCGTCGGGCTGGCTCACAGAACAGGGGCGGTATGATACCATAAACGGAGATTTTCACAGCGCGCCGGTTTGCCTGAATCAATTCCCTGTGAATGGCGTATCAACAGGCTCCGGACCAACCCTGACGAGACTGACGCACTCATGAGTTCTGAACAGATCATTGCCTCCATCAAAGAGCTGATTGCCACTGGCGATACCCCGGGCAAGGTGTTGACCGACCCCGCGGACCTGGACACCTACGGCAAGGACTGGACCAAGATTTACCCACCCAAGCCCCTGGCCATCGCGCTGCCGAAGACCACGGAGCAGGTGCAGGCGCTGGTGAAGTTCGCCAACGAGAACCAGGTGGCCCTGGTGCCGTCAGGCGGTCGTACCGGCCTGAGTGCCGGAGCGGTTGCAGCCAATGGTGAGGTGGTGGTTGCGTTCGACAACATGAACCAGATCCTCGACTTCAACGCCAGTGACCGCACCGTCCGGTGCCAGGCCGGCGTCGTGACCGAGCAGCTGCAGAACTTTGCCGAAGAGAATGACCTCTATTACCCGGTAGATTTCGCGTCCGCCGGCTCCAGCCAGCTCGGCGGCAACCTGTCCACCAATGCCGGCGGCATCAAGGTGATCCGCTACGGCATGAGCCGGGACTGGGTTGCGGGTCTGAAAGTGGTGACCGGCAAGGGCGATATCCTGGACCTCAACAAGGATCTGGCCAAGAACAACACCGGCTACGACCTGCGACACCTGTTTATTGGCGCCGAAGGTACCCTGGGCTTCATCACCGAAGCCACCATGAAGCTGACCCGCAAGCCGGATGACCTGACCGTGCTGGTGTTGGGCCTGAATGACCTCACCAACACCATGGACGTGCTCAAGGCGTTCCAGAAGAAGCTCGACCTGACCGCCTACGAGTTCTTCTCCCACCAGGCCATGCAGCATGTACTGGCCCACGGCCAGGTGCAGGCACCGTTCGAGACCGAAGCACCTTACTACGCGCTGCTGGAATTCGAGGCGGTGTCCGACCAGGTCATGGACGATGCCATGACGCTGTTCGAGCAGTGTGTCGAGGAAGGCTGGGTGCTGGACGGCGTGATCAGCCAGAGCGAAACCCAGGCCCAGAACCTGTGGCAGCTGCGGGAGCGCATCTCCGAGTCCATCGCGCCCCGGATTCCCTACAAGAACGACATCTCTGTGGTGGTTTCCAGGGTGCCGGGGTTCCTGGAGGAAATTGACAATGTGGTGGCCGAGCACTATCCGGATTTCGAGATCATCTGGTTCGGTCACATCGGTGACGGCAACCTGCACCTGAACATTCTCAAACCCGAGGACATGGCCAAGGAAGACTTCTTCGAGAAGTGCCAGCAGGTCAACAAGTGGGTGTTCGAGATTGTCCAGCGTTACGAGGGCAGTGTCTCCGCCGAACACGGCGTGGGCATGACCAAGAAGCCGTACCTGCAGTACACCCGCAGTGAGGCGGAGATCGCCTACCTGAAGGGCATCAAGCAGGTGTTCGACCCCAATGGCATCATGAACCCGGGCAAGATCTTCGACTGATGCAGGACCATATCGTCGTACTCACCGGCGCTGGCATCAGCGCCGAAAGCGGCCTCTCCACCTTCCGTGACAACGGCGGCTTGTGGGAGCAGCACAGCGTGTACGACGTGGCCACGCCCGAGGCCTTCGAACGCAACCGGGACCTGGTGCTGCGCTTCTACAACGAGCGCCGGCGCCAGCTGAAGGATGCCCAGCCCAATCAGGCCCACCGCCTGCTGGCGGAGCTGGAGAAACGTTACCGGGTGACCATCGTCACCCAGAACGTGGACGACCTGCACGAGCGGGGTGGTTCTTCCAGCGTGATCCATCTCCACGGAGAACTTACCAAGGCCCGCAGTTCGGTGTATCCGGAGCCGGTGTATGACATCGGCTACAACGACATCAATCCGGGCGACTGCTGCGACCGCGGCGAACAGCTCCGGCCGCACATTGTCTGGTTCGGTGAGGAGGTGCCGATGCTGGAGAAAGCCGCCGAGGTGGTGCGCACCGCCGATTACCTGCTGATCGTGGGCACTTCGTTGCAGGTCTACCCCGCAGCGGGGCTGGTGTATGAGGTGGATACGGATGTGCCGATCACCGTGATCGACCCCGGCGAGCCGGCTTCTGTTTCCCGCGCGAATGTCATTCGCAAGGGCGCCGGTGAGGGGGTTGCCGAGTGGGTGTCTCGGCTTGCGGGTAACCGGTAGGTGAAAATGGGGTCAGAAGAAGGCTTTCTTCAGACCCCGACCTGGCGCCCAGCTCTATGCTTTGCTCCAGGGTCGGTGAAAATGGGGTCAGATGAAAGCTTTCATCTGACCCCGACTTAACGCTCAGTCTTACTCAGGGGTCAGATGAACGCCTTCATCTGACCCCATCTTCAGATACCTCTCCAACTCCACTCGAAACGCCGCCTGAACCCCGAGCCGCTTCAGCATCCAGTAATGCCCGGCAATCATCCGGTCGATGAAGATGCTCTCCACCGGCGGCTTGAAATAATCCAGGTACTTGAACACCGTGCTGGTCTTTGCCGCCACGTGCTTGTGAATGTCAGCCTCGGCGAAATCGTAGGGTTCGTCGCCCTGGAACGGAACGATAAGAATATCCCGCCACATGGCGTAATAGGCTTCATCCACCGCCGGCTGGCTGCCCACTCTCGCTCCCAGGTCGATCAGGTGCCGGTCCAGGGCCTCGTAGTCTTCCTGCAGGGCGGCGATCAGGGCCTTGCGGTAGGCTTCGACAATCCCGGGCTTCAGCTTCTTCACGCAGCCGAAATCATAGAGGACGATGCTGCCATCCGGGCGATAGGCAAAGTTCCCGGCGTGGGGATCGCCGTGGATGCATTGGAACCGGAACAGCTGGTCCGCCATGATCATGAAAATCCGGTGGCCGATCAGATTGATGGTGTCCTGGTCGTAGCGGTCCGGGGTTACCTTGCTGACGTGATCGCCCTCCACCAGTTCCAGGGTCAGCACCCGGCGGGTGGAATGGCTGTCGATCACCGCCGGGATCAGCACCCAGGGCTGGTCCTGGTGGAAGTCCCGGAACAGCTTTATGTTCCGGGCCTCGTTCTCGTAATCCAGCTCTTCGTGGAGGCGTTCCCGGATCTCGGCGAACAGCTGGTCCACCGATTCCTTCGGCATTTTCAGCAGGCCGCCGAGGCGCAGGGTCATTCGCAGCTGCTTGAGGTCCGAGTCGCAGGACTCATCCACACCCGGATACTGGACCTTGACGATGACATCGGTGCCGTCATGGAGGCGGGCCCGGTGTACCTGCCCGATGCTCGCGGAGGCATAGGGCGTTTCCTGTACGTATTCGTAGAGTTCCCCCAGGGGTTTGCCAAGCTCCGATTCGATCTGCTCGACAATCACCTCAAAGGGCATGGGTGGGGCTTCTTTCTGAAGCTTCTCCAGCGCCTCGGAGAATTCCCGGGGCAGGAAATCCTGGGTCTGGGACGCGATCTGGCCAACCTTCATCACCGCACCCTTGAGCTCGCCGAGGGTGTCCGCGATCTGTCCGGCCATGCGGGTATAGCTTTCGCTCTGGGCGCCTTCGTCGTTCTCACTGCGGAACACACGCCTCGCCCGTTGGCCGGCGTATTGCCCGGCCACCGAAGCGGTCATGCCTGCGAGTTTGAAGAAGCGCCCTGTTCGGGAGGTAACCGGTTTTCTTGCCATGCCACTTATACGTCCGTTATCGGGAGAGGGATCGTCACTGGCAACGGGCAGTCACGACCGTTCAGGTTACCTTTGTTTGCAAGAACAGCAAGTCCTCCAGTTCCAGAGTCAGGGTCTGGCCGGATCGCAGCGGGCCAACGCCTTTCGGGGTGCCGGTCAGCACCACATCGCCGGGCATCAGGGAGAAGTGGCTGCTGATATGGGCGATCAGGGGCACTATAGGGTTGAGCATGTCCCGGGTGTCGCCGGTCTGGCGGCGTTCGCCGTCGATGTCCATGGTGAAGTGGATATTGTCCCGAGGCAATTTGTCGGCAGCGACAAAGGGTGAAAGGGGACAAGCACCGTCAAAGGCCTTTGCCCGCTCCCAGGGCTGACCCTTTTCCTTCAGTTTGCTCTGGATATCCCGAAGGGTAAGGTCCAACGCCAGGCCGTAGCCAAGGATGGCCGATTCGGCCTCGCTGGCGGAAGCGTTGGTCAGGGGGCGACCAATCAGCACCGCCAGTTCGGTTTCAAAATGAACCTCGCCAAGATCCTTGGGGATGTCCAGGGGGCGGGTTATGTGAACCGCCGCTGTGGAGGGCTTGATGAACAGCAGCGGTTCGTCCGGAACCGGGTTGTTCAGTTCCTTGGCGTGTTCGGCATAGTTGCGGCCAATGCAGACGATCTTGCCGAGGGGCAGATGGACCGGTGTGCCATCCTTCCAGTGGTGTTGGTAATCGGGCATGGCCGCCTCCTGTGTGATGTTGGTCAGTCTCCTTCGAACGAACACACAGTATAGACCTGAAGACCTTCCTCCTGCAGCTTCCGGGAGCCGCCCAGGTCCGGCAGGTCAATCATCGCTGCTACTTCCACGATCTCGGCGCCAATGCGTCGGATCAGGCGGGAGGCTGCAAGCATGGTGCCGCCGGTGGCGATCAGATCGTCCACCAGAACCACCTTGTCGCCGGACTTGAACGCATCCTTGTGCAGCTCTACCGAGGCGGTGCCGTATTCCAGCTCGTAGTCTTCCACCAGGGTATCGAAGGGCAGCTTGCCTTTCTTGCGCACCAGCACCAACGAAGCGTTGAGCTCATAGGCCAGGGCCGAACCGATGATGAAGCCCCGGGCGTCGACGGCGGCTACGGCATCGATTTTTTCGCCATGGTAACGGTGCACGAAGGCGTCGATCAGCTTCCGGAACGCGGTCTTGTCCTGCAGGACAGTGGTGATGTCGCGGAAGGTCACGCCCGGTTTCGGCCAGTCCGGAACGGTGCGGATGGCCTGTTTGATGCTCTCTGAGAAGTAATCCATGGGGTATCCGGTAACAGGTCAGGATGCCGCTCAGGCGACATCCAGGAACATGAATTTCAGGACGAAGACAACTGCAATGGTTACGACGCTGGCATTGAGATCAGACCAGCGGCCGGACAACGCCTTGATCACCGCGTAAGTAATGAAGCCCAGGGCAATGCCGTTGGCGATGGAGAAAGTCAGCGGCATGGTCAGTGCGGTGACAATCGCCGGTGCTGCGTCGGTAATGTCGTCCCAGTCTACCAGTTTCAGACCGCTGGCCATCAGCACGGCTACGTACAAAAGTGCCGGCGCAGTTGCATACGGGGGAATGATGCTGGCAATCGGTGACAGCAGCAGACACGCCAGGAAAAGCACCGCGACTACCACCGCGGTCAGGCCGGTGCGGCCACCGGCGGAAATACCGGCAGTGGACTCAATGTAGCTGGTGGTGGTTGAGGTACCGAGCGCCGCGCCGGACATGGTGGCAACGGAGTCAGACATCAGGGCACGGCCCAGGCGTGGCAGCTTGCCGTCCTTGTCCAGCAGGCCGCCGCGCTGGGCGGCGCCGATCAGGGTGCCGGAGGTATCAAACAGGTCCACGAACAGGAAGGCAAAGATCACACTGATCATGCCGACATTGAAGGCACCGGCCAGATCCAGCTGCATGAACGTCGGGGCCAGGCTTGGTGGCGCGGAGACAAAGCCCTTGTACTCGACCATGCCCAGCATCATGGCAACCACAGTGATGGCCAGAATACCGATCATCACGGCGCCGGTAATCTTGCGGAAGGACAGGGCACAGATCAGCACGAAGCCACTAAAGAACAGCAGACTCTCAGCCACCTTGATGTCACCCATGCCCACCAGAGTGGCGGGGTGATCGACCACGATACCGGCGTTTTTCAGGGCAATCAGGGCCAGGAAGAAGCCGATACCGGCGGAAATGCCGAAGCGCAGGGACATCGGGATGCTGTTGATCAGCCACTCCCTGACTTTCACCACGCTCAGGATGAAGAAGATGAAGCCGGACAGGAACACCGCGCCCAGGGCCACTTCCCAGCTGTAGCCCATGCTGCCGACCACCGTGAACGAGAAGAACGCGTTCAGGCCCATGCCCGGAGCCAGGGCAATCGGGTAGTTGGCCCACAGACCCATGATCAGGGTGCCAATGGTGGCTGCCAGACAGGTGGCCACGAAGACCGCTCCGAAATCCATGCCGGTGGACGACAGGATGCTAGGATTGACCACGATGATGTAGGCCATGGTCAGGAAGGTGGTGATGCCCGCAACCACTTCTTTACGAACGGTGGTGCCGTGGGCCTGGAGTTGGAACAGTCGTTCAAGCATGACGGATGTCTGCCTCACAGGATGCTGGAAGTTGGAGTTTGGGCCCGGTTGGAGCCGAACGGTTTTGAATTGCGTGAAAAAACGGCAATGTTACCGTCTGAGCTTTCTCAGGCCAAGGGATGATTGACAGTTCAGGATTACAGAAATATGCCTATTGCTGGCTCGGGTCCCTTTGCAGGCGAATATCGAAGCGGACAGCCAGCATCCGGACGATCACGATGAACAGCAGCCCGATGGTCAGTGCCAGGGCCTCGCTCTCCAGCGACCATTGGCAGACAAAGTACAGCCAGCACCCCGCGAACGAGATAGAAGCGTAGATCTGGTCCTTCCGGAAAATGTACGGCACCTCGTTGCACAGGGTATCCCGCAGGGCGCCACCGAAGGTTCCGGTCATCACTCCGAGCAGGGAAGCAACGAACCAGGAGTGGCCCAGGTCCAGCGCCAGTTGCGCCCCCAGGATGGAAAAAATCCCCAGCCCGATGGCATCCGGAAACACAATGCGGGACTCCCGCAGGCTGTGGGCACGGCTCCAGTAACTGAACACGATGGCCATGGCGAGGATCAGGATGGGTTGCTCTTCGTGCTTGATCCAGTACAGCGGGTGGTTGTCCATGATCAGATCACGCAGGGTGCCGCCACCGAGGGCCGTGATAAAGCCGATGGTAAACACACCCACAGGGTCCATGTTCTTGGAGCGCGCCACGATCATGCCGGAAATGGCAAAGGCGACGACCCCGATCATCTCAAGCAGGTAGATAATGTCGAACATGGAAGATCCCGGCAAACAGACAACAGAACGGGCGCAGGCCCGCGACAGGTGCGCGAAGGATAGCCGAAATCGTCCTCTGATTCATCTCCGGCCCCCACACCGGCATCGGGTCGAAGCATACCTGTGATCCGAGGCGACAGGTTCCAGCGTATCTTGCAGCCAACTTACTCTTTTCCCTTCGCCACTCAATGGAGACGCAGTATGTCCCTGATACGCCTGGCTTATGCCAGTGAAGCCACGTTTGATGCCCAGCCCGTCGAAAAAGGCGTAGAGCCCCATGTTGCCCGGATCCTGCTGACGTCCCGCAACAACAACGCCAAAGCAAAGCTGGTGGGAGGCCTGTACTACGGTAATGACCGGTTCTTCCAGTATCTGGAGGGGGAAGAAGAGGAAGTCCGGAAGACCTTCGACCGCATCAAGCGGGACAATCGGCACAGGAACATCCTCACCCTGATCGAAGAGCCCATCGAGGCGCGCACCTTCAGCAACTGGTCCATGAAATACGTACCGCTGTCGGCCGACGTCCGAAAGTTTCTGGAACGCCACGGGCTGGACAAGTTCAATCCCCAGGCATTCTCTGCCGATCAGTGTGAAGAGATGATCGAGCTTATCCGGGACTCCAACCATGACCAGAAGCTGGTCAACCACGACGAATCGGTTACTGCTCCCGCCGGCAAACCTTCGGGTTTTTCCCCGGCCCTGAAGTTCGGCCTGATCGCCGCGGCGCTCTGCCTGGTTGGCGCGCTCATCTATGCCGGATCGCTGCTCTGAGCACGCGCGGAACAGCCCGACAATAAGCCGCGTTTATTCTGAAAAATAAAGGATCCTGATTTGCCTCATGGCCCGGGAGTGTTTAGTTTGACCTCTATCAAGAATTCCGGAACCGCCGGTCGAACAATAAACAATCTCGGGAGAATCCATGAAAGCCATACTCTGCAAGGAATACGGGCCCGCCGACAAACTGGTCATTGAAGAAGTAGCCAGCCCGGAAGTGAAGGGCAGAGGCGTGAAAGTCCGCGTCAAGGCAGCGGGCCTGAACTTCCCCGACACCCTGATCATCGAGAACAAGTACCAGTTCAAACCGCCCCTGCCGTTCTCGCCGGGCGGCGAAATGGCGGGCGAAGTTATCGAGGTGGGCGAGAAAGTCACCCGCTTCAAGATCGGTGACCGGGTCGCCGGCCTCACCGGTCACGGCGCCTTCGCAGAGGAAGTGGTGACCGCAGAAGACAACCTCCTGCCAGTGCCGGACGGCATGTCCGATGAGAAAGCCGCCGCCTTCACCATGGTATACGGCACGTCCTACCACGCCCTCAAACAGCGGGCCAACCTCCAGCCGGGCGAAACCCTGCTGGTGCTCGGCGCCAGCGGCGGCGTGGGCCTGGCCACCGTTGAACTCGGCAAAGCCATGGGTGCAAAAGTCATCGCCGCAGCCAGCTCGGCCGAGAAACTGGCGGTCGCCAAAGAAGCCGGCGCCGATGAGCTGATCAACTACTCCGAAGAACCCCTGAAGGAAACCGCCAAGAAACTCACCAAGGGCAAAGGCGTGGATGTCATCTACGACCCCGTCGGCGGCGACTTCACCGAACAGGCCCTGCGCGCCATGGCCTGGAACGGCCGCCACCTCATCGTCGGCTTCGCCGCCGGCGAGATTCCGAAGATTCCGGCAAACCTGACGTTGCTAAAGGGCTGTTCCGTGGTTGGTGTATTCTGGGGCGACTTCACCCGTCGCGAGCCGGAGGTCAGTGCCCAGAACATGATGGATCTGATGAAGCTTTTCTCCGAAGGCAAGATCGATCCCAAAATCAGTGCCGTCTACGAATTCGAGGATTACGTGGAGGCCTTGGGGGCGCTCACTGGTCGCAAGGCTACCGGTAAGGTGGTGCTCAAGGTCGGTTCTTGAGTGGGCCGTGAATCTGGGCCCTAGCCTGCTGGATTCGGAGTAGGCCCTGCTGGGGCGGACTTCCCAAAAACCGCTACGAGCACGTCCATGTGCGCTTGTTTCAGGCCATCCCTGGCCTTCAACATTTTTGGGAAGTCCGCCCCAGCAGGGCTTTCGAATCTTTCGGGATAGTCGTCAATGAACGGCCGGGTGTTTTCCGCTCATGCCTTTATGACTATATCTCTGAAGCCTGACGGTGAGGGTGGGTGGCCCCTCCCAAAAATGTAGAGGGCCAGGGACGGCCCGAAACAAGCGCACACGGACGTGCTTGTAGCGGTTTTTGGGAGGGGCCGCCCACCCTCACCACACCGCTAACCCAGAAGGCTAGGGCCAAAACAAACGGGCCCGCCAAAAGTCAGAACCGAACCTCCCCAGCATCAATCCGAGAAACCAGCTCAGAATCAACCAAGGTGTAGCCAGAAGTCCCCGGCAACCAGGCGTAGACCTCTTCACGGGGTCGGAGCGAGTAACCGAGCTTCTGGATATCAACCTTCCGGTACTTGAAGGTACCCGTTTTCTCGATGGCGCGGGTTACGCGGACAAACACCGGTACCGCGTAGGGCGGCAAATTGGCCTGCAGGTAGGCGAACAGACGGTTGACGTCGAAATCCTTGCCGTTGTTGTGGGGCACCAGGGTGACCATGCCGGCCTTGCCGTTCGTCCCGGGGATCTCCACACCATAGACAATGGCTTCCTCCACCATGCCGGAGCCATCGATGATGTTCTCCACCTCCGTGGTCGAGACGTTCTCCCCCTTCCAGCGGAACGTGTCTCCCATCCGATCCACGAACTGCAGGTGTCCGAAACCGATCTCCTTGAGTACGTCGCCGGTATTGAACCAGGCATCGCCCTTCTTGAAGGCATCCCGGAGGATGGATTGCTCCGTGGCTTCCTTCTGGGTGTAGCCCTCGAACGACCATTTTTTGGTGATTTCACCGATCAGCAGGCCCGGTTCGCCCTTTTTGACCTCTTCCAGTTTGCCTTTGCCGTTGCGAATCGGGTCCCGGGTGCCTTCGTGGTACTTCACCAGTTTGTAGGGCGCGGTGGAGAAGCCAACGGTGTTGTCCATGTTGAAGAAGTTGCTGAAGCCGATATTGCCCTCGGACGAGGCGTAGAGTTCCGCCACGGTCTCGATACCGAAGCGCTCCTTGAATTCTTTCCAGATGGACGGGCGCAGGCCGTTGCCGATCATCTTGGTCAGGCTGTGGTTGCGGTCCTGGTCACTCGGCGGCTGGTTCAGCAGGTAGCGGCAGAGTTCGCCCACGTAGCCGAAGGTAGTGGCGTTGTAGCGGCGCACGTCGTCCCAGAAGGCGGTGGCGGAGAACTTGCGGCGCAGGGCGATGGCGGAGCCGCCGGCCAGTACCGAGCCCCAGCACACCAGCAGGGCGGTGCCGTGGTACAGGGGCAGAGTGCAGTAGAGAACGTCCTCCGGCTCCATGGCCAGGGACATCATGCCGAAGCCGCCGTAGGCTTTGACGAACTTTCGGTGCGAGCCGGGGGCGGCCTTGGGCAGGCCGGTGGTGCCGGAGGTGAACAGGTAGATGGCGGTATCGCCCATGGTGGGCGGGTTGCTTACCAGTGGACGGGTGCCTGAATAGCTGCTGATCTGCTCCGCCATGTTGGTATAGCCGGCTGGAGCGTCGCCGAAGCTGTTCATGGTGTTGGTGTCCGCCAGGAACTGGAATGGCTGACTGTGCCGGGGGCGAATGTCTGCGCGGATGTCCTCGATGTGTTCCACCAGCTCTTCACCGACCACCACCATGCGAGGCTGGATCAGGTTGATGCTGTGGGCCAGTACCTTGCCCTTCTGGGACGTGTTGAGCATGGCACAGGCAATGCCGACCTTGGCCGCGCCGGCGACTACGGCCAGCAGTTCGGGCCGGTTCTCCAGCAGTACGGCAATGGCCTCGCCCTTTACCAGCCCCTTGTCTTTCAGATAGTGGGCGATGCGGTTGCTCCAGGTATCGAGTTCGCTCCAGGTGATGGATCGGTCCTCGAACAGGATGGCGGGCCGGTTGCCGTACTTCTCAGCGTTCTGCTCGATCAGCTTGCCCAGGGTCAGGTCTGCGTTCTCATCCTTCACGGAGTAGTAGTACAGTCCCTTCGCAATGGCGGGAAACCGGCGGAGGACGCCGGGCAGGCTGCGGAAGATGTCTCGGGCAGATACGGTGTCTTGGTTCATGTTTTCTCTTCAATAACGGTGATTTCCACCAGGAGTTGGCTGCGTCTGACCTGTTCCCCGGCACGGGTATGCACGCCGGCGACCACGCCAGGCCGGTCGGCCTTGACCGGGTGTTCCATTTTCATGGCTTCGAGGATGACCAGGGTCTGGCCCTGTTCCACGGTGTCGCCTTCGGCCACCAGTACATCAATGATAGCCCCGTCCATGCTGGCCTGGAGCTTTCCGCTCCCGGTGCCGGCGCTGCCAGCCGCTGGTTGGTGGGTCACATCCCGCACCGACCAGGACTGGCCGAACGCCTGCAAATATAGGGAATCGCCTTGCCGGTGGTATTGGCAACGCTGACGAACACCATTGTCGATAATGCATAACAGGCCATCGCAGTGGCTATGGACCTCCAGATGGTATTCCTCGTCACCATGGCTCACGGACAGGCTGGTGCCGCTTTTGCGAACCTTCAGTTCGAGGGTTTCGCCTTGGACCTCCAGCTTGATTGGTATCACCGTGGCGGGCGCGTTACTCCAGCCGCCTTGGCCCGAATTGCCAAGGCCCAGGGCGCAGGCGCTCAGGGCCAGTTCCCGGATGCTGAGTTTTTGCGGTGACAGGGAGGGATCGTCGGCGAACGCGCTTTGCAGGAAGCCCGTGGTGGCTTCACCAGCGCCGAAGGTGTCATCGGCGATGATCCGACTGAGGAACCAGCGGTTGGTGGTGACACCGAATACGGTTGTGTCTTCGAGAGCGCGGATCAGCCGGCGGCGGGCCTCGTCCCGTGTCTGGCCCCAGGCGATGACTTTAGCCAGCATGGGGTCGTAATGGGGACTGACCGTATCGCCCGAGCGGACACCCGTGTCGTAGCGCAGGCCTTCACCTTCAGCAGGTTCAAACCGGTGGATTTCCCCGGTTTGCGGGGTGAAGCCGTGGGCCGGGTCCTCAGCGTAGAGGCGCACTTCGATGGCATGGCCATTGAGTGTGATCTCCTCCTGGGTCAGCGGCAGGGGCTGCCCCTCGGCAACGGCAAGCTGCCAGGCGACCAGGTCCTGGCCGGTGATCAGTTCGGTGACCGGGTGTTCCACCTGCAGGCGGGTGTTCATTTCGAGGAAGTAGAAGTTGCGGTCCATGTCTACGAGAAATTCCACCGTGCCGGCGCCTTCATAGCCACAGGCCAGCGCGGCCCGCACGGCGGCTTCACCCATGGCCTGTCGGAGCTCGGGAGTGACGAAGGGGGAAGGCGCTTCCTCGACCACTTTCTGATGGCGCCGTTGCACGGAGCAGTCCCGCTCGCCCAGGTAGACGGCGTTGCCGTGGCGGTCTGCGAACACCTGGATTTCCACGTGCCGGGGTTCGATAACCGCTTTTTCCAGGATCAGTTCGTCGTCACCGAAGGCCTGTTTGGCCTCGGAGCGGGCTCGTTTGAGGTTGTCAGCCAGTTCGGCTTCGCTTTCAACCAGCCGCATGCCCCGGCCGCCACCGCCGGCGGAGGCCTTGACCATCAGCGGGAAACCGATATCGGTTGCGGCCTGGATCAGCTCGTCGTCGCTGGCGTTGTCACCCTCGTAACCGGGAACGACGGGGACGCCGGCTTCCTGCATGGCGATCTTGGAGCGGCGTTTGCTGCCCATCAGTTCAATGGCGGATTCGGGCGGGCCGACGAAGACCAGGCCGGCGTCTTTGCAGGCTTTGGCGAAGGCGGAGTTCTCCGAAAGGAAGCCGTAACCGGGGTGAACGCAGTCGGCACCGGTTTTCCGTGCCGCATCGAGTATGGCTTCGGCATTCAGGTAGGAAGCTGAGACCTGCGCCGGGCCGATGCAGACGGCTTCGTCGGCCAGTTCCACGTGCATGGCGTTGGCGTCCGCTTCGGAGTAGACCGCGACGGTGCGGTAGCCCAGGGCTTTGGCAGTGCGGATCACCCTTACGGCGATTTCGCCTCGGTTGGCTATCAGGAGTTTTTTTAGCATTGTGGTTTTCTCTGAGTTGGGTGCAAGTCCGCAGCGGTGTGCCGGGAGGCGTTCCAGAAAACCGCTACGAGCACGTCCATGTGCGCTTGTTTCAGGCCATCCTTGGCCTTCAACATTTTCTGGAACGCCTCCCGGCACACCGCTGCTTCCGCGATCATTCGGTGTCGCCTGCCCACTTTGGTTCGCGTTTTTGCATGAACGCCATGGTGCCTTCGGCACCTTCCGCACCACGGATGGCCTCTGCGAATTTTTCCGCAGCGCTGTCCAGGAGTTTATGCATCGGTTCGTGGCCGACCCGGTGCAGCAGCGCCTTGGTCTCGGCCGTGGCGTTGGGGGCGCAAAGGCGGACGCGTTCAAGGGCCTGTTCCAGGAGTTGGTCTAGCTCTTCGTCTGTTTCCGCAACCTGATGGACGATGCCCAGGGCGCAGGCTTCTTTGGCGTCGATTCGAAGGCCGAGCAGGGCCAGCCGCCGCGCCTGAGTCAGACCAATGCGTTCCACTACGAACGGAGCGATCTGTGCCGGGATAACGCCCAGGGTGGTTTCCGGCATCCCGAATTTAGCCGTGGGTCCGGCGATGGCGACGTCGGATACGCAGGCCAGGCCGAAGCCTCCACCCATAACCGCACCTTCGGTCACCGCGATAACGACTTTTGAGGATTGGTTGACTTGCTCGATCATCTGGCCGAAGGCCCGGTTCAGTTTGTAGAACGGGTCGTGCTGGCCCTCTTCCGGTTTCTGGCCCCGCGCCCCGGCCATGTCCTTGATGTCGCCGCCGGCGCAGAAATGGCCTCCGGCACCGCGGATGACGACGGCGCGGATGGTTTCGTCGTGTTCGATCTGGGTGAAGATCGTCGCCAGCTCCGCCACCATTTGCAGGCTCATGGCGTTGCGGACATCGGGGCGGTTGATGGTTAAAAACAGGGTTGGGCCCTGTTTTTCAAGAAGAAGCGTTTCGCAATGAGGTAACTGTTCCATTTGTGACTCCACGCACTAAATTTGGGGTCGGCAGCCCGGAAGCACTTGCCAGGACCGTTGAGGGCCAAGGACGGCCCGAAACGAGCGCACATGGACGTGCTCGTAGCGTGTCCTGGCAAGTGCTTCCGGGCTGCCGACCATGCACCGAGTTTGGCTCTGGTCAGTCGCGCCGCTTACCAGGCAACGTGCCCATCAGCTTGCAGATAATCCCGAGCATGATTTCGTCGGCACCACCGCCGATGGACACCAGGCGGACATCCCGGTAAGCCCGTGACACGGGGTTGTCCCACATGTAACCGTTACCACCCCAGTACTGCAGGCAGCTGTCCGTCACCTCGCGACCCAGACGCCCGGCCTTGAGCTTGGCCATGGACGCCAGCCTGGTCACGTCCTTGCCGGCAATGTGAAGCTCGCAGGCCTGGTAGGTCAGCGCCCGAAGGGCCTCCACCTCGGTCTGCAGCTCAGCCAGCCGGAAATGGATGTACTGGTTATCCAGCAGCGGCTGACCGAAGGTCTTGCGCTCCCGGCAGTACTCGATGGTCTTGTCGATACAGACCTCCAGCGCCTTGATGACATTGGCCGCGCCCCACATCCGCTCCTCCTGGAACTGCAGCATCTGCATCATGAAACCTGTGCCCTCGGCCCCGATCCGGTTACGCTGGGGCACCCGGACATCGTCGAAGAAGATCTGGGCGGTTTCCGAGGAGCGCATGCCCAGTTTGTTCAGATGCGGACTGAAGGTGATGCCAGGGGAGTTCATCGGCACCACGATCAGAGACTTATTCTTGTGCGGCTTGTCGTCGCTGGTGTTGGCCAGCAGGCAGATGAAGTCCGCCTTGGGCGAGTTGGTGATCCACATCTTCGAGCCGTTGATGATGTAATCATCGCCGTCTTTCTTAGCGGTGGTCTTCAGACCGGCAACGTCCGAACCGGCGCCGACCTCGCTTACGCCGATGCAGCCCACCATGTCACCGGCAATGGCCGGGGCCAGGAAGTCTCGTTTAAGTTCGTCGGAGCCGAACCGGGCGAGGGCGGGGGTGCACATATCGGTCTGCACACCGATGGCCAGTGGCACGCCACCACAGAGCGCCGTTCCCAGTTCCTCGGCCGCCACCAGGTTGTAGCTGTAATCGAGGCCCATGCCCCCGTATTCCTCGGGCTTCTGGATGCCGAGGATGCCGAGGTTGCCGAGTTTCTTGAACAAATCATGGATGGGAAACTCGCCGGCTTCTTCCCACTCGTCGCAGTAGGGGTTGATCTCTTTTTCGACGAAGTCTCTTACCGTTTTCCTCAGGGCTTCGTGTTCGGCTGTGAATTTCACGTTCTTGTTCTCCGTTTTTGTTAGTCCTGGCCTGCTCCTATGGGTGCAGGTCCGTTAACCTGGGTGGCGGCTGTGGGGGTGGGGCTTCAGAAAACCGCTACAAGCACGTCCATGTGCGCTTGTTTCGGGCCATCCATGGCCCTCTACATTTTCTGAAGCCCCACCCCCACAGCCGCTCCAATCCTCAAATTTGTTGCTGCATTCTGGCAGTTTGTTTGCTTTGTTCCCCGTTCTTCGAATTCTGAAATCGGCGCTTTGATGACCGAGTCGCGTTAACTCGTGACTTGGTCGCGCTGTCTGGGAAACGGTGGCCAAAAATGTTGAAGGCCAAGGATGGCCTGAAACAAGCGCACATGGACGTGCTCGTAGCGGTTTTTGGCCACCGTTTCCCAGACAGTGCACCCCCGATACTCGCAGTCTTGCATTAGGAGTCGGACTCCCGAGGCAGACTTTAAAACCGGGCCACACCATAACTATTGGGCCGTAGCTGCCGCTGTTCCGCCTCGCGACAGACTGACAGAACCAGAGCCAGAACCCGCCGGGTATCCCGTGGGTCAATCAGGCCGTCATCCCAGAGACGGGCTGTTCCGTACAGAGCCGTAGACCCATCCTCCAGTTTCTTGGCCGTCGCCTGCTCCAGGAAATCCAGAGTCTTCGCATCCGGCTCCATGCCGCCCCGGCGCTGCTTCTCCTCCGCTACGATGCGCATCACCTTGCCCGCCTGCGCAGGACCCATGACGGCCGTCCGGCTGTTGGGCCAGGCGAAGATGAAACGGGGATCGAGGCCACGGCCGCACATCGCGTAGTTACCTGCACCATAGGAACCGCCAACCACAATTGCGAACTTGGGCACCCGGCAGTTCGCCACCGCCTGAATCATCTTTGACCCGTGTTTGATGATGCCGTTCTGTTCCGAGTGGGTCCCCACCATGAAACCGGTGGTGTTGTGCAGGAACAGGATCGGGGTGCCGGCCTGGTCGCAGAGCTGGATGAACTGGGCGGCCTTGGTGGAGCCTTCGGGGGTGATCGGGCCGTTGTTGCCGATGATGCCGACGGAATGGCCTTCAATCCGGATGGTGCCGCACACAGTCTGGTCGTCGTAGCCGTTCTTGAAATCCAGGAACCGCGAGCCGTCGGCGATGCGGGCGAGGATTTCCCGGACGTCGTAGGGTTTCTTGGAATCGGCGGGGATCACGCCCATTAGTTCTTCGGCCGGATACAAAGGCTGTTCCCACGCCATTTCCCGCTGGGGCGGCAGGTGTTCGTTCCAGGGCAGGGCGCCGAGGATTTCCCGGGCCTGGCGGATGCCGTCGGCATCGTCTTCGGCCAGGTATTCGGCGGTGCCGGCGACGGTGGCGTGCATTTCGGCGCCGCCCAGCTCCTCATCGGTGGCCACTTCGCCGGTGGCGGCTTTCAGCAGGGGCGGGCCGGCCAGGAACATCTTGGCCTGTTCGCGCACGGTGATCACATAGTCCGAGAGCCCGGGCTGGTAGGCGCCTCCGGCAGTGGCGTTGCCGTGGACCACGGTGACCTGGGGGATGCCGGCGGCGGACATGCGGGCCTGGTTGGCGAAGCCTCGGGCCCCGAGCACGAAAATGTCGGTGGCGTAGTTGAGGTTGGCGCCGCCGCTTTCGGACAGGGACACCACTGGCAGTTTGTTTTCCATGGCGATCTGCTGCAGCCGCAGGGTCTTGTCCAGGCCGGCCGGGGTGATCGTGCCGCCCTTGATGGCGCTGTTGCTGGCCACGACCAGGCAGCGGACGCCGCTTACTGTGCCGATGCCGGCAATAATGCCGCCGCCGGCCTGGGAGCCGTCCTTGTCGTCGTGCATCTTGTAGCCGGCCAGGGAGCAGAGTTCCAGGAATTCGCTGCCCCGGTCCAGCAACCGGTTGATCCGGTCACGGGGCAGGAGTTTGCCCCGTTTGGTGAATTTTTCCCGTGCCGATTCGGCCAGGTCCAGCACTTTCTGCTCCACCTCGCGGAATGTGCGGATGTGGGCTTCCATGGCTTCGGCGTTGGCCCGGAAGTCGTCGGACTGGGGATTTACCGTGGTTTCTAGTACCTGCATATCTGTTTCCTCAGTCCTCGCTCAGTACCTTCGGCGTGACGGCGCGGTGGAAGCCGTTCCAGGCCTCGTTGTTCTTGGCTTTGGGCATGGGCCAGACCCGGCCACCCTGGGAAGCGGCACCGTCAATTCTCAGGCAATCACCGGAGATGAAGGCCGCGGCCGGGCTGAGCAGGAAGCAGATGGCGGCGCTGACTTCGGATTCGGTGCCCAGGCGCTTGATCGGCACGGCATCGGCCAGGCTGCGGATCCAGTTCTTCATATGGGCGGGATAGTTGTCCATGCCGCTGGAGGCGATCCAGCCCGGAGCCACGGCGTTGACACGGACACCGGACGGAGCCCATTCCACAGCGGCGGTCTGGGTGAAATTGACCATGCCGGCCCGGGCTGCGCCGGAGTGGCCCATGCCGGGCATGCCGCCCCACATGTCGGCGACAATATTGACGATGGCGCCGCCGGTTTTACTCAGGGCCTGGGTGTAGGCCTCACGGGCCATCAGAAAGCCGCCGGTGAGGTTGGTCCGGACCACGGTTTCCCAGCCTTTCTGGTTGATGCCGGTCAGGGGTGAGGCAAACTGGCCGCCGGCATTGTTCACCACGCCGTTCAGGCTGCCGTGTTCGGTGATAATGGCGGCGACCGTGGCTTTGACCGACTCTTCTTCGCGGATATCGCACGCATGAGCGGAAGCGGTGCCGCCGTCCTCGGTGATCTCCGCCTTCACCGCATCAACTTTCTCCTGCTTGCGGCCTACCAGCGCGACCCGGGCGCCCAGGGCGGCCAGTTCGTGGGCGGTGCACCGGCCGATACCGGAGCCACCGCCGGTGACGATGTAGACGTGGTCTTTGAACAGGTCCGGCTGGAATACAGAGCGATAACTCATCGTTTTTGTCCTTTTTCATACACGGCCCGACTGATGGGCACGGGGAATTCCAGAAGTTGCTGGGCGAAGGCCTTGCCTTGGGGATCGATGCGCAGGCTCGCGACACCGCCGCCCCCGAGGCTGTGTTCCAGCAGGAAGTTGAAGGCATGCAGCCCGGGCATGGCCCACCGGGTCACCTTGCCGGTTTCGGGATTCAGGGTATGGGCCATCCAGTCCGCGACGGCGGCTTCGGTCAGGGCGGAAGCGATGTAGGGCTTGAAGGCCGGGTCGCGGGCGATGACGCCGATGTTGCTGTGATCGCCCTTGTCGCCGCTACGGGCCCAGGCCAGTTCGATCAGGGGAACGACCAGATCGGTTTCCGAAACAGTGTCGGACTCGGCAAGCTCTGGCAGTTTTTCAGGGTCGAAACCGCCATCGGTGCGGATGTCGACCGGCGACTGTTCGCCTTCCAGATCCACGGTCACCGATACGTCGGTCTTTGGAACCAGGCAGGACCAGAGCCGGATCTTGGGCCAGACGGTCGGCCGCCCGCCCACTATACCGGTGATCCCCGGCGCCATACCGGTGGCGGCCTGGGCGATTTCCCGGGAGAACAATACCAGGGCCTCTTTCTTCGGGTGGGCGGTGCTGATCTTAACCACCACTTCCCGGCAATCCTGACCCCGGGCATGGGCGCCGTAGGTGGTCTCGGTGCCCAGCAGTTCGATGCTGGTTTCGGAGTAATCGGGCAGGCTCCGCTCGCTGAACATGTGGGAAGTCTTCGCGAGAATAGCCTCGGCCACGGTCTGCGCCTTGTTGCGGGCATCGAGACCGGCCAGCAGGAAGGTGACGGTGCATTTGAATCCGTCTGGCCAGGTGCCGGAGACCTTGTAACTGTCGGTGGGAGCCTGGCCACGGGCCCCTTTGACCGTTACCCGGTCGGGGCCGGACTCTTCGAGGGTGACGCCGGTGAAATCACACACCACGTCGGGGAGCAGGTAGGCACGAGGGTCGCCGATTTCATAGACCAGTTGTTCCGCGACGGTGCCCCGACTGACCATGCCGCCGGTACCCTCGGGCTTGGTGATGGCAAAGTCGCCCGAGGCGCTGACCTCGGCAATCGGGAAACCCATGTCGGCATAGCCTTCGGCGACGTCCTGCCAGTCGGTGAAGTTACCGCCGGTTGCCTGGGCGCCGCATTCCAGCAGATGGCCGGCGAGGCTGCCCTGGGCGAGTTTGTCGTAGTCGTCCCATTGCCAGCCGAACTCATGCACCAGCGGTGCCAGCACCAGCGCGCTGTCCGCCACGCGGCCGGTGATGACAATGTCGGCCCCCTGTTCCAGAGCGGTCACGAGGCCTGGTGCGCCCAGGTAGGCATTGAGGCTGACCATCATGGCCGGCATGGGCTGGCCGGTGGTCATCTCGGTGATGCCGGCGTCGGAGAGTTTTTTCTTCTTCATCAGCAGGTCGTCACCGAGTACCAGGGCGATCTTGAGATCGACACCCGCCTTCTCACACAACGCCTGGAGGGCATCGCGGCAGGCCACCGGATTCACGCCGCCGGCATTGGCCAGTACCCGGATACCTTTCTCTTTGATCTCGCCAAGCAAGGGGCCCATCACGGTCTGGACAAAATCCCGGGCATAACCCTGGGTGGGGTCCTTCATCTTCTGGCCGGCCATGATCGACATGGTGATCTCGGCCAGGTAATCCGCCACCAGGTAGTCGATATTGCCCTTCCTGACCAGCTGGGCGGCGGCGGTCTCGGTGTCGCCCCAGAAGGCGGCGGAGCAGCCGATGCGCACGGTGTTGCGGTTGGAATCTGACATCTTCTCTGCCTTGTTTTTGTCGCCCGCATCCCGCGGGTTTATCGGAGGATGGAAATGACAATACCAAGCAAGCGCTTGGTTTGTAAACAGGCAAATTTGAGGTAGTATTAAAGGCCTCATCAGCCAACCGGACAGCCTTAGTGAGCCAGAATCAGATCCTCCAGTCCCTCATTGCCGAAAACCTCGTTTCCGACCCCAAAGGAGCCCGTGGGCGGTTGTTGAAGGAAGCAGCCCGTTTGTTCCGGGAGAAGGGGTATGAGCGCACCACGGTCCGGGATCTGGCCGCTGCCGTGGGCATCCAGTCCGGCAGCCTGTTTCACCATTTCCGCACCAAGGAGGAAATCCTCAAGGCGGTGATGGTGGAGACCATCCGGTTGAATACCGCCCTGATGCAGGCGGCCATGGAGGCGGCCGAAACCCCGAAAGACAAGCTCCGGGCACTGGTTCGTGCCGAGCTGGAATCCATTAATGGCCAGACCGGTGAAGCCATGGCGGTTCTGGTCTTCGAGTGGCGAAGCCTCTCCGCGGATTCCCAGGCGGACGTTCTGGAGCTGCGGGATATCTATGAAGCGCTCTGGCTGGATGTGCTCGGTGCCCTGCGAGACCAGGGCCGGCTACTGGCGGAGCCTTTCGTGGTTCGGCGCATGCTGACCGGCGCCCTGAGCTGGACCGTCACCTGGTACCGGCCGGAGCGGGGTGGGCTGACCCTGGATGGGCTCACCGATCAGGTCATGGCCATGCTCGGATTTCCGGCAACGCCCTGAAAGGCGTCTGCAAGAGCGACGCCAACATGCTCAAGAACTAAACCCAAATTGTCATCGACAAGCGCCCCACTGCGTATAGCGAAGCCCAGTCCGAAACGAGCGCCGAGTTGCTCCCGTCCTTGAAAGGCATTTGCTCCGACAACGGGATTAAGGCGTTGCAGACCGTCTTGACGGATGAATGGCTGGACAAGCTCGGTTTTCAAGCGAATGTCCTGGGGCAGGTAAAAGATGGGGTCGGTACGGAAATATTGCCTCTCGGCTTCATGAAAGCCATCAAAAGATACTGGGTGAGATTGATTAGTGATGGCCGGGAATAAACAGAAGCGAACATTCGCGCGCCCAAGATCCACAAGAGGGCTTGGCTCGATAGGAATAGCTGACCACTACACACACGCGAGCAGGCGGAAACATCTAATTGTCCGCGTTACTCAAACAGGGATGTTTGCAATTCCAACTCCCTCGGAGGATGCGATTGAAGCATATCAACGTTTAGCCATCCGATTTGTTGGTGCTAGGAATAAAACGGGGGACAAATAATGTCCCCCGTCCAAGCCTCTATTCAGACCTTACAAGATAAGGTTCGATCGCGGCTTTAAGCTCTGGTGATGGGGTCCTGATGACCAATCGTTCCGATGCCATATCATGAACGACCATCATTGAAAGAGCCTCATGGCCGAGCACGCGGATCATGACCTGACTGCCCAGGTTGTCCTTTGCTGTGGCAGCCAGTTGGCTGCTTCCACTTGGTGTAAGCTTCAGCCAAATAGCCCCCTCAGAGATAACCGCAGCTTCAATGGCCTCGCTGGTTAAATTAACCATCAGGCCTTCGCTCTCTTGAGCATTCACGGGTTGCGATTGGACACTGCAAGCAGACCCGATAATCACCAGGGTGAAAACACACAGTCTTAGTAACATGGATTAGGTGGCATCCCTTCGGTCCAAGTTGATTCGACACCATATGAAACGACGAAGGCATCAGATTTTGTTGATACCTCAAAGTTCCACCCCATTGGTTCTTCCCCGAAACTGGAGAACGTGAAGGTTACGCTCTGCTGAGGCAGGATGATCGACTCTTTCGTTTCTCCAAAAGGCCCAGTATCTTTCACAGATATGGTGGTGCCCAGAATATTCTGGTTCTTGAACGTCAGCTTTACTGCCTGACCGTAGGAGCCACTGATAGTCGCAGAGCCTGTCAATGCACCACCTTCACCTGGAACCGGTACAAATTGCTCTGTGCGCAAGATCTTCACAGCGTCGACTGCCAGGGCAGAATCGACAATCGTATCGCCGACATCTTGAACTTCATACGCCAGCTGCACGGTTTTTCCTACCAGTCCTGATAGATCAACGTTGTAATTGATCTCGGGCGTTGCGCCATTGTAGCCAAGCATACCTGACGACCAGCTGGAGCTGTTAACGTTACCACTCGCGATGATTTCGACCTTCCCAGGAGCCGTTAAACGCGCAAGATAAGTATCGTTGTACTCGGTGCCGTAATACTGTGGCCACTCACTAGAGAGAAACCGGAGCCTGCCGGAGACGGCTTCATAGGCGGGTGGAACTACAAACGCTTGGCTCAGAGTACCTTTAGCTGATTGAGAGCCGGCATTGCTAACAACCGCGGCTTGGGTAACTGGACATCCATCCGCTGCGGTTGCTCCTTGTGCTCCGGCGAGAAGCATTAATGCGGTACATGGGACCACAGCGCTGATTGCTGGCAATCGGAACTTCGTCATATCCATATCGTTAACTCTCCCTTAGTTGCCTGAGTCCGGAGTGGTGAAAACAAGGTCGCGATCGATGATGGTGACGGAACCCTCTGTCGACCATCCGTCCAGTCCATTTTCGAAACCGCTGTTGAGGAGTTCGGCATTAACTGTCTCAGGCGCTTTGAGTGTCAGATTGCGCGTGATCTGGGAGGTGTAACTGGAGAGGACACCGGTAGTTGAGCCGCTAGCGCCGGTATCATTTTTGAAACCAACGAGGATCAAGGTGCCGTCGCCATGGACGTTCATCAGAGAAAAAGAGCCATCGGCGGAAGAGGTTGTTGAATATTTTCTGTCAGTGTCGGGGAAAATGGCAGTTACCAACGCACCTGGTACGGGCTGTCCCGAGCTGTCAAAGACGGTCCCATAGATTGCACTGCTACCAGCCAAATCAACGGTTACAAGCACTGATGATGAGCTTTCTGTTTCAAGCAAGCTGCCCTGGGCACTGCCTGTTCGACCGTCCGATGTTGTGACGTCAGCAACGTAAACCCCGGACTCTGTGAGATCAGTGATTGAAAAGAGACCATTGCTGTCAGTAGTTACCGTGAAGCTTGAGCCAGATTCAATAAACGACACGGTGACTGTCGCCCCTGCGACAGGTGCTTGGTCGCTATAACCGAAAACTCCCCCGTTAATCGCCATAGTGTCAGGTTCGAAAGTCCCAGTAATGATTGAAATCACTCGCTCAGCCTCAGATACCAAGGCAGCTGCGTAGCTTTCTTCAATGGACTTTCCGCTTCCCTGGTTTATGCCAGCAATGTACTTGTTGAGCTCTTGAATCGCTTTGTCGTCGGAGCCTTTTTCAAAGTGCTTTTCAGCATTGGCTACTCGGTGGCAAAGCCCTACTTGGGGTGGGTTTTCAACAGATGGATCCAGGGTCATTGTCGCGAGCTGCTGAAAAGGCTCTGGAAGAGCTTCGCAAGCAGCGGTTCCGTTGTTGCTTGCGTAGGTTTGGAGAGGAATGAGTGAAATGGTTAATAAAGACGAGAATAAGACTATTAGTCTTAGCATCTAAAGCCTCCTTGTTAATTTCGGTCCTTTTAGCTGCTACTCCCCGTAGAGTTGCAAGGGGCAGTAGCAAGCTAGTTAGAATATTAGATGAGGATTTGAATTTCCGTGTAACGGTTTGTATTTTCATTGTTAAGTTGTGACGCCCAGATGTTTTTCCCCTGTTTGGGGTGGGCGGGCCGACGTGAGTTCGTAAAGCTTTTCTAAGCTGTCCTGAAGTGAAACTTGGAGAAGTTGGAATTCTGCAGCTCGAAATAACTCTCCTGCTTGAACTCGTTTTCAACCCCTTTAGATCCTCACCGGTCTAGTGGTTCAACGATTCTGGACAGATCAGCAGTTTGATTAAATGCTGGGGACCGGTCAGAGAGTGAACAATGGTTAGAGAATCCCTAACAAGTGACTATGGTTTTGCACTGCGACTGAACGTTCGCTGTGCGACCAGCCCTTACTGGGTTTAAACAAAAAGCGAACATTCGCGACGCTCCAAATTGATGGCTTTTTTCCCACCAAAAACGGGCGAAATGAAGCGCATTATGATCCTGGCAATCGATCAAATGGACTCACTGTTCCAGTCCGTCGATCACCCAATATATGCGTGTAGATTTCGGTTGTTCTGACATTGCTGTGTTCGAAAATTTTCCTGAGCTGTTCGAATATCACTTCCTGATCTCAACAGCTCCGTTGCAAAGGCATGCCTGAATGAGCGGAACGGCTCATCGGGATGAGTGCCTCCTGATGCGAGCCAGATGCACGCAACACCAAGGATAAGTAGCGGTGCGCCGAGGGCGCATGATTAAAGCCAGAGCTAGCCCCCGATCTCTGTATCCTCACTCAGTTTTTGACCGCCACAGCGGCCCGTTTTGACGCAGTGAAACCAACCGGAGTTTACTCAGGTTGTGCTTTTGCCAACCCCATCACACCATAGAGAACTGTGTAAAAAAACGATGAAGAGTTAATGAATTACCATTGTTTTTTGCCATTCACTCTCCCTAATATTGAGGGTTCTTTTTGCCCACCTGGTTGAAGGACGTTGTACTCCATGGATATCGGATCGCTGGAATCTTTCGTTTTGTTTTCCGAACTTGGCTCGTTCGCCAAAGTTGCAGAGAAACGATTTAGAACCAATGCCGCGATAAGCGCACAAATGAAGCGGCTGGAGGAAGAGTTTGAAGTTCAGCTTTTCCGGAGAGAAGGACGGAACGTGGTCTTGACTCAGGCCGGCGAGGATTTATTGCCCTTTGCTCAGTACATGCTAGACCTGAATCGTCAGGCGAAAGACCGCTTGCAACAGAACAGCAAACCGCTGACGCTTGTGATTGGCACGCCCAGTGACTACGCCAACGAGTTCTTGATGGTGATTCTGAACTATGTCCAGGAGATCGTACCCGACCTCTTGACCAAGCTTGTGATCCGACCGACGGAAGAACTTAAGACGGCGTGGGAGAACGATGAGATTGATATCATGCTGTTCAGCAGTGCGTCGCCGAGCGGCGAGGCCTCCGTCATCGGGAAGATCCGAGGAGTCTGGGTCAAATCCCAAGGCGTTACGGTCTCCGGCAACCCTTGGCCCGTCGTGCTTTACGATGACTCGTGCTTGTTTAACCGCCACGCCATTCGTGGATTTAAAGAGGCCGAGATTGACTATCGGGTGGTCTCAACCAGCTCCGATACCAACGTGATCCACCATCTGCTGCACAAAAACAGTGTGATCGCGGCGATGGGGGATGCCTGTTTGACCAGTGGATTAGAGCAGGTAACGTCACCGCAGTTGCCGCCATTGCCTACCGTCTACCTCATGGTTCGCGTGTCCCAGCGGTTTTCCGAAATTGATCAGGACAATTTGGCACAGGCGATGCTGGGGATCTTGGACGACAAGATTGCGGCCTACCTGACACCGCGATCGGGGACGACTCAGAGAGAGATGGCGTAATCGATCGCTGCGTCCGACTTGTCGGCGCGAATCTTTTGATAAAAGCGTTGAGCGCCAACATTGGTTTTCAGCGCTTGCCATCGAAGCTCCCGACACGCCAAACCCTTTGCGATAGTTTTCAGCTCATCGATAACCTTCTCTCCCAGACCGCGTCGGCGGGCGCTTTCCTTCAGGTAAATATCGTCGATGAAAAGAATTGGCTGTGCTCTGGAGGAATTGATGCCGGTGTATCCGGTGACGTAGCCGACGATTTCTCCATCGAAATTGATAAACCACGCAAGGCCGGGTTCACCCGAGAGAAAATTCTCTCGGATGTCACTTTCCTTGGCACTGACCGGGTGTCGCAGCTCGATCGTCTTCGCCATTTCCACGAACAGTTCTTTGAGCAGTCCAGCTTTGTCCGGCTGGACAGGGACCAGGCATAACTCTTTAGTGGCAACGCTCACGCTGAGACCTCCGAGTCCATAACCGAGCCCAAACGTCGTCGAGAGGGCTTGGCCGCTTCCAGCTGCTCAGCCAATCTCTCTCGCAGAGCGCTTCGGATTTCCGCTGCGTCTTCTCGGTCAAGAATGTAGCAGTGCACCTCTTTCACGTCGTAACAACATTGCTCAATGCTGAACGTCATCTGATAGAAGAGGCATCCCACGATCTGCAGTTCCTTGCGAGCAACCAGTGCTTTGAGGCAGTGATGGCGCCCAAATAAGACATCGTCCAGGTGATCGAAGGAGATCAGGTTGCGCGAGTTGCCCTTTTGGCAACGTACCACCAGATCAACGATGGCCTCGATATCAAACGGTGCAACTGTCTTCACATGGACATTGCTCATCGCTCCAGCTCCCGCGCAATTCTTACCGCATTCCATGCCGCGCCTACCCAGAGGTTGTCTGCAACGACCCATAGCCACAAACCGTTGCGAGCGTCTGGCTCTCGACGGATCCGACCTACGTAGACGTCTTCTTTATTCGCGATAGTCCGAGGGGTAGGGAAGTCCTCCGGATTTTGAGCAACCTTGATTCCCTGCCCCACCAGCGCAGCCTTGACTGCACCCATATCCAACGCTTTGTCGGTCTCAATGTAGGCCGCCACGCTGTGGCCACGGAAAACCGGGACACGCACCGCAGTGCAAGTCACAAACATGTCCGGCTCGTTCAGAATCTTCCGCGTCTCAAACCGAACTTTCTCCTCTTCGAAGGTAAAGCCGTTATCCATGAAGCGGTCAATTTGAGGAATGACGTTATGGGCAATGGGACGGCTGAACGGCGAAGAATCGCCGGCACCCTCTGAGTCCACCAGAGAGGCATGAAGGCCATTAACGCCCTCGTTGCCCGCACCGGAGACGGCCTGATAGGTGGACGCAATAACTTTGCGCACACCAAACCGCTCATGAATCGGCGCCAGTGCACGAACCAGCTGGATCGTCGAGCAGTTCGGGTTGGAAATCAGCTTCTGGCCGGTGTAGGCAGACCGATTAATCTCCGGAATGATCAGAGGCACCGTATCCTGCATCCGGAATGCGCTCGTGTTATCAATCACGATCGCACCCTGAGCAGCGGCTTTGGGCGCCCATTCCCGGCTGACGTTTCCGCCAGCTGAGAAGAAGGCGTATTTCACCTGAGAGAAATCAAACTGCTCGATATCAACGACTTCGTAGTCGCCGAACACCGTTTTCAGGACTTTACCTGCAGAGCGCTTGGAGGCGATAAGATGAAGCTGCTCAAACTCGAACCCCATTTTTTTCAGGACCAGCAGGAACTCGGAGCCAACAGCTCCGGTTGCACCTACGATCGCGATCACTGGCTTCATTGTTCACCCGCCGCAAGAGTCTTTCGTGAAAATACTTTCGCCTGATCCAGCAAGTACACAAGGCTGGCTAGGAACACCAGTGCGAAGGTCACTTGGTGGTGCTCTGTGAATTCCTCTCCAAAGAGGAACACCGCGAAGATGAAGTTGCAGGTAGGCGGAATCAGCTGAAAGAACGCCAGTGTAATCATCTCCAGGTTCTGCGCGGCGACGGTATACCACCACAGGGGCAGGACACTGATCAGGCCAACGATCGCTAGAACCGCCCACTGAGTCGTGATTGTCTCAGCACCGAAGCTGGGGCCACCCTGAAACGCCAAGAAGATGAAATAGCCAATGGCAAACGGAAACAGGAATATGCACTCGATCGTCAGTCCCGGCAGAGGCTTGATCGCCACACCCTTTCGAATGGCTGCGTAAAGCGAGAAGCACATACCAATGATCAGCGCGATCCACGGCGTTTCGCCGTAGCCTGCGATCAGGTTCAGGATTGCCGCCGCCGTCAGGATGATGGCGAACCACTGGACCATACTAGGCCGCTCTTTAAACACCAGGAATCCAAACATCACGGAGAAAATCGGGCTGATGTAATAGCCGAGCGAAGCTTCCAGAACCATATTGTTGGTCACCCCAATGATGTAGGTGAGCCACCAGATTCCTGAGATTGCAGCACTGCATGCCAAAACCAGCCGGGCCCGCTTGTCCTTCAACAACGCTTTCACGTCAAAGAACGAGGCGTTCTTTGCCATCCCCAGAAGAATCAGAACAAACAGAAGCGAGCCGACCACTCGGACAGCCAGAACATCGACCGAATCGATACCTTTAAGAGGGCTGTACCACAGCGGGTAAGAACCCCACAGCAGGGTGGCCATCAAGGCGAAGACCACGCCCACAGAATTATTGGCTTGATTGTTTTGCATATCGGATTCCCTTTGGGTGCGATCGCACGCACCCGTTGATTTTACCTATCAGGCGCACGCCGCTGCCGTTTCTTGCACGCGCAACTCAACGTTGTCCCAGAACTTTTCCATCAGCTGCAGGTAATGAGCAATGCCAGACTCGAAACGCTCCTTGCCTTCATCGTCGGTTACATAGGGACCGAGGATGTTGTAGATGGCATTGCTGTGACCGATTTCCGCTTCAATGTGCAGCTCCCAGAAATGCCGGGTACGGGCGTCATAGCCCTGATTCTTTAGGCCTTCGTTGTAGCGCGAGCACATCGCTGCAGACTGGGTCTCGTCGGCGAATAGAGCGCCAAGCGCACGTTCCAGAGGCAGGCTGTTGTAGATTTCCTTGATGCCCTCGTTCAGTGCCACCGAGGATTCCAGAGGCTCGTAGGCCTCGATGTCCTCGGAGGTGATATCAAGCATGTCCAGGAATTGCGCAAACATGTCACTGTGCGATTTCTGGGTACCTAGCTCATCCGTAGAGTTATGGAGCACCTCGCGAAGCACTGCTTCGTCTCGCGTGATGGTCGAGATGTTCGCCACGTAAAATGGCAGGTACTTGAAATAGGCGTTCGTCTCCAGATACAGCTGCTTTTCCTGTTCCTTGGACAAAGCATTCTCGCCATACCACGCCAGAAATGGGTGATTGACCGAACGGTGAGCCAGGATCTCTTCCACTTTCTGGTCGAGATACGCTTTGACTGACTCAGACACGCCCGATGATCTCTGCATGACTTTGAAGTCGTTCTCTTGGAAGTCTTTTGCTAATACAGTCATTGATTCAATTCCTTTTATTAAATGAACGCCGCGACCATGGTTTCGTGCTCGACCTGCTCGCGCTTGTCGTTCGCACTCGCCCAGCACGTATTGAGAATAATCCGGGTGACTTCACCTTTCATCGGCGTGACCCGGTGCAGAGTAGTGTCCGACTTCAGGAAATACGCCTGTCCGGTGACGTGGTAATAAGAACGAATGGGGTTATCGACGATGTACTGGTCGATCTGAGGGTTTTGCTTATCCCAGGTGGTGTGAGGGATACACTGCAGGATACCGCCGTGCTCGATCGCCGGTGCTTCCAGAATCCAGATCACGGTGTAGGGGTAGTCGCCCCAGTGCCAGCCGTGGGTGTCGCCTTCCCGCTCCAGCTTGTTGATCAGGAAATGCTCTTCTTCCCAGCAATCCGCTAGCTCGTCACCCGCGATGCTGCCAAGCAATCCACGCAGCGCGGGAGACTTATACAGCGCGTTGATGATGGTGCCGTGATCCCGAATGCCCTGCGCTGTTACATTGCTCATGAAGCGCTTGCTGTATCCGATTGATGCGACTTTAACGTCACGGCGAATGCTGTGCTCTTCAAGCAGCTGATCAGATTCAGCAATCACTTGGTCGAACAGCTGGGCCGGAATGAGCTCCCCAATATCAAATTTTAGATAGCCATTGCGAGAAAACTCCTCGGCACGCGTTTTCAGCTTCTGTGCCGGGAAAGCATCTCGATGATGTGTCTCAAGCAGACTTTCAAGATTTTCCATTGCTAATCCCTAAATTGCGTTTTTGTGCTTCCTTGTCAGTGTTAAACAAGTGATAGCTACTTTACTGAGCGGCTAACCGCATGAATAACCAAAAATTTTTAGGGATCGCCAAATATTTCTTGCCGATTTTATGCTGATATTTGTGATTCAGTTCCTCGCCACTCAATGTCCTCAATACAATTGCCAAGCATGCGAGACGATAATCTGGCGTTCAACCGGATGCCAAACTCGCGGCGCTTTTGGTTCTCTGCGCTGGCGCTTCGGCGCCGGTTACCTCAGCGCTAGGTTATTATCGCCAAATCTGAATGTTCGCTTTGCGACCGACGCCTCCTGCTTTGCTCCGCAGAACTGCCTGCGGTTTAATGCGAATTCAAACTAATAAGCTGATAGATGCCACGAGGAAAAAATGAGCAAGGTAAGATCCGAAGCGCTGTCGAATCTCTTAGAGGAGCTGGAGGGGTTTGAGCTAAATCTCAATCAATACTACGATGACGCCGAGCCGCAGAGTATTATCGACAGTCACCTCAGTGGAAAGCTCGAAGCCCTTGCCCACTATTGTCAGGCGTTCGGCTGGTCTGAACTCGCGGAAACAATCGACAAACAACTTCCACTTCGCTGTTCGGCCCAAGAAACGTTGTCCGTAATTCAGGGCTACGTGCTGCCGGAAATACGGCACCTTGTGGAGCAAGTGGATGTCGACTCTGAACCGGCTCCAACAGATTGGTTCTGGAACTTTGTTCATCCTCGGGTCAAGGCTTTAGCTCAGCCAAGATTTGAAGCGGGCTTTTTTGGTGATGCCGTCGAGGCCTCGTTCAAAGAAGTAAACGATTCGATTAAACGCTTTTTCGCAGAATCCGAAGGTCGGGAGGCTGACGGTGCTGGGTTGATGAATACAGCCTTCTCCCCAAATAACCCAGTGATCAAGCTCGCTGAACTTGATTCTGAAACGGGGCGCAACATTCAACAGGGCTACATGCAGATCTTTGCGGGCGCGATGACAGGCATTCGCAATCCAAAAGCGCACGGCAACCTCAACCCGGACTCGAGGAAAGCGTTGCACCTTATTGCCTTAGCCAGCCTTCTCATGTGCAAGACTGATGAACGCATATAACAAGTTGCTGCAAGCGGATAAATTACTCGCTGCGCTCCTAATTTACCGGTGAGCAAAGCGTTATCGCACCAGCTGAATGTTCGCTTTGCGACCAAGACGCACTTATTACCGCCCATCAGCTTGCCCATCCGTTCAGCGCTAGCTACAAAACGCCTCCCGTGAATCGCAGCACATATGGCGAGAGGGCAGAGCCCTCCACAAAGCTCACGGTATTTTTTTACATACGTGCTTACATACTGTGTAAAAAATAGAAATGCCCCGAGAGCAGCTGCTCGCGGGGCATTCAGTCACTCACCAACTTACATAAAGTTTACTATTTACTTTGACGGGGGCCCTTTGTTCGTTCCAGACCGGATTAATCGCGAGCCAGTTCCACGAGCCGGTATTCCACCAGGTTCGGATCGGAACGGATGGCTTCCTCGGTATAGGGGAAGGTAATCCACTGCTTCTCGGAATAGGCCTGAGTCATATCCTTGAAGTAGGGGGAGGCCGGGTCGGTGGACTGGGAGTAGGTCACAAATCCCTCGGCCTTTGGCATGCCATTTTCTCCCCAAGTGACGGTCTGGATGTAGCTGTTGCCGTAGTTCACATCATAGCGCCCATCACTGAGATCATTCGGTCGGGAACTGGCGATGGTAAAGCTGCCTTCGAAACCCTCACCGCCGAAGATGGGGATGGGCGTGTCGTGGATCCCGGACAACTGGATATCCCTTACGGAAGCATCCAGCGCGATCGGCGAGTCCTGAATTCGTTTCACGCCATCGGCGAAGGCGGTCTGGATCAGGGGGCTTGCCACATTGAGATTCGCCGGTACGGCTCGCCTCAGCAGACAGGCCATACATGTTGCTGCCGATTGGCAGCTCTGTGCTGAAGGGGAAGGGCAGGCTTTCGCCGTCCTCGCCCTCCAGAGCCGAGAGCAGATCCTCGGCGGTGGGCGGGGTGGTATCGGTGGTTTCCGGTGGCTGCGCAGTCGCTATGCCATCAACGAATACCGACGAACTAGCCAGTACTGCAAGCCGCAGGTAGCGCCGGGTCACTGTCGGAAATGCATCCGGTCAGGATAAAGGGAATCAGTGCCAGTTGAATTGCTTGTTTCGGGTTCATCATCGTGTCGCCTTGTTTTGTTGTTTTGGCAACGCAGGGAACGGGGCGAACCGGCAAAAGGTTCCGGACTTTGGCTGTGATATTCTTCGTTCGCCTACCGCATAGCCGACACACCTGAACGTACTGTTCCTCTGAATGCATTGATACGTATCAAAAAAATGGATATGCAGTCCTTTCCATGAGGGCCATTGGCCTCATCGGCATATCCGCTTCGGCATTCGAGCCATTTTTGTCTGACAGTTTTGATCGCATCCTTGCACCCAAGGACGATGAGGGTAGGGATACCTTTCAATCTATAAAAACAATGCAAAGCAGGGCGAATTATGATTTCCACTCTGGTTAACTCTTTCCGCCGCATTCCCGTGGCTCCTCAGAAACTCCTGACCGCCGGGGCGTTGATCCTGCTTGCCGGCTGTTCCGCCAACCCGATCTACACCACCACCGGTGTGGTGCTCTCGAACTATTCCGAGGGCGAAGCCACCCCTTATGTGCTGCAGATGTCCGATCCCAGGATGGCTTGTGCATTGGGTGAAGGCATTGATCCGCTGCTCTATTCCTTCTCGCGAGTGACCGATGCACCGGACAGCACCGGTTCTTTGCTGATGCTGCTGGCGGGTAACTGTGCCGAGTACAAGGCCTGGGAGGCGGAGCTGGCCTACCTGCGGGCGGACTACCAGGGCAATGTTGAAGCTGCCAAGGACGCCAGGGAGGAAGCAAAACGCCTGAACGCTCTGACCGCCAAGCGCCGCTATGCCTCCTTCCAGCGGGCGATGGCCGCCTATGAATTCGATCCTTCGGCCGAGCCGGTGGAATGCCCGTTCCTGTTCAGCGAGCAGGACGAGCTCACCTTCCTGCTGGGGCTGCTGACCGGCATGCAGGCCATCGTGAACGATGCCAACTCCGGTGCCATGGCGGGCGTGCCCAAAAACATTGCGCCCCAGGCCGAGCGCGCCGCCACCTGCCTGGATAATGAAAAGTGGGGCGGCATGCCCAACGCGATCCGTGCCCTGGTCTGGCTGCTGCTGCCTGACACCCGGCCAGCGCTGTCTCCGGATCCCTGGCAGGTGCTTGAGCACAGCACGGAGCTTGGCGTCGAAAAAGGCATGCGGGTTCCCCACGCCCTGCAGGCCGTGGCCGCCGAAACCTTCGGCCGGCCGGACAAGCTCGAGGAAGCCATCGCCTCCTTCGTCGAAGCCAACGCAACTATTGATGTCTGGGACGAGTACCGTCTGGTGGATGAAGTGGCCGCGGGCGTAATCCGCTTCTCCTCGGACAAGCACTGGTCCGCCAACTACGGCTACCGGACCCCGCAGACCTACTTCGGAAAGATGAGCCCGGAGCGGGAAACCGAGAACGTTGAAACCATGAGTCTGGACGGCCTGCTGTAAGGCGGGCTGTCATTACCCTCTGAACAATTGATAAACACAAGAATGACCCGGAGGTCGTTATGATCCGCAAATCCCTAACCGCCATGGCCCTTGTCGCAGCATCTCCCTTTGCGTCGGCACAGAGCGTTTCGATGTGTGTGTTTGATGTCATCGGTGCCAACGGTGACTTCTACAACTTCGTCAAGGATTACGCCCTGGAGATGAAGAGCCACGGGGTGGATTTCCAGCTGAAACCCTATACCGACGAGGGTGTTGCGATTGGTGACTTCAACGCCGGCCAGTGTGACGCGGTGGCGGCAACCGATATCCGGATCCGGCCGTTCAACAAGTTCACCGGCAGCATCAGTGCCGTGGGTGCCATTCCCACCTACGACAACCTGAAAACCCTGCTGGCGACCCTGGCTCAGCCCAAGGCAGCCCCGTTGATGAAGGATAACGGCTATGAGGTTCTGGGCATTGTGCCGGTGGGCGCGGGCTATCTCTTCGTGAACGATCGGAGCATCGACACCGCCGGTGAGCTGGCGGGCAAGCGAATGGCCACACTGGATTACCAGAAAGATGCCATCCACATGGTGAACTACGTGAAAGCGACGGTAGTTCCGTCCGATATCACCAACTTTGCCGGCAAGTTCAACAATGGCTCAGTCGACACTGCCTACGCGCCGGCTTTTGCCTATGAAGCCCTCGAACTTTACAAGGGCATCGGCGACCAGGGTGGCGTTGTGGACTACCCGCTGGCACAGCTGACCCTCCAGATGGTCGCCCGGGATGAGGTCCTGGATGACGAAACCGCTCAAAAAGCCCGTGAAGTTGCCTGGGGCATGTTCCCGCAGGCCATGAACCTGATCGAGAAGCAGGAAGCTGCGATTCCGGACGAAAAATGGGTCCGTATCCCCGAGAAAGACATTCGTGGCTACCAGGAGATGTTCCGGGAGAACCGCATCGAAATGCGGGATGGCGTGAACGGCGCCCCGGACGTATACCACCCGAAGATGATGGGCCTGCTTAGCAAGATCCGCTGTGCCAGCAATCCTTCGGCTGCCGAATGTACCGCGGCCAACCGCGAATAAAAGGGCGGAACGAGCATGAACTGGCGAGCACTGACCGCTCCGGCCGCTAAGACCCTCTACCCCGTGCATCGCATGCACGGGGCAGTCCTCCTGCTCCTGCTGCTGTTTACCCTGCTGCTGGGCATGGGGAACTCCCTGCATTCCCGGCTGTTGTGGGTCGGTGAGCAGACGTGGCCGAACTACTACCTCCTGAACCCGGATGCCACGGAACCCTCGTGCCAGCTGGAAATGGACATCGATGCGGAAGTGGCCAAACGGGTAGCCGCCTATAAGCCGGACCCCGATGACCTGTTCAGCTCACCGCCTGATCCGGACGCGATCCGCAAGTCGCTGGAGAGCAACCTGGAACTGTGCGAGCAGAGGTACGCGGTATACGAGCAGAACCTGAAACACGCCACCCCGGCGCTGGGCGTGTTCAAAACGGTGGAGCAGGGGCTGGCCGAGTACCTGCTCGACAACATTGAACTGACCAAGTACCTGTTCATTGCCATGTTCGCCATGGCGGCAGCGATTGCCGCACTGGACACCGACCACATTGCGCTGCGCCTGCCCCGGAACCGGGCCGAATGGCGTTTGAGCCAGGGTGTGCAGTTTGTGGTCAACGGCCTGATGGTCCTGTCCCTGAATGCCTATCTCGGCAAGCTCGCCACCTCGCCAGGCTCCGAGGACACCATGAGTCTGCAGTATGCCTGGGCCGGGGTGTTTGGACTGTTCATGGTGATCAATGCGATCCGGTTCCTGAACGTTCCGGACCGGATCCGTGCCGGCAAGCTCAGGGCATCCTCGGGGCTTGTGATACCGCTGTATTGCGGTATGGGCCTGATCGCCATGAGCTATTTCTTCCTGGTGGACGGTTACGCCTCGGGCCTGGCCATCTACTTCGGGATGATGTCCAACCTCTCATCGATGTTCATCAACATCGGCCTGTACGTGCTGGTGGGCATGATGCTCAAGCAGACCCGGATCCCGGAACTCCTGCTGAACGTCATCAAGCCCTTCAACCTGCCGGCGCCACTGCTGGCGTCAGTGATCATCTTTGCCACCGCCTTCCCGACGGCCTTTACCGGTGCATCGGGCATCTTCATCCTGGCGGTCGGTGGTGTGGTCTACGACGAGCTCCGCCGGGCCGGCGCCGGGCGCCAGCTCTCGCTGGCTACCACCGCCATGTCCGGGAGCCTGGGTGTCGTACTTAATCCCTGCCTGCTGATCGTTGTGGTTGCGGCCCTTAACAAGGAAGTGACCACCACCGAGATGTATGGTTGGGGTTTCTGGGTCTTCATCATGTCCGCGAGCCTGTTTTCGCTGATCGTGTGCAAGACCGAAGGCAACTGGAAACCGCGGCCTGCCCCCGGTGCTTTCCGGGCGGCCATCGGCGAAACCCGGGCGCTGCTGCCCTACGTGATCGCGGGTGCCATCGTCATTCTGGCGATCTGGGTCATCCTGGGGCTGAAGTTCAACGAGTACAGTGCGCCCCTGATTCTGCCCCTAGTGATGTTGGCCCTGGTGCTGCTGGATGCTGGCCGGGACAGCCGGGAAGACGGCGAGACCCGCGCCCAGGCATTCTGGAGCCGAAGCTCTGCGGCCGCCAGCGATTCCGCGGTGCATATTGGCGCGCTGCTGGCCCTGATCGGCTTCTCGATTTGTCTGGGCGGTATCCTGGAGCGTTCGGACATCGTCCATGCGCTGTTCCCGGAAGATCTGACCAGTCCCTGGTTTGCGATGCTGGTGATCGTGGTGATGCTGACCGTTATCGGCATGGTGATGGATCCTTTCGGTGCCGTCATCCTGGTCTCTGCAACCATTGCCCAGCCTGCGATCCAGCTGGGTATCGATCCGCTGCATTTCTGGATCGTGTGTCTCGTTGCCTTCGAGCTGGGGTATCTCAGCCCGCCGGTGGCGTTGAACCACCTGCTGACCCGGCAGGTGGTAGGGGAAACGGAAGTGCTCGCTGCCGAGCGCACCGGTTCCTTCTGGCACCGCTATGAGCGTCTCCTGCTGCCCCTGGCGGTCATGGGGCCGACACTCCTGCTGGTCGCCTTTGTTCCGATGTTGTTCTACGCGCTTTGACTTCACTTCGATAGATTGAAGTAACCGCCACCGGTCCCGCCGCTGGCGGTTTTTTCATCCGTGGGGGGTGAAATCCCGTACTCGCTCAAAGGCGCGGTAATAAAGTCGGGGGATGGTGTATGCTTCAATTGGCAGACGGAAAAGGCAGATTGGAAGAAGGAAAGGGACCCGGGATGTTTCGGAAAAGCTTGGTAGTGGGCCTGGCAGTGGCTTTGGCCGGTTGTGGTGGTGGCTCCGGTGATGGCGAAAGCGCGCCAGTGGACGTGGCACTGTCCGGGGTTATTGATATCGAGGCGGGTACGCGTGTGGATGTCGATACTGCCGATTCACTTTCCCTGAATCCGTCTCCGTCTGACTATGTGCCGACATTGCCAGCGGAATTCATTCTCGCCGGCTATGTGAGTCGCGAGGAAGGAAGCTATCCGACTGTCGGCGGGTTTCCCGGCACCGACTACTTCATTGATGCCCTCGATCGGTTTGCATTGAACCTGGCTCCGGACCAGCGGGTGTCGCTGCAGGCGTTTGCAACCCGGGCCGGCCGCTCCAATGTAACCCTGAGGTTATTGGATCCCGAATCAGGTGAGCTGATCGCCAGCGCCAGTACCAGTGATACCAGCTCCCAAGTGAGCGTCAGCCTTGCTGATGACACCACCCCCTGGCCGGAAGACACCTACCGGATTGAGGTGCTGGCCGACTCCACCCCCATGCTTTATATCCTATCGTCGTCTGCGTCCGGCCTGTCTGCCCAGTCTGTCCATGAATGGCCCAACCATCAGTTTGCCGAGGGCGAGGCCATAGTTGCCCTGGAACAACAGCAAGGTTTTTCCGGGGCAGCGTCTGCGCAGATGTCCGCGCTCGGGATGACCAAGGCCCAGGGGCTTGGCCGGGGCCTCTGGCGAGTACGCATGGCCGAGACTCTGAGTCAGGGCCATGGGAATCGGGCAAGTCAGACTCTGGCGTGGATTGAGAGCTTGCGTAAAGAGGGAGCGGTAAAAAGCGCCGTGCCCAACTACCTGGTCAGATCCCAGGAGACGCCAGTCAGTGAGCCCCTTTATGCGGACCCGGCTTTGGGTCAGCAGTGGCATTATGAGTTGTTGAATGCTCCCATTGCCTGGCAGCTGGCTCCTGGTGGTGGACTTGGTGTGGATGTCGCGGTTCTGGATACTGGCCTCTTTGGCCAGCCCGGTAACTGGCACCTGGACCTGAACGCCAACGTCGGTATTACTGAAGATTTTGTCTCCGGCGAATACGACAACGACGGGGACCCCGAACCCGACGATAATCCGTCCGACCCCGGCAACAGTGTGGGTGGTAGCGTCTACCACGGCACCCATGTGGCGGGCACGGTAGCTGCGGCTGTCAACAATCGAGGCGGGGGCGGTATTGCCTACCAGTCAACGCTGGTGCCTGTCCGGGTGTTGGGCGAGGGTGGTACCGGATCCTCGTTGGATTTGCTCAATGCAATCAACTGGGTGAACGGTGATGGTACCGGTCACCCCATGGCGGATATCGTCAACCTGAGCCTGGGCGGCCTGCCTTTTCTCCGGCACTTGCAGGATGCCATCAACGCGGGCACAGAACGTGGTGTGATCTATGTGGCCGCCGCGGGCAATGCCGCGTCCAGCACGCCGTCCTATCCGGCGGCCTTTGATAATGTGTTTGCTGTCAGCGCGGTGGATGGAGCCGGGGTTTTATCCACCTATTCCAATTTCGGCTCCTGGGTCGATCTGGCGGCGCCGGGCGGTGATGCCAGCCGGGACGGCAATGCCGATGGCCGGGGCGACCTGGTCAGCAGTACCAGTGCCGCCGTGATTGACGGTACCCTCACGGCTACCTATGCCGGCCTTCAGGGCACCTCCATGGCCGCGCCGCACGTTTCCGGTGTGCTGGCGTTGATGAAGAACGAGAACGCTTTGCTTGATTATACGGCGGTCAATGCAATGCTTCAGGCTGGCAAGCTCACGGTTTCCAGTTGTGGGACTGCTTGCCGAAACGACGAGCTTGGCTGGGGGCTGATGGATGCAGCCAAGTCGGTGTTGGCGGCTTCGGAGGCACCGGTGACTGACCTGCTAACGGCGTCTCCCGCCATTGTCACCCTGTCCAACGAAGGTGTGCCTGCCGTCACGGTATCGTTGGAGGTGTATGGTGATTCGCCTACCACGGTCACCATTGATTCTGTTGAACTGGAATCGCCAGCGGCCTGGCTGGAAGTGGGAGCTGTAGAGCCATCTGACTCGGGAATCAGTTTTACGATTGATCTCTCCCTGATACCTGAGGCATTGGAGGAAGGGGTTTCGGAGCGAACAGCACTTCAGATCAATTATACCGGCGATGAATCCCGCACTCTCGAAATCCCGGTCATCGGCCAGCAATTGGCCGACCAGGCGCTCCGCAACGCTGGCCGTCACTTTGTCCTGCTGGTAGACCCGGTCCCGGAAGGCGACATCTTCACCACGGTATCCCAGGCCACGGTAGACGTGGTTGAAGGCCAGTACCAGTTCAGCTTCCGCCCGGACGACGGCATCGAACCCAGATACCTCTCCGAAGTCCCGCCCGGAACCTACTTCCTGGTGGCCGGCTCGGACCTCGATAACGACGGTCTGATCTGTCATGCTGGCGAGGCCTGTGCCGAGTACCCGGTCTCCGGTCTTCGGGAGGAGATCACCATTACCGCAGGCGAAGCCATCCAGGGCATCCGGATGACCACCAGCTACTCGAGGCCGACGATTTCCGCCCAGTCCCCCGACGTGCTCCCGCGCCCGGGATTTGAAGGCTATCGTCTGCTCTCGGCACCGCCGGATAACCAAACTACCAAGAGTATTCGCTGATCATGACGTTGTTGTCCCGTTGTCTTTCTCTCACCCTCGCCGGCGCCAGTTTGTTGGTTGCCGGCTGTGCAACCAGTGAGCCCCAGGTGCAGACCGACGAGGGCGCGCCCCTGGCCAGGCAGATCAGCCAGTCATCCCACTGCGGGCTGACGGCCCCCGGTCATGTACTTCTGAAGAGTGAAACCGATGTCGGCCGTCTGGATGGGTTGCAGGGCCGGACCTTGCCCCTGGCACCACTCCGGGCCGTGGATTTTGACCGGGAGCGGGTGGTGCTTGCAGCCCTGGGCCAGAAACCCACGGGCGGTTATAGCGTCACCCTGGTGTCCTCTGCCATCGAGGATGACACCCTGGAGCTTGTCGTCAGTATCCGCGAACCGCAACCGGGCATGTTGGTCACCCAGGCGCTGACCACTCCCTGCGCCGCCATTGCCGTCACTGCCAGCGGCTGGAGTGACATCCGTATCACGCCTGAGCAAAACAACCGTTGATCTTTGCCGTTGAATCCCTAAGCTATGGCTCAGCTTTTCTGACCAATTGCGGAGTCACTTCCTGACTATGAGCCAGCAACAGTACAACGCCGACGCCATTGAAGTCCTGAGCGGTCTGGATCCGGTGCGCAAGCGCCCGGGTATGTACACGGACACCTCGCGCCCGAACCACCTGGCCCAGGAAGTGATCGATAACAGTGTCGACGAGGCCCTGGCCGGCCACGCCCGACGTATTGATGTGATCCTGCACAGCGACGGCTCCCTCAGTGTCGAGGACGACGGTCGTGGCATGCCGGTGGATATTCACAAGGAAGAGGGGCTCTCGGGTGTCGAGCTGATCCTGACCCGACTGCACGCTGGCGGCAAGTTCTCCCAGGGCAACTACAACTTCTCCGGCGGTCTGCACGGGGTGGGTGTCTCGGTGGTCAATGCCCTCTCTACCGAGCTGGAAGTGACAATAAAGCGCGACGGCCAGCTGCACCGGATGACCTTTGCAAACGGCGACAAGGTCACCGAACTGGAAGTGATCGACACCGTCGGCAAGCGCAATACCGGCACCCGGCTGCGCTTCAAGCCGGATCCGAAGTATTTTGACAGCCCGAATTTCTCCATCAGCCGCCTGCGCCATAACCTCCGGGCCAAGGCGGTCCTGTGCCCGGGTCTGATCGTCACCTTCCTGCAGGAAAAAACCGGCGAGAAGGATGAATGGTTCTATGAGGATGGCCTGCGGGATTACCTGCGCTCCGCGCTGGCGGACATCGAGGCGGTTCCCCTGGAACCGTTCACCGGCAGCTTCTCCGGTAACAAGGAGGCCGTGGACTGGGCCATCCAGTGGTTGCCGGAGGGCGGCGAAGCGGTCATGGAAAGTTATGTGAACCTGATCCCGACTGCCCAGGGCGGTACCCACGTCAACGGGCTTCGGACCGGTCTGCTCGAGGCCATGCGGGAGTTCTGCGAGTTCCGCAACCTGCTGCCGCGGGGCGTGAAGCTGTCGCCGGAAGATATCTGGGAGCGGGTGGCCTACGTGCTGTCGTTCAAGATGCAGGAGCCCCAGTTCTCGGGGCAGACCAAGGAACGCCTGTCTTCCCGGGAGGCTGCCGCCTTTATCTCTGGTGTGGTGAAGGATGCCTTCAGTCTCTGGCTGAACCAGCATACCGATGTCGCCGAAGCGCTGGCTGAGCTGTTCATCAACAATGCCCAGCGCCGCCTGCGGGCGAGCAAGAAGGTGGCCCGCAAGAAAGTGACTTCGGGCCCGGCGCTGCCCGGCAAGCTTGCCGACTGTTCCGGTGGCGATACCGCCCGTTCCGAACTGTTCCTGGTGGAGGGGGACTCCGCCGGTGGTTCCGCCAAACAGGCCCGGGACCGGGAGTTCCAGGCGGTGATGCCCCTGCGGGGCAAGATTCTCAATACCTGGGAAGTGGACTCCGGCGAGATCCTGGCGTCCCAGGAAGTCCATGACATTGCCGTGGCCATCGGTGTGGATCCGGGCTCGGACGACCTCGCCGGCCTGCGCTACAACAAGATCTGCATCCTGGCGGATGCGGACTCCGACGGGCTGCACATCGCCACCCTGCTGTGCGCGCTCTTCGTGAAGCACTTCCGTCCACTGGTGGCTGCCGGCCACGTCTTCGTGGCCATGCCGCCTCTGTACCGTGTCGATCTGGGCAAGGAAACCTTCTATGCTCTGGATGAGCACGAGAAGCAGGGCATCATCGATCGCCTGGCGGCGGAGAAGCGCAAGGGCAAGATCCAGGTCACCCGGTTCAAGGGTCTGGGCGAGATGAACCCGCTGCAACTGCGTGAGACCACCATGGCACCGGACACCCGCCGGCTGGTCATGCTCACGCTGGAGGAGGGTGACCAGACCGATGAACGGATGGATATGCTGCTTGGCAAGAAGCGGGCTTCGGACCGCCGGGCGTGGCTGGAAACCTACGGCAATATGGCCGACGTCGCGGTTTGATATTCTATAAAGTGCTTTAAAAATCGCGCTTTATTCTTTTTAAGTATTCCAAATAGTCGCTATGCTGCCAGTTTTCATAACGGGGAATACCGGATATGGACTGGCAGGGCTGGTTCGCGTTGGGTCTGTCCGGCGCGGCATTACTACTGATGAGTTCAGGACGCTTTGCGCCCCACATGGTCATGATGGGGGTGCTGGTGGTGTTGAGCGTCAGTGGCCTGATTTCCCCGGAACAGGCCCTGGCCGGCTTCAGTAACACCGGCCTGATAACCGTGGTGGCACTGTTCGTGGTCGCCTCGGGCATTCACCATTCCGGCGGCGTTGATCTCCTCGTCCGGCACCTGCTTCGTTCCCCCAAAACCGTCCGCAGTGCCCAGGCCCGCATTGCCCTGCCGGTGTCCCTGCTCAGCGGGTTCCTGAACAACACACCGGTGGTGGCGACCATGATTCCGGCGGTGCATGCCTGGTCCCGAAAGATCGGGATTTCACCGTCCAAGCTGATGATTCCCCTGAGCTATTCCGCCATTCTCGGCGGTACCCTGACGCTGATCGGCACCAGTACCAACCTGGTGGTGAATGGCCAGTACCAGCAGCTGACCGGCGGCGACGGCTTCTCCATATTCTCCATCACCATGGTGGGCCTGCCGGTGGCTGTTATTGGGCTGGCCGTCATGCTGCTGGTGATGCCCCGTGTACTGCCGGACCGGAAAGACCAGCAGAAATTCGGTTCCATGCGGGAATTCACCCTGGAAGTGGCGGTTTCGGTCGGTGGCCCGCTGGTGGGCAAAACCGTGGGCGAGGCGGGGCTGCGAGAGCTCGAGCGCCTGTACCTGGTGGAAATCGAACGGGATGGCAGCGTGGTGACGGCCGTACCTTCGGAAGAGCATTTGCGTGGAGGCGACCGGCTGGTCTTTGCCGGCGATACCCAGGCCATCTCCGATCTGCTGCGGATCAACGGCATCGTGCCCTCCGTGCATGAGGATGAACCTTCCCTGAGCAAGGACCGGACCGAGCGGCGGCTGGTGGAAGCGGTACTGTCGCCCCAGTCTGACGTACTCGGGCTGACCATCCGGGATGCCCGCTTCCGGGACCGCTATGGTGCGGTGGTACTGGCAGTGGCCCGCGGTGGCGAGCGGGTATCCGGCAATCTGGGCAATATCCGTCTGAAGCCGGGGGATGTCCTGTTGCTGGAAGCCCGGCCAGCCTTCGTCAGTCGGCAGCGTTATAACAAGGATTTCCTGCTGATCAACGATCTGGATACCGATACGCCCCGCCATGATCGGGCCTGGCTGTCCTGGACCATTCTGGTGGTGCTGGTGGGCCTGGCGGCCTGCGGGATCATGAGCATGCTCAACGCGGCATTGCTGGCGGCCGCATTGATGATTCTGACCGGATGCTGTTCCGTAGGGCAGGCCCAGAAATCGGTGGATGTGCCGGTGGTTCTCACCATTGCCGCCTCGTTCGCCCTTGGGGCGGCCCTGCAGGAAACTGGAGCCGCCAGTTACCTGGCCGAGGGTATCCTGGGGCTCAGTCATGGCCACATCCTGCTGGCGATCCTGCTGGTCTATTTTGCCGTCTCCACCCTGACCGAGATGGTGACCAACAACGCCGCGGCAGTGCTGGTGATACCCGTGGTGCTGTCCATGACCACGGCCATGGGGGCACCCGCCGAACCTTTCGTGATTGCGGTCATGATGGCCGCATCCGCCAGTTTTGCCACGCCCCTGGGGTATCAGACCAACATGATGGTGTTCGGCCCCGGCGGCTACCGCTTTGCCGATTTCGTGCGGGTCGGGTTGCCCATGAACCTGTTTATCGGCCTGGTGACGGTGGCAGTGATTGCGGTGGTCTACGGGATCAGTCTGTACTGATCCGGGGATCGATCGGGCTGGAGAGGATGTCGCAGCACAGTACCCTGAGTTCTCCGTTCTGGTAGAACCCCAGGGACAGTGTCACGCACATATAGGCGCCGGTGACACACAGGTAAGGTGCGGTCACCTGCAGCGTCTCCGGCTGCGCCAGGGCCTGGCGGAGGTACTGCTGGCGGTACCAGTCGGCGCTGCTGCTGTCTTCCAGCGGCCGGAACCGGGGGTCAAGGTTGCGTGTGCCGGCATTCGATACCAGGGTTGCATCGATCTGAATGCCGTTGGCGTCCACCAGATAGCAGCGGGAAACCGTCGGGTGGTTGAGGAGGTCGGTGCAGGCCTCTGCCATGGTGGCGCCGGACCACATCCGGTCAACGGCTCTCAGGAAGAAGCGTTCGAAGTAATTCACCACCTGCCGGGTCGGATCAAAGCTGATCTGGTTGCGTTGCTTGTACTCGTCCAGTAACTGGCCAAAGTCCGCTGGCGATGTTTCCAGGCCGCTGAGCTCGGTGCTCGGCTTGCGGAAATAGAAACCCTGGACGAAGTCCACGCCGGCATCAATGGCGATCATGGCCTGGCTCCGGGTTTCCACACCCTCCAGTAATACCAGGCACGCCGACTGGTGCAGCAGGGAGACGATGCCGTTGAGAATCTGCCGGGCCTTCGGATCCTCGGTGGCCCGTGTCAGCAGGGTCCGGTCCAGCTTGACGATGTCCGGCGACAGGTTCCAGATCCGTTCGAAATTGGAGTGGCCCGCTCCGAAGTCATCAATAGCTGTCAGGCACCCCAGTTCCCGGTAATAGGCCACGGTCTCCCGCAGTCGCTCGGCGTCATCCGTGGGCTGTTCGACGATTTCCATCACGATCCGGTGCGGTGGCAGCCCGGTTTTCTTCAGCAGCTGGCCAAAGAAGGAATCAGACGGGTTGCCAACCGTGGCCACCTTGGGCGAAACGTTCAGGAACAGCCAGTTCAGTTCATCCTTGATGCTGCCGTAGTTACGGATGTGCAGGTAGCGGCACAGCCGGTCCAGCAGGAGGTTCTCGAAATCCGAGGCTGGCAGCTTGAACAGGTCCACCGGCAGGATCTGGTTTGCTTTGGTATCGAAGGCCCGGATCAGCGCTTCGTAGCCGACGATCCGTTTGTGGGAAATGCTGTAGATGGGCTGCAGCGCGGTTTTCAGTGTCAGACCCTGGAAATCCGCGGTCCAGACATCGCCTTCCTGGTTGAGCATGGGGGAGAGCTGGTCAAGCTCGGGGGAGCTCAACTTGTGAGGCAATGGCTGGGGCATGGTTTCTTCGGGTCGTCGTTACGGCGCGAGACTGCATTCTTTCGCGGAGATTGCCAAAAAAATGCAGCCATTACCACAACTTCCCTGAAGAAACGGGAATCCGTCGGTGTTCTGGAGGGAGACAGCGGGATGAGAGAATGAAAAAAGCGGCCCGAAGACCGCTTTTACTCAGTTGTTGCTGGGAACAACAACGCTTTCGTCGAATTCGAGTTCCATGACGTTTCTCCTGGATTCATCCCGGCTGATTGAAAAGGTATGTGAGAAGTTTATCTTTGTCATGAATTTGAACAATCCGTATAACCCGTATACGACTAAAGGAATAGGTCAGAGCGGATGATCAGAATTTCTGATGTTCGGCAGCAAAACATTTTGATTTTATTCATCATCCGGTCTTTCTAGACTCTTTCCATCAACTCAGCAGACAGGGAGTGGTCTCCAGGCAATGCAGTTTCGAAACAGTATCGACCGTTATGGTGCGATCGCGATTCTTATCCACTGGCTGGTTGCTGTTGCAGTGATCGGGCTGTTCGCCCTCGGTTACTGGATGGTAGACCTGACCTACTATGACGACTGGTACCGTCGTGCCCCCGACATTCACCGGAGTGTCGGCATTCTGTTGCTGGCGGTCATGGTTCTCCGGGTGATCTGGCGTTTCATCAATCCGCCACCAGCGCCCCTGTCGGAGCACACGCGACTGGAAGTGTTGTCTGCCCATGCGGCGCATGCGGTGTTATACCTGCTGCTGTTTGTCGCAATGGTCAGTGGTTACCTGATAACGACGGCCGACGGTTCGTCCATCAGCGTCTTCGGCTGGTTCGATGTGCCTTCGGTTACCGGACAGGTGAAAGGCATGGAGGACATCGCCGGCACCATACATTACTGGTCAACCTGGGCGATTGTGGTGCTCGCCGGGCTGCATGCCCTCGCGGCGCTGAAACACCACGTTGTTGATCGTGACCGGACCCTGCTTCGTATGCTCGGTAAGTGAGTGGCGAGGCAACAAAGAAGTGACGCCCGATGACCGGGCTGGTTTACCAAATAAGGGAGAAACCATTCATGAAGAAAATATTGCTTGCATCCGCGGTATCCATGGCGCTGGTCGGCGGTGCCGCCCAGGCTGATGAGCACGGTGGCACCTACGCCTTCGACAACGAGGGTACACACCAGTTCATCACTTTCAAGATTTCCCATCTGGGTTATAGCTGGCTGTATGGCCGCTTCAACGATTTCGACGGTCAGTTTGTCTATGATGCCGAGAATCCCGAGAACAGCTCGGTCAACGTGACCATCGATACTTCCAGTGTTGATTCCAATCACGCCGAGCGTGACAAGCACCTGCGCAGTGAAGATTTCCTTTACGTGGACGAACACCCGGAAGCGTCTTTCACCAGCAAGCGTGTGGTTGTCGACGAGGATGGCGAAGCGGACATTATCGGTGACCTGACTCTTCGCGGTGTTACGAAAGAAGTTACCCTGGATGCCGAGATGATCGCCCACGGTGAGGACCCCTGGGGTGGCTACCGTATGGGCTTTGAGGCAGAGACCGAACTTCGGTTGAAGGACTTTGGTATTCCAATGGATCTCGGCCCGGCTGCCGAGACTGTTGAAATCATTATCTCTGTCGAGGGGATTCGACAGTAAGCCTGGCTGACCCTGCCAGATCCGGTTCCGGGCTCAGCCCGGAACCTTCCTGCCTTTCAAAGTCTTCCGCCAGAAGACAGGAATATTGCCGTTAATCAGATCGAGCCTGAGGACTCCCGGGAGGACGGGCAGTTCTTGCACAGGTGGCGTTGACGCCAGAACTGACCGGCAAAAATCACCAGCCAGATCAGCAGACCCGCCCACAGATAGGGCTCCGGTACCGCGAAACTCCCACTGATTGCAAACTCCACCAGGAGCATCAGCGCTACTGCCAGTACTGCATTGACCATGGCTGTCACCATGGCTTGCCCGCAGGCCTTGAGGTTGGGTTTCATAGTGTTCCGCTTGTTCGGGAGTGGAAACGGTCTTCTATTAACTGTTGGTGAGAATACGGTGACCCTTACAGTCTCTCCATGCGGGAATTCCGCTATTGGCGTTTGCGTACCCTCACTGGATCAGCACCGGATTGGTGTATCCGCCCCTGCGTCCATATAATGTGCCTTCTTCCTCTGCCCCCGTGTAATTCAGGGGCGCGGAGAGTAGCATCACAGCCATTCCAAACAACAGGCAATTCAGGCAAAAGGGGCATCCATGCCAGAATTTCAGACCACCGATGAAGGCTTCGAGCGCGTCTCGCTAAGGGATTACACGGAGAAGGCCTATCTCGATTACTCCATGTACGTCATCCTCGACCGGGCCTTGCCCAACGTCGGGGACGGACTGAAGCCGGTCCAGCGGCGGATTGTGTACGCCATGTCGGAGCTCGGGCTCAAGTCCACCTCCAAGTACAAGAAATCCGCCCGTACCGTCGGTGATGTCCTGGGTAAGTTTCACCCCCACGGTGACAGCGCCTGCTACGAGGCCATGGTACTCATGGCCCAGCCCTTCTCCTACCGCTATCCGCTGGTGGACGGGCAGGGTAACTGGGGTTCTCCGGATGATCCCAAGTCCTTCGCCGCCATGCGTTACACCGAGTCGCGGCTGGCTCCCTTCGCGGAGGTGCTGCTCAGCGAGCTGGGGCAGGGTACGGTCGACTGGGTGCCCAACTTCGACGGCACCATGGAGGAGCCCTCGGTACTGCCGGCGCGCTTGCCACACGTGCTGCTGAACGGCACCACCGGGATCGCGGTGGGGATGGCCACCGATATCCCGCCGCACAATGTCCGGGAGGTGACCGCTGCCTGTATCCGCTTGCTGGACAAGCCAGAGGCCGGTGTCGACGAGCTGTGTGAACACATCAAGGGGCCGGATTTCCCGACCCGGGCGGAGATCATCACGCCCCGCAAGGACATCCGCCAGATGTACGAGACGGGTCGCGGTTCCCTTCGCATGCGGGCCCGTTGGATCCGGGAAAATGGCGAAGTGGTGGTCACCGACCTGCCGCACCAGGTCTCCGGCAACCGGGTGCTGGAGCAGATTGCCCAGCAGATGCAGACCAAGAAGTTGCCGATGGTGGCGGACCTCCGGGATGAATCCGATCACGAAAACCCGACCCGGCTGGTGATTGTGCCGCGCTCCAACCGCGTCGACCTGGACGGGCTGATGGCCCACCTGTTCGCCAGTACCGATCTGGAGAAGACCTACCGGGTCAATATCAACGTCATTGGTAACGATGGCCGCCCGGGGGTGAAGGGTCTGCACCAGATCCTGACCGAGTGGCTGGCGTTCCGTCGCACCACCGTGACCCGCCGTCTCCAGCACCGCCTGGACAAGGTATTGGCCCGGCTGCACATCCTTGAGGGTCTGCTGGTCGCCTACCTGAATATCGATGAAGTGATCGAGATTATCCGCTACGAGGACAAGCCCAAGGACGAGCTGATGGCCCGGTTCGGCCTCTCGCCCGAGCAGGCGGAGGCGATCCTCGAACTGAAACTGCGCCATTTGGCTAAACTGGAAGAAATGAAGATCCGCGGCGAGCAGGACGAACTTTCCGCCGAGCGGGACGAGCTGCAGGCGATCCTGGGCTCCGAGGACCGGCTCCGGGAGCTGATCAAGACCGAGCTGCAGCAGGACGCCGAGACGTTCGGGGACGACCGTCGCTCGCCCATTGTCGAGCGTGAGGAAGCCCGGGCCTTCAGTGAAGTGGACCTGGTCTCCAACGATCCGGTCACCGTGGTGCTCTCGGAGAAGGGCTGGGTGCGCGCCGCCAAGGGCCACGATATCGAGCCCGAAGGCCTGAGCTACAAGGCCGGCGACCGCTTTGCCCTGGCCGCCCGTGGCCGCAACAATCAGCAGGCGATCTTCCTGGACTCCACCGGCCGTGCCTACGCCCTGATGGCGCACTCTCTGCCCTCGGCCAGGGGGCAGGGCGAGCCCCTGACCGGCAGGATCAATCCACCCTCCGGCGCCTCTTTTGCGGGATTGTTGATGGGTGACCCGGGCAGCAAGACCCTTCTCGTCACCGACGGTGGCTATGGTTTTGTCACCTCGTTGCAGGACATGATCAGCAAGAACCGTAATGGCAAGGCGGTGGTATCGGTACCCAAGGGAGCGAAGATCATGCCCCCGGTGATGGTGCCCAGGGCCGACAAGACCCTCTACCTCGCAGCCATTTCCAACGAGGGACGGATGCTGGTATTCCCCCTGAACGAGTTGCCGGAACTGGCCAAGGGCAAGGGCAACAAGATCATCAGTATCCCTTCGGCGAGAGTTCAGAACCGGGAGGAATTCGTGGTGGCCGTGGCGGTATTTGCCGAAGACGACCAGCTCGAGATCCGGGCCGGTAAACGCAAGATGGGGCTGCAGTTCAGTGACCTGGAGCATTACCTGGGTGAGCGCGGCCGGCGCGGCCACAAGCTGCCCCGGGGCTTGCAGCGGGTTGATGCCATTGATGTGATTCCTTCGGCGGCACGGGCCGGACAAGAGGAGAGCTCCGACAGTGAGTGAACTGGTACTGATTAATGTCTCCGGGCGTGACAAGCCGGGGCTGACTTCCGAGATTACCGGTATCATGGGCCGCTACCACGTGCGGATCCTGGATATCGGCCAGGCGGTGATCCACGACCACCTGACCTGGGGCATCCTGATCGAGATTCCCGACGAGTCCAAATCCTCACCGGTGATCCGGGACCTGCTGTTCCGCCTGCATGCCTTGGACCTCCAGGTCCACTTTGCTCCGATCACCGAGAAGGAATACCAGGCCTGGGCCGCCGGCCGGAACCGTGCCTGCTACATCGTTACCCTGCTGGCCCGGGACATCAAGGCGGAACAGATCGCCCGGGTTTCCGCGATCACCGCGCGCCACGGACTGAACATCGACAACATCAGCCGGTTGTCGGGCCGGCCATCCCTGAACCCCGCGGAGAACCGCATTGCCTGCGTGGAGTTCTCGGTGCGCGGAACACCTTCGGATCTGGAACAGCTTCGGGCGGATTTTCTGCAGATAGCCGGTGAGATGAACGTGGACATTGCCTTCCAGGAGGACTCCATCTTCCGCCGTAACCGGCGCCTGGTGGTGTTCGACATGGATTCCACCCTGATCGAGGCCGAGGTGATCGACGAGCTGGCGCTGGAGGCCGGCGTGGGGCCCCAGGTGGCAGAGATCACCGAAAGGGCGATGCAGGGGGAGCTGGACTTCAGTCAGAGCTTTGCCGAGCGCCTGGCGCTGCTCAAGGGGCTGGATGAGTCGGTACTTGAGGGTATCGCGGCCCGCTTGCGCATGACCGAGGGCGCAGAGCACCTGATCCGCAGCCTCAAGGCCCTGGGCTACCGCACAGCGATTCTCTCCGGTGGCTTCACCTACTTCGCGCGGCACCTCCAGCGTAAGCTGGGGATCGATTACATCTATGCCAACGAGCTGGAAATCGAGGACGGTAAGGTGACCGGGCGGGTCGCCGGCCAGATTGTCGATGGCAAGCGCAAGGCGGAACTACTGTTGGAGATTGCCGAGAAAGAGCACATTTCCCGGGAGCAGGTGATCGCCGTCGGGGATGGTGCCAACGACCTGCCCATGCTGAGCCAGGCGGGCCTCGGGGTCGCGTTCCGGGCCAAACCGCTGGTGAAGGAATCCGCCCGTCACTCGATCTCGACCCTGGGCCTGGACGCGATCCTGTACCTGATTGGCTTCAGGGAGCGGGAAACCACCCAGACCCTGCAGGATTCGGAGTTCTGAGGGCAGGTAGTAAGCTGCAATGAACAAGGGCGCCATCTGGCGCCCTTGTTGTTTCTCAGCCCTCGCCGAAATCGTAGTTCATTTCCGGGGCCGGGGCCTGCAGGTAGTAGCCCTGGATATAGTTCACGCCGGCCTGCCAGAGTGTGGCCAGGATACTGGCATTCTCCACCAGCGGAATGATCGAGAGCTTCCCGGAATTCTGCAGGGTCTTGATCATTTCCTTCACCTGTTCCTTGGCCTTGTCGCTCTTCTGGAGCTCCTCGGTGAAGGAGCCGTCCAGTTTCACAAAGTCCGCGTTCACATGCTTGAAGGTGTTGAAGGGGTTCAGGGCACAGCCGAACTGGGAAATTGACACCTTGCAGTGCAGCTCGTGAACCGCCCGGGTAAATTCCTTGGCTTGCTTCATGTAGTTGTTGGCATCGCCTTCCCGAACCTGGAGGATCAGGACATCGCCGGGCAGTCTCGCAGCCTTCAGGGCCACGCTCAGCCAGGGAGTAAAGGTCTTGTCCTGGAGGGTCTCTGCCGTGATATTGACGAACAGGCGGGTATCGTGGCCGTGGGAGCGGTGGTTGGCCAACTGCTTTATCGTGTTCAGGATCACCCAGCGATCGATCTTGATCGCGGTTTCGTTCGGGCCCACGGGCGGCAGGAAGTCATAGGGCGAGACTTCCTCGCCGTCCTTGTCGAGCATGCGCACGAAGGCTTCGTAGTGCTCCTCGCCTTCACCGCGCAGGTTGATGATCGGCTGGAACAGGAGGCGGAAACTGTTGTCCTCGAGGGCTTTCTGGATAGCCTCCACGGAGTTGCTGGAATCGAGGGTTTCGTAGTCTGCCGGGTTGTAGACCAGCACCCCGTTGCCCTGGGCATGGCCGTCCTGCTTTTTGACATCGGACGAGGCAGTGTGGGCCCGGCCGAGCAATTCTTCCGCCTTGGGTGAGTTTTCGGTAATCGCCGCCACGCCGATACTGACCGTCATCGGAACGGTTTTTCCGTTGATGTCGAACAGGTTGTCCTCGATGGCCTTGCGAACTCTTTCCGCCCGATCGGCCATGGATTTCTCATCGCAGGGCAGGCACATCATGCAGAAGGCATCATCACTCAGCCGCGCCAGGGTGGCATCCTCTCCGGCGGTTTCCTTCAGCAGTGCCGCCAGGTCGCCCAGGAGCAAATCGGCGCCGGCGATACCCACCTGCCCCTTCATGGTGATGAAGTTATCGAGTGCGATGTAGGCCAGGGCCCCGGTCTGGTTGTCCTTACCGGCCCGGGCGATGGTTTCTGAAAGGGCGTCCATCAGGTACTGCCGGTTATACAGGCCGGTGAGCAGATCCTGGCTGCTGATCTGGCGCAGCTTCTCCTCCAGTTCGGCATCGCTGTGCTCGGGCTGGAGTACAATCTGGGTGCAGAATTCACCATCGTAGGTAGCCGAAGACACGCTCATGGTGACCTTCAGTTCCTGGTCATCACTGCGCCGCGCCGTGCAGTTGAGGGTCATGCCGTCTTCGCCCTTCTCGGCGAAGCGCTTCATGAATTCCTTGTACCGCTCCTGGCTTTCGGGGGTGAGCGTATCGAGGACCGGAATGCAGATCAGGTCATCGATATCGTCGTAGCCGAGGAAGTCCATGTAGGACTGGTTGGCATAGATATGCATGCCGTCATTGATGTAGGCAATGGCATCCTTGGAGCTTTCCAGCAGCAGTTGGCAGCGCTGTTCCGCCTCCCGGAGGTGGGACTCCAGCACGCGCCGGCGCCGGCGCTCTTCCAGGGCGGAAATCTCACGGTTGACCGTCAGCACGAGCTGATCCGAATAGTCGAACGGCACTGCGTCCTGGGCGCCGGCCTTCATGATGCCAACTCTCCGTTCCCGGCTTTCTTCGGTCATCAGCAGGATGAACGGGATGTCCTTGTCCATCCGGCGAACCATTGCCAGGGCCTCGTCGGCACCGAATTCATCGTTCACATCCCGGGCCAGCAAAAGATCCCAGTTGCCGGTTTTCAGCACCTCTTCGAGATCTTCTTCCGAGGTGATGCGATGGGCCCGTGTGGCCTTCCCGGAATTCCTCAGCAGGCTGACCAGTGATTCAGCATCATTTTGAGATGGATCAAGAATCAGCAGGTGTACTGTGGCGTTCTTTTTCTGCATTCGTAAGAAGTCTCGTGCTACTCGTTTGCGGAGCCGGCTCCAGGGCAGCATTAAGATCTGCTTGTAAAACAGTGCCTTGAGGAAAACTGCTTGCCGAGAGTCAGAGGCCGGTCTATCACTTATGCAGAATGATGCAGGGGATAGGGGGTAATAACAACCCTCTGTTTGGCCAGTTCGCCACCCGCGTCTCGCTTATCAGAGCGACGGCCACAGCGAATCAAACTCATCCTCACTGGCCACCGGCGTATCGGTCTGGCTGGAGATATTCAGTGCCGTATTATTCTGAAGTTTCAGTTCGAACTGGCTGATACTGCCTGTGGACGAGACTTTGCGACCGAGTGTGCCCTGGTCCTGCCTGCCATCGTGCAGGAGGGAGATCCTGCTCCCGGACTGGAACGGCAGTCGGGGAGTGATCAGGGTGGCGGCCTGGTTGACTACGCTTATTTCCGGCAGCAGTAAACCACGGAGGTACTCGCTGTTGTTTCCGATTTTCTGGAGCAACCGGACCCCGCAGGGCGCAGCACTGGGGGCCAGCAGCTCAATGCCCACCTGGGTGCCCTGGTGTTTTACCTGCCGGATCCAGCGTACAACGGCAACGCTCCAGGGATGGGATTGCTGTTCGCGGACGCCGAGGATCTCACCGGCCTGGATGGACGGAGGCACATTGGTTTCCCAGCCAACACAGTAGCCGCCAGGGCTGGTGTTGATCAGCAGGGCCTGGTGGGAGCGGGGCAGATTCTTCTCCGGAATCGGATCTGCAGCGGGCTTGCCGAAATAGCCACCACGAAAGTTGATCGGGGTGTCTGGGGAGGAGTGCCGCTCCTCGCTGGGGCCGGCATCATGGGCGCCGGCCCAGGCATCTTCCGCTTTCTTCGATTCGGTCAGGAAGTGGTTGTCCTCTTCCTCCCGGGCGCTGGCATTACCACTGACGAATTCCGCGAAGGATTTTTCACCGGCGATGAAATAATGGACAGCGGTGAGGCCGACGCAGACCTCCAGGGTGCCCTGGCTGGCAATGCGGTTGAAGTTGCGTTTGGCCAGGATGCCGAGGGCCTGGCTCAGGTGAGTAAGCAGGGTGTCGCTGATATTGGCCGGGATACGCAGGGGATTTTCTTTTTCCTGGTGCGTGCGCCGGGCCTGGAGCGTCTCGGAAACCATGTTGGACAGCTCCCGGGTGTCGAAACCGAAGCTGTCGTCACCGGGCTGGTTATCGAGCAGGCTGCGATAGATCGGCGGATTGTCATGCTCCATGTTCACCACAAACAGGCTGTCTTCGCCAATATCCGGGCCGCACTGGGTGTGTTCCGTCCAGGTCTCGAACAGCTCGTACGCCTGGTTGAGTTCGGACTGCCGCAACTGGTTGGGGCGAGCGCAACCGAGCAGCAGAACCCGCTTGTAACTGTCGGCCAGGGAGCTGGTGCGGCGGGACTTCAGGGTGTTGTCTTCCACCTGAAGATGGGCCATGCCGTTGCGGTAGGCAAAACGATATAGACGATGGCATTCCAGCCAGCTGCGAGCAGGGCTCGGGCAATAAAGCTGATGGGAGCGCAGGATGGTGGCGGACAGCTCCGAGATGGCCCGGTGAATTGCCATGGTGACGGGCTTACGGTTCCTGTCCAGGCCGCCGTTGTCAAGGCCGTCTAGGATACAAATCTTGTAACCGGTGGCCAGGTGCATCTGCAGGGCCTGGGCCAGGTTGGCAATTTTGCGCTGCTTCTCCGGAAGGGCGACGGCCAGGCCCAGGTAATGCCGGGACAGCTCGTTGCAGACAAAATGGATCTTCTCCCGGATCAGTTCCAGAAACTGCAATCTCTGCTGGGGCGCGACCGAAAGGTGGTTCAGCTCGATGATCGCATGGTAGAGCTGTCGGGACACCTCGCCAATGTTGGCCATGGGCAACTGAGCCACCCAGTTGCGGAAGGGCTTCGGCGCCGTTTCGCAAAAGGACAGGGTCGTGGTTTTCTGTTCCGGTACTCGTAGATCAGGTTTCAGAATCGTGCCTTCCATGAATTCGCGCCAATGTCCGGGCCACCGTCGGTTTCCCTTATGTTTTTATTTGTAACCCATAGTCGACTGTAAAATAGCAAACGGTCGACGAAAAGCGAGAAGATCACGAGTTAACAAACTTTTGCAAGTGATCGACGTCCAGGTTTGTGATCTCGCTCACGACCACAGGTCCAGAGGCGTCTTGCTTTCTTCGCCCGGAACCTCTCTGACCAGTTTCGGAACCAGGAACCCGGGCAGCCGTTTGAGCAACTCCCGTACCAGCTCGCGGGCCTCATTATCACCCACATCAAAGTGATGTGCACCGGCCACCGGGTCGAAAGCATGCAGGTAGTAGGGCATCACCCCGGCTTCGAACAGGGTTTCGCTCAGGTCCTCAAGGGCGTCCGCCGTATCGTTGACGCCCCTGAGGATCACGCTCTGGTTCAGGAGTATGGCTCCGGCCGCACGCAGATAACCCAGGGCCCGGCGGGTCGGCTTGTCGATCTCGGCCGGGTGGTTGATGTGCAGCACGATGACCACCTGCAGCGGCGAGCTGCTGACCCACTTGAGCAGGGCGTCGCACACACGCTGGGGAATCACCACCGGAAGCCGGGTGTGCAGCCGGATCCTTCGGATGTGGGGCACCTTGGCGATATCCGCCGCCCAGCGGGCCAGCAGCCGGTCATTGACCGCCAGGGGGTCGCCCCCGCTGAATATGACCTCATTGATCTCGGGGCTGTCCCCAAGCGTGCGCAGTACCTGGTCCCGGTCCTCAGGGGTGAGACGTTGCTCTTCGTAGGGGAAATGCCGGCGAAAGCAGTAACGGCAATTGATGGCACACTGGCCGGTTACCATCAGCAGCGCCCGGCTACGATACTTCCGGATCAGCCCGGTGGTCTGGATAGCCCCATCTTCATGCAGAGGATCCCGGATGAAACCGGACACCTCGGCCGCCTCGTCCATTCGCGGCAGCACCTGGCGCAGCAGTGGGTCGTCAGGGTTTCCGGGCGTCATACGGGCGATAAAGGGCTCCGGAACCCGGATCGGAAACAGCCGGTGTCCGGCCCGCGCGCCCTCCAGCCAGGATTCGGCGGGCAGGTTCAGCCGCTTCAGCAGCGCCTCGGGCGTAGTGACCGAGCCTGACAGCAGCTCCTGCCAGCTACGGGAATCCTGTTCACAGATGTGGGCTTCTATACGGGCGGGGGTTCGCTGTATCATAGCGACCTTTGAAATTTTAACGACATTGTGTCAGGTGGACATTTCATGGCTTCATATTCTACCAACGAATTCCGCGGCGGTCTTAAGGTTTTGCTGGATGGCGACCCCTGTATCATTCTCGAGAACGAGTTTGTAAAACCGGGCAAGGGCCAGGCCTTCAACCGGGTAAAACTGCGGAACCTGATGACCAACCGCGTCTGGGAGCGGACCTTCAAGTCCGGCGAGAGCCTCGAGGCGGCCGACGTGATCGACCAGGACATGGAATACCTCTACACCGACGGTGAGTTCTGGCACTTCATGAAAACCGACGGATCTTTCGAGCAGTACCCGGCCGACGCCAAGGCGGTGGGCGATACCGTCAAGTGGCTCAAGGAGCAGGACGTCTATACCGTAACCCTGTACAACGGTGCTCCCCTGACCGTAACCCCGCCCAACTTTGTCGAGCTGGAAGTGGTGGATACCGATCCGGGTATGAAAGGCGACACCGCTCAGGGCGGCTCCAAGCCGGCCACCCTGTCCACGGGTGCCGTAGTCAACGTGCCCCTGTTCATCACCATCGGTGAAGTGCTGAAGGTCGACACCCGGACCGGCGAGTACGTCAGCCGCGTCAAGAGCAGCTGATTCGGCAATGACTGATCAACCTGTCTGGCAGCCCGCTGCCTCGCAGGCTGCCCTGGAAAGCCGTGCACAACAACTGGCGTTTGTGCGCGGCTTTTTTGCGCAAAGAGGGGTGGTGGAAGTCGAAACCCCGGTGCTGGGGCGCTGCGGCGTGACCGACGTGAACCTCGACGGCATTCCGGCGCAGGTATCCGCCTCCGGCATCGAGGGTGGCTGGCTGCAGACCTCCCCGGAATACCACATGAAACGCCTGCTGGCCGCGGGCTCCGGCCCGATCTATCAGGTCTCGAAGGTCTTCCGCAATGGTGAGCGTGGCCGGCGCCACAACCCGGAGTTCTCGATGCTGGAATGGTACCGGCCGGGATTCGATGACCGGGAGCTGATGACCGAGGTCGCCGACCTGGTCTGCGGCTGGCTGGGCTGCGAGCGACCGGAGGTCCTGTATTACCGGGATGCCGTGAAGACCTGGGCACACGTGGACCCGTTCGAGTCCTCGGAGCGGGAGCTGATGCGCCGCTGCGAGGAATGGCTGGAGCCGGAACAGCTGGCAGGGTTGGGACGGGATGGTTGCCTGGACTTGCTGATGAGTTTTGCAGTCGAGCCCAACCTGGGTATTGAGCGCCCGGTGTTTATCACCGGTTATCCCGCTTCCCAGGCGTCACTGGCCCGGGTATCGGAACATCAGGGCTACTCCGTGGCGCACCGTTTCGAGCTGTATGTCCGGGGACTGGAGCTGTGTAACGGCTACTGGGAGCTGACCGATCCGGTGGAGCAGCGGCGCCGGTTCGAGGCGGATAACCATCAACGCCGATTGTTGGGTAAACCTGAAATGCCCATCGACGACGCGTTCCTGTCGGCGCTGGAGCAGGGCCTGCCGGATTGCGCCGGGGTCGCCCTGGGGCTGGACCGGCTGCTCATGCTCAAGCTCGGAGCAACCGATATCTCGGACGTGCTGGCGTTCCCGTTCGAGCGCGCCTGAACTCAGGCGAGCTCGCCGAAAGCCTCACCCATGCGGACGGTCTTGCCGGCAACCTGATTCTCGTTCCAGCTGACAGCACCCTTGGGCATCACCATGATCACCGTGGAGCCCAGCCGGAACCGGCCCATCTCCTCGCCCTTGGCAAACTCCCGGGCCTGCTCGCCCTCATACTGGAAGTCGGTGACGAGACCATTGCCCGGCACCACCACGCCGGACCAGGTGGTCTCGACACTGCCGACAATCATCGCGCCCACCAGCACCATCGCCAGGGGGCCGGCGTCGGTATCAAAGATGCAGACCACCCGCTCGTTGCGCGCAAACAGGTTGGGTACATGCTCCGCCGTCACCGGATTGACCGAAAACAGCTTGCCGGGGATGTGCACCATCTCCCGCAGCTTGCCCGCCATAGGCATATGGATGCGGTGATAGTCGCTGGGAGCGAGGTAAATGGTGGCAAACTCGCCTTCGGAGAATGTTTCGGTGCGCTGCAGGTTATCCCCCAGCAGCTCATTCAGGCTGAAGGACTGACCCTTGGCCTGGAAAACCCGGTCACCGGTTACTTGGCCCAGCTGTGAAATGGTTCCATCCACGGGGCTGACAAGGGTTTGCTCACCCCCGGCAAGGGGGCGAATACCCGGCTTCAGCGCCCGGGTGAAAAATGCATTGAAACTCGGGTAAGCGGTCGGGTCCGGTTCCGCAGCTTCGCTCATGTCCACGCCATAGCGGCCGATAAACCACTTCACTACACGGTTCTTCAAAGCCTGATTGCCTTCGCTGTCCGCAAACCGACCAGCAATACGTGAAACAGCCAGTTGCGGAGTGAGGTACTGGCTCAGAACGAACAGTTTATCGAACATCAAAACGAACCCTTTACTTGAGAAGGCGCGCAGTTTAGCAAAACGGCGTAGGCGTGTAGATACGGTTTTACCGCTTTGCGAATCAGTCCACCTTCAGGCCCCGGGCCTGCTGCTCGGCCATATCCGCCAGAATCCGGTGAAAACTCTTCAGCCGCTCCGGACTTATCCGCCCGTCAGCTGCCGCCGCCTCCAGGGCGCACCCGGGATCTCCCATGTGCCGGCAATTCCGGAACTTGCAGGTACCGATCAACTCCCGGATCTCCCGGAAACCGTACTCGATCTCCTGCGGCGTCATATGCCACAGCCCGAACTCCCGGATACCCGGCGAATCAATCAGATCTCCACCCAGGGGCAGATGGAAAAGCTTGGCGGTCGTAGTGGTGTGAATTCCCTTGCCGGTACTTTCCGAAACCGCCCCGACCCGAAGCGATTCCCCTGGCAGTAGCGTCTGGATAATCGAGGACTTGCCGACACCGGACTGACCAACAAACACACTGGTCTGATCCTTCACCAGTGCAGCAACCTCCGGCGCCGGCTCATTACCGGATTCGGCGGCCGACGTACGGACAACTTCATAACCCAGGTTCTCATACCGGGAGAGCAACGATTCAATCTGCTCCCGGTTCTCATCGGTAATCAGATCCGTCTTGTTCAGCAGAATCACCGCCGGAATATCACTGGTCTCCGAAGCCACCAGGTATCGGTCGATCAGGTTATCGTGGGGTTCCGGCTCCGGGGCAATCACCAGAATGATGTGATCAATATTCGCCGCCACCGGCTTCAGTGCCCCAAAATTGTCCGGCCGCTGCAGCAGATTCTGGCGATCACAACGGGCAACGATCACACCCGTCTCACTCTTGCCCTTGCGCCAGATCACCCGGTCGCCAGTCACCAGACTGTCGATATTGGCCCGGACAAAACAGCGGAAAACCGTCCCGGAATCCTCGCCCTCCAGGGCCTCAACATCCAGCTGCTGACCATAGTGGGCGATGATCAGACCTTCCTGCTCCGGCCCCAGCTCACCGGCCTCGGCCTGCTGTTCAATGACCTTTTCTTTTTTGGCAGCACGGGCAGCCCGTTCCTGCTGGATCTTCTTGATCCGCCACTGTTGCTGTTTGTTCAGTCGCCGTTTTGCCATAAATGATTAGAGAGATCCCGTGAAAGTTCGTCATCGACCGTGCCATCATACTGGAATCACTTGTGGGTCGCTGTAGTATGTTGAAGACCTTAAAGACTATATCTCCGGATTATGAGCTAGCGGTGGGGTAGCCTCTTCGGGAATGTTGAAGGCCAAGGATGGCCTGAAACAAGCGCACATGGACGTGCTCGTAGCGGTTCCCGAAGAGGCTACCCCACTGCTAGCCTGCCCCCAAATCAGAAGGTTAGGAACACATGTCAGAAGGCAACCGCCTAGTTTGGATCGACCTGGAAATGACCGGCCTCGATCCGGAAAAAGAACGCATCATAGAAATGGCCACCATCATTACCGATGCCGAACTGAATATCGTCGCGGAGGGCCCCGTCATCGCAATCCACCAGCCCGACAGCCTCCTCGAGGCCATGGACGAATGGTGCACTAACACCCACGGAGCCAGCGGCCTCACCAAACGCGTCAAAGAAAGCATCATCACCGAATCGGCAGCCGAACAGGAAACCCTCGCGTTCCTGAAAAAACACGTGGGCCCCGGCGAATCACCCCTGTGCGGCAACAGCATCGGCCAGGACCGCCGCTTCCTGATAAAGTACATGCCGGAACTCGAGGCCTTCTTCCACTACCGTAACCTCGACGTCTCCACCGTTAAGGAACTGGCCCGCCGCTGGCGCCCCGACGTACTCGACGGCGTGAAGAAAAAAGGCAGCCACCTGGCGCTGGACGACATCCGAGACTCGATCAACGAACTGCGCCACTACCGGGACCACTTCTTCAAGGTGTAAGCCCGTGCCGGCGTAACGCCCAGTGCACATGCTCACGGACCATCTCTGACGGGTGGTCCGCCCGCTGCTTCAGCGCCTCCACCACCGGAATTGTGGTAGGCGCATTGCCCAGCCCTACCGCCAGATTCCGGAGCCAGCCCTCGTAACCGGTACGCCGGATAGCCGACCCTTCCGTCCGTTTCAGGAACTGCTCCTCCGTCCACAGGAACAACTCCGCCAGCGAACTGTTATCCAGCCCGTGCCGGGGCTGGAAATCCTGCTCCGCCGTCGGCTTGCTGAACTTGTTCCAGGGGCAGACCAGCTGGCAATCATCGCAGCCGAACACCCGGTTACCCATTTTCGGCCGCAATTCCTCCGGAATCGAACCTTTCAGCTCAATGGTCAGGTAACTGATGCAGCGCCGGGCATCGAGCAGGTGAGGACCGACAAAAGCGTCCGTGGGGCACACCTCCAGACAGGCGGAGCAGCTGCCGCAGTGTTCTGATTCGAAGGGCGGATCCACCGGCAGGGGAGCGCTGGTAAAAATCTCGCCCAGGAAGAAAAACGACCCGGCCTTCGGGTGAATCACCATGTTGTTCTTGCCGATCCAGCCCAGTCCTGCCCGTTGTGCCAGCGCCCGCTCCAGCACCGGAGCGCTGTCGACAAAAGCCCGGTACTCGAACCCACTGACCGCCTCATCGATCCATTTCGCCAGAGTGGCGAGGCGCTTGCGCATCAGCTTGTGGTAGTCCCGCCCCAGGGCGTAGCGAGTTACGTAGGCGGTTCCCCGGTCAGTGAGCGCTTGTTTCGGGTTATCCGGCGCCGGCAGATAATCCAGTCGTACCGAGATGATCCTCGCCGTGCCGGGCACCAATGAAGTCGGGGTGTAACGCTTGTCGCCGTGATGGCCCATGTAGTCCATCTCGCCCTGGTATCCCTCGGCAAGCCAGGCCTGCAGCCGGTCCGCGTGGGGACCGGTTTCCGGCAGGGTGATGCCAGCATCGGCAAAGCCCAGCTCTCGCGCCCATTGCCGGATTTTGCCTGGCAAATCATCGAGTTCGGGCGGTACTGGAGGAGTTTTTTGTGGCTTGGTCATGGATGGTTTGCCAGCGGGCGTTGTCCGGGTGGATTCACTGCGGAAGTTTAATTTGATTAAGTTATGACCTTTTCCCCTGTTTTGCTATGCTTTACAGGTATCTGGCCAATTTTCTTAAACCGGTTTCTGTAACGGGAGCTCAGGCTCATGCCGCCCATATCTGCGCACAGTCTACCAGACGACCTGTATTCCGCCGATGCTGTGCGGCAGATGGACCGCTACGTGATTGACGAACTGGGTGTGGACGGTTTCGAACTGATGCAGACGGCAGCCCATGCGGCTTTCCGGAGGCTGGTCCGCCGCTGGCCCGATTGCGGGCCGGTACTGGTGCTGTGCGGGGCGGGCAATAACGGTGGTGACGGTTACCTGGTGGCTGCCAACGCCAAGCGGCACGGACTCACAGTGTCCTGCATTGCCGTTGCCCCGACAGAAAAGCTTGCCGGCGATGCCCGGAAAGCCTGGCAAAAGGCCGTCGCAGACGGCGTCGAAGTGCGTGAACTGTCAGGGATTGATGAGGTAGCCCTCGATGCTTCGTTTGAGCATGCGGGCCTGATTGTCGATGCCTTGCTGGGGACCGGGGTCTCCGGAGCGCCCCGGGAGCCGTTTGCCGGCGTCATTGCCCGTTGCAATGCCAGTGGCGTGCCGGTGCTTGCGGTGGATGTGCCTTCGGGGCTGAATGCGACGACCGGTGTTGCCGACGGTGATGTGGTCCGGGCAACGATGACGGTCACCTTCATCGGCCTTAAATCCGGGCTGTTCACCGGCCAGGGCCCCGCGGTATGTGGCGAGGTCATGTTTGACTCGCTCGGAACCGAAAACGACATCGGTGCCAGTGGCCAGGCTCCCGTGGGCCGGTTACGGCACTGGGAAAGCGTGGGTCGCTGGCTCCCCGAGCGTGCGGCCAATGCCCACAAGGGGCGGTTCGGCCACGTGCTCATTATTGCCGGGGATCGTGGATTTGGCGGCGCCGGCCTGATGGCTGCAGAGGCGGCGGCCCGTTCCGGAGCCGGTCTGGTGTCACTGGCAACGCGCCCGGAACATATCTCGGCGGCGCTGGCCCGCTGCCCGTCGGTAATGGTGCACGGCCTTATTCATGGCTCTGAACTGCCACCGCTGCTTGAAGCCGCATCGGTCGTGGTATGCGGGCCGGGGATCGGCAAGAGTGCCTGGGGGCAGCAGATGCTTCAGCAGGTGCTGGCCAGTGACAAGCCAAGAGTGCTGGATGCAGACGCCCTGAACCTGATGGCGGCCCGGGTCGCCGTGCCTTCGGAACATCAGGTACTGACGCCGCATCCGGGAGAAGCCGCCAGGCTACTGGGGTGCAGCGTGGCGGAAGTCGAGGTTGACCGGATGGCGGCGGCGCGCAAACTGCAGTCCATATATGGTGGTGTGATTCTGCTCAAGGGCGCGGGAACGGTCATTGCCTCAGGGTCACAGACGGTGGATATTATCAGCGGCAGCAACCCGGGAATGGCCACCGGCGGCATGGGTGATGTGCTCGCGGGAATTCTCGGCGCCATGTGCGGTCAGTTGGATGGCTTGGCCCAGGCGAGCATCCTGGGGGCCTGTGCCCATCTGGCAGCGGCTGACCGGGCCTCGGAGGCGCGCGGCTATATGGGGCTGATACCAACCGATGTGATTGATAGCCTGCCGTCGGTATTCCGGCAAATCGAGTTTAACGATGTGCAGAAACGGGAGGATGGATGACGATTTACGGTAACGAGCGCCGCCTGTTTCTGGAAGGCGAGGCGGAAACCGAAAAGCTTGGCCATGAACTGGCGCGGCTGGTCATCGAGTCCGGGCAGGGATTGACGGTATTTCTGGACGGCGACCTCGGGATGGGCAAGACCACCCTGAGCCGTGGTGTCATGCGTGGCCTCGGGCACGAGGGCGCTGTGAAGAGCCCCACCTACACCCTGGTGGAGCCCTACGAGCATCTGAAGCCGCCGGCCTATCATTTTGATCTGTATCGCCTGGGCGATCCGGAAGAGCTGGAGTACATGGGTATCCGGGATTATTTTTCCGGAGACAACCTGTGCCTGATCGAATGGCCGGAGCGGGGCAAAGGTGTCCTGCCGGAACCGGACCTGGAGATCCACCTTGAGCGCGAGGGTGACGGGCGGTCCGTGGTCATCCGGGCCCGTTCGGCCCAGGGCGCCCATTTGATGAACGAGCTGGAACTGGTCGGTCCGGAACACTGACCGCCGGTGACAGCTGATATTTTGCAGGTAAGCGGTATGTTCAAGGGAAAACGCAGCCTTATCAATTTGCTGGCGCTGGTCACAGCCTGGGCCCTGGCTTGGGGAGCGGCAGCGGGTGACCGTGTCGAGGGTGCGCGGATCTGGCCCGCGCCGGACCACACGCGCCTGGTGCTGGACGTGACCGGCCCGCTACAACACAACATCTTCTCCCTGAGCGGCCCTTCACGGCTGGTGATTGATCTGAGTAATGCCTCGCTCAAGGCCGACCTGGACAATCTCGAACTTTCCGGCAGCCCGATCAAGCGGATTCGCAGCGCGCCGCGGAACGGTAATGACCTGCGGGTGGTGCTCGATCTCAAGAGCGACATCAAGCCCCGGAGTTTCCAACTGGAGCCCAATCAGCAGTACGGTCACCGTCTGGTGGTGGACCTGATCGACGAGAGCGGCAGCCGCCTGGAGCGGGCGACCCGGCCGACGGTAACCCAGGATTCTGCGGGCAAGCGGGATGTCATCGTGGTGATTGATGCCGGCCACGGTGGAGAGGACCCCGGAGCCATCGGGCCGAGAGGAACCCGGGAGAAGGACGTGGTCCTTAAAATGGCGAAAACCCTGGAGGCACTGATCAACAAGCAGCCGGGCTACACCGCCAAGCTGACTCGCACCGGTGACTACTACGTTGGTTTGCGTAACCGGACGCTGCTGGCCCGGAAATACAACGCAGACCTGTTCGTATCCATTCATGCCGACGCCTTCCGCACACCGCAACCGAAAGGGGCGTCCGTCTTTGCCCTGTCCCAGCGCGGAGCGACCAGTGAGACAGCCCGCTGGCTGGCCCAGAGTGAGAACCGCTCTGACCTGATCGGTGGCACCGGTGGCGTATCCCTGGAAGGTCGGGACGATATGCTCGCGGGTGTTCTTCTGGACCTGTCCATGACCGCCAGTATCAACGCCAGCCTGGGCGTGGGCAGCTCGGTGCTGGGTAAGCTGGACCGGGTGGCCAAGTTGCACAAGCCGGGCGTGGAGCAGGCGGCGTTTGTCGTTCTCAAGTCGCCGGACATCCCTTCGATCCTGGTTGAAGCAGGTTTCATTTCCAATCCCCAGGAAGAGAAGAACCTGGCGACGGACTGGTATCGCAGCCGGTTGGCCGGTGCCATCATGGAGGGCATCGAGGATTATTTCCGCAAGACGCCGCCGCCAGGCACGTTGCTGGCATGGCAGAAGCAGAATGGCAAGGGTGGCAATGACGTCAGTCAGTACCGGATCCAGCGGGGGGATACCTTGTCCCAGCTGGCCAAGGAAAACCAGATTTCCGTTAACGAGTTGATGCGATTTAACGGCTTGAGGGATGACCGTGTTATGGTAGGGCAAACCATTCGTATTCCCGCATCCTGAGTAAGAGGTTTTCCCGAAACATGCCCCACATTCATTTGCTCTCTCCCCGGCTGGCGAACCAGATAGCCGCGGGGGAGGTGGTGGAGCGTCCCGCATCGGTGGTCAAAGAGCTGGTCGAAAATGCCCTGGATGCCGGTGCCAGCCGGGTCGATGTCGAGATAGAGCAGGGTGGCGTCAAGCTTATCCGCGTCCGTGATGACGGCAGTGGTATCGAGGAAGATGACCTGCCTCTGGCCCTCAGCCGCCACGCGACCAGCAAGATCACCAGTCTCGATGACCTCGAAGCGGTTGCCTCCCTCGGGTTTCGCGGCGAGGCGCTGGCCAGTATCAGTTCCGTGTCCCGACTGACCCTGACGTCCCGAACCGAAAACCAGGAAGCCGCCTCCCGGGTGGAAGTCGAGGGCCGTGAAATGGACGCCCGGATTTCTCCCGCGGCGCATCCGGTCGGGACCACCGTGGAAGTTCGCGATCTGTTCTTCAATACGCCGGCCCGCCGGAAGTTTCTTCGTACCGAGAAAACCGAGTTCAACCATGTCGACGAGTGTATCCGTCGCCAGGCCCTGAGCCGGTTCGACACCGGTTTCACCCTGCGCCATAACCAGCGCGTGGTGCAGAGCCTGCGACCGGCCGAGTCACCGCTGGACCGGGAGCGCCGAATCGGTGCCTTGTGTGGCCAGCAGTTCATCGACAATGCCGTGGTCATAGATGCCGAGGCCACCGGCTTGCGGCTCTGGGGCTGGGTTGCCCTGCCCACGTTTTCCCGCAGTCAGGCGGACCTGCAGTACTTCTTCGTCAACGGCCGGGTGATCCGGGACAAGCTGGTGGCCCATGCGGTGCGCCAGGCCTATCGGGATGTGCTGTACAACAATCGTCACCCTGCCTTTGTGCTCTACCTGGAAGTGGATCCCGCCACGGTGGATGTGAACGTGCATCCCACCAAGCACGAGGTGAGGTTCCGGGACGGCCGCCTGGTCCATGATTTCATTTTCCGCACCCTGCACCGGGCGCTGGCGGATGTCCGGCCCGATGACCACTTCCGCGGTGCGGTGGCCCAGTCCTTTGGCCGGGAGGCTTCAGTCCAGCCGGCGGGGCCGGAAAATACCGGCACCATGAATCCGCAGCAGGGCTGGTCTTACCCGCCCCGGGAGAATGCCGGTCATGGTGGCCCTTCGCCTTCCGGTTTCAGTGGGAACCGGCCGCCGGAGCCGCAGCAGGAATGGCGTGCCAGTGACCAGATGGCGTTCTATCAGTCCCTGAACGCTGGCGGCGGGGTGACCGCCGAGTCCTCTCCCGGTTCGGCCGGACTGGCACAGGTGCAGGCGACGCCGCCCGCCGATAGTGAGGAGGAGCCTCCCCTGGGTTATGCCATCGCCCAGCTGCACGGAATCTATATCCTGGCCCAGAGCCGTGCCGGTCTTATTGTGGTGGATATGCACGCGGCCCATGAACGCATCACCTACGAGCGGATGAAGCGGGCACTGGCGGAGCAGGACCTGAAGAGCCAGCCGCTGCTTGTGCCGGTATCGATGGCAGTCAGCCAGAAAGAAGCGGCGCTCACGGAAACTCACGGTGAAGGGTTGCAGCAACTGGGTCTGCAGATCGAAAGGATCGGTCCGGAAACCCTGGCGGTCCGGCAGGTGCCGGCGCTCCTGCGTGGTGCCGACACCGAACAGCTGGTCCGGGATGTGCTGGCCGATCTCATCGAGCATGGCCAGAGTGACCGGGTCGAGGCCGTTACCCACGAACTGCTGGGCACCATGGCCTGCCACGGCTCGGTCAGGGCAAATCGGCAGCTGACCATCCCCGAGATGAATTCCCTGCTTCGGGACATGGAAGCAACGGAGCGCAGTGGCCAGTGCAACCATGGCCGTCCCACCTGGACCCTGGTGACCCTGAGCGAGCTGGACAAACTGTTCCTGCGCGGGCGTTGAGGCAGTCCTGATGACGACCAGTAATGCACCGGGCAAGCACCCGCCTGCCATTTTCCTGATGGGGCCAACCGCTTCGGGCAAGACCGATCTGGCGATCGCCCTTTGTGAGCACCTGCCCTGCGACATCATCAGCGTCGACTCCGCCCTGATCTACCGCGAGATGGACATCGGCACCGCCAAGCCTTCGGCCGAAGAACTGGCCCGGGCGCCGCACCGGCTTATCGATATCTGTGATCCGGCAGAAAATTATTCCGCCGCCGACTTCCGCCGCGACGCCCTGGCGGAGATGAAGAAGATTACTGAAGCCGGGCGCATCCCGCTGTTGGTGGGCGGCACCATGATGTATTTCAAGGCCCTGCTGCACGGCATGTCCGGGTTGCCATCCGCGAATCCTGAGTTACGAGCGCGGTTAGAGCGCGAGGCGGCCGAGAAAGGCTGGCAGGCTCTTCATGACGAGTTACAGCAGAAGGACCCGGTGGCGGCCCGCCTTATCCACCCCAATAACCGGCAACGACTGCTGCGGGCGCTGGAAGTGATCAGGCTGACCGGGAAACCTATCTCGGCGTTCTGGCAGGCGGAAAAAGGGGCATCGGGTGGAGCAGAAGTCGAGGATTACACCTATTTCACCCGGTGGCAGGCAGACGAAGGGAGTGCTCTGCCGTATACTATAACGCAACTTGCAATCGCACCCGGTGAGCGCAAAGTGCTTCATGACCGGATAGAACTGCGTTTCCGGCGAATGCTGGACGCCGGTTTTCTTGATGAGGTCCGGGCGCTTATGGCCCGGGGTGACCTTGATCCGGAACTTCCGTCAATGCGCTGTGTCGGTTATCGGCAGGCATGGGAACATCTTGCCGGCAACAGTGACTATGACGAGTTTGTGAGCAAGGGTGTGGCTGCTACCCGCCAGCTGGCAAAACGGCAGCTCACCTGGTTGAGAAAATGGTCCGATGTCCACTGGCTGGACAGCGACGATAAACTGGTCGCCGAAAAAGCCTTGAAAAAGCTCGGACTTCGCACCACATTAAAATCTGAATAACGACGATCTGCATCTACTAAAAACAGGAGAACACACATGTCAAAAGGGCATTCCTTACAAGACCCTTACCTCAATGCATTGCGCAAGGAGCGCATCCCGGTTTCCATCTTTCTGGTCAACGGTATCAAGCTTCAGGGCCAGATTGAGTCTTTCGACCAGTTCGTGATTTTGCTGAAAAACACTGTCAGCCAGATGGTCTACAAGCACGCAATTTCCACTGTGGTTCCTGCCCGCAATGTCCGCATTCCGCAGCAGGCTCCGGGAGGAGAGGGCGAGTCTGAAGACTGATACAGCCGCTTTCCCGGTATTGCCACCCGCGTTTCCGAAGAGCCGTCCCGCGGCTCCCAGGTGCGCGGGTGTTTGTTTTTCTGAGGGGTCGATTCTGATGACCCGGGAGTCTGTACAAGTTGTTTGAGCGTCCTGATGTCGGCGAACGGGCGGTTCTGGTTCACATCGATTTTACCGCCTATGAGGATTCCGAAGACCTGGAAGAGTTCCGGGAGCTGGTGACCTCTGCCGGTGTGGAGCCCGTGGCTGTGGTCACCGGTTCGCGCAAGCAGCCGAGCCCGCGATTGTTCGTGGGTGAAGGCAAGCTGGAAGAGATCCGTGATGCCATTACCGCCTCCGAGGCGGATGTGGTGCTGTTCAATCATGCCCTGAGTCCCAGTCAGGAGCGGAATATCGAGCGTGAACTCAAGTGCCGGGTGCTGGATCGCACCGGCGTCATTCTCGATATTTTTGCCCAGAGGGCCAGGACCCACGAGGGCAAGCTGCAGGTGGAGCTGGCCCAGCTCGAGCACATGTCGACCCGGCTGGTTCGCGGCTGGACGCACCTTGAGCGACAGAAGGGCGGTATCGGCCTGCGGGGCCCGGGTGAAACCCAGCTCGAGACTGACCGCCGCTTGCTGCGTGAGCGAATCAAGTCTATCCACAAGCGCCTGGAAAAAGTTCGCAGGCAGCGGAACCAGGGGCGCCGTGCCAGGCACAGGGCCGATATCCCCACTGTCTCGCTGGTGGGTTATACCAACGCCGGCAAGTCCACCCTGTTCAATCGGCTGACCACCTCCACCGTCTACGCTGCCAACCAGCTGTTCGCAACCCTGGATCCCACGCTGCGGCGTCTGGAACTTCCGGACATCGGTCCGGTCGTATTGGCGGACACGGTCGGATTCATCCGGCACCTGCCGCACAAACTGGTGGAAGCCTTCCGGGCGACCCTGGAAGAGACCACCGAAGCCAGCCTGCTGTTGCACATAATCGACTGTTACGATGGTCGTCGCGACGACAACATCGAGCAGGTTGAAAGCGTCCTGGCTGAGATCGGAGCGGACGAGATTCCCGTATTACAGGTGTTCAACAAGATCGACCTGCTGGACGGATTCACACCCCGGATAGACCGCAATGAAGAGGGTGTCCCGGTGCGGGTCTGGGTGTCGGCGGTAAGCGGAGAAGGGCTCGACATCCTGTATGATGCAATCGTTGAGCGCCTGGCCGAGGATGTCGTGCATCATTTCGTACTGCTCGGCCCTGCTGACGGAAAGTTGCGGGCCTTGCTGCACGAAGCCGGCTCAGTGCTCAGTGAAGATCATCGGGAAACGGGTGACAGTGTGGTGGAAGTGCGCCTGCAGAACCGGGACTGGCTCCAGTTGCTGAGCCGGGCGGGCGTGAAAGAACATGAAATTCGCCTTGAAGACAGCCACGCCTGAAAGCGTAAACGGTTGCCGGGGCGCGTATAAATCCCTAGTATTTGCAGCCATTCGACAAGTATAGGAACGGAGAGCACTATGGCCTGGAACGAACCGGGTGGAAACCGTAACGACAACGATCCCTGGGGGACCGGTGGTGGTCGTCGCGGCGGAAATGATCAGGGGCCGCCAGACCTTGATGAGGCACTGAAAAAGGGCCTGGACAAGCTCAACAAGATGTTGGGCGGTAAAGGCGGCAAGTCCGGGGGCGGTGACAGTGGCTCTGGCGGCAGTGCCGGAGGCTTCGGTGCGATTATTGCCCTGGCTGCGATACTGGTTGTCGGTTACGTCATCTACCAGTCCTTTTACACGGTGGACGAGCAGGAGCGGGCTGTCGTTCTTCGTTTCGGTGAGTATTCCCGTACCGAAGATCCGGGTCTGCGCTTCAAGGTGCCTCTGATTGATGATGTGCGCAAGGTTCGGGTAACCAACGTACGTAGCGCCGAGTCCGCAGGTCAGATGCTGACCCAGGATGAAAACCTGGTGACCGTAGACCTGCAGGTCCAGTACCAGGTCAGCAATGCCCGGGACTACGTGCTGAACGTGCGTGACTCCAACCAGGCGCTCGCTTTCGCTACTGACAGCGCCCTGCGCCATGAAGTAGGTAGTGCCACCCTGGATGAAGTGCTTACCGAGGGTCGTGCCGAGCTGGCGATCAACGTCGAACAGCGGCTACAGGCCTTCCTCCAGGACTACGGTGCCGGTCTGCGGGTCGTCCGGGTCAACGTCGAGAGCACCCAGCCGCCCGCGCCGGTTCAGGATGCGTTCCGGGAAGTTCAGCGGGCCCGGGAAGACGAGCAGCGTTCGATCGAGGAAGCCGAGACCTATCGGAACAAGATCGTACCGGAAGCTCGTGGTAAGGCTCAGCGCATGATCGAGGAAGCGAACGCCTACAAATCACGGGTGGTCGAGACCGCACGGGGTGAAACCGCCCGTTATCTGGATCTGCTGGCGGTCTATTCCGATGCGCCACGGGTTACCCGCGAGCGTATGTACATCCAGGCGCTGGAGAACGTGATGTCCAACACCTCCAAGGTATTTGTGGATACCGAGTCCTCCAACAACATGATGTACCTGCCGCTGGATCAGATGATCAAGCGCAATACAGTGACCGGTGGTCGTGACAGTTCCGGTAATACCGGTTCCATGGACGGCCAGGTGGATATCCAGTCACTGACCGACGAAGTGTTGCGTGAACTGCGCAATCGTCAGACTACCAATTCCAGAACGGGGAGATAATCAATGGGTCCGAAGAGTATTATCGGCCTTGCCGGTGCCTTGATCGTTGTTCTGGTGGTGTCGGCCAGTGTCTACATCATCCCGGAAACCCACCGGGGCGTGCTGCTGCGCTTTGGTGAATTGATTGAAACCAATATCCCGGCGGGCATCCACTTCAAGGTGCCGGTGATTGATCAGGTGCGGGAGTTTGACGTACGGGTACTCACCATGGATCTTCCGGCACGTCAGTACCTGACCGTCGAGAAAAAGCCGCTGGACGTGGATTCCTACGTCGCCTGGCAGATTGCCGATGTGGATACCTTCTACCGGTCAACCGGCGGTGACGAGTTCCGGGCCCAGTCCCTGCTGTCCTCCCGGGTGGATAACGGCCTGCGGAACGAGTTTGGCGTGCGTACCATGCACGAGGTGGTGTCCGGCCAGCGGGATGAGCTGATGCACACCTTGCGGGACCAGGTCAATGAAACCTCCGTCGCCGAGTTTGGTATCCGCGTGCTGGACATCCGGGTCAAGGCGATTGAACTGCCGCAACAGGTCAGTGAGAACGTCTATCGCCGGATGGCAACCGAGCGTGAAAAGCTGGCTCAGGAATTCCGTTCCCGCGGTCGTGAGGCAGCGGAAGGTATTCGCGCCGATGCTGATCGCCAGCAGACGGTGATCCTGGCGGAGGCCTTTTCCAAGTCCGAGCAGTTGCGAGGTGAGGGTGATGGCCAGGCGGCGCGTATCTACGCCGACGCCTATAGCCAGAACGAGGAGTTCTACAGCTTCTATCGCAGCATCACGGCGTATCAGAACGCGTTCTCCAGCAAGGATGACATCATGGTCATCGACTCGGACAGCGAGTTCCTCAGGTTCCTGAAGGATCCTCTGGGCACCACCAACTGATCCGGGTTTGAAGCAGGAAACCGGAATACCTTCGTATTCCGGTTTTTTTGTGCCCGACAACCGTGTAAAATTCGGCCGGTTTTGTATCGGGTTTTTCTGACCCACGACTTCGCCACAAATCCTGAGTGCTCCCCGCGGTCATCTGACTGTTGCGGGAATAACAGACAACGGAATCTCATGACAGTATCTGATCGCTGGTTACTGCCGGACGGGGTAGAGGATATTCTGCCGCCGCTGGCCGGACGGATCGAATCCCTGCGCCGGGACGTAATGGATACCTGCCAACGCTGGGGCTACCAGCTGGTCATCCCGCCCCTGATCGAATACCTGGAATCCCTGTTTACCGGGACCGGGCATGACTTGGAACTGCAGACCTTCAAGCTGACCGATCAGCTCACCGGCCGGATGATGGGCGTTCGTGCGGATATGACTCCCCAGGCCGCGCGCATCGATGCCCACACCCTGGGTCAGGAAGGTATTACCCGTCTGTGTTATGCCGGCCATGTGCTGCATACCCGCCCCCGCCATATGCTGACCGGGCGCACCCCGATCCAGGCTGGTTGCGAGCTGTTCGGCAGCGCCTCCGAGTCGGCGGATATGGAAGTGATCAGCCTGATGCTGGAAACCCTCCGGGTTGCCGGGCTGCCCCGTATTCACCTGGACCTGGCTCACGTGGCTATTTACGAGAGCCTGATCGGTGAGGCGGATTTCGACCGGGACACCGAAGAGACCATCTTTGATGCCATGGCCCGCAAGTCGGTGCCCGAACTGGACGAGCTCCTGGGTGACTGCCCGGAAGGCTCCGCCGGCAGCCGGCTCCGTAAGCTGGCGCGGGTGAGCGGTGGCCCCGAGGCGCTGGTCGAAGCCCGGAAGATCCTCAGCGGTGCCTCCGAGTCTCTGGATGCCGCCCTCGACAAGCTGGACCGTGTGGCGAACATGCTGACCCGGGACTTCCCGGAAGTGAGCTTCGGTTTCGATTTCTGTGAGCTTCGGGGCTACAACTACCACACCGGCCTGGTGTTTGCGGCCTATGTGCCCGGTCACGGGGATTCCGTTGCCAAGGGCGGCCGCTACGACGCCATTGGCAGCGACTTTGGCCGTCCCCGTCCCGCCACGGGCTTCAGTCTCGATATCCGGGCGCTGGTGTCCCTGGGCGAGCGGACAGTAAAGAAAAACGGCGCGGTTTGGGCGCCGGCAGACCAGGATCCGGCTCTGGAAGGGGCGGTTTCGGACCTGAGAAAAACGGAAACGGTTATCCGGGCATTGCCGGAGGATGAGGGGTGTAACCCTGCCACCCGCGGGTGTGACCGGCAATTGGTGAAGAAGGACGGCGAGTGGGTCGTCCAATCGCTGGACTGAATTGAGAGAGAATCATGGGTAAGAACGTAGTTGTGCTGGGCACCCAGTGGGGTGACGAAGGCAAGGGTAAGATTGTTGACCTGCTGACCGACAAGGTCGCCGCCGTGGTTCGTTTCCAGGGTGGCCATAACGCCGGCCACACACTGGTGATCGATGGCAAGAAGACCGCTCTGCATCTGATTCCCTCCGGTATCCTGCGTCAGGATGTCCAGTGCCTGATCGGCAACGGTGTGGTCCTGTCTCCGGAAGCCCTGCTCAAGGAAGTCCGGGAGCTGGAAGCCAACGGCGTTGCGGTGCGTGAGCGCCTGAAAATCAGCCTGGCCTGCCCGATCATCCTGCGTACCCATGTCCGCATCGACCAGGCCCGCGAGCGCGCCCGTGGCAACGACAAGATCGGCACCACCGGCCGTGGTATCGGTCCGGCCTACGAGGACAAGGTATCCCGCCGCGGTGTGCGCCTGGGCGACCTGTGCAATCCGGCAGACTTCGAGGAGAAGCTGCGGGAGATCATGAGCTACCACAACTTCGTGCTCACCGAGTACTTCAAGGAAGAGGCCGAGGACATCGATGCGGCCCTGGCCGAGCTCAGACAGATGGGTGAGGAAATCCTGCCCATGGCCGCCGACGTCACCGACCTGCTGCACGACTACCGCAAGCGCGGCGAGCACATCCTGTTCGAAGGCGCCCAGGGTTCGCTGCTCGATATCGACCTTGGCACCTATCCGTACGTGACCTCCTCTAACACCACCGCTGGCGGTACCGCCACCGGATCCGGTTTTGGCCCGCTGTTCCTGGATTACGTGCTGGGGATTACCAAGGCCTACACCACCCGTGTCGGTTCCGGTCCGTTCCCCACCGAGCTGTTTGATGATATGGGCCAGCACCTGGCGGTGAAAGGCAACGAGGTGGGTACCACCACTGGTCGCTCCCGCCGTTGTGGCTGGTTTGACGCCGTGGCCCTGCGCCACGCCATCCAGATCAACAGTGTCTCCGGCATCTGCCTGACCAAGCTGGACGTGCTGGACGGCCTTGAGACCGTCAAGGTATGTGTGGGCTACAAGACCCCGAACGGTGAGATCTTCCGCCCGCCCATCGGCTGTGACAGCTACAAGGACATCGAGCCTGTGTATGCGGACCTGCCGGGCTGGAGCGAGAGCACCGTGGGCCTGACCAGCATCGATCAGTTGCCGGAGAACGCCAAGGCGTACATCCGCTTCCTGGAGGAGCAGATCGAGGCGCCCATCGACATCATTTCCACCGGGCCGGACCGCATCGAGACGATCACGTTGCGCCATCCGTTCGGCGAGTAAGGAACAAGAGCTCCGCCATAAACAGAAAGCCCCGCAAATCGCGGGGCTTTCTGGTTTCAGGGTTTGGTGGCAATCACCGTGGCGCGTTTCGGGCCCGGATAGCCCTCCACGGTTTTCGAAGGATCCTCCGGATCGAGAAAATCCTGCAATGAATTGAACCGCATCCAGTCCGTGGATCGCTGCTCCCCGGTGGTGGTTTCGGTGACGTCCACCACTTTTGCGTCCCGGAACCCGGTGCGTTGCAGCCAGCGCAACAGGGTGTCGCAGCTGGGCAGGAACCAGACATTGCGCATCTGGCCATAGCGGTCCTCGGGCATCAGACTGTAGCCTTCCGGCCCGTCCACCACCAGGGTTTCCAGCACCAGTTCGCCGCCCCGGCGCAGGGTGCTCTTGAGTTCCAGGAGATGATCCAGGGGCGAGCGCCGATGGTAGAGCACGCCCATGGAAAAGGTGGTGTCGAAGATCTCCAGGTTGGTCGGCAGGTCTTCCATTCGCACTGGCAACAGGTCGACTGGAACCTCCCCGACATAGTTCTTCACCGCGAGGAACTGGAACAGGAACAGCAGTCCCGGGTCGATACCAATGACCCGCCGGGCACCGGCCCCATACATGCGCCAGCAATGGTAGCCGGAGCCACAGCCTACATCCAGGATTTGCCGGCCCTTGAGGTCGGACAGATGGGGAGCGACCCGGTCCCATTTCCAGTCTGATCGCCATTCGGTGTCGATGAAGGTATCAAAGAACCGGAACGGGCCCTTGCGCCAGGGCATCAGCCCCCGCAAACCCGCTTCCAGGTCCTGTTGTTCTGTTTCTGTCAGTGCCTGAGCGGTTTCCAGGGTGACGGCCGGAGCATTCAACTGCCCGCGAACATCCGGCAACCGGGGCAGGGTATCCACAGCCCGCAGCCACCGGCCCAGGTCTCCGTGGGGCGCTTCTTCGAATTTGTGGGTGAACTGTGTGCGCAGGCTCTCTGCCCAATCCTGCAGACCCTGGGCATCAAGCTCGGACAGAACCGGGTTGAAATAACGTTTCCAGTCGAAAGTTTTCATTGCAGATAGATAACTCAGTCGGCCTTGATGGCCAGCATGGAGACAAAGTTGAAACACTGGTACCACAACATCACCTGGTCGAAACCGGCGCTCAGCAACCGTTCCCGGTGCGCGGCCAGGGTCTCCGGAATCAGCACCTGCTCGATGGCTGAGCGCTTCTGGCTGATTTCCAGATCCGAATAGCCGTTTGCCCGCTTGAACTCATGGTGCAGCCGGGTCTGGATTTCCTGCTCCTGTTCCGACTCGAAACGGATCTTCTCGGACAGGATCAGCACCCCGCCAGGACGTGTCGCCGATGCGATGCGCGCCAGGAGTTCTGCCCGCTGTTCCGGTGGTACGAACTGAAGGGTGAAATTCAGAGTGGTAACCGAGGCATTGCTCAGTTCGGTATCCAGAATGTCTTCACAACGCAGGGTAACCGGAAGCGAGGAGTCGTCCAGGGCGATGTAATGCTCACAGCGTTCAATCATCGCCGCCGAGTTATCCACCCCGAATAGCTGGCAGTCATTGTCGTCAATACCATGGCGCATCGCCAGGGTAGAAGCGCCCAGGGAACAGCCCAGGTCATAGCAGTTGGAGCCGGATTGGGCATATTGCTCGGTAATCACCTCGATCATCGGAATGATGGTGGTGTAGCCGGGCACCGAGCGGCGGATCATGTCCGGAAACACCCGCGCCACGGACGCATCGAAGCGAAAATCCTCCGGCTTGCGCTCCGTGGCGAACAGGCGATCGGTGGCCTGTTCCGGAGGTGTCGGGGTGGGTCTTTCCTTACTCATCGGAGGCCCCTTGCTCCGGTACCGCAGGCCCGGTGGGTGAGGGCCGGGCACAGCGGACACCACGATTCTTGTAGTCCACCAGGATCCCCCGGAAGGACGGATCCACGTCGGCAGCAATCGCCAGGTAGCCATTCTCGCAGACCGCGTGCAGTTCCGAAGCCTTGGGCGACATCCGGAAGGGCTCGTCCGGCGTGACGTGGATGGCCTCGAATTCACCGACGGGCATGTGGTCTTTATTGCTGGAATGATCGATCCGGCCCGAAGTTTCTAGTACCAGGATGGTACCCACGATGGAGATCAAGGCGGTGACAATCAGGCTGCGGACGGTGTAACGGGCTTCACTCTGGCTCATGCCTACCTCGTTGTGAAGTGAATGAAATTAGGTTAGTACTGGCCGGGGATACTGATGGCCGGGGCCTGCAGGGCCGCCATCTGTTCCCGCAGGGACAGGATCTGGTCGGACCAGAACCGGGGCTGGGCAAACCAGGGGAAGAAGCGAGGAAAGGCGGGGTCATCCCAGCGTTTCGCCAGCCAGGTGCAATGGGCGATCTGCCGGTAGCAGCGCAGGGGCTCGATCAGGTGGCGTTCACGACGGTTGAAGTCCCGGAACATTTCATAGCCTTCCAGGAGTTCGCCGAGCTGGGCACCGCGTTCGTGATCTTCGCCGTTCAGCAACAGCCACATATCCTGGATGGCCGGGCCGGAGCGGCAATCGTCCAGGTCGACAAACAGCATCTGCTCATCCCGGCACAGGATGTTACCGGCGTGGCAGTCGCCATGCAGCCGCAGGGTGTCCACCGGGCCGGCATCGTCGATGCGGGCGGCGCACAGGTCCAGAAGTTGCGGGATCAGGCTGTCCCAGGCCGGCCGCAGGTCTTCCGGGATCCAGTCGCCCTCAACCAGCAACCGGTTGTTGGTCTCTATGCCCTCCATCAGGGAAAAGGCGGGCCGATGATGGAAAGGTTCGCGAGCCCCGATGTTATGGAGTTGCCCCAGCCATTGCCCTAATCGGAACAGCGTGTCGGTGACACTGGTATCCGGAGCGTGGCCGCCCCGCTGGGGGAAGACCGCAAACCGGAAACCGCCATGCTCTCCCAAGGTGTCTCCGCCCGGCATGATCATCGGTGCCACCACCGGGATGCCTGCTTCCTCCAGTTCCAGGGTAAAGCTGTGTTCCTCGCGGATGGCGGCCTCGCTCCAGCGGCCCGGACGGTAGAACTTGGCAATCACCGGAGTCTCGTCCTCGATGCCGACCTGATATACCCGATTCTCGTAGCTGTTCAGGGCAAACAGGCGCCCGCTGACCGGAAAGCCCACTTCTTCCAGGGCATCCAGGATGGCGTCCGGAGTGAGGGCGTCGTAGGGATGGCCGGATACGGCCAGTTGCAGGTCATGGGGCATAGGAGTGTGGTCAAAGGCCTTTGTCGGTTTTCGATTTCATGTGCAGCAGATGATACCAGTTTTCGTCCAGCTCCCAGCGGACATGGTCGATGCCCGGATCGCCGAGGACGATTTCACCGGCCCGGGCCTGCACCTGGGCCAGTTGCCGTTCCGCCCGTTGCCAGTCCCGGTGGTTGTCCGGAAGGTTCCGCATGCTCGGAAAGATCGCCCTGAGGGCCTCTTCCGTGGACACGGAGTGGGAGCGGAGTGAGCCCATGATGGCGGTGTCTCCCTCCACCCGGAGCACCCGGTGCTGGTAGGGATAACTTGCGACCGTTTCATCGGATTTCAGCAGTTCGTTAAGGCTGATGACCTCGAAACTGCGCCATCCCAGCCAGCCCACGAACAGTGCAGCGACAACCATAACGGCAATAAACTGTTTGCGGTCCGACATCCATGGGGCTCCGTTAAATTCTTCCTGGCTGCAAGTATAACGTTTATGGTGGTTCAGGTAATGTTTACCGGGTATTAGGAGTTATTTCGAGGGGAGACATTGCGGGTGACGGGATTGGAGACTCTGGAAACACAGACGGTGGTGATCGGTGCTGGCGTGGTTGGTCTGGCCGTGGCCCGGCAGCTGGCGATGGCTGGCCGGGATGTCATTGTCCTGGAATCCGCTAGTCGGTTCGGGGAGGGTATTTCTTCCCGCAACAGCGAAGTCATCCATGCGGGTATCTATTATCCCGAGGGCACCCTCAAGGCCCGTCTGTGCGTGGCTGGCCGTCGGCAGCTCTATGACTATTGCATCAGCCGCAATGTGGGGCACCGGAAATGCGGCAAATGGATTGTGGCAACCAGTGCCGACCAGCAGGCGAAGCTGTCGGGGATACAGGCCGCCGCGGCACTTAACGGGGTGCCTCTTGAGCTGGTAGAAGGCGCGGACGTTCGGGCACGGGTACCGGATATCCGGGTGGAGGCGGCACTGTGGTCCCCGGAAACCGGCATTATTGATTCCCACGGCCTGATGCTGTCGCTGCTAGGTGAGCTGGAAGATCATGGCGGGCAGCTGGTGTTGAAGTCCCCGGTGCTTTCTGCTGTGTCTGAGCGTGGTCGCCACCGCCTGACCGTGGGTGGGGATTCGGCCTGCACACTGGTTGCCGATGAGGTCATCAATGCGGCGGGGCTGGGAGCGCCAGCCCTGGCGGCAAACTGGCAAGGGCTACCGGACAGCCAGCGACCGGAGCAGTGGTTCGCCCGGGGCGTGTATTTTTCCTACAGCGGCCGGCACCCGTTCAACAGCCTGATCTACCCGGTGCCAGAAGCCGGAGGGCTGGGTGTTCACTTAACCCTGGACCTGGCCGGCCAGGCCCGTTTCGGCCCGGATGTGGAGTGGATCGAAGCCGAGGATTACACCGTGGACCCGCAGCGTGCCCACCGTTTTGCCGAAGGTATCCGGCAGTGGTGGCCAGGACTGGATGCATCGCGCCTGCAACCTGCCTATGCCGGGATCCGCCCCAAGCTAAAGGGGCCGGAAGACGGTTTCTTCGATTTCCGTATCGATGGCCCCGGGGAGCACGGCGTTCCCGGGCTGGTCAATCTGTTCGGAATCGAGTCGCCCGGGCTGACTTCCTGCCTTGCCATCGCAGGGCTGGTCCGGGACAAGCTGGCCCGGTAGACCTCCGCGGTCATTGCTCAGCCGGGCGTCCTGGCCAGTGCCCAGATTTCCACGTCCTGCGCGCCCGCTGCTTTGAGTTTCAGGGCCAGGGCCCGGGCGGTGGCGCCGGTGGTTACAACGTCATCCACGATCGCAACCCGCCCTGGTGGCTTGCCCCGCACCTCGAAAACATTCTTCAGGTTAGCCAGCCGCTGGGTTCTGTTCAGTTCGCGCTGGGACTGCACCTGTTTTACCCGCCGGACCAGGCCGGCATCAACGGGAATCCCGAGTTGCCGTCCCACCTGCTCGGCAATGTCTGTGGCCTGATTGAACCCCCGTTTCCGACGGCGTTTCGGGTGCATGGGTGCCGGCACCAGCAGGTCGGGTAGGCTGGCCGCGTCCTCGGCCAGCTGGTGCGCCAGGAACTGGCCGAAGTCGGCCACCAGGGGCCGGGCGAATTTCCGTTGGCCGTGGTACTTGTAGCGGCCAATCATGCCATCCACGGGAAACTGGTAGCGCCAGGGAATCCGGGCCCGCTCGAACGGCGGTGGTTCCTTGCTGCATTCGCCGCAGCGCAGGTTGTCTGCGGCCCAGGGCAAAGGTAGCCCGCAGGTGAAGCAGCTCCATCGGTTAACCGGCAGATCCGCCCGGCAGGGGGCGCACAGGCCATGGATAGCATTAGTAGACAGGCAGGCAACACAGCGGCCTGCTCTTGCGGCGCTGTTAACCTTTATGTCCTTTAAGGTTGACAGCAGGTTCAGTCCCTTTATCATCTGTTTCATCCGTAAACCCAGAGACCGGGAAAGGTTAACAGGACTTGAACATGACCGCGAATGAACTGCGTCACGATTGGACGCTCCAGGAAGCCCGCGCACTTTTCGAAATGCCTTTCAATGACCTGCTGTTCCGTGCCCAGAGTGTGCACCGTCAGCATTTCGATCCCAATGAGGTTCAGGTCAGTACCCTGCTGTCTATCAAGACTGGCGCCTGCCCGGAAGACTGCAAGTACTGCCCCCAGAGCGGTCATTACAACACCGGGCTGGAGAAGGAGAAGCTGCTGGAAATCGAGAAGGTGGTCGCCGAGGCCCGGGCTGCCCGGGAGAAAGGTGCTTCCCGCTTCTGCATGGGCGCCGCCTGGCGTAGTCCGACCAAAAAGGACATGCCCTACGTGCTGGACATGATCCGCGAGGTGAAGTCCTTGGGCCTGGAAACCTGCATGACCCTGGGCATGTTGCAGGAAGAGCAGGCGCAGGAGCTGGCGGATGCCGGTCTGGATTACTACAACCACAACCTTGATACCTCCGAGAAGTTCTACAACCACATCATCACCACCCGGACCTATCAGGATCGCCTGGATACCCTGGATAACGTGCGCAAGGCAGGCATGAAGGTCTGTTGCGGCGGCATCATGGGTATGGGCGAGGATGAGGATGACCGGGTCGGTCTGCTGGTTCAGCTCGCTAACCTGCCCCAGCATCCGGAGAGTGTGCCGGTGAATATGCTGGTGAAGGTGAAGGGCACGCCGCTGGAGGACGTTGAGGATCTGGATCCGTTCGAGTTCATCCGGATCATCGCGGTGGCGCGGATCATGATGCCGGCTTCTCATGTGCGGCTGTCGGCCGGTCGTGAGCAGATGAATGAGCAGATGCAGGCGCTTTGTTTCATGGCGGGGGCGAACTCGATTTTCTACGGCGAGAAGCTGCTGACCACGTCCAATCCGGAGGCGGATGCGGATATGCAGTTGTTCCGTAAGCTTGGGATTCGGCCTGAGCAGCGGGAACAGTGTGCGACCGAGGAGCAGGAGGAAGAGGCGATTGCCGAGGCGGTGGAGTATGAGTCGACCCGGCATATGTTTTATGACGCTACTAGGGAGTCTGCCTGAATCAGGCGTTGAGCTTGGGCTTCGGTGCTAGTGAAGGTCGGGACCCTCTTTCCGGGACACGCTACGAGCACATCCATGTGCGCTTGTTTCGGGCCGTCCATGGCCCTCAACAGTCCCGGAAAGAGGGTCCCGACCTTCACCCGAAGTTGGCAGTTAACTTCAACTCGTTAACGGTCTGACAGCGATGCGTAACTTTGCCAAAGAGATTGAAGAGCGGAAGCAGGCGGGGTTGTACCGTACTCGCCGGCTGGTATCCGGTCCCCAACAACCGGAACTGACAGCCGATGGCAAACCGTTGTTGTCGTTCTGCAGCAACGACTACCTGGGGCTGGCTAACCATCCTGCCAACATCGAAACCCTGAAAAACGCCCTCCCGGAAACCGGCCTCGGTGGCGGCGCCTCACACCTGATCTGTGGCCACCACGACGCCCACTATCAGCTTGAAGAACGCCTGGCAAAGTTCACCCGTCGCAGTTCAGCCCTGTTTTTCTCCACCGGCTATATGGCCAACATGGGCGTTATTTCCGCCCTGGCAGGCCGTGGCGATACGATTTTCTCGGACCGGTTGAACCACGCCTCGATCATCGACGGCTGCATCCTCAGCCGGGCGCGGATCCGGCGTTATGGGCATGGTGACGTGGCCGCTCTGGAGACCATGTTGGCGGAGACCAGTGGCCACAAGCTGGTGGTGACCGACGGTGTGTTCAGCATGGACGGGGATGTCGCGCCGCTGAGGGAGTTGGCCCGTGTGTGCCGGGAGCATGATGCCTTGCTGATCGTTGATGATGCCCATGGCATCGGTGTTCTTGGTCCGGAGGGACGCGGCAGTGTGCTGGATGCGGGACTTACCGAAGAGGACGTGCCGGTTCTGATCGGTACCCTCGGCAAGGCGGTCGGCACCAGTGGTGCCTTCGTGGCCGGTTCGGAGTTGCTGATGGATTATCTGGTCCAGAAAGCCCGGACCTATATCTACACCACCGCCATGCCGCCGGCTGTTGCCATGGCAACATGCACGAGTCTCGATGTGATTGAACGTGGCGATTACCTGCGTTCGCACCTGGAAGCCCTGATTGAACGATTCCGGACGGGGGCGAGGGCGCTGGGGTATGAACTGATGGCGTCCCACACCCCGATCCAGCCGATCATGGTTGGCACCAACGACGCCGCCCTGGCGCTGAGCAAGGCGCTGGAAGACCGGGGCCTGCTGGTAACCGCCATCCGCCCGCCAACGGTCCCCGCCGGCGAGGCGAGGCTAAGGGTGACTCTGAGCGCAGCGCATCGGATGGCGGACGTGGATCGCCTTCTGGCGGCACTGAAGGAGTGCCGGCCAATGATGGAAGCACCGGAGACCGCATGGGCGTAATCCGGACACCACCAGAATCACTGGACCGGCCCGTTCCGGCGGCCAAGAGCGATATTGCCCGGGAGTTTGGTAAGGCCTCCGGCACTTATGATCAGGCCTCCCGCCTGCAGCGCCTGATGGGGGAAGCCATGCTGGCGCGATTGGCTCAAAAAAACGTAGCTCCGCGTACCATCCTCGACCTCGGCTGTGGCACCGGCTGGTTTACCCGGGAGCTTCAGACTCGTTTCCCGGAAGCGCACATCGTCGGCGTGGACCTCTCGCCCGGAATGATCGAAAAGGCCAAGTCCTCAAGCCCGGAAAGCATCCAATGGCTCACCGCCGACGCCGAATCCCTGCCGTTCTCATCGGATACCTTTGACCTGATTTTCAGCAATCTGATGATCCAGTGGTGCCAACACCCTCAAACCGTCCTGGCTCAATGCCGCCGGCTTCTCCGGTCAGAAGGGCGGTTAGCCATTTCCACCTTGCTGGACGGAACGCTGTGGGAGCTGAAGCAGGCCTGGTCCGTTGCTGATCCCGGTCAGCCCCATGTGAACCGATTTGAGCAGCCAGAAATCTGGCGCGATATCACCGGTGATGTTTTAACGGGTTCGGATTTGGTCACTGAAACCATCCGTTTGTCTTACGACTCGCCTATGGCGCTGAATCGGGAATTGAAACTGTTAGGGGCTGGTTTCAAGGGTGAGGGACGGAGGAAGTCAGTTACCGCTCCAGGGCGTTTCAAATTGATGTCCCGGGCTTATCCATCGGAGGACGATGGTTGTATTCTCGCGACCTACGAATCCGCATTTGTTTTTTGGCGAGCTCCGTGATTCTAAGAATTCAGGGGCGATTTAACCACTGAAGTCTGGGTCTGACGCGGGGCAATCACTCCGGGACTGTTGAGGGCCATGGACGGCCCGAAACAAGCGCACATGGATGTGCTCGTAGCGTGTCCCGGAGTGATTGCCCCGTGGCAGACCTGCACCCAACATGCAGGTAAGCAAATAACATGGCCAAAAAAAGTTATTTCGTAACCGGCACCGACACCGGCGTCGGTAAAACCATGGTCTCCGCCGCCATACTCGAGGCCGCCAAAGCCCAGGGCAAGCGCACCCTGGCCATGAAGCCGATTGCCTCCGGCTGCGACCAGACCCCCGAAGGCCTCCGCAACGAAGACGCCCTGATACTCCAGCAGGCCATCACCGAAAAACTCCCCTACGACCAGATCAACCCCATCGCCCTGGAACCGGCCATCGCCCCCCACGTCGCTGCCCAACAAGCCGGCAAAAACGTCACCGCCCAAAGACTGATCGGCTTCTGCCGTGGCCTCCAGATCCAGCCCGCGGATCTGCTGCTCGTCGAAGGCGCCGGTGGCTGGCGCGTGCCCCTGAACGACCGGGAAACCTACTCCGCCATGCCCCGTGAACTGGACATGCCGGTCATCCTCGTCGTCGCCCTCAAACTCGGCTGCATCAACCATGCCCTACTGAGCGCCGAAGCCATCCGCGCCGACGGCCTGACCATTGCCGGCTGGGTCGCCAACCGGGTCGAAAGCGAAGCCATGGACTGCGAACAGGAAACTCTCAACTACCTGACCACCCATCTCGGCACCCCCTGCCTGGGCGTTCTGCCTTGGCTCGAACAGCCCGAGCCTGGCGCCCTGGCGCGCTACCTCAATATCGGCCCACTGTTCGAAGCCTGAACTGACCTGACGGTCTGCCGGCTGCTACCAAAGCGGCCGGCCACTTCGACCTCGCATCAGCCCTGAAACACTCTCCGACACCCTCTCCACGCCCACCGGGCAGGGGGATTTTGCTGTGTCCCGATGGCGGGCCACCCCACACAAATTTTCCATCCGGCTATTGACAATTCTGTGCCAGTAAACGTATGTTTCAAACAAGTGTTTAATTAAGGCCGCAGCGCGTGCCGTTGTGGTGTCTGAGCAAACCAAGGCCAAAGGCTGTTAACCCTGTTTCAGCTGAGACCGAGAACCGAGGTGGATTCCATGCCTGAATACAAAGCGCCCCTGCGTGACATCAAATTTGTTATGAACGAGCTGCTGGACAGCGAGCAGCATTACGCCAGTCTGGAAGGTGCCGAAGACGCCACTCCCGATATGGTGGACGCCATTATCCAGGAAGGTGCAAAGTTCTGTGAGCAGGTACTGTCTCCGCTGAACCAGGTGGGTGACCGGGAAGGCTGCACCTGGAGCGAAGACGGTGTGAAGACACCGACCGGCTTCAAGGAAGCATACCAGCAGTACGTCGAGGGTGGCTGGCCGTCCATGACTGCCGATCCCAACTACGGTGGCCAGGGCCTGCCGCATTCACTTGGCCTGGTCATGAGCGAAATGGTCGGTACCTCCAACTGGTCCTGGGGCATGTACCCGGGCCTGAGCCACGGCGCGACCAACACCATCGAAGCCCACGGCACCGAAGAGCAGAAGCAGACCTACCTGACCAAACTGATCAGCGGCGAGTGGACCGGCACCATGTGCCTGACCGAGCCGCACTGTGGTTCCGACCTGGGTACCCTGCGTAGTAAGGCCGAGCCCAACGCCGACGGCACCTACAGCATCACCGGTACCAAGATCTTCATCTCCGCCGGCGAGCACGACATGGCCGAGAACATCGTCCACATCGTTCTGGCCCGCCTGCCGGGTGCTCCGGAAGGTACCAAGGGTATCTCCCTGTTCATCGTGCCCAAGCAGCTACCGAACGAAGACGGCTCCGCCGGTGAGCGTAACGCGGTTTCCTGTGGCTCCCTCGAGCACAAGATGGGTATCCACGGTAATGCCACCTGCGTCATGAACTTTGACGGCGCCAAGGGCTGGCTGATCGGGCCGGAGAACAAGGGCCTGAACTGCATGTTCACCTTCATGAACACTGCCCGTATCGGTACCGCCATCCAGGGCCTGGGCGCGGCCGAGCTGGGCTTCCAGGGTTCGCTGGCGTATGCCAAGGAACGTCTGGCCATGCGCTCACTGAGTGGCCCGAAGAACCCGGAAGGTATCGCTGATCCGATCATCGTACACCCGGACGTGCGCCGCATGCTGCTGACCCAGAAGGTCGTGGCCGAGGGTGCGCGCGCCCTGATTTACCTGGCCGGCCAGCAGGTGGACGTGGTTCACAGCGGCAAGACCGAGGAAGAGCGCAAGCAGGCGGACGCACTGCTGGGCTTCCTGACTCCGATCGCCAAGGCGTTCCTGACCGAGATCGGTTACGAGTCCGCCAACCTGGGTATGCAGGTATTCGGTGGCCACGGTTTCATCTCCGAGTGGGGCATGGAGCAGAACGTGCGTGACTCCCGCATCGGCATGATCTACGAGGGTACCACCGGTATCCAGGCACTGGATCTGCTGGGCCGTAAGGTCCTGATGACCCAGGGCGAATCTCTCAAGGGCTTCACCAAGCTGGTACACGTGTTCTGCAAGGAGAACGCGGACAACGAGCAGCTGAAGGAATTCATCGAGCCGCTGGCAGCGATCAACAAGGAGTGGGGCGAGCTGACCACCAAGGTTGGCATGGCCGCCATGAAGAACCGCGAGGAAGTGGGTGCGGCCTCCGTGGACTACCTGATGTACTCCGGTTACGCCGTCTTCGCCTACCTGTGGGCCCGTATGGCCAAGGTGGCCCTGGACAAGATGGTCGAGGGTACCAGCGAGGAAATGTTCTACAACGCCAAGGTCCAGACCGCACGCTTCTACTTCAAGCGCATGCTGCCGCGGACCAAGGCGCACGCTGAAACCATGCTGGCCGGCGCGGATACGCTGCTGGACATGCCCGAAGAAGCTTTCGCCATCTGAGGCGGGCTTCGGTAGCGTTCTGAAACAGAAAGCCCGTGCTCCCCGGAGGCGGGCTTTTTTCATGTGTTCTGATGGGGTTTCGGGTAAAATACCGGCCCATAACAACATAACTTTCAGCGGACACATAGCCGAGCAGGCGCCGCGACCAGGGATATGACCTCCCGCGCCCTGCAAAGACTGACTGGAATCTTGTGGAGAGTTTCAAATGGCTGAATATCAGGCACCGTTACGTGACATTCGCTTCTTGCTGAATGAAGTATTTGATGCGCCTGCGCTTTGGGCATCCCTGCCCAAGGTGGCCGAGAATGTGGACCCGGAAACCGCGGATGCCATCCTCGAGGAGGCCGGCAAGATCGCCGGTGGCGTCCTGGCTCCCCTGAACCGCGAAGCGGACGAGCAGGGCAGCAAGTGGGATAACGGCGAAGTGACCGCGCCGGACGGCTTCAAGGAAGCCTACCAGACCATCGTGGAAGGTGGCTGGAATGGTCTGGGTGGCAACCCGGAATTCGGCGGCATGGGCATGCCCAAGACCCTGGTGGCCCAGTTCGAGGAAATGATGCAGGGCGCCAACATGGCGTTCGGTCTGGCCCCGATGCTGACCGCCGGTGCCTGCCTGGCCCTGGATGCCCATGGCAGCCAGGAGCTGAAAGAGAAATACCTGCCCAACATGTACTCCGGCGTCTGGTCCGGTGCCATGGACCTGACCGAGCCGCACGCCGGTACCGACCTGGGCATCATCCGTACCAAGGCCGAGCCCAACGACGACGGCTCCTTCAATGTCACTGGCACCAAGATCTTCATCACCTGGGGCGAGCACGACATGGCGGAGAATATTATCCACCTTGTGCTGGCCAAACTCCCGGATGCGCCGAAGGGACCGAAGGGCATCTCCCTGTTCCTGGTACCCAAGTTCCTGGTGAACGAGGACGGCTCCCTGGGTGAGCGCAACAGCTTCAGCTGTGGTTCCATCGAGAAGAAGATGGGCATCAAGGGCTCCGCCACCTGTGTCATGAACTTTGATGGTGCCAAGGGCTGGCTGGTCGGCGAAGAGAACAAGGGCCTGGCCGCCATGTTCACCATGATGAACTACGAGCGTCTGGGCGTGGGTATCCAGGGTATCGGCGCGGCCGAAGCATCCCTGCAGAATGCCCGCGAATACGCCCTGGACCGTATCCAGAGCCGCGCCCCGACCGGCGCCCAGCAGCCTGAAAAGGCCGCTGACCCGATCATCGTGCATCCGGACGTGCGCCGCATGCTGCTGACCATGAAGGGCTATGTGGAAGGTGGTCGTGCCTTCTCCACCTACGTGGCCCAGTGGCTGGATATCTCCAAGTACGCGGATGACGACGAGCGTCGCAAGCACGCTGAGGGTATGGTGGCGCTGCTGACACCGGTGGCCAAGGCATTCCTGACTGACCGGGGCCTCGAGGCCTGTATCCTGGGTCAGCAGGTATTTGGCGGCCACGGTTTCGTCCGCGAGTGGGGCCAGGAACAGCTGGTCCGGGACTGCCGGATTACTCAGATCTATGAGGGTACCAACGGCATCCAGGCACTGGATCTGATGGGCCGTAAGGTGGTTGGCAGCCAGGGCAAGCTGTACGAGCTGTTCGCCCAGGACGTGGCCAATTTCCTGGAGGAAAATGCCGACAACGAACACCTGCACCCGTTCCTGGAGCCTCTGGCCGCTGCGGTGGAGCGTCTCGATGACGTGACCGAGCATGTCCTTGGTCAGGCCGGCAACTCGCCGGATGCCGTTGGTGCCGCCTCGGTGGATTACCTGGACCTGTTCGGCCTGACAGCCCTGGGTTACATGTGGGCGAGGATCGTCAAGGCGGCTGCGCCCCAGGCAGCAGGTGACACCTCCGGCTTCTATTCCGGCAAAGTGAAGACTGCGCGCTTCTACTTTGACCGGCTGCTGCCGAAGACGGTCTCCCTGGCGGAAGGCATCCGCAGTGGCAGCGATGCCATGATGGCGCTGACCGCAGAAGAGTTCTGATCGCTGTCTGACGGTCTGGAACGTGAAAGGCAGGTCCGCGGACCTGCCTTTTCTTTTTCGGGCTGCTGCGCTTCGGGGCAATCTGGTCAGAGCTGTTCCAACTGCTCCGGATTATTTACAAACGGGTTTTCGTTGCCCTGGATTTCCGCGATCCGGCGGTGGCGGGTCAGTTCGTTGTCATCCGGTGGATCCTGCCGGTTCCAGCCCTTGAATACCGAGGTGGCCCCCAGCCAAGGCAGGTCATAGGTGCTGACCATGTAGGCCATGGTCCGCGCCACGTCGCCCTTGACGCGCCCGGGCGGCTCGAAAAACTGGGCACTGGCCCGGATACCACACTCATCGGGCTTGGCAACATCGCCGATGTTGTCGTAGCGAACGTTGCGGCGCTGCATCTCGATCCGGTTACGCACCGGGACCATGTTGTGCAGGTCCGAGGCGATCTGACGGTAGCGGTTGTTCTGTTCGCATTGCCGTGAGGTCCCGCAGGAAAGAGCGCTGCGAATATCCGCCAGGGGATACACATAGCCATCAGTCAGGAGGAAACCCTTGCTGGTGAACGGTGTGTTGCAGAAAAAGGATTGCCCGCCATCGGCGTACAGTTTGCCCCAGAACTCGTCCTTGATGACGGTATCCGGGTCACTGAACCGGGTATTCTGGCCGATAACGGCGGTTGTGGCGATCAGCAGGAGGAAGGCGGCGGAAAGGATCGGAAGTTTTTTCATCAATCTTTGCGCGAGAAACCCCATCGCTCAGGGCGGGGAGGGATAGCGCGTCGGTGTGAGCCGACCCCGTTCTCGCTGCCTCCTTTTGGTTGTTGCTATCTGTTGGTGCACTGTATAAATTAACAGTATGAAAAGACGCGCTTACAAGTACCGGTTTTATCCTACGTCCGAGCAGGCGGTGTTGCTTGCTCGGACGTTCGGATGTGTGCGTTTTGTCTACAACGCGGTGCTTCGGTATCGTACCGATGCCTTTTACGAGCGTCAGGAAAAGGTGGGCTATACCAAAGCCAATGCCCATCTGACGGCCCTGAAAAAAGACCCGGACCTGGCGTTCCTGAACGAAGTCAGTTGTGTGCCCCTGCAACAAAGCCTTCGGCACCAGCAAACCGCGTTCAAGAACTTCTTTGACGGTCGAGCTCGGTATCCCCGGTTTAAAAGCAAGCGGTACCGCCAGTCGGCAGAGTTCACCCGCTCGGCGTTCAAATACCAGGGCGGCCAACTGTTTCTGGCCAAGTCCAAAGAACCGCTGGCGGTTCGGTGGACCCGGGATCTGCCCTGTGAGCCGACCACGATTACCGTCTCCAAAGACAGCGCCGGACGCTACTTTGTGTCCTGTCTGTGTGAATTTGATCCCCAGACGTTGCCTGTCACCCCGAAGATGGTGGGCATCGATTTGGGCCTCAAAGACCTGTTCGTGACCAGCGATGGACATCGAATCGGCAATCCCCGCCACACGGCGAAATACGCTGCAAGGCTGGCAAAGGCGCAACGGCGCCTGAGTCGGAAGAAGCTCGGCTCCCGAAACCGGGCGAAAGCCCGGGGGAAGGTCGCTCGGATTCACGCCAAGCTCTCTGATTGCCGGATGGACAATTTGCACAAATTGTCTCGCAAGATCGTCAACGAGAACCAAGTGATCTGCGTCGAATCCCTGAAGGTCAAGAACATGCTGCGCAACCGCTCTCTGGCCAAAGCCATCAGCGATGCCGGCTGGGGCGAGTTCGTTCGCCAACTGGCGTACAAAGCGGAGTGGGCTGGCCGACAACTGGTGACTATTGACCAGTGGTACCCATCGAGCAAACGCTGCTCAGGGTGCGGCTTTGTGATGGACGCCATGCCTCTCAATGTCCGGCACTGGGCCTGCCCGGAGTGCGCAGCCGAACATGATCGCGACCTTAATGCCGCGATCAACATTAAAGCCGCCGGGCTGGCGGTGTTAGCCCTTGGAGAGAATGTGAGTGGCATGGAGTCAGTCTCCGTGTCCGGTTCTCGGTGAATTGGGAATACTCTTCCTTCAAGGGAGAGGAACAGTCAAACCCCATTTATACCTCGCAGTGTCTGTAAGCAGCCTGTCCTTTCAGGCCTGTCACCGCGGACAGTCTGAACTCACAAAGTCTGACGCTTCGTTCACTTGTACCGTGAAGTATGGCACAAAGACCCTCGATGCGAGGGTCTTCGGGGCAGGAATTTGCGACCCTGTGGCGGGTCGCGGTCGCTTTACTTGAGCTTTTTGCGGATATTCTGGTAACCGGTCTTCAGGTCTTCGCCGAGTTTTTGCGCAGTTTGACGGGCTTCCTGGCTGGCGTCGCCGGTATCGTGCAGGACCTGGTCAATCTTGTTGCGGAACCGGTCCCAGTCCTGTTCCAGGTCATCCCACTCGTCCTTGACATCCTCGCGGGCCAGATGGAGCTGAACCCGGGCTTCGTCCCGGTACTGTTTGACTTTTTCCGACAGTTTCTTGAGTTCTTCTTGAACACTCATTTCAGGCACCTCCTTGGTTAGTTGGTGGGATAACAATGCGCCTGAACCGGAAAAACTGTCAAGTACGGGCATGGCCTGAATATGAACGGATTTCAGCCGGTTGACTCAGGTCACGATTTTGCGGCGAGAAGTGCGGACATATCCCGGAGGTAATGCCAGGGGGAGAGATCATCGAAGCCCTTGGCCGCGCGGTCGATCTGGCTGCACAGGCGGGTGGCCTGTTGCAGCTGGCCCGGGCTCAGGCGGCGGGCGGCACGCTCGAGCACCCGTGCACGCTGGGGCTGGAACACACCCCGCTTCTTCAGGAAGGCGGCAGGGTTCTCTCCCTGGCCCGCGGCTGCGCGAAGCTCGGCCACCAGATTCAGGTCCCGGTTCAGCACGGCCAGCAGGCCCAGCGGATTCTCCCCTTCCTGCTGCAGCACACCGATCATTTTGCCGGCATGGGATGCTCTGCCCGCGAGCAGCTCCAGCACCAACTCGAAACCGTTGAAGCGGGAGCTGTCCTGAACCGCCTGCTCAATGGTTTCCTCGTCGATGGTGTTGCCGTTGGTCAGCAGGGCCAGTCGGTCCAGTTCCTGGCTGGCGGCCAGCAGGTTGCCCTCCAGTCGTTCGGCAAGCATGGCCAAAGCGCCCCGGGTCAGGTGCAGGCCCTGGCGATTCGCCCGCTGCTGTAGCCAGCCTTCGAACTTGTCCGCATCCACCGGCCAGACCGGGACGTGAACGCCCTTGCCCTGCAGCTCCTTGTACCATTTGCGCCGGGTCTCGGCGGCATCGAGGCGGGTGCTGATCAGCAGCAGGATGATGTCTTCGGGAGGCTGCTGGAGCACGTGTTCCAGCACCGGGCGGCCATCGCCGAGCTTGCCGGTGGGCAGGTGGATCTCGATACGACGCTTCTCGGCGAACAGGGACATGGCATTGAACTCGTCCGCCACCGTGTTCCAGTTGAGCTGATGGTCGGCATGGAAGGTCAGGCGGTCATGGAAACCCGCTTCCCGCGCCGCCTTGCGGATCTGGTCGCAGCATTCCTGCACCAGCAGGGGCTCGTCACCGGAAACCAGGTAGACCGGGGCCAGGCCTTTCTTGAGCAGTTGGGGGAGCTGGGCCGGCTGGGTCTTCATGGCTGGCCGGCGTCGGGTTCTGCCGGTGGGTTGTTGGCCCGGTAGTCCTCGCGGATTGCCTGGATCCGGGCTTCGGTCATCGGTGCCAGGCGGAACAGGATCTGCTGGGCCAGCCGGTCGTTCATGCGCTGCTCCAGCTCATCCTGTTCCCGTTGCTTGGCCAGGATATTGGTTTCATCGTACCGGTAGCTCTCCCGGACACTGAGCTCGGTGTCCGCGATTAGTGGGACCCGGTCATCGGTGATCAGCTCGATGCGCACGGCCTGGGTCAGGGTATATTCGGCGGCAGCCGCCCGGACGGTAATGGCCGAGGCGCGACGATCCTGGGAGAAGGACTTCAGGTCCAGAACATAGGCCGCATTGGTGGCTTCTGTGGTTTCAATCCCGCCGAGTTCCAGTTGCTCTTTCAATGACAGGCACAGGGTGTCGGGGATCTGTGAGCCGCATTTCACGGCCAGCGGCTGCAGTGCCGCCGGCACCGGCGAGGTACCCCGCAACTGAAAACCGCACCCGGCCAGCACGGCGGCCAGCGCGAGTGCAGTAGCCCGAACAGCCACGGTTCTCAGGGCAGGGCGGAATGCCATATCAGTTGGCCACCACGTTCACCAGCTTGCCGGGGACCACGATGACCTTGCGAACGGTCTTGCCTTCGGTAAAGCGCATGACGTTCTCGTTCTCCAGGGCCAGCTTTTCCAGGTCCGCCTTGGCGATATCCGCCGGAACGTCTTCCTTGGCCCGGACCTTGCCGTTGACCTGCAGCACCACCTGGATCTGGCTGCGGACCATCGCCTTCTCATCCGCTTCCGGCCAGGACGCCTGGACCACGGGCTCTTCGTGACCGAGGCTCTGCCAGAGCTGGTGGCAGATGTGCGGAACGATCGGAGACAGCACCAGAACAGCAGTGTCCAGGGCTTCCTGGCGAACCGCGCGGCTCTGGGGATCGTCATCACCCAGCTTGCCGACTTCGTTCAGTAGTTCCATCACGGCAGCGATGGCGGTGTTGAAGGTCAGACGGCGACTGATGTCGTCACTGACCTTGGCAATGGTTTCGTGGGTCTTGCGGCGCAGGTCTTTCTGGGCGTCGTTCAATGCTGCCACGTCCACAGCCGGAGCCGGGCCGCCGGCGGTGTGCTCGTTCACCATCCGCCACAAGCGCTTCAGGAACCGGTGGGCACCCTCGACGCCGCTGTCGGACCATTCCAGGGACTGCTCCGGCGGAGCCGCGAACATCATGAACAGGCGCACGGTATCGGCGCCGAACTCGTCAATGATGGCCTGGGGATCGATGCCGTTATTCTTGGACTTGGACATCTTGGTCACGCCACCGATCTCCACCGGCTCACCGTCGGAAGCCAGGACCGCACGGACCACCTGGCCCTTGCTGTCCCGCTCGACCGTGACATCCGCCGGATTGAACCAGGTCTTGCCACCGTTCTCGTCGTTACGATAGTAGGTCTCTGCCAGCACCATGCCCTGGGTCAGCAGACGCTTGAACGGCTCGGAGCTGTTTACCAAACCTACATCCCGCAGCAGCTTGTGGAAGAAGCGGGCATACAGCAGGTGCAGGATGGCGTGCTCGATACCACCGATGTACTGGTCAACCGGCAGCCAGTAGTTGGCCGCCGCCGGGTCCAGCATGCCCTTGTCGTAGTTGGGGCTGCAGAACCGGGCGTAATACCAGGACGACTCCATGAAGGTGTCGAAGGTATCGGTTTCCAGGGTGGCTGGCTGGCCGTTGTATTCGGTCTTGCACCACTCCGGATCCGCCTTGATCGGGGACTGGACACCGTCCATTTCCACGTCTTCCGGCAGGCGAACCGGCAGGCGGTCATCGGGCACCGGCATTTCGGTGCCGTCTTCCAGGGTCATCATCGGGATCGGCGCGCCCCAGTAGCGCTGGCGGGAAACACCCCAGTCACGCAGGCGGTAGTTGACGGTGCGCTTGCCGATGCAGTTGTCTTCCAGGTACTTCGCGATCTCGTCGAAGGCTTCCTCACTGGTCAGCCCGCTGTACTTGCCGGAAGAAACCAGAGTGCCCTTCTCGGTAAAGGCCTTCTCCTGAACATCGATTTCACGACCATCCAGAGCGGCAATGACCTGCTTGATCGGCAGACGGTATTTCAGGGCAAACTCGTGGTCCCGTTCGTCATGACCCGGTACCGCCATCAGGGCGCCGGTGCCGTAGTCCATCAGTACGAAGTTGGCGATCCACACCGGGATCTCTTCCTGGGTCAGCGGATGGATGGCCTTGAAGCCGGTATCAATGCCCTTCTTCTCCATGGTGGCCAGCTCGGCCTCGGCTACCTTGCTGTTACGGCACTCATCCACGAACTCGGCGACATCACGGTGGCGCTCCGCGGCCTCTTTTGCCAGCGGATGCTCGGCGGCAACCGCCATGTAACTAACGCCCATCAGGGTGTCCGGGCGGGTGGTGTAGACCGTCAGGCCTTCATCACGATCCTTCAGCGGGAATGTCAGCTCGGTACCCTCGGACTTGCCGATCCAGTTCCGCTGCATGGTCTTGACCTGCTCGGGCCAGCCTTCCATCTCTTCCAGATCGTTCAGCAGTTCCTCGGCATAGTCGGTAATGCGGATGAACCACTGGGGAATCTTCTTCTGCTCCACCAGCGCACCAGAGCGCCAGCCCCGGCCGTCAACCACCTGCTCGTTGGCCAGAACGGTCTGGTCCACCGGGTCCCAGTTCACGGTCGACATCTTCTTGTACACCAGGCCCTTTTCATACAGACGGGCAAAGAACCACTGCTCCCAGCGGTAATAATCCGGATCACAGGTGGCCAGCTCCCGGCTCCAGTCATAACCGAAGCCCAGCTGCTTGAGCTGCTTCTTCATGTAATCAATATTTGAGCGGGTCCACTTGGCCGGCGCGGTCTTGTTGGCAATGGCGGCGTTCTCGGCGGGCAGACCGAAAGCATCCCAACCCATGGGCTGCATGACGTTCTTGCCCTGCATGCGCTGGTAGCGGGAAATCACGTCGCCGATGGTGTAGTTGCGGACGTGACCCATGTGCAGCTTTCCGCTTGGGTAGGGGAACATGGAGAGGCAGTAGTACTTGGGCTTGCCCGGCTCTTCCGTCACCTTGAAGGTTTCGTTCTTCTCCCAGAATTCGCGGGCGGTCTGTTCTACTTCACGTGGGTTATATTGTTCGTCCATTCCTGCCATTACCAAAATTACCCTGTGTTCAGATAGAGGTTCGAAGGGGCCGAACATTCTAACGCACACGGGGCTTAACAGGTAGTCTGCCAAATTCCTCTCTATGTGCCAGACTTGTAGTTATGGAGAAGGTTGCTGGGTGGTACGGCTTCCCAGGACACGCCGTGAATACGTCCCTGTAGGCTTGAGTGCAGCATCCATGCTGCACACAGTCCTGGGAAGCCGTACCACCCAGCGCCCCGGACCTCAGCAGTGAATTCATGGAGGCTTGAACGCACGCAGAGAGTTCGGGAGTCAGGGTATGGAGAGCCTCTGCGGGACTGTGCGCAGCATGGATGCTGCGCTCAAGCGTACAGGGATGTATTTACAGCGTGTCCCGCAGAGGCTCTCCATACCCTGGCTCTTGCACCCAAACCCGAAGAAAGGAGCCGACATGACAGAACCAGAACGCAACCACCTATCAGGCAAGGCCCTCGAGGTCTACGACCGGATGCTCGAGCGGGTGCAGACCCGCATGAAAGAACTCCAGGAAACCTCCCTGGACACCCTGGAAGAAGAAATCCAGAAGGCTGTTGAATTCGAGTACGAGCTTGAAGAAATGACCCGGGAAGAGGCCGACCTGCTGGGCGCTTACCTGGAGCGGGACCTGAAACACCTGATGCACTTCGTGGACGAGACCGGCGAAGGCCTGAAAGAGTGGTTGCAGCTGGACATCTCCCTGCTGGAGCACCAGCTGGCAGACAGCCTGCTGTCAGTGGCCGACCAGACCCGGGTCGAAACCCTGGAGCTGAACCAGAAACTCGAGAACGATGACGCCGGCCACTACATCTCCGGCGAGGTGGCCACCGCGGGCATGTTCCGGTGCCTGAACTGTAACCACATGCGCTGCCTGACGGCGACCAGTCATCTGGAGCCGTGTGAGGCGTGTGGCTCGCATTACTATGAGCGGGTTACCAGTCGGTGGCCGCGGAAGACGGAGTAGGGTCGCTAAGACGGGGCCAGAAGCAACTCAGGGGTCTGATGAAAGCCTTCATCTGACCCCATTCTGGCTTCCAACTCGGGGTCAGAAGAACAAGTTTTTCAGACCCCTGTGCCACGCCTAACTCCGGGGTCTGATGAAAGCCTTCATCTGACCCCGTTCTGGCCTCCAACTCGGGGTCAGAAGAACGAGTTCTTCAGACCCCTGTGCCACGTCTAACTCCGGGGTCTGATGAAAGCTTTCATCTGACCCCATCTTCAGGCCGAACTCTTCGGAATCACCCGCTCCCGCACAAACACAATCAGAATCGCCGCCAGGGTCAACACCGGCCAGGACCCCGTCTGCATATACGGCGTGCTCCCCGTGGCGGTAAACACCTCCCCGGTCAGCGTCGCCCGCTCGAACTGCGGTATCCGTTCGGTAATCTGGCCCTTCTCGTCAATGATCGCCGTCACCCCGTTGTTGGTACCACGCAGCATGTAACGGCCGGTTTCGAGGGCGCGCATGCGGGCGATCTGCAGGTGCTGCAGGGGGCCGATGGAGTCGCCGAACCAGCCGTCGTTGCTGATGGTCAGCAGCAGGCCGGCGCCGCGGCTGTTGAAGGCGACGAAATCCGGGTAGGCCACTTCGTAGCAGATAAACGGCATCACGTTGATGCCGTTGGCCGTCAGCGGCTCCTGCCACTCCGGGCCCTTGCTGAAGCTGCTCATGGGCAGGTCGAAGAAGCCGATCAGGCCGCGGAGTACACTTTGCAGCGGCACGTATTCGCCGAAGGGCACCAGCTTCTGCTTGTGATACATACCGCCACCATTGCCGATGGCCATGATGCTGTTGTGGTAGGTAAAGTCTTCGATCCGGTCACTGAAACCGTACCAGGGAATGCCGGTGATCAGGGTGCTGTTTTCCCCAAGCTCTCCGTCAATATGCTCGATGATCTTGCCGGCCTGGTCCTGGGTGATCGGGATGGCGGTTTCCGGCCAGAGAATCAGGTCGGTGTCCCAGTGGTCCTCGGTCAGAGTCAGGTAGGTGACGATCTGGTCCCGGAGGAAGTCTGGGTCCCACTTCACCTGTTGGGGAATATTGCCCTGCATGGCGGCGAAGGTGGTGGGCTGGTCGCTGATCTCGGTCCACTCGATCCGGTTCATGGCCGGAGCAACGATCCAGGGAATCAGGGCAAGGACCAGCACTGCTCCGGATACTATCCGACGCTGACGCAGGAACAGCCAGCCGGCGGCATAGGCCGCAACGCCGGTGACGGTCACCCAGAAGGTAACCCCGTGCACGCCGGTCAAAGGCGCCAGCCCGGCGAGGGGGCCATCGGTGTGGGCGGTGCCGAGGTACAGCCAGGGAAAACCGGTCAGCAGCCAGCCGCGCAGCCAGTCGCCAAGGATCCAGATAGCGGGGAACAGGATCAGCCGTCGTACCGCGCTCTCTTTTGCCAGCTTGCCCCAGAACCAGAACGCCAGGGCGTGGAACAGCGCCAGCCCCATGACAAAGAGTACGGTGAGCAGGATGGCGATCGGAATGGAGGTGTTGCCGTGCTCACTGATGCTGATGTAAACCCAGCTGGCACCGGTGGCGAACAGCCCGAGACCGGTAAACCAGCCGGCCCGGAACAGTTGGCCGGGGGCGGCAGGAATAGTGACCAGGAGAATCAGGAATACCGACACCGGCCCCAACCACCACAGATTGAAGGGTGCGAAGGTCAGGGTCTGGAGGGCACCCGCAACAATGAGGGTGAGGGCGCCCAGCCAGGGAATGCCGTTCAGCGGGGTACTCAGGGTGGTGCGGGTGGCGTTACTGCTCACTTCGGTTTACCTGCAACAGACGAATGACACGGTTATCGGCGTTGGCAATAGTAAACTGCAAGCCACCGAATTCAACCGTTTCACCGCGTCTGGGCAGGTGACCGAATTCTTTCAGAACCACGCCACCGATGGTGTCGAACTCTTCCTCGTCCAGCTCGGTCTGGAAGAATTCGTTGAAATCGTCCACCGGCGTGACCGCCTTGACCGCAAAGGAGCCATCACCCCGGGCCTTGATGTTGGTTTCCTCGTCGAAGTCGTGTTCGTCCTCGATTTCGCCAACAATCTGCTCAAGCACGTCCTCGATGGTGATCAGGCCGGCAGTGCCGCCATACTCGTCCACCACGATGGCCATGTGGTTGCGGTTTTCCTTGAACTCCTTGAGCAGCTGGTTCAGACGCTTGCTCTCGGGCACGAAATTGGGCGGGCGCAGGATCTCGCGGATGCGGTTCCAGTTCAGTTCGTTGTTCATGGCCAGAGGTAGCAGGTCCTTGGCCAACAGAATGCCGATCACATCATCCTGGCTGTCGCCGATGACCGGAAAACGGCTGTGGGCAGAAGAAATGATTTCCCCGAGGAATTCCTTTGGCTCCTGGGAGGCTTTCACGGTGACCATCTGGGAGCGGGGGATCATGATTTCATCGACCCGCATGTCGATCACCTGCATGGCACCTTCGATGATGCTCATCGCATCGACATCGATGATGTTCTGGGACTCCGCGTCCCGCAGGATTTCCAGCACGTCCTCGACGGACTCAGGCCCGCTGGAGAAGGCCTGTGATATACGCTCCAGCCAGGACTTGCTGCCCTGACTGCGACTCGACTGATCGTCGCTCATGAGTCTTGTTCCGTTTCCTCTGCTTCGTAGGGGTTATCGTATCCGAGCTGTTTCATCAGCCGGATCTCGAGGCCTTCCATGACCTCGGCATCTTCATCTTCGATATGGTCGTAGCCCTGCAGGTGTAACATGCCGTGCACCACCATATGGGCCCAATGCGCTTCGATCGTTTTATGCTGTTCGCCGGCCTCTTTTTCAACAACCGGCGCACAAATCACGAGATCTCCCGCCAATGGGACCGTTATACCCGCTGGCGGCTCAAATGGGAAGGACAATACATTGGTCGGTTTGTCCTTGCCACGATACTCGTGATTCAGCTGTTGGCTCTCAAGCGCACCGACAATACGGATCGTCACCTCGGACGGATGCTCGCCCAGCCAGGCCGCCTGTGCCCATTTCTGGAACAGGGCTTCATCGGGCACGCCCTCGCCGTCATAAACGTTCTGGAAATCAACCGTCAGCTCGCTCACTGGCCCGTGGCACTCCCGTCATCAAAGGAATCGTATGCCTCGACAATGCGCTGCACCAGCGGGTGGCGGACCACGTCTTTGGCATCAAAGCGGGTAAAGCCGATACCGGACACCTTGCTCAGCACGTTGGCGGCATGGATCAGCCCGGAATTCTGCCCGCGGGGCAGGTCCACCTGGGTGGTATCTCCGGTAATCACCGCCGTGGAACCAAAACCGATCCGGGTCAGGAACATCTTCATCTGCTCCCGGGTGGTGTTCTGGCTCTCATCCAAAATGATGAACGAATTGTTCAGCGTCCGGCCGCGCATGAACGCGAGCGGCGCAATCTCGATCACGCTCTTCTCGATCAGGCGGGTGACCTGGTCAAAGCCCAGCATTTCATAAAGGGCGTCATAGAGTGGCCGCAGGTACGGGTCTACCTTCTGGGCCAGATCCCCGGGCAGGAAGCCCAGTTTCTCACCGGCTTCCACCGCCGGACGAACCAGCAGGATGCGCTTCACCTGCTCGTCCTTCAGCGCTTCCACCGCGCAGGCCACCGCCAGCCAGGTCTTGCCGGTACCGGCCGGGCCGATACCGAAGTTGATATCGTGGGTGCGGATGTTGTGCACGTACTTCTGCTGGTTCCGGCCCCGGGGCTTGGCGGTCAGCTTGGGTGTCTTGATGACCGTAACCTGGCCTTCGTCATAAGGCACGTCATCCGGGAGGCGCTCAATGCCGGTCTCCCGGATGAACAGGTGCACGGTATCCGGCGGGATATCGTCGGTAGCTTCTGTTTCCCGGTACAGGTGGCGGATGACCTCAACCGCGGCGGCGACGTGTTCGGTCTCGCCCTCGACGCGGAAGTGGTGGCCCCGACGGCCGACTTTTACCTGAAGGCGTTTCTCGATCATCTTCAGGTTTTCATCAAACTGGCCACACAGGGTGGCCAGGCGGCGCTGGTCTACCGGGTGCAGGTCGAATTGTCTTGTATCGTGTGTGTTCAATCTTGCTCCGTTTTTACTCCCCTGGATTCCTGGGGAGTCAGCTGTTCTGAATTTTGGAGTAGGTCCGGGGAGCGGGGCCCCTTTCACAGACACGCTACGAGCACGTCCATGTGCGCTTGTTTCGGGCCGTCCTTGGCCCTCAACAGTCTGTGAAAGGGGCCCCGCTCCCCGGCCGATCTCACTATTTGCAGGCCCGTTGGTTTAAAAACAAGTGGCTCGGGAGTGTTGATCTAAGATGGGGTCAGATGAAAGCTTTCATCTGACCCCTGTTTCACAACATCCGCCCCCGACGGACGGCTTGTTCAGTTCATACCGCCCCAGACTATCCTTGTGATGCCGGAAGGAGGCTGGTTGGAAGGGCTTCCCAAAAATGTGCGGAGCCATGGATGGCGGAGCCCAAGCGTCACAGGGACGTGCCGAAGGAGCGTTTTTTGGGAAGCCCTTCCAGCCAGCCTCCCAACGCCAGGCATCAAACGGATGCGTCCCGAGTTTCAGTGCAGCTCCGAATCCACCGGCACACCCCGCAAAGAATTGGGATAAGCCTCCACTATCTCAACGTCGATAAAGTTCCCAACCACCTCAGGATTCTCATGCCGGAAGTTCACAATACGGTTGTTCTCCGTGCGCCCCGCATACTCCCCGGGATCTTTCTTGGACAGGCCGGTCACCAGGATCCGTTGGGTAGTGCCCACCATCTTGCGGCTGATGTCCATCGCCTGCTGGTTGATCCGCTGTTGCAGAATCGCCAGGCGTTCCTTCTTAACATCCATCGGAGTTTCGTCCGGCAGGTCGGAGGCCGGGGTGCCCGGGCGCGCGCTGTAGACGAAGCTGAAGGACACGTCGAAGCCGATGTCGTTGATCAGCTTCATGGTGTCCTCGAAGTCCTTGTCGGTTTCGCCCGGGAAGCCGACGATGAAGTCGGAGGAGAAGCTGATGTCCGGGCGGATCTTGCGCAGGCGGCGCAGCTTGGACTTGTACTCCAGAGCCGTGTGGCCTCGCTTCATGGCTGCCAGGATACGGTCGGAACCGCTCTGGACCGGCAGGTGCAGGTGGCTGACCAGCTCCGGGACTTTTTCGTAGACGTCGATCAGGGCATCCGAGAATTCCACCGGGTGTGAGGTGGTGTAGCGGATGCGGTCGATGCCGTCGATGGTGGCGATAAGTTCGATCAGCTCGGCCAGGTCCATGACGTCGCCATCGTGGGTCTCGCCGCGGTAGGCGTTAACGTTCTGGCCCAGCAGGTTCACTTCCCGAACGCCCTGACCGGCCAGGTGGGCGACTTCGGCGATCACGTCATCCACCGGGCGGCTGACTTCCTCACCACGGGTATAGGGCACGACGCAGAAGGTGCAGTATTTGCTGCAGCCTTCCATGATGGAGACAAACGCGGACGGGCCGTCGGCGCCGGGCTCCGGCAGGTTGTCGAATTTCTCGATCTCGGGGAAGCTGACGTCCACCACGCCGACGCCGTTACCCTTCATGCGCACTTCGCTGATCATGTCCGGCAGGCGATGCAGGGTTTGCGGGCCGAAGACCATGTCCACGTAGGGGGCCCGGTCGATGATGGCCTGGCCTTCCTGGCTGGCAACGCAGCCGCCGACGCCGATGATCAGTTCGGGTTTCTTGCTCTTGAGGCTTTTCCAGCGGCCAAGCTGGTGGAATACCTTCTCCTGGGCTTTTTCCCGGATGGAGCAGGTGTTCAGCAGCAGGATGTCGGCGTCCTCCGGTGAATCGGTCATTTCGACGGTTTCGCCGGTTTTGAGCAGATCGGCCATGCGGGCAGAGTCGTACTCGTTCATCTGACAGCCGTGGGTTTTGATGTACAGCTTTTTGGCCATGGTTCTCACGTGATCTGGTGAATGTCGCGCCGGGACAGGTGGTTTGTGCGGGGCGCTAGCAAAAAGGAACTGGGTATTATAACGGGGTGATTATTCTTCAACCACCATTGTCTCGGCTTGTCGCTAGTTTCTCTGTGGTATTATCTCCGGGCTCTGTGTTTTGGGTGCATGAAGGGCTTGGCGGTGGGCTTTCCAAAACGCGCTCCTTCGGCACGTCCCTGTGACGCTTGAGCTCCGCCATCCTTGGCTCCGCACAGTTTTGGAAAGCCCACCGCCAAGCCCTTCCCGTACCGCGGAGTAATCCCGTCGGATACGCCCACGAGGTTTCCGGCAAGTATGAATAGATAAACCGACTAAACATGACTCCTGAACGCCTCGCCCGAATCAAACAAACCCTCGACACCCGCCAACCGGATCTCCGGGTCCTGACCGACCAGGTCCATAAACCCCGGAACCTGTCGGCGATCATTCGCTCCTGTGACGCCTTTGGCCTCGCGAACATGCACGTGGTCTGGCCGAAGGAGGGCTTCCGGGCTTTCCGCAAGACGGCCGGCGGCAGTTACAACTGGGTGACCACCCACACTCATCCGACCATGGACGATGCCGTGGCGGACCTGAAAGCGCAGGGGCACAAGCTGTATGCGGCCCAGCTTTCGGACCGGGCAGTGGATTTCCGGGAGGTGGATTATACGGTGCCGTGTACGGTGATCATGGGTAACGAGGTGGATGGGGTCAGCTCATCCGCGGCGGATCAGGCGGATGAGCATATTGTGATTCCGATGATGGGGATGGTGGAGTCCCTGAACGTGTCTTCGGCCTGCGCCATTATCCTCTCCGAGGCCCAGCGGCAGCGGAAGCTGGCGGGGATGTTCGAACAGCGGCGGCTGCCGGATGAGGAGTATAACCGCCTGCTGTTCTGCTGGTGTCAGCCGACGGTGAAGCGCTACTGCGATGACCGCAACCTGCCGTACCCGCCCATCGATCCGGAAACCGGTGAGCTGGTTGACGGGGTAGGGTGGATGAAGGAAGTGCGCAAGCAACGGCATCCCCACCTAGCGTAATGTCGGGGTCTGATGAAAACCTTCATCTGACCCCATCTTCAAACCAGACTCCACCACTAAAACCAGAGTCCGACGCTAAAAAGGGGTCAGAAGAAAGCGTTCTTCAGACCCCGACTTATCCCCGCCCCCGGGGTCTGATGAAAACTTTCATCTGACCCCATCTTTACCCTCAGGGCCCCGGGCCTGCTCCGTCACTCCTCCCGCGCTTCCAGATACCGCTGCAACTGCTCCCGCAACGCCTTCGGCAGCCGGGTAATCGTCAGCGCATCCTTCTCCCGATCATAATAAACCGCCTGATTCACCAGATCTGAGGAAAACGACACACTCATCCCACCACCGGAGCCGGCAATCCTTACCAGTTTCTTCACCTTACGATGGTCCGGATGCAACACCCCGGTTTCCGGGACTTCCGCATTCTGGCTGGCGAATTCCTTGAATCGCTGGGGCTCGTTCTCATCCAGGTAGCCGGACAGGGCCTCAATCTCCACGGGCTCGCCCAGGGCATGCTGTTCCTTGCAGAATTCGTAGGCGCGGGAGCGGACTTCGCCGGCTTTTTCCGGTTCGGAGGTCTTGGCGAAGGCTTCCACGGCGTCCAGAAAGGTCATGGTTTCCTTTTCCACGTCCACGTTGTTGGTGAAGCCGCACAACCGGATGAACAGCTCTCCCGGCTCACCGGTGCCGCGGCCGTGGACGAGGGTGAGGTAGTTTTCACTGCCGTTCTCGCCGAGCCAGTCGTCCAGTTCGATGCGCACGGCCAGGTTCAGGCGAGACAGGCTGAGCACGTCAGTGGCGTCCAGAGCCTGGTTGCCGTCAAAGCGCATGGCGCTGTCGGTCTCGAGGATCAGCAGGTAGACCACCTCGGCATCGGCCAGTGCCTCGTGGACGATCATCAGGTGGCCGTCGAATTCCTCCTGGCAGCCGGTGAGCAGCTCCTGCCACTGGCCGAACAGGCGGTCGGTCATGGCGCCGAAGCTCTGTTTGTCTTCCCGGTAATCCTTGAGCCAGCTGCTGAACGGACAATCGCCCAGGTCTTCGGAGAAACGACCGTACTTCTTGCCCGGTTTGCTGTTGAACAGGCGCTTCATCTGTTTGTGCAGGGCCTCGTAGTCGCCACCGGGTTCCTGCAGGGCCTCGCCACTGTTGAGGCGCGCGGGCTGGCCCGGCTGGTACTGGCTGGCAAAGGCGGTGCGTAGGTGTTTGATGGCCATGCGTGTTGTTCCCCGGTTGATGAACGACAAAGCCCCGAGGGCGGTACGCGCTCGGGGCTGTGCATTGTAGCAACTTGTGGGGGAAAGCGTGGGGGTGAAAATGGGGTCAGAAGAAGGCTTTCTTCAGACCCCTGGGGTTCCGAGGCCACCTGGAGCTCGCGGTGAAGTCGGGGTCAGATGAAAGCTTTCATCTGACCCCTTTTTCAAGGGGTCTGACCTAGAACGGGATACGTTGAAATCGGGGTCAGAAGAAAGCCTTCTTCTGACCCCTGTTTAGATCCGCTTACTCCGAACCAGACCCTGCGCCAGTTCCTGCACCGCCCCCGGAATCTCCTCCGCAGACTCGGCACTCACCGCCGCATTGGCAATATCAGTCCCCAGGTTCACGGCAATCGCAACCAGCCCGTGGGCGGTAAGCAATTGCGCCGTCCGGCGGCGCTCGTCGGCGTCTCCGGCGTTCTCTTCGCTGAGCACCACGGCCGTCTTACCCTGATCGAACAGGGCGCGCTCGACCGCCAGGGCCAGCGCCGGTGCCTGCTTGCCGTTGCAGGCAATAATGACAGGCTTCTGGGCCAGGCGGCGTTCGCGTTCTTCCGCGGTCACCGGATCCAGGGATTCGGAGCCGTCAGCCAGGCCAGCGATCATGCCCGCTCCGACAGTCACGTTGGTCAGCCGGTCGACAACGATGAAGCTGCCGGTGGCGTGGTTACGCTGGTAGGCGTCAAACGCGATCGGCTGGTTCAGGGTCAGCTCGCACAGGCCGATCTCGTTCAGCGCCAACTGGCTCGGGCTGGCCTGTTGCTCCAGAGTGTTCACATCGGTCTGGTGGTGGATCTTCTTGACCGTCCCGGAGGTGAAGGTGGGGCCGAGCTTGATGTCATACAGCCGCCCGGTTTCCAGCGGCGCGTCAGTCATCCACACGATGTTGGCGTTGAACCGGTTGGTCACTTCCGGCTCGTCTTCCACCTTCACCAGCATGTCGCCCCGGCTGACGTCGATTTCGTCTTCCAGCGTCAGGGTGACGGCCTGGTCGATATAGGCTTCCTCGAGCTTGCCATCGAAGGTCACAATGTCCTTTACCTTGCTGGTACGCCTGGAGGGCAGGGCCATGACCTGGTCGCCCGGGCGGATAACGCCGGAGGCGATGGTGCCGCAGAAGCCCCGGAAATCAAGGTCCGGGCGGTTGACGTACTGGACCGGGAAACGGAAGTGCTCCAGGTTCTTGTCCCGGGAGACTTCGACGGTTTCCAGGATTTCCATCAGCGGCTGGCCGGTGAACCAGGGCGTGTTCTCGCTCCTGTTCACCACGTTGTCGCCTTCCAGGGCGGAAATCGGTACGAAACGGATGTCCTTCAGTCCCAGTTTGGCGGCAAAGGCCAGGTAGTCGTCCTTGATTTCGTTGAAGCGCTCTTCGCTGAAATCCACCAGGTCCATCTTGTTCACCGCCACCACGATGTGCCGGATGCCCAGCAGGGAGGCGATGTACGAGTGCCGACGGGTCTGGGTCAGTACCCCGTAGCGGGCGTCGATCATCAGGATCGCCAGCTGTGCCGTGGACGCGCCGGTGGCCATGTTACGGGTGTACTGCTCATGGCCCGGGGTGTCCGCGATGATGAACTTGCGCTTGTCAGTGGAGAAATAGCGATAGGCGACATCAATGGTGATGCCCTGTTCCCGTTCGGCCTGCAGGCCGTCCACCAGCAGGGCGAGGTCCAGCTTCTCGCCGGTGGTACCCATCCTGGCGCTGTCGGTCTTCAGGCTGGCCATGTGATCTTCGTAGATCATCTTGGTGTCGTGCAGCAGCCGCCCGATCAGGGTGCTCTTGCCGTCATCGACGCTGCCACAGGTGAGCAGGCGCAGCAGCTCCTTGTTTTCGTGCTGTTTCAGATAGGCCTGGATGTCTTCGGCGATAAGATCTGAGGTGTGAGACATGCTTGGAACCCTTTTGGGTAAAGTCGGGGTCAGATGAAGGCTCTCATCTGACCCCATTTTCAATTCAACTCCGGGGTCTGAAGAACTCGTTCTTCTGACCCCATCTTCATGATTTCAACTCGGAGTCTGGCGCTAACTTGGGTCAGAAGAACGAGTTCTTCAGACCCCTGGAAGTCGGATCAGGCGTTAAGTCGGGGTCAGATGAAGGCTTTCATCTGACCCCATGTTCAGCTCCTAGAAGTAGCCTTCGCGCTTCTTCTGCTCCATCGAACCCGCGGAGTCATGGTCAATCACCCGACCCTGGCGTTCGGAACTGGTGGCCAGCAACATTTCCTGGATGATCTCAGGCAGGGTGTTTGCTTCGGACTCAATGGCGCCGGTCAGCGGGTAGCAGCCGAGGGTGCGGAAGCGCACCGATTTCATCATCGGCTCTTCACCTTCCTTCAGAGGCATGCGGTCGTCGTCCACCATGATCAGGGTGCCGTCGCGCTCCACCACCGGGCGCTTGGCGGCGTAATACAGGGGTACAATCTCGATGTTCTCGAGATAGATGTACTGCCAGATATCCAGCTCGGTCCAGTTTGAGAGCGGGAACACCCGGATGCTTTCGCCTTTGTTGATCTTGCCGTTGTAGATATTCCACAGCTCGGGGCGCTGGTTCTTGGGGTCCCAACGGTGATGTTCATCCCGGAATGAATAGACCCGTTCCTTGGCGCGGGATTTCTCCTCGTCCCGGCGGGCACCGCCGAACGCGGCGTCGAACTTGTACTTGTCCAGGGCCTGCTTCAGGGACTGGGTCTTCATCACGTCGGTGTGCTTGGCGCTGCCGTGGGTAAACGGGCCGATGCCCTGTTTCACACCTTCCTCATTAATATGCACGATCAGGTCCAGACCATACTCCTTCACCTTGCGATCCCGGAAGTCGATCATGTCCCGGAATTTCCAGGTGGTGTCCACGTGCATCAGGGGGAAGGGGGGCTTGCCCGGATAGAACGCCTTGCGGGCCAGGTGCAGCATCACGGCGGAGTCTTTCCCGATGGAGTAGAGCATCACCGGGTTATCAAACTCGGCGGCCACTTCCCGGATAATGTGGATGCTTTCCGCTTCCAGCTGTTTCAGGTGCGTGAGGTTATATGTGGTCATGATCATCCATTGCCGACGCAGGGCGTCGTAGGTGGCTGTGCAGTTACGTTTTGCAACTATAACAAGCCGGCAATGGCATAAAAAGAAGTGCGACTAGAATATCAAGCTATAAAAATATAGCGTTCATCCGTGTCTTGAGTGGTCCAGAATGGTGCTCTCAAGCCTCTGCAGGCTTGCGGCTGTCGGCCAGGAGTTTCGAGACGTAGCGGTCCAGGTAGTCGAAACCGTTACCTTCGAATTCGGCGAACTGGATGCCGAGATGGAATTCATCCCGCGCAACCCGGCGCATATTCACGATGCTGCCTTCGGCAATAACGGAAACCGGTTGAGTGGGCAACACAGGTACGGCAAACCGGGTTTTTACTGGAATCCAGTGGCCCGGAGCGGGCACTTTCCGGCCGGGTATGAGCTGCTTTACGGTTTCTTCCGTGCAGGAAATCATCACGCCGCTGCGGGAGAGGTTGGCGACCGAACAGGTCAGGCATTCACCATCGGGCTTTTCAATGGTGATTTCCGTCGAGACATCAACGCGCTGCTGGTTGCGCAGGTTGGGTTTTGCGGCTGTTGTTTTCATTCTTACTCTTCTGGCCTGATTGGTCTTAAAAGAGGCTGCCTTTCCCATAAAATCCTTCCAGAAAAAACACTTAAGCGTTCGAGATTCTATGTGTTTAAAATGTGAACAGCAAGACACCTGACGCATATCATGGCAGTTTTGTGAAATCGTTCTGCGTTAGACGTCAAAATTCTGGCACCGGATCCGTAGATTCCACCGGCCCGGCTGCAGTCCGGCGCTGTCGTGGGGTAAACTACGCGCTTTCATTCATTGCAGGGGCGATATGCCGCTCCGGGAATTCCTGTAGACGCTATGACCGACAAAACTGAAACGGCCGCCACCGGCGGCAAAGTAGGCTTCATCAGCCTGGGTTGCCCGAAAGCCCTGGTGGACTCCGAACGCATCCTGACCCAGCTTCGCCTGGACGGCTACGATGTGGTGCCCACCTACGACGATGCCGATATTGTCGTCGTCAACACCTGCGGCTTCATCGACGCGGCCAAGCAGGAATCCCTGGATGCCATCGGCGAGGCCATCAACGAAAACGGCAAAGTCATCGTCACCGGTTGCATGGGCGTGGAAGCGGACAAAATCCGCGAAACCCATCCCGGCGTGCTGGCCGTCTCCGGTCCCCATGCCTATGAAGAGGTCGTTGGCGCCGTTCACCAGTACGTGCCCCCGAAGAAAGAACACGACCCCTTCGTGGACCTGGTTCCGCCCCAGGGCATCAAACTGACCCCGCGGCATTACGCCTACCTGAAGATTTCCGAAGGCTGTAACCACCGCTGCACCTTCTGCATCATCCCGTCCATGCGCGGCGACCTGGTCAGCCGCCCGATCGGGGACGTGATGGACGAGGCCAAGCGCCTGGTAGATGCCGGCGTGAAGGAGTTGCTGGTCATCTCCCAGGACACCTCCGCCTACGGTGTGGATATCAAGTACCGCACCGGTTTCTGGCAGGGTCGTCCGCTGAAGACCAAAATGCAGGCCCTGTGCGAGGCCCTGGGTGAGCTGGGCGTCTGGGTACGCCTGCACTACGTCTACCCATACCCGCACGTGGACGACATCATCCCGCTGATGGCCGAAGGCAAGATCCTGCCGTACCTGGACATCCCGTTCCAGCACGCCAGCCCGAAAGTGCTCAAGGCCATGAAACGCCCGGCCCATGACAGCAAGACCCTGGAGCGCATCAGGAAGTGGCGGGAAATCTGCCCGGAACTGACCATCCGTTCCACCTTCATTGTCGGCTTCCCGGGCGAAACCGAGGAAGATTTCCAGTACCTGCTGGATTGGCTCGACGAAGCCCAGCTCGACCGCGTGGGTGCGTTTACCTACAGCCCGGTGGAAGGTGCCAGGGCCAACGAACTGGAAGGTGCGGTTCCGGAGGATGTAAAAGAAGAGCGCCTGGCCCGTTTCATGGCCAAGCAGGCCGAGATTTCAGCGGCCCGTCTGCAGGCCAAAATCGGCAAGACCATCGACGTTCTCATCGACGAAGTCGACGAGGAAGGCGCCATCGGCCGCTCCAAGGCGGATGCTCCGGAGATCGACGGCATGGTTTACCTTAACGGCGAGACTGACTTGGCGCCCGGTCAGATCGTCCAGGCCGTTGTGGAGCATGCTGACGAGCACGACCTTTGGGCCAACTTGGTATAGTTGGCCTCGGGCTGGGCTCCTAGCCTTCTGGTTTTGCGGGAGGGCCTTGGCGGGCGGTGCCTCCCAAAAACCGCTACGAGCACCCCTCCGGGGTCCTGCCAGCAATCACAGATTGCTGTCGCTCAGCCGCACACGAAGCTTCGCTTCATAAACGTTTGCTTCGCCCATGTGCGCTTGTTTCAGGCCATCCTTGGCCTTCAACATTTTTGGGAGGCACCGCCCGCCAAGGCCTCGCAACTTTCAGTGATAGTCAGCATTTCATAATGCCGTAGAGAAATTGAGCCGCCTTCGCTGGCATGATTTTCGGGACTATCACTCTGAATTTGGTAAGCGCGGGTGGGGCAGGCCTTCCAAAACTGTGCGGAGCCATGGATGGCGGAGCTCAAGCGTCACAGGGACGTGCCGAAGGAGCGGGTTTTGGAAGGCCTGCCCCACCCGTGCGATACCCCCAAACCAGAAAGGCCAGGGCCGCAGCAAGAAACCACGACCCAGAGCCAGCAGATTACCCCCCAAGCTTCTCAACAAGAATCTCGTTAAAGAGCTTCGGGTTCCCCTGACCTTTAGAGGCTTTCATCAATGGCCCCATAAAGCCACCAAGCATCTTCTTGCGCTTCTTGGGATCTTCCTCATTCTGGTACTGGGCCACCTGATCCGGCATGCCCGCCAGAACCTCGTCTACCATGGCCTCCAGGGCACCGGTGTCAGACACCTGCTTCAGACCCTTGGCATCAATGATGGCGTCCACATTGTCATTCTCGCCGGTCCAAAGCGCCTCGAATACCTTCTTTGCGCCAGCGGAAGAAACCGTGTTATCGGCAATGCGCACCACCAGATCGCCCAGCTGAGCCCCGGTAATCGGTGATTCGGCGACTGTCTTCTCTTCCGCGTTCAGGCGGGCCGAAAACTCGCCCTGGATCCAGTTGGCGGCCAGTTTTGCATCCTTGCCGTGCTCAACCGTTTCCTCGAAGAACGCAGCCAGCTTCGCGTCACCGGATAGCAGTCCGGCGTCGTAGTCGTTCAGGCCGTACTGCTCCTTGAAACGGGCCTTGCGGGCGTCCGGCAGTTCCGGCAGACGTTGGCGGGCGTCTTCGATGAAGTCATCGTCAATCACCACCGGCAACAGATCCGGGCAGGGGAAGTAACGATAGTCGTTGGCTTCCTCTTTGGTCCGCATGGACCGGGACTCGTCGCGGTCGCCGTTGTACAGGCGGGTTTCCTGGATGATGCGGCCGCCGTCTTCCAGGATGTCCATCTGCCGCTCCACCTCATGGGCGATGGCCTGTTCCATGAACCGGAACGAGTTCAGGTTCTTGGTCTCGGTGCGGGTGCCGAGCTGGTCGGAGCCCTTGGGCTTGAGGGAGATGTTGACGTCAAAACGCATGGAGCCCTGGGACATATCGCCGTCGCAGATGCCCAGGGAGGTCACGATGCTGTGCAGCTTTTTCGCGAACGCGACCGCTTCCTCGGCGCTGTTCATATCCGGCTCGGTGACCACCTCGATCAGCGGCGTGCCGGCCCGGTTCAGGTCGATGCCGGACATGCCGTGGCCGAGCTCGTCAAAAAAAGTTTCGTGCAGGGACTTGCCGGCGTCCTCTTCCAGGTGGGCGTGATGAATACGCACCCGCTTGGTCTCGCCGTTGGCCAGGTCCACATCCACATACCCGGGGCCGACAATCGGCTGCTCCAGCTGGGTGGTCTGGTAGCCCTTGGGCAGGTCCGGGTAGAAGTAGTTCTTGCGCTCGAAGACCGAGCGGCGGCCGATTTCGGCGTTCACCGCCAGGCCGAACATCACCGCGTAGCGGAAGGCGTTCTCGTTCGGTACCGGCAGGGTGCCCGGCATGGCCAGGTCAACGGCGTTGGCCTGGGTGTTGGGCTCGGCACCGTAAGCGGTGCTGGAGCCGGAAAAGATCTTGGTTTGGGTGGCGAGCTGAACGTGAATTTCCAGCCCGATCACGATATCCCACTGCATGTGTTCGTCTCCTCTCTCGGGCTTATTTCGGTTCACGCTGGTGCCAGTCGGTCACCTGCTGGAACTGGTGGGCGGCATTCAGCAGCCGGGCTTCGGCAAAGTAGTCACCGATGATCTGCAGGCCAACCGGCAACCCGTCGACAAAACCGGCCGGCACGGACATGGCCGGCAGCCCCGCGAGGTTGATCGCGATGGTGAAAATGTCCTCCAGATACATGGTGACCGGATCGTTGGTCTTTTCACCCTGAACGAATGCCGGAGACGGGGAGGTGGGGCTCATCAGCACATCCACTTCCTTGAAGGCATTGGCGAAATCCTGCTGGATGAGCCGCCGTACCTTCTGGGCCTTCAGGTAATAGGCATCGTAGTAACCGTGGGAGAGGGCATAGGTGCCCACCAGGATCCGGCGCTTCACCTCGGCCCCGAAACCTTCGGCGCGGGTCCGGGTATACATGTCCATCAGATCCTTCGGATCCTCGCAGCGGTAGCCATAGCGCACACCGTCAAACCGGGACAGGTTGGCGGAGGCCTCCGCCGGCGCGATCACGTAATAGGCCGCAATCGCCAGCTTCGCGTTCGGCAGGGATACTTCCTTCACCGTCGCGCCCAGCTTCTCGTATTCCTTCACCGCATTGCGAACCTGCTCCTCCATCGCCGGAGACAGCTGGTCGGTAAAGTATTCCTTCGGCAGCCCGATCTTCAGGCCTTTCAATGGCTCGTTTAGGGTGGCGGTGTAATCCGGCACCTCCCGATCGATGGACGTGGAATCCTTCGGATCAAATCCCGCCATCACGTTCAGCATCAGCGCGTTGTCCTCGGCGGTGCGCGCCATCGAGCCGCCCTGGTCCAGGGAAGAGGCAAAGGCAATCATGCCGTAACGGGACACCCGGCCATAGGTCGGCTTCAGGCCGGTCACACCACACAATGCCGCCGGCTGGCGAATCGAACCGCCGGTATCGGTTGCCGTAGCTGCCGGCACCAGACGCGCCGCCACCGCCGCCGCTGAACCACCGGACGAACCACCCGGCACCCGCTTCTCACCGGAAGACAGGCCCCACGGGTTGGTCACGGCACCAAAATAGCTGGACTCGTTGGACGAGCCCATGGCGAATTCGTCCATATTGGTCTTGCCCAGACACACCGCGCCGGCCTGCCGGAACTTCTCGGTCACCGTCGCATCGTACGGCGGCACGAAGTTCTCCAGCATCTTCGAGCCACAGGTGGTGCGAACGCCGTTGGTACAGAAAATGTCCTTGTGGGCAAAAGGCACCCCGGTCCAGGCCGTCGCCTTGCCAGCAGCCCGCAGCTCATCAGCCGCTTTGGCCTCGGCCAGCGCCTGCTCTTCGGTGATGGTAATAAAGCTGTTGTACTTGCCGTCTTCCTGCTTAAGACGGTCCAGGAACTGCTGGGTCAGCTCCACACTGGAGATCTTGCCGCTTTCCAGTTCTCGGGAAAGCTCTGCTACAGACTTGTTATGCATGATGAATCCTGAAATCGCTGGTCGTCAGATGGTCCGATGATTGATTCCCGCCCGGGGTCACTCAATAACCTTCGGAACCAGATACAGACCGTCCTCGGTCGCCGGCGCGATCGCCTGGAACGCCTCCCGCTGATTGGTCTCGGTCACCTCATCCGGCCGCAACCGCTGAACCGCATCCAGCGGATGCGCCATCGGCTCCACGGAATCGGTATCTGCGGCACTCAGCTGATCCACCAGATCCAGAATGTTGCCCAGATCCTTCTCCAGTGCCGAAACCTGCTCGTCGTCCACCTTGATGCGGGCGAGCACGGCAACTTTTTCAATGTCCTCGCGGGAAATGCTCACGTGGCCTCCAGTCTGTGAAGATTATTTAATGAAAAGTCGAGTCGGTGCCTGTGCTTCCGGGTTGAAGGCAACTCACAAGCCCGGGAATGCTTGGGGGACGGCTTTCCAAAACTGTGCGGAGCCATGGATGGCGGAGCCCAAGCGTCACAGGGACGTGCCGAAGGAGCGTGTTTTGGAAAGCCGTCCCCCAAGCATTCTTGCACCAGGCCCTGAGGGCCTTTTCACCGAAGTCAGAATCAATCGACTATGGTAACAGATTCGAACAATCGCGGGAGGGCCTGAAACAATTCGGAAAATGTGACAATGGTAAGGCTGGGGCCCCGATGGCGCCTTGCCTGAGTAGGTGCTCACTGCTAAAGTTGCCGCATTCTTTTCGCAACCGCAACTCTCAGGTTGAAACTACACGAATGTTGATCAAAAGACTCCGAGGCATCTTCTCCAGCGACCTGTCCATCGACCTGGGCACCGCAAACACCCTTATATATGTGCGAGAGCGGGGTATCGTCCTGAACGAGCCATCCGTGGTTGCCATCCGCACGAGTGGTTCCCAGAAAATGGTCGCCGCCGTCGGCTCCGAAGCCAAGCGCATGCTCGGCCGTACACCGGGCAACATCACCGCCATCCGCCCCATGAAAGATGGTGTGATCGCCGACTTCGTCGTCACCGAAAAAATGCTCCAGCACTTCATCCACAAAGTGCACGAGAACAGCTTCATCACCCCGAGCCCGCGCGTGCTCGTGTGTGTGCCCAGCAAATCCACCCAGGTGGAACGCAAGGCCATCCGTGAATCCGCACTCGGCGCCGGCGCCCGGGAAGTATTCCTGATCGAAGAGCCGATGGCCGCCGCCATCGGTGCCGGCCTGCCGGTTGAAGAAGCCAGCGGCTCCATGATCGTCGACATCGGCGGTGGTACCACCGAAATCGCCATCATCTCCCTGAACGGCATCGTCTACGCCGAATCCGTACGGGTCGGTGGTGACAAGTTCGACGAAGCCATCGTCACCTACGTGCGCCGCAACTACGGCAGCCTCATCGGTGACTCCACCGCCGAGCGCATCAAGCACGAGATCGGCTGTGCCTACGAAGGCCTGGAAGTCCGCGAGATCGACGTGCGCGGCCGCAACCTGGCCGAAGGCGTGCCCCGGGCCTTCACCCTGAACAGCGAAGAGATTCTCGACGCCCTGCAGGAATCCCTGGCCCAGATCGTCCAGACCGTCAAGAGCGCCCTGGAACAGTCGCCCCCCGAACTGGCCTCCGACATCGCCGAGCGCGGCATCGTGCTGACCGGCGGCGGCGCCCTGCTGCGTGGACTGGACAAACTCATCAGTGAAGAGACCGGTCTGCCGGTGATCATCGCCGAGGACCCGCTGACCTGCGTCGCCCGGGGTGGCGGTAAGGCACTGGAAGTCATTGATCGCGGTGGCATCGGAATGTTCTCCCAGGAGGGCTAAGCCCGTGGGGAGGACTGGCCATTAAAACCATCTTTGTCCAGGGCCCCGTACCGGGGTTCAGACTCTTCCTGATCATACTGGTATCGGCAGCGTTAATCGTTGCCGATGCTCGTTTTGACAAGCTCTCATCGGTGCGCAGTACCATTGCCACCGGTCTTGCCCCCGTGTACTGGCTGGGCAATGCCCCCTACGAATTCAGCGACTGGTTTTCCGGTCTTTTCGTGTCTAAAGAAGACCTCCAGCAGGAAAACGAAGACCTCCGCGCGCGCCTGCTCATCCTCGAGCGTCGTGCCCTCAAGTACGCGGCACTGGCCTCCGAAAATAACGAACTGCGCCGGCTGATGAATTCCTCGGAAGTGCTGGATGATCGAGTCATTGTTGGCGAAGTGGTGGGCGTGTCGCCCGACCCCTTCTCCCATGAAATCATTATCAACAAGGGCCTGAGTGACGGCGTCAATCCGGGTCAGGCGATCCTTGATGCCCAGGGTCTGATGGGGCAGGTGGTGCAGGCGAGCCAGATCACCTCCAGGGTGTTGCTGGTCTCCGATAGCAGCCACGCGGTGCCGGTGGAAGTGGTCCGCAACGGCCTGAGGGCGGTCCTGCTGGGTACCGGCAATCCGGAATCCCTGGAACTGGTGCATGTGCCGGACACTGCCGATATCCGCGAGGGCGACCTGCTGGTCAGTTCGGGCCTCGGTGGTCGCTTCCCCCGGGGATATCCGGTGGCCGAAGTGTCACGAATCAACAAGGAGCCGGGCGAGCCGTTTGTTTCCATCCAGGCCACCCCCAAGGCGGAGCTGAACCAGAGCCGCCTGGTCCTGGCGGTTTTCCCGCCCGAGACCAGTGAGCCGGAAGAAACCGCCGACCAGGCTCCTGAATCCGGGGAGGACAGCTGATGTTGTCGGTAATCAGTTATCCGGTCTTCGTGCTATCCGTGGTGCTGGCTCTGGTGCTGAGCATCTCCCTGTTCCCGGTGGGCTGGTTCGAGTTCCGTCCCGAGTGGCTGGGTCTGGTGGTGTTTTACTGGACCTTCCGGGCCCCCGCCCAGTTCGGCATTCTCCTGGCCTGGTTTCTGGGGCTGCTGCTGGATGTGCTCGAAGCGACCCCCCTGGGCGTGAATGCCCTGGCCATGGGCCTGATTGCCTTCCTGGTGCTGACCATCCACCAGCGCCTGCGTATGTACCCCATGCCCCAGCAATGTCTGATGGTGTTCCTGTTGCTGGGTATCAACCAGATGCTGGTGCATTTCATCAAGCAGCTGCTCGGGGCCGAAGGGGATTCCGGGTTCGGTTACCTCTGGCCGGCCGCGACCAGTGCCTTGATCTGGCCGGTGGTCTGTGTACTCCTTGATAACATAAACCGGAAACTGGGTTAGCGATGTCGCACCTCATTCTTGCCTCCGCCTCACCGCGCCGGGCGGAACTGCTGAAGCAGATCGGGCTGGACTTCACAACCCGGCCGGCCGATGTGGACGAAACCCCGGAACCGGCCGAGTCGGCCGAAGCCTACGTCGAGCGTCTGGCCAGGGAAAAAGCCCTGGCGGTGGCCGCGGAGCACCCGGAGGCACTGGTTATTGGTTCCGATACGTCGGTGGTCCTCGGCGGAGAGATCCTGGGTAAGCCGGTGAACCGGACTGATGCCTGCGCCACCCTGGCGCGGCTCTCGGGCGAGGTTCATCAGGTGATGACCGCAGTGGCGCTGGCACACCGCGGGCAGTGCCGATCCTGCCTGGTGGTCACTGATGTACAGTTCCGGAAACTTGGCGGGGACGAGATCAACGCCTATGTTGCCAGTGGGGAGCCCATGGACAAGGCCGGAAGTTATGGAATCCAGGGTCTTGGTGGTATTTTTGTGAAGGAACTCAGGGGAAGTTACAGCGCCGTGGTCGGACTGCCGTTGCAGCAGACCGCCGAACTTCTGGCCCAGGCCGGCTTCCCGGTATGGACGAACTGGCCAAGCAGTCTGGAGAGCCAAGAATGAGTGAAGAAATCCTGATCAACGTTACGCCGGTGGAAACCCGGGTCGCCCTGGTGGAAAACGGCATGTTGCAGGAGGCCTACATCGAGCGCACCAGCCGCAAGGGCATCGTGGGCAACATCTACAAGGGCAAGGTTGTCCGCGTGCTGCCGGGCATGGAGGCCGCGTTCGTCGATATTGGCCTGGAACGCGCCGCCTTTATCCACGCCTCGGATGTGATCACCGGCCAGTCCGGAGCAGAGGAACTGACCGAAGGTCCTAAAACTGTCCCGGATATCCGTACCCTGCTGCGGGAAGGCCAGTCCCTGGTGGTGCAGGTAACCAAGGACCCCATTGGCACCAAGGGCGCCCGCCTCACCACCCAGTTGTCGATTCCGTCCCGGTACCTGGTGTTCATGCCGGGCGTCAGTCACATTGGTATCTCCCAGCGCATCGAAGACGACAACGAGCGGGAACGGCTCAAGACCCTGCTCGAGGAAGCCTCTTCAGAAAGCACCGATGTGAAGGGCGGGTACATCATCCGGACCGCTGCCGAGGCAGCCCCGGCCGAGGACCTGATCGGTGACATGAAATACCTGCACCGGCTGAGCCAGTCCATCCAGGAGCGCATCGCCAAGGTCCAGGCCCCGGCGGTGGTGTACCAGGATCTGCCACTGTTTATCCGCACCATCCGCGACCTGGTTCGGCCCCAGACCGAGAAGGTCCGGATCGACAGCCGGGAGAGCTACCAGCGGGTGATGGAGTTCGTCCGGGAGTTCGTCACCGAGTTCGCGGACATGGTGGAGTACTACCCGGGTGAGCGTCCGATCTTCGATCTGTACTCGGTGGAGGATGAGATCCAGAAGGCCCTGAGCCGCAAGGTTCAGCTCAAATCCGGCGGTTACGTCATCATCGACCAGACCGAGGCGATGACCACCATCGATATCAACACCGGTGCGTTCGTGGGCCACCGGAACCTGGAAGAAACTATCTTCAAGACCAACCTGGAAGCGGCCCGGGCGATCAGCCGTCAGCTGCGGCTGCGCAACCTCGGTGGCATCATCATCATCGACTTCATCGACATGGAGGATTCCGAGCACCAGCGCCAGGTCCACCGTATGCTGGAGAAGATGCTGGAACGGGATCACGCCAAGACCAAGATCACCGGCGTGTCCGAACTGGGTCTGGTGGAAATGACCCGCAAACGCACCACCGAAAGCCTGGGCCAGGTACTGTGCGAACCCTGCCCGGTGTGTGACGGCCGGGGCTTCCTGAAAACCGCGGAGACCGTCTGTTACGAGATCTTCCGGGAAATCCTCCGGGTCAACCGGGCCTACGATGCCGAGAGTTACCTGGTGATGGCCTCCCAGAAGGTGGTGGATCGGTTGCTGGACGAAGAGTCCGACAACGTGGCCGACCTTGAGACCTTCATTGCCAAGACCATCCGCTTCCAGGTGGAGCCTTTCTACAGCCAGGAGCAGTACGATGTTGTCCTGCTCTGATACCCGCGCAGGTTACCGGCCCGGGGAGTAACGAAATCCATGTCCTCAGCCGATCACGGGCCGCCGCTGTCGGACCTGCCCCCCGAAAGCCGGCCGGTACGCCTCGCCGCACGGCTGTCGAGCCTGGTGTGGTGGTCCCTGCTGGCGGTGCTACTGCTGTTCGCGCTGTACGCGGGCATCGGACGGCAACTGACCCAGAATATTGACAGCTTCCGGGACGACCTCGAACTCGAACTCTCGGCGCGCACCGGCAAGCAGGTGGAGATCGGTGGCCTCGATGCCCGCTGGAACTGGCTGGATCCGACCGTGCTGGCGCGGGATATCGACATCATCGAACCCGGCACCGGTGACTATGTCGCCCGCCTGCAACACCTCCGGATCCGTCTGGACTTCCTATCCTCCCTGTTCCGCTTCCGTGTGATCTTCGAAGCCTTCGAGGCCGATGGTCTGGAGTTGACCCTCAATCAGACCCCCGATGGCGAGGTTGGTGTCGAGGGTGCCGAGTTGCCGGCACCCGCCCGGAACCAGTTCCAGGAATGGCTTGATCTGGCGGGGCGCTGGCTGTCCGATCCCTACGTCAAACTCACCCGCGTCAATCTGGCGATCCGGGACAACCAGGGCCAGTTGCGTCATCTCGAGATTCCCCAGCTGGATCTGGTCTACCATCGCGGGTTGTTCCGGGCCTCGGGGCGAGCCATGCAGCCGGGCACCACACAGCAACTGGCCAGCTTCAGCCTGGTCGGGCGGCACTTCTTCCGTGGTGACTTCACCGGCCAGCTATACCTGGATGTCGCTTCCGGCCGGCTGTTCGATGGCCTGATTGATGACTACCAGTGGCGAACCCTGCGGGTGGAGGGCTTTGATCTTGGCGGGCAGCTCTGGCTGACCTTCCGGGACGGCCTGTTACAGCAGGCAAGTGGCTCGGTTCAGACGCCCTATCTGCAACTGGGTGCGGGCAGCGAGTCGTTGGCGCCGATTGAGAACATCAGTGCCCGTTTCGGCTGGCGCCGGGCGGAGAACGGCGGAAACGCTGTGGTTTCACGGGGAGAACTCCACCTGCAGGAACTCCAGTGGACCTGGGATGAGGTCACGGTGCCGCCGTTCAGTGTGCGCTTGATGCCCCGGGAGGGCGGGGATGTCGAAGTGGTGGCGGATGCACTGCCCCTCGGGCCCCTGCGTCATTTGCTTGCGGTCCTGCCCCTGCTGCCTGAGCGAGCGGGTCGTGCGTTGCAGAATTATCGTCCGGCAGGTTATCTGGATCGGGCGCATCTGAGGCTTCCGGCCCGGGAGCTGGCGGAATTCGAGCTCACCGGCGTGCTTCGTGACGTCCGGGTCCAGGCCCACGGCGGCGCGCCCGGCGCCTCCGGTCTTAATGGCCGGATCTCCCTGCGCCGTAATTCCGGTTCCGTGGAGCTGGTACCCTCCGGAGAGTCAGTCAGCCTCGGCTTTCCCCGGCTGTTCCTCGACGACTGGTCATTCCGGGAAGTTAAGGGCACGGTCGCCTGGCTGCTGGACGGTCCCATCACCCGGGTGTATTCAGACAATATCCGCATGGGCTATGGCGACAACACCACCCTGACCGGCGCCTTTGATCTGCGCATGGACCGTGAGGGTGAAGACAACCTGGGCCTGCGCATCGGAATCGAGGACGGGCGAGCCGGGATGCTGGCAGATTTCGTGCCGGCAAAGGTAGTGAACCCGGGCCTGTATGAATGGCTGACCACGGCGATCACCGAAGCGCGGATCACCGAGGGTGTCTACTATGGCCATGGCCAGATCGGCCGCGATGCGCCCCGGGGGGCGTTCGTCTCATCCATGTGGTACACCTTCGAGGACGCGACGGTGCGTTACGACGAACGCTGGCCGGAAGTGACGTCGGCGCGGGGCAGGGTGGATATCCACAACGGCAACACCGACGTTCAGCTGGAATCTGGACGGACCGGCGGTCTGGAACTCCGCCCAAGCCGGGTGAAGGTGATTCCCGGTGAGGGCACCCGGCTCTATGTGGATGCCGCCGCCCGTGTACCCGGCGATGCCGTACCCTTCTGGATGGACAACAGCCCGCTGGGCGAGATGGCCGGGGCCGAAGCGCGCAGCCTGGAGTACGGAGGTGACTACGACCTGAACCTGGATCTCGAGTTGCCCCTGGGCGACGGGGGCGAGCCGGTGGTCCAGGCCCGGGTTCAGACGTCCAATGGCTCGGTGCGTTATCCCGGCGCCGATCTGAGCTGGACGGAGCTCTCGGGCGATCTCACCTATCATACCGTCGATGGCTTCTCCGGCGGCCCCATCCAGGCCCGGTTCTTTGGTGACCCGGTTGCGGTCAGCCTCAGTGTCGGAGCAGAGGGCCAGGGTCTTGCCATTCGCCAGGATGGTCAGCTCACGGTGCCGGAGGTCTTCCGCCAGGCCGGTCTGGAGAGTGACAGCGGATTCGGCCTCAACGGTACCCTGGATTATTCCGCTGCGTTGACGGTCGGGGCCGATACCACATCCGGTATCCAGGTACGTTCCAATCTCGAGGGGCTTGAGGTGGACTGGCCGGAACCACTGGCCAAGAGCGCCGAGGAACAGGCGCCGCTCGAGGCGACCATTGACCCGAGGGCGGAAGAGGGGCTGCGGATCGCGGGCAGCTGGGAGAACCGGATGGGCTTTGATTTCCTCTGGCACGACACCGGTTTTGACCTGACCCTGGGCCACCTTTACCTGGGATCCCATACCCTCAGGAATATCACGATCAATGCGCTTGAACTGGAGGATCGCTGGGTCGTCAGCACCCGTTCCGAGCGGGCGGTGGGCCGGGTCGTGCTTCCGGACAGCGACGAGCCGGTCAAGGCCGATTTTGAGGTGCTAAGACTGGTCCGCGACGATGAACAACGGGAAGCCCAGCCTGAATTGCTGACCCTTGAAGAGCAACTGGAAGCGTTTCGGGCGCTGGATATGGGCAGCTGGCCGGACATCGATGTCAGCATTGCCGACCTTCAGCTCAACGATGAGAGTCTGGGCACCTGGACTTTCTTTCTGCGCCCGGAGCCATTTCAGCTCAAGGTCAACGACATCGAGGGCCGCCTGAACTCCCTGACTCTGTTGGGGGAAATGACCTGGAGCATCGCTGCTGACCGGGAAGTCAGCCGCTTTGCCGGCTCGGTCACGGGGGGTGCCCTGACCGACCTGAACCAGTTGTTCGGCACCGAAATTCCGCTGGAAAACCAGCAGACCAATATCGAGCTGGATCTGGACTGGCCCGGCCGGCCGGATGATTTCTCTATGCGGGAGGTGAGTGGAACCGTCAGCCTGCGGCTGGACGAAGGCATCATCCTGGAGCAGAACAACACCGCCCAGGTGTTCCGTATTTTTAACCTGCTCAATACGGACACCCTCTGGCGACGCCTGCAACTGGATTTCTCGGATCTTTACGAACGCGGTGTGGCGTTCGACGCCATTTCAGGCAAGGCCCGGATCACCAATGGTCTGGTGACCATGAATCCGGAACTGCAGATTGTCGGTCCCTCGGGCGCGTTCAAACTCAGCGGCAACACGGACTTGTCCGAGGAAACCCTGGATATGCGGCTGGTGGTCGTGTTACCGCTCACCCAGAACCTGCCGCTGGCAGCCCTGCTGATGGGGGCCGGCGCGCCAATCGGCGGTGCGCTGTTCGTACTGGACAAGGTTCTCGGCGACCCGTTGAGTAAACTGACCAGTGCCACCTATAGTGTTACCGGGACCTGGGATAATCCCGAGGTAGACCTGCGCCGGGTCTTCGACACCGGCGAATAGTGCGAGTGGAGAAGGATTTTATGAGCACACAGACAAAACAGCGGGTAGCCGCGATTCAGATGGTGAGCACGAGGGACATCGAGGCGAACCTGCGGGAAGCGGAGCACTTGCTGGCCGAAGCCGCCCGGCAGGGGGCGAAAGTGGCGGTGCTGCCGGAGAACTTCGCGGTGCTGTCCACCGCCGATATGATCGACTGTGGTCGCACCGAGGCTGGCGAAAAGCCGGTGATCCGGGAATTCCTGTCAGCCCAGGCCCGGAAACTCGGAATCTGGATTGTGGGTGGTTCCCTGCCGCTGGCACAGAGACCGGATGGTACCGAAATCGGGGATCGGGTGCGGGCCACCTGCCTGGTGTATGACGACCAGGGCCAGGAAGTGGGCCGTTACGACAAGATCCATCTCTTCGACGCCAAAGTGGACGATGCACACGGCCAGTACCGGGAATCGGACACCTTTGAGCCCGGGGAGCAGGTGATGACCGTGGATACGCCGGTGGGCAAGCTCGGGATGGCCATCTGCTACGACCTGCGCTTCCCGGAGCTGTTCAGGCTCTTGCGGGAGCAGGGTGCTGACTGGGTCTGCCTGCCAAGCGCCTTTACCTGGCAAACCGGCGATGCCCACTGGCACGCCCTGATCCGCGCCAGGGCCATCGAAAACCAGGTCTGGGTCGTCGCCCCCGGCCAGGGCGGCCAGAACAGCGAACGCCGCCGCACCTACGGCCACACCCTTATCTGCGACCCCTGGGGCAAAATTATCGCGGAACGCGAAGAAGACGGCCCCGGAGTGATTACCGCCGAGCTGGACCTGGAGCGACTGAAGCAGGTGAGGGCAAACATGCCGGTGTGGGAACACCGGCGGCTGGTTTAACTCAGAGGGCTAACGCCGGGGTCTGATGAACTCGTTCATCTGACCCCATTTTGGCGTCTGATTCCGACTCAGGGGTCTGATGAAAACCTTCATCTGACCCCTTGTTCAGGCCAAACTCCGGGATCGCATCTAAAAACGGGGTCAGAAGAAAGCGTTCTTCAGACCCCTTGGCGGGATGACCCCGACTTCTTCCTGGCTCAGGGGTCTGATGAACTCGTTCATCTGACCCCATCTTGGCGTCTGATCCCGAAGCTGCATCTGAAAACGGGGTCAGAAGAAGGCGTTCTTCAGACCCCTAGGGGGGGAGGATGACCCCAATTTCTCCCTATTCAACCTCGTCAATACACTCCCGCAAATACCGAAACAGCTTCTTCGCCTGCCCGGTATTCTTCTCCTTCTCGGCATCCCGCTTCGCATTCCGTGCCAGGTTGCGCAGGTGCTGGATATCCGCCGACGGGCAGTAGTCAATAAACTCGCCAACCGCCGAATCCCCCTCGGCCACCATCCGGTCACGCCAGCGCTCGGCCAGGTGATGGCGGCGGGTATGCTCGGCGCTGCCGGAATCAAAAGCATCCAGGCCACGTTCGATGGCTTCCGGGTCTTCCTCGTTACGCATGACCTTGCCGATGTAATGCAGGTGCCGCCGGCGTGCCTCATGCTTGCGGATTCGCCGGGATTCAACGATGGCCGCTTTCAGGGTATCGCTGATGGGCAGGCTGTTGAGCTGCTCGTCACTCAGGTCCAGCATGCGCTTGCCCACTTCCTGCAGGGCATGCATTTCCCGCTTGATCTGGGATTTGCTGGGACCGAGGTCTTCCTGGAATTCGTCGTCGTGTTGATCTGTCATAGTTGCTACCTAAAGCCTAAGTCGGGGTCAGATGAACGCTTTCATCTGACCCCATTTTCAATCCTGACTCCGGGGCGTGCGTGAAGAAGGGGTCAGAAGAAGGCTTTCTTCAGACCCCGAGTTCGCGGCCACCTCAGGGGTTAGATGAAGGCTTTCATCAGACCCCATATTCGCGCCCACCTCAGGGGTCTGATGAACTTGTTCATCTGACCCCATGTTCAGTTGCAACGCTCACGCATAAAAAATCGTCGCCAGCCCCAGAAACGCCATAAACCCCACCACATCCGTCACCGTGGTGAGAATCACGCTTCCGGCCAGTGCCGGATCAATGTTCCGGGACTTGAGAAACAGCGGCAGCATGGTGCCAACAAACGCCGCGGCCACAAGGTTGATGACCAGGGCAGCGGCGATAATGCCGCCGATCAGCAGGTCCTGGAACCAGGCCGCTGCGGCTGTGGCCACCACCAGGGCCCAGAACAGCCCGTTGAGTGCGCCGACAAAAAATTCCCGATTCAGCAGCCATCGCACGTTGGCGCCGCTGATCTGGCCCACCGCCATGCCGCGGATCACCAGCGTGAGGGTCTGGCTGCCGGCAATGCCGCCCATGCTGGCGACGATGGGCATGAGCACCGCCAGGGCGACCACCTTGCTGATGGTGGCTTCGAACAGACCGATCACCCCTGAGGCGATGAATGCGGTAATCAGGTTGATTCCCAGCCATACCGCCCGGCGGCGGGTGGTTTTCCACACCGGGGCGAAGGTGTCTTCGTCCTCGTCCAGACCGGCCATGCTCATCAGCGAATGATCGGCATCTTCCCGGATAACGTCGACCACGTCATCGATGGTGATGCGCCCCAGCAGTCGGCCTTCCTCGTTGACCACCGGCGCCGAGATCAGGTCGTAGCGCTCGAACATGGTCGCTACCTTGGTGTCGGATAGGGTCACGGGAATGGGTTCGACTTCGGTGTCCATGACTTCCCGCACGGTCGCCGCGGGGTTGGACACCAGGATTCGGGTGATCGGCAGCACGCCGATAAAATCATCCCTCCGGCTGACCACGATCAGGCTGTCAGTCATCGGCGGCAGGTTGCGGTGCCGGCGCAGGTAACGGAGCACAACGTCGATACTGATGTCCGGGCGCACCGTGATGGTGTCCGTGTTCATCAGACCGCCGGCGGTGTCCTCCGGGTAGGACAGTACTTCCTCGACCCGGAGACGGTCCTGCTCGTCCATGGTGTCCAGGACTTCCTGGATCACTGTATCCGGCAGCTGCTGCAGCAAGTCGGCGAGGTCGTCCGACTCGAAATCCTCGATGATGTCCGCCAGTTCCTGGGCGTTCAGCTGACTCAGGAAGTAGCTACGGATGTCATCGCTGAGGTACTGGAGGACTTCACCCTCCAGGTCCTTCTCCACCAGATTCCAGAGCAGGGCCCGCTGGCGGGGAGGGGAGGATTCCAGAAGGTGGGCGATATCACTGGGGCTCAGGCCGCCATTGAGGATGCGGGAAACCTGCTTGAGGGCACCACTATCCAGCGCCTCACTCAGTGAGCGCAAACGCTGCTTGGCCTGGCTTTTTTCCAGAATATCGGTCATGGATCACCTGCTTGCTGAAAACGCCTTTATTATAGCGGAGTTAGGCGTTACAGGTGAGTGAAAACGGGGTTAAATCCCCAGGGGTCTGAAGAACACTTTCTTCTGACCCCATTTTCAGGTCTGGCGCGGAGGATTAGTCGCAACCCCAGGGGTCTGAAGAAGGCTTTCTTCTGACCCCATTTTCAGGCCTGGCGCGGAGGATTAGTCGAACTCGGGGTCAGAAGAAGGCTTTCTTCAGACCCCTGTGCATCCAGACCCCTGTGCATCCAGACCCCTGTGCATCCAGACCCCTGTGCATCGGCCCCTCATTCCCCCTCACCGAAGTAGTCATCAATCAACGCCACCAGCGCATCAACCGCCTCTTCCTCATCCGGTCCCTCGGCAATCAGTTCCACCTCGGTACCCTGGCTGGCGGCGAGCATCATCACCTGCATGATGTTCTTGGCGTCCACCTCGCGGCCGTTGCGGGCAATCCGGACCTGGCTATCGAACTCGGAGGCGGTGGCCACCAGTTTGGCGGTGGCGCGGGCGTGCAGGCCGAGTTTGTTAATGATGGTGACGGGGCGGCGGATCATGGTGGTTCAGGTCTCCCCCCGGGCTTGCAGGTGGGGCAGCTCGGTGTGGCGCACCTGCACGTTGTTGTAGTGTTCGCGGAAATGCTTGCCCAGTTGCTCGCAGATATACACGGAGCGGTGCTGGCCGCCGGTGCAGCCGATGGAAATGGTCATGTAGCTGCGGTTGCTTTCGGCAAAGCCGGGCAGCCAGGTGTCCAGGAAGGCGATCAGGTCATCGACCATCTTTCGACTGGCCGGCTCCCGCTCCAGGAAATCGATCACCGGCTGGTCGGTACCCACGTACTTGCGCAGGCTCGTGTCCCAGTAGGGATTGGGCAGGCATCGGACATCGAATACGTAATCGGAGTCCAGCGGAACCCCGTGCTTGAAACCGAAGGACTGAAACAACAGGGCCAGCTCCTGCTCCTTGCGGCCCACCACCCGTTGCTTGACCTGGTCCCGCAGCTCGTACATCGACATGCCGGTGGTGTTGATATAGAGGTCGGCAAGCTTGGACAGCGGCTCCAGCAGTTTCTTCTCGCTGGTGATGGCCTCGCGCAGGGAGGTCCTGTCGTCACTCAGGGGGTGCTTCCGGCGGGTGGCATGGAAACGCTGGAGCAGGGACTGTTCGTCGGCGTCCAGGAAAATGATTTCCACGGTAATGCCGGTTTCCTGGAGCTGGCTGTAGATATCCTCGAAATTGGCGAGCTCCCCGGACAGGTTCCGGGCATCAATGCTCACGGCCATCTTGTTCAGCCGGCCCGGGGTTGCCTGCGCGGCCGCTTCCCGGGTTAACGGAAACAGCAACCCGATGGGAAGATTGTCGATGCAGTAGAAGCCCAAGTCTTCCAGTACATGCAGTGCGGTACTCTTGCCTGAGCCTGATCTGCCACTCACGATGATCAACTTCATGCCCAGTGTGCCTCCGGTACAGTAGGGGTCAGCCGTTAGCGGCTGTCATGCGTTCGTACAGGGTCCTGGCATCCTCGCACTCGCGCAGCCTGTTGCAGAAGGAGCGCTCATTGAATTTCTCGGCCAGCTGGCTCAGCAGCTCCAGGTGTTCGCTGGTCGCCTCCTTGGGCACGATCAGGGCAAACACCAGGTCCACGGGCTGGTTATCGATGGCATCGAACTCGACGCTCTCATCCAGCGTCATCAGCACACCGATCACCCGGTCCAGGCCTTCCAGGCGGCAGTGGGGGATGGCAATCCCCTGGCCGATTCCGGTGCTTCCGAGCCGCTCCCGTGCGATCAGGTTGTTGAAGATCTCGGTGTCGCTGAGGGTTTCATCCTGCTGGTGGATCTTTTCAGCGATGAACTCCAGAACCCGCTTCTTGCTTGATGCCGGCACCCGGCAGAGGGTCAGCTCCGGTACAAGGATGTTGTCTATGGTCAGGGATGTGTCGCTCATGGATCGACTGCATTTCCGTAAAAAAAAGGCTGCGACACCCGAAGTGCCGCAGCGCCATTGGATTCCAGCATGGAGACGGACTGTTAACGTTGTCCGTTACCGTGCATCCGGTCTACGTTCTTTTCCTTGTACTTGAGAACCTGACGATCCAGCTTGTCGATCAGGGCATCGATCGCTGCGTACATGTCCTCGTTCTCGGCCTTTGCATGAATTTCACCGCCACCCGCTACATGCAGAGTCCCCTCCGCAATCTGGCGCACCTTTTCGACTTCCAGGGTCACCTGACAGTTGGAAATGTGGTCAAAGTGGCGCTCCAGCTTGTTGAACTTCTCGGTGACATAATCCTTGAGGGAGGGAGTCAGTTCTACGTGATGGCCTGAAATATTGAGTTGCATAGGCGTCTCCTGTTGTTACACCAGTCGTTTGCGTTCATTGGAAGGCGGAATATGCATCGCCTCCCGGTACTTGGCCACGGTGCGTCTTGCCACCTTGATGCCCTGTTCTCCTAGCATGGCTGCAATTTTACTGTCACTCAATGGCTTTTTGGGAGTTTCCGCGGCAATCAGTTTCTTGATCATCGCGCGAATCGCCGTTGAGGAACATTCACCCCCTTCATCCGTGCTGACATGGCTGGAGAAAAAGTACTTCAGCTCAAAGATGCCACGGGGCGTATGCATGTATTTCTGCGTGGTCACCCGGGAGATCGTGGATTCATGCATTTCCACGGCCTGGGCAATGTCGGACAGGATCAGCGGCTTCATCGCCTCCTCACCCTGGTCCAGGAAGCCCTGCTGGTGCTCCACGATGCGGGTGGCCACCTTCAGCAGGGTCTCGTTCCGGCTCTGCAGGCTCTTGATGAACCACTTGGCTTCCTGCAATTGATCCCGCAGGTAGGTGTTGTCTGCACTGCTGTCCGCACGCCTTATAAGAGAAGCATAGCTCGCATTTACGCGGATGCGGGGGGCAATTTCCGGATTCAGTTCCACCCGCCAGCGGCCGTTGTGTTTGCTGACGATGACATCGGGGATGACGTAATCCGGCTCGCCGTGGTCGATGACATCGCCGGGCCGCGGGTTGAGACCGGTGATCAGCGCCAGGACTTCCCGCAGCTGATCTTCCTTCAAACGGCTTCTGCGCAGCAGTTGGGCGTAGTCGCGGTTACCCAGGAGGTTGATGTAGTGGGTAATTACCAATCGGGCCTGGGCCAGCCAGGGGGTGTCCGGCGGCAGCTGGTTGAGCTGGATCAGCAGGCATTCCTGCAGATCCCGGGCAAACACGCCAGCCGGGTCCAGATGCTGCAACCGGTGCAGTACGGCTTCCACCTCGTCCAGTTCCAGGGGATCCTCGTCGGTGTCGTCCTGCAGGCCGGCATGGATTTCCTCCAGCGGGCTGGTCAGGTAGCCGCGGTCATCCACCGCATCGAGCAGGGCATGGGCGATGGCCCGGTCCCGCTCGCTCATGGGAGTCAGGTTGATCTGCCATTCCAGGTGATCGTGCAGGGTTTCCGTGGGCGAATTGCGGGTCTCGAAATCCTGCTCGTTGTCGTCGTCATTGCGGGCTGAAGACGCCGGGGCGGACTGATAGATGTCGTCCCAGGCGGTGTCGACCGGCAGGTCATCGGGGATGTTGTCCGGGACCTCGCTCTCGTTGGTCCAGTCCGGGCCGGCGTCGTCCCAGTCATCACTGCTCTCGGCGCTGGCAGTGGAACCCTGTTCGTGGTCGTTGTCGTCCCGGTTTTCGGTGTTGTCCGCCGGCGCGTCGGCGTGGTCGTCGTCCTCGGAGGTTTCCAGCATCGGATTGGAATCGAGGGCCTGCTGGATTTCCTGTTGCAGATCGAGGGTGGAGAGCTGCAGAAGCCGGATCGCCTGTTGCAGCTGGGGTGTCATGGTCAGGCTTTGACCCAGCTTTAACTGTAATGAAGCTTTCATCACCATACGTTCAGGATCCGTTACTCGTCACGCTCTGTCGCCTTGGCATCAGAGAAAAAATGCTTTGTATGCTAGCTAGTTGCCGTAGCAAGCAAGTTCTTTGCCGAGTTTACTGGAAACGGGGGCCAGATTGAACATGAAAGGTAACTCAGGGGTTCTTAACTCCGGGGTCTTAACTCAGGGGTCTTAACTCAGGGGTCTGATGAAGACCTTCATCTGACCCCAACTTAGACTCTTGGCTCGTGCTTGAAGTTAACTCGGGGTCAGAAGAAAGCTTTCTTCAGACCCCAGCTTAGACCTTTAGCTCGTGCCCAAATCTAACTCGGGGTCAGAAGAAGGCGTTCTTCTGACCCCTGGGGTGGCGTCTGACTCAGGGGTCTGATGAAAACTTTCATCTGACCCCATCTTTACCCTGGCACCGTTAGAGCCGGAACTCATCCCCCAGATACACCTCCTTCACCTGCTGATTCGCCAGAATCTCTTCCGAACTCCCGGAAGCAATAATATGCCCCCCGGAGACGATGTAGGCGTTCTCGCAGATATCCAGCGTCTCCCGCACGTTGTGGTCGGTGATCAGCACGCCGATGCCCTTGTCCCGAAGGTGGCGGATGATGTGCTTGATGTCGCTCACGGAGATCGGGTCGACGCCGGCGAAGGGTTCGTCCAGCAGGATGAAGGCGGGTTCCATGGCCAGGGCGCGGGCGATTTCCACCCGCCGGCGCTCGCCACCGGACAGGGCCATGCCGACGCTGTCGCGGATGTGGGTGATGTGGAACTCTTCCAGCAGTTCTTCCAGCTTGGCATCACGCTCGGCGCGGCTCAGGCCCTTGCGGGTCTCCAGGATCGCCATGATGTTGTCCCGCACGGTCAGCTTGCGGAACACCGAGGCCTCCTGGGGCAGGTAGCCGATACCCTTGCGGGCCCTTCCGTGCATGGGCAGCGGCGTGATGTCCTGATTGTCGATGGTGATGCGGCCACGATCAGCCGGCACCAGGCCCACAATCATGTAAAAGCAGGTGGTCTTGCCGGCGCCGTTGGGGCCGAGCAAGCCGACGATCTCGCCACTCTGGATTTCCAGGGAAACGTCGATCACCACCTTTTTCTGTTTGTAGCTCTTTGCCAGGTTACTGGCTCTCAGTACTGCCATCGGATCCCTGTCTGGTGCTGCGGGGCTGGATAACCATTTCAACCCGGCCAGTGCCGGATCCCGTGTCCTCTCCGCCCTCGGCGGTCACTACCCGGCGAACCGTGTCGTAGTGGATCAGGTCGCCGCGGAACAGGTTGCCATTCTGCTCAATCACCGCTTCCCGTTCAAAGGTCAGCTGACGATCCGTGGCGGACCAGGTGATGTTGAGGGCCCGGGCATCGGTCTCGCCCTGACCTTCACGGCTGGGCTGGGTGTAGTGGGCCGGGGTGCCGGAAGCCTCGATGCGTTTCAGGCCTTCGTCGTTGCGGTACAGAACCACCCGTTCAGCGGTCAGTCGGGTTTTACCCTGGGTCAGGATGACATCGCCGGTATAGGTGGCCACGCCCTTGCTGTCGTCCAGCCGCGCGCTGTCGGCGCTGACGGTGATGGGCTGGTCGGAGTCCATGTCGAAGGCCAGGGCAGGGCTGCCGAGGGTCATCGCCAGCAGGGCGGCCAGTACGCCGGACGGGTATCTAATGAACGGTCTCATAACGTCCTTCCACGTCGGAGTTGAGCTCCAGAATTCGGTCGTTGATCCAGGCTTTCATGCCGGTGGCACGGGTAACGCCGATACGATCGGTGATTTCCACCGGCGCGTCGGTGTAGATAATGTTCTGGTCGTTGTCCAGCGTCAGCTTGGATGTCGTCAGGGTCGCTTCACGCTCGCCGACCTGACGGATGATACGCACGTTGTCCGTCAGGTACAGCAGATTCTCGTTCTGCAGCAGGCTGCCGTTGTCTGCCTGGATTGTCCAGGGCTCGGTGCCGGGTTCGCCCTGGATACGGGCTGTGGGTGATACCATGGTGGCCGTGTTGCCTTCCTCGAACTGTTCGATCCGTGGGCTGGAGAAGCGCACTTCCAGGTTACCGCTCTCGTCATAGGCAGTGTAGGTGCCGTCCACCACGAAACCATCGGGTTCGGTCGGGCCGCGCAGGGCAGCGGCTTCGGGGTCCGGTGCTGGCGGCTCGTCGCTGCGCCACAGCAGGAACAGCGCCACGGCGACCAGGGCAATCGCCGCGAGCGCCCGAACCAGCGGGCGCTCGGTGAGTTGCCGGAGCGATTCCAGGGGGCTGCTCATCCGGCCGGCTCCAGGTAGGGCGCCAGGGCGGCGTCCAGCTTGTTCTGGGCGGTCAGGATGAGATCACAGGCCTCCCGCACGGCACCGCTGCCGCCGGGCACGCTGGTGCAGTAATGTGCGTGCTGTCGCACCAGCCAGTAGCCGTTGGGTACGGTGATGCCCAGGCCGGCAAAGCGCAGCGCCGGCAGGTCAGGCAGGTCGTCACCCATGTAGGCAATTTCTTCCGGGGCAATGTCCATGGTGCGGACCAGTTCCTGCAAGGCCACTTTCTTGTCTTCACGGCCCTGCATCAGGTGCGGGATGCCAAGGTCGTTAATGCGCTTCTCGGTCAGCGGCGAGCGCCGACCCGTAATGACGGCCACGGTGATGCCGGCGGCCATCAATTGTTTGAGGCCCAGGCCGTCCAGGATGTTGAAGCCCTTGAGTTCATCCCCGTTGGCGCTGAAATAGAGCTTGCCGTCGCTCATGATGCCGTCCACGTCCAGCGCAATCAGGCGGATGCGGGCGGCCCGGGCGATCAGCTCTTCGGGCCATTGGGAGGCGAGCGGACTGGTCAGTTCGGCCATCAGATGACTCCCGCCCGCAGCAGGTCGTGCATGTTGATGGCGCCGACCAGGGTGCCTTGTTCATCGGTGACCGGCAGGGCGTTGATCTTCATCTCTTCCATGATGTTCAGCGCCTCGGCCGCCAGGTGGTCGGCGGCAATGGTCTTGCCGTGGCGGGTCATCACCTCCTCGATGGCGGTGTTGTGGATGTCCACGGACCGGTCCAGGGTGCGGCGCAGATCACCGTCAGTAAAGATGCCGGTGAGGTTGCCTTTGGCGTCTACCACCGTGGTCATGCCCAGGCCCTTGCGGGAAATCTCCAGCAGGGCGCCACTGAGGGTGGTGCCCTCGGTCACGACCGGAATCTGCTCGCCGGTGTGCATGATGCCGGAAACCTTGAGCAGCAGGCGCCGGCCCAGGCTGCCACCGGGGTGGGAGAAAGCGAAATCCTCGGCGCTGAAGCCCCGGGCTTCCAGCAGGGCCACCGCCAATGCATCTCCCATGACCAGTGTTGCCGTAGTACTGGAAGTGGGGGCCAGACCCAGCGGGCAGGCTTCGGCGTCGACACGGACGTCCAGATTGGCCACCGCTTCCCGGGCCAGCACCGAGTCCGGATTGCCGGTCATGCTGATCAGCGGGGCGCCCATGCGTTTGATCAGGGGCAGGATTGTCACCACCTCGCTGGTGTTGCCGCTGTTGGAGATGGCAATGACCACATCCTGGCTGGTGATCATGCCCAGGTCCCCATGGCTGGCTTCGCCGGGATGCACAAAGAAAGAAGGCGTGCCGGTGCTGGCCAGGGTCGCCGCGATCTTGTTGCCGATATGGCCGGACTTGCCCATGCCGGTCACCACGACCCGGCCCTTGCAGGCCATGATGGTCTCGCAGGCGCGGAGGAAGTGGTCGTCAATTCGGGCTTCGAGGGCCTCGATGGCATCGCGCTCGATGCGGATGGCTCGTAGGGCGGACGTCCGGAAATCGTGGCTGGTCTGTTCAGTCATCGGGCTCTGGCCTGGCTCGTATCGGGGGAATTCGGCAAAAAGCGTTGAAAGTGGCGGAAGTATATCATTTTCAGTAATTCCGGTGATGACCATCAGGACATTTTACCGCCCAGACATTGAGGTTAGGCGCCGCATCGCATAATGTAGCCCCTCCTCGAAAGGGACAGATTATGGGTTCGAATGCATACATATCTCTGAAGGACGTTGTCTTCTCCCGTTCCGGCCGGCGGATCTTCGATGGCATCACTCTGGACATTCCCAGGGGCAAGATCACCGCGATCATGGGGCCCAGTGGGACAGGAAAGACTACTTTACTGCGGCTGATCGGGGGACAACTGCGCCCGGACAGTGGCAGCGTCCAGGTGGATGGCCACGAAGTGCCGCGCCTCAAGCGCAAGGACCTTTACGCCCTGCGCGAAAAGATGGGCATGCTGTTCCAGAGTGGCGCCCTGTTTACCGATCTGAGTGTCTTTGAAAACGTGGCGTTTCCTCTGCGGGTACACACGAAACTGCCTGAAGACATGATCCACGACATCGTCCTGATGAAGCTTGAAGCCGTCGGCCTGCGGGGTGCGCGCCACCTGATGCCTTCGGAGCTGTCCGGCGGTATGACCCGCCGGGTCGCTTTGGCGCGCAGTATTGCCCTGGACCCGGAACTGATCATGTATGACGAACCCTTCGCCGGCCAGGATCCCATTGCCATGGGCGTTCTGGTCAAGCTGATCCGGGATCTCAACAGTTCCATGGGCCTGACCAGCGTGCTGGTCTCCCACGATGTGCCGGAGTCGCTGAGTATCTGCCATTACGCCTGTATCATTTCAGATGGCCAGATCATTGGTGAGGGCACACCCGAGGAGCTGAAGGCCCATCCGTCGGACCAGGTCCAGCAGTTCCTGCAAGGCCAGCCAGACGGGCCGGTGCCCTTCCATTATCCGGCGGATGATGCCGGCAAGGACTTTGGCCTGGGAGGAGGCGCCTGATGCTGGATCGTATCGCTTCCATGGGCCGACTGGGCCTGGATGTTGTCGCCTCCCTCGGTCGCTCCGGTCGCTTTCTGGCTGGCGTGCTGAGTGGCGTACCGCGCCCGGTGACCGGCTTTCCGCTGCTGATCAAACAGATTTATACGGTCGGGGTGTTGTCCCTGGCCATCGTGGTGGTCTCCGGCCTGTTCATCGGCATGGTGCTGGGGCTGCAGGGTTACACCATCCTCTCCGATTACGGTTCCGAGGCGGCCATCGGTCAAATGATTGCACTGACCCTGGTGCGGGAGCTCGGGCCGGTGGTCACCGCCCTGCTGTTCGCCGGCCGGGCCGGCTCGGCGTTGACGGCCGAGATTGGCCTGATGAAGGCCACCGAGCAGCTGTCCAGTATGGAGATGATGGGGGTGGACCCCCTGCGCCGGGTGATCGCACCGCGCCTGTGGGCAGGGTTCATAGCCATGCCGATACTGGCGGTCATCTTCTCCGTGGTCGGTATCTGGGGTGGCATGCTGGTCGGTGTGGAATGGCTGGGTGTGTTTGAAGGCTCGTTCTGGGGCAACATGCAGTCCTCGGTGGACTTCCTGGATGACGTGATGAACGGCTTTATCAAGAGCGTCGTATTCGGGTTCGTCTGCGCCTGGATCGCGGTGTTCCAGGGCTACGACTGTGTGCCCACGTCCGCCGGAATCAGTTCCGCCACCACCAAGACCGTGGTTTACTCGTCCCTGGCCGTGCTGGGGCTGGATTTTGTGCTAACCGCCGTAATGTTCGGCGATTTCTGAGATTGATCAACGGGAGCCGGTAATGGCACAGAGAACCATTGAAATCATAGTTGGTCTGTTCATGGTTGCGGGGCTGGCGGCTTTGCTGGTGCTGGCGCTTCAGGTCAGCGGGTTGTCGCCCAAGGCCGCCGAGAGCACCTACACCCTGTACGCCAATTTCAACGATACCGGCGGCCTGACACCCCGGGGCAAGGTCTCCATGGCCGGGGTGACGGTCGGCACCATCGAGTCCATTTCCCTGGACAAGGAAACCTTCCAGGCGAGGGTGGAGATGTCGATCCATTCCGAGGTGGACAACATCCCGGCGGACAGTTCCGCAGTAATACGTACATCCGGCCTGCTCGGTGAGCAGTACATTGATATATCCATTGGTGGAGACATGGAATCGCTGCAAGCGGGCGATACCTTCTACTCCACTCAGTCCGCCATGAACCTTGAGCGGCTGATCAGTAATTTTGCTTCCGGTAAATGAGCACCGGAGCACTGACCAAACAGAGATAGCGGGAGATCCTGATGGTTGCTTTGACCCAACGACTTTTCCTGGCGCTGGCGCTCGTGGTCGCGGCGGTTGCCCAGGCGCAGGCGGGGCAGGCCGAAGAGTTGCGCGAATACGTGGACGTCAACACTCAGAAGCTGGTGAAGAAGCTCAATGAAGAGCGTGGTCTGTATGAGAGGGACCCCGAGGCCTTCTACCAGAGCATGGATGAGGCCCTGACCGATTTCGTGGATTTCCGTCGCATCGCCGCCCGCGTCATGGGGCGCTATGCCCGCCAGACAACGCCCGAACAGCGTGATGAGTTTGTCGAGAAGTTCAAGCGCAGCCTGTTCGACAGCTATGCCAAGGCCCTGGTCGATGCCGAGGACTTCGAGATCAACGTGAGGGAAGCCTCCATCCTGCCGCGCGACGAAAATCGTGCTTCGGTAGAGCTGGAGGTGATCAGTTCTACGGGCAACCGCTACCCGGTGGTGTACTCCATGTACCGGAATGGGGATGGTCAGTGGCTGATGGAGAACGTAATCGTCGAGGGTGTGAACATTGGCCTCGCCTTCCGGGACCGTTTCAGCCAGGAAATGGAAGAGAATCGGGGCCAGATCCAGGTCGTGATTGACGGCTGGAGCGATGCCGCCAAGGCGGTCAATCTGGAAACGGACGCGGACAAATCATGAGTCCGTCCGCACCGCGTGCCGAGCTCCGGGATGGCGAAATGATCGTGGCTGGCGAGGTGGACGCCTCGTCGGTCATTGACCTTCGCCAGCAGGGGGAAACGCTGATTTCAGGCATCAAGGACGGGCTCGTGGTTGATGTCTCCGGTCTTGAAACCGCCCACAGCGTGGTGCTCTCCATGATGCTGTGCTGGGAACGGCTGGCCAGGAAGCAGGGCATCGACCTGAGTTTTCGTGGCATCAATGGTCGCCTTGCCTCGCTGGCATCGTTGAGTAATCTGAGTGCCCAGCTGACCCGCGCCGACTAATTGGTTACAATCTCGCCCCTGATTTTCCAAAACACCCGAGGATAGTTTATGGACGCCGCCGAAGTCACAAAACTGGTCGAAGAAGCCTTGCCCGGTTGCGAGGTTCAGGTCCAGGTCGATGGTACCCATTACATGGTCGTCGTCGTGGGTGACGTATTCGAAGGCCTGCCGACCATCAAGCGGCAGCAAATGATCAACAAGGCGCTGTTCCAGCACGTTATGGACGGCACTATCCACGCTCTGCATCCGCGTGCCTTCACTCCCGCAGAATGGGCCGAGCGCCAGGGCTGATACGCCCGCCAGACACAGGAATTCTATTTTGGACAAACTTCTGATTCGCGGGCGCAAACCCCTCGATGGCGAAATCCGTATTTCAGGTGCCAAGAACGCGGCATTGCCGATTCTCGCTGCCACTCTGCTGGCGGACGAGCCGGTCACCGTGGGCAACCTGCCGCACCTGCATGACATCACCACCATGATCGAGCTGCTGGGCCGTATGGGTGTTGAGGTGATCATCGACGAGAAGATGAGCGTCGAGATCCACGCCAATACCATCAAACACACCCACGCGCCCTACGAGCTGGTCAAGACCATGCGAGCGTCGATCCTGGTGCTTGGTCCGCTGGTGGCCCACTTTGGCGAGGCCGAGGTGTCGCTGCCGGGTGGTTGTGCCATCGGTAGCCGGCCGGTAAACCTGCACATCCACGGCCTCGAGCTGATGGGTGCGGATATCAAGGTCGAGAACGGCTACATCAAGGCGAAGACCAACGGCCGCCTGAAGGGTGCCCACATCTTCCTGGATACCGTGACCGTAACCGGTACCGAGAACCTGATGATGGCTGCGGCCCTGGCCGACGGCAAGACCATCCTTGAAAACGCCGCCCGCGAGCCGGAAGTGGTCGACCTGGCCGAGTGCCTGATTGCCATGGGTGCGGACATCAAGGGCCACGGTACTGCCACCATCGAGATCAACGGTGTCGAGCGTCTGCACGGCTGTCACTACAACGTGCTGCCGGACCGCATCGAAACCGGCACCTTCCTGGTGGCGGCCGCCGCCACCGGTGGCCGGGTGAAACTGAAGGATACTCGGGAAGATCTGCTGGAAGCGGTCCTACTGAAGCTGGAAGAGGCGGGCGCCCACATCGAGACCGGTCCGGACTGGATCGAGCTGGATATGAAGGGCAAACGGCCGAAAGCGGTGAGCCTGCGCACGGCACCGTACCCGGCGTTTCCCACCGACATGCAGGCGCAGTTTGCCGCCATGAATGCGGTGGCGGAAGGCACCGGCACCATCGTGGAGACGGTGTTCGAGAACCGGTTCATGCACCTGCAGGAACTCGGCCGCATGGGCGCCGACATCACCCTGGAAGGCAACGCGGCCATCATCAAAGGCGTGGAGCATCTGACCGGAGCCCCAGTCATGGCGACCGACCTGCGGGCCTCGGCCAGCCTGGTGATCGCCGGCCTGGTGGCCGATGGTGACACCATCGTCGATCGCATCTACCACATCGATCGCGGCTACGAGTGTATCGAAGAGAAATTGCAGCTGCTGGGCGCGAGTATCCGCCGCCTGCCGGCCTGACAGACACAGACGGGAAACCGGAAGGACGCATGACAGATTCCATCACCATCGCCTTGTCGAAGGGACGAATCCTCGAAGAAACCCTGCCGCTGCTGGCGGAAGCCGGCATCGAGCTGGTGGACGACGTGAAGAAATCCCGCAAGCTGGTGTTTCCGACCACCGATCCGGATGTTCGCGTACTGATCATCCGCGCCACCGACGTGCCGACCTACGTCCAGTACGGCGGCGCGGACCTCGGTGTGACCGGCAAGGATGTGCTGATGGAGCACGGCGCGGAAGGCCTGTACGAGCCCCTGGACCTGAATATCTCCCGCTGCCGTCTGATGACCGCCGGCCCGAAAGGCCAGACACCGCCGAACGGCCGCATCAAGGTAGCCACCAAGTTCGTCAACCTGGCTCGAAGGTACTATTCCGCCCAGGGCCGCCAGGCCGATATCATCAAGCTGTACGGCGCAATGGAACTGGCCCCGATCCTCGGCCTGGCCGACGAGATCGTGGATATTGTTGATACCGGCAACACCCTGAAGGCAAACGGCCTCGAAGCCCGGGACCTGATTGAAAACATCAGCAGCCGGCTGGTGGTGAATCGGGCGTCCATGAAGATGAAACATGGGCGGATTAACCCCATAATTGAAAAGATGGCGGCTGCAGTAGAGAAACGGCGGACAGAAAAGTAGGGGTCTGAAGAAAGCCTTCTTCTGACCCCGGTAATTTGGATCTGGCCTTGGAATTGAAGTTGGGGTCAGATGAAAGCTTTCATCTGACCCCTGTAATCCAGCACCACAGCAAAACCAAAGCAATGTCCTCCTGAAGCAGGAACAATGAAATGACCGACGTAACCATCAAACGACTGAACGCCTCCCAAAGCGACTTTGAAAGCGCACTGGCCAAACTCCTGGCATGGGACGACAGCGTGGATCATCAGGTGAATGAGTCGGTGCGTCACATCCTGCACGAGGTCAAAACCCGCGGCGATCAGGCGGTTCTCGAATTCACCGAGAAATTCGACCGCCTGGCAGTCGGCTCGGTAGCCGAGTTGGAAATGGGCAAGGACCGGCTCCAGAAAAGCCTGGACGCCATTCCCCAGGACCAGCGCGACGCTCTGGAAAAAGCTGCCGAGCGCATCCGCGATTACCACGAGCGTCAGGATCAGAAATCCTGGCAGTACCAGGACCAGGACGGCACGATCCTGGGTCAGAAGGTAACCCCGCTGGATCGCGCGGGACTCTACGTGCCCGGTGGCAAGGCGGCGTACCCATCATCCGTACTGATGAACGCGATTCCGGCGAAAGTGGCTGGCGTCAGTGAGGTCATCATGGTGGTGCCAACGCCAGACGGTGTCGTCAACGACATGGTCCTGGCCGCCGCCGCCATTGCCGGCGTAGACCGGGTATTCACCGTCGGCGGTGCCCAGGCAGTCGGCGCACTGGCCTACGGCACGGAAACCATCCCCTCCGTGGACAAGATCGTCGGTCCCGGCAACATCTTCGTGGCCACGGCCAAGCGCGAGGTGTTCGGCGTCGTCGGCATCGACATGATCGCCGGCCCGTCCGAGATCCTGGTGATCTCCGACGGCAAGACCGATCCGGACTGGATTGCCATGGATCTGTTCTCCCAGGCCGAGCACGACGAGCAGGCTCAGAGCATTCTGATCAGCCCAGATGCGGAATTCCTGGATGCCGTGGAAGCCAGCATCAACAAACTGCTGCCGACCATGGAGCGGGCCGAAATCATCCGCACCTCCATGACCGACCGCGCGGCCCTGATCAAGGTGGCAGATCTCAAGGAAGCGGCCGAGGTGTCCAACCGGATTGCCCCGGAGCACCTGGAGCTGTCCGTGGAAGATCCGCAAGCGATGCTGGACGACATCCGTCACGCCGGCGCCATCTTCATGGGCCGCTACACCGCCGAGGCCCTGGGCGACTACTGCGCCGGCCCGAACCACGTACTGCCCACCAGCGGCACTGCACGGTTCTCCTCGCCACTGGGCGTCTACGACTTCCAGAAGCGCTCGTCCATCATCGGCTTCAGCGCCGATGGCGCCGACCGCATGGGCCGCGTAGCGTCCGTCCTGGCGAGAGGTGAAGGCCTCACTGCCCACGCCCGCTCGGCGGAGTACCGGATCAAAGTTTAAGTGGGGAGTTGAAGGCGGGGTCAGATGAAAGCTTTCATCTGACCCCATGTTCACCTCGAATTCCCCTCCGGGGTCTGATGAAAACCTTCATCTGACCCCATGTTAACGCAGCATGCAGGCAGGTGGGCGGCACGTCTCCCGGGAATGGAACGCCTTCTTCTGACCCCACGTTCAACATGCCAGCACCAAAGTTGGTAGGCAGGTGGGCAAGGCTCCGCCCGGGAATGTAGAGGGCCAAGGATGGCCCGAAACAAGCGCACATGGATGTGCTCGTAGCGGTTCCCGGGCGGAGCCTTGCCCACCTGCTGTCGACTCGGAGTAAGAGGATCAAATGAGCAAATTCTGGAGCCCCCTGGTAAACGACCTGGTCCCCTACGTCCCGGGCGAACAGCCGAAAATGGCAAACCTGGTCAAGCTCAACACCAACGAAAACCCCTTCGGCCCATCGCCCAAGGTCATCGAAGCCATCCAGGCCGAATTGAACGACAACCTCCGCCTCTACCCGGACCCGGAAGGCGAGGCCCTGCGCCAGACCATCGCTGACTACCACAAGGTCCAGCCCGAGCAGGTATTCCTCGGCAACGGCTCCGACGAAGTCCTGGCTCACATCTTCTACGCCCTGTTCCAACACGGCGAACCGATCCTGTTCCCGGACGTGACCTACAGCTTCTACCCGGTCTACTGTGGTCTCTATAACATTGAAGCCAAGCCGGTACCGCTGACCGAGAGCTTCGAGATCAACCCGGAGGATTACCAGCAGCCCAACGGCGGCGTCATCTTCCCGAACCCGAACGCCCCGACCGGCCGCTACCTGCCACTGGAGCAAGTAGAAGCGGTCGTCCAGGCCAACCCGGATCGCGTGGTCGTAGTTGACGAAGCCTACGTAGACTTCGGTGGAGAGAGCGCCATCACTCTCGTGGACAAGTATCCGAACCTGCTCGTCAGCCAGACCTTATCCAAGGCCCGTTCTCTGGCAGGCTTGCGTGTCGGTCTCGCCATTGGCCACAAGGATCTGATCGAAGCACTGAACCGAGTGAAAAACAGCTTCAACAGTTACCCCCTGGACCGCCTGGCTCTTGCCGGCGCGAGAGCCGCCTACGAAGACGAAGCCTGGTTCCGGAACTGCTGTGATCGTGTAATCAGCGAGCGCGAGCGTGTTACCGAGGCGCTGGAAAACCTCGGCTTCGAAGTGCTGCCATCCAAAGCCAATTTCGTATTCGCCCGCGACAAGGAACAATCTGGTGAGACGCTGGCTAAAGGCTTGAGAGAGCAGGGCATCATCGTCCGGCACTTCAATAAGCCCAGAATCAGCGACTTCCTGCGCATTACAATCGGCACCGCCGAGCAGAATGATGCATTGATCAAAGGCCTTCAGTCTCTGTAAAACTGAATGGTTCGCGGAGGCAGGCGGGGAGGGCCTTCCGGGAATGTCGGAGGCCATGGATGGCCGGAGTCAAGCGCACATGGATGTGCTCGTAGCGGTTCCCGGAAGGCCCTCCCCGCCTGCCGGCCACTCCCAACTCAGAAGGCAATCAGGAGGAGCTCTATGGCAGCTCGAAACGATATCCTGAACACCATCAACGAATGGCTCCAACCCGAAAACTTTCAGGACTATTGCCCGAACGGACTCCAGGTCGAAGGTAAAGACGAAATCAACACCATCGTCACCGGCGTAACCGCATCCAAGGCGCTGATCGAAGCCGCCATCGAAGCCAACGCCGACATGATTTTGGTCCACCATGGCTACTTCTGGAAAGGCGAGGACCAGCGAATCCGGGGCATGAAACGCGAGCGTCTCAAGCAGCTGCTGGACCACGATATCAACCTGGTCGCCTACCACCTTCCGCTGGACGATCATCCGGAATATGGCAACAACCGCCAACTCGCTGACGTCCTGGAAATCAAAAACCCGCGCCCGCTGGGCGGCCTGGTCTGGGAAGGTGAACTGCAAGAACCGATGACCCCGGAAAAGTTCGGTCTCCATATCGCCAGAAAACTCCACCGCGAGCCGCTCTGGGTGGGTGAGGGCAAGCAGGAGATCAAGCGGGTAGGCTGGTGCACCGGCGCAGCGCAGGGCTTCATCAACATTGCCCTGGATGCGGGTCTGGATGCGTATATCAGCGGGGAAATATCGGAGCCGACGACTCATACTGCTCGGGAGTGCGGTATCCACTACTTCGCAGCGGGTCACCACGCGACGGAGCGTTACGGCGTACAGGCGCTTGGGAAGGCTTTGGAAAAGGAATTCGGGGTAACCCACCAGTTTATTGATTGCGATAATCCGGTGTGAGGTGAAGACGGGGTCATGAAAATGGGGTCAGAAGAAGGCTTTCTTCAGACCCCGGTGCTGGAGTCAGACTTCTTCGGAAAATTAAAACACCATGGGAAATGAATTCCCTCGGAGTGAAAACCTCTCCCCCGGGGTCAGATGAAAGCTTTCATCTGACCCCTTCTTCATTCCATTAGAGCGAATTGCATCAAAGTCTGACTGAGCGGCTCTGGAAAGGCTGTCCAAAACTGTGCGGAGCCATGGATGGCGGAGCTCAAGCGTCACATGGACGTGCCGAAGGAGCGGGTTTTGGACAGCCTTTCCCGAGCCGCTCACGCAACCAAGTTCGCAGTCCTGGCGTGAAAAGTAACTTCAAGCCTCAGAAGAAGCCTTCCGCTCCTTATCCAGCCCGAAGTCCTCAGCCAACGTCCCCTTCGCCTCCGGATCCTTCTTCGGCGCATAATCCCGGGGCGGCTCGGCCGGCGCGTCCTCGCGAACTTCCTCAAGGCGCTTCTTGGAAGTCTCGTGCTGAAGCTCCTCCATCCAGTCCTCATCATTGCAGAGACGATTCGCGCCCCGGGCCATGTGCTGATTCACATCCCGGTAGGCGTCATTGAACCGACGAAGCAAATGGGCTGACTCCATGAAGTGCTCATTCACCTGAGCCTGGTAACGAGTAAACTCGCTTCGCAGCTCATCAATCTGCTGCTCTGCACGGCGCTGCCGAAGAGTCTGTCCCTGACCGGAGCGGCCAACCAATACCCCGATGACAATGCCAACAACCAATGCGGCAATCGCTGCCAGAATCAGGTTCGTCATATGCTGTGTCGTCCTTTTAGCTAGAAATGAGCCAAGCCCTCAACGCAGTATAACGCGCCGGGGCGCTCCCCGCCCACGGTTACTGCCTGCAACAATCGTCGTATTGCCCCTGCGGCCGCTGCGAATGGCGAAAAATCCCGAAATAAGCGACAATACCGCGCCCAAATTCATGTCCAACTTCCGGGAATACCTTGATGACAGCAGCGATGTCCTCCGAAACCAGTGCGAACCTGACTCCTTGGCAGCGGTACCTGAAGGATCTTGAACGCCCGGATTTTCACAAGGACCCGGCCCAGGAAGATGCAGTAAAGCGCCTGCAGGCACTGTACGACAAACTGGTCGAAGCTGAAAGTGAACGCAACAAGGCCATGGCCAAGCTTCGCCGCAAACTCAAGAAGGGCAGGGAAGAGCCCATCAAGGGCCTGTATTTCTGGGGTGGTGTTGGCCGCGGCAAGACCTACCTGATGGACACTTTTTTCGAGTCCCTGCCGTTTGATCGCAAGATGCGGGTGCACTTCCACCGCTTCATGCAGAGGGTGCACAACGAACTCAAGGCCCTCAAGGGCGAGAAAAATCCCTTGGAGCAGGTGTCGAAGAAGTTTGCCGACGAAACCCGGGTCATCTGCTTCGACGAATTCTTCGTTTCCGACATCGGCGATGCCATGATCCTCGCCACCCTCATGGATGGTCTGTTCAGCCGGGGCGTGACCCTGGTGTGTACCTCGAACATCGTCCCGGATGGCCTTTACAAGGATGGCTTGCAGCGCCAGCGCTTCCTGCCAGCAATTGAGCTGGTGAAAAAGCATACCGATGTGGTCAATGTGGACGGCGGTGTGGATTACCGCCTGCGCACCCTGGAGCAGGCCGAGCTTTACCATTGCCCGCTGGACAACGAGGCCGATGTGAGTCTGCGCGAAAGCTTCGACCGCCTGGCGGTGGAAGCTGCGAAGCACAGCAAAACCATGGAAATCAACGGCCGCAAGATCCCGGCCCAGGCCCATGCTGACGACGTGGTGTGGTTTGACTTCAAAGACGTCTGCGACGGCCCGCGCTCCCAGAACGACTACATCGAAATGGCCCGCCAGTTCCACGCCATCATCGTCAGCAATGTGCCGGTCCTCGGCGGCGACAAGGACGACCAGGCCCGCCGATTCATCAACATGATCGACGAGTTCTACGACCGCAACGTCAAAGTCATCATCTCCGCGGCAGCGCCCATCACCGAACTCTACGCCGGCGGCCGCCTCAGCTTCGAATTCGAACGCACCGAATCCCGATTGTTGGAAATGCAGTCCCACGAATACCTGGAGGCGCCGCATAAGCCCTGAGTGGGGAAAGGGTCTGATTTAACTCAGGGGTCTGAAGAGCTTCGTTCTTCTGACCCCATCTTGGAACCGGACCCCGAGCCAAACCACTAACACGGGGTCAGAAGAAGGCTTTCTTCAGACCCCAATTTCAACTCAGGAGTCTGATCTAACTCAGGGGTCTGAAGAACTTGTTCTTCTGACCCCATGTTCAACCAACCCCCAACTCAAAAAACAAAAAAAGGGGTCAGATGAAAGCGTTCATCAGACCCCACCAACAGATCAAACCGAGAGGTCCAACACCAATGAGCAACGACAACGTAGTCATCGTAAGCGGCGTCCGCACCCCCATGGGCGGCTTCATGGGCAGCCTGGCGGACGTCTCCGCCCCGGAACTCGGCGCGCTCACCATTGCCGAAGCGGTCAAGCGCGCTGGCCTGCAGCCTGCGGACGTCCAGGAAGTGATCATGGGCAACGTTCTGCCCGCCGGTCTCAAACAGGGTCCGGCCCGTCAGGCGATGCGTCTGGCCGGTCTTCCGGACAACACCGGTGCCACCACCATCAACAAACTCTGCGGCTCCGGCATGAAAGCCGCGATGTTCGCCCACGACCTGATCAAGGCTGGCAGCAACGACGTCATGGTCGCCGGTGGCATGGAGAGCATGTCCAACGCACCTTACGTGCTCCTCGGTGCCCGCAAAGGTTACCGCATGGGCCCCGGCCAGGCGCCGCAGGACCACATGTTCCTGGACGGCCTTGAAGATGCCGAGACCGGCCGACTGATGGGCGCCTTCGCCCAGGATATGGCGGACAAAAAAGGCTACACCCGCGAGGAAATGGACGAATACGCCATCCAATCCCTGACCCGCGCGAAGAAAGCCATCGAAGCAGGTCTGCTGAAAGAGGAAATCATCCCGGTGACCGTCAAGACCCGCAAAGGTGAGGTCGTTGTCGAGGATGACGAGCAGCCCCACAACGCCAACATTGACAAGATCCCCAGCCTGCGCCCGGCGTTCAAGAAAGATGGCACGGTGACCGCCGCCAACTCCTCCTCCATCTCCGACGGCGCTTCCGCACTGCTGCTGATGCGCGAATCCGAGGCCGAGAAGCGCGGCCTCAAGCCCATGGCCCGGATTGTTGCCCACAGCACACAATCCCAGCATCCGTCCGAGTTCACCTGCGCACCGGTGGGCGCCATCGAAACCCTGTTCGCGAAGACCGGTTGGAGCAAGGAAGACGTCGACCTGTTCGAAATCAATGAAGCCTTCGCCATGGTCGCCATGATGCCGATCAAGGAACTGGGCCTGGACCCGGAAAAGGTCAACATCCACGGCGGCGCCTGCGCCCAGGGCCACCCAGTAGGCTCCACCGGCTCCCGCCTGCTGGTTACCCTGATGCACTCGCTGAAGCACTATGGCAAGAAGAAGGGCATTGCCGCCCTGTGCATTGGTGGCGGCGAGGCGACTGCCATGGCCATTGAAATGCTCTGAGGCGAACTCCGGGGGCTGGCCAAACTCAGGGGTCTGAAGAAAGCCTTCTTCTGACCCCAACTTCACTCCCACTTGGGGCGAGCCTCTAACTCGGGGTCAGATGAAGGTCTTCATCTGACCCCATTTTCATTCCCACCCAAGTCAGGCATCCAAACCCCTTGTTTACTGACCGCTTTTTTATTGGTTGCAACCAAATTTCTTGTCTATAGTGATTCACAGTGCGAATCAACAGGGCGGCCGGCGAGGTGTGATAGCAAAATCATACTTTTGACTGATCAAAGCCCCGAACAGCGTTAGCTATAGTGCCAACATCACGAGCACTGTGCATGAAGCCTCCAATACATCGTGAACACCAATAATCAGAGCAGCGACTCAGAACAACAATGGAGTAGCCTTCCAATGACAAGAAAAACTCATCAATGGCAGCGTTGGACCAAACTACCGCTGGCCGTGGCGATTGCCGCCGGTGCCGCCGGCCAGGCGTCCGCCTATTCGTTTTACATGGGAGACGTGGAAGCCCAGTTCAATACGACGCTGTCAGCTGGTGCCGGGTGGCGGCTTGAGGACCAGGACCGCCGTCTGATTGCCCAGGGTAACCTGGGACCAGAGTATGCCGACACCGACGTAGGTGCCTCAACCAACAACTACGACGACGGCAACCTGAACTTCGACAAAGGCGACACGTACTCCAAGATTGTCAAAGGCAACAGTGAGCTGTTCCTGGATTATGCGGTGGACAGTGACACCCTCACCCGTGTGGGCGGTTTCGTCCGTGGCCGTTACTGGTACGACTTCGAACTGAAGGACGAGAGTCGTGCAGTGGACTTCGTTGGCCAGCAGCGTGAGCTCAACCCGGAGGCCAAGGATAACGCCTCAGGTGGTGAATTCCTTGACGCCTATGTCTTCTCCGACTGGTATTTCGGCAATGTTCCCGTGAGCCTGCGTTATGGTAAGCAGGTGGTCAGCTGGGGTGAGAGTACCTTCATCCAGGGCGGTATCAACACCATCAACCCGGTGGACGTCCCGGCTTTCCGGGCACCGGGTTCACAGCTGAAAGACGCGTTGCTGCCGGTGGAAATGTTCTATGCCTCCGCAGGTGTCACCCAGAACATCACCCTGGAAACCTTTGTTCAGACTGACTGGGAACCGGTCCGTCCGGACGACTGCGGCACCTTCTTCTCCACCAACGACTTTGCTGCCGACGGCTGTGGCCCGGTACTGCTGGCCGGCCAGTTGCCGGACTCCCAGGCCTACGCTCAGGGTTTCATTGCGCCCCGCGTCGGTGATCGTGAGGCCGACGAAAAAGATCAGTTCGGTATCGCCATGCGCTGGTACGTGCCGGCCCTGAACGATTCCGAGCTGGGCTTCTACTACATCAAATACAACAGCCGTCTGCCTTATGTCAGCGGTGTCGTAAATGATCCGGAAAATGGTGTGAGCTTCCCGTCTTACTACATCGAATATCCGGAGAACATCGATCTCTATGGTATCAGCATCAACACCACCACCCCCGGTGGCTGGTCCCTGGGTGCAGAATACAGCTTCCGAGAGAACCTGCCGCTTCAGTGGAACGCCTTCGAACTGATCTACGGCGGTATTCAACTTGAGAACCCGGTCACCGGGGAGAACGCCAGTTTGCTCCAGGACCAGCGTGAGGCTGAGGCCGGTGGTGCCAGTCTTGCAGGCCAGGACGTGTCCGGTTGGGACACCTTCAAGGTCTCCCAGGCCCAATTCACCCTGATCAAATTCTTCGATCAGGTGATGGGTGCCAGCCGTCTGTCCTTTATCACCGAGTTTGGTGCCACCTACGTGCACGATCTGCCGGATGAAGACGAGGCTCTGTACGGCCGCTCCGGTACGTTTGCTATTGGCACTCGCCCGGGCGGCGGTTGTGAGGAATTGAACCTGAACGACACCTACTGTACAACAGACGGCTTCACCACCGACTTCTCCTGGGGCTACCGCGCCCGTTTCGTGTGGGATTACCCGAATGCGATCGCCGGTATCAACCTGTCCCCGCAGCTGGCCTGGAGCCACGACGTGAAAGGTTACAGCCCGCAGCCGGGTGGCGCCTTCAACGAGGGTAGCAAGGCGATCGGCCTGTCCCTGCAGGCGGTGTACCAGAACAGGATTACCGGTAATATCGGTTATACAAACTTTTTCGGCGGGAAGCCGTATAACGAGTTGACTGACCGAGATTTCGTGAGCGCGAGCGTTTCGTACTCCTTCTGAACCGGAAACAATTCGTCTGACGAGGAAACCTAAATGAGACTGAACAAGAAACTACTGACCACAGGTGTCCTGGCTGCCAGTCTGTGTGCCGGCCAGGCCTGGGGTGCGGTTTCTGCGGCGGAGGCAGCCAAGCTGGGTGACTCCCTGACACCAATGGGTGCCGAGAAAGCCGGTAACGGTGGAGCCATTCCGGCCTGGGACGGCGGGTTGACCACCCCTCCGGCCGGCTACAAGGGTGACGGCATCTACGTGAACCCGTTCCCGAACGAAAAGCCGAAGTTCGTGATCGATCAGAGCAACGTGGACCAGTACGCGGAGAATCTGTCTCCCGGCCAGGTTGCGATGATCAAGAAGTACGACGACTACTTCATGCCGGTGTACGAGACCCATCGTACCGCGGCATACCCGGAAGCGGTCATGGAAGAAACGGTCGAGAATGCGACCAAATCCGAGCTGATCAAGGACGGTAACGGTCTGGGCAACTACCAGAGCGCCACACCGTTCCCGATCCCGCAGAACGGCCTGGAAGTAATCTGGAACCACATCACCCGCTATCGGGGTGGTTCGGTCCAGCGTAACGTTGGCCAGGTAACTCCGACCGCCGGTGGCGCGTTCTCTGTGGTCCGTTTCCAGGACGAACTGACCTGGCGGACCTACCTTGAGGACTACAGCCCGGAAGACGACGCGAACGTACTGTTCTACTTCCGTCAGGCCATCACCGCGCCGGCGCGCCTGGCGGGTAACGTGCTCCTGGTTCACGAGACCCTCGATCAGGTCGCCGAGCCCCGCCGTGCGTGGATCTATAACGCCGGTCAGCGTCGGGTTCGTCGTGCACCGCAGGTTGCCTATGACGGCCCGGGTACCGCTTCCGACGGTATGCGTACCTCCGACAACTTCGACATGTTCAACGGCGCTCCGGACAAGTACAACTGGGAGCTGGTGGGCAAGAAGGAAATGTACATTCCGTACAACTCCTACAAGCTGATGGACCCGGACCTGACCTACGACCAGATCGTCAAGGCCGGCCATATCAACCAGGACTTCACCCGCTATGAACTGCACCGGGTATGGCACGTGCGCGCAACCCTGAAAGAAGGCGAGCGTCACATCTACGCCCAGCGTGACTTCTTCATCGACGAAGACACCTGGCAGGCCTCTGTCATCGACCACTTCGACGGTCGTGGCGAGCTCTGGCGTGTGGCCGAAGCCCATGCGGTCCAGTTCTACGATCAGGTTGTACCCTGGTACGCCATCGAAACCCTGTACGATCTCCTCTCCGGTCGCTACCTGGCCCTGGGCCTGACCAACGAGGAAGAGAACCCGTACACCTTCGGTATCGACCGCCGCTCCCGCGACTACACCCCGGCCGCCCTGCGCCGCGCGGGCACCCGCTAAGCCAACCCCGGGGGTCATGACACAGGGGTCTGATGAAAACCTTCATCTGACCCCATCTTGGCCCCAACTCGAAGTCAGCCACACCCCAGGGGTCAGATGAAATCCTTTTCATCTGACCCCATCTTCGACCTAACTCGGGGTCAGAAGAACAAGTTCTTCAGACCCCAGTGCCAGCCGCCAACCCCATCCCACACCCCAAACCTTTGCAGCCCAACCCCCCTTTGGTTTAACCTTCCACTCATACTAAAGGCGTACCCAAAGCAGGTCGTCACTCAAAAGTCATTGGATTCTTCCAATTGCGGCCCAAGGCGTTTCTTCGTCCGGCCGGTTGTCAGCGGGGCAGTGTGTGAAACCATTCAGTGACGGCAAGGCCGCCAACGACGAATTTCAGTCTGCCAATAACGGCCTTCAGCGTGGGGAGCTGGTGCGTGATCTGCTTCGCCAGCGAGTCCGGGTACCATCGATACCGAGCGATATGCTCGCCCGGCCGGTTGTCGATGAGTGGATAAACCAGGCCATATCGCCCAGCCATGCGGTGCTTGTAGAAGCCCCCAGCGGGTACGGTAAATCCCATTCCGTCCTGAGCGCCCTGGGCAACCGCTATGTCAGTGACAAAGAACTCCGCTGGGTCTCACTGACTCCGCAGGATAACGCCCCCACCCGATTCCTGACCCTGCTTTCCATGGCCTTTGACATGCCCGAAGCGCTGGAAAGCGCGTTGCAGGGCGGCGCCGGTTTTTCCGATGCCCTGGCCATGATGCTTGTGGCCCATGCCCGCCAGTCGGATGGTGCCATGCAGGTGCTGGTGCTGGATAACCTGCACAGCCTGAGCAATCCCGCGGTGACGCCATTGCTGCAGCAACTGACCAAAGACCTGCCTGCCAACCTGTGTGCCGTGCTGATTTCCCGCCGTGGCCTGCCGTTTGAAACCCACGGCCTGGAGCTGGAGAACCGGTTTACCCGTCTCGGCCCTTCGGTTTTTGAATTTTCCCGCCCGGAAACTTTCGATTTCTTCAGCCAGGAACTGGCGGCCAACAAACTCACCAGTGTCGCCGTTGATAACCTGTACGACCTTACCGAGGGTTGGGCCACGCCGTTGGCTCTCTACCGCCGCGAAGTGCAGCGGGAGCTGGAACGCAAACCTATCCAGGAAAGCCCGAGCGTGGAACGTTTCCTGAAGGACTCGGTTCTGGGCGGACTGACGCCGGGCCAGGTCCGCTCGGTTCGCGCCATCGCTGAACTCGAGCTTTGTTCCGACGAGCTACTGCTGGCACTCCAGTCGGCGCTGCCCGAGGTTGCTTTGTTGCCCTCCCAGGTGTTTGAGCAGGGCCTGCCAATCCGCCCGATGCCGGGTCGCGGCCGGTGGTATCGCCTGAACCCGTTGATGCAGGAATGGCTGCGAACGTCCCCCATGGTTGGCTACGAAGCCCGGATGACCATTGCCAGCCGCTGGTTTGGCGAGCGCCAGCAGTTCCCTGAAGCCTTGCGTTATGCCCTGCTGGCGGGGAATGGAGATGAAGTAATCCGGATTGCCTCCGAGGGCTCGGAGGCCTTGCTCCTGGGCCAGGACACCGCCTCGCTGCTGCGGTTGCGCAAAAGCCTTCCGGTAACCCTGCTCGAACGCAGCGCCCGTCTGCGGATCGTGTACAGTTGGGTCCACGCCATCGGTGGCCAGTTCAAGCAGGCGAGGGCGCTGCTGGATGATCTCTCCGAGGAAGACCGGGAAGAACACAACGCCCGTATCGCCGCGCTCCAGGCCTTTATCCTGCGGGGTGAGGGCAAGGTGCAGCCTGCCCTGGAAATGGCAGACCAGGCACTTGCGGAGGGCGACCTCTCGCCCCAGGGACAGCTGGTCACCCAGATCGTACGCTCCAGCGCCTTGTGTGCCGCCGGGCAGTTTGCCGAAGCCCGGGAAGCGAACCGGGCTGCCTCACGCCTTGCCAGAGAAGCGGGGGATTCCGGCTCCGAAGCCCTGGCGGTGTATTCCCATGCCCGTATCGAGTTGGGCAAGGGGGCGCTTCGCCATGCTGAACAACTGCTGCGTACCGGCCTGGATACCGCGATGCAGGAGTTGGCACGGCCGGCACGGATTGGTGAAACCCGCCTGCAACTGAATCTTGTACTGGTACTCTGGCACCAGGGTCGGATCGCCGAGGCCGATCGCCTGTTGGTGCTGTGCGGTCGACACGCCGAACAGACCCGGGATCTGGGTCTGCTACTGGCCATGGCCATCCGGGTACTGATCTGCCGGGGCGAGAACCGCCTGGAAGACGCTTTCGTCTGGATCGGCCGTGCCGAGCGCACTATGCATGCCTGGCAGGTGGATGAATCCCTGTTCGTACCGGTTCTGGAAGCCCTGAAAGCTACGTGCTGGCTGGCCCAGAACCAGATCGAAAGCGCTGTCCAGGCCCTCCAGAAACTCCAACCCTACCGGGACAGCGGCTGCGTGCCGGAACTTTTCCCCATGATGCCCGGCCTGCTCGACTGCCTGCAGGTGCGCGTAGACCTGGCGAGAGGGGACGGCATCCGGGCCCGGGAAACCCTCGAGGGCATCCGCGACCGCTACGGCAAGGCCATCCCCTGGGGCGTCGAGCTGCACATCCGCCTGCTGGAAGCCGTATTGCTGAACGAAGAGAAAGGCCTGAACCCGGCCCGCAAGGTCCTGACAGCCGTAGTCGAAGAAGCCGCCACCGAACACTTCATCAGCCCCTTCACCGAACTGCGGGCGGAGCTGCAGGAACTGATGGAGAAAAGCTACGGCCAGCTGGAAGACAGCAAGTTCAAAGACGCCCTGGGCAACCTGTTCGGTATCAAGGCCACCACGACAGGCGCCGAAACCCTCGCCGAACCCATCAGCGACCGGGAGCAGGCAGTGCTGGAACTCATCGCCAAAGGCCTCTCCAACCAGGAAATTGGCGACAAGCTGCATATCTCCCTGCACACGGTGAAGACTCATGCCAGGCGGATCAATGCCAAGCTGGAGGTGAAGTCACGGACGCAGGCGATAGTAAGAGCCCGCGAGCTGGGGCTGCTTTGAGTGAAAAAGGGGTCAGATGGCCCCAGGGGTCTGAAGAAATTCTTTCTTCTGACCCCGAGTTAGCGCCGAACTTCGGAGTCAGAGCCATAAAAATGGGGTCAGATGAAGGCTTTCATCAGACCCCGACCTGGCGCCGACTCCACCCCAGGGGTCTGAAGAAAGCTTTCTTCTGACCCCAAGTTTAACGTCCAAATTGGGGTCAGATGAACAAGTTCATCAGACCCCGACCTGGCGCCGACTCCACCGCCGGGGTCTGAAGAAGTCCCTTCTTCTGACCCCAACTTAGCGTCAAACTCCCAAGTCACCGCCCACCTTCAACTCTTCAATTCGGCGGTCCTTCTCCGCCCAAATCTCGCTAACCCATCGCTGAAACGCCACCCGCGTCTCCCGGTCATTCTCATAATCCATCCCCAGAAACTGCTCCGGCACTTCCCGCACCCTTACATCAATCACAATCCGCCGGATCCGCCCGCACAGGTAATCCCAGAACCCCTTCCGCCCGTCGGGATACACAATGGTCACATCCAGCATGGTGTGGATCATCTCCCCCATGGCCCCAAACACAAAAGCCGTCCCGCCGGCGCGGGGCTTGAGCAGGTGTTTGTAGGGCGAGTTCTGCCGCTTATGCTTTTCCGGGGTAAACCGGGTGCCTTCCATGAAATTAAAAATGGTCACCGGCGTATAGCGGAACTTCTCACAGGCAGCCTGGGTGGCGGCGATGTCCTTGCCCTTGAGCTCCGGGCGCTTGGCGATCTGTTCCTTGGTGTGGCGGTGCATGAACGGGAAGTCCAGGGCCCACCAGGCGATGCCGAGCAGGGGTACCCAGATCAGCTGTTTCTTCAGGAAGAACTTCAGCAGGGGAATGCGGCTGTTGAGCACGTACTGTATGGCGGGAATATCCGCCCAGCTCTGGTGGTTGCAGGTCACAAAATACCAGTGCTCCCGACAGAGGTTCTCCACCCCGCGCACGTCCCACTCCACCTTGTGCAGGATGTCCATCAGCAGGTTGTTGAAGCCAATCCAAACCCAGGCAATGTTATTGAGCACCACGGTGCAGAACTTGCGCACCGGCGTCACCGGGATGATCAGCTTGATCAGTGCGAACAGAAGCAGGAAGGGGAACAGGATCAGGGTATTCAACAAAATCGAAAGTGCCGCCAAAGTCCCCTTCAGCGGTGCAGGCAGAAAATCAAGCATTCCGTGTGTTCTCTGGTTTATTGCGGGTTAGCGGTGTCTGTCAGCCTTCGGCGGCGCTTCCGGTGTCAGCGGCCCGGCCCGGCAGTAACCGGCTCTCGGAGTCGGTGGAGGCCAGCTGCTGCAGGTCGGACGGCGCCTGATCCCTCACCGAATCCCGAAAGTCTTCATCGTAGAAGCCCAGGTTGTTGTAATGGATCATGGACCGGATCTCTTTTACGTATTCTTCGCCGCGCTCGGAATAGCCAAGCAGGCCTTCCGCCATCTCCAGGCCAGACAGGGGATCATCGGAGCGCCGATCCCGTATCCGGATGTCGCGCAGGGTTTGGTAGGTTTCATGCCGGTTCAGGTTCTGGATATAGGCCCGTATCGAGCGATAGGGGGAGGCAAATTTTGCGACTTCATGACTGGCCCCTTCCACCCGGTTCTTCGGCACCAGGCCGCAGCCTTTGGAAAAGCACCACTGACCAAACAGGTTGTTCCCCTTTCGGGCAAAACGGGACGTACCCCAGGCAGATTCGTTGGCGGCCTGGGCAAGCACCAGCGAGGGTGGAATCACATCCAGGCGTTTTTTCAGCAAAGCGAACTGCTCGGGACTACCGGTGGCAGCCTCAATCTTGAGGCTTTTGGCCTGGTCATCGAGCCATTGTTTTTCAGTCGACGTCAGCTCGGATCTCTGCTCCAGCCGCATCAGGTAGCTGCGCTCCAGCAGGATCCGGGAGTTGGCCAGCACGATGCGCGGGTAAAGGAACGAGAAAAACGCAGCTTTTTTCTCAGTGGTGTCCCGATAAGTGGAGAAGTCCGGCAGCGGGTCGTCAGCCCAGTCGGGGAGGGCGGGGAGTTCCCGGAGCGTCACTTCGGAGCCGTCAGAATTCCTGTCACCAAAGTTTCCGGGTGGAATATAGAAACCACCGCCAATTGCAAAGGCAATCATCGGAATCAGGAACAGCAGCGCCCGGCGACCAACAGTCATAGAACCTCTCGTCAAAATGGATATGGCAACGATTATAACAGGTTATGTGGGGAGGACTCTCGCCGGGATTCCCGAACCCTCCGGTCGCCTTAGGGAATCCGGGTTGCCAGCAGCAATCCGACGGCGTGGGCACCGGTACCCGAGCGGTTGAGCCGTAGGTACAGCTGGGAGTGATCGTCCGTGTAGAAGCCGTCCAGTACCAGGCTGCCACTGGTGAGGGAGACGGTGCCGGGACCGGTCTGGGCGTAGGCAAAGGTGGTATCCACGACCGTTTCTGCCGGGGTGGTCACCTCATTGCTATTCACCGTGTTGACCACCGAGATCGCCTCGCCACTCAGAGTAGCGGTGGCCCCGTTAATTACCAGTTCAGCATTATCAAAGTGCCGCAATTCGTTGCTGCCGCCGGAAATACCCATGGAAACCCCCTGAACCCGGTACCGGCCACTTTCCGGGGCGTCCGAGGTGGCCTGTTCGGCGGCCACCAGCAAACCATCCCCAAACGGACTGTTATCCAGATTGAACGCCAGGAAAGAGCCATCGGGGGTACTCGCCCCCACACCCACGTCGGGTTGCTCTTCATCCCCGGACTGGGTCGAAATGTCCAGATTCAGCCGGCCAAGATCCCGTTCGCCAGTACTGAGAATCGAGGTCCGGGGACTGATCAACCAGTCGGTAGCAATCGCCGCAGCCGGCGCCCGGAAAACCGCTCCCGAGTTGTCACGGCTCACGGTGGCCACCTCTAGCGCCTGTACCACATTGCCCTCATCATCAATCACCCAGGTGCCCAGACCACCCTCCAGCTCCAGCGGTGTGGTATCGTCAGCAAACCGCGAGGCCAGATACACCACGTTATAATTCCGGTTATCCAGCACGTCCGCATCAAACTCCGCCTCCCCGGCCGGCCGCAGCAGGTTCAGCTCCAGCGCCGACAGGTAATGGTTCTCCAGCACCGGCCCCCGGGTAAGTGCCTCGCCATCACTCTCCAGCTTGATGGCCTTACCGGCGCTGAAATAGCTGCCAACCACCCGGTCCGGCCCCACAGACTTATCGGCAGGCGGGCTGGTGTAAGCATCCAGGTAATAGGGATTACGGGTCCAGCCAATAATCCGGGCGCTGTCCCGGCCGGTGATGCTCTGGTACAGGGCCCGCCCGGCCAGCAGGCGGGTATCACCAAGCAATGTCGCCGCACCGGGTGAGGAGGCGTGGGTGTTCTGTTCCCAGTAATCCGAGCCGCGCAGGAAGAACTCGTTGCCCTCGGAATGCAGCAGCACCTCCCGCTCATAGGGAATGTCCGTGGCCAGGGAAGTCACCTTGATGTTGAAGGCATCGAAACTGGTCAGGGTTAGCGCCGGGTACACATAGCCAACCCCGTTGCCGTCCTCCAGGCGTTCCTCATAGGCCGTTCGCATGCCCCAGAGCCCCGTACCACTGATACTGGGCTCGGCAAAGCTCTGGCCCAGCTCCACGCCCAGGAATACCGAGTTGTAATCGGCGGAGCTTGCGCTGATCTTGCCGGACGAGCTCTCATCCAGCAGGGCGTAGTCAGCCATGGCGGCCACATAGCGGGCAAAATCCGCCCGGCTTTCCAGCAGTGACAGCGCGCCCGGCACATCCAGGTTACCGGGAATGTCGATCTCGAAGTCATGGACCTGGTCGGCCAGTGTCGACCACACATACTTGTTCAGGCAGAGCTCGCCACTGGCGTCATTCACGCAGTCCCTGATGGTCTCCAGCTCCCCGGGCGTGTAGCTGGCCAGGGTATTGCGCACCAGGTACTCGGAAAACGGATTGATCTTCACATCCCGGTCCGAGTCCGCCGCGAGCGCCCGCATCCGCGCATTGCCGTAGGTGGCCTCGATCACCACATCCGGTGCCAGGGGCTGGCCGTCCGGAAAGGCGATGATGGTATAGCCCTCGGCATCCTCCCGGGTGGTCACGCCCACACTGCCCAGGTTCTGCAGGGAGGTATTGGTGGTGTACACGCTGAGGGTTTCCGGCTGCACGATCCGCAGATTCCGCCGGGTCACCTCGGCATCCGGCGCCACCGCACCCGGCACTTCCAGGGTGATCCGCACTTCGTTGTCTTCAAGGTCGCCGGCATTGCTGGAATCGCCGGTGCTGCCGGAACTGAAATCGTCCAACGGATTCTTTGAGGCGGCGAAGTCATTGGTCTGGGAACGGGCGCCGTCAATGGCATCCTCGCCACTGCCGCAACCGGCCAGTAACAGGGCAGACAGGGAAATCCAGAGTCCGTGCTTGAAGTGCATGTCTGACAATCCGTGCAGAAGATTCAGGTTGTCAGTCTAGCAGCGGTAGAGAAGGGAAATCGTGAGGGAAGGCACGAAACAGGCGCCCGGAAGATCGGGCGCCTGCGAGGGGTCAGGCGATCAGTAGTAGATCTTGATACCGGCCATCACACCTTCATCCAGGTTGATGTCGCCACGGAACGGCGCATCCAGATCGGTGTTCAGGTAACGGTAACCGGCAAACACCTCGGCGTTGCGGATCACCCGGTAGCTGCCGCGCAGCTCGACGCTGGTCATGTCCTCGGAATCGCCGAAGGCCAGAATGTCCGGGGCGTAGTGCAGGCCGCCGGTGAAGGACAGGCCCGGAACCCGGGGTACGTTCACGGTGGCGAAACCACCGATACCCAGGGCACCGCCATCCAGGCTGTCGTCATCCCAGCCGATGCCCCGAACGCCAATACCAGCGGTGGTCGGCAGGTTACCCAGTGCGGTGCGGCCCTGGGCATGGAAGTCCACGTTCATGATGTGGCGACTGCCTTCGTGGTAGGTGTAGCCGGCACCCAGCTGGGTATCGCTGTTGTTGCCCAGGAAGTTGACCTGGCCCTTCACGGAATCGTTGGTCAGGCTCAGATCCACATCGCCTGCGAAGGCCGGTGCAGCGGCCAGGGTCAGTGCCATCAGGGAAACTCTTGAGATTCTCATTCTTCTACCTTCTTGCTGTCGGTTAATTGGTACGCGTCCGATAAAGAATCTTCATCTTCAGCCGGCACCCGGTATTCCTCGTTGGCCCAGGCGCCCAGATCAATCAGTTTGCAGCGCTCCGAGCAGAATGGCCGGTACCGGTTATCTTCGGACCATTCTACGGATTGCTTGCAGGTAGGGCATTGCACAAACATGGCGATTTTTTCAGATTGGTGACGAAATAGCCGGCGGCCAATCCTCAGGTGGCCGCCGATGCGGTGCAGTATTGTTCCAGCACTGCCCGCAGCATTTCAATATTGACAGGCTTGGCGACAAAAGAATCCATGCCGGCCCGGCGGCACCGTTCCTCGTCTTCCTCCATGGCGCTGGCGGTCAGGGCGACCACCGGCACCGGCGGGCGGTTGTGCGTTTTTTCCCATTCCCGCAGGCGGCGGGTGGCCTCGAAGCCATCCACCCGGGGCATCACGCAATCCATGAACACCAGATCGAACGGATGCCATTGCCAGAGGCTGGCGGCAGCTTCGCCATCGTTTGCTGTCATCACATCGCAGCCGAGTTTTTCCAGCAGCCGGCGGGTGAGGGTACGGTTGACCGGATTATCCTCCACCAGCAACACCTTCATGCGGCCACAGGGCAGTTCCCGGCGCTTGGAAGTGTCGGTGACCGCCTGCAGGGAAAACCGGGTGAGGAACCGGCGTTCGTCCTTGTCCGCATCCGTGAACAACTGGTTCAGGATGGCCATGAGGCAGGATTCCCGCAGGGACTTGCTCAGGAAGGCATCGGCGCCAGCCTGGCGGAAATGCTCGGCATCGCCCCGTTGCGGGTTGGAGGACAGGATTAGCAGGCGCATATCGGCCCAGTTGGGATTGCTGCGGATCTGACGGCACAGCAGGTCACTGTCCATATCCGGCACAAAGCCATCGAGGATGATGGCGTCGAACGGTTGCTGGCTGTCCGAGGCCTGGCGCAGGGAGGTCAGCGCCTCACCGGCGGATTTCACCGCCTCGATGTTCACCTCGTAACGGGACAGCATCTCCAGGGTGATCTTGCGGGACAGCTCGTAGGAGTCCACCACCAGGATATGCTTGCCTTTTACCTTACGGGTATCCGGCCGCACCCGGGTAGCACTCTCCGGCGCCACCGGCAGGGTCAGTTCCACCCAGAACGTGGAGCCCTCACCGGGTCGGCTTTCCAGATCCAGGGAGCCGTCCATCAGGTTCACCAGCTGACGGCAGATAGTCAGGCCCAGACCAGCACCCGGCAGCTGACGCTGGAACTGCTGGCCGAGCTGAACGTAGGGCTCGTACACCAGCGGAATATCCTCGGGATTGATGCCTACGCCGGTGTCTTCCACCGCCAGGCGCAACCGGGCTTTCTCATCCCGTCGGCCCAGCACCTCGATGCTGATCAGCACATGGCCGGAATCGGTGAACTTGATGGCGTTGGAGACCAGGTTGAGCAGAATCTGCCGGATACGCACCGGGTCGCCCTTCAGTGCCCAGGGCAGATTTTCATCAATGCGCAGTTCGAGTGCGAGTCCCTTCTCCCGGGCCCGACTGCCGAGCATGTGCACCAGATCGTTCAGGGTTTCCCGCAGATCGAACGGAATCTCCTCCAGCACCAGCTTGCCGGCCTCCATGCTGGAGATATCCAACAGATCATTGATGATGGCGGACAGGCTCTGGGAGGCATTGAGCAGGGTGCTCACGTATTCCCGCTGCTCCTGGTCCAGCGGCGTGTCCGTCAGCAGGTTGGCGTAACCCAGCACCGACTGGAGCGGAATGCGCAGCTCATGACTGACATTGGCGAGGAACTGGTTCTTGGCGTGGTTGGCACGGATGGCCTCGTCCCGCTCACCCTGGGACTGGATGGTGGTCTGCCGGAGCGAGCGGGTGTCCTCAAGAATCTGCAGCCGCATCTTGTTCAGGGCCTGCTCCAGCTCGGACAACTCATCCGGCGATTTCGGCGGTTTGCGGCGCAGCTGCAGCGGATCCACCAGGGCATCCAGGTTCAGCTGGGCGGCGTAATCGGCCATGGCTTCGAGGTGGCGGGAGAGGGTGGCCCGCACAATCAACAGCAGGCCAAAGGTACCCAGCATGACTACGACTGTCACAGACAGCAGAGTCAGCAGGCCGGTTTTCCAGAGTTCATCGTGGATCTGCTGAACCGAAGACACCACCGTGAGGCTACCCACCTCCTGCGGCGGCTGGAAACTGGAACGGTCAAAAATCAGGGGAATGGTCTGGGAAATCACCTTGCCGTCAGGATGGGTGCCGGTGGTGAACTCCTCGCCCGTGGTGGTGGTCACCCGGGCAAACTGGATCGCCGGCACCGCCTTCATGTCATCCAGACTGTTGGCTACCTCACTGAAATTCATCAGCCAGAGGTTATTGCTCATGCTCCCGGCGACCAGCTCGGCGGCCTTCTGCTGGGTATTGATCAGATCATTCTTGCGGCGCTCGAACTCGCCGATCATCTGCACCCCGGTGGCCGCCAGGGAAAGCACCAGGCTGAACAGCAGCACATACACCAGCAGACGCGCTGCCAGCGGCCGAACGCCAAATCGCCTGAAAAACCGGTATGGATACAAGATTGCGACTTCCCTGTGTCGACTACAAATCAATCAAACTAGTTTAACAGACAGTTAGGACCTCGACACGCTTCTCACCATCCTCTGTTACAAACCGGAACCTAACGTTCACATCATACAGATGCGCCCCGTAAATCCGCGCCTCAGCCCGCCCCCGCCGAAACGACGGCCGGGGATCGTAACTCACCACATCCTCGATCAACGCCCGGAAATCCGGATAATCCTCGGAGGGCAGGGCAGCCAGCTGCTGCTCGGCCTCAGCCAAAAACACCACCTCAAGTCTCTCCGTCGGCGGCGAATCCGCCCACCCCAAACTCGCCTCCGGCACCGAATCCGCAAACGGCAAATACGGCTTGATATCCAGAATCGGCGTGCCCTCGATCAGATCATGATTACTGATCCGCAGCACCAGCCTCCCATCCCGACGCGCCAGCCCCTCATTCCGAACCACCGACAACCCCAGACTGTTCGGCCGAAACGGCGAGCGACTGGCAAACACCCCCATCTTCTTGTTCCCCCCCAGCCGAGGCGGCCGAACCACCGGCTTCCACTCCGCCCGAACCGCCTCATGAAACTGGAAAATCACCCAAAGATGCGAAGCCGTCTCCAGCCCCCGAAAGGCATCCTCACGGTCATAGGGGGGCTGAATCACGAGTTCGGCATGAGCATGCCGGGTCAGCCCCGGCTGGCGGGGCACCCCGAACTTGTCCTGAAAACAGGACCTGGTGATAGCAATAGGGGTCACGGCAAGGCCGGGGTCTGAAGAACTCGTTCTTCTGACCCCACTTTCAACCTCCGGGGTCTGATGAAAGCCTTCATCTGACCCCTTCTTCACATCTGCTCCCAAGCTCAACTCCCACCCAGGGGTCTGAAGAAATCTTTTCTTCTTCTGACCCCGAGTTCTATTCCAAAATGGGGTCAGATGAAAGTTTTCATCAGACCCCTGAGTTACTTCTGACCCCGAGTTAGCGGTCCAAGTTGGGGTCAGATGAACACGTTCATCAGACCCCTGAGTTAACCCCGAGTTAAATTTCCAAACCCCAGGGGTCTGAAGAATTCATTCTTCTGACCCCAACTTCACGGTCAACCATCACCGCCGATCAATAGTCCCAGCAAAATACATCTCAATCCTTAAAACCACCGAAGCCCGATCCTTGAAGCTCTCCTCCCGCGGAAACGTCAACGCCGGAATCACCTCCCCGAACAACCAGTCACTATGCAACCGATACCGCCAGGTCAGATCCACAAACGCCGACGTCGTCCGCCACCCGGGCTTGCTCTCACCAAGCACCCCAAGCCGGGGAATCAACGTCGAGCGGTTATCCACCGCCTTCCGAACACTGAAAATCTGCGCCGCCAGAAACTTCTCATCCGAGTGCACATACTCCAGCTCGGAGGAAGACTGGAACCGCCAATCATCCCCCACATACCGACTGGCCCCGAACCACGTCCGGGAACCCCAGCCTTCCTGATGGAAATAATAAATCCGCTGCTGCAGACTCCCGGCCCAGTCCTCATCCAGCTGCCAGCCCTTGCCAGCCGTCACCCGCCAGAACGCATCCGGCGGAAACCGCAGCCGGCCACCAATATCGGTAGAAAGGTTAATAGCATCCCCAATCTGCGTCAGATACCGCAACGCACCGGTCGTCTCCGTCTCCGTCCGCTCCGGCTCAGTCAATTGCCGGTCCCGCTGCCGCTCCTCCAGCGGAATCAGCTCCTCGCTCTCACTCTCGATAACAATCCGAAGCTTGCGCTTGGCGGTGGGAATATCCAGCCGGAAACGGGCCTCCGGCTCGAACGACGCCAGGTTGCTGTACTCGGATTCAGCAGCTAACCCCAGGCGCAGATAACTTTCGTTGTTCGGCAACGCCTGCTGAGAGCCCGACAACGTCCTATCCGCCCAGGCACCAAGCCATTGCACCCGCGGCCCCTGAATACGCTCCTGGCGCAACACCCAGTTGGAAAACGTCAACCAGTAGGATTCCTCCGGCTCCGCCCAATACTCCTCGGGAGAAAACGTATAGAACGAAGGCCCCAGCTTCTCAGGCGCCAGAATCTCGGGAACAGAACGCTGATGCACCTCAAACACCGGCTCCGCAGCGCGTCCGGGAAGGGAAGCAAAAACCAGAAGTGACAAAAACCCGGCCGGGTAACAGCGGCGCAAACAGTCAGCCAAAATCCACCAGGAACTTCTCGTGCAATTCACGAACCTGACGCTCCACATCATCCATGGGCCGATCATTATCAATAATAGCGTCAGCTTTCTCCAAACGCTTCTCCCGAGGCATCTGAGCCGCAATAATCCGCTCCACCTGATCCCGCTCATTGGCATCCCGAGCCATCGTCCGCTCAATCTGCGTCTCCACCGGGACATCCACGACAATGATTCTGCTGACCAGGTTGTGCTGATCGGTTTCCAGCAGCAGCGGAGAAACCAGCAATACATAGGGCAGAGCATACCCTTCAGGCTTGAGCTGGCGGATCAGCTCCTCTCGGATCATCGGATGAAGCAAACCCTCCAGCCAAGTGCGTTCCTCAAGGTTAGCAAACACAATCTGCCGAAGCTGGGCGCGATCCAGGGTGCCCTCAGCGGTGAGGATGTCTTGGCCGAAGTGCTCAGCAATCTGCCCAAGCCCAGGGGTGCCAGGCTCCACAACCTCGCGGGCAACATCATCCGCATCCACCCAGTGAACCCCAAGCTCACCAAACATGCGAACGACGGTGGACTTCCCAGAGCCAATCCCCCCCGTAAGCCCGATAATAGCCGGGGTCTGCCCTAGCTCTGGGGGCTGGTCTAACTCAGGGGTCTGATGAAAAGCCTCCGGCTTTCCATCTGACCCCATCTTCGCGCTGTCACCCATGCTCAAACCCCAAGATAAGCAAACCAAGCCCTTTGAATAGCATCCCCAAACCACAAACAAAGCACCCCAGCCGCCGCCAAATAAGGCCCAAACGGAATCGGCACCTCCCGCCCATGCTTCCGGAACACCATCAAACTAATCCCAACAACCGCTCCAACCACGGAGGACAACAAAATCACCGCCGGCAACAATTGCCACCCAAGCCACGCCCCAAGCGCCGCAAGCAGCTTGAAATCCCCATGCCCCATGCCTTCCTTGCCAGTCACAATCTTGAACAACCAGTAAACCGACCAGAGCGAAAGATAACCAACCACAGCCCCCCAGAACGAACTGGTAAAGTCCGTCAAAACCCCAAAGAAGTTCAACACCAACCCAAGCCACAGCAACGGCAAGGTGATGCTATCCGGCAACAACTGCGTATCAAAATCAATAACCGTCAACGCCACCAGCGCCCAGACCAGCAACAACGCCCAAAGCGCCGCCTCAGTCGGCCCCAGCAGGTAAACCGTCAACACCGAAAATAGCGCCGTCACCGCCTCGATAATCGGGTACCGAGGCGAGATCCGTGTCTTGCACGAAGCACACTTGCCTCCCAGCACCAGATAACTGATCACCGGAATATTCTCCCAGGCCCGAATCTTGTGGCCACAGGAAGGGCAGGTGGACGCCGGCTTGGATAGCGTAACCGGCTCTTCCTTCTTCCGCTCCTTATCCGGAACCTCCAGAAACTCCTCACACTGACAACGCCAGTCCTGATGCATCATCTTGGGCAGGCGCAGGATGACTACATTTAGGAAGCTGCCGATGCAGAGGGAAACGAAAGTGACGGTGAGGTAAAGGAGCCAGGGGGTGTTGAGGTAGACGTCGAGGAACTGCATTGAGAGCCTTGATTGAGCTTAGGGGGAGAGGGAAGTGTTAAGTCGGGGTCAGAAGAAAGCTTTCTTCTGACCCCATTTTCAGATCGAAACGATGAAGTTAACCAACAACCTGACCCATCTGGAAGATCGGCAGATACATGGCAACGATCAAACCGCCGACTAACACCCCCAGAACCCCCATAATCATTGGTTCCATCAGCGCTGTCAGGTTATCAACCATGTCATCCACAACACCCTCGTAATGCTCTGCAACTTTGGCGAGCATTTCATCAAGGTTCCCTGATTCCTCCCCGATCGCTGTTAACTGAACAGCCATAACTGGGAAAAGGTCTTGTTGCCGCATGGATGCCTGAAGCTGTGTGCCGCTTGAAACATCATTTTTGATGTTCATGATTGCATCGCGATAAACAGCATTACCGGTTGCACCTGCGACCGAATCCAACGCATCCACCAACGGTACGCCTGAGGCAAAGGTAGTTGAGAGTACCCTGCCAAATTTTGCGACCGCGGACTTATCTAGTATTTCGCCCATAATTGGAAGTTTTAAGACGTATTTGTCAACAAGATCGGAAAATTTCTTGGATCGTCTTTTCGATTCCTTGAAGAGAAACAGCGTAGCGATTATCCCGATAAGAACAACGAACCACCACTTCTGAAGCCATTCAGATAGACTTACCACAAACTGGGTGAATACTGGCAATTCCGCTCCGAAGCCTTGGAAGAGACTCTCAAACTGAGGAACAACTTTTACCAACAGAATGGCTGTCACAATGATTGCCACGACGACAACCGCAATTGGGTAGGTCATCGCTTTTTTGACTTTCTTCTTTAGTATTTCAGTCTTTTCAAGATAGGTGGCAATTCGATCGAGCATTTGCTCGAGTGCGCCGGCTTTCTCGCCAGAATCGACCAGATTGCAGTATAGATCGTCAAAATATTTCGGATGCTTCCTGAGAGCCCCGGCAAAGCTGGTACCCGAAGCAATTTCGTTTCTGATCGTTATTACCAGGTCCTGGAGCCCTTTGTTCTCCAGGCCGTCTGCAACGATATCGAAACTCTGAACCAGAGGCACGCCAGCCTTCATCATTGTGGCGAGTTGGCGAGTGAGCATTGCAATGTCGAATGGGGTTATCTTTTTACTGCCCGGAAACAGTGGCTTGGGCTTTTTCTTGACCTTATCCGGAATGATCCCCTGTTTCCTGAGTTGCGCCTTGACGAGAGCCAGATTCTGGCCTGTCAGTTCGCCCTTGGATTTGTTTCCTTTACGGTCTTTCCCTTCCCAGATATACGATTCCAGCTTCTGCGCTTTCTCTGCCATGCTTAATCCTTCGTCACTCGGTTGGCTTCCTCAAGGCTGGTCACTCCCTGAATCACTTTCAGAAGCGCTGACTGCCGCAGATTACGGAAACCTTCCGCCTGAGCCTGTTTTGCAATTTTGATGGAGCTGGCCTCTTCCATAATCATGTTTGCCAGCTCCTCGGTGATCCTGACCACTTCATAAATCCCGACGCGGCCCTTATATCCTCCATTGCATTTATCACAGCCCTTGGGGCGGTACAACGTGAAGCCTGTATCAATTTGTTCCTGTGTGAACCCTTCCTTTAAAAGCACATCCTTTGGTACATCGGCAGGTTGCTTGCAGCTGTTGCAAAGGCGGCGGCCGAGACGTTGGGCGATGATGAGGCTCACGGAGGTGGCAATGTTAAAGGAGGGCACCCCCATGTTCATCATCCGGGTGAGAGTTTCCGCAGCACTGTTTGTGTGCAGGGTCGATAACACCAAGTGGCCCGTTTGCGCCGCTTTTATGGCGATGTTTGCAGTCTCAAGATCCCGGATTTCACCCACCATGATGACATCGGGATCCTGTCGCAGAAATGCCCTCAGTGCCTCCGCAAATCCCAGTCCCACTTTAGTATTGACGTTGACTTGGTTAATACCTTCGAGATTGATTTCCGCGGGGTCCTCGGCGGTCGAAATATTCCGCTCCGCGGTGTTAAGAATGTTCAGGCCGGTGTATAGCGAGACAGTCTTACCTGAGCCGGTAGGGCCCGTCACCAGAATCATGCCCTGTGGTTGCTCCAGAGCCTCAAGGTACATCTCCTTCTGGTCTTCCTCGTAGCCGAGAACATCAATCCCAAGTTTGGCCTGGCTCGGATCCAGAATACGCAGTACGATTTTTTCGCCCCAAAGCGTGGGAAGCGTGTTCACTCGGAAGTCGATGGCTTTGGTCTTGGACAGCTTCATTTTGATTCGACCGTCCTGAGGCACGCGCCGCTCGGAAATGTCCAGCTGGGACATGATTTTTACCCGGGCAGAGATCTTCGGAGCCAGCTTGATCGATGGGCGGGACACTTCCTTCAGGATGCCGTCCGTGCGATATCGAACGCGATAGGTTTTTTCGTAGGGCTCGAAGTGAATATCGGATGCTCCGCCCCTGATGGCGTCAAGGAGCATCTTGTTGACGTATTTGACAATAGGGGCATCATCGACCTCGGATGCGCTTACAGCGGCGCCGTCTTCATCCTGGTCGCCCCCTTCAGTTTCCACGCTCTCAAGGTCGGCATCATCAAGCTCTCCCATCGAGGTGTCTTGGGATTCCAGGTATTTCTCTATAGTGGTTCGCAGCTTCGCGTCGTCCACGAGAATGGCGTCAGTGCTCAAGCCGGTATTGAACTTGATTTCGTCCAGAGCCTGAATATTGGTCGGATCGGAAACGGCGATAAAAAGGCGATTGCCACGCTTGAAGATGGGCAGGGCATTGTGTTTTCGGATCAGTTTCTCGTCTACCACCTTCTCGGGCATCATCTCGGGCTGGAAGGCCTCCAGGTCGAGAACCGACATGCCAAATTCCATTGCTGCTGAGAAAGCAAGCTTCGAGCTGTTGGCTAGTTCATTCTGGGTAAGGTAGGTGATGAGTGGAATTCGATTCTGCGAGGCCTGTAAAAAAGCGTCCTTTGCTGTTGCCTCATCAAGAAGCCCGTCTTCAACAAACCGCCTGGCAAGGCCGGTCAGCGTCACGTTTCGGTTGCTGCTCGCCATAAGTGCTCTGAATAGATTGTTATAAGTCGATGAATAGTAGATTTATTAAAAAAGAGTTTAGATGTCTGGCATAGGTTTGGGAAGCACCCTGGGTCACAATCTGTTCGATCAGAAGTCAGTCTAATGGTTAATCGCGCCGTCGATCAGGCAGGGGGGGCAGATGAAATCCTTCATCTGACCCCATCTTTGCAGAGAGTTAACAAAAAGATGACAAAAAACGTCACCTCCTGACGCCATTAGACTGTATTGGCATCAAAATAAGTGGTGTGACGAAGTTCGCATAATCATATAACCTACTGACCTTCATGGTTTTTTAACTCTATTTTGCAATTGGCATACTATCTGCTTGATATTGGTCACGCTCACCGCGGTGTCGGGGCAACGCTCCACCGCCCCCGGAGCTGTAACTAAAAACGAAAAGCCTAGAGGTATTAACTATGCAAGACATCAAAATGAACCAAGGCCAGAAGGGTTTCACCTTGATCGAACTGATGATCGTTGTTGCGATCATCGGTATTCTCGCAGCCGTTGCGATTCCGGCTTACCAGGATTACGTTGCACGTTCTCAGGTAACCGAAGCGGTTAACCTGACTGCGGGTCTGAAGTCTCCGTCCGCTGAGTACTTCCAGAACACAGGTTCTGTTCCGACCTTGGCGCAGCTGGGCGCCACAGAGGTTGGTAAGTACGTTCAAGGTATGGCGATCGCAGCTAACGGAACGAACGGCTGGATTATTTCTGCCCAGATGGCGTCTACCGGCGTTAATAACAACATCGCAGACCTGTGGTTTGCTATCGCTACCGATGACGGCGGTTCCACTTGGGACTGCGGTAATGTCGGTAATGCTGCAGGTACAACCACTATTGCCGCAAATTACCTGCCTACCTCCTGTAAGTAATCTTTCAGATCGAGGCAGGCCCATCGCGACCCGGGTCGCGATGGGCCTTTTTATATGTATAAGATAATGAAATGGATTGCCGTTCCTGCAGCTCTCCTTGTATTAGTCGGGGCGCTGCTCTTTATGAATTTTCCGGGGTCAAGTGGGGCCTGGATACTTGATGATTTTGGCAACCTTGCTGGATTGGCTGGTTTGTCCGCAGGGAGTCTGGATAGTTACTATTCGTTTCTTGCCGGGGGTGTCGGTAGTCTGGGGCGACCGCTCTCGCTATTAACATTCGCCTTTCAAAACGAGAGTTGGCCTGACCCACACGACTTCAAAGTTGTGAATTACATAATTCATGCGGTCAACTTCCTCTTGGTTTTCACACTTATTCTCAATCTAACGCGAGCTACAAGGCCCACCACTACCGCGAATAGCAGCTGTATTCTGTTGTTTCTTGGCCTCGTAATTGCCTTTATATGGGCGGCTTCACCGATTCACCAGACTACGATTCAGTACGTTGTGCAGAGGATGGCAATGCTGGCCGCTTTCTGGATGCTGGTTGGGATTAATCTCTGGATCTATCTGCTCTATATTTCCGGGTTTAAAACCGCTGATTTCAGACTCGGACTGGCTTCGGCTTCGGTATTGTTGTGCACCGTTCTCGCAGTGCTTTCCAAGGAGAATGGTATTCTACTTCCGCTGCTTTGCGCTGTAGTGTTTTTCGTTAAGCCTCCTGAAAAATGCGTTAGCAGACCATTACGAATTTTGAGTATCAATGCTGTCCTCAGCCCGCTCTATCTGCTGATTGCTCTCTTTGTTGTTGAGTACCAGAAATACTTTATTGACGCCTATGCGTTTCGAGACTTTTCGCTGACTGAAAGACTTCTTACCCAATTCAGAATTCTTCCTCTCTACGCCATTAAAACGTTGTACCCGGTGGGGCAGGATTTTTTCCTACTCTGGGATAATTTTCCTGTTTCGCAAAGCCTGCTCAACCCGATTACCACTCTGCTTGGACTGGCCTTGATAGCTGTCGGGTTGCTTGTTGCATTTTTTGTTAGGAAGCGGTTTCCTCTCGTGGCAATCGGAATCTTATTCTTCTTGGCGGCGCACCTCCTCGAGTCTTCAGTTCTCGCGTTAGAGTTGTACTTTGAGCACCGCAACTACCTGCCCTCTGTCGGATTGTTTATCGTACTGGCCGGGGTCGCTGTTGAACTCCCCAGAAAGGTACTGCCGATAGTTGCGGGAGGTGCTGCCATTTTCTCGCTGATATTCTCGTTCGTCACATATCATGAGGCCCAGATCTGGGGCGACCCGCTTAAACAAAGTGTCCGGTGGTATCACGAGAATCCGACTTCGCCTAGAACCCATAGCCACATGGCATCGATGCTGGTCTCTTACCAGTTATATGGTAAAGCCGGTGATTTTTATGCGGAGACAATCGAAGAGTTTCCCGATAATGTGACGAAGCCTTTGGCGTGGCTGGAGTTAAGCTGTGTAAATCATAGTGCCACTCCAGTACCGGAGAAGCTTTTGTATCAACGTGCGCAGATTGCAAAGTATGACAAGAATGCTGTAAACACTCTCTCGTCGATTATCGATAAACTTGAGAGTGGGCGGTGCCCTGCGGGTACCGCAGGGAAAGTTTTGAAAACATCGCTCTTATTGCTGGAAAACGAGAAGTTCGGGCGCGGAAGGGCATTTGTTGATTTGAATGTCGCTGCAGCAAAAATCTATTTTTATGCAGGCGAACTGGACAAGGCAAAGCAACACCTAGCCGATGCAGTTGAACGAAGCAAAAGACCGGATGTGCTCTTTGCAGCGGTGCAGGTTGCCATTGCAGCGGGTGAGCATTCGAATGCTGTAGTCCTCTATCAAATATTGGAGTCCAGGTGTGGAATGTCCATTGATCCCCAATGCGTCGAATTGAAGCCAGGTATAGAGGAACTTGAACAAAAATTGAAAATGGGTGGAGAAAGGGCCGGATGAGGGATTCGCTCAGCATCATCATTCCAGCGAAAAATGAACAATCAAGCCTGCCGGGTGTGCTTGACGGAATTTTCTCTTGCTGCACGCCTCTGGAAGTGATCGTGGTTGATGATGGGTCAACCGATGGAACAGCTTCTGCCGCATCGCGAGAGGGTGTGAAAGTAATACGTCATCCTTATTCCAAGGGCAACGGCGCGGCGATAAAGGCGGGTGCCAGAGCGGCCAAAGGAAAGACATTACTTTTCATGGATGCTGATGGACAGCACGATCCCCGGGATATCCCTCGTCTCCTGGAAAAATTGTATGAAGGATATGACCTTGTCGTTGGGGCTCGCGCCAAAGGGTCTCAGGCGAGTATAGGGAGGGGCGTCGCCAACAAGGTCTATAATTGGCTTGCCACCTACATGACAGGACACAAGGTCGAGGATCTAACCTCAGGGTTTCGGGTTGCAAGGGCCAAAAAGTTTCGGGAATTCCTGTCACTACTGCCGAACGGCTTCTCCTATCCGACAACCAGCACCATGGCCTTTTTCCGGGCCGGTTACTCTGTGACTTACGAGAAAATTCATGCCTCACGCCGAGAAGGAAAAAGCCATATCAGTCCGCTGAAGGATGGTCTGCGGTTTCTGTTAATCATCTTCAAGATAGGTACACTGTATTCGCCTCTGAAATTGTTCTTTCCACTGAGTGTGCTGCCTCTGCTATTGGGGCTTGGTTATTATGCCTTCACATATATGACTGTGGGTCGATTCACCAATATGAGTGCACTGCTTTTTACTACAGCAATCCTGATTTTTCTGATGGGCCTGGTGTCAGAGCAGATCACCCAGCTGATGTATAAGGAAGTTGGCTCAGAGGACGATGGTAGGGATTCAGGAAAGGGAACCGAGTCCTTAAAATGAGTCGAATCCTGATCGATATCTGTCATCCAGCACATGTACATTTTTTCAAGAATGTTATTGTCGTCCTGACAGAACGTGGGCACGAGGTTCTTGTTACCAGTCGAGAGAAAGAGGTAACGGTCCGCTTATTGGAAGATTTGGGGGTTCGTCATTGCCTGCTTTCCAGTGCCAGTAAAGGCGGGGTGATTGGCATGCTGAAGGAACTGGTCATTCGCAACCTGGCCCTTTATAAAGTTGTACGGAAATTCAAGCCCCATGCAATGAGCGCTATAGGAGGGATCTTTGTAGCCCAGGTAGGCCGACTGACCAGCACGCCCTCTGTTGTGTTCTATGACACTGAGAATGCGGCCCTGCAAAATGCGTTGACTTACCCCTTCGCTTCCAAAGTCAGCGTTCCAAGGGCCTATGAGGGTTGGTTGCCCAAACGAAGCGAAAGGTATGATGGTTACCACGAGCTGGCGTATCTTCACCCCGAATTCTTCAAGCCCAACTATACCGAGGCGGTGGCAAACGGTTTGTCGCCATCGGGGGATACTTTTCTCGTTCGTGTGGTTTCCTGGAATGCCAATCATGATCTTAATGAAAAAGGCTGGTCGGTAGAGCTTCTTCGAACTGTGGTTTCTTTCCTGAGTACCCAGGGAAAGGTGATTGTATCCTCTGAAGGGCCTTTGCCTGACGCTTTGGCGCCTTATGGCTTCAGTGGAAATCCATCGTCAATCCATCATGTTATGGCCTTCTGCCGGTTGTATGTTGGAGAAAGCGCAACAATGGCCTCGGAATCCGTTGTTTTAGGGGTGCCTGCGATCTACGCGGCACATACCGGGCGAGGGTACTGTAACGAGCAGGAAACTCGTTACGATATGCTGCGGAATGTCAGTGAGCTAAATGAAGGTTCCTTGATGGAGTGTATCAAGGAATTCCTTGAAGTGATGCCTGATGAGATTTCGATGCGACACCAGGCGTTAATGAAAGACACGATAGATGTTGTTGAATATTCGGCCAACCTGATCGAAAGCATGGTAAAAAATAATGCCGTTTCTCCAATCCAATAGAGTGTCGGGCATCGAAAGGTGAGCAGGCTACCCTTCGTAAGCGTTATTGTCCCTTATTTTAATGCCGGGATGCAGGTAGAGGGTCTATTGAGGGCGTTGTCTCGTCAATCCTACCCCCATGAGTTGCTTGAAGTTATATTGGTAGATAATGGTTCAACTGATGATTCCAGAAATATCATCGAATCATATTTGACTTCAGGGACCGATATAAATTTTCGTCTTGTGGAGGAGAATGAGTTAATCGGTTCTTATGCCGCGAGGAATAAGGGGATTCCCCTCGCACATGGTCAGGTCCTCGCTTTCACTGATTCCGACTGTACTCCCGAATCAGACTGGATAATGCAGGGTGTTACTGCAGTTTGTAGCAGAAAACAATCAATCATCGGTGGAAAGGTAGAGCTGCAACTAGTTGATCAGGATAAACCGACGCCGGCGGAGCTGTTTGATCTGGCATACGGGTTCCAGCAACAGGCGAACGTTGAGGAAAAAGGGTTTTCCGTAACTGCGAACCTCTTTGCTAAGCGAGAAGTGTTTGAAGTGGTGGGATTGTTCAATGATAACCTGAAATCTAAGGGGGACTATGAGTGGTGCAACAGAGCTGCGTCTCATGGGTTCTCCATTGTTTATCAGCCTTTCTGCATAGTAAATCACCCTGCGCGTCGAAAACTATCAGAGCTTATTGCAAAAACCCGGCGTATCGCGGGCGGGCAGCACGACATAAATGTACCGGCAAATCTTTCGGTAAACCATCGGAGGGTGCCGCCGTTGCCTATGCGCCTGGGCCAGCAGGTGAGGTTTGTTTTACGCAATAAGCGCATCGGAGGCATAAAACAAAAAGTCTGCGTCATAGGCGTTGGCCTGATTCTGATCTTTGCCAAATATCTGGAAAGAATCCGCTTGGTATTTGGTAATGAGAGTCGAAGATCATAAGGATGGCGCAGCCTCAGTGCAGTATTGGTTAATAGAGGTTCAACTTTGAAACCGCGGCATACCCATAGAATTCCTGAAATCGAGGGGCTTCGCGCCATTGCGGTTCTGGCAGTTGTCCTTTATCACGCAGGAGTCACAGGCCTTTCTGGTGGTTTTACGGGGGTTGACGTTTTTTTTGTAATCTCCGGCTACGTCTTTACGCGATTGCTGCTTCATGAATTGGCGGCTCAGGGATCGATCGATTTATTTTCATTCTATGCCAAGAGAGCCAAACGTCTTTTCCCGGCACTCTTATTTATGGTTGTTGCGGTTTGCTCTTTGTCGTTTATTCTACTCTCGCCCACAGAGCAGGAAACGCAGCAAAACTCTGCCATTGCCTCGTTGATATGGGCAAATAATCTTTATCTTAGTTTTAGTGACAGTGGTTATTTTGATCCCGCCCAGGAATACAATCTTTTTTTGCATACTTGGTCGTTGGGAGTAGAAGAGCAGTTTTATTTGTTATGGCCGTTCTTTTTACTGGCGGGTTCAGGTGTTTTGGTAAATAGATACATGGCCCCTGATATGCCACGGCTGTTTCGGCTCCTTACCCTGGCAGCTGTTCTCGGTTTTTGCTTCTCCGTATTCCTTACTTTAACCAATCCAGTTTGGGCCTTCTTTCTCCCCATTTCCAGGGTATGGCAGTTTTCTTTAGGAGCGTTGATTGTAGTATCTGATCGAATTGTGTCGCGGGAAATGCTTCGCCGAAATTTGGTGATCTCGATTCAGATGCTGGGTGGGATATTGCTATGCGTATCATTCTTTTATTTACATAAGGAGTATTCCTACCCAGGGGTTTTCGCGTTGTTGCCTTCGCTGGGGTGCGCAATGATCATTTTTTCTCTTAAGTTCAATTTCGATACACCCCTAAACCGTGTTCTGAGAAGCAAGATCTTCATTACTATTGGCGGATTATCCTATTCATGGTACCTCTGGCATTGGCCCGTTCTGGTTTTCGGTTGGATATTGATTGAGCCATTTTCAGGTCTTAATATTTTTCTGGTATGCGCCAGTCTGATGATTGCATCTTTTAGCTATAGGTATGTTGAGACGCCTTTCAGGTATTCAGTTTTCGGGCAGCTAAAGCCGATTGGTGTGCTGTTGGTTTTCGCGTCTGTATCTGTTTTGGCTTGGGGCGCTGCTGGGGCCTGGAAAGAGCGGACTGGTGAATTGATAGCTTCTTCCGACCAAGGCTCGGACACATGGGCAACGATTGACTTCCCCGCTATTTATGAGCTGGGCTGTGATGATTGGTTCCACTCATCCGACGTGAAATATTGTACGTTTGGTTCAGAAAAAGCGAAACGAACAGCGGTTTTGGTGGGAGATAGCATCGCAGCACAATGGTTTCCCGCATTAAATGAACTATTTTCTCATGGGGATTGGCGTCTGGTTGTGGCGACTAAGTCATCCTGTCCAATGATTCAAAGGCCCTTCTTTTATGAACGCATTAACCGGTATTTCACCGAATGCGAAGAGTGGCGAAAAAAAGTTATCGCGACTCTTGAGCAGTATGAGCCGACAATAATATTTCTTGGTTCCAGTTCAGGGTACCCGTATTCCAGGAAGGAGTGGGAAGAGTCAGGCATGCCTATTGTCCGTGCGTTTGCTAACATAGCTGAAGGACAGCTCATGATGATCAGTCCGACGCCAAAGTTGGGATTTTCGGGTCCCGAGTGTGTCTCCCGTAATAGGTGGGCCCCCGCGTTCGTAGAGAGGAATTGTAGTACGCAACTTGGCAGCAAAGCTCCGCCGCTTAATCAGGCACTTGAGTACTATAAGGAAGCAGTTAATAAAGTGACGGTCCTGAACTTTAATAATCTGGTATGTCCCGAAGGCGTTTGTAGTGCCAAGCGTGACAATATATTCGTTTATCGTGACAGCAGTCACCTGACAGCTTCGTTTGTAAACCTGCTCACACCTCAAATAAGGCAGATAATTCGTGACGCCGGGGTCCCGGGCCTTTAGCCCGGTGCAAGAATAATATGTTAAGTTGTTGGAGCTTGGGCGCATCAGAATGCATTTTCTAAGTGACGCTCTAAACCTCAACCTCCTCAAACAACTCCGGCACCTCAGCATCCCACCCAAACTTCTCGGTGATGCGCTTTCGCATCACATCACTAGCCACCATCTCCCCATGGGTGACATAAACCTTCTCAGGCTTCAGTGATCCCTGCTCCAGCCACTCCAGGATCTCGTTGTAATCCCCATGGGCAGACATTGAATCCAGGTTGTAGATATCGGCCTTCACCGGCCAGTATTCACCATGAATCTTCACTGAATCTGCACCATTCACCAACGCATCCCCCCGCGTACCCGGCGCCTGGAATCCCGCAAACACAATGCTGTTCCTCGGGTTAGGTAGCAGCGTCTTGAGATGGTGTAGCACCCGCCCACCACTGGCCATGCCGCTGGCGGAAATAATGATGCAGGGATACCGCACAGAATCCAGCTCAATGGATTGCTCCACCGTCCGCACAAACTCGGTCTTATCGTCAATCAGCTCACACTGACTGGCATTGAGCTTGTGTTCCTTATGGTGTTTGCAGAAGATTTCCGTGGCTTTGATCGCCATCGGGCTGTTGAGGTAAACCGGCAGCTTCGGAATCCGCTTCTCGCTCATCAGCTTGTGTACCACGTAGAGAAGCATCTGAGCCCGCCCAACGGCAAAGGCCGGCACCAAGACAATGCCACCGCGCCCGGCGGTGCGTTTGATGATTTCCTCGAGTTCGGTCTCCGGGTCCACTTCGCCGTGGGCGCGATCACCATAGGTGGATTCGCACACCAGCACATCGGCTTTATCAATCGGCTCCGGCGGGCGCATGATCAGATCGTTCTGCCGGCCTACGTCACCACTGAAAACGACGGTGCGTTCATGGCTCTTGTGATGCACATGCACACAGGACGAGCCCAGGATGTGCCCGGCGGGGGTGAACGTTACCTCAAAGCCTTTCACCGGCTCGAACGGCTCGTGGTAGTGCAGGGATTCGAAGTGTTTCAGCGCCTCCCAAGCATCTTTTTCAGTGAACAGAGGCTCGGGGTGTTCATGCTTGGAGAACTTCTTGCGGTAGGCGTATTTGGCGTCCTCCTCCTGCAGGTAGCCCGCATCCGGCAGCAGCACCTTGCAGAGTTCATGGGTCGCCTTGGTGCAGTAGATCTTGCCCTTGAAGCCATTCTTCACCAGCGCGGGAAGATAGCCGGTGTGGTCAATGTGGCCGTGGGTCAACACTACGGCGTTAATGGTGCCCGGATCTACCGGAAACTTCGCCCAGTTCCGCCGGCGCAGGGTTTTTACGCCCTGGTACATCCCGCAGTCCACCAACATGCGGTGTTTCTCGTCCGAGAGCAGGTAGCGGGAGCCGGTGACGGTGCCTGTGCCGCCGAGGAAGCGAAGTTTCATGTTGGCGTCCTTGTTGCTGGTGAAGACGGGGTCAGACGAAAGCCTTTATCTGACCCCTGCTTTATTACTGATACTATGGCGTAAAAATGGGGTCAGATGAAGGGTTTCATCTGACCCCGGCGATGCTTTTAGAGTGAGGGCGCTGGTATTTCTGCCTATTCACACGAGTTTCCCTCCGGCAGAGACCACGATGATCCATCCAGCGCTCTGTTGAACTCCATGTATCGATTCAGACGCTCGGCAGTGTTGAACGTGATCGCCTCCAGATCGCGTGAAACGATGGCCGGCTGTTCGCTGGCAGTCTCATCACCAAAGACGATATACAGGCAGGCAGTGGCGCGGGACATTTTCTGATTTACCTGGCGAATTGCCGTCTGTTCGCTTAGATCAACGAACAGGACCGCCTGGTTGGCGCGAGCTGCTTGCGCAACGGCCGCAACCTCATCTTTATCGGAGAAGTGGCTTTCGATGTGGTTATCGATATCGTCACGAATGCCGTTGTTGTCTGAATCAGGGCCTTCAAGGTCCTGGCTTCGGTCCAGCTTGGGCACCTCACCTGAATCTTCCAGGGATTGCACGCTGGGTGTGTTTTCGGTGGGGGACGAAGTCTGGCCGCTGTCGCTTTTCGAGCACGCAGAAAGCACCAGTGCCAAGGGTAGGCACAAAAGTTCCTTTTTCACGTTTAGCTCCATATATTCTGCTTAGGCCTTATCGGGCCGGAGCGAGTTTAGTCAAAATTGAGGTAGGGTGCCAAGTCTCTTGAAATGTTGATGGTCTATGCGGGAGTGCATTACTGAGGTCTAGGAATGGGTGTTAACATGGTGCCCGAAGAGGGCTGATGAGGGATTTCATCTGGCCCCATTTTTTGGTCAAGGAGGGCCACGTTAATGCATTGCCAACGTTTTGGGTTGGACGTCCACATTACGCGCCATGCTCGCGAGCGCATGGTCCAGAGAAGCATAAGTGAGGCGGAGCTTTCCGCGCTAATGGAGACAGACGAAGTGCGCTATAAAGATGAATCCCGCCTCTGGATAGCCAAGGCATTTAAAGGCCGGTGTGATAGTCTGATCTGTATTGCAGTTGCGCTCGAAGACAAGCTGGTCCTAAAGACGGTGATGCATCACTTTAGTTGGGAGGTTGAGGGATGAGAACAACCTATGATGAGGCGGATGATATTCTGGTTTTGCACCTCTCAGAGAAGCCCATCGTGAAAGAGGCTTCCCAGGATTGGAATACGCATATCAGTTATGCGGATGACGGCACGATTGTAGAAATTGTCATTCTTGAGGCTTCCAAGCAGGGGGCTTGGCCTTTGCTTTGTAGTCACGCCGCGTAGCAGCCCATTATTGAAAATGGGGTCAGATGAACGAGTTCATCAGACCCCTGAGTTAAAATTGGGGTCTGAAGAACGCCTTCTTCTGACCCCGAGTTCAGATTCAGCCCCAGGGACCCGCCCATGCACTACAGCTCCATACTCCCCGATGTCCTCAAGATCGCCGACGAGGCCAGCGAGAAAGTCCTCCACATCTACGAATCCGACTTCAAGGTTCGCTACAAGGAAGACAACTCGCCGATCACGGCGGCTGATGAGGCTGCCCATGAGATTATCTACAAGGGCCTGCGCAACATCAGTCGGGACATCCCGATCCTGTCAGAAGAGGGCAAAAGCATCCCCTGGGAGGAGCGCAAGCACTGGCGCCGTTTCTGGTTGATCGATCCTATCGACGGCACCAAGGACTTCACCCAGCGTAACGGCGAGTTCACCGTCAACATCGCCATGATCGAAGATGGCCAGCCAGTGATGGGCGTTGTCACCGCCCCCGCTCTCAAGACTGCCTACTGGGGCATCGTCGGCGAGGGCGCCCACATGCGGGACCGCACTGGCAAGATCCACCGGATTCGCGTGGCAGAACCGAAAGAAACCAAGCGAGTGGTGGCCAGCAAAAACCACATGAACGACGAAACCCTCGCTTTCATCGAGAAACTCGGCGACCACGAACTGGTCCAGGCCGGCAGTTCCCTCAAGTTCTGCCGAATCGCGGAAGGCCATGCCGACATCTATCCCCGTATGGGGCCAACCAGTGAGTGGGATACCGCGGCGGCGCATGCCATTCTGGTGGCTGCTGGAGGGCAGGTGCAGACGCTGGAAGGGGAGCCTTTGCGGTATGGGAAAGAGGATATTCTGAACCCGTGGTTTGTGGCGGCCGGTAGTTGGTATTTTTAACCTGACAATGGGGTCAGAAGCACCCCAGGGGTCTGATGAACTTGTTCATCTGACCCCATGTTTAAATCTAGAATGGGGTCAGAAGAAAGTTTTCTTCAGACCCCGATCTGACCCCAACTTAAAGTCTAAAGCGGGGTCAGAAGAAGGCTTTCTTCAGACCCCTGAGTAGTCACACCCAACCAAACGGATTTGAAATGACCTGGTACGCCATCCAACACAAACCCGCCCAAGGCGACCGCGCCCTGCAACACCTTCAGAACCAGGACATCCGCTGTTTCTACCCGAAAATCGAGGTGGAAAGAATAAAGGCCGGCAAGCGAACCAAGAAACTGGAGCCTTTGTTTCCCGGCTACCTCTTCGTCAACCTCGAACAAACCGACCCCGTCTGGGCCAAGCTCCGCTCCACCCGCGGCGTTATCCGCGTCGTCGGCTTCGCCAACAAGCCCGCGGCCATCGAAGATGACGTTATCCAGCACATCAAAGACAGCTTGGACAAGGTGGCGGAGACCGGTGGTATTAAGGAAGGAGAGACCGTGGAGTTGGACGACGGGCCGTTCAAAGGCATCAGCGCCATCTTCCAGTCTTATGATGGAGAGGAGAGGGCGATTGTGCTCATCAACTTCATGCAGAAGCAGCAGATGGTGAGGGTGCCGGTGGCGGCTATTCGGAGGTAGGTCGAGCACAGGGGTCTGATGAACTTCGTTCATCTGACCCCAACTTCAAGCCAATCCCAAAGTGAAGTGACCCCCGAAAGTTGGACACCGACTTTCGAGGGGTTACATGAAAAGAACCTACAGCAAGACCTTTAAAATACAGGTGGCGCGGCTCTAT
>NZ_FOUR01000011.1 GCF_900114925.1 Marinobacter pelagius | reverse complement strand
ACTGCTGCACCGCATGCGTGTTGACCAGCATGACGTGGTGACCGGCCGCTTGTAGGCCGTCCACCAGCCAGTACCAGTTGAAGGTCGACTCCACCGCAACCCCGTAGAGATCGTTCTGGAAAGGCTGCAGCGCCCGCTCGATGGTGGGCAGGTCGTTAGGTAGACGTTCCTGATAAAGCACGCTGTCATTCTCATCAAGAACGACAGCGACACTATTGTTTGAATGCAGGTCGATGGCGCAGAATAGAGTCATGTCAGCCTCCTGTAGCGGCAGTGTGTTTGCCAACTACCAGCCTACTCCGGATGACGGACTATGGGAGGCTGGCTACATGATTTTCAGATGAACAAGTTCATCAGACCCCGGTGCCACGGGCTTAACCTCGAGCTCGCGCCCTGAAAAAGGGGTCAGATGAAAGCTTTCATCTGACCCCAGGTTACGACTTAACTTCGAGCTCGCCCCCTGGAAACGGGGTCTGATGAAAGCCTTCATCTGACCCCAACTTCACGCCGACTCACAGTCACCCCTCAGGCCGGCTCACAAGTCAGCGCCCTGAAATCCCCCCGAAGCTCCACCGCCCGGTCTTCCAGATTCGCCAGATGCGAGGGCGCACCAGCCTCGATCAGCTCATACATCAGATCCGCCATCGCCACCCGGCTCTCGGCCATCATCTCCTTGTAGGCGTCTCCGCGCACCTCTTCCGAGTTCACCAGCAGGTAGCGGATTTGCTCCCCAAATTCCGGTGAGTCCCGCTTCTCCAGGGCTGCCAGCAGCGCCAACTGCCAATTCCGGCGGCCCTCCAGCCAGATCTCGGTCTGCCTGCCCCGGCTTTCGGACCACTCACGGGCAATTCGCTGCTGCCGGGGGTTCAGGGGGCCGAGCCAATTTCCGATACGTTCCATCGTCCGTTCGGCCCTGGCCTCGGCTCGTGCCTCGGGAGAATCCAGCAGGAATTTCTCCTCCATCTCCCCATGGTTCCGGGCCATGTTCCTGGCAAGTTCGGCGACTTGCTCGTCGCTGAGAGAGGCAAGCAGGTTGGTGGCGGTCGGTGCGGCCTGCTCAAGTAACCCGGGCAGGAAGTCGAACAGTCGCTGCTGATGGTAGCTGACTTTTTCTCGGTCCAGATCAGCCGACCGGGTATCCCGGACCAGCTCAGCCAGCCACTGGCGATAGCGGGGCAGTTCCGCGGTGCAGTGCCACTGCCGGAGATTGTCGAGGTCCTGCGCCAGTTGCTGTTCCTGCCCGCCGGTCAGGGTTACGTAGTCTTCGACCCACCAGGTGACGCCCCAATCCGCATACCGGTAGGCCATACGGGTCGAACTGCAGGCTGAGAGCAATGCCATGGTCAGAAGTACCACGGTTGCCCTGATCATGGCGCCCGGTTGGTAGGGGAGAGAACTCATCACGGTGCCTCAGCGTAAAGCCCTATGGAAAAACATTGCATGCTCATTATCATGCAGTCCCTGTCAAAGATATTACGAATCAGGGTCTGGAACGGATGGAGCCGACAGAAGCTCGCCACGCCCTGACTTATGGAGATTCAATGTCCAAGCAAAAGTTCGCCCGTGTTCATCAGTTTGTCTTTGCGTTCTACATGTCCGGCATCATGTCCCTGATGATGTCAGGGATCATCACGTTTATTAATACCGGGCTCACCGAGGGCTTCCTGGAGCGCTGGGGGCCCGCGTTCCTCGTTGCCTGGGGCTCGGCCTTTCCGCTGGTTATTTTCGTTGCTCCGCTTGCCGGGCGGCTGACGGCACGAACACTTCGTGTGCTGGCGGATGAGCGCTAGCCCCCTGTGCTTTAAGTCCGGTTGTCAAAAATTGTAAATCTGTTTGTTGCACCCATCCGTAGATTGTTTTGCGTACAGTTCATGGAATGAATTTGTGCAGGTTCGAACCATCAAACCCTGATCTGCAACCTCGCAATTGAGGATGAGTGACAATGAATACAAAATTTGCTTTGCCTTTGGTGGCGGCCAGTAGTGTGTTGTTGGCCGGGTGTTTCGATGGTGACAGCGATCCGGCGAAAACCAGTGTCCGGGTCGTTCATGCTTCTTCCGATGCGCCGGCAGTCAATGTGCGCGTGAACGATGAAACGGTGGTTTCGGGTGCTGACTACAAGCAGGCCGCCGTTCTGACCCCGAATGCCGGTACGGCCTCGATCGCGGTTGATGGCATTCTGCCGGGTGGCGAGACCGCCACCGTGATTGATGCGGATGCCTCTCTTCGATTTGATACCAAATACGATGTGATTGCTGTGGGCAAGGTGGGGGACGGGTCGATAGAGCCCTTGATCCTGACCGACGATGGCACTCGTGACAGCCCAGACAGCGTGCGTTTGCGCGTTGCACATCTCTCTCCCGATGCCCAGAGCGCAGTGGGCGGGCCCGTTGCGGTGTATCTGACTGCAGCTGGCGATCCGCTTCCTGAGGAGGCGTCTTTCAGCTTTTCTTTCAAGCAGAGTGTTGGACCAATTGAAGTACCTGCCGGTGATTATCAAGTGCGGGTCGCCATTCCCGGAAACTCGCCCACGGTTGTGTATGACAGTGGCACCTTATCGTTGGCTGCTGGCAGTGACTTGCTCGTGGGAGCTGTCGATAACACCAGTCCCAATACAACACCGTCTGGCGGCGATCCCGCGCTGACGGGTGATAACAGCCCGATTAGCCTCATTGCAGTGACCGGTACTGGGGATGTTCTGGAATTCTTCGACCAAGCTCAGAAGGCGGGTGTACGGGCGGTCCATAATTCTGCCGATGCGCCGGCAGTTCAGGTGCTGGTTGACGACGCTGTAGCAGAGGACAATCTGGCCTACGGTGAGGTTGCCCCGAGTGCGGCAACTAACGGTTACGCCAGTATTGATGTCGGCACACGCAACATCAAGGTGGCTCCGGCAGAGAGCACGAATCCAGTGAATGCCGCAGTGATTGATGCGGATGTTGATTTTGCACAGGCCTCTGCTACTACGATTGTCGCGGTTAATACCTTGGCCGAGATTGAGCCGCTGGTGCTGAATGACAATGTCAGGAGTATTGCCACTCAGGCCTCTCTGAGAGTGGTTCACGGCGCGGTGGAGGCCGGGACAGTTGATGTCTACCTCTTGCCGACCGCTGAGGGTGGAGCGACCGCCACGGTATTGAATACTGAGGTGAATAGTCCGACCCTGGATGACTTCGAGTTCAAGACAAACACGGGTTATCTGCCCGTTCCCGAGGGGGACTACGTGTTATTCATTACCGATCAGAGCGGCAACCAGTTGCTGAAAACCGGTAGCGTTCCTCTTTCTGCTGGTGGCGTTTACACTGCTATTGCGCGGGTAGCAGTGGATGGCGAATTGACTCCCGAAGGGGATCAAAACATTGCATTTGTGACTCTCATGGACGATTTCGTTTCAAGTGAGCCGCAGTAACAGAGTCTGCTCGATAGGAAAACAAATGCCCCGGCTTCGACCGGGGCATTTTTTATTGAATCGTTGTATCCGATGGCTCTGCGCCAGCCCGCGAAATCGCCGTCCCCGTAGGCGGCCGGTAATGCAGCGAGTAAAGCACACGATCCAGCACCGATTTGCCATTCCAGGCCGGGTCATTGTTCACGATACCCACTACCGCCCAGGTGGTGTTGTTTTCGTCCCGGGTAAAGCCGGCAATCGAGCGAACATGCTCCAGGTAACCGGTCTTGATCCGGCCTGTGCCTTCCATGCCGGCTCGCTTCAGCCGGCGGGCCATGGTTCCGTCCATGGCGGTGATTGGCATGGAGGCCATCAGGTCGGAGGCGAACGGACTGTTCCAGGCGTGCTGGAGAATTTGCACACCCTGGCGGGCCGAGATGCGGCCATGACGGGTGAGGCCGGCGCCGTTGTCGATCACCATACCCGCGGTATTGATGCCTTTGCCCTCAAGCCATTCGTAGATCACACGGATACCGGCAACGCGATCGTCCTGTTCATCCTCTTTCCGGTTCTCGGCACCGATGGCGAGCAACATCTGGCGGGCCATGACGTTGCTGCTCCACTTGTTGATGTCCCGAACCATGGTGACCAGGTCCGGAGAGGTGGTTCTCATCACCAGCCGGGCATCGTCAGGGGTCTTGCCGGTCATGCTGGCGCCGCTGATGGTCACGCCGGTTTCCTTGAGTACCGAACGAATCAGGGACGCGGTGTACTGCTCGTGGGGCAGCAGGGACATGTAGGTGGTGGTCCGGCAGCCTTGCGGTAGCTCACCGGTCACGCGCACGGTGACCTGCATGTTGTCGTCAAACACCGGCTCCCAGTTGAAGTCACGGCGGCCGGGGCAGGGGCCCTCGGGTATGGCCGTGACCCGGTTGTCGATCCGCACTTCGCTCAGGTCCGGGGTCGTCCAGGCCTGGGTCCCGCGCTCGTCGGCCCGGACCTGGAAGTGCAGCAGGTTGAGGTTGGTCAGGTAGGCGGAAGGTTCCACCAGGAACGGACGGTAGGGATTGTCGCCATTGTCCTCGAATTTCGGGAAGCCGCCATCCACGCGGAAATAGCTGCCATCCAGAACCAGGTGGCCGTCAATACTGGTCACGCCCATCTGCCGGAGTTCACGCATGGTGGACCACAGGCGTTCGAGGGTCAGTTTCGGATCGCCTTCGAACCGGACGTACAGGTTGCCCTTGAGCGTATCGCCGACCATCTGCCCGTCGGTCAGGAAATCGGTATTCCAGTGGTGGGTCGGGCCGAGAATTTCCAGGGCGGCGTAGGTGGTAACCAGCTTCATGATGGAGCCGGGGCTCATCAGTTCGTCAGCGTTCACATACTGCTCGATCCCCGGACCGTTCAGGGGGACGGCCGCAACGCTCAGGCCTTCCTTGTTGTTCAGTGCCTTGAAGGCGTAATCCCGGACTTCCGTGCTCCAGAGCCGGGTGGGGGAGTCTTCACTACCCGATTGCGCAGCTGCAGCCAGCGGGAAGCCCGCAGCCATGACCGCGGCAATTCCTGCAGACAACATGAACCGACGGCTGGACCTCCTCAGTCCTGCCTGCCTGACGCTGCGTCGCATGACCCTGATCTTCATGATTTCCATCCGTTGAGTTCTTATGACTAAACAATAGCCGATCCTGGCGCGATGTACTATGCAGAAAAGCTCTACATGACGTTAAAAATTGCCAGTAGAGACGTTGTTTATATTGAATTTTTGTGACGCTCTGTAAGGGCCCTTTGGAATCAGTGAGTTAGCTGTACAAAAATTAATCTTGTGGATGTCAATGACTTTGTGTGCGTTTTTTACCGTGGGTTTCACGGCATTTCAGTCATGGAATTTCAGGTTCAATCAGCGTTTCCTAGTTCAGTGATACAACGACCACAACAAGAACAGGAGGGCGCCATGATTGGTATACCGATCGGGTTGATCACAGCCAATGCCGTTGAGTGGGTATTCCACAAGCACGTTCTGCACAATCGGGGGCGTGACCGGAACAGTTTCTGGGCGTTCCATTGGCATGACCATCACCGGAACGTCCGCAGGAATGGTTTCCTGGATGAAGACTACCGGCACCCGCCCCTGACCTGGAATGCCCAGACCAAGGAGGTCGCGGCCCTGGTGGCGGGAGCCGCGGCGGTAACACCCCTGCTGCCGGTGGCTCCGTTCTTTGTCGGTACGCTCTATTACAGTGCCTGGAACTATTACCGGGTGCACAAGAGATCCCACCTGGATCCGGAGTGGGCCCGGGAGCATCTGTCGTGGCACTATGACCACCACATGGGGCCCAACCCCAACGCCAACTGGTGTGTGACCAAACCCTGGTTTGACCACATCATGGGGACACGGGAGCCAATGGCAAACCGGGAGGCGCCTGCATAATGGCCACTTCAACATCCCGAAACCAAGGACAAACCATGCTGAACGCGTTAAAGCACAACGTGAATGTGCTCGAATCCGTGGCAACCTCTTCCTTTACCGCCTGGCGCGGATGCCTGGTGGTGAAGGCGGCGGAGCAGCCGGAAAAACCGATCATTCTCTATGACATGGAAGGCTGCCCCTATTGCCGGCGGGTGCGGGAGGCGCTTACGGCCCTGAACCTGGACGTTGAGATCCGACCGTGCCCCAAGGGCGGCCGAATTTACCGGGCTGAAGCAGAAGCGATCGGTGGCAAGCAGCTGTTTCCGCTACTGGTGGATGAAAATACCGGCCAGGTCATCTATGAATCCGAAGATATCGTTGAGTACCTGTTCCGCCAGTACGGTGGTCGCCCGGTTCCGGGTTATTACAAGGCCAGAGTCTGGCAGCCGGTATTTGGCTCTCTGGGCTCGGTTGCCAGCGAAATGCGGGGGCTGCGGGCCGCACCGGGCAAGCGTCCCGATCAGGGGCTGCATCTGTGGAGCTTCGAGGGCAGTCCATTCTCCCGCCTGGTGCGGGAAAAGCTGTGTGAACTGGAGATTCCATACACGCTCCACAATCTCGGCAAGGAACACTGGACCGAAATCGGGCCCGCGAAGCAGCGCATCAAACCCGGGAAATACCAGCCGTTACCCGGAGGTAAGCGGGATGATTTCTTCCGGCAGCACGGGCGGGTTCAGGTCCCTTACCTGGAAGATCCCAACACCGGGACGTCCATGTTCGAATCGGCGCGTATATTGAAGTATCTGGAGGAACAATACGGCGGTTGAGGCTGTCAGTTAAGGCAGATTTCAAGGGAGGGCCACCATGCTGGAGCTATCAAGGCGACGATTCCTGATCGGTGTCGGGCTTAGCGGCCTGGCTGTGGCTTCCCCCCGACTGATGGCTGCCGGCTCGTCCGCGGGTGAGCAGGCCTTCCACTCCCGGCCCATCCCCTCCACCGGGGAATCCGTCCCCGCCATCGGCATGGGAACCTGGATTACCTTCAACGTCGGGGGAGACCAGTACCTCATTGATCAGCGCACCCGGGTACTCGAGACCTTTCTTGAGCGCAATGGCACTGTGATCGACTGTTCACCCATGTATGGCAGTGCAGCCGATGTCATCGGCGCCGGGCTGGATAAACTCCACGCCCATGACCGCATCTTTGCGGCGACCAAGATCTGGACCAGCGATGGCTCGGAGACCCGGGAGCAGGCCGCCACGTCCGAGCGGCGATGGGGCATCGATCGCTTCGACCTGCTGCAGGTCCACAACCTGCTGGCCTGGCAGGAACACCTGGCGACCCTGAAAGAGATGAAGGCCGAAGGCCGGGTCCGTTACATCGGTATTACCACCTCCCATGGCCGCCGGCATAGCGAGCTGGCGCGCGTCATGGAAACCGAACCCCTGGATTTCGTTCAGCTCACCTACAACGTGCTGGACCGGGAGGCCGAGGAACGGCTGCTGCCCCTGGCCCGGGAACGGGGCATTGCAGTGCTCGTAAATCGGCCATTCCAGGGCGGCTCCCTGTTCCGCCGGTTCCAGTCGGAGCCCTTGCCGTCATGGGCAGGGGAGGCCGGCGTGGGCAACTGGGCCGAGTTCTTCCTCAAGTTCATCATTTCCCATCCCGCCGTCACCTGCGCCATTCCGGCCACGACCAGCGTGGAGCACATGCAGGAGAACATGGGGGCCATGTACGGTCAGCTGCCTGACGCCAGCCAGCGAAGAATGATGGCAGAGTACGTGAGGCAGCTGTGAACGGGGCGACCTGGCTGAGCTATTCCTTGCAGGACTTCGTGATGTTCGGCCCGGAGGTATTCCTGAGACTGTTTGCGCGGATCAATCAGGACCTCTGGCCCTGGCTATTGTTGTGGCCGTTGGCTGGCCTGGTGCTGCCGTGGTTCGGCCGGCAAGCCGCCGAGTTGCCGAGGCGGCTGGCGATGGCTCTGGCCGGGCTGGCGTGGATCGGCTGCGGCTATCTGTTCCTGGTGCGCTATTACGGCCCGGTAAACTGGCCGGCCACCGGGTTCGGGTGGGCCTTTGTGGTTCAGGGACTGTTATTGCTGCTGCTGAAGGGGAGAGCGCTGCCCGCACCGATGACGTGGCCGGCGGCGGTCAGCTGGTGGCTGGCGATACTCCTGTTGCCCTGGCTGTCGGTGCTGGAAATGCCCGATCTGTGGGCCCTCGCCCTGTTCGGACTTGCGCCCGGGGTGACCGTTGCCGCCACCGTGCTGCTTTTTGCCCGGCAACCATCGCCACTCAGGTGGTTGCTGTTGGCGCTGCCGCTGGCCTGGACCCTGTTCAGTGCGGCCACCTACTGGGCCCTGGGTACCTTCTGGTTGCTGGGCTTTCCGGTGGCCACCCTGGTGCTGCTGGTTGTCGCGTTCAGGGTTAATCCCAGTCCGGCGCAAACCCCGGATTCGCAATCCGTTCGCCCCGGTCCAGGGCGTCAATCGCCCTGATTTCATCCTCGCTCAGTTGAATCTTCAGGGCCTCCAGGTTGGCCTTCTGATGGGATGGCCGGGTAGAGGAGGGGATCGGCACCACGCCCCTTGAGGCCACCCAGGCAATGGCAATCTGCGCCGGTGTCACATTCCGTTCGCTGGCAATGCGCTGCAGTGTTTCATCCTCCATGACCTTGCCCACCGCCAGGGGCATGTAACCGGTCACCGTAATGCCGAGTTTCTGCGCGTGTTCCACCACCTTGCGGTTGGCCAGGAACGGGTGGACTTCCACCTGGTTGGTCAGGATCGGCGTATCACCCAGGATTTCTTTTGCCTGATCCATCTGGGCACAGGTGAAGTTGGAGATCCCGATATGCTCGGTGAGACCCTCGCGCCGGGCATCCCGGAGCGCGCCCAGGTACTCCTCCATCGGCACCTCATCGCCCGGGGACGGCCAGTGGATGAGGGTCAGGTCCACGTGGTCGGTTTTCAGGCGGGCCAGGCTGTCGTGGAGGCTGTTGATCAGGTCGCTGGCATGCAGTTTGTCGTGCCAGATCTTGGTGGTCAGGAAGATGTCGCGGCGCGGGATACCGCTCGAGGTAATGCCGTCGCCCACTTCCGCCTCGTTTTCATACATCTGTGCGGTGTCGATGTGGCGATAGCCCAGCGACAGGGCGCTCTTCACCGCCTCCCGGGCATCGTTGCCCTTCAGGCGAAACGTGCCCATACCGATCTTCGGAAGTGTGGTAAACGACATGATAACTGTCCTCCTGTTCCGTTTCTGTACCAACCGAGATGATGTCGCCAGGGTGGTTCTTCAAGTGGCCCGCCGGTATCATCCCGCCGGAGATTCCAACAAGTCCGAAGCGCGAGATTGACCCATGTATACCGGCCAGTGCCTGTGTGGCGACATCACCTTTGAATATGACGGCCCCCTGGGACCGATTTCCCTGTGCCATTGCAGCCAGTGTCGGCGTGCCCATGGCAGTGCCTTCTCGGCCAGCGCGCCGGTGCAGGCCGTGAGGTTCCGGATTCTCTCCGGTGACAACCGGGTGACCGAATTCGAATCCAGTCCCGGCAAGTACCGCGCCTTCTGCAGCCGTTGTGGCAGCCAGCTATTCAGCAGGGTGGACGCCATCCCCGGTATCCTGCGCCTGCGGGTAGGCGTGATCAACGAACCCCTGGGCAAGGGCCCTGCACAGCATGTCTATGTCGGTTCGAAATCGGACTGGTTTCCGATCACCGACGATATTCCCCGGTACGAAAAGACCGAGAGGACCAACGACCCTCACTGAGGGTCAGTTCGCGGGAACGGTCCGGTAAACCTTGCCCCTGGGTGAGTCGGTCAACAGCCAGAGCGCGCCGTCCGGGCCCATGCGCACATCCCGGATGCGCTCGCCCAGATCCGTCAGCAGATCTTCCTCCTCGGTGACGTCCCCGTCCCCGATCTCCAGGCGCACCAGCTTGCGCATTTTCAGTGCCCCCACGAACAGGTCCCCCTGCCACTCCGGGAACAGGTCGCCGGTATAGAACGCCATGCCCGAAGGAGCGATCGACGGATCCCAGTAATGCAGGGGCTGTGCCATGCCTTCCTTCTTGGTGTGCATGGTGATCGGCAGGCCCGAGTAATCGATGCCATAGGTGATCTCGGGCCAGCCGTAGTTGGTGCCTGCGGAAATGATGTTGATCTCGTCACCGCCGCGAGGCCCATGTTCGTGGGTCCAGATCTCGCCGGTTTCCGGATGAATGGTCATGCCCTGGATGTTGCGATTGCCGTAGGTGAAAAACGTGTCCTCGGCACCGGCCTGGTCCACGAACGGGTTACCCGGAACCGGCTCGCCGTTGACCGTGACCCGGTGCACGCCACCGGCGTCATCGCCAAGATCCTGGGCCCGGTCCATTTCGCCCCGGTCGCCGACGGAGATGTACAGGTTGCCGTCCCGATCAAACTCCATACGCCCGGCGAAGTGGCGGGAGGTATTGGAGCGGGGCAGGGCCTCAAAAATAACCTCTACCTCCTTCAGTTCGTCGCCTTCAAGCCGTGCCCGGGCAACCCGGGTGGTCATGCCTTCCCGGGTGCGGTGGGCATAGCTCAGGAACAGTGTCTGATTGCTTTCGAAATCCGGATGCAACAGCACATCCAACAGCCCGCCCTGGCCGGAAACCACCAGGTCCGGAACGCCCGAGATCGGTTCGGGAACAAGTTCGCCATCGCGGATGATCTGGAGTCGTCCGGCCCGCTCCGTCACCAGCTTGTCCCCGTTGGGCAGGAACGCCAGGCTCCAGGGGTGCTCAAGGTCCTCGGCAACGACCTCCAGACGGAAATCCGCCTCATCCGATGAGAATGTCAGGTCAGCGAGCGTTGATACCGAAAACAGCATCAACCCGCCGGCCATAGCCAGTTGTTTGCTGGTGAACATGGGAACCTCCGGCCTGTAGGGCATTCGGTCTGGAAACTCGGAAGCAACTGCCTAATCAGCATAGCAGTTGACCCGCTCCACTGCGCTGAACGGGTGTTCTGGAATATAGGGTGCGAAGCCCGCGATGGATTACCGTGATTTGAGGTTTTAAATTAGAATGATTCGCATTAAGATATGCGTCGAATAATGATCAAATAGCTAAAACCCACTCACGGAGAAAAAGATGTTCCGACTTCCCGAGCCGGCATTCCGCCGTAAGGCCCTGGTTTCCGCCATGATGTGTGCCACTGTCCCCGCGCTGGCAGTAGCCCAGGAGAACGACCCAGCCACCCTCCAGGTGCTTGAAGTATCCGCAGAACGGGGCCAGACCCCCTCGGAGTTCACCGAAAGCTACGCCCCCGAAGCGACCACCACTTCTCTGAAAATGGAACTTTCCCACCGCGAGACGCCACAGGCGGTCACTGTGGTGACGCGGAAACAGATGGATGATTTCGCCCGGAATGACATCAATGATGTTCTGGAGGGCACCACAGGTGTCACCGTCGAGTCCGTTGAAACGGACAGGACCTACTACACCTCCCGCGGCTTCGACATCAACAACTTCCAGTACGATGGTGTTGGTCTTCCCGCAGTCTATGACAATGTCCAGGGTGAGCTGGATACCGCCTTCTTCGATCGGGTTGAAGTGCTGCGGGGCGCCAACGGCCTGATGACCGGCTCCGGCAATCCGGCCGCCACGGTGAACTTCATCCGCAAGCGTCCCACCGCCGATACCAATGCCTCGGTGGCGGTGACCGCCGGTTCCTGGGACAAGAAGCGAATTGTCGGTGACGTCTCCGGCTCGGTTTCCGAATCCGGCAAGGTTCGCGGCCGGGTCGTGGCAGGTTATGAGGACAAGGATTCCTACCTTGACCGTTACAGCAACGAAAAGCAGATGTTCTACGGCGTCGTGGAAGCGGATCTGACCGATACCACGCTGCTCACCCTCGGCCATGCCATCCAGAGCTCCGACACCGACAGCCCGCTGTGGGGCGCGCTGCCGCTGTTCTACACCGACGGTACCGCCACCGACTTCGCCCGTTCCACCAGCACCGCTTCCGACTGGTCCTACTGGGATAACACCCAGCACAACAGTTTCGTGGAGCTGCAGCAGGAGCTGGCTGGCGGCTGGCGGGCCAAGGGCACGGTGTTCCGGTTGGAGAATGACAGTGAATCCGAACTGTTCTACCAGTATGGAACCCCGGACCCGGACACCGGTGAGGGGCTCCTCGCCTACCCGAGCCAGTATGATCTGAATTCCGAGCAGTGGGTGGTGGATGCCTATGCCACCGGCCCCTTCGATCTGGCCAACCGGACCCACGAGCTGGTGGTTGGTGCCAGCTGGTCCCGTTCCGAGACCGTGGACGAGTCCCGCTATGGCCAGGGTATCGGCGATCCACTGCCCCCGCTGAATGAATGGGATGGTAACTATCCCCGACCGACTTTCGATAACGGCGTGGCAGGCTCTGACTGGACCGACCGCGAAACCGCCACCTATGCCGCGGCCCGCTGGACCCTGACTGACAGCCTGACCGCCATCACCGGGTTGCGTCTGACCTGGCTGGACAACAAAGGCACCAGCTACGGCAATTCCAAGGAGACCAGCTACGATGCCGTGGAAACGCCCTATGCCGGCCTGATCTACGACATCAACGACAATCACTCGGTCTACGCCAGCTACACGGAGATCTTCTCTCCGCAGACCGAGCTGGACATCAACCGTGACCGCCTGGATCCGATCGATGGGGTGAACTACGAGCTAGGGCTGAAGAGTGAATTCCGGGAGGACCGTATCAACACTACGGTGGCACTGTTCCAGGTCGAGCAGAAGAACGTGGCCGAGGCCGCAGGCACCTATGACGACGGTACCCAGGACGTCTACTACCGTGCGGTGGATGGCCTCGAAAGCCAGGGTGTGGAACTGGAAATCGTCGGTGACGTGACCGACCGCATCCAGCTCTTCGCCGGCTACACCTTTGTCGATATCGAGGATGCCGACGGTAACGACGCCAAATCTTTCGTGCCGGAGCACCTGGCTCAGCTCCGTGGCATCTGGAAAGTGCCGGGTGTTGACGGTCTGGAACTCGGCAGTCAGATCCGCTGGCAGTCCGAGATCAGCCAGGAGCAGGGTGTGGCGACCACCGGCCCGAATGCAGGTACCACCATCGTCACCGAGCAGGATGCCTATGCCGTGGTGGACGTAATGGCCAGTTATGACTTTGCCCGCAACTGGAACGCCACCCTGAACGTAAATAATGTCACCGACGAGAAGTACATCGAGAGCCTGAAGAAATTCGGCGCCTCGGCCCAGGGCTTCTACGGCGAGCCGGCGAATGCCAGCCTGACCGTTTCCTGGGTCTACTGATCCATATTGAAGGGCGGGGGTGACCCCCGCCCTTCAATGTCAGGTTAAAGGAGGAAATGGAATGACACCCGAACAGGAAATGATTGAAGGACTCAAACTTGCCGCCGGGGCTGGCCTTTTTATCGGGCTGGTTGCCATTGGTCTGGCGCTTGGCAATGGTCTGGCCGGTTGAGTGCGGCCATTCTCTCCTTGCGGTATACCCCACAAGTACCGCAGTAACCGCCCTCCGGTAACAGGTATTTCAGGCAACAGCCCTTGCGCTGAGGGATGGCTGTTTTCTGCCCCCCGAACACCGCCGGAATCCAGTCGACGAATCGGTTGGCGTCATTCCGGAACCCTTCCAGCCATTGCTGCGCCAGATCACATACCGAGGCGGGATCCGCCAGGTTCCACACCGCCGAGAAAGGCGCGCCCAGACCCAGGCCGATACTGCTCCAGTAGGCCCCGGGGCTCACTCCCAATTGTTGTCTGAACACCGGATACCAGGCTTCTGTTTGCGCGGCCATGCCCTGCAGGAAGGCCTGTTCGCTTGCCAGTGGCTGGCCCGGAGCCTGGAACCATCGTGAAACGGTCTGTCCCGCCTCCTCGATGGGCGCCAGGAAGATTCGGGCCGGATTGGCAACGGGCGCCTCGCCATAGCGGAACAGACGTAAGGTGAGGGGTGCAAGCACACTGAGCGCCAGATCCTGTTGCAGTACCGACGCATAAGTCCGGACGGCTTTATGGTCGTTCGCATCAGGGTAATCGTGACGAATCTGCTGCACCAGCAACTCGGGCTGCTCGAGGCATTGGGCCAGGGAAAACAGGGCCCGGCGGTCCTGTGCCGGAGCTTGCAAAGACTGCGCGAGGATAGCCTCACGGTCGAGACCGGAGGCTTGCAGGAGCCGATCATAGCGCTCGACCCAGCGCTCGCCATTTATTATGGAATCAGGCGCGACCATGGCGGCTGAGCCCCCAGAGGAAATAGATCCCGCCCACCAGGGCCGCAAGCAGACCGGCGGGCAACTGGTTGGGGTACACGATAATGCGGGACAGGTAATCCGCCACACCGAGCAGCACGCCACCCACCAGTGCGGCGGCGATCAGCTGCCGGCCGACGGTTTGCTGGCCCAGCACCCGCGCCAGGTGCGGGGCGATCAGGCCGACAAAGCTGAGCGGGCCGATCACCACCGTGGCGGCCGCGGTCAGCAGCGCCGCCAGAAGCAGCAATAACAGGCGAACCCGGGCCACCGGAAGACCCAGTGAAGAGGCTGACTGCTCGCCCAGTGGCAGGATAGTCAGGGGCCGTACGACCGAGGCCAGAGCTCCGGAAATCATCAGGATGAACACCAGCAAGCTGATGGCCTCCCCCTCGGAGACCAGCCAGGTAGAGCCATACATCCAGTTCAGTAACTTGGAGGCCTCGGTCCCGCCGGAGGCCATCACCAGTCGAAGTCCGGCATCCATGAACACGTACAGGGCAAGGCCGCCCAGCAGTAACTGGTTACCGGCAAAGCGGTGCCGACGTGCCAGCAGAATCAGCAGGCCCAGTGCCCCGGCCGCGCCGGCGGTGGCGGCTACCAGCTGCCCCATGCGGCCGGCCTCAAGACCGGAAAGCACAATGACCACCATCACCAGAGCGGCCCCGCCGCTGATGCCCAGCATTTCAGGGCTGCCCATGGGATTGCCGGTCATTCTCTGGATCAGGGTGCCGGCCAGCCCGAGGGCGATTCCTGCCAGCACCGCAGCAAGCATCCGAGGGCCGCGCCAGATCCAGGCCTCGTGCCATTGGGAAAGGCCGGTCCAGCGCCAGCCGTCGAGCCCCGGCGACCAGCCCATGGAAACCACCACCGTAATCAGTAGAAGCCCGGTGAGCACGGCTGAAACCAGCAGGATCGGACGGCGTTTGGGCAGGAATCCGGCCGGGCTGGAGGTCTGCCCCGGCATGTGATGGGTATTCCGGAAGCCCTGCAGGGCCAGCAGGATGATCGGCCCGCCAATGAGCGCCGTGGTGGTGCCGGTGGGAATCAGGGAGCCGTCGCCCCAGGTGGACGCCCAATGGGCCAGGGTGTCTGCCAGTAACAGCAGGCCACCGCCGAGCAGGGTGCTCCAAAGTATGCGCCCGCCGAGAGTGCGGGCGCCCAGCAGCCGGGCCAGCACGGGTGCGGCAAGGCCAACAAAGGCAATCACGCCCACCCGGCTTACTACCGTCGCGGTCAGTAGAACCACAAGGAACAACGCCAGGGCCCGCACCCACGCGACCTTCGCACCCAGGGAGCTGGCGGAGGTCTCGCCCAGTTGCAGTAATTGCAGTGGCCGCATCAACAGCAGCATCAGAGCCACCAGGATCACGACCCTGGGCCAGAGATCCGCGAACGGTTGCCAGTTGTTCTGGACCAGGGAGCCGGCGCCCCAGATGAACAGGTTGCCCAGCCACTCGCCCTTGAGCAACAGGAACGCCATGTTGGTGGCGCCGAGGAAGAAGGTGATCACCAGGCCGGCGAGGATCACGGTGACCGGGGAAAAGCCCAGTCGCCAGGTGAGGGCGATGACCATGGCGATGGCCAGCAGGCCGCCGGCAATGGCAGGCAGGTCCGGGCTGAAGGCGAGCAGGCCCGGGAAGAACAGCGAGGCGACGGTGACGCCAAACTGGCTCCCGGCGGCGACACCGAGGGTGGTTGGTGAAGCCAGCGGGTTGCCGAGGATCTGCTGGGTGACGGAACCCGCGAGCCCCAGTGCCGAGCCAACCAGGACCGCCATGGCCACCCTGGGTGCCCAGCTGAAGTGCGCCAGCACGGACGCATAGGTATCCGGATTGAAGGTCCAGAAAGCACTCAGCAGGGCCATCGGGTCCAGTTGCTGCAGCCAGGGCAGGGCACTGGCCAGCAGGGCGGTCAGCCACAGGAGCGCGGCCGCCACCGGCAAGCGGGCGGGAAGTACCGGGCGCTGTGCCGGAAGGGTGGCAGTATCACTGTACATTATCGGAGCCTCCCGCCAGCAGACTGTCGGTTATCTGGGTGGCTAGCCGCTTGACCGGGTAGATGCCCCCGAAAGGCCAGGTGGCCTCCACCTGATACACCTGGTCCCGTTGCACTGCCGGCAGGTAGGTCCAGAACGGACTGCCGGCGAGGGTATCGGCCAGCCCCGGCGGTGTCGGGGAGATCACCACAAGCCGGGACTCGGGAAAGGCCGCAATCGCTTCCAGACCGACTACGGAAAACCCCCAGAAATTCCCCGGGTGGGGCCAGGCGTTGGTCAGCCCGAGGGCTTTGAGTGCGGTCTGGTAAAGCCCGTTCGGGGCGTAGATACGCACATGCCGGGCGTCGAGGAAGTTCACCAGCGCGACTGGTCGCTCCGTGACACCGGCCTCGGCGAGCCGCGCCCGCTGCTCGGCGAGGGTCTGTTCGACATCCTCCACCACCTCTTGTGCGCGTGCTTCCCGCCCCAGCATTTCGCCGAGAGCGAGCAGCATCCTGCGGGCTTTGGCAAAGGGTTGCGAACCCTCCTTATACACACTGACCACAAAAGTGGGGGCCAGTCGCTCGAGCAGGTCGGCAGCCGGGGCCATTTCGGCGCTGGTCACGATCAGGTCCGGTTTGAGCTCGGCAATGGCTTCCAGACTGGGCGCTACCCGGGTGCCGACATTGCGCACACCGCTTTCCGGTAACGCTGGCTCCCGGACCCAGTGGCTGTAACCTGCCAGGTCGGCCACCCCCACGGGGGTGACTCCGAGCAACAGCAACGCTTCGGTGGCGGCCCAGTTGAGGGCAACGATGCGTTCGGGAACCTTGTCCAGGGTGAGGGTGCCGTTCTCGTGCTGCCAGGTGTCCGCGGTGGCGGGCATGGCGAGTGTGATCAACAGGAGAAAGAGGCCGGCCAGCCCCGCGGATTTAGTGCACATAGGAAACCCACTGCCCCGGAGCCCGTTCCATTACACCCATGGGCACGCCATAAATCGTTTCCAGGATGCCGGAATCCATGATGTCCTCGGGACGGCCATCGGCTACCAACCGGCCGGCCTTGATGGCCACCAGGCGGTCGCAGAAGCGGGCGGCCAGGTCCACGTCGTGCAGCACCACAATAACGGTCAGCTCCCGTTGCTCGGCCAGGCGATGCACCAGACGCAGGGTTTCCACCTGGTGTTTCACATCCAGTGCGGAAATGGGTTCGTCCAGGAGCAGACAGCGGGTCTGCTGGGCCAGCAGCATTGCGATCCACGCCCGCTGGCGCTCACCGCCGGAGAGGGTATCCACGGAGCGATGGGCGAAGTGTTCCAGGCCGGTGTCGGCAATGGCCTGGTCGATCAGTCGGTGGTCTTCCCGGTTATAGCGTCCGAGGGGCCCTCGCCAGGGGTAACGACCGAGAGCAACCAGTTCTCGTACTGTCAGTCCATCGGTGCCGGGTGGATGCTGGGGCAGGTAACCAACGGTGCGGGCAAACTCCCGTGCACCGGTGTTGCGAAAGGACTGGCCGAGCAGGCTGACATTGCCCTCCGAGGGAGTCTGGTGCCGGGCCAGCACCTTGAGCAGTGTCGATTTGCCGGAACCGTTGTGGCCCAGCAGGGCAGTGACTTCCCCTTCCTGAAAACCGATGTTGATATTGCGAAGAATGGGGGTGTCACCGATACGGACACCCAGGCTGGATACTTCGAAGAACGCCGACATGCAGACTCCCTTGTTCTGAGAGCCTGCAGGTTAATCTAAATACGAATTACTATCAATAATGATGTTGGGCTTGAAGCTCAGACTTGCCCGGTCTGGACGCGCCATTGAGCCCGGTAGGCTCCGTCCTTCGACAGCAGGGTTTCGTGGTTGCCCTGCTCGACAACCCGGCCGTTCTCGATCACCGCAATGGTGTCCGCATCCACGATCGTGGACAGGCGATGGGCAATCATGATCACCGTGCGGTTGTGGCCGATCCGGCGCAGGGAGCGCTGGATGGCTGCCTCGGTTTCGTTGTCCACCGCGCTGGTGGCCTCGTCCAGCACCAGGATCGGCGGGTTCTTCAGCAGGGCACGGGCCAGGGACAGGCGCTGGCGCTGGCCACCGGAGAGCCGCACACCACGCTCGCCAACCGGCGTATCGAGGCCTTCTGGCAAAGCCTCTATGAAGCTCCAGGCCTCGGCGGTTTTTGCGGCCTCGATGATTTCCCCATCGATGGCATCGGGCTTACCGTAGGCCAGATTCTCGCGGATGGAACCCTCGAACAGGTACACATCCTGGCTGACCAGGCCGATGGCCCCGCGCAGGGACTTGAGGTTGATGTCCCGGATCGGCTGACCATCGATGCGGATCTCGCCATGGCTCGGGTCGTAGAAGCGGAGCAACAGCTTGATCAGGGTGGACTTGCCGGAACCGGTGGCGCCCACCAGAGCCAGGGTGTTGCCGGCCGGCACGTTCAGGCTGATGTCCCGGATGCCGGCGCCGCTGGAGGGGTAGTGGAAGCTGAGGTTGCGGAAATCCACCTCACCCTTTACCGGCTGGGCCAGGTCCCTGCCACCTTCGTCCCGCACGTGGACCGGTTCGGCCAGCAGGTTCAGAATCCGGCGGGTACTGGCCATGGCCCGTTCGAACAGATCGATCACTTCCGCCAGACCGGTCAGGGGCCAGAGCAGGCGCTGGGTCAGGAACACCAGCACGCCGTAGGCGCCCACGTTCAGGGTGCCTTCCAGGGCCATCATGCCGCCGACGGTAAAGGTGGCCAGGAAGCCTGCGAGGATGGCCATGCGGATCACCGGAATGAACGCGGAACTGATGCGGATGGCCCTGCGGTTGGCATGCACATACGCCTCACTGCTGGCCTTGAGCCGCTCTGCCTCCCGTTGCTCGGCGGTAAAACTCTTGATGGTGGCAATGCCGCCAAGGTTGTTGGCCAGTCGGCTGGACAGGTCGCCTACCTTTTCACGAACGTCGGCATACAGGGGGCCGGCCTTGCGCTGGAAATAGAAGGCGCCCCAGATGATCAGGGGAATCGGGGTGAAGGCCAGCAGGGCGACGGTGGGCGAAATCACGAAGAACACGGCGCCGACCGCCACCACGGTGACCAGTACCTGGATCATGGCGTTGGCGCCGCCATCGAGGAAACGTTCGAGCTGGTTGACGTCGTCGTTCATGGTGGCCACCAGCTGGCCGGAGCTGCGGGCCTCGAAGAAGCTCATGTCCAGCCGCTGGGCGTGCTCGTAGGCATCCTGGCGCAGGTCGGATTGCAGGCGCTGGGCGAGGTTGCGCCAGAGAATCTGGAACAGGTACTCAAATAGGGATTCCCCGGCCCAGATGAAGAAGGTGAGCACCGCGAGGATGGTGATCTGCTCCCGGGCGGTTTCGAAGCCGAGCCCGGCCACGAAGCTCTGCTCCTGGTTCACCACCACGTCGATAGCGACACCGATGAGGATCTCCGGGGCGATGTCGAAGAGTTTGTTGATGATGGAGCAGGTGGTGGCGGCGATGATCTGGCGGCGGTAGCCGCGGGCGTATCTCAGGAGCCGGGCGAGGGCGGCGAAGCTGCTGGTGTTGGTGTGACTGCTGGTGGACATTTCCGCTTTCTCCCAGATGTTTGGCCCGGTTTGGATTGGGCAGGGAGGTTAGCGGAAATGTCGGGCAAATAAAATAGAATCATTATCATCTTCTGGCGTTGCGCTGCAGCCAGCGGTCGAGCTGGTCGGCGAATTCCTTGCGGTCGGTCTGGCTGAACGGCGCGGGGCCTCCGGTGACCTGGCCGGCGCTGCGCATTTCTTCCATGAAGTTGCGCATGGCCAGGCGCTGGCGGATATTCTCTTTGGTGAAGGCCTGGCCCCGGGGGTTGAAGACGTCGGCGCCTTTTTCGATAGCCTCGGCGGCCAGGGGGATGTCCTGGGTAATGACGAGGTCGCCTTTTGTCATCTGGTCCATGATTTCGTTGTCGGCGACGTCGAAGCCGTGGGGGACCTGGCGGCGGCTGATGTAGGGGCTCGGCGGCAGGCTGATGGCGTGGTTGGCGATGAAGGTGGTCTGGATTTGCCAGCGGGTGGCGGCGCGGCAGAGGATTTCCCGGATGGGGACGGGGCAGGCGTCGGCGTCGACCCAGATTGGCATTTCGGTTTTCCTTCGTTAGTGACCTTTGAGTGGAGTTTAACTGGTCTTTGACTGAGCCTGTTAATCGTTGGCCGCGTATTTTGTTGAAGACTGGGACTTTGGGAGTACGCAGGCCTGTCGGGCGCTTCCCAAAAACCGCTACGAGCACGTCCATGTGCGCTTGTTTCAGGCCATCCTTGGCCTTCAACATTTTTGGGAAGCGCCCGACAGACTTGCTCCTAAGTCACCGAGATAACTCCGCGGGAGTTGGAGGGAGACGAGCGTGATTTATCGAAGAATGATTTCAAGGGTAGTTTTTGCCGCATTGGTGTTGCTGTCATCACTCCATGCTTCGGCCAGTGACGGCAACGCAGAAGCCTGGCAAGCCCTGCAAGACGGCCGGGCCGTTTTGATTCTCCGCCACGCCCTGGCTCCCGGCACAGGCGACCCCGGCAATTTTGATCTGAACGACTGCAGCACCCAGAGGAATCTGAACGAGACCGGTCGGGAGCAGGCGCGGGCGTGGAAGCCGTTTTTGGCGGAGCACGGGATTGAGGAAGCGCGGGTGTTTACCAGTCAGTGGTGTCGGTGTCGGGATACGGCTACCGAGATGGATGTGGGGGAGGTGACGGAGTGGCCGTCGCTGAATTCGTTTTTCCAGGGCCGGGGCGATGGGGCTACCCAGACGCGGCAGACGATTGCTCTGGTGAATGAGCTGGCGGCGGGGTTACCGGTGGTGATGGTGTCGCATCAGGTGAATATCACCCGTTTGGCCGGGGTCTATCCGTCGTCGAATGAGGGGGTGATTCTGGCGTTGCCGTTGTCGGAGGATCCGACGGTGTTGGCGCGGGTGGCGCCGGGGCGTTAGGGAACCGGGGGCTGGGGTTTCTGGTATAATCCCGTTCTCATTCAATTAACAGGAAATGATAATGTCCCAGCTTCCTCCCTGCCCCCAGTGTGGTTCCGAGTTCACTTATGAAGATGGTGTTCAGTTGGTTTGTCCCGAGTGTGGGCATGAGTGGTCCGAGGCGGAGCAAGCGAATGCTGAGGCCGGTAAGGTGGTTCGTGATGCCAATGGCAATGAACTCCAGGACGGCGATACGGTCACTGTCATCAAGGACTTGAAGGTCAAGGGCTCAAGTTCGGTGGTGAAGGTCGGTACCAAGGTGAAGAATATTCGTCTGGTGGAAGGTGATCACGATATCGATTGCAAGATCGACGGTATCGGTGCTATGAAACTGAAGTCGGAGTTCGTCAAGAAGGCCTGACGGACGTTGTCCGTAACCGGGAGCTTCATGGAGAGAGCAGATGGTTGAGAAGGACCAGGAAGGGGTGTCAAAGCCTGAGGTCCCGCACCACAAGCGGCACGAGCTGCACCAGGAGCTTCCGGTGGATTTCCCGGATCCGTTTTTCCGGGGCCTGCACAGGGTTATCCGTTTTGCCATCAGGGTGCTGGCCGTCCTGATGGTGGCGGTGATTCTCTGGGGCGTGGGTGATGTGATCTATATCATTTACGACCGGCTGATCACGCCGCCTTTCCTGCTGCTGGATATCAACGATATTTTCTACACTTTCGGCGCTTTCATGGCGGTGCTGATTGCTGTGGAGATCTTTATCAATATCCGGCTTTACCTGGGCACGAATGTGTTCCCGGTGCAGTTGGTGGTTGCCACGGCGCTGATGGCGATTGCCCGGAAGGTGATCGTGCTCGATTTTGAGACGCTTACTCCCATGTATCTGATCGGTATTGCGGCGACCACGCTGGCGCTGGGTATTACCTACTGGCTGCTCCGGCAGGGTACCCAGTACCAGGAGTGGGATGACTGACACCCCGGATTGATCAATTGCCTCCTCTCGTCTAAACCTTAAACAGAGCCCCGTCGGGCTGGGCCAAGGAGTACGGGATGAGACAACGCCATGAATTTCATGTGGATAGCACCCGCTATCTGGATGACCACGGCAAGCCGCTGGATGACTTGCCCGCCCTCGGCGGGGACACCGAGCGTGTCCTGACTGCCTACCGCAATATGGTGCTGACCCGCACCTTCGATTCCAAAGTCATCGCCCTGCAACGCACTGGCAAGTGCGGTACCTATGCTTCTGTGCTGGGGCACGAAGTGATTGGAACCGCCATTGGCCAGAGCATGGCCAAAACCGATGTGTTTGTACCCTATTACCGGGATCAGGCGGTGCACACGCTCCGTGGCTTGAGCCTGAGGGACATGATGCTGTACTGGGGTGGAGACGAGCGGGGCAGTGCGAACTGGGAAAATTGTCCGGAGGACCTGCCCATTGCGGTGCCCATCGCGACCCAGTGCTGTCATGCCGTGGGCGTGGCCTCGGCGATCCGGATCCGGGGCGAGGAGCGGGCGGTGGTTTGCTGCGTGGGCGATGGCGGCACCTCCAAGGGGGATTTTCTCGAGAGCATCAACCTGGCCGGGGCCTGGCATTTGCCGGTGGTGTTTGTCGCCATCAACAACCAGTGGGCGATCTCCACGCCCCGCAGCCTCCAGACCGGGGCCGAGACCATTGCCCAGAAGGCCATCAGCGCCGGCATCCCTGGGCACGCGGTGGACGGCAACGACTACTTTGCCGCCTCGGAGGTTCTGGATATCGCCCTGGAGCGGGCCCGTGGCGGCAAGGGCGCGACTCTGATCGAGGCGGTGACTTACCGGCTTGGAGACCATACCACCGCTGACGACGCCACCCGCTACCGCACCGCCGAGGACCTGAAACGGGCCTGGGAGAAAGACGGCGTCAAACGTCTGCAGAACTGGCTGCACGATAACGGCCTCTGGGATGCCGACAAGGAAAAGGCCCTGCAAGCCGACAGCAAGAACAAGGTGGAGAAGGCGGTTGAGGAATATCTGGCCACGGAACCCCAGCCACCTACCGCGATGGTTGATTACCTGTTCGAGACACTTCCCCCGGCCCTTCAGGCCCAGCGTGAGCGGATTGCCGCCAAATACCGGGGAGGTGAGTCATGAGCAAGGGCGAGCTGCGTGACGTGACCCTCGTGGAGGCGGTCAACATGGCCCTGCACTGGGAAATGGAACACGACGAGAATGTGGTGGTGCTGGGTGAGGACATCGCCACCAACGGCGGTGTATTCCGGGCCACCGTGGGCCTGAAGGAGAAATTCGGTTTCAAACGGGTGATGGACACACCACTGGCGGAAAACCTGATTGCCGGCACCTCCGTGGGTATGGCCACCCAGGGCCTGAAGCCGGTGGCGGAGTTCCAGTTCATGGGCTTCATCTACGCCGGCATGGATCAGATCGTCAGCCATGCCGCCCGCATGCGTAACCGCACCCGGGGCCGGTTACATTGCCCCATCGTATACCGGGCTCCTTTCGGCGGCGGTATCCACGCCCCCGAACACCATTCCGAAAGCACCGAGGCGTTGTTTGCCCACATCCCGGGCCTGCGGGTAGTGATTCCCAGTTCGCCCCAGCGGGCCTATGGATTGCTGCTGGCGGCCATCCGCAATCCGGATCCGGTGATTTTTCTGGAACCGAAACGCCTGTACCGGGCATTGACCCAGAGCGTCGAGAACAACGGCGAGGCCCTCCCGCTGGATACCTGTTTCACCCTGCGCGAGGGCGATGACGTGACCCTCATCACCTGGGGTCCCTGCGTGATGGAAACCCTACAGGCCGCCGATAAGCTGGCACACCAGGGCGTAACCTGCGAAGTCATCGACGTGGCCACCATCAGCCCCCTCGACCGGGAAACCCTGCTGTGCTCCGTCGCCAAAACCGGCCGGGCCGTCATCATCCATGAAGCCTGCCGCAACGGCGGCGTAGGCGCCGAAATCGCCGCCTCCCTGGCCGAAAGCGCCTTCCTGGACCTCCAGGCCCCAGTGGTGCGGGTAACCGGCTACGACACCATCATGCCCTATTACCGAAACGAAGACGCCTACCTGCCAAATGTGGAGGACATCGTCGAAGCCGTAGAACAAGTCATCGCCCTGTAGACGACTGACTCCGGGGACTGCCGCACCCCCGGGGACTGCCGCCCCCAGGGGTTGATTGGGCACCGGGGTCTGACCCCAAAGGGGTCAGACCCCACCTTCAAAACCAAAGGCGCAGACAAGTCACCAAAAGCCACGGCCCTGCACCGGGGTCTGACCCCAAAGGGGTCAGACCCCACCTTCAAACCAGAAACCAGGGGAGTAAAAATGAAAAACTTCAAACTTCCAGATTTAGGCGAAGGCCTCCCCGAAGCCGAAATCGTCGAATGGCATGTCAAAGTCGGCGACACCGTCGAAGTCGACCAGACCCTCGTCAGCGTAGAAACCGCCAAAGCCATCGTCGACGTCCCATCCCCCGAGGCCGGCACCATCGCCAAACTCTACGGCGAGCCGGGCGACATCATCCACACCGGTGAACCCCTGCTGGCCTTCGAAGGCGAGGGCAGCGACAGCGGCACAGTGGTCGGCGAACTCAAAACCTCCGGCAAGGAAGACAAAGGCCAGGCCGGCCAGGAACAATTCATCATCGGCGCCGCCCCCTCCAGCAAACGCGCCCGAGCCAACCGGGCCACACCGGGCGTGCGGGCCCTGGCGGAACGGTTGGGTGTAAACCTCGAGCAGATCAAAGGCAGCGGCCCCGGCGGCCTGATCACCAATGACGACGTTCATCGCCAGGCCAGCCACCAGAAAAAACTGGGCGACGCCGAACCCCTCCGGGGCACCGGCCGCACCATGGCCAAGAACATGGCGCTGTCCCATGCCCAGGTAGTGCCGGTTTCCATCTTCGAGGATGTGGACATCGGCGCCTGGAAGAAGGGCACCGACATCACCATGCGCCTGGTTCAGGCCATCGGTGCCGCCTGCGAAGCCTGCCCCGAACTCAACTGCTGGTTCGATGGCGACAATCTCACGCGACGGTTACTGGAAGAAGTCCACGTCGGCATCGCCGTAGACACCCCCGATGGCCTGTTCGTGCCCGTGCTGCGAGATATCACCCATCGCAGCCTCAAGGACCTGAGAAAAGGCCTGGAGAACCTGAGGGAGGCTGTCGCCACCCGCAAGATTCCACCCAAAGAAATGCAGGGCGCAACCATCACCCTCTCCAACTTCGGCACCATGACCGGCCAGTACGCCAACCCGATTATCGTTCCGCCACAAGTGGCCATCATCGGAGCCGGCAGGATCCGGGAGAAGGTCGTGCCCGTGGATGGCAAACCCGCAGTTCGAAAGGTGTTGCCGCTTTCGCTGACCTTTGACCACCGCGCCGCCACTGGCGGGGAAGCTTCCCGGTTCCTCGGGGCTATGATGGAAACGCTCTCCGGGGCATAAGACCACAAAGCTGCGACTATTTGCCGCACACTGCTACTTGGCAGGCGTACGAGACCTTCCTATGCTGGCACTAACCAGTTTACCCATTGAAAGGATCCACCCGATGAAAAAAGGCCTTAGCATCCTGCTTCTGTGCATGGCCACACTGGCCCCCACCGCTTTCGCCGCTGATTACCAGAGCGGTGATGTGAAGATCGAAAATCCCTGGAGCCGCCCGACACCGCCCGGCACCCCCATGGGTGTGGGCTACATGAGCATCACCAACAACGGTGACAGCGACATCACCCTCGTGGCCGCCGAAACACCTCGCGCCGGCCACATCTCCATCCATGAAACCAGCATGAAAGACGGTGTGATGCGGATGCAGCCCGTGAAGGGCGGCCTGGTGGTACCGGCGGGTGAAACCGTCGAACTCAAGCCCCACAGCTACCACCTGATGCTGGAGAAACTGACCCAACCGCTGGCAGAAGGCGAGAACATCCCGGTTACCCTGGATTTTGAAGGCGCCGAAGACATGGCCATCGAGCTGGCAGTGCAGCCTCTGGACGGCGGCATGAAGATGGAGAAAAAGGAGATGGACCACTCCGGGCACCAGATGGGTGACTGACGCCAACCGCTGATTGGCGGATTCATTTTATCCCCGCACCACCCCCCAAGACCGGAGTTATGCGAACGAAGGCGTATAACTCCGGTGTTCTCCTCTCAATTCTCTGATTTCCCCGCAGCTTTTGACCGCTTTCCCGGAATCAGGCGCCTTGATGTTGCCGCTGGCTTGCCCCAGCGTTCGCAAAAGACATCAAGGGCTTTCGGAATGCATGATTTAACATTTTGAACTATATTGGATTTTTGGTTTCGTTCGTGACAGGGCAGTTGGAGTTATACGAATGCGTGATAGGCGCCCGGAGTTTTGGGAACGCGTTTGTAGAATTAGCTGTTGGGCCCAATAAGGAGCAGCCATGGCTGAGTCGAATACCGAGGCGGGACAAAGGATCCAAGAGAAGTTCCAGTTCTATATACTCGGTCTTACCTTCACCCTTCTCGGGCTTGCAATTCAAACTGCATCGTTTGGTACATCTCCGGCGGCAGATATTATGGAGCTCCTAGGCTGGGCTCTACTGCTTACGTCTGCATTGACACTGGCCTCTCGACTCGAATGGACTCCACAGATTTATCACCTGTTTGATGTGCAGCAGGATATCGAGCAAGATCAGAGAGACCTCCATGACGCCCAGTTAAAAGGAGCTCGGCAGGTGACTGTTCGCGGCACTGGAGAGAGCATTGATCTGGATGACGTACTAAAACGATTAGATAGTAAACTCAGCATTACTCGAGCACAGATCGAAAAACTGGATAAGGGCGGTGAGCTGAAATATAAAATCCATAGATACGGGTTTATCTTCGGGCTTGTGGCCATATTGGTGGCGCGTGCCTGGTCTCCAGTGTCAAACCTGCTAGGCCTGTGAAAAAGGCCCAACAAGGAGCGTCACGCGGATGTCCTTTACGCCGCTTCGTTCTGTAAAGGCCACCGGTGCGCTCAGCGTTATGCTTAAACCATGAAAAATAACACGATTGATTAACATATGAATTTAAAGGGAATAAAAGAAGCGATTATTGAGTCTCCTGGATGGCGGACATTCTTTGCTTTTGTTGTTCCGATTGTTGCGAGTATATTCACTGGTCTTTTTGTGACTGAGGTAACAGTAGCTGGCGAAATCGACTGGGCAAGCTTTTACAAAGCTAAAAGCTTTTATGGTCTTATCGCAATTGGTATTTGCTTATATCTATACAACAAATCCATATACTTACATGATAGGGAGATTTCGAGATTTTTGGATTCGGATTATTGCACGGCCTATATGCGCAGCAAATGCCTTCCTGAAGCAGCAGAGAAGTATAAACAATTAATTCGAGATGGTGACGGAGGAGAGCTAAAACAAGCGATGGACGAATTAAAGAGGATTCTAAAATGAAGGTACTAGTTAGCCCTGAATTTAGTGCAAAGTTATCTTCACTTAATGTAGATGAAATTCGTCATTTGTCCGCGTTTATTACAGATGCCGAGAACACTGAAAAATCAGACTTCTTATCGTCAAATCGCTATGGATTAACTTTACTAGGAAATGATATATACAATGCAAATATTGACTCTGCTCGTCTATATTTCACAATAAATGAAGACAAAGATGGGGACTATGTGCTATTGCTTGATGTCTCATCAACGCATTCACTGCCCACTAGAAAAGTGGGTGGTTTCTTTTCTTCAAATAATCCTAAAACAAATAGCTCTATAAACCCGAACATAAACTCATCGATAAATCCAAGGATTAATTCTTCCATAAATCCGAGGATTAATTCATCAATAAATCCAAGGATTAATTCATCCATAAACCCAAGGATTAATTCATCGTTAAATCCAAGGATTAATTCGTCCATAAACCCGAAGATCAATTCATCCATAAACCCAAGGATTAATTCATCTATAAACCCAAAGCTGAATACATCGCTGAACCCAAGGTTTAATCGAAGTTACGGCGGACCGTACTTATATAATACTAAATTAAGTCAAGAAGCATTTGTCGTAAAAGCTAATGAAAAAGTTGACCTAATTTTTGGTCCGGATAGTGAATTAATTAGTATATTAGTCAGCGCCAATGACCAAATAAAAACAGAATTTAATCTGAACAATGAATGGATTGGGTATTTTGTAAAGGCAAGCGATCAGGTTTGGCTTAGATATGATCAGAATAACGAGTGGGTTGGATTCTTAGTTTGAAAATACGCATAAAAATCAAGGCAGCATCGCCACTTCGTGGCTGGACACGCTAACGCGTGCCGCTTGCTTGAGGCGCTAAAAATACAAACGGGAGAAAGCCATGTGGTTCGTAATTGGAGGGGTCATACTATTAGCGGTGCTGTACGGTGTGATTAATGGCTCCCGAAATAGCGATCCTATGAACAGGAAGTGCGCAGCGGAAATCTGCGAGTACCTGACTTCCAGAGAGGAATTTGATCCTGTCGAGATTCAGGCAATTTTCAAAGAGCACGCACGGTATCAGAAACAAGCTAATCACGTGGCATCAATGGTCCCAGCGCTTCTGATTAATGCTGGTATTCCTAGAGATGCTGCTATGCAAATTTATCCATTGGTTAAATCTGCAGCAGCCATGCAGCCGCGGTGAAGGTTTAATAAGTCGGTTGGGTGCGTTCCCGGCCTTCTGGTCGGCCACCGGATACCACTGTCCGGTCGCAGCTTATCTCAGAGTTAGGATTCGTAGCTGTAAGGAGATAGTTTTGAAGTTAAACATTAAAGTTTTCGGCCTTTTAGCAATGTTGTTTGCTTTTCCGGTTCAGGCTAGCGATCTCCAAAAATGTAAGGCTCAAAACCAGGATAGCTTTGAAGCCTGTGAAAGGCTTGCTTCTAGTGGTAATCCTGATGGCCAATTTGGTCTAGGCCTATTTCTTCTGGAAGGCAATGGAGTGAAACAGGATTATCAAAAATCATTTGAATTAATGCATAAGGCTTCTATGCAAGGGCACGCAGCTGCACAATTCCAGGTTGGGCAAGCATACGTCAATGGGCAGGGTGTAAAGCGAAATTTTGAAGAGGCTTACGCATGGTTTTTGGTCGCAAAAGAGAATGGTAATTCTACAGCGTCTCAAGGTATTCAGTTTATGGAATCCAAGAATCTTATAAACCCAGCAAGAATGAATGCTATAACCCAAAGAGCAAACGATATTTACTCAAGCACCTCTGATCAAAAGGGGTTTAAGTATGATGAAAATGAAAGTTCTCAACAGATCAGTGGGTTAGCTGAGTACTGCGATACGGTTATGCCTACAGTTGACGGTATAATAACATATAAAAGATATGGTAAGTCTCAATCTGAAGCGAGGCAGCTAATGATAGGGATGACTGATGAACGCGCTATAAAAATGATGAATGGAGTTATAAATTGGGTGTGGAACACCAATGTTCCAATAAGCGAAATGAGCGGCTATTTCAAAAATAGATGCCTTGAACAGAGCGAGGAAGTTATCTTCATCTTCCCATAAATTTTTTCACAATCGCATTAAATTCGTTCCGGCCCGATGGGCCTCCACCGGATGCCCTAGTCGGGCGCCGTTTATGCAAGCTACATGGACTCCCCACATCAAGAGGCATGCACCAGTCCAGGCCCGTTTTGCAGAGCTGCTTTCCCGCTGTGTAAGGGGGGGGGCAGGACAGACGCTGAGGCCAGTAATCGTCGACGGTTTTCATGCTGATATCCGTGGGTTCTCACCACCTTACTTTCCCGTCGTGAAGCCGGTCCTCCGCCTAGGAACGAGCGTCTGGTCTGAGGCTTCAGTCAGGCTTCCTAACGCGCATTGAGGGTTGCTTCACACTCCGCAGCCTGAAGCGCCTGTTTTGTCCCATAACCGTTGTCATAGCATTAACCTTGGATCGGGTTTGGCGATCAACACTTCCCGGGCGATGGCCCAGATTTGGCCGACGAGTTCTTTGGTGATGAACATGACTAAGATCACGATGCATTGGAACGTTGGGTGCAGGTCACTTACGCATTAGACAGTGATCTTGTGCAAAAAGAGAATCGTAATATTGGTTATGTGCCCCTTAGCTTATCTGTGTGCCCAAACTGGAGCGTAAATGAAAAAGTTCATCGGTTTAACGTTGGTTTTATTTGTACAAGTGTTTTTCGTTCAAACCGCAATTGGAGAAGAATCAGGGACAGCTTTGGTGCCATTGCCCTCGGTTGATGACTTCACCAGAGGCGAAGATGGCTGGGGAGTAGGGCTTGGTCTGGGTATTGAGTACGAGTCTGCCTACGAAGGGTCTGATGAATATGAGCTGGAGGTCGATCCTGCTGGCGCAGTGCAATGGCGCAATGGAAATGATATCTACTATTGGGCGGGTGCGGCACTCGGCTGGCGGGGACTCCGATCTCAGGCCTGGCTATTTGACGTGGCTGTGGCTTTCCCTTTCGAAGAGGGTCGTGAAGAGAGTGATTCCGAGGACGGTCGTTTAGACGGGCTTGGTGATATCGACGGGAGCACTGAAATCGTTTTGCAGGCGCGTCGTGCACTCGATTCGGACTGGCGTTATTGGCTGGACGGACGACTTATTGCTAGCGAAGACGGAAGCCTTGGTATTTTTGGGGCTGGTCGTCGTTTCGGTGATCAAACAGATGGCACGGGGTCTGATCTGAGTCTTGTTTTGGTTTTTCACGATAGCGACTACGCTAATCGGGACTTTGGTATCACCGCAGAACAGGCAGCTAATTCCGGGCTGGCTGAAACCGATCTCGACGGTGGCTTTCGCTCTATCGGTCTAAACTATACCTTCCGTTATTTTTTAAGCGACAACTGGCAGCTGTATGGCGAGGCGCTATACGAGCACTTTAGTAGCGATGTCAGGGATAGCCCAATTGCGCGCAGCGATTTCGAAGCGGAAGTGGGTGTTGGAGCCATCTACGTATTCTGAATCTGGATCAAATATCCCATGTCGCGGATCTTGGGCTATGCATGGAGGCATCATGAAACCACGGATCAGTATGATTACATTGGGCGTGAGCGATCTGCAGCGTTCGATCGAGTTCTATGAAAAAGGACTTGGCTTTCCTCGAATGGATTCCCCTCCGGGAGTGGCATTTTTTACCTTGAACGGCACCTGGTTAGGTTTGTACGGACGAGACGCTCTTGCCGAGGATGCGTTGGTAGATGGGGCTCCTGGAGGCTTTGCAGGATTCAGTCTGGCGCACAATGTAATTTCTGAGCGAGAAGTCGATCAGGTAATGGCCCAGGCAATTTCAGCGGGTGCCGTGGTCACTAAGCCCGCCCAGAAGACCGACTGGGGCGGCTACGCAGGATACTTCTCTGACCCCGATGGTTACCTTTGGGAAGTCGCACACAACCCGTTTTTCTGGGTAGGGCCGCCGGATGACAACAACCTGAAATCCGACTGTTAGTGACTCCGATGTTGATAGAAACCCCCAGGCTACTGATCAGAGAGTTTGAGAAGGCTGATACACCAGCACTCAGCAAGATTCTCGGTGACCCGTCTGTTATGGAGTTCTCCAGCAAGGGGATACTGACAGAAGCGGACACCGCAGAATTCATCGACTGGAGTCGAAGCTGCTATCGAGAGCTCGGCTATGGCCAGTGGGCGATGATCGGGAAGGAATCCGGAGAGCTCATCGGGTTCTGCGGGCTAAGCCATGCGACGGTGGATGGCACGGGAGAAGTTGAGATCGCGTACCGCCTTGCCCGGCATCAGTGGGGCAAGGGGCTCGCCTCTGAAGCGGTGAAGGCGGTGCTGGATTACGGTTTTACCACCTGCAATCTCCCATCCATTGTCGGGATTGTCTCACCACTTCATACAGCCTCTATCCGGGTGCTTGAAAAGTGCGGATTCACGTCCTTTCATGAAACTGACTACAGTGGTTGGAAAGTTCGTGTGTATCGGATGAAATAGAAGGCAGCCCGTCAGTGGCTGAATCAATCCAATGCAACCTTCAGCCCGATGCCTGTCAGCAGACAGCCAAAGATGTTGTTCTGGGCTTTACGGTATCGGGCGTTGCCGCTGGTAAGTGCCCAGAGTGCCCGCCCCAGAATCGCGTAGGCAAAATCAAAGACCAGTCCGGTCAGCACCAGAATCAGCGCCAGAATGGCGAACTGTCCGGCAATGCCTGAGAGTTCCGGCTGGATGAACTGCGGAAGCAGTACGGAGCAGAAGATCAGGGATTTGGGGTTTAACAGGTTGGTTGCCAGCCCTCGTCGGAAACTGGCCAGATACCCCGCTGCTGGAACAGTGCCTGCCGCTGACTGGGGTTGATCAGTGAGCGAATGACCTGTCCGGAAGAACTGCCACCCCAGGTACAGCAGATAAGCCGCGCCCAGTAATCGCACCGTGTGGTAGGTCCAGGGGTGAGTCGCAAACAGCGTCGCAAGCCCCACCGCCGCGAGCAGGACATGGCAGCCCCTGGCAATGGCAAGGCCCACAGCAACGGCCATGGCCTTTCTGGGGCCGCTGCTCACGGAGGTTCCGAGTACCAGGATCATGTCCGGCCCTGGCGCGAGGTAAATCGCCACAAGCGCAGTCAGGAACAGTAGAAGGTCAGCCACGGGCCATGTCTCTTGCCGGTATTGAAGCTTTGAGTATATCTCTCGTCGTCTAGTGAATGGTTGCTTTATCAGCCACAAAAGCATAGAAGATTGGTGTTATTCGCTAATTTTATTCTTGTATGAGGCTGTTCATGCCAAGTCATAAATTTGACCGATTTGATCGGAAGCTTCTGGAGGCGCTGCAGACGGATGGCCGCGTGCCAAACACGGATCTGGCGGAGGGCATCGGCCTGTCCCCGTCGCCTTGCTCGCGGAGGGTGCGCCTGCTTGAAGAATCCGGGGTGATCAAGGGCTACAGCGCAATCCTGGATCAGGAAAAAGTGGGTTTGGGGCTAACCGTATTCGTCGACATCAAAGTGGAGCGTCATCAGGAAAAGGAAGCCGAGGCTTTTTGCGAGGCGGTAAGTGTTCTGCCGGAAGTGGTGATGGCCCATCTGGTGTCCGGGGAGTCGGATTTCCTGTTGCAGGTTGTGGTGCCCGATCTCCGCGCCTACAAGGAATTTTTGACCAATACGCTGCTCAAGTTACCCGGAGTCCGGGACATTCGAAGCAACTTTGCGATCCAGACCGTCAAACCCCAATCGCCACTGCCGCTGATTCATTTGCCGGGGTAAATGGAGAGCCTGATCGCCCTGGCTTGAATTCATGCCAGTGCCAGGGCGCCGGAATCGGGATCAGTCTTTCCGGAACACGAACATCTGGTAGCCGAATTCACCCAGATGGTTCCGGTAAATCTCCAGTTCCCGCTCAAGATCCTGAAGGGCAGCTGAGTCCGGCAACTGGGATGCGACTTCATGGGCTCGTTTTGCAAGCGGTACGATGTACTCGGACCAGGCCGCCTCGCTCAATTCAAAAGTGTCGATAAGCGTGTAGCCGGCGGCGGTGGCCTGGGTAAGCCGATCAGAGACCGTCGACATGTCGGGATATTCTTCCTGCCAGAAGGCCCGTGCGTCGTCGCTTGGCGAATCCGTCAGCCACACCAGGTCACTCACAACCAGCACACCGCCGGTTTTCAGCAGTGGGCGCCATGCCTCGAACGCGTTCGCCAGGCCCATAATGTAGGCACTGCCTTCCGACCAGATCACATCGAAACTGGCTTCTTCGAAGGGCAGGTCCTGCATACTGTGGCAGGCGGTTTCGATACGTTCAGAAAGGCCTGCTTCCCGGGCTCTCTCCCACAGGCGAGCCAGGGCCGGCTCGTCGTTATCCACCGCAACGATATGCGCCGAGGTATGGGTGGCCAGCACGGTTGTGGCAACACCCTTGCCGCAGCCGATTTCCAGGATCTGTTGGGGCTCGAATGGCACCGTGGACAACGCCTTCAATGTGTCTTGTTCCGAACCCGGGCCCCAGCGGTCCAGTTCCGAAAACACGCGCATGAAATCGGCCATATATTGTTCGTGTGTGCTCATATTTTTCGATTACCATTCGGATTCGGGCGGGGCCTCTCGCTCAACCCCGGCGATCAGTTTATGTTTGCGGTCAGTAAACAATGGCGCCGGCGAACAGGTCAAAGGAAAGACGGAAGACATTCGATCATGAACGCACTTGAACTCAAGATCCCACCCCTGCTGCTGGTCATAATTTTCGGAGGGGCCATGTGGGCAGTTTCCCGTATTCTGCCGGCCGGTTACCTCACCATCCCCGGCAAGCTCTGGCTTTCCGCTGCCGTTCTGGCCGTGGGGGGATGCATTGCTCTGCTGGGGGTTCTGGAGTTCAGGAGCGCTGACACAACGGTGGATCCGCGTATACCCCACCAGTCAGAAAGCCTGGTGGTCAAGGGGGTCTATCGTTTTACCCGAAATCCGATGTATCTGGGGTTCCTGCTGATGCTTGTTGCGTGGGGGCTGTTCCTGGGAAGTGTATTCGCCGCTTTATTGTTGCCATTGTTTATCGTCTACATGAACCGCTTCCAGATTCTGCCGGAGGAACGGCATATGCGAGCGTTGTTCGGGGAAGCCTTTGATCGCTATGCATCTCGGGTGCGGCGGTGGTTGTGACGTCGCTCTCGCTGCGGGGTAGGCAAGCCTGATCCTACCCGTTACAGTTCGGCCTTTTCCGCATCGGGTGATCATTGATGAAAAGCTGGATTTTCCTGGGTATTGCAATCGTCGCCGAGGTACTCGCAACGTCGGCACTGAAGGCCAGTGACGGGTTCACCAAGCTGGTGCCGAGCGTTCTGGTGGTCGGCGGCTACGCCATCGCGTTCTACTTTCTGGCGCTCACACTAAAGGCAATTCCGGTTGGCATTGCCTATGCTGTATGGGCCGGTCTGGGCATTCTGCTGGTGGCGTTGATTGGCTGGCTGGTGTTTGGTCAGCGGCTGGATCTGCCAGCGGTAATCGGGATGACGCTGATTGTCTCGGGCGTGCTCATCATCAGTCTGCTGTCAAAATCCAGTGCCCACTAATGCAATTAAACCGAAGGACCCGGTTGATGAGGTTCAGGTAGCCCCATGAAAGAGGATGATCTGGATACCCTGCTGGAAACCATTCCGGATGTGCGGGATGGTCTGACCCGTACCGAGCGGATCATCCTGTATGTGCTGCATGAAACCCAGCGGGAGCTCAACGGCCGCAACGTGCCTACGGTAATGCTCTATGGCCGGGTGCTGGAGTATGTGAATATCAGTGAGCAGGAGCTCCATGTTTATCTGGACCGGCTGGGTGTCAAAGGAGACGGATAACCTTGGTTTACTACATCACGAAAGTGGCTGTGACTGCTGTCCTGGTGGTCCTCATTTCTGAAATCGCCAAGCGCAGCTCCGTCATTGGCGCCATCCTCGCTTCAGTCCCGCTGACCTCGGTCCTCGCCATGATCTGGCTGTATGTGGATACGGGGGATATTCAGAAAATCAGTGACCTGGCCTCCAGCATCTTCTGGCTGGTCCTGCCTTCCCTGGCTCTGTTTATTGCTCTGCCCCTCTTGCTAGGCAAGGGCATGAATTTCTACCTGAGCCTGATTATTTCGATCGGTATCACTGCGGTTTGTTACCTGGTGATGGTGCTTGTATTAAAGCACTTCGGGATCAGTCATTAGCCCGGATGGAGAGGGTCGAATCGGTAGTAGTCCTTTAGGGCCTTGAACACTTTTGGTTGCTCGTGCCGCAAGTGCGCCGGCTGCTGGAAGAACGCTTCGGTCAGCACCGCGAAGAATTCCGCCGGTTCGGTGGCGCCATAAGGGTCGAGCCAGGGCTTGTGGTGGTGCTCGATGGTGTTTTGCAGGTGTTCGTAGGCTTCCGTCATGGTTTGCTGCCAATGGCTGGCCTGCTCACCGCTGAGCGGAGGCGCGCCATCGGCGGAGCCATCCAGGTAATCCAGCTGGTGGGCGAACTCGTGGAGGATCACGTTATGCGGGCTGTGGGAATCGTTGGCGGCATGCTCGCATTCGCTCCAGGCCAGCACCACCTGCCCGTGGCTTGAGGCCTCGCCCGCCCGCACTTCCTCGCCTTCGTGAACGATCATGCCGTGTTCCCAGGCATGCTGTACGCGGTAGACATCCGGGTACACCAGGATGCTGCGGATATCATCGTAGTGGGAGAAGGAGCGGCCGAGCAGCAGGAGACAGGCGTGGCCGGCAATGGTCAGTCGAACGCGCTCGTCCACTTCAAAACCGTCGCAGCCGTAAAAGTCTTTCTCCGACAGGAAAAGCTGAACCAGGCTTTCCAGAATTTCTTTTTGTGGTTTCGGCAACCGGCGGTAGAAGGGTACCTGCTGCTCAAGTACTGCTCGCCACTGCTTGGGAAAGGGCTGGCTGAGCTCCCGTTTGCGGCGCCAGGCCCGGTAGAAAAACAGGTAGAACACCGAGACTGAAATCAGGATGACCGCAAAAACGGCAAATACCACGGGTGAGGACATACAGCTCCTGGCGGGTAGGTGTCGACTTACTCTTGATGATAACCGAAAGTCCGTTTGGCCGCCGAATACCGGTTTCTGTTCCGGCCGCTGCTGGAGGAATCGGTGCTTTCTGAATGACAGGTTGGCTTTGAGGCGGTCGGCGCTTATGCTCATCACACATATTTATCTTCCGGGAGTCGTTATATGAGTCTGGCTGTTGCTTTGCACGTGCTTTCCGCCGTTATCTGGGTCGGCGGCATGTTTTTCGCCTACATGGCCATGCGGCCGGCGGTGGTCGAGGTGATTGAGGCGTCCCAGCGCGGTGTGCTCTGGTGCCATACCCTGTCCCGATTCTTCAAGTGGGTATGGGCGGCCGTGATCCTGTTGCTGGTGACCGGTTACTGGATGATCTTCAGCGTGTTCGGTGGCATGGCCGGTGCCGGCTGGCATATCCACGTCATGCAGGGGCTGGGAATTGTGATGATGCTGTTGTACTTCCACGTGTATTTCGCGCCTTTCCGGCGGCTCAAGCAGGCTGTCGCCAACAAGGATCCCCAGGAAGGCGGACGCCAGGTGGGGCAGATCCGCAAGCTGGTGGGTACCAACCTGATCCTGGGCTTGATCGTGGTGGCGATCGGTGCCGGTGGCCGGTATCTCTGAGCCAGGCTGCTGTTGATCGGAGATCCGGATTCATGTCACCCATACGCAAAAAGGCGATTGCCGGTCTGAAGGCCGGCGATTCCTTTACCATCACCCGCACCTTCACCGAAGAAGAAACCCTGGCATTCGGTGAAATCAGCCGGGACCACAATCCGGTGCACTACGATGATCGCTTTGCCGGGGAGAAGAACCTGCAAGGCCGCATTTGCCACGGGTTGCTGGTGGGCGGAATGATTACCGAGGTGGGCGGCCAGATCGGCTGGCTCGCCTCCGGGATGAATTTCCGGTTCCGCCGGCCGGTGTACTTCGGGGATACCATCGCCTGCGTGTTCACGATCACCGAGGTGGACGATCGGAACCGGGCGAGGGCAGAAGCAGTATTGTCGAATCAGCATGGCGAAACGGTGATCGAAGCCTGGTTGACCGGTGTGCTGCCCGGCGAGCCGGAGCGGCAGATAATGGCGCAGACCGCTGGCGATTCTGATCAGACGTTCTAGAATTTGGGGAAGGTCCGGTACCCGGGATTGGAAGCCGGCCAAACGCAGGATGCGCCAATGAAACTGTTCATTGTGGACGACCATCAACTCTTTATTGATGGTATGCGACACCTGCTGGGTCACCTGGACGGTGTCAGTGTCATTGAAGAATGCACTCGGGCTGAGGAGGCAATCGAGAGGCTCGAGGCAGAGGACAGTTTTGACCTGGTTCTGATCGATCTCGGCATGCCAGGCATGGATGGTCTGGCCATTCTCCAGAGGCTCAGGGAAACCGGCTCCGGCACCCCGGTGGTGGTGGTTTCCGCCGAAGAGGACATTGCCCGTATCGGACATGCGCTTGAGCTGGGGGCCCTGGGGTACATTCCGAAGGAGCAGAGCGCGATCGACATGCTCCATGCGGTGAAGCAGGTGTTGTCCGGTGAGATCTACGTGCCCGGACCGGTTCGGGAACGCCTCAGTCTGTACCAGTCCCGCCGGCATCCTGAGCATGGCACCCTGACCCGACGCCAGATGGATGTGCTCGAACTTGTCGCCAGGGGCTATTCCAACAAGCAGATCGCGTCCGCGCTGTTTGTGGCCGAACATACGGTCAAGGTTCACATCGCCGCCATTCTCAAAGCGCTCAATGCCACCAATCGGACCGAATGTGTGCATAAGGCCCGGAGCCTGGGCCTGCTGGATTAATCCGCGCTGGCAGTGCTGGTGAGCTGGCGCTGTATGAGGCTTCTGAGCCGGGCCGGGCTGACTGGTTTGTGAATCATCCTGAGGCCACTCCTTTCAACCTCCCGTAGCTGCCGGGAACTGGTGGTGCCGGTGATGATGATGCCAGGCAGGTCGGGCCCGTAGCGTTTCCTCAGGCTCCCGATGACCTCAACCCCGTTTTGTGATCCCTCCAGGCTGAAATCCGACAGTACCAGGTCTGGTCGCCCGTGGGTTTTTCGCAGGGCCTCGGGCAGGGAAGACGCGGCGGTAACGTTGAAACTCCAGCGCCTGAGCAAAGTTTCCATGGCGTTGAGGACATTAAGGTCGTCATCTATGACCAGGATGTGATGGCCCGAGGCCTGCCAGACCGGCTCCGGAGCTTTATCTTCCCGATGCCTGATCCGGGTTGGATCACCAGCCGGAAGGGTTAGGCTGAAGACTGATCCTCTGCCCTCGCTGGAACGCAGGTCCAGGGGCAGCCCCATCAGCTCGCAGAGTTTGTGGACGATGGCCAGGCCAAATCCCAGACCCTTTTCTCTCTCATCCTCGTGGGGCGAGGGGTGTGCCTGTTCGAATTCCACGAAGATCCGGTCCTGCGCTTCCCGGGGAATACCGATGCCGGTATCCCACACCTGCACAAGCACGGAATCCTGCCTGAGCCGGGCGCTGATGAGAATGCCGCCCGAGCGGGTATACCGGATGGCGTTGGCAATCAGGTTGCGCATGACGCGTTCGAGGAGCGTCCGGTCCACCCTAACCACGGCAGGTCGGGTGTGGAGTCTGAGGATCAGGCCCTTCTGTTCCGCTTTCTCCTGGAATTCCTCCTTTAGCTGAACGAGAAAAAACTCGATATCAAAATCCACGGGCTCGGGCTGGATAATATTGGCATCGAGCCGGGACATGTCGAACAGGGCATCAAACATTCTGCGCATGGCATCCAGGGAGGCATCGATCCGGCCGAGAATGCGTTGTTCTTCCTGGGGGCTGCTGGCGCCCTTGAGCGCATCGAAGAACAGGGAGAGTGCATGCAGAGGCTGCCGGAAATCATGGCTCGCTGTTGCCAGAGTGCGGGACTTTGCCCGGATCGCGGTCTGCAGTTCCTGGGAGCGTTGCCTGAGCTGATCCGCGAGGTTGTCGGTCTCGAAGCGAAGGTGCATTTCCGACCGCACGATGGAGTTGAGCTTTTTGGCAAAGCTGTAGGATGCCAGAATCGCGAATGCGACCATCATTGCCAAGGCGAACCAGGCGACTTCGCCGAGGCTGATAAAGTATGCCACCAGGGCGCCCTTGATGGGCATGCCGTAGCTGTAATAGAGCGGAAGCCAATGGGTTCCCGCAGAGATGGAGCCAATGCCCAGGATCAGGGCCAGGGTGATCATGAACACCTGGTGCGGCACGGATTCGGTGCTGGCAAACAGAAAAACCGCGATTGCCCAGAGGGCTCCGAGGTAGATCTGTAACAAAAGGAGCTTACGATGCCAGGGTTCGGCACTGGCGTGGGTGACAACCTGCTTCTGATAGGCGGTGGTGAGGAGATAGCGGGCGCCAATGCCGGCGAGAACGAGGACGAACCACCCTGACAGCAATACCCGGTCCATCTGGTTCCACAGGACCAGAACGACGGTCAGGGGAACCAGGATGGTTATGGCGGCCCACTCGCGCATCTTGTTGAAGTGAGGGGCCAATGCTTCGAACGTGATGCGTTGCTCGATCTCCGTGGCATTCATGGGTGGCCGGTTACCTCAGCGCCTGTATGGTTCGCTGGTCTTCCTGGTGTCGTTCCACGAGAACCGAGAAGGTTTGCGGACGACACTGAACCCACCAGGAGCCGACAAAAGGCCTCTGGCGGTGCGGATGTGCCACTTCGCGACCGGTGTTAACGAATCCCCAGTTGGTTGCTTCATCCAGAAGCATGGCCCGTTGCCCGGAGAAAGCAAATGGCTGGGTTCTGGCGGGGCCACCCCGGGGATCGCTGGTTTTCATGTTGCCGCAGACCACCATGTCTCCGCCGGGGCCCGCGCCGGCAACGCCGTAGACGTTGAAAAACTCGACTTCTCCGGCATCCGCCAACAACTCGGCAACAGAGCTGGTGGCTGCGGCTTTCTGCTCGGAAGAGAGAACCACCAGCAGTGATTCCGAAGTATCGGAAGCCGGCGGGTCCAGTGATGCATAGCGCTGGGTATCGGTGCTCGCACAGCCGGTGATAGCGGCAAGCGCGAGCAGTAAGGGTAAGGTTTTCATTGTGATCTCCGCTATTCCCTGTTCGGGCTCTGGTTGAGCCGTCTCCCGGAACTGAGATGAGCTCCGGATCCTTGCGTGAAGCTGCAATGAGCGTCACATTTCAAGTATTGGGAATTGATAGCGGTTCTTGTATTACTCAAAAGAGCTAATTTCATGGCCCGGAACGAACAGACACGGAAAGTCCTGTAACCATGATCATCCACGTACTGAGCACATTGATCTTTCTCGTCCTTGCGGGACTGTCTGCCCGCCGGTGGGCAGACCACGGGGCAGATCGCCGGATTATGGAATCACTGGTCCGGAACCAGCCGCGGGATCCCGCCCGGTTTGACCCGGCCATGGTCGACCACCTGCCGGAACCGGCACGGCGTTACTTGCTTTACACCATCGCCCCAAAAACGCCGCTCTACACCGTGGCAACGCTTTCCATGCAGGGAAAATTCGGCATGGGAGACCGGGACAAGCCAAATTACCTGGCGATGTCGGCCCGGCAGACTCTGGCGGCGCCGGTCGGTTTCATCTGGAGTATGAGTGCCCGGCGCGGCTGGATCCGGATCTCCGGTTCGGACACCGCGCGCTGGACACGATTCTGGTTAATGGGTCTGCTGCCGGTGGCCCGCATGGGAGGTACGAAGGATCACGCCCGATCGGCGTTCGGGCGGTACGTGGCAGAAGCCGTGTTCTGGACACCCGCGGCGCTGCTGCCCGGGCCGAACGTGCACTGGGAACTGGTGGATGTGAACGCCGCCCGGGTAACGCTGCGCCATAACGGGTTATCCCAGTCGGTGGATGTGACGGTGGCAGAGGATGGCCGGCCGCTTCAGGTGCATTTTGACCGCTGGAGCAATGCCAATCCTGAAAAGGAATACCGCTGGCAGCCTTTTGGCGGCTATCTTTCCGAATTTCGGGAAGTAGAGGGCTTCCGGTTGCCGATGCACGTGGAGGCCGGCAACCATTTCGGAACCGAGCGCTATTTTCCGTTTTTTGTGGTGGATGTAACGGAGATTGCCTTTCCCCATGACTGAAATAACGGATCGCACGGGCAATCTCCGGGCCTGACCATCAACGGACCACAAACACCGAGATATCGCTGTGCTTGACGATGTTCGCGCCATTGGAGCGCAGCAGGTGCAGCTTGTCACCGATGCCCGGCGGGTGTGAGGCCATGATCACCAGGTCTGCACCCGTGTCCTTGATGGCCTCCAGCAGCTTGTCGTCCAGTTCGACTGCGGTGTCTACCGACTCCAGCACTTCCGCGTCGGTTTTGATGCCGTGGGCGTTGCCCTGTTCTTCGGCAAATTCCTTCATCTTGGCGCGAAGCTCGTCCGGGTTGTGGGCGGCGGCGCCGGGCGTGCTGTTGGTTACGGTGACATAGCAGAGGGTGGCGTTGTAATGCTTGGCCATGTCGATGGCAGTGTTCAGAGCCTTGGGCATTTTGTCCAGGTGGGACAGGTCTACCGGAACCAGGATTTTGTGATACACGGCGGTACTCCTTTTTTTGAGGGAGGAAATGAACGATGTGTTCCATACTTCAAGGGTGGCACTGAATGCCGGCTGGTGCCAACCTCAGTGGCGCAGGCTTGATTCCAGACAAGTTTGAGCAGATCCCGCCACTTGAACAGTGTTTCAAAGGAGGCAAGAACGATGAAGTATATTTTCGAAGTGCGAGTGCAGGAAGGACACACCGCGGAGGAGTACGCCGACGCCTGGGTGCGGGCCAGTGAGCTGATCCAGAAAGCGCCGGGTGCCCGCGGTACCATGCTTCATCGAAAGATTGGCGAGCCGAATACCCTGATTGCCATCGCATCCTGGGACAGCAAGGAAGCGCGGGATGCCATGGAATCCGACAAGGACCCCAAGATCACCGAGATCATCCGCAGCGCGGCCCCGTTTGTGGAGATCACGCCACTGGGGGAGTTCGAGGAACCTGAGTGGGTGGTGATGCCTCCGGACTCCGGGCAGGAATGGGGGATGTGAACGACAGCTGAACCGGCGAGGAACGATCAGGTGGTCTATATTTATCCGACGCCCAGTATCGTTCATCCGGAGGTCAGTCATGTCTGTTCGTGAAATACCCCTTTTCATTGATGGTAAGCCAGTCCGTTCGGAGAGTTCGGAGTGGCGCGATGTCGTCAACCCGGCTACCCAGGAGGTGGTTTCCCGGGTGCCGTTTGCCACCGAAGCGGAAGTAGAGCGGGCAGTCGCCTCTGCCAAAGATGCGTTCCGCGAATGGCGAAAGGTGTCGCTGGCTCAGCGCATGCGCATCATGCTCAAATTCCAGGCCCTGGTGCGTGAGCATACCAAGGAGCTGGCAGCCCTGATTACCGAGGAACACGGTAAGACTCTGCCCGATGCGGAAGGTGAGGTGGGTCGTGGCCTTGAGGTCATCGAGCATGCCTGTTCGATCACCTCCCTGCAGCTGGGAGAGATCGCCGAGAATGCCGCAGGTGGCGTGAATGTCTATTCACTGAACCAGCCGCTGGGTGTGGGCGCCGGTATCACCGCGTTCAACTTCCCGGTGATGTTGCCCTGTTTCATGTTCCCGCTGGCCATTGCTACCGGCAACACCTTTATCCTCAAGCCTTCCGAGCAGGATCCCAGCTCCACCATGCGTCTGGTGGAGCTGGCCCATGAGGCCGGCATTCCTGCCGGGGTATTGAACGTGGTTCATGGTGGTCCTGATGTGGCGAATATGATCTGCGACCACCCGGACATCAAGGCAGTCTCCTTCATTGGCTCCACCCACGTCGGTACCCACATTTACAGTCGCGCCGGTGCAGCGGGCAAGCGGGTGCAGTCCATGATGGGGGCGAAGAACCACTGCGTCATCATGCCCGACGCCAACCGCAGCCAGGCCATCAACAACATGATCGGTTCGGCGTTTGGTGCGGCGGGCCAGCGTTGTATGGCCAACTCGGTGCTGGTCCTGGTGGGCAAGGCCCGGGAATGGTTGCCGGAAATTATCGAGAAATCGAAAAACCTGAAGGTTGGCCCGGGCATCCAGCGGGATGCGGATCTGGGCCCGCTGGTTTCTCCCCAGGCGCTCAAGCGGGTCGTTGGTCTGATCGACAAGGGCGAGAAGGAAGGCGCTACCCTGGCGCTCGACGGTCGTGGTTGCACGGTTGACGGGTACCCGGAGGGCAATTTCGTGGGGCCGACGATCTTCACCAATGTGAAGCCGGAAATGACCATCTATAAGGAGGAAGTTTTCGGGCCGGTACTCTGTGTGGTGGAAGTGGATACCCTGGATGATGCCATCGAGTTCATCAACCGGAACCCGAATGGTAATGGCACCTCCATTTTCACCGGCTCCGGCTGGGCCGCGCGCCGCTTCGAGAACGATATCGATGTGGGGCAGGTGGGTATCAACGTGCCGATCCCTGTACCGGTCGCCTTCTTCAGCTTCACCGGGTCACGGGGCTCGAAGCTGGGCGACCTGGGGCCCAACGGCAAGCAGGCGATCCAGTTCTGGACCCAGACCAAAACCGTCACCGCTCGATGGTACGAGCCTGACAATTTGTCTGACGAGGTCAATACTACTATCTCGATGTAGTAGAAAAATCGGGCCGGGAAACCGGCCCATCGGTTCATGTTTCGATAACCAATGAACAAACCAACAAGAAAGGAAGAGAAACCATGAGTCAAAAATTCAATATACCTTTAGCGCTGACTGCCGGCTTCACCGCGCTGACGCTGTCTACCGCCATTCATGCAGCCGGTCCTGCCAAACTCGATGTTGCCAATACCTTCAATACCAATATTTTCATTGGTGAGGGCGCGCTGCGTTTTGCGGAAGAGCTGAAAACCGTCACGGATGGCAAGGTTGAGCTGGAAGTGCACAACCCGGGTGATCTGGTGCCTGCATTCGAGGTATTCAACTCGGTGTCATCCGGTGCCATTCCCGCGGGCTGGGACTGGATCGGTTACTGGGCCGGTACCGTCCCGGTGACCAACCTCTACGGTGCACTGCCTTTTGGTCCCACTCCGGAGGCGTTCATGTCCTGGATGTGGTCAGGCGAGGGTACTGAACTGCTCCAGAGTGCCTATGATGACTACAACGTGAAGGTGCTGCCTTGTTTTATTTCACCCCAGGAGACCGGTGGCTGGTACAACAAGGAAATCAACAGCATCAAGGACTTCGATGGCCTGCGTATCCGGATTTCCGGCCTCGGTGCCAAGGTGCTGAACAAATACGGCGCGTCCACCCAGCTGATTCCCGGCGGGGAGATCTACCTGGCCCTGGAGCGGGGGCGGATCGATGCCACCGAGTTCTCGGTGCCCCAGGTGGATCAGTTGATGGGCTTCGAGGAAATTACCAAGTACTACTACTTCCCGGGTTGGCACCAGTCGGCCAGCTGGTTCTCGTTCATCATCAACAAGGATGTCTGGGACGAGTATGACGACGCCACCAAGGCCAAGTTCGAGACCGCCTGCCGCGCCACCCTGCAGTGGTCCATGGCCGAGGCTCCGGCTGAGCAGATGCGTGTTATCGGCAAGCTGAAGGAGAAGGGCATCGAGGTCAAGCGCTTCCCGGATGAAGTTGTTAGGGAACTGCGCAAGGGCTGGGACGAGGTCCGCGCCGAGGAAATGAAGAACAACCCGCGCTTCAAGGAGGCTTACGAGTCCCTGATGGAACATACCCAGTTGGTCAACGACTGGTACGACCTGCAGGCCATCCCCCGGGATTGAGCTTGTAATGTTCCTGCCGGCGGTGATGTGTGTCACCGCCGGCTCTTCACTACTCATTCGGGCCTGACGGATACACCTGCAGTATGAACTCCAAAACTGGTCATTATTCCGATTCCCTCCCACCCTGGCGCAACGGACTCGCCAGAATTCTCGCAGCAATCGCTGTTCCCCTGATCGCTATTGGCGTCTGGCTTGGCCGGGTGTCGAGCTGGCTTGTGCTGGCCATCATGTTTGTGGTTCTGACCACGGTGGCCATGAATGCCGTGGGCTGGAATGAGCTGTTTCGCTGGGATGACGAGGTACTGTTGCTGGGCAACGCCATCACCATCAACTCTGTTACGGAAATGCAGTGGCATCTTTTCGGCCTGATGACGCTGATCGGTGGCAGTTACGCGCTTCATTCCGACACCCATGTCCGGGTGGACATACTGCATCATCGCCTTGGCCCTGCGGGCAGGCACTGGGTTGATATTATCGGCCACCTGATCTTCCTGATTCCTTTCTGTGTGCTGATCGCCTGGCTATCAAAGCACTTTGTCCAGATGTCCTACCTCTCGGGCGAACAATCCAACTATGGCGGCCTGACCGACCGCTACCTGATCAAGGGGGCCTTGCCTGCCGGTCTGGCGCTGCTGGCGATCAGCGGCGTGGGGCAGATCTTCGACCGCCTGGCCAGAATCCTGGATCCGCGCCGTGATGCAAAGGAGGCCGAGCATGCTCGATGAGTACGGTCTCGCCATTGCCATGGTGGTCGCCCTGTTGTTGGGCATTTTCAGTGGTTATCCGGTTGCCTTCCTGCTGGGTGGGCTCGGTATCGTTTTCGCGTTTATCGGTGATATTCCCCTACCGTTTCTGGGCACTGTAGGCTCACGGATTTTCGGGGGTGTCATCGAGAACTGGCTGTTGATCGCCATTCCCCTGTTCGTGTTCATGGGGCTGATGCTGGAAAAGTCCGGGGTGGCAAGGAACCTCCTGCTGACCCTGCAGAGATTGTTTGGCCGGGTGCGCGGTGGCCTGGCCATTTCGGTGGCGCTGCTGGGTATCGTGATGGCGGCGAGCACCGGCATTATCGGTGCGTCTGTGGTGATGCTCGGACTGCTTGCCCTGCCGGTAATGGCCCGTCAGGGTTACAAGCCGGAACTGGCTTACGGTGTGGTGGCGGCCTCGGGTACTCTCGGGATCCTGATTCCGCCCTCGATCATGCTGGTGCTGATGGGGTCCATCATGAACCTGTCTGTGGGCGCGCTGTTCAAGGCGGCCCTGTTCCCCGGGTTGCTGCTGGGCGGCCTTTATGCACTGTATCTATTGGTGATTGCACAAGTTAGACCCGACTGGGCGCCGTTAGCGGAAGAGGGCGGTGAAGCGCATCTTACCGAGGAGCACTCGCCCCTCGTGATCGCCCTGCTCAGGGACCTTGCCGGACCGGTGGTTTTGATCGTGGCGGTACTTGGATCAATTATGGCGGGTATTGCGACCCCGACTGAGGCTGCCGCGATCGGGGCCGCCGGCTCGCTGATCCTGGCCCTGGGCCTGAGGCAGCTCAACTGGGGCGCACTCCGGCAGGTGTGCCGGGATACCTCTCGAACCTCTGCCATGATCCTGTTTGTGGTCATTGGCGCCACCTGCTTCAGCGTGGTGTTCAAGCGCCTCGGCGGCGATGACATGATCGTGGACATCATCACCGGTACCGGCCTTGGCCCCTATGGCCTGTTGCTGCTGCTCATGGGCCTGATCTTCATCCTCGGGTTCTTCCTGGAGTGGATCGAGATCAGCTTCGTGGTGCTGCCGCTGTTGCTGCCGGTGGTAGAGGGGCTCGAGTTTGCCGGGGTGAGTAGTACCGGCCTGATGGTGTGGTTTGCCATCCTGGTGGCGATCAACCTGCAGACCAGCTTCCTGACGCCGCCGTTCGGTTATGCGCTGTTCTACCTGAAAGGCATTGCGCAGGGGAATGTCAGTATCGGCGTTATCTACCGGTCGATTATTCCGTTCGTGCTACTGCAGCTGACGGGCCTGATTCTGTGCATCGTCTTCCCATCGATTGCACTCTGGTTCCCCGGGTTGACGGACTAGTCCCCGGGGGCCGGTTCTGGCCGCAGGGTGAGATCCTTGTGCAGGCGGTAGCTGTGAAGATCCCGGGCCAGGTACAGAGTGCCCCGGTACAGACCCGTCGCTTCGGCTTCGACTTCGCCGATGTGCGGGTAGGCATCACGACTAAGCTGATAGCGGGAGCTGAAATGCGTCAGTACCAGGTTGGGAATGCCCACCGCCTCCGCAAACCGGGCGACCTGGGCTGCCGAGCTGTGCTGGGGCCAGGCGCCAACGCGGTCGGCCACTTCCTGGGTGTAGGTGGCCTCGTGGATCAGCACGTGGGCGTCCTGGCAGGTGGCTTCGAGTAATTCCGGGTTGTCGTTGTCGCCGCCCACCACGATTTTTCTGGGCTGCCGGGTAATGGCGGTGTACTGGTCGCTGCGAAGTACCGTTCCGTTCTCCAGCACCACATCCCGCCCTTGCTGTAACTCTCCCCAGGCCGGGCCGGGTTCGACACCGTCAGCCTCGAGTCTGTCCTTCAGCAGCTGACGCTCCAGGTTCTTCTCGGTAAAGGTGAAAGCACGGCTGGAGACCCGGTGGGAAAGCGGGGTGGCCATGACCTCCACGGCATCGTCTTCCCAATAGAACTCGTCGGCTTCCGAGTCGATGTATTTGAGCTCATAGCTCAGGCTGGAATCGCTGTTGCCCAGCGCGGTTTCCACAAAGGTTTTCACCGGCCTCGGTGCAACCAGGAACAGGGGCTCGGTGCGGCCCAGCATGGAGGCGCTGGTGAGCAGGCCGGGCAGGCCGAAGGTGTGGTCGCCGTGCACGTGGGTGATAAAAATCGCCTGCAGCTGCATCACCGAGTGGCGGGTGTGCAGCAACTGGTGCTGGGTGCCCTCACCGCAATCGATCAGGTACCAGTGTTTCGGTTTGCCATGCATCAGGGCCAGGCCAGTGACATTTCTGGCCTTTGTCGGCGTGCCGGCTGATGTGCCGAGGAAGGTGAAATCCATGGGGTTTCCTGTTGGGGCTTTTGAAAGAGTATAAAATTGAAAGACAGGATCACAAGGCAGGAGTCACTGATGGCAGAACCGACGATCATGCAGGTCCAGTTGCTCAGCCCGGATGAGGTGGTGGATGCCTGTGACGAAGTCGCGAGGCACATCCTGGCCAGCCGGTTCCGCCCGGATATGATCGTCGCTGTCGCCCGGGGTGGCTTCATGCCTGCCCGTTTCCTGTGTGATTTCCTGAACCTGGGTGCATTGTGTTCCATCCGCGTCCAGCATTACGAGGCTGGAGCCAGCAAGGGTGAGGAGGCCCGGGTGACCATCCCCCTGGCCACGGACATCCGCGGCGCCCGGATACTGGTGGTTGACGATGTCAATGACAGTGGCGATACCCTGCGGGCGGCGCGCTCTTACCTGGAGCCCCTCGGCCCGGCGGAGCTCCGGACTGCCGTACTCCATGAAAAACTGGTGACCACCTGCCCGGCGGATTTCAGTGCCGGCGAGGTGCGAAAGTGGCGCTGGATTCTCTATCCCTGGGCCATGGTGGAGGATATCGCCCAGTTTATCCGGGAAATGGCCCCGGCTCCCCATGACGCAGAGGAAACCCTGCAGCGTTTACAGGCCTGTTATGGACTGGAGCTGACGCCCACCCAATTGTCCCGGGTGGTCTATTTCGGTGGCTTATCCCACGCCCTTTTGCCGGATGCCTGAACAAAACGAACCCGCACCTGACTGGCGCGGGTTCGCGTCAAGCCAACGGCCTTACCAGCCCTGGTAGTACTGGCGCTGGCGATCCCGGAGCCGCTGACGTTGCTCGTCGGTCAGCACCTCGTCCATTTCCTGCTGGAATTTCTGGCGCCGCTCGTACATCTCCTGCATGCGTTCCTGCTGCTGTTGCCAGTGCCGGCTATGGATTTCCTCCATGCGCTTTCTCTGGTCATCCGTCAGGTCCAGACCGGCTCCTGGTCCCATGCCCGGGTAGCCGCCCATCATGCCCGGCCCCATTCCAGGGCCCATACCACCTTGCATGCCAGGCCCATAGCCCATGCCTGGTCCCATGCCGCCGTGCATGCCGGGCCCGTAGCCCATACCCGGCCCCATGCCGTGCATGCCGGGGCCGTAACCCATGCCAGGACCATAGCCCATGCCGGGGCCATACCCCATTCCCGGCCCGGGGCCGTATCCCATGCCGGGTCCCATACCTGGCCCCATGTAACCCTGGGCCGCCGCAAGGCCGGAAAGGCCGAGACCTAATATGGAAACCAACAATGTTTTCCTGAATGCTTCTGAAGTGCGCATTCCGGCTTCCTCCCTGTTGAATCAGATCATGAATCCCGAAGAGGGACTTTCTCACTTTTAAGCTTGGCACAAGTTTGGGTGTGAGCAAGGAGGGGCGGGGCGGAGTAGTAATGCGCCGCTTTCGTCTTTGGCAGTTGAGCGGTATATTCGGAGGCAATCACGGAAAATCATCAGAAAATAGCTGAAAATATTACGAAATTTCCCGTTCTTATCGCTTTCAATGACAAACGGAGACAAAACGTGACCGAACCCTTCTCCTACCAGAGTTTCTCGGTTGATGTGTCCAATCACATCGCCCATGTCCAGTTCAAACGGCCAGACGCCCTCAACACCATGAACAAGGCCTTCTGGCTGGAATTGCCACGGTGCATGCAGGATATTGAAGCCAACACCGATGCCCGCGTGATCGTGATCTCGTCTACCGGCAAACATTTCTCCGCTGGCATGGATCTGGGTGTGTTTACCGATTCAAAGGCCGTACCCATGGGGGGCGACCCGGGCCGGATGGCCGAGAACCTTCGCCGGGTGGTGTTGCAGCTGCAGGACACCCTGAGCTCGCTGGAGAAGGTTCGTCTGCCGGTGCTGGCGGCGGTGCATGGCGGTTGCATCGGCGGTGCCCTGGACCTGGTGTGTGCGGCAGACAGCCGGTACTGCACAGCCGATGCCTACTTCACCATCAAGGAAACCGAGCTGGGCATGACCGCGGATGTCGGCACCCTGCAGCGCCTGCCCAAGCTGATCCCTGAAGGTGTGGTGCGTGAGCTGGCCTATACCGGCCGGAAGTTTGGTGCGGATGAGGCCCACCGCCTGGGGTTTGTGAATACCGTATACGACAATCACGAGACCATGCTGGAGGGCGTGATGGAGATCGCCGCCCGGATCGCTGCCAATTCGCCGCTGGCGGTTACCGGCTGCAAGGAAATGATCAACTACAGCCGGGACCACTCGGTGGAAGACAGCCTGAAGTACATGGCCACCTGGCAGGCCGGCATGTTCCGCCCCAATGACATGATGAAGACCTTCCAGGCCAAGGGTCAGAAGCAGCCGCCAGAGTATGACGACCTGTTCCCCGTGAAAGATCTGTTCAGCCAGTAAGTCATGGCGAGAACGGGAGGTTCTTCCATCTCTACCCGGGCCGCCCTGGTTTTTCAGGGCGGCATCGGCGTCGTTGGCCTGTTGGCGATCTGGCTGTTCGATATTCCCGTGCAGTGGGGTGGTTTGGGCGGGTTCGAGATCGTGCTGTACGGCGCTCTTGGCGCTGTCGGCACTTATCTCACGCTGATTCTGATAACCCGGATCCCGGGCCTGTTCCCGGACAACCTGGAACAGCAGATGCGCGGGCTGCACCGTTTCGCCCGCAGCTTTTCCTGGACGGTGCTGGTGGCATTATCGGTGCTAGCGGGTGTCGGAGAGGAGCTCCTGTTCCGGGGAGCCGTCCAGGGTTGGCTGATTCAGCACACCGGGCCCTGGACCGCCGTTATTGCGTCGTCAGTCCTGTTTGGCCTGGTTCACTACGTGTCATTCACCTATTTCCTGGTGGCCACCGGGCTGGGTCTGGTTCTGGGCGCCGCCTACCATCTCTCCGCGAGCCTGGGCATGGTCATGCTCTGGCATGCGCTTTATGACGTGCTGGCCCTGTATTGCCTGCTGCGCTTCCCCCACTGGTTTGGAATCAACTCCACGGGCTCACGGTAGTCGCCTCAGCCCTGACTCTCGCTTTTTCTAGCCTCAAAGTTGGAGAGCTCCACGTTGATGGCGTTGGTGGAAATCTGGATCTCGTACAGCGAGTACAGCAGTGAAAGGGAGAGCAACACCAGGCTGATACCAAACGCCACAATGCCCGGCATTTCCGATCCCAGAAACAGCAGGAACATGGACACTGTGCACAGGAAGAAACTGAGCACGCCAAATGTCTGCATGCGTTTGGTCAGCACGATGCGCTTTCTCAGCATACCGATCTGGCGGGCAATCAGGGCGTGATCGTCTTCGGAGTCCATCTGCTTGAGCTGGCGGATTAGCTGGGCCAAAACCAGAAACCGGTTGGTGTAAGCCAGTAACAGCAGAGAAATGGCGGGGAACAGCAAGGCGGGGGTGGTCAGATCCAAATGTGAAAGCTCCTTTACCGATGGGAAATGCGGTTGGACTGCAGGGCCTGCGTGAGACGGTCCATGGCACCTCCGCCGTGGCGCCAGAAATGCCAGTATAGCTTCACTTCCAGTTGTTGCCCGGTGGCGATGCTGGTCAGTCTTCCCGCCTCCAGTTCCTCCCGCACCTGGATTTCCGGAATCATGCCATAGCCCATGCCAGTGGTTGCCAGCTTTACAAATCCTTCTGAGGATGGGCAGAGATGGTGGGGAAAGGAACCATGAAAGCCGCATTGTGCCAGAAAGCGATGTTGTAACTGATCGTTTGGTCCGAATACGATCGCTGGCGCGTCCCGCAATGCTGTCTCGGTCAATCCCTCGGGGAAATACCTTCTGATGTATTCGGGGGTTGCCAGCGGCAGGTAGATCATTGAACCCATGGGCACGCAGCGCGCGCCCGCGACCGGTTGTGGGCTGCTGCACAGGCAGGCGGCGACATCGCCCTCGCGCATTCGGCGCAGACCAATGTCCTGATCCTCTATCACAAGGTCAAGCAACAGCTCCTCGTCCCGGCAGAAGTCAGCGATGGCATCGGCCCACCAGGTGGCCAGGCTGTCGGCGTTCAAAGCAATGCGTAGCCGCGCCGAGGGCTCATTGAGGGTAGGCAGGGATTTCGCCAGATCCCGCTCCAGCAACTGCACCTGCTGTACGTGGTTGAGCAGCCGCTGGCCGGCGGGTGTGGCTTTCAGGGCTGGGCTGCGAACGAGCACCGGCTGACCCAGCCGAATCTCCAGCGTGCGGATCCGCTGGGACACCGCCGACTGACTGAGCCCGAGGGCAGCGCCGGCGCGCTCAAAACCTCCGCATTCGACAACCGTCGCCAGCGCTTCCAGCAATTTGTAGTCAATCATAAGTAAAACTGATGCAATATTACGAGTATGAATTTCAAGTATATAGCCGTCGCGTTATGCTTGCGCCAGTTTTTCAGGGAGATTGAGCGTGCTTGAGAGTTATCTGACCGGGTTGGTGGTTTGCGGCGGCATTATCGTGGCGATCGGCGCCCAGAATGCCTACGTGCTGAGCCAGGCCATTCGCCGTGAGCATCACTGGTGGTCGGCGGGGCTGTGCATGGCTTCGGATGTGATCCTGTTTACCCTGGGCATGTTCGGCGTGAGTGCGGCACTGATGGCCATGCCCCAGGCCCTTGAGCTGCTGCGCTGGCTGGGTGTGGCATTTCTCGGTTGGCTGGCACTGCAGGCGTTGGTGCGGGCAAGCCGGGGCAGGGCGGCGCTTGAGGCCGGGGAAGTTACCCGGCGCAGTCTGAAGGGGGTGCTGTTTACCACCCTGGCCGTCACCCTGCTCAACCCCCAGGTTTATCTCGACACCCTTTTGCTGATTCCGGCTGTGGGCGCCCAGCAGGAGGACGCCACCAGCTTTGTCGCGGGCGCGAGCAGTGCGTCGATCCTGTGGTTTGGCGGGTTGGCCTGGTGCGGGTCGGCACTGGCACCAGTCCTGTCCAGACCGACGGCCTGGCGGGTCATTGATGGCGTGATCGGTCTGATGATGGCCGCCATTGCCCTGCAGTTGGCCATCGGCGGCCTGTAACTCCGGGCAACCCCGGAAAAACCTGATCAGTCGTCCTCGAAACGTCGTGCCTCGGTGAAACGGTCGGCCCAGTAATAGCCGTCAAGTTCTGACAGGGTGACGCCGACGGAGGTGGAGGCATGAATGAACCGGTTCTCGCCCATGTAGATGCCGGCATGCTGTTCCTTCCCTCCAATCCTGAAAAACACCAGGTCCCCCGGTTCCACTTGGTCCGGCGATACCTCCCGGCCATGGCGAAGCATCTGGGCGGTGGTGCGGGGCAGAGTCTGGCCGAGCCCTTCCCGATAGGCGGTTAAGATAAACCCGGAACAATCGAACCCCCGGGCTGACATCCCACCGTATTCATAGGGGGTGCCCTGATAGCGCTCGAAGACCTGCCACAACCGGTCGACTTTCTCTGGCGAATCCGGCGTTTCAACCGGCGAAAACTGCCCGGTTTCGCCGGTCTGCAGGTGCTGATTACTGGCACAGCCGCCAAGAACAAGACCGAGCAATGTCAGAACCAGTATTTGCCGCAGCATTGACGCCATGCCGTTACTCCGCAACATTGAATCTGTATAAACCTTATTACTGATCGGGCCGGATGTCAGGTTACGGCTTGTTTGACGTTGGCAGGAAGCAATCTGTGGGAGCAGGAAAACGCACGAGGGCAAGCAGGATCGGCCGGTGGTTAGCCGCGGCCGTCGCTCTTCTGTTGCTGGTGGTAATCGGTGCCGGTGTCTATGCCCGGGACGCCTGGCAGCAGTTGATGGCGAACCAGGCGATCCAGCAGTTCGACTGGCAGGGAATGCACCTCTCGCTGGAAGGTATTCGTGCCGATGGCTTCTCCCTGGTCAGTTCCGATCCGGCGCGGCCATTCGCGGTAAACGGTTCGGGTTTTGTGCTGGGCTGGGACTGGCAGACTCTTTCGCTGGCCAGCGTCCGGGTTGAACAGCTCGACGTTGATATACCGGAATGGCCGGAGCCTGCAGCGGGTGGATCGGGGGCGGAACCATCGCTGTTGCCCGAGCAGTCGCCGACCTGGCTTCCGGACACCATTTCAGTGAGCAGTCTACGGGTTGATCTGCCCGACGACACCGAAATCCGCGGAAACCTTTACGTTGAGCTGGCGCCGGACCCGGAGCAGTGGCGTATGGAGACGACCGAACTCTGGGTCAACGGCTCGTTGCCGGACTCCGAGCCTGGAGGCTGGCGCATCGACGGCATCGAGGGGCGTATCGGACTGGCCGGAACCGCGGGTGTGGCGTCAGCCAGGCTGGAGGTTCTGGCCGGTTCAATCCTGACGATGAATGGAGTGGCTAGCCCGGATGGGGGCGAGACAGTCCGTCTGGAACAGGTGGAAGTGCGGCCAGGTGGTAGCACGCTCGAAGCCGGGTACAGCCTGAGCAACCGAAGCCTTGAGAAGGCGCGATTGGTCGGCCCCCTGACGCTTGATGTCGGGATGTTGCAGCAGGCCAATCTGAAACCACAGTCCTGGAACTTTGAAGGCGAGCTGGATGCGGATCTGAACCGGGTCGATATCCGTGGCGCGGCGAAGGGAGCTGCTGGGCTGGCGTTAGACGTCGAAGCCCGCTGGCCCTTCAGCGCAACTCCACGGGTGACTGTCAGCGCAGAGCTGGAAGGCAGCAATGCCAGTCGGATCCTGGCGGAAACCCTGGAACAATGGCCAGCCGGGATCGAGATCAGCGATGGGAGTCTTTCTGCGAACGCCAGCGTTCGCCTTCCGGACACGGGGCAGTCGCTTGAGGGCAAAATCATCGCCAGCGGGATGTCCGGTATTGTGGATCGAATGGCCTGGACCGGACTGAATGGCACACTGGAACTGTCCATGGAAGATGCCCTGGTAGTCCGTACCTCGGAGCTTCAGTTGGCACAGCTCAACCCTGGCGTGCCTCTGGGGCCGGTCTCTATAACGGGCAGCTACCGGGCACCGCTGCAGGCGCTGACGAAAGGAGCCATTTCTCTGGTCCGGGGGCGCGCCGGATTTCTGGGTGGAGAAGCCAGGGGCAAGCCGGGAGAGTGGAGCCTGGCTGATCTGCCTCTGACCGTCCCTGTGTGGCTCAATGACATACAGGTCGACCGCCTGATGACCGTCTATCCAGCCGAGGGCCTGGCAGGCAGTGGCACGCTTCAGGGTGAAGTGCCGCTGGTGATCAGCCGGGAAGGTGTGCGGGTTGCCGGAGGCAACATCAGGGCCGTGGCACCCGGAGGCACCCTGAAACTTCCCGCGGACCGGTTGCAGGCACTGGCCCGGAACAACGAAACCATGGATCTGGTGGTGCGGGCCCTTCAGAACTTTAACTATTCCGTACTGAACAGCACGATAGACTATGATCAGGAAGGAACCCTGAACCTCGGTCTCAGGCTCGAGGGCAGCAATCCGCAGGTGCGGGATGGTCACCCGATTGTGGTGAACATCAACCTGCAGGAGGATATTCCGGCACTGTTGACCAGCCTGCAGCTCAGCGGCCGGGTGAACGAAGCGGTCACGGAGAAAGTCCGGAAATTGATGGAGAAGCGTGAGGCCGGTAACGGGGAGAACTGATCCCGCTGTTCCGGCCACAATCAAAGGGGACATCTATGAAAGCGCAAAGCCGGACATCCGCCGGCACCGCCCGGTTACGACAGGGGGCAGTGATACTCGCCTTTGCCCTGCTGTCCGCAGCCTGCACACCAACCGTGCAGATGGCGGCGCCCAAGGAGCCCATCACCGTCAACCTGAACGTCAAGATCCAGCACGAGATCTACGTGAAAGTTGATAAGGAAGTGGACGAGTTGTTCGAAGACCAGGGCCTGTTCTGATGGTCGTGGACGCTTCAACGGGGAGAGAATCATGAGATTGTTCAGTAAATTCGGCGTGCTTGTGCTGGCCCTGTGTCTGAGTCTGCCCGCGCTTGCCATGAGTCTCGAAGAGGCCAAGCAGCAGCTCGATACTGCCAAGCAATCCGGGCTGGTCGGCGAGACCCCCACAGGCTATCTGGCGGTGGTCAAGGCTGACGGCAATGCCCGGGAGATCGTTGACGCCATCAACGAGGCCCGGCGGCAGGAGTACAGTCGCATTGCCGCGAAGCACAATATTCCGGTTGCCGAAGTGGAGGCTGTTGCCGGCAAGAAAGCAGTGGAAAAGACTCCCGCCGGCCAGTTTGTCCGGATCGGTGACAAGTGGGTGCGAAAATAGCCGGCCGATCCGTGTCTATTTTACCCTCTTCAGAAGTTCCGGGTCGTTGTGGCGGGGATTGTTGACCGCCTGGGATACTTCGTATTCCTCAAGACGCTCCGGGGGCAGCCGGTGGGTTGCCGCCCGGACTGCCGAGCGTTCGCTCAGCTCCGGGTTCAGCCAGTCCCGCAGGCAGTCGGGATCAAGCACCACCGGTTGCCGGTCGTGGATGTGTTTCAAAGTGTCGTGGGCTGGTTCGGTGATAATGGCGCAGGCGGTGGTTTCATCGCCTTCCATCGGCGTCCACACGCCCGCAAAAAAGATAGCCTGGTCCTTGTCCGGATCCTTGGGGGTGACGTAGTGGGGCTCCTTGCCGTGTTCCGTTGCCATCCATTCATACCACCCGTTGGCGGGGACCAGGCACCGGTGGTGTGCAAACGCTTCCCGGAAATATTTCGAGGTGGCCACGGATTCCGCCCGCGCGTTGATGGGCGAGGGGGCTTTCTCGCCGGCCCAGACCGGACGGAAGCCCCAGTGGGAGTGGGCCATGATCAGGGTGCCATTCATGGTCATGCGGATCATGGGAATGCCCACCCCGGGCGTGATGTTGTAGCTCGGGTCGAACTGCCCGTCCACCTCGAGTCCTTCCGGAAAATACTCCAGAATCAGGGTTTCCGGCGGGGTGTAAAAGGTGAAGCGTCCACACATGGGGCAACCTATTCGCTCTTGCCGGCCTCGACATCGGCCAGGAATTCCCGGATGTCCTCGAACGCTTCCTCGGCTTCCGGGAGCATGTCGCCAAAAATGTGCCACACATGCACCATGCCTGGCCAGGTGTGGAGCTCCACCACGGAGCCTTCGGACTGGGCCTTGGCCGCGTAGCGCCGGGCGTTATCCAGCAGCATTTCGGTATCACTGGCATGGATCAGGGTTGGCGGGAGGTTGGCGAGACTGCCCCGCAGCGGAGAGGCGACCGGGTTGGTCGGTGACACCCGGAAGGCCGCCAGGGTCCCCCACCAGATAATTGGCAGCGGGATCTTGGCCAGGCCGCCAAACACCGGGCCCAGTAACGGGTCGGTAGGAATGTTGTTGCGGTTGCTGGGGGCGGTCAGGGTCAGGTCGGTTGAGGGCGCCAGGGCAACTGCCGCATCGGCCTGCCTGAGTCCGTTATCCCGCGCCCAGGCCAACAGGCTCAGGGTATGACTGCCACCGGCGGAATCTCCCGCCACCACGACAAAGCTGGCGCGCTCCCGACCTTCCGGTCCGTGGTCCAGCAGCCAGCTGTAGGCCCTTTGGCAATCCCGTACCCCATCCATGAAACGGTATTCCGGCATCAGCCGGTAATCGACGGCGAAAACCGCAGCATTGGCTATCCTGGAGAACCGGTCGGTAATGGTCCGGTGACTCCTGGGGCTGCCCGCTGCCCAGGCCCCACCGTGGATATAGAGCACACGACGGCGGGTATCGACGCCGGGTGCAATCACCCATTCGCCCCGCGGATCTTCGTTGTGCCGGAATTCCGATACCAGCTCCATGCCCTCGCTGAGTGTGTCCATGTGCTGGCGCAGGGCCATCAGCCGGGCCTTGCCCTTGAGGTCTTTGGCAGCTTCCCTCAGCTCCCGGAGTTGACCCAGAACCTGTTGATGACCTTCGCTCGGGGTGCTTTTCCGCACCGGGTAATCCCTGTCGTCGAGGTGAGACAGGTCTTCAATCCTGAACAGGAAAAAGGTGGCGGCCACGATGAGCAGCACGATGGCCAGAACAATCCAGATAATATCCACTGCGTATCCTTGATGGCTCCCTGGAGCGGGTGGGTCTATGCTGAAATCATAACCGCGTTAACGGGCGGGTGCTGCCCCTGAATGTCACAGAAGGAGTAGGCCTTTGCAAATAGCCTATCGGGCCCGGGACATTACCGAAGCACACATTGTAGCCGGGTTCCTGGAGGTCCATGGTATCGAATCCCACGTTGGCGGCCATTACCTGCAGGGCGCTCTGGGTGAGATCGGTGCGGCCGGTTTCAGCAATGTCCACGTGGATGATGAAGACCTCTACCGGGCCCGCGAGCTGATCCGGGAATACGAGGAGGGGGGCTCCACAATAACCGCTTCATCCCCGGATGAAGACAAGCCCGACCAGTACGCCCGCTGGTTTCTGCTGGTACTGATCGTTACAGTGTGGCTGCTTGTCCAGATCTACTGATCCAATCAATTGAATCCAATAGTGAAACGGAGGAATCATGTCTGCATCCGGAGTAGTTGTCATTACCGGCGCCAACCGGGGAATCGGCCTGGAACTGGCACGGCATTATGCCCGTGAGGGCGGCGACGTGATCGGCGTATGCCGGCAATCTTCCGATGAGCTGGCGGAAATCGCCTCCGAGGTCATCGACGGGGTCGATGTTACCTCCGACGCCGGCATCGAAAAACTGAAATCGGCCCTGGCGGGCAAGAAGATCCGGCTGCTCATCAACAATGCCGGCCTGCTGCAGGACGAGCAGCTCGGCAGCATCGATTTCGATTCCATTCGAAAGCAGATGGAGATCAACGCCTACGCGCCGCTGCGGGTGGCCGAGGCACTGGTTCCGCAGATTGAAGAGGGCGGCAAGATCGCCAACATCACCAGCCGCATGGGCTCCATTGCCGACAACGATTCCGGCGGCCGTTATGGTTACCGCGCCTCCAAGGCGGCCCTGAACGCTTTCGGCAAGTCCCTGGCGGTGGACCTGAAGCCCAAGGGTATTGCCGTTGCCCAGTTGCATCCCGGTTACGTGAAGACCCGCATGGTGAACTTCGGGGGGATGATCACGCCCGAGGAATCGGCCCGTGGGCTGGCGGATCGGATTGCCAACCTGAACCTGGATAACACCGGCTCGTTCTGGCACAGCAATGGCGACGAGCTGCCCTGGTAAGCGGAGGTCAATGTGACAAACGAAGCCCGAGTGGTCCTGGTAACCGGCGGTGCCCGGGGAATTGGTCGTGGCCTGGTGCAGTTCCTGGCCGATCGCGGCTGGCAGGTGGCCTTCTGCGATGTTGACCGGGAGCAGGGCGAGTGGTTGCAGGAGCGGCTAGGCGACCAGGTGCGGTATTTCCAGGCCGATGTGGCCAGTGAAGCGGAGGTTGCCGGTATGATCCGCGCGGCGACCGACTGGCACGGCCGACTGGATGCGGTGATCAACAACGCCGGGCTGGCCGGCCCGGAGAGCGGGCCCGTTGAGGAGCTGGACCTGGCTGTCTGGCAGCGTCGGCTGGATGTAAACCTGACCGGTCCGTTCCTGGTTACCAAGCATGCGGTGCCCCATCTCCGGAAGAACGGCGGTGCCGTCGTCAACATCGCTTCCACCCGGGCCCTGCAATCGGAGCCTGACACCGAGGCCTATGCCGCCACCAAGGGCGGCATCGTTGCCCTGACCCATGCCCTCGCCATGAGCCTGGGGCCGGAGATTCGGGTCAACTGCATCAGCCCCGGCTGGATCGACACCCGTGCGTGGCAGGATATGGAGGAAAAGGCTCCGCCACTGTCGGAGAGCGATCACCGTCAGCACCCTGCCGGTCGGGTGGGAGAGCCTCGGGATATTGCCAGCCTGGCGGCCTTCCTGATTTCCGAAGAAGCGGGCTTCATCACCGGCCAGAACTATGTGGTGGACGGCGGTATGACCCGCAAGATGATCTACGAGGACTGAGCCGTGCCCCGGGTGTTTTTCGGGGTGGAAATCCCGTCGGAGGTCAAAAAGCGCTTGCTGGCGCTCAAGACTCCGATCAACGGAGCCCGATGGCAGAGCCGTAATCAGCTGCACATGACCCTGGTCTTTATCGGAAGCGTAAAGGATGAGGACCTGGATACGTTGAGCTACGTCGCTTCCCTGGTTTCCATGCCTGCTTTCGAAGTGGAAGTGACCGGTTTGGGCGCCTTTGGCCGCCCGGAGCACCCCCGGAACCTCTGGGCCGGGGTCTCCCCCGAGGCACCGGTGGCGGAGCTGTATGGTCAGCTGTCCGCCCAGGTGGCGGCTGCCGGGTTCGAGACCGAGCACCGCGGGTTCCGGCCACATATCACAGTATCCCGGTTCCGCAAGCAGGCCGCCTCGATTGTGAGCCTGCTGGAAGAGCACGGGCAGGACCGGTTCGGGGTTCTTCCGGTGACGGAATTTGTCCTGTTCGGAAGCGCCCCGGGAGCCGGCGGATCGGTATATACCGTGATCGAACGTTTCCCGCTGCAGCCACCGCTTGACGAAACGGATCAGCCCGACCAAATATGAGTGCATGCCCCCGCGCATTTCCGCGCCTGCTTCGAGGTATGTATGTGCCCACCGTTTTCCGATCCCGACCAGCGCCTTTTTGTTCGCAACGCCACCCTTGATGATATTCCCGGCATCATCGAACTGAGCCGCCGGGTCTACGAGGGTACCGGCATGTACGGCTACACCAAGGGGCCGCTGACCGGGCAGATCAATACCTTTCCGGAGGGGCAGTTTGTCGCCATGCTGGGAGACCAGGTCGTGGGCTACTGCGCCACTTTCCGGATTGCCGGCGAGGTGGCCCTGGCCCGCCATGACTGGACGTCGATCACCGGCAATGGTTACGCCTCCCGCCATGACCCGGAGGGCGACTGGCTTTACGGCATGGAGGTGTGTGTTGATCCGGAGTGCCGCGGGTACCGGATAGGCGAGCGTCTTTATAACGAGCGAAAAAACCTGTGCCAGACCCTGAACCTCCAGGGCGTGGTGTTTGCCGGGCGTTTGCCTACCCTGCGCCAGAAACCGAAGAAATACGGTACGGTGGAGGCCTATGTCGATGCCGTCCGTAACAAGGAACAGAAAGACCCTGTGCTGTCGTTCCAGATGCATCAGGGCTTCGAAATCCACGACATCATTCCCCACTACCTGGATGCCGACCATGATTCCATGGGCTATGGCATTCACCTGGTCTGGCGCAATCCCAAGGTTCCCCAGAGCGGCCAGGATGAAAAGCGCAAGCGATACGGGCACCGGATGCCGGACACCGTGCGCATCGGCACCGTCCAGTACCAGCAGCGGCCGGTGGCTTCGTTCGATGAGTTCAGCGAGATCGTTCGTTACTTTGTGGATGTCGTCTCCACCTACAAGGGCGATTTCGTGGTCTTTCCCGAGCTGTTCACCCTCCAGTTGCTGTCCATCGAGGCCCGTGGCGGCAGTCCGGCGGAGGCGTTCTCGGCGGTGACCCACTACGCCGAACGCTACCGGGAGCTGATGCGGGATCTGGCGCTGCGCTACAACATCAACATCGTGGCGGGCTCGACACCGGTACGGGAAGAGGATGGCACCATCCGGAACATGGCCCATGTGTTCCTGCGGGATGGCCGGGTATACACCCAGCCCAAGATTCACCCGACACCCAATGAGGCCTACTGGTGGAATGTGCGTGGCGGCAACCGCGTGAATGCCATTGAAACCGATTGCGGCACCATCGGGGTGCTGATCTGCTATGACGCGGAGTTCCCGGAACTGGCCCGGCACCTGGTGGATCAGGGGGTGAGCATCATTTTCGTGCCTTTCTGCACCGATGAACGTCAGAGTTACCTGCGGGTTCGCTACTGCTGCCAGGCACGGGCCGTGGAGAACCAGGTCTACGTGGTGTTGTCGGGCAACGTTGGCAACCTGCCCAACGTGCCGAATATGGAGATCCAGTACGGCCAGAGCTGCATCCTGACCCCCTGTGACTTCCCCTTTGCCCGGGACGGCATCGCGGCGGATACCGAGCCCAATGTCGAGACGGTGGCGTTCGCAGACCTGCGGCCGGAGACCCTCATCACTGCCCGGAACAGTGGAACGGTGAAGAACCTGCAGGATCGCCGGCACGATCTCTACAGCGTGAACTGGCGGGGCGAATAGCCCCGGTTGGCGGTTGTGGCTGGTACTCGAAGCCGGTCTCTGCCATATTGTTGGCCGACTATGGCCGCTGGCCAATCCGCTTTTAAAACAACAAGTTCAGGGGCTCCATGGAAAAGACCCGGATTACCATTGTCGCGATCACAGGCATTGTCCTGTTCTTTCTTGCCAACTACCTGTGCCGGTTCCTGCTCGGTTTCAGTGGCCTGCTGGCCTCGCTGATCATTGCCGCGGCCATTGCCGCCTACATGGGTTTTTCGGTGGCCAGGGCGCTGGAACGCATGCCCATGGCCGAGGAAAAATCCCGGCTGCTCTGGATCTATGGCGGTTTCCTCGGGGCCTTGTTTGCCGCCTTTGCAGCCTGGCTGTTCCTGGGCGAGGGCTTTGATGCGGTGGTGTTGGCAACCCTTTTCCTGCATTACCTGCCGTATCCCGCCCTGGCACATGTTTTCCTTTCCGAGGGGCTGATGCGCCGCTTTCTCGGCAACAAGCACAAACCCTGATCACCGGAGCCCCGGATTTGAGTGAGCTACGCCTGGACACGGTATCGGTTGGCACCTTGAAAGAAGTCTCGTTGCAGGTTGGAAGCGGGGCGGTGGTGTGCATCTCCGGTGCCTCCGGAAGCGGCAAGAGTCGTTTGCTGCGGGCAGTGGCCGATCTGGAACCCCATGACGGCCGGGTCTACCTCGATGATACCGAACAGGGTTCCTTGCCGGCCCACGAATGGCGCAAACGGGTGGTGATGATTCCGGCGGACAGCCAGTGGTGGTTTGATGAGGTCGGCGCCCACTTCGCCGAGGATGCCCGTCACACCATGCCCGAAGCCCTCGGTTTTCCTCCCGGGGTGATGGACTGGGCGGTGAGCCGGCTGTCCTCCGGTGAACGCCAGCGCCTGGCCCTGTGGCGTGCGCTGGCAATGGCGCCGGAAGCACTGTTGCTGGACGAGCCAACGGCGAACCTGGATGAAGACATGACGGCCGCCGTGGAAGCCTGGTTACTGGATGAAATCCGGCGCCGGAACCTGGCCGTGCTCTGGGTGGCCCATGATCAGGGGCAGATCCGTCGGGTCGCGAACCACCACTACCGCATCAGCGGGTCGCAGCTGGAGTGGGTGAATGGAAGTCATTGATCTTGCCTGGTGGAAGCTGGGGCTGGCCGCCTTGCTGGTGCTGGCGCTTGCCGGCGTCAGCCTGTGGGCCAGGCTGGGTATCACCCGCAGCCTGCTCATCGCCAGTGCCCGTACCGGCATCCAGCTGGCCCTGATCGGGCTGGTGCTGGAAGCGCTGTTCGCCTCGGCCAGGCTGTACTGGATAGCCCTGTTGGCCACGGTCATGCTGCTGGTGGCGGGCAGGGAAGTGATGGCTCGACAGCAGCGGCGGCTGCGGGGTATCTGGGCGTTCGGGATCGGCACCGGCGCGATGTTTGTCTCCTCCTTTGCCGTCACCGTACTGGCCCTGACGGTGATTATCGGTCCATCGCCCTGGTATGCCCCTCAATACGCCATCCCCCTGCTGGGCATGATGCTGGGCAACACCATGACCGGGGTGGCCCTGAGCCTGGATCGCCTCAACGAATCCGTCTGGCACCAGCGGGCGGTCATCGAAAACCGGCTGATGCTTGGGCAGACCTGGCGTCAGGCGGTGGAGGATATCCGCAAGGATGCCATGCGGGGAGGCATGATGCCGTCGATCAATGCCATGGCTGCCGCCGGCATCGTCAGCCTGCCTGGCATGATGACAGGCCAGATCCTCGCCGGCAGTCCACCCGCGGTCGCGGTGAAGTATCAGATACTGGTGATGCTCATCATCACAGTCGGCACCGGTTTTGGTGCCCTGATGGCGGTGTCCTGGGGCAGCCGTCGGCTGTTTGACGAGCGCGAGCGGCTCCGGCTGGACCGGCTGGTGAAAGTGGGTAAGTGAATCGAGGCTGGTCAACGCCGCAGCGAGGTTGTTATATTATAACAATTTCGAGGCCCATAACCGATGCCGGACATTTCCCGCCCCATTCCAACCAATCTGATCCTGGGTTTCCTCGGTGTTGGCAAGACCACCGCCATTCTCGATCTGCTCCGGCAAAAGCCGGAACACGAAACCTGGGCGGTACTGGTCAACGAATTTGGTGAAGTCGGCATCGATGGCGCGCTGCTGGAGACCGAAGGGGCGTTCGTCAGGGAAATACCGGGCGGGTGTATGTGTTGCGTGGCGGGTTTGCCCATGCAGATCGGCCTGAATCAGCTGATCCACAAGGCCCGACCGGACCGGCTGCTGATAGAGCCGACGGGGCTCGGCCACCCTTCCCAGATTCTGGATACCCTGACCAGCGAGCACTACCGGGACATCCTGGCGATCGGCCCGGTGATTACCCTGGTCGATCCCCGCAAGCTGGAAGATCCGCGGGTACTGGAGAATGTGCAGTTCCGGGACCAGGTCGCCGCCGCCGATATTCTCGTGGCCAACAAGACCGACCTGTGTACCGACGCCCAGCTTGCGCACTTCGATCAGTGGGCCGCAGCCCTGAAGCCCGCCAAACAGCAGGTGTTCCATACCCGGCATGGGCAACTGTCACCTTCCTGGCTGGATGGCAAGGCGGAGCCCCGGGAAGTGAGCGATCCCCACGCCCACCATCACCACCATGGCAAGGCTGCGACGCCGGTGCCGGATATCGAAGAGGAACCCTGGCAACTGGTCAGTAACCGGGGGCAGGGGCATTACAGTCTTGGCTGGCGGGTTCACCCGAAACTGGTGTTCGACGAAAACCTGCTGATGGCCCTGGCCATGGATGAGCGTATCGTGAGATTCAAGGCCGTGGTGCATACCCTGGACGGCTGGCGGGCGATCAACATGGTGGATGGGGCGCTGTCGGTATCGCCGTCCGAGCCCCGTGAGCTCACCCGGATCGAGCTGATCAGCGCGGTTGAGCCCGACCGCCGGGAGTTCGATCAGGCGCTCCGGTCTGCAGCGGGGCTGGACTGACCATGGCCAGCGCCGAACTGTCCCGTTGCCCGGTCTGTCTCGAGGGCCATCCGGAATTTTTCCGGCAGATCGGCAAGCAGGTCTACCTGCGGTGCCCCACCTGCCTGGCGACAATCATGGCGCCGCAATCCCGGCTGACCGCAGGGGAAGAAAAGCAGATCTACGAACTCCATGAAAACGACCCGGAAGACGCAGGTTACCTGCGATTTCTTTCGAAACTGGCCGATCCGCTGACGGAACGACTGCCACCCGGGGCAGAGGGACTGGATTTTGGCTGCGGGCCGGGCCCGGCCCTGGCCGGAATGCTGGAGGAGGCCGGTTTTGCCATGGCGCTTTACGATCCCTTCTTCCACCCGGGCATGGCGAGTCTGGACCGATCCTACGATTTCATTACCTGTACCGAAGTGGTGGAGCATCTTTACGAGCCGGCCGAGGTTTTCAGTCTGCTGGGCCGGTTACTCAGGCCCGGCGGCTGGCTGGGTATCATGACCTGTTTCCAGACTGACGATGAGCGGTTCGATAACTGGCACTACCGCCGGGACCCGACCCATGTGGTGTTCTACCGGCAGGCTACTTTCGAATGGCTGGCACGGAAGTACGGCTGGGCGCTGGAAGTTCCCGTGAAGGATGTGGTGCTGCTGAGAAAAGGCCGGTAATCACCGGCCTCTTCACTGCGTGGGTACCGGGCAGGATGGCAGCGCCGGGCAGTTCTCGCCGTCGCCGGTTTGCCCGGTACCGAAGGCTGCCTCTTCCTTGCCAAACCGTTCCGGTGACAGGCTCCGGGCGCAGGAAAGGGCGGCGGTTGCCTGTACAGGGCAATCCGCCTGCTCCAGGGTATACGCCAGATTGTTCCAGCCCTCGGCGTAGTCCGGAAATTGCTCTACCACCCGCCTGAAATGGACCACCGCCCCGGACCACTGCTGTTGGCCGTAGGCCAGGTTTCCCTGGGCCATGATGGGCGCCGGTTGTTTCGGCCAGGTCTGCTCCGCGGTCTGGTAGGCACTGAGTGCCGCCCGGGTATGCCCGGTGGACTCCAGGTCGTGCGCGGCCCTGAGGAACGTGAGGGGTTCTGCCGTGGCGGGTATCTGCTCCGGAGGCAGCACCACGACGGCCCAGCGCTCGGCCCGGCTCCAGGTGGCATGGAAAGCCTTGTAGGGCATGGCGTGCTGTTTGCGGGTATCCGTGTTTAGGATGATGGTTTCATCGTCACTGTCGAAGCCCACTACAACGGCAAAATGCCATTGGGGCCACCAGTCGATGAGCAGGTTCTGCATGACCAGCACCGGATTACCGGCACTGACTTCCTCGAGAACGGCCTCCAGTTTCGGCTCCAGCGGGTACACAACCATGTTGTGGGAACGGGCTCCCGCCACCATCTCAACCTGCAGCGAGCCTTCCCGGGCGGGAATGTACACCAGCTCGTTGAGCACATCAGGGTCGGTTTCGAGTCCCTGGCTGTTCAGCATCATGGCCAGGGAGGCGGGGCCGCACTGGTATTTCTCCTGGGCGTAGAAGGGCACATCTTCCAGGAGAACACGGTTGGGCAGTACAGGCTTGCCAGCCTCGGATTCAGGTTCCGGCCAGGGCGGTGTGGAGGCACAGCCTGCCAGCAGGACCAGCCCGGTCAGGGCCAGGAGCCTGCTGGCAATCCTCAGTCGATACATCAAAACGTTCGATCAGCGAATACAGTTGATGAACGAGAAGATGTTGGTGGCACAGAGCATGTCGGTGATGATGAACACCAGCAGGAACAGCACGATAATCCCCACCACATCCTGGCCGGCGGGCGCTTCTGCCAGCTGTTGCTCGAAATCGGCCAGCTCGGTCGGTGTCAGGTTCTGGATCCGATCCGCCACCTGATCCTTGCTCACCCCCATCTCTGCCAGCTTCTCCTGCACTTCCTGTTTTTCCAGCATGTTCAGGAGTTGTTGCCGGTCCAGTTCGGTCTGTTGCTGCTGAATGATCTCTCCGGTCCCGACCATGCCGGCATGGGCGGTGGTCGAGAAAGTAGTGGCCATGGCCATGAGTACGGCCATCACCAGTGAAACCTGCTTCAGATAATTACGTATCTCGGACATTCCAGGCTCCTTCTTGTGTTGTTCTCTAAAACAGTAGGTTCAGATATGTATTCGTTCAACATACAAAATTGTCATGGTCGCCGGACTTCAAGGCGCCGCTCGGGCCAGTGGAGGATCGCTGACCGGCGAATCATCTTGCTCGCAAGCTGGGGAAAGGCCTCTTGAATCACCCCGGCTGCGAAGTCCCCCAGAAAGTCCGACTTGAGAACAGCACGTGCTTTCTGGGGCCCGGGTTCCGTATAGGGTGCTGACGAGAGTAGTAAAAAACCGTCATCGGGAATCCGGCCGCTGTCCATGTTGTTCTGGATGATGCCGGCAGCCTGGCGGATTGGGTGGGACAGATCCGGGCTATACGGGCCAATGATCAGGGCCAGGTTGGGGGCATGCAGGAAATCGAAGCCGCGCCCGAGGCAGATCACCCACTCCCGGTGTTCGATATCCAGTTCCCGGTCACTCTGGCGAATCTTGTGGATATGGCGGATATTGCCCTGGACCAGTGGTAGCAGGTCCCGCTGAACCGGCGCGGGCATGTCCGGGCAGAGTGCTGCGATCTCTGCATCCACAGTATCGATGCGGTCCAGGGGTGCATGAGCCAGATCCAGGGTGCGCTCGTGCCGGCCATGGAGAATCAATGCATCCTCGTCGGTTTCAAAACCGCAGACCAGTGGATAGACGGTCTGGTGATCCCTGCCGAACAGGGTTTCCAGTTGGTCGCGAATCCTGAAGGCATGGGCCCGGGCCTCGTTGGTATCGCAGTCGAAACCGGCGCACCCGCGCTCCCGATGCCCCCGTGAAAAATGGTAGGTGATGATGACCAGGGCGCGCCGGCCCTGTTTGACCGCTTCCTGCACGGTGTCTGCCAGCAGGTCGCCCAGGTAGGGCCAGCCGAGTTCGAAGATGCCCCCGAGGTTGCGGAACGGGTGAATGACACCCAGAGGAGTCTGCGTCGCGTAGGGCAGGTGAATGCGCCCGTCCATGCACTTCATGGCAATGATCAGGGTGTCGTGTTCTGCCAGGTAGCGCTGACGGGACAGGTAGTTGTCAGGGCTGCAGAAACTGGCGGAGTGTTTGCGGCTGAGCTCCATCAGCCAGTCGATGCGGTCACTGATCGGTCGCGTGTGTATTGCCGTGGTCATTGGCTGGGGCCCTGATGCTCAAGGTTTTTAAACTCTACTATACGTGACCTCGCTCGCAGGTAAACAAACCCTTACAAAAAACGCCGGCCGGCAACTGTCCCATCATTGGTTCGCTTTCTAAACTAGTCGGATCAATCATTTACAACGAAGTTGCCTGTGAATCCGTTATCACATCCGTTATCGAGCCTGTTCAGTCTGCGTTCGCTCGTGGTCGCCCTTGCGGCTGTCTTTATCGTGGCCGGCGAACAGATCCCCTGGGTGGCCTGGCTGGACAGGGAGCTCCTCGAATTTCTGGGTTCTGAAGAGTCTGGTGGTCTCGATCTGCCAGTCTGGGGCCGGCTTGCAGTTGATGCCGGCCTGGTAGTAACCGCGGGCTACCTGGTCTTTGCCATCCCCCGGATGGGTGCCGCTGTTTCGTTGCCGGTGACCCTGCTGCTGGGCGGTGGCCTGCTGGTGCTCCAGGCGGCGCTGATGTTCTATCACAGCCTCTGGCTACCCCTGGGAGAGATCAACACCCTGCTGGCGGTCGGGTATGTGATCATGCTGTTCTGGTTGCAGCCATACCGGCAGATTCGTTCGCTCACGGAAAACGCCAGGGAGGCCCGGCTGAGGCTGGGCCAGCTATTGCTGGACCAGGGGCAGACGGATGAAGCCCTCGGGGCTATCGCCCGCTGTCCCGAAGGGGAGGAGAGCCTTGATCTGCGCTACCGAATTGCCCTGCAGCAGGAGCGCAAGCGTCAGTACGACAAGGCGATACAGACCTACCAGGCCATCGTCTCCCGCAAGAAAAAATTCCGCGATGCAGCCGAACGCCTGGCCGCACTGGAGAATCTTGCCTCCGGGTCGGCAGGAGCGGCAGCCGGCAGCTTCGACGCTACCCAGACTCTGGTGATGCCGGACCAGTCGGTCAGTCGGCCAACGCTGGGGCGCTATGAAATCCAGCGGGAACTGGGCCGTGGCGCCATGGGAGTGGTGTACCTGGGCCGGGACCCTGCCATTGCCCGCACCGTTGCTATCAAGACCCTGAGCTACCAGGCCTTTGAAGGTGAGGAGTTACAGGCTCTCAAAAGCCGCTTTTTTCGTGAGGCGGAAGCCGCAGGCCGGCTCAGCCATCCGGCCATCGTTACCGTTTACGATGTGGGGGAAGAGGCGGACCTGGCCTATATCGCCATGGATTACGCCCGTGGCCGGCCCCTGAGTGAATTTGGCCGGGCCGGGCGACTGCTGCCGCTGGCGACGGTGCTGGATGTGGTCGCGCAGGTGGCGGATGCCCTGGCTTATGCCCACGAGCAGAAGATCATTCACCGGGACATCAAACCGGCGAACCTGATCTACGATCCGGACAGCGGTGATATCCGGGTTACCGATTTCGGAATCGCCCGGATCGCTGATGATTCCGTCACCCGGACCGGAAGCGTGATGGGCAGCCCCCTGTACATGTCGCCTGAACAGTTGAAAGGGCAGAAAGTGACGAGTGCCTCGGACATCTACAGCCTCGGGGTTACCCTGTACAAACTGGTGACCGGGGAAACCCCATACCAGGGCGATACCCTGGCCAACCTGACTTACCAGATTCTGAACAAGCGCCCGCGCAGCGCCCGTTCGTTCAACCCCGATCTGCCCGGTGGTGTGATCAGGCTGATCAACAAGGCCATCCAGCGTGAGCCGGACAAACGTTTCGCCACCGCTTCCGAGATGGCCGAAGCACTCAGACGCCAGGCACAGCGCGAGGCAAGGGAGGTAACCTCCTGATGGACTATGACATTGCCGGCGACTCCCACGTAGGGTCGGTGCGCCAGACGAATCAGGACAGGGTGGATTGGCGGCGCGGCCATGACGGTCGCCAGGTTTTACTGGTGTTGGCGGATGGTATGGGAGGCCACCAGGGCGGCGAAATGGCCAGTCAGCTTGCGGTGGCGGCGGTGCTGGATTCATTACTGCCCGCGCTGTCAGCCTCCGTGGTTCCGGACTCGGTGGCGGTCCGGGAAAGGCTCGACGCTGCTTTTTCTCTCGCTGCGGCGAGGATACAGGAGGAGCAGGCCAGGGAACCCCGGCTGGAGAAAATGGGCACGACCCTGGTGGTGGTCTGGGTCATCGACAGTACCGCCTTTATCGCCCATATCGGTGATTCCCGCTGTTACCTGATCGCGGACACCGGCCCCCGGTGCCTGACCCGGGACGATACCGTGGTCCAGAACATGATCGAGGATGGCAGCATCAGCGCAGCTGAAGCCCCGAGGGTGCCGTTCCGGAACGTGCTCACCCGGGCCGTGGGTGCCTCCGACGACGCCACGCCCAGCTTCCGGGTGCAGGAGCTGGCACCGGGGGAGGGGCTGCTGCTGTGTTCCGACGGGCTCACCGGAGCGCTGCCGGAGGCCCGGTGGGCCGAAATCATGGGGCAGGGCGCGGAGGCAGATGATGCGGTGCAGGCGCTGATCGACCAGAGCCTGGAAAACGGCGCCGGAGACAACGTCTCCGTTGTTTTAATGATGTTGAAGGACTGAGGAATACGAGAATGGCATCACTTTCACAGCTGGTGGACAACGTGGTGGTCCACACCTTTGAGCTGGAACAACCCCTGACCCGGATCGGACGGCGACCGGACAATGACATCCGTATCGACGAGATTTCCGTGAGTGGGCAGCACGCTGTCATTGAAGCGTCACCCAATGCCTATCTCGAGGGCACGATTGATTTCTATATCGTCGACAGCAACAGCACCAATGGCACCTTCGTGAACGATCTCCCCGTGGAGGGGAGGCAACGTCTCAACAGTAACGACATGATCCGGGTTGGCTGGAACGAATTCCGGTTTATCGATGAGGATGAGAACACCCTGGAGAAGACCGCCTATATCCTCGACTGACCGGCGGTCTTCCATCCGTCAGGCCCTATTCTTCAGGACCAGCTCGGAGAAGCGCTGCAGAAGCCCGCTTGCCTCGGGAGCCGGCGCGACTTCATTGAGCAGCGCCTGCGCATCCAGCCCTTCCCGGTCCAGATCCGGCGCCTGGACTTCCAGGTAGGCCCGCATGATGGTGTCGGAAAACTCCGGGTGGAACTGCACACCCCATGCGCATTCACCCACCCGAAACGCCTGGTGCGGCTCGAAATCGGACTTGCCCAGCAGCACGGCATCAGGGGGCAGTCTCAGGACCGACTGCTTGTGGGTCAGTTGCGCCCGGAAGCGCTTGGGCATCGAGTTGAACAAGGGATCCTGCCCGGCCTCGGGATACAGTTCGACGATTCGGGTGCCGGTTTCGCGGCCCTTCGGATGGTAGCCCACCTCTCCGCCGAGGGCATGGGCCAACAACTGGTGGCCGTAGCACACGCCCAGCACTGGCACGCCGGCGTCTACGGCCTTTGCCAGCCACGCTGCTGCGTTCTCGCTCCAGTCTTCCCGGTCACTGACCATCGCAGGTGAGCCGGTCACCACGATTCCGTCCCATTCCGTTGGATCCCCGGGTTGTTCACCGTCGGGAAGATTCACCACGGTAAGATCGAGGTCGGGGACCAGGCCCCTGATGAACCAGTCCTCGAAATCGCCGAACCGGGCCCGGATATCGGCGTAGGTGGTCCCGGTTTTCAAAATCAGAACTCGTGTCTTTTCCATCTGTCAGTTCACTGGTAGTGCAGGGTAAGTGGATACATGTCGGTTCGGGCAAGCTTTGTAAGGAATTGTAGTTTCGTGGATCCAATCCCGGGAAGCATTCGTTAATTTGCGTACTTTTCCACAATTTAACCGGAACGGCGGTCCAGAATTCAATGAGTACATCCTCAAGGTTGTTGTTTTTAGTTCTTTCGACGGTTTTGATTGCCGGTTGCGGCGGCGGATCCGGTGGCGGTGGGTCATCGGCGTCGACTGTGTCGGACAGCACCGAGAGGAACCGGTCTGCCCCCGAAGAACCGGTCACGATCCTGGTGAACGGTTGCGAGGTGCAGGAATACCAGGCGGCGATGCTGGAGTATGTCAACGCGGCACGCAGCCAGGGCCGCCAGTGCGGATCCGAGTTCTTTCCTGCGGTCGAGCCGGTGGTCTACAACTGCCCGGTTGAAGGGGCGGCGAGCAAACACAGCAATGACATGGCTAAGAACAATTTCTTCAGCCACACCGGCTCGGATGGTCTGCGAGTCGGGGGGCGAGTTACCGAAACCGGCTACGAGTGGTCCGTGGTCGGCGAGAACATTGCCGCAGGATTTGACGATGTGGAGTCGGTCATGACCGGCTGGCTGGAGAGCCCGGGCCATTGCCGGAACATCATGGACGGCCGGTTCACGGGCGTTGCCGTTGTCAGGGTGGATAGCCGGACAGCCGACTATCCGAATTACTGGACCCAGGTCTTCGACAGGCCCCGGTAACGGGGCCGTCATTCCGCCCGGTTAGTCGTTGACTTCGGCGTTGTGGTAAACGTTCTGGACATCGTCCAGTTCGTTCAGCATGTCGAGGAATTTCTCGAACATGGCCACGTCGTCGCCCTCCACCGGGGTGGTGGTTTTCGGCAGGAACTGGATTTCGTCCACGTCGAACTCGATGCCCTCGAAAGCGGCTTCCAGGGCCTGCTTGGCCTTGGCATATTCCGTGTTCGGTGTGAATACGGTGATGCGGCCGTCCTCGTTCTCGATATCCGTCACGTCCACGTCCGCTTCCATCAGGGCTTCAAGCACCGCTTCCTCGTCCTGACCGGTGAAGGCGAAAATCGCGCAGTGATCGAACATGTGGGCAACGGCGCCCGGGGTGCCGATCTTGCACTTGGTCTTGGTGAAGGCCAGACGGACATCGCCAAAGGTGCGGTTCGGGTTGTCGGTGAGGCAATCCACGATCACCATGCAGTTGCCGGGGCCGTAGCCTTCGTACCGGGCCGGAGAGTAGTCCTCGCCGCCACCGCCCTTGGCCTTGTCGATGGCCTTTTCAATGACGTGGCTCGGCACCTGATCCTTCTTGGCGCGGTCGATAAGGCCGCGTAGCGTCAGGTTGGCCTGGGGGTCAATGCCGCCGGACTTGGCGCACATGTAGATTTCGCGCCCGTACTTGCTGTAGACCTTGGTTTTTGCCGCAGCCGTCTTGGCCATGGACTCTTTTCGGTTCTGGTAGGCTCTGCCCATCTGACCTGCCTCTTCTTGCTGTTCAGGAAAACGCAGGATTTTACTCAACAAAACGGTCGGGGGACAGGTTTAATGCCGTTGTGCTGGTTCGAGAGGGGAAACGGGCGGCGACAGGGCCGCCGCCCGGAGGGATCAGATGTAGTCGGTCGGTGGGGTGTAGTTGTCCGGGCCCATCAGGTCGATGCCGCACGGAACATCCGAAACCCAGTTCAGGAACCGCTCCACCATCTCGGGACCTTCGAAGCGTTTGCCATGCTGGGGCACGATCATGCTTACTTCCAGTCCGCGAACCATGTCGGCCCAGAGGCGGCAGACTTTCTGGGAAGCGATATAGCGCTTGTGGAAGCCGATCATGCTGGGAATGTGACGATCGAAATCCTGCACCGGCTTGTGATCGTCCTCGCCCCCCATGGACGCACCGAGATCGCCGGAGAACAGGATCTTGGACACCGGATCGTAGAACTGCAGGTTGCCGACCGAGTGCATGAAGTGCGCCGGCAGGCAGGTCAGGTAGGAATCGCCAAAAGGCACCTTCGCTCCGGCATCCGGGATGCTGACAATCCGGTCGTAGACGCTGCCGGTGAGCTGGTTGGTCACGTAGCTGGAAACCAGGTGCGGCAGGAATCGTGCCCACAGTCGTGAGGTAACAATCTTGGCGCGGGTGTGGACGATCCAGCGGTCGATGGCGCCGATGATGTCCGGATCCTGGTGGGACGCAAATACGTAGTCCATGTCCTTGATGTTCATATAGCGCGAAGCAGCCACGGAGAGCGGGGTGTAGGTCAGGTCTCCGCCCGGATCAATCAGGGCTTCGTGCTTGCCATCGACGACCAGGAACTGGTTGGACTGGACGCCCTCACCGGTTACCAGGGAATCGAACATCAGGCATTTGTGGTGTCCGTCATCGAACAGGACAATGGGCTCTGCTGCCATTACTGTCTCCCGCCAGGATATTGTTTTCGGCCGATTAGCCGGATATTGCAAACCTGGCGGAAGATTACAGAATTGATAAATGCAAATTTTTGCCTCAGGTCAATTCTGTGACATTCATCAAGTAACGGTTTGTTGCCGGCCGGAGTTTCAGGCCAGATCCGGCACCCGTTTGATTCCCCGGCGAATTCCCTGTTCCAGAGCGCTGGAGACCACTTTGCCGGTGAACGGTACAATGTCCTCGAAGCTGATGGTGTAATGCACCCGGGTCTGACCGTCCGGGGTGTCCTCGAAGCGAATCCGGCCCAGGTGATTGCGTATCGGGCTCATGCTGGTGACCGTGTATTCGATCAGCGTTTCCGGCTCGAAGCTGAGGACGGTTTCCTCCAGGCCAATGGGTCCGATGCCGATCTTGCGGACCGAACCGATGCCGTTGGGATCGGCCTGGTCGCTGTCCCGGATCCGCTTTATGGGAGCACCCAGCAGCTTGCCGAAGCGCTGGTGGTCGGCAAACAGGGCGAACACCCGTCGTCGCGGGATGTTGAAGGTTTCGTCGATTTCTATCGTGTACTGTGCCATGGCGCAATCTCTTGTTATTGGCTATGGCCCCAGAGTAACGGTTCGGCGTATTCAACGAAAGTCGTAGACGGGCCGCCTGCCCACTCTGGCCTTCAGTGACGGGCGGTGTGCCGGTAATCCCTGGGCGACTGGCCCATTACCTTCTTGAACAGGCGGGAAAAATAGTAGGCATCGTCGTAACCCAGGCGGCGGCTGATGTCGGCAAAACTCAGGCCGGTGGTATCCAGCATCTGGCAGGCCCGTTCCACTTTCAGGTGCAGAAAATGCTGGATCGGCGAGGTGCCGGTCTGTTCCCGGTAACGGGTGGCAAAGTGTGCCGGGGAAAGGCCCGCCAGATCCGCCAGTTGTTCCAGGGTAAGGCGCTCCTCCAGATGTTCACGCATGTAGTTGTGGATGGTGTCCAGTTCGGACTGGCGTTCGTGGCTGGTTTCATCCGCGTTCAGAGGAACCGCTGCCAGTAGCTGACGCAGGCGGTTGGCGGCATGGATCAGACCACGGGTGCGGAAGCCGGTCTGGCGTACCGAGAGCAGACCGTTGAAATCCACCAGCAGCCGGGGCTGGCGACCCAGGTGCCGGATGCGGGTAGGGCCATCAAATCCCATGTAATTACGGAAGTCCTCGGCCAGCGGGCCGGTGTAGTGCACCCAGTGGATAGTCCAGGGATTGTCCGGATCGGCGGTATAGCGATGGCTGGCCCCGGCCGGCAGCAACAGCAGATCGCCGGCCTCCACGGTATAGGGCTCTCCCGCGACGTTCAGGAAAGCCTTGCCTTCCGTGCAATAGATCAAAAGATTGTCGCGATGGTGCTCCCGGTGCATGTGGTGGCCGGCGGCCTTGCGATAGTGACCGAAGGCCAGTGGATAGAGCTCCCGGGTCAGTGGATGGCTGGCCAGCAGGCGGACGATGGGGTCTGGTACCACGTAACGGACACTGTCTGGCGGTACCGGCCACTGCGAGGTTTGTGCTGTGGATTTGCTGTTCTGAAGTCTGCTCATCGAAAAATAATCCATCATGGGCGAAATTTAGTCAATCACCTCCGGCCAAAGCTCGTGCTAGGATTTTTCCAATCGTGGCCGAACCCCGACGGGCGAGGCTGTTCCCACATAACAACAAACCAGGGATTCCAACATGAAGAATGTTCCCCAGTACATTGCCGGTGAATTCGTCCAGAGCCAGACCAGCAACTGGATCGACGTCACCAATCCTGCCACCAACGAAGTGATCGCCAAGGTGCCGTGCGCGACCGAAGAGGAAATGCGCAAGGCCATCGACAATGCCGGTGAGGTGTTCAAGACCTGGAAGGAAACCCCGGTATCCGAGCGGGCGCGGGTCATGCTCCGTTATCAGGCGCTGCTTAAAGAGCATCACGATGAAATCGCCGAGATCCTGTCCCAGGAAACCGGCAAGACCTTCGACGATGCCAAGGGCGACGTCTGGCGCGGTATCGAGGTGGTTGAGCATGCCGCCAACGTGGCCTCCATGATGATGGGCGAGACCGTCGAGAACGTGGCCCGTGAAGTGGATACCCATTCCTGGATCCAGCCGCTGGGCGTGTGTGCGGGCATCACCCCGTTCAACTTCCCGGCCATGATTCCGCTGTGGATGTTCCCGATGGCCATTGCCTGCGGTAACACCTTTATCCTGAAGCCGTCCGAGCAGGATCCGCTGACCCCGATGCGTCTGGCCGAGCTGTTCGAGGAGGCGGGCGCACCCAAGGGCGTCCTGCAGGTGGTCCACGGTGCCAAGGAACAGGTTGATACCCTGCTGACCGACCCGGCCATCAAGGCCATTTCCTTTGTCGGCTCTGTCCCGGTTGGCCGCTACATCTATGAAACCGGCACCCGTCACATGAAGCGCGTACAGAGCTTTGCCGGTGCCAAGAACCACATGGTGATCATGCCTGATGCGGACAAGCAGCAGGTCATCAACGCCCTGGTGGGTGCCTCCGTGGGTGCCGCCGGCCAGCGCTGCATGGCGATTTCCGTCGCCGTATTCGTGGGCGAGGCCCAGCAGTGGATTCCGGAACTGAAAGAAGCCATGGCCAAGGCCCGTCCGGGTGCCTGGAACGATTCCGGCGCCAGCTACGGCCCGATCATCAGCGCCAAGGCCAAGGACCGTATCGAGTCCCTGATTGCTACTGGCGAGGCCCAGGGCGCCAAGCTGATGCTGGACGGTCGCGGCTGCACCGTTGACGGCCTGCCGGACGGCAACTGGGTAGGACCGACCCTGTTCAGTGAAGTCACTCCGGACATGGACATCTACAAGGAAGAGATCTTCGGGCCGGTACTGTCCTGTGTGAACGTGGACAACCTGGGCGAGGCGATCGACCTGATCAACCAGAGCCCGTACGGCAACGGTACCTCCATCTTTACCAACCACGGTGGTGCGGCGCGCCGGTTCCAGCACGAGATCGACGTGGGTCAGGTGGGTGTGAACATCCCCATTCCGGTGCCCCTGCCGTTCTTCTCCTTCACCGGCTGGAAGGGCTCCTTCTACGGTGACCAGCATGCCTACGGCAAGCAGGCAGTTCGCTTCTATACTGAGACCAAGACGGTAACGTCCCGCTGGTTCTCCAGTGAAGCGACCTCCTCTGAAGCCAATTTCTCCATTCAGCTTCGTTAAAGCGTTGAGGGTGAGGTCTTGGGCCGGAATCTTTTCCGGCCCCTTCTTTTTACCCTTTTGACATGACAGGAGCCTGGTAATGGACTTTAACCTGACCGAAGACCAGCTGGCGTTCCGGGATGCGGCCCGGGCCTTTGCCGAGAAATCCATGGCCCCCCATGCCGCCCAGTGGGATGAGGAGCACATCTTCCCGGTCGACGTGATGAAAGAAGCCGGCGAGATGGGCTTCATGGGCCTTTATACCCCGGAATCCCTGGGTGGCATGGGGCTGTCCCGGCTGGACACCTCGGTGATCGTGGAAGAGCTGGCGGCAGCCTGCCCGTCCACCGCCGCCTTCATCACCATTCACAACATGGCGACCTGGATGGTGGCCAGTTTTGCTTCCGATGATCTGAAGCAGGAGATCGTACCCAAACTCGCCAGTGGCGAATGGCTGGCCTCCTATTGCCTGACCGAACCCGGTGCCGGTTCCGACGCGGCCAGCCTGCGTACCAAGGCCGTTCGCGATGGCGACAGCTACGTGATCAACGGCAGCAAGATGTTTATCTCCGGCGCCGGCAGTACCGACATCCTGGTACTGATGGCCCGCACCGGGGATGCCGACAGTGGTTCCAGGGGCATTTCCACCTTTGTGATTCCCGCCGATGCCGAGGGCGTTTCCTACGGCAAGAACGAGGACAAGATGGGCTGGCACAGCCAGCCGACCCGTCTGGTCAGCCTGGAGAATGTGCGCATTCCCGCCAGTAACCGGGTGGGCGAGGAAGGCGACGGTTTCGCCATCGCCATGAAAGGCCTCGACGGCGGCCGCCTCAATATCGCCACCTGCTCGCTGGGCGGTGCCCAGGCCGCATTGCTTCGCGCCCGCAACTACATGCACGAGCGCGAGCAGTTCGGCAAGCCACTGGCCGCTTTTCAGGCCCTGCAGTTCAAGCTGGCGGACATGGCCACCAACCTGGTGGCGGCCCGGCAAATGGTGCGCCTGGGTGCGTTCAAGCTCGACAGCGGCGACCCGGAAGCAACCCTGCACTGTGCCATGGCCAAGCGCTTCGCCACTGACGCCTGTTTCGACGTGGTCAATGAGGCGCTGCAGCTGCATGGTGGCTATGGTTATATCCGGGAATACCCGCTGGAGCGCTATGTCCGGGATCTGCGGGTGCACCAGATTCTGGAAGGCACCAACGAGATCATGCGCCTGATTATTGCCCGCCGGTTGTTGGACGACGGCGTGGCTGAGGCGATTCAGTGAGTTGAACGCGAAAACGGGGTCAGAAGAAGGCGTTCTTCAGACCCCTCGTGCAAGTTCGAGTCAAACCCCGGGGTCTGATGAAAGCCTTCATCTGACCCCATCTTCAGGAAGGAAAAACAACATGAGCGACCTCATCCAGCTCGAAAAACGCGGACACATCGCAATCCTGACCATCGATAACCCGCCGGCCAACACCTGGACCGCGGAATCCCTGCAAGCCCTGACCAAAACCATTGAAGAGCTCAACGAGGACCGGCATATCTTCGCCCTCGTCGTTACCGGCCAGGGTGAAAAATTCTTCTCCGCCGGTGCCGATCTGAAATCCTTCGCCGACGGCGACAAGGCGAATGCCAACTACATGGGCCAGCTGTTCGGCCAGGCCTTTGCCGCACTGACCGCCTTCCGCGGTGTATCCATCGCCGCCGTCAACGGCTACGCCATGGGTGGCGGCCTGGAATGCGCCATGGCCTGTGATATCCGCATTGCCGAAGAGCATGCCCAGATGGCGCTGCCGGAGGCCAGTGTGGGACTGCTACCCTGTGCCGGTGGCACCCAGAACCTGCCCTGGCTGGTAGGTGAGGGCTGGGCCAAGCGCATGATCCTCTGTGGTGAGCGGGTTGATGCCGACAAGGCCCTGAAAATCGGTCTGGTGGAGGAAGTGGTGCCCGCCGGCAAGGGCCTGGAAAAGGCGCTTGAGCTGGCCGAGGGTGCCTGCAAACAGAGCCCGTCTGCCGTGGCGCGCTGCAAGAACCTGATCATGAGTGCCCGGGATGGCCGCAGTCACACCGATGGCTGGCGCATGGAGCGGGAGCTGTTCGTGGAGTTGTTCTATACCGAGGACCAGCGGGAAGGCGTGAACGCGTTCCTTGAGAAGCGCAAACCGCAGTGGAAGAACCGGTAACCGCCGGGGCGAGGACTGTTATGAGCGATCAACCTATTGTCTTTGAGGAGTGGAAAACCGCGGACGGTTCCATGATTGCCGTGGCCCGGCTGAACACTCCGAAGAATCTGAACTCACTGTCCATGGACATGATTCACCTGCTCAAGCCCCAGCTCCAGCGTTGGGTGAAGGATCCGCAGGTGTGTGCCGTCTGGCTCGAGGCCGAGGGTGACAAGGCGTTCTGCGCAGGGGGCGATATCGTCTCCCTGTACCGCAGCATGACCGAACCGGGCACTGCCAGTGAGGGCGAGCGTTTCTTCACCGAGGAGTATGAGCTCGACTACCAGATCCATACCTTCCCGAAACCCCTGATCTGCTGGGGCAACGGTATCGTGATGGGCGGCGGTATCGGACTCATGGTCGGCGCCTCCCACCGGGTGGTGACCGAGAACTCGAAAATGGCCATGCCCGAGGTGAACATCGGTCTCTATCCCGATGTCGCCGGTGGCTGGTTCCTTAACCGCATGCCGGGGCGCACCGGGCTGTTCCTTGGCCTGACCGGAGCCAGGATCAACGCCTCTGACGCGCTCTTCGTGGGTATGGCAGACCGTTTTGTGAAGCACAGCCTCAAGGAGCGGGTGATCGAGGCGCTCACAGCCAGTGAGTGGCGCGATGACAATGCCCACGCCGTGGTTGGCCGGGTGCTCCGCCAGTATGAGCAGCACAGCCAGGACGCCCTGCCGGAGTCACCGGTTCGGCAAAACTTTGACGAGATCAATCGGGTAACCGATGCCGACTCCCTGGAGCAGGTAGTCAATCAGCTGACCGAGCTGGGCAGCCGCGAGGACTGGATGGGTAAGGTCACCAAGGGCCTTGGCAATGCCTCGCCAACCTCTCTTGCGCTGGTGTGGCGACACCTGCATGGCTGCCGGCACGACAGCCTGAAGGAAGTGCTGGACAAGGAACTGGTTCTGTCCTGCAACTGCCTGAAGAAGGGCGAGTTTGCCGAAGGTATCCGGGCACTGCTGATCGATAAGGATCTGCAGCCCCGTTGGCGCTACGCCTCGCTGGAAGAAATGGACAGCGACTGGATCGACGACTTTTTCAACTGATTGCCGGATCGGCCGCAGGGAACTGCGGCCCACTCATCGGAATACAACAACAAGGGGAAGAGATATGGCAAAGATTACATTCATCGGTCTGGGCAACATGGGTGGCCCCATGGCCTCAAACCTGGTCAAGGCCGGCCACGACGTGACGGTATTCGATCTGTCCAAAGCGGCGGTCGAAGCCCTGGTGGGCGAGGGCGCCAAAACCGCGGACACTGCCGAAGCGGCCGCCCAGGGCGCGGAGTGCGTTATCACCATGCTGCCGGCTGGCAAGCACGTGGAAGCGGTTTACCTCGGCGACGACGGCCTGCTGGCCAAGCTGCCGGCAGGAACCCTGGTCATCGATTCCTCCACCATCGCGCCGGAAACGGCCCGTGGTGTGGCCGAAGTGGCTTCCGCAAAGAACCTGGATTTCATTGATGCCCCGGTTTCCGGTGGCGTCGGTGGTGCCAAGGCCGGAACCCTGACTTTCATCTGCGGTGGTGAGGAAAGCACCTTCAACCGCGCCAAGCCGATCCTCGAGGCCATGGGCAAGAACATCTTCCACGCCGGCCCCCACGGCTCCGGCCAGGTCGCCAAAATCTGCAACAACATGCTGCTGGCAATCCTGATGGCCGGCACCAGCGAGGCACTGGCCCTGGGCGTGCGCAACGGCCTGGACCCTGCCGTGCTCTCCGAGATCATGAAGCAGAGCTCCGGCGGCAACTGGGCCCTGAACGTCTACAACCCCTGGCCGGGTGTCATGGAAGGCGTACCCGCCTCCCGCGACTACCAGGGCGGCTTCCTGGTCAACCTGATGACCAAGGACCTGGGCCTCGCCTTCGACAACGCCGTCAAGAACCAAGCCTCCATCCCCATGGGCGCCCTGGCCCGCAACCTGTTCCAGCTGCACGCGGGGCAGGGCAATGGCGAGCTGGATTTCTCCAGCATTCAGAGGCTTTATAAGCCGGAGTGACCAGAGACTGCGACCCGGTGAAAACGGGGTCAGAAGAAGGCTTTCTTCAGACCCCAAGGTCATGCTCAGGGGTCTGATGAACTTGTTCATCTGACCCCATCCTCAGTCCAGCCTCAGGGGTCTGATGAAAACCTTCATCTGACCCCAAGTTCACTTTCCCGCCAAGCTCCCGGTTAAAATCGGGGTCAGATGAAAGCTTTCATCTGACCCCATCTTCACGCTCATCCCCCCAACTCTGGATTTTCTCCAAACGCGCTGGTACCTTTCCCAACTTCGCGGGCGCCCCATCAAGGATCCGATGGCCAAAATACCCGCACCGATTCAACGGACCGAATCAACCCTTCAAGGACTGAAGACATGCCCCAGGCAAGCGGATTGCAGTTCACCGCCCGCGTCGGTGACTTCCCCTCTGATCATTTCGCCGTGGTCGCCTTCGCGCTGACCGAGAGCCTCTCCGAGCTTTTTCGGGGCCGCCTCGAGCTGGCGAGCACCGATCCCGACGTACCTGCCGAAGCCATGCTGGAACAACCCGTCGACCTGGTGGTCTGGCAGGACGGCCAACCCCTGCGCCAATTCACCGGCGTGGTCAACGAATTCGCCCGGGGCGATACCGGCCACCGCCGCACCCTTTACGAAGTCGTCTTCCAACCGCCGCTCTGGCGCCTCGGCCTGATGCACAACAGCCGCATCTTCCAGGGCCAGAGCCCGCAGGCCATTATCCGAACCCTGCTGGAAGAGCGGGGCATCGTGGACACCATCTTCGATCTCAAACGCGCTCCGGAAGAACGGGAATACTGCGTCCAACACCGGGAAAGCGATCTGGCCTTCATCGAGAGGCTGGCGACGGAAGAGGGCTGGCATTACCACTACCAGCACGGCGGTGTGAATGGAGAACAGCAACCGGCGTTGGTCTTTGCCGATCACCACGGCGATGCCCCGAAGCTGGAGCCGGCACCGTACAACGGCCGGGCCGGAGGCAGTACTCGTCAGCCCTGTATTTTCCGATTCAAGTACCAGGAACGCGTCCGCGTCGCCTCCGTCGCCCTCAAGGACTACACCTTCAAAAACCCCGCCTATGCCCTGATGCACGAGCAGGCGAGCGCCGACCTGAACCATCGCGAAGACTACCAGCACTACGACTACCCCGGCCGCTACAAGGTCGATGCCAGTGGTCAGCCCTTCACCCAAGCCCGCCTGGACGCCCTGAGAAACGATGCCTCCACCGGCTACGGCGAAAGCAACCGGCCGGACTTCACCCCCCGCGCCAAACTCCCGCTCATTGACCACGACAACGAGGCCCTGAACCGGGATTGGCTGCTCACTGCCGTCACCCACACCGGCAAACAGCCCCAGGCCCTGAAAGAGGAGGGCGGCCAGGAGCCCACTACCTACCACAACTTCTTCAACGTGGTCCCGGCGGACAGAACCTGGCGTCCGAGGTGTGAACACAAGCCAATGATGGACGGCCCCCAGATCGCCATTGTCACCGGTCCGGAGGGTGAAGAAATCCACTGCGACAAACACGGCCGGGTGAAGGTCCGTTTCCCCTGGGACCGCTATTCCAACAACGATGACCACAGCAGTGCCTGGCTCCGCGTCAGCCAGGGCTGGGCCGGTGGCCAATACGGTTTGATGGCACTGCCCCGTATCGGCCACGAAGTGATCGTCAGCTTCCTGGACGGTGATCCGGACCAACCCATTATCACCGGTCGCACCTGCCACGCCACCAATCAGCCACCGTACGAACTACCGGCGCACAAGACCCGCACCACCCTGAAAACCAAGACCCACAAGGGTGAGGGCAGCAACGAACTGCGCTTCGAAGACGAGGCCGGAGAAGAACAGATCTACATTCATGCCCAGAAAGACCTGGATCTGCTCACCGAACACAACCGCACCGAGGTCATCAAAAATGACAGCCACTGTACAGTCGGCAACAATCACTTCAGTCACATCAAAGGCGACAGCCACCTCACCGTGAACGGTGAACATCGGGAGAACCTTGGTGCCGACTACAGCCTGACCGCCAACGGCAATCACTACAGCAAACAGGGCAGCAGTCAGCTGGTGGAAGCGGGCACCGAGATTCACCACAAGGCCGGGCTGAAAATCATCATCGAGGCCGGAGCCGAAGTGACCCTCAAGGCCGGAGGCAGTTTTGTGAAGGTAGACCCAAGTGGTGTAACAGTCTCGGGTCCCCTGGTACGGATGAATTCCGGGAGTGCACCGGGTAGCGGCAGCATCGTTGAGGCCCGATCACCGGATTTGCCGGGCCCTGATGCAGGCTGCCGCCGGGCAGGTTAGACTGGTGGTTTTCATGACGGCCCGGATATCACCCGGGCCGGTCGTTGTTTAAGGGCTCGGAGCTCCTCATGGAAGGCCACTCGAAACAGAACCAACCGGCGGGCAATGAAAAGCGTCCGCTGATTTCCTCGGACCTCGCGACTCCGATCTACGGCCTGTTCGGTCTCGGCATCCTGTACACCCTTTATGTCGCCCACCAGATCATCCTGCCCATCGTTCTGGCGGTAATGACCAGCCTGCTGCTGTCGCCGCTGGTCAAAAAAGCCTACGTGAAGTGGCGCATTCCCCGGATGGTCAGTTCCATGGTGTTTGTGTTGCTGGTGCTGGCCGGAATTGTGGGGATCACGCTGGCAGTCGCCACGCCGGCCCTGAAGTGGGTCGAAGAGGTGCCGGGAGCGGTTTCCCGGGTGTTGGTGGGGGAAAGTGAACTCAGTCGTCAGATTGCCAAGGTCACCGAATCGGCCGAGCAAGTGGAGAAATCCGTCGAGCAGCTCTCCGATGGCGAGCGGCGGCAGCCAACGGCGGTGGTTTTGCAGACCGATTCCTGGCGCAGCCAGCTGATGAACAAGATCCAGAACGGCATTGTCGGCCTGGCCCTGGCTCTGGCGCTCACCTACTTTCTCCTGGTAAGCGGGGATCGTCTGATCCGGAACTTTGTGCGTCAGCTGCCCATGGGCCAGCGCAAGACGGTGCTGCGAATAACCCATGACTCCCAGCACCTGATTGCCCAGTATCTTGGCGTGCTGGGCCTGAGCAACATCTTTGTCGGTACGTCCACGGGGTTGATCTGCTGGGCGGTGGGCCTGCCAGATCCCGCGGTTTGGGGACTGGTGGCGGGGCTGGCCCGGTTTGTTCCCTACCTGGGTGTGGTGATTTCCGTCTCGATGCTGTCCGTGATTTCGGTGATCAGTCTGGAGGAGTTCTGGATGATGGCCATCGCCCCGCTGGGTTTCCTGGCGCTGACCACCCTGGTAGGGGCCTTTATCGAGCCCTGGATTCATGGCTTCCGCATGGCCATCAATCCGGTCATCATTTTCGTGTCCATCTTCTTCTGGGGCTGGCTCTGGGGCCCGGTGGGCGTGTTGCTGGCGGTGCCGCTGATGACGGTCATTCAGGTGGTGCTCAAGCAGATTCCCAGGCTGCGCCCGGTATACCGGGTAATCGCCCGCTAAGGCAAATAATGGATACCCGCAACACGCCCTGACACGCCCGGGAATCTCACCTATCCTGACTGGATACCCCAAATTCAGCAGACCAGGGAGGATTCCCCGTCCATGATCCCGAACACCATGAAAGCCATGGTTCTTACCGGTCACGGTGATATCGACAAGCTCGAATATCAGGACGTTCCCACCCCTCAGCCCGGCCCGGGCCAGGTCCTTGTTCAGGTGACGGCAACCGCCAAGAACAACACCGATCGCAAGGCGAGGGAAGGGCTCTATCCCACCAAAAAGGGCGAGATGACATCGTTCAAGATGGGGGGCAAGCCAACCCTGACCTTTCCCCGCATCCAGGGCGCCGACATTGCCGGTCGGGTAGTGGCTGTCGGTGATGGCGTTGATGAGAGCCGCATCGGCGAACGCGGGCTGCTGGATTTCAACATCTACGCCAATGGCAGACGGGACATCAATCTGACGCCCGACTACTACGGCCACGGCGCGGACGGCGGTTTTGCCGAATACGTCGTGCTGCCTTCCGACCAGTTCCATCACATCCCGAATCCCGAGTTGTCCGATGCGGAGTTGGCGGCCATGGGCATGTGTTCCTACCAGACCGCCATGCACATGCTCACCTCGGCCAATGTCCGGGCCGGGGAACGGGTTCTGGTCACCGGCGCCAGCGGCGGTGTGGGTACTGCGCTGATCCAGTTGTGCCGGATCATGGGTGCCATTCCCTACGCGCTCAGCAAGAAGGACAAGGCGGATGCGCTGATGGCCCTGGGTGCCGAAGCCGTTCTGGATCGTTCGGACATGGACACTTTCGAGGATCGGGTGAAAGAGCAGACCGGGGACAAGCCCATTGATGCGATCATGGACCTGGTGGGCGGCGAGATGACCGACCGCTTCATCGACACCATGATCTTCGATATGAATGCCCGCGCCACCTACCCACGCCTGAGCATTGCCGGCGCCAGTGGCGGCAACATCAGCGAAATACTCTGGACGCGAATCTACCTGTACCAGGTTCAGATTTTCGGTGTCTCCCACGGCACCCGCGAAGAGGCGGAACAGCTGATGACCTGGATTCGGGGCGGCCAGCTCAAACCGGTTCTGCACGGAGCCTTCAGGCTCTCGGATCTGCATCGGGCCGAGGAGTACTTTGTTAACCGGGGCAGCAATTATCTCGGCAAGATCGTGATCGTTCCCGACGCCCAGTGGGAAGAACACGGCAAACCCTACGCCCTGGAGAGCGCCTGATGAAGCCGGAACTCACCATTCAGTTGATGGATACCCATGCCGGCGGCGATGTCAGCCGGATCGTGACCGGCGGCATAGACCTGTTGCCAGGAGACACCGTGCGCGCCCAGATGGAGTACCTGCGGGATGACGCCGACGGTCTCCGGAAACTGCTGCTCGAAGAGCCCTATGGCATCCCGGAGATGTCGGTGGACCTGCTGGTGCCGGCCACGGACCCGCGTGCGGCAGCCGGTTACATCATCATGGAAGTGATGGGTTACCCGATCTATTCCGGTTCCAACACCATCTGCACCGCCACCGCCGTGCTTGAGGCGGGTATCGTGCCCAAGCAGGAGGGCAAGCAGAACTTCATGCTGGAGTCGCCGGCCGGGCTGGTCCAGATCGAGGCCACTGTGCATGACGGCGTGGTCGAAGCAATCACCTGCGAGGGGCTGCCCAGCTATATACACACCTATAAGGCCAGCATCGAAGTGCCGTCGCTCGGCAAGGTGACCTACAGTGTCGCCTACAGTGGTGGTTTCTATGCGTTGGTGGATGCGAAGGAGCTGGGCTTCGATCTGACCCTGGATGAAGAGCGGAAACTGGCAGAAACCGCCCATGCCATCGTCGAGGCAATCCAGGCGGAGCGGGGTTTTTCCCATTACACCCTGGGGGATGTTGGCCCGCTGCCGTTCCTGCACTTTATGGGGCCGGAGGAGCACGTTGCGGAGGGCTATTACCGCTCACGCTCGGCCACGTATGTGCATCCGGGGGTCATCTGCCGCAGTACCACGGGCACCGGCACCTCGGCCCGCCTGGCACTGATGAATTACGAAGGCAGGATCCGCCCTGGCGACAAGCTGGAGACTGTCTCCCTGAGGGAAACCGGCTTTATCGGCGAGTTCACCTCGGTGGAAACCGAGGGCGAGTACCAGGTAGTGAAAAACAGCATTACCGGCAAGGGCTACGTGATCGCCCGCTCCGATATCGTGGTGAACTGCGATGACCCGTTGGTGGAGTGTGACGGCCTCCATCATATCCTTTCAGCCCGCCACAAAGGTGATATTACGCCAAAGTCCTGATCTCCCGGCCCGTTTGCGGATGACGTGATAAAACGACCGCAAAAGGGGCGGTTATTAGTCTAAGGTTTACCTTTACGTAAAGTGAAGCCTGTGCTAAACCTTGGACCTGTGCATTCAAAGATAAAAACAACAGGAGTTCACGATGAGCCTTCCGAAATACACCGATGTGTACAACAACTTTGATGCAGCCGCTCTGGAAGCGGACATCCTGGACGGACGTCTTGATAGCGGCTTGAACGTATGCCACGAGATCTGTGACAAGTGGGCCACCGACCCACAGAAGGTAGCCCTGTTCTACGAAACAGCAGATGGTGGTGATGGCACCCTGACATTCGCGGAGCTCAAGGCTGCCTCCGCCCGCTTTGCCAACTACCTGAAATCCCAGGGAATCGGCAAGGGCGATCGGGTTGCCGGCCTGCTGCCCCGAGGCCCGGAACTTCTGATTGTCATCGCCGGCGCCCTCCGGGCCGGCGCGGTCTACCAGCCACTGTTTACTGCGTTTGGCTCGGGCGCCATCGAGTACCGCCTTGAGCGTGCCGGTACCAAGCTTGTAGTTACTGATCCCGCCAACTACCCGAAGCTCACCGAAGTGAAGGACTGCGCCCCGGTGCTGTGCGTCAATGCCAGCGAGACCGGCGCCGATGTCCAGGATTTCGAGGAGACCCTGGCTCAGCAGTCCGACCAGTTCGAGCCGGTGATGATCAAGGGTTCCGATCCGTTCCTGCAGATGTTCACCTCCGGCACCGTCGGCAAGGCGAAAGGCGTTGCGGTACCGGCGAAGGCGCTGCTGGCGTTTTATGTTTACATGAAGTACGCCATCGACCTGCGTGAGGACGATGTATTCTGGAACGTGGCCGATCCAGGCTGGGCCTACGGTCTTTACTACGCGGTGGTCGGCCCGCTGATGATGGGCCACGCTACCCACTTCAACCCCGGTGCATTCACCCCCGAATCCACCTACGACATGATCCGCAAGCACAAGATCACCAACCTGGCGGCGGCCCCAACGGCCTATCGCCTGCTCAAGGCCAACGACCAGGTGCTGCCGGAAGGTGAGAACCTGGGCCTGCGTGTCTGCAGCAGTGCCGGTGAACCTTTGAACCCGGAGGTGGTCAACTGGATCAGGAATCGTCATTTCTGTCCGGTGAAGGACCATTACGGCCAGACCGAGACCGGCATGACCTGCTGCAACTTCCATGGTCTCGAGCATCCGGTGCGGGAAGGCTCCATGGGTTATTCCTCACCAGGCCACAAGGTGGTTGCGCTGAACGAGAAGAACGAGGAAGTAGGCGAGGGCGAGATCGGTCAGCTGGCCGTGGACGTGAAAGCATCTCCGCTGTTCCACTTTGATGGCTACACCTGGGGTGAGAAAGACCCGTTTGTGAACGGTTACTACCTCACCGGTGACATGGTGATCTGCCACGGTGACGGCAGCTTCTCCTTTAGTGGTCGTGACGACGACATCATTACCACCGCCGGTTACCGGGTTGGCCCCGCCGACGTGGAGAGTACTCTGCTTGAGCACGCCGCCGTCGCCGAATCGGGTGTGGTGGCGAAGCCGGATGAGAAGCGGGGTGCTATTATCAAGGCTTACGTGGTCATCAAGAGCGGTCAGGAGCCGGCGGATGATCAGGCCCTGAAAGACGAGCTCCAGGAACTGGTCCGTCGTCGCCTGTCCACCCACGCCTTCCCGCGGGAGATCGAGTTTGTGGATGAGCTGCCGAAGACCCCGAGCGGCAAGATCCAGCGATTCGTGCTCCGTAACCGTGCCAAGGACGAAGTCGACGCATGATCATCACCTTCGAAGAGCTCCAGGCGTTCCTCGAAGAGCAGTTTCCGCAGGGTGAGGCATTTGGCACTCTGCAGAAGCTCGGGGACGGCTGGGCCGAGATGCGGCTGGAGGTGGATGAGGAGCACCTGCGGCCCGGAGGCACTGTGTCCGGGCCGGCGATGATGGGACTGGCGGACGTAACCATGTACGCCGCCCTGTTGAGCAAGATCGGATTGGTGCCCCTTGCGGTGACTACCAACCTGAACATCAACTTCCTCAGAAAGCCGGCGGCCCATGCCGCGATATGGGCCCGTGCGAACCTTCTGAAGGTGGGGCGGACCATGGGAGTCGGGGAAGTGTTTGTCTATTCCGAGGGGGTGGAAGAGCCGGTGGCGCACTCCACTATGACCTATTCGATTCCCCCGGAAAAATACAGAAATTAGGTATTGACGTTTACGTATACGTCAATCTACTCTGTAGTTAATTCAGAAGTACAACAATAACAAAGGGTATAGTGGCTCATGAGTGAACAGTACGTTCTCGAGACCCGTAACCTGGTCAAGGAGTTCAAGGGGTTCGTCGCCGTAGACGACGTGAACCTCAATATCCGGAAAGGCGACATCCATGCGTTGATCGGCCCCAACGGTGCCGGCAAGACCACGGTTTTCAATCTCCTGACCAAGTTCCTGATCCCGACCAGGGGAAAAATCCTCTATAAAGGCGAGGACATCACCTCCCTGAAATCCGCCGCCATCGCCCGCAAGGGTGTGGTTCGCTCCTTCCAGATATCGGCAGTATTCCCGCACATGACCGCGCTGGAAAACATCCGCGTTGCATTGCAGACCTTCGAAGGGAACTCCTTCAGCTTCTGGCAAGCCGGAGCCCGACTGAACAAGCTCAACGAACGCGCCATGGAGTTACTGGACGCGGTCGGGCTGACCAGTTTTGCCAACACCACCACTGTGGAGCTTGCGTACGGCCGGAAGCGGGCACTGGAGCTGGCGACCACGCTGGCGATGGAGCCGGAAATCCTGCTGCTCGATGAACCGACCCAGGGCATGGGCAGCGAGGATGTGGACCGTGTGGTCGAGCTGGTGCGCAGTGCCGCCAAGGGCCGGACGGTGCTGATGGTGGAGCATAACCTGAGTGTGGTCAGCAAACTGTGTGACCGCATCACCGTGCTGGCCCAGGGGGCCGTTCTGACCGAAGGCGACTACGAAACCGTGTCTGCCGATCCCCGTGTGCGCGAGGTTTACATGGGATCCGACGGTAGTGGCGAGCGAGGCGCGACCGAGACGAATCCCGCCAGTGCGGAGGCCGCCCAATGAGTCACGGACCGGACAAGGAATACGAACAGCTGCGGGTTTCCGGACTGCACGCCTTCTATGGCGAGTCCCATATCCTGCATGGCATCGACATGGTGGTTAACCGGGGTGAACTGGTCACCCTGCTCGGGCGTAACGGCGCCGGCCGCACTACCACCCTGAAAGCGATCATGAACATGGTGGGTCGCCGTACCGGCTCCATCATGATCAACGGGGAGGAGACCATGTCCTGCGCTCCCCATCATATTGCCAGGTTGGGTGTCGGGTATTGCCCCGAACATCGGGGCATTTTTTCGTCACTCAACGTCCAGGAAAACCTGACCCTGCCACCGGTGGTGCGCAGCGGCGGCATGAGCCTGGAAGAAATCTACACCATGTTTCCCAACCTCTACGAACGCCGATTCAGCCAGGGCACCAAGCTCTCCGGCGGTGAGCAGCAGATGCTGGCGATGGCGCGCATCCTGCGTACCGGTGCCAATATGCTGTTGCTCGACGAAATTACCGAGGGCCTTGCCCCGGTGATCGTGGAGAAGCTGGGAGAGGTGCTGACTGCCCTGAAGAAGAAAGGGCTGACGATTGTCCTGGTGGAGCAGAATTTCCACTTCGCCAAGCCGCTGGCTGACCGCCATTACGTGGTCGAGCATGGCCAGATCGTGGAAGAGATACGCGCCGACGAGCTTGAGGCCAAGCAGTCGCTGCTAAACGACTATTTGGGTGTGTAACACCGGATAGAAGAGAGCAACAACCAAAAAAAGCAACAACAACCCGAACAACCAACGCAAGACAGTAGCGGAGATACAACAATGACAATGATGAAAAAGCTTCTGACATCAGCCGTTGCATCAGCCCTGATGGTGGGCGGCGCCCAGGCCGAAATCACTGATAACACGGTGAAGATCGGTTACCTGGCTGACATGTCCGGTACCTACCGTGACCTGGCCGGCCCCAACGGCCTGAAGGCCCTGGAAATGGCGATTGCCGATTTCGGTGGCAAGGTCAAAGGCGCGAAAATTGAAGTGGTCAGTGCCGACGACCGGAATAGCCCGGATGTAGCCTCAAGCACCGTGCGCAAATGGGTCGAAAACGATAACGTGGACATGGTAAGCGGCCTGGTTGCTTCTTCCGTCACTATCGCGGCCACCAAGATCCTTGAAGAGAGCAACAAGCTTGGTCTGGTTAATGGCTCTGCGGCTTCCAGTATTACCAATGAGCACTGCACGCCGAACCACATCCACTATGTGTATGACACCTATGCACTGTCCATCGGTACACCGACGGCCATCGTTCAGGAGGGCGGCAAGTCCTGGTTTATCCTGACCGCCGATTACGCCTTCGGCCATGCCATGGAAGCGGACGTGACCCGCGTGGTGGAATCCAATGGTGGGGAAATTGTCGGCAGCATCCGTCATCCGTTCCCGACCGACGATTTCTCATCCTACATTCTTCAGGCCCAGGCCTCCGGTGCTGACGTTATCGCCCTGGCCAACGCCGGTGCCGATACCACCAACGCCATCACCACCGCCGGTGAGTTCGGTGTAACCCAGGCAGGCCAGACCATTGCCGGTCTCGTCGTCTTCCTGAGTGATGTTCACGCCCTCGGTACCGAAGTGGCGCAGGGTCTCCAGCTCACCACCGGCTGGTACTGGGACATGAACGACGAGACCCGCGAGTGGTCCGATCGCTTCATGGAAGAGACCGGTGCCCGTCCGACCATGGTCCACGCCGGTATCTATTCCAGCGCCATGCAGTACTTCAAGGCCGTTGAAGCTACCGGCTCCGACGACTCCCAGACTGTGCGCAAGTGGATGATGGAGAACCCGGTCAACGACATGTTCGCCAAGAACGGCATCGTTCGCGAAGATGGCCGCATGGTACATGACATGTACCTGGCACAGGTCAAATCCCCTGAAGACTCCACCGGCGAATGGGACCTGTACGACATCGTTCGTACCATCCCGGCCGATGAAGCCTTCCGTCCGCTCTCCGAGAGCAAGTGCAAGCTGGTTAACAAGTAAGTAAAACCGCAAGCAACAGGGCTCTCCGCCACCAGGCGGAGAGCCCTCAGGAACCTGCAAAGACGAAAAGCGCAATTGCGTCTGTGCTGCTTTTGGAGTTAGCAACATGTCCATGATTTTCGGTGTCCCGTTTGCCGTACTGTCCGGCCAGCTGCTGATCGGGATTATTAACGGTGCCTTCTACGCCCTGCTGAGCCTGGGCCTGGCGGTGATCTTTGGTCTGCTGAAGATTATCAACTTTGCCCATGGCGCCATGTACATGCTGGGTGCCATGGTCACCGTGATCATGTTTGATGCACTGGGCGTCAACTACTGGGTAGCCCTGTTTCTGGCGCCACTGACCGTTGGCGTGTTCGGGGTGGTTATCGAATATTTTCTCCTGCGCCGGATTGCCGGTCAGGATCACATCTACAGCCTTCTGCTGACTTTCGGCGTCGCCCTGCTGATCCAGGGTGTCCTGACCAATATCTATGGCGTGTCCGGCCTGCGCTATTCCATGCCCGATATGTTCAAGGGTGGTATGAACCTGGGTTTCATGTTCCTGCCTTATTACCGGGCCTGGGTCATCGTTGTGGCGCTACTGGTCTGTTTCGGCACCTGGTTCATGATCGAGAAAACCAAACTGGGCTCCTACCTGCGCGCCGGAACGGAAGATTCCCAGCTGATGCAGGGGTTTGGTATCAACGTGCCGTTGTTGGTCAGCCTGACCTACGGGTTTGGTGTCATGCTCGCGGCGTTCGCCGGTGTTCTGGCGGCGCCCATCTACTCGGTCACGCCGGTCATGGGCTCGAACCTGCTAATCGTCGTGTTTGCGGTGGTGGTTATCGGCGGGATGGGGTCGATCGGTGGCGCCATTCTCACGGGTATAGCGATGGGGGTAATCGAAGGCCTCACCAAAACCTACTATCCGGAAGCCGCATCCGCCGTCATTTTCCTGGTCATGGTGGTCGTTCTGATGTTCCGTCCCAGTGGCTTGTTTGGTAAGGAGGCGTAACCATGAATCAGCCTATCACTCAGACCGACATTCAAAAAGCCATTCTGGAACAGCAGAACGCAGAAAACCGGAAGAAAATGATAGTGAACGCGGTTCTGCTGATTTTGCTGTTGGCAGCACCGTTCGCGATGTATCCGGTTTTCCTGATGAAAATCCTGTGCTTTGCGCTGTTTGCGGTGGCCTTTAACCTGTTGTTCGGCTTTACCGGGTTGCTTTCCTTTGGCCACGCCGCCTTCCTGGCGACCGGCGGTTACACCACCGGATACCTGCTGACCAACTATTCCGGATTGACCACCGAGATGGGCATCATTGCCGGCACCGCCGTTGCCACGTTGCTGGGTCTCGGCTTCGCGTTGCTGTCGATCCGCCGGCAGGGCATCTACTTCGCCATGGTCACCCTGGCTTTGTCGCAGCTGGTGTTTTTCTTCTTCGTCCAGTCGGAATTTACCGGCGGTGAAGACGGCATGCATGGCATCCCGAGAGGCCAGCTGTTTGGCTTCATCAACCTCGAAGACAACCTGAACATGTACTACTTCGTGCTGGCTGTTTTCATCGCCTGCTACCTGCTGGTGCAGCGTATCGTCAACAGTCCGTACGGACAGGTGCTGAAGGCCATCAAGCAGAACGAACCCCGCGCGGTCTCTCTGGGTTACAACGTGGATCGTTACAAAACCCTGGCCTTCGTGATCTCTGCAGCGCTGGCCGGCCTGGCGGGCTCCATGAAGTCGGTAGTGTTCCAGCTGGCCTCCCTCAACGATGCCCACTGGCACATGTCCGGTGAGGTCATCCTGATGACCCTGGTGGGCGGCATGGGCACTCTGCTGGGCCCAGTTGTAGGTGCGACCTTCGTGGTGAACGTGGAGTACCAGCTCTCCCAGGGCCCGCTGCGGGACTGGGTTGATCCCATCCTTGGGGGTATCTTCATCATCACGGTACTGGCGTTCCGGAGCGGTATTGTCGGGGAAATCCAGAAGTTCATGAAAAAGAACCTGGGGTGAACTGAAAATGGGGTCACCCATTAGCCAGCCGTAGTCAACAGGCAATACCAATCCACCACAACCGCCGGTTGTGGTGGCTCCTCCCTTCCAATACGCACCCGTTGTTCTCAGTGGTGGTTGCGGACTGATCCGCACCAGACACCCATCAGGATCAAGACCGCTGGTCGCGAACAGCGAGGCGGCCCCTGGCCGAAGCCCCAGAAAACCGTCGGTGCCTGATCGTGTCCAAGTGGATACAGATGTCGTGGTTTGCCAACGTGTGGCACCAGTCTCTTGATGGTTCACGACCAGGGCGCATCAGTGCACCTTTGGTGCTTGGGAGAATGGGCGGGGA